>NZ_JAMAST010000002.1 GCF_023336505.1 Sporolactobacillus mangiferae | reverse complement strand
CATTATTTCATTTTCCCCCTGAAAATTGTATTAACAGGAAGAGTATAAGAGGATTGCAAGTCCTTATCTTTTCCATTTTTTCGATCAATTTTATCCGTTTTTAATAGTAAACGATTACAAAATGCAAATTTCTTGACTTCTTTTGCACATTTTATTTTTATTTCAAACGAATCGACCAAAAGTCACGTATTATTTGATATACTCCAATTTAGGGGTATTTTTCACTGATTCATCGTTACTGTTGCCTGTAGCTTGGTGCATATTTGAATCAGCAGCCCCCTCTCCGCTAGCTGACATTCACAATCAGGAGGAGCGATCTTTTTTGGAGGACATTTACTTTTACTTTGTGTCATTCAGCGAAGCGCAGCAATATGAAAGCACGACGCATTTTAAAATCGTGCTGCCTATTCGTGGCACGACGGTCATTTCAACTGAAAAAAAGCAGCAAACGATCAGTGCGGGACAATTCTGTCTGCTGCCTGCACGATATATGTATACGCTCAGTTCGAATGAGTCAAATGAGAACCTGGTGATCGAATTGCCTGATCACTACATTCGCCCTTTTTTGCAAAATCAGACTGCGGATCATTATCAGTTAATTTGGAACATAAATATTATCTGGCAGCAGGTTAAAGATCTGCTAATTTATGAAGTGATGCAGCATAATCATGACGAAGCCACTCTGCTGCTTCATTACTGGCTGCATAAAATGACGGAAACACCTGCCAGTGCGTCGATCCGTTATATTCATCAACACTATACAGAAAAAATAAATATTAAAAAACTGGCGGCGATGGAACATTATACCCCATCTTATTATTGTGATTGGTTCAAGCGGCAGATGCATATGACTCCCCTGGAGTACATCCATTATCTTCGTATTCACCGTGCTAAAGAGCTGCTTGGGGATCCGAAACTGAGTGTGCTGACCATTTCGTATCAGCTGGGTTATGAATACAATGCATCGTTCACCAAAATGTTTAAGAAATACGAGCACTGTTCACCTTCAGAATATCGGGCAGTCCTGCATTCCTGATCTGCTTATGCTGATCTGAGGATGAAAAAGCACGGTTAGCTCAGGATTGTGGTACACTAGTTCCCGGAAAAGATCGATGAAATGGGGGCTTGTGAATGATCACAACAAAGATTCCGGTGCGCTTTGTCGATTGTGACGGAATGGGCCATGTCAACAATGCAGTTTACTATACGTATTTTGAGGAAGGAAAACGTGAGATTTTCCGCTGGTTCACGCCAAGTATGAATCTGAAAGACTGGCGCGTGATCGTAGCTTCGACACATTGCGATTACATTCAGGAGATCAATTACGGTGAAGAAATTACCGTGTACACCTGGATCAGCACGATTTCCAGATCAAGTTTTGATGTTGAGCATGCAATTGCCGGGCCAAACGGTAACTGGCATGCAAGAGGACGTGTGACGCTGATCGGTTATAATTATGAAAGAAAACAGGTTGTTCCACTTTCTGAGGAGATCAAAGACATTCTCCGGCAGCATCAGGATGCCCCGAGAAATGTTCCTGAACTGCGGAAGATACGTATGCCGGATCAACTCGAAGAATGAATCAACTCATAAAAAAGCTGCCGGGCAAACCTGTCCGGCGGTTTTTTCTAATACCATAAGAAAGTTTAAAATTCAGCGGATTATCGTATAAGTGCGACGGCGTCTTTGCCTTCGCCAGAGGTTTGAAAAAGCCAGGTTTTCTAACAAGATAAGAAAGTATATCATTTTGACCCATATGAAAACCAATAAACCAGTGTCTGACCGAGAATCAAAGCGGAGGTGCGCTGACGCCTGCGGAGCGTTCCTGTTGATCAGCGAGCCTGATAAGACCCCGCAGGAATCTGCCTGCCCGCGGGGTCTTCTGGATCGCCCGCAGCAAGCAACTGAAGCGCCGATGCCAACAAAACAAACAGATCAAAGACTCCGGTAGAAAACTGTGAAAACACGCGCTGACCGGTAAATAGCGCAGGAATGACCGGTAAATCATGCTGAATGGTCGGTAAATCGCAGTCAGACGGCATCCTGTGAAAGTATGTCCTGTGCACAACGCGGAAGCCACCGCATCGTGCGGAAGTAAGGACCGGGCTATGCCCGGTTTTTCTAAATGAACCGGATCATAAAATAGGTGAAAGCAGCCTCGAGATACTTTCTTTAAATTTAATAACAAAAGAACGTGAACGATAATCGGGCATCGTTAATTCTTTCGATAAGCGAATGTCTTTTTTAAAGATCGAAGCCAGCTGTTTGGCCGTTTGTTTGTGATAAATAAATGCGTTCACTTCAAAATTCAGACTCAGGCTGCGAAAATCGAGATTGGAAGTACCAACCGTTGCCAGCTGTTCGTCGACAATGATCGTTTTCGCATGCAGAAAACCGTTTTGATAGAGATAGACGCGTGCTCCTGCTTCAAGCAGCAGTCCGACATTCGAATAAGTTGCCCAATAAACAAACGGATGATCAGGCTTGTTTGGAATCATAATCCGCACATCCACGTGAGACAGTGAAGCAATTGATATCGCATTCATAAGGCTTTCGTCAGGAATTAAGTAAGGCGTTTGAATGTAGATCGTTTTTTTCGCGGATAAAATCATTTTTATAAATGCATTTTTGATCTGCTCCCATTTCTGATCGGGACCGCTGGAGACAATCTGAATGCCGACTTCTCCGTATTGCGTCTGTTGATCGTCCATTGCGTAATAGGATTTAAAGGGAACCTGTTCTCCGGAAGCCTGATTCCAGTCAAGCAAAAAGCGGGACTGAATGCTGGTTACACTTTCACCGACGATGCGCAGATGTGTATCTCGCCAAAATCCGAATTTTTTACTCAGTCCTAAATATTCATCGCCGACATTGAATCCGCCGATATAGCCGATGACGCTGTCAATAATGACCAGTTTACGGTGATTTCGATAGTTGATGCGCAAATTCAGCAGTGGCAGTCGGCCGGGGAAAAAGGTCTGAAATTTGCCACCGGCCTGAATAAGCCGTCGAACAAGTTTTTTCGGGAGCCGCCGTGAGCCCTCGTCATCGACAAGCAGTCTGACAACGACTCCTTCCTCGGCTTTTTGCACAAGCGTATCGATCAGTTCATTTCCCAGAAAATCACCGCGAAAAATATAATACTCAATGTGTATATGATGTCTGGCCTGGCGAATGTCATGAAGCAGCTTCTGAAATTTAGATTCTCCGGAAGTAAAAATGGTCAGTTGGTTGTTCAGTGTGAGCGGCGCTTCGTCATTATTCAGATTCAGATAGAGAAGTTCGGAATACTGGCGCAGAATCGGATCTGTAAAAGGCGGTTCATGATTGACGATCGCCAGCATCTGCCTGCTCACAATCTCCTTCGTCCGCTGGTGGACGGTGTGATCCCATTTAAAAATTTTTCTTCTGCTCATGTTCTGTCCGAAAATCAGATAAAGAATAAAACCGACAATGGGCAGGAAATTAAGGATCATCAGCCACGCCCAGGTTGAACTGATACTTTTTCGCTCAAGAAAAACGACGGTTGCACCGAGCAGTATGTTGGTTCCAATTAATAGAGTCAATAAGATTGAGAATATACTCATTATGCCACGTCCTTTAGATCGCACGATTAAGAGAATCAGTGATGAGGGGAAAGCCGTGTGTCAATGGAGCTCATGAAGCATATTGACGACAATCATAAAACCTGTCTTCTCAGTGCAAAGCAGTTCGCTGTGAATAGGTTCATTAATACGGATATAGAGACTTTTCTGTTGTTCCAGATAAACTTAATTATATCGTGAAACAAGCCGGATGTGCCAGAATGTGTTTCCGTGCGGTTAAGTGAAATGCTGTGAAATCGTGCTGATGATTTACCTGCGCGCACAATTTATTTGAACATCGCCAGGATGCAGAGTGACAGCGCAGACTTCTGAAAATTGATTCATTTTATAAATACACGTTATAATTAAAGACAATTATTGAAAACTTTATTTTTATCAGGCTTATATGAAGGTGTGGACACTGTGCTGAAAAAATATTCAAATCTGATTTTCTGGACCGTAGAGCTGTTGTGTATTGCAGTGCTCATTTATGTACTGACGAAAATCTCATTTATTTTTGTTCCGATTGTTACGCTGATTACGACGCTGTTCTTCCCGATTATTGTGGCTGGTTTTCTCTTCTTTCTGATCAGGCCCTTTGTGGATGTCTTTCATCGCATGAAGATTCCCAAAACGTTAAGCATACTGATTATTTATATCATACTTACCGGATTAATTGCTCTGCTGGTCGTCATTGTCGGTCCACCGCTTACGGAGCAGGTCAAATCACTATTTGGACAGCTGCCGGATTATATTGCAAGCTGGAGAACGAACATTGAGCAACTGGCGGACTCCCGCGGCTTTAAATGGCTGATTCATCAGGATTACTACTCTATAGACAAAATTCAAAAAAATCTTGAGCAGATGGCAAAAGCCTTTACGGACAACGCAGGCTCCGGATTATCCACCTTCTTCAGTGTTCTGGTGAATGTGACACTGACTGTGGTGACTGTGCCGTTTATTCTGTTTTATATGCTTAAAGACGGTCATCGCCTGCCGCATGCAGTCACACGATTTTTTCCCCAGAAATATCACAATGAGGTCAATCATATTTTAAGTGATTTAAATGACACATTGTCCTCATATATTCATGGTCTAATCATTGTCGCATCATTCGTCGGCATTTCGTCATGCATCGGTTTTGCGATAATCGGGCTGCCGTTCAGTCTGCTGCTTGGCCTGATTGTCGGCGTGACCAATATTATTCCTTATCTTGGCCCCATTCTTGGTGCGATACCGGCATTGATTATCGCTCTGATGGATTCACCTGCCAAGGCACTGCTTGTGCTTGCAGTAATTGTAGCTGTCCAGCAGCTCGATGGGCACCTCATTTCACCGCTCGTTATGGGGAAACGCCTGAATACGCATCCGTTGACGATTATCATTCTGCTGCTTGTTTCCGGAAAATGGATCGGTCCTATCGGGATGATTCTTGCCGTTCCGACTTATGCGATGATCAAGACAATTATCTCTCATGTCATTCGCCTTGTGCGCCTGCGCCGTCAGAGCAAAGACGACAGTTTAATCAAATCCTGATCTTTACAGATCATTGATACGAATCCGCTTCGTCAGCGAGACGAACTGCTTTAAAGCCGGATTCGTATTTTTTTTCAAATAAGCAAGAGACAAGACGGCTTTAAGCGGATAGTGATCAATTTGTCGGTAGACGACTTCCAGATTAAATAATTTTTCTGCAGAGGCAGGCACGACCCCGACCCCAATTCCTGCCGAGACCAGGCCGACAACCATTTGATATTCCGTTGCTTCCTGGACAATTTTCGGTGTAAAACCGACATTCTGAAAAAGTGAGAGAAATTCATCATACAACCCCGGCCAAATATCGCGTGAGACGACGATAAACGGAACATCTTCAAGATCTTCAATCCGTATGCTTGTCTTTTTGGCAAGCGGATGATTTTTCGGCAGTGAGAGTGCCGCATACCCACGTTTGATCGGATGCGTTTCGATTAATGAACTGCTGACCGGCGGATGGAGCAGACCGACATCAATACGGTCGCCGATCAGCGCATTGACCTGATCCGGAGTTGAAAATTCATGCAGCCGGATCGAGACATGGGGGAAAATACGTCGATATTCTCTGACGATCTGAGGAAGAATATCATAAGTTGCCGATCCGACAAATCCAATGACCAGACGGCCAAATTCACCTCGATGCGCACGCTGAGCAGTATCTACTGCCTGCCTGAATTGGGCAACAGCCGCACGCGCTTCCGGCAGAAAAAGTTCTCCCGCAGTTGTCAGTTCAACATGGCGCTTGTTTCTTTTAAACAGTGCAACGCCTATTTCTTCTTCAAACTGCTGTATCTGTTTGCTGAGCGGCGGCTGTGTCATCTGCAGGCGCGCGGCAGCACGTCCAAAGTGTAATTCCTCGGCTACGGTAATGAAATAGAGAAAATGACGGAGTTCCATTATGACAACACTTCCTTGAGCAGATTTTTACCGGCATTTATTCTATTTATTAATATACTCTGAGTATTACATGACATTCAATAATATATTTCACATTAGTAAATGAAAACGGTAAAATGATATTAATCACAATAATAAGCAGAGAACAGGGGATCGTCTGCCTGCTGCTCAAGGAACGAGACAGCAGAATGTATCGTTCAAATAAGGAGGAACCAAAAAGGTGAGCAATGTGAAAAAAGAAAAGGAAGAGCAAAAACTTGCTACTGGTGCAGAACTCGTTGTCGATTGTTTGATTAAACAGGGAGTAGAATATATTTTTGGCATTCCCGGTGCAAAGATCGATGCGGTTTACGATGTTTTAAAAGACCGGGGACCTGAATTGATTGTTTGCCGTCACGAGCAGAATGCCGCTTTTATGGCCGCCGCTATCGGCAGAATTACCTGCAAACCCGGTGTATGTCTGGTCACCTCAGGCCCGGGGGCGTCTAATCTCGCAACCGGTATTGTTACCGCCAACGTGGAAAATGATCCGATTGTTGCGCTGGTCGGTGCGGTTCCACGTGCGGATCGCTTGAAACGCACGCATCAGTCTATGGACAATGCGGCACTGTTTCAGCCGATTTCCAAATTCAGTGCTGAGGTCGTTGATCCGAAGAACGTTCCGGAAGTTGTGACGAACGCCTTCCGTGCGGCGGAGTCCACATCCGCGGGCGCAAGTGTTGTCAGCTTTCCGCAGGATGTTCTGGTCTCGAAAACAACTGTAAATGCACTTGGGCCACTTGAGAGCCCCAAACTCGGCGTCGCTTCTGAGGAAGCAATTGATCGGGCGGTAGACGCAATAAAGCATGCGAAAATGCCGGTTATTCTTGCGGGCATGCGTGCCAACCGCTTCTCAGTGGTTGCAGCCGTACGCGCATTGCTGCGAAAGATTGCTTTTCCGGTTGTTGAAACGTTCCAGGCGGCGGGATTAATTCCACGCGATATGGAGGAACACT
Organism: Sporolactobacillus mangiferae; assembly: GCF_023336505.1. Lineage (GTDB taxonomy): Bacteria > Bacillota > Bacilli > Bacillales > Sporolactobacillaceae > Sporolactobacillus > Sporolactobacillus mangiferae. Next base: position 409,988 of record NZ_JAMAST010000002.1, on the reverse strand, counting down.
TCTTTGGACGGATCGGGCTGTTCCGCAACCAGCCGGGTGACCTGGTGCTTGAAAAAGCGGATGTCATTGTGACCATCGGTTACGACGCTGTCGAGTATGACCCGAAATTCTGGAACAATGTCGGATCACGGACGATTATTCATTTGGATGAAGTGCGTGCGGACATTGATCACTACTACCAGCCGTCGATTGAACTGGTTGGCGATATTCCGTCAACCGTTGAACGGATCAAGGAGAAACTGACAAATCTGAATATGACTGAGGAAAGTCTCAACTATTTAGAGAAAATGCGTCATAAGCTGGATGCGAACGATGAACCGCCGAAGCAGTCAAATGGCAATCTTGTTCATCCGCTGAACCTGATGCATACATTGCGCCGATTAATCAGTGATGAGACAACAGTTACCTGTGATGTCGGTTCCCATTACATCTGGATGGCACGCCATTTCCGCTCTTATGAACCGAAAACGCTGCTGTTCAGCAACGGCATGCAGACACTGGGTGTCGCACTTCCGTGGGCGATGGCGGCCTCACTTGTGCATCATCACGCAAAAACCATTTCGATGTCCGGGGACGGAGGCTTTCTGTTTTCCGCTATGGAATTGGAGACGGCAGTACGCCTGAAACTTCCGATTGTTCATCTTGTCTGGCGTGACGGCACTTACGACATGGTGGCTTTCCAGCAGCAAATGAAGTACAAACGAACATCCGGAGTTGACTTTGGGAAAATAGATATTGTCAAATATGCAGAATCATTCGGTGCAAAAGGATTGAGAGTAAGTCATCCGGATGATCTTGAAGCTGTTCTGAAAGAAGGAATTGCCTATCAGGATGGGCCGGTTATTATTGATATCCCTGTGGATTACAGTGATAATATTGCACTTGGCAAGAGTCTCATCCCGAATCAGCTGAACTGATCGAGACAGAAAATTTTTCCTTGTACTATAAGAAAGTATATAAAATTTAAGGAAAATAGTATAAGTGGTCCGAAAAAACGCCGCGTCCTGCGGCTTATCGGACACTAGGCCGTCCATGGCCGTCGCGACGGCGACTTCGCCCGTGTCAAAGGCTTGGCGGAGCCAAGTTTTCTAACGATCAATGTGTGAAACAAAATCTATATTACAGGTATTCCGAGAGAAAGAGGTAATTCAATGATGACGGGTACGAATAATGACGGACAGCTGTTTCAATTATCCACGATGTCGTCGCTTCTTGACGGTGTCTTTGAAGGTGCGATGACCTATGATGAAATAAAACAATACGGTGATTTCGGCATTGGGACCTTTGAACACCTGGATGGTGAATTGATCGCTTTTGACGGTGAATTTTACCGACTGCGCGGAGACGGAACCGCAACACCGCTAAAAAGCGAGGATCGGACTCCTTTTTGTTCACTGACTGATTTCCATCCGGCAATTGAAAAGACATTTGATAAGCCGCTTGATAAATCCTCTTTTGAACACGAAATGAAAAAGCTGATGAAGAGCGAAAATTTATTTTATGCTTTCCGTCTTGACGGCGTATTTAAGGAAGTAATCACGAGAACGGTTGCTTATCAGGATAAGCCTGTTCCGATGACTGAAGCGGTTAAAACGCAGCCGGTCTTTCATTTTAAAGGAGTCACGGGAACCATTGTCGGGTTCTGGTCACCAGCATTTATGCAGGGTATTGCGGTATCCGGATTTCATCTTCATTTTATTGATAAAGCCCGGAAAGGCGGGGGACACGTGCTCGATTACACCCTTGATCACGGTGATTTGCAAGTTGATCAGAAAACGCACATGAGTCTGTATACACCAGAGACGGCAGGTTTTTTGCATGCCAATTTATCCAGAAAAGATTTGGAAAAAGAAATTAAAATCACAGAAGGCTGAATGCCGTTCACGATATGTGAAGGATCCGGGGAGCAATCTCTCCCGGATCTTTTTTTCTTGTACTATAAGAAGGTTAAAAATTTAGCGGATTATATAGCATAAGTGCGACGGCCGTTTTGCCTTCGCCATAGGCTTGGCAAAGCCAGGTTTTCTAACAAATAAAGAAACTATATGATTGTTGACCCATATGAAAACCAATAAATCAGTGTCTTACCGAGCATCAAAGCGGAGGTGCGCTGGCGCCTGCGGAGCGTTCCCGTTGATCAGCGAGCCTGGGAAGACCCCGCAGGAATTTGCCTGCGGGGTCTTCCAGATCGCCCTCGGCAGGCGAGCAGCCACAGCAATGATATAGAACAACGAATCATGATCAGAGATTAAATACCAAATGCCCGGTTTCTCTTGTACTACTGCTGCATAAAAAAGGTCGGTCCGTCCGTCTATTTCCATTATCGGGGCGGATTGCAGTTACACAGATACGAAAAGGGTATAAATACCGATACAAATGAGTAAGAGCGAAGCGATGTATTCAGAGAGCGCACCGATGCGTGATCGTATTTTTGTCAGGCCGACTCTCTGTCCTGCATCTATGGAGAAAAAAGAAAGAAAAGAGACAGTGAATGCCACACCGATCGGATTTAACCTGCCAAGGCCTGCACCGAATGCGGTACCCATGGCATTGAAAGATAAGGCGAAACTTAACCAGAATGTCTCGTTGAAAGAGATCAGATTGTTTTGATCACGGTCAATCTGCTCTGCCTGCGGAAATGTTTTTGACAGTGTGTTTCGATTTTTAATGGCACTGAACAGTGACCATATGCCAATACCGAGGATCATGCTGCCGCTTGTCAGATTTGCATAAAAATCGGAAATCTTAAAGCCGACTACAGAACCGGCGATCAGCATAATCAAAGATGCAGCTAAAGCAACGGCAGCCATAAACAGATTGGCCTGCCATGTAATTTTTTTTCCTTTTATTCCAAACGACATGCCAACTGCAAAATTGTCAATACTCGCTGCGATACCGATTAACAGAATCATAAGCCAATGCATCGGGACATCTCCTCAGTCATTGAATTTGATGCGCGGACAAATGCGTGATCGTGTTTTAAAATTGCCCGGTCGGAAGGTATAGTATGTTAAAATAGAAAAGGTGTTCATTGTGGCATAAACGGGTGCGTCATGTGCGAGAACTCTGCACCGATAAATGTGCAGGGAGCGAATTGGAAGAAGCAGGTGATCGAGTGAAACAGAAAATACATACGCATGGTCTTTATGATGGTGCGGCTTATTATTATTTGAAGTATCGCGGTCAGTACAGTGAACGGACGATTCAAACCTTGGCTCTGAAATGCGGTCTGAACGGAAAGGGAAGGCTGCTGGATCTAGGATGCGGTACAGGAAAACTGACATTCCCGATGGCCGGATACTTTGAAGAGACTGTAGGTATTGATGTCAGTTCAGATATGCTTCAATCTGCAAAAAGTCAGTGCGAACTTTTCAATATTCAAACGATGAAATGGTTGAAAATGCCTTCGGAGGCGATCAGTTCGGACCTTGGAACTTTCAGAATGATCACGGCCGGAGACGCCTTTCACTGGATGGATCGGGAGCGTGTGCTCAGGTTGAGCTATGAACGGTTGCTGCCAGGTGGTGCCTTCGCGCTTGTCGGGCAGGGACACATGCTTGGCGATCGTTCGCTGAGGTGGCAACAAGCAGTCCAGCGTATTGTGGATAAATGGTTTCCTCATCTGCAGCGCATGAAGATCGCCCCCCGGCATGAACAACTGCTTGCTGAATCATCGTTCCATTCTTTACTGACGGGACAGATTCATTCGGAACGTGAACGTGATATTCCTTCAATTATCGGCTATCTGTATTCAACGTCCACCTGCCGAAAAAGTGTGCTTGGCAACGATGCGCAGCAGTTCGAGAAAGAAATTTACGATGCGTTGAAATCCGTTGATCCATCAGGTATTTTTAAAGAGCCGGTTACCGATTACTATATAATTGCTTTTAAATAGATCCGAGCGAATGGTTGATTCTAATGAGAAAAGGAGCAGGTATATGAATAATCATGAGATTGACTACAGAATCGAAGGCCAGGAAATGCAGTTCGTGGAAATCGAACTGGATCCGGGAGAAACGGTCATTGCCGAAGCCGGAAGCTTTATGATGATGGAAGATGGCATCGCTATGGAAACTATTTTCGGAGACGGAAGTAGTCAGAGTGGAGGCATTATGGGTAAGCTGTTTGGAGCCGGCAAACGGCTGCTTACCGGTGAGAGCCTGTTCATGACGGCATTTACCAATGAAGGAGCGGGAAAAAGGCATGTATCCTTTGCGTCACCGTATCCGGGAAGAATTATCCCATTGGATTTAAGCCTGTCTAGTGGCGAGATGATCTGCCAGAAGGATGCCTTTTTATGTGCCGCCAAAGGGGTTCAGGTCGGTATCGCCTTTCAAAAAAAGCTCAGTACCGGATTTTTCGGCGGCGAAGGATTTATCATGCAGAAGCTTGAAGGTGACGGCCTTGCCTTTGTTCATGCCGGTGGAATGATTAAGGAAATTGAACTGGAAGCCGGACAAACGCTGAAAATCGATACAGGCTGTCTGGTCGCCATGTCACGCGAGGTGGATTACGCCATTGAGTTTGTACGCGGTGTAAAGACAGCGTTGTTTGGCGGTGAAGGTCTATTTTTCGCAACTTTGAGGGGCCCGGGGAAAGTGATCGTTCAATCACTTCCATTCAGCCGTCTGGCCAGCCGTGTATTCAGCGCGATGCCAGGAAACCCGGCGGGACGAAGCAAGGACGAAGGCAGTCTTGGCGGTGGACTTTTTGATTTGTTCAATGGAGATTAAGCTATTGGAGAGCCAGAAAGGGCGCTGAATAAAAAAGAAAGATCGCTAACGGAGTGGTAGCAAGTGAACGAAACAAATGAAGCGGCATCCGGACGGAAAAGTGTATCCTGGGTATTTTGGCTGCTGGCCGCAAAAGTGATCTTTATCCTCCTGCTTGCGGGAGGAACCATCTGGATCATCTATGCAGTAAGCGCCATGCATTCTGGAAAAGGCAGCGTTCCTATTGCACGCGTGCAGGGAGCGGGGTATACGAAAGACGGGAAAACGCTCTGGCTGAGAACGGAGAACAGGCGCGTAAGCTATACGAAGGGGCGCTGGCATTCCGAAAAGGCTGATGATCTGGAGAAAACTTCCATCATTTTACCTTTCAGAACAGGTGTGGTCCAAGTGGACAGAACCGGAGCTGTGCAATGGAAAGCGCAGGATCAAAGGACGATTATCCGGCGTGACACGGTCACGCCTTCCGAAGGGCTGTGGGCGGCCGGTTATGAGTCGGAACACGTCTATCACCTATTTGCCCAGGGAAGTAATCTGATACTGCGTATCACCAGGGACAGCGGCCGTTCGTGGTTCCAAAGCAGGGCCGGACATGTAACAGGTGATGTGCAAGTGCTCGCCGTCTCGCCGGATGAACCAGACAAACTTGCCATTGGCACTACAGAAGGACTTTATGTCAGTGATGACAGCGGCGCACATTTTACACGTTTTCTGGCCGGCCGCTCGGTTACGAGTGCGGCATACAGCAGTGGTGGTACAACAACACTTTACGCCGCTGTGTCAGGCAAAGAAACATCATTATTTCAATTGATTCCCCAGCAGAACAAAATCATTGATCTTGATATGGGGACGGTCGAAAGTGATCGTCTGGTTCGTATTCTTCCGAATCCAAGAAAATACGCCGAATTGGTGATCATTACTCATCGCGGAGATCTGTATCGAACGGAGAACGGTGGTCAGAACTGGACAATTATTGCTAAAAATGGTCGCGGATTAAATGGAGAATGAGGTTATCCTGAAAATTTGAGGTGAGCTATGATTCAAACGGTTTTATTTGATGTCGACGGAGTTTTTCTCAGCGAGGAACGGTATTTTGACGCATCAGCACTTACGGTCCGAGAACTGCTGCTTAGTGAAAACTATTTGGGGATAGGGAACAACCGTAGTTTTCAAACCGACTACAGCAACGAAGAAATTGCCAAAATTCGTGCAGAAGAATTTTTGAATGATGACGTACTGAATTTCCTGAAATCAAGAGGAATGAATGCCAATTGGGATATGATCTATATTACTTTTTCCGTGCAGCTCATTCACCTGATCACCCAGCTTCCTGAACCGGAAAGAGGCAGGGCGGCTGAACTTCTGACCTATCCGGTTGATCGGAATACACTGGACCGTCTTCGGATGTTTTTTAAAGCACATCAGGTCAGACCCGACTTTTCTCGCTTTATGGCCGATTATGCATCTACAAAAGCGGTGAAACAGGAACTAATTATTTATCTGAATGAGCTGGCTGGCAGACGGCTGGGTATTGAGACTGATGTGTTTCAGCCAAAAAGCGCCTTGTGGCATGTTGGCGAACATGCTTCTCAGGAATGGTATATCGGAGATGAGCATGTACTTGCGGCAACAGGTCAACCTTCTGTGCAGACTGGAAAAAAAGGATTTATGAATGAAGAAGTTACACTGGCGGCCCCTGATTATATCCGCCGCATGTTTCGTTCATTCAGCGAGTCTGGTCTCCGCGTTGGCATTGCAACCGGGCGTCCGAGGCTGGAGACAGTCCGTCCTTTTACCTATTTGCATTGGATTGACGAGCTGGATCCGAATCATATAGTGACTGCCGATGATGTACTGGATGCGGAACGCAGATACGATGCTGCGCCGCTGGCAAAACCGCATCCGTTTACCTACCTTGCTTCATTTTATGGGAAAGACAGTGAAATGAAACGCTGGACCGTGCGCCAGCCTGAGAAACTGCCGAACGGAGAGCAAACGCTGATTGTCGGTGATTCACTTGCCGATTTGCTTTGCGCCAAACAGATTGGCTGCCGGTTTGCCGGTGTGCTGACCGGACTTTCCGGTCAGAAGGCGCGTACAGAACTTGCAGCAAACGGCGCTGATTTTATCCTTGATTCGGTAGCGGATATCAAGGACCTGGTTTTTGAGCTTTTAGAAAAATAAATGAATCAGAAGTAAGGCGGGCAAGCCGCCCGTTTTTTATCAAGATAAGAGTATAAGATTTTTGACCCATATGAAAACCAATAAACCAGTGTCCTACCGAGAATCAAAGCAAAGGTGCGCTGGCGCCTGCGGAGCGTTCCTGTTGATCAGCGAGCCAGGAAAGACCCCGCAGGAATTGGCCTGCCTGAGGAGGCTTCCAGATCGCCCGCGCGCAAGCAAACAACTGAAGTGCCGATTCAGTACTGTAAAGACATGAACCCAAATTCGATTACAGGAGTAAAAGGAACTTTCGCTAAGTGCGCATATGTCCTGTATGCAACGCAAAATTCACCGCTTTGTGCGGAAGTAAGGACCGGGTTATGCCCGGTTTTTCTTAATAAGAAAGGTTAAAATTCAGCGGATTATCGTATAAGTGCGACGGCATCTTTGCCTTCGCCAGAGGCTTGGCAAAGCCAAGTTTTCAAAGATAAAAGTGAGAAAAATCAGTCAGGCCTATTAATAAAAATCATGGTGATGGGGAAGAGGGGAACCATAGTGTCAACAGCTGATCGAATTGGCGTAGATGCTGGCGGAACGTTAATTAAAGCCGCAGTGCATAGAGAGGAAAAATGGATCTATCGTTCTTTCCCGCTGTCCCAGATTGACGCGTGTGCGGAATGGCTTCATCTCATTTCCTCTGAGCGTTCCATTCATCTGACAGGGGGAAAGGCGGGTAAGCTGAAAGAGAGGCTGCGTGGCCGGACGAGCGTGATTTTTCCGGAATTTGCAGTGTCGGCTGAGGGAGCGCGTCAGTTGATTGCATATGAGCGCGACGTGGTTCCGGATGCGTTTCTGCTTACCAATGTCGGTACCGGAACATCGCTGAATTATGTCCACAGCGGGAAAATTGACTGGATGGGGGGCAGCGGCGTTGGTGGCGGTACAATCATCGGTTTATCGGGGCTGCTTACCGGTATCTATGATTTTGACACCTTGATCCAATACGCGTCGCGAGGCAGGAGAACCATGATTGATTTGACAGTCGCACGGATATATGAAGGCGAAGAGCCTCCAATTGCCGGCGATCTGACTGCGAGCAATTTCGGGGCCGTGTCTAAAGACAGTAGTTCATCATCTCCTGAAGACCAGATCGCTTCTGTCATTGGCCTTGTAGCAGAAACGGTTACCTCACTCAGTATTCTGGCGGCACAGAGGGCTGGGGTGAACACAGTGATTTTTGCAGGCAGCACATTTTCGGGAAACGAGCTGCTGACGGAGATTGTCAAGCGATACTGTGCGGAGTGGGGAATAACAGCAATGATACCACGGCACGGTGCTTATTGTGGTGCCATCGGTGCCGCCTGTTCCTAAGGAAAAGAGTCCCAAAATTGGAATCGAAGTTAGAACGAAGGGAGTTACACTTGTAACGATTGAACCCAAAGGCTAACCCATTTACTAGTTGTATCTACCCCATCAAACATGTAGCAAAATCATGGAAAGACGTAGCAAAATTCCAGAATCGTAATAAAGAGCTTCAAACGTGTAACGTATTTTCGAACACGTAAGGAAATCACTTCATAATCCGATGTTACAGCCAGAACTTTCCATTGAATAAGATTTTTTGGTCCGGCAAATATCTTTTTTGCAAGTAAGTCATGCAATTTGGTAAAGACAAGTTAATAAACAGCCTGTCCCCCTGGGAGACAGACTGTTTATTAAGGGGCATATAATCAATTAGTCAGCGGATTGTTCAATGTCGATTTTTGCAAACTGGGCATCATTCAAAGCACGGATGCCCAAAATCTGATCACGCAGTGCATCGGAAACCGGCCGGTCAACAGTCAGCACCATAATGGCGTTGCCACCAACGGCTTGCCGTCCCACATACATACTGCCTATGTTGATATGATTTTCACCGAGAATTGAACCGACGCTCCCAATCATGCCGGGTACGTCTTGGTGGTCGATATAGAGGAGATACTTTTCTGGTTCCATATCAAGCCGGTAGCCGTTGATGGAAACGATACGCCCGCCAAATCCGGGCAGGTACGTGCAGGCAATTGTCGCGTGATCATCACCATTGGCAATTTCCAGCTCAATAAAATTTGTAAATCCTTTGTGCGCTGCATTTTTCTGAACGCTGTAGGAGAGGCCATGCGCCTTGAGCACTTGCATCACGTTCACAATATTAATGGAAGAGTCCAGATAGTAGGAGAGCAGTGCTTTAATCATCTGGCGTGTGAGCATCCCCGTATCTTCCAGAAAAAGCTCGCCGTAATAATTAATATTAATTTTTTCCGGAGCCTTTTTGAAAATCTGCATCAGAAATTCAGCCATTTGCTCGCTTAACGTGAGATAGGGGCGGATTTTCCGCTCCACGGATGCTGAGACATGTGGCAGATTAATCGCATGCTGGACGCTGCCGGATGTGAAGATCGCAACGATTTCTTCACTGACTGATTCCGCAACTTTCTCCTGAGCCTCTGCTGTTGAGGCGCCGAGATGCGGTGTCACAATGATCCTTGGATTTTGTGTCAGTCCGGTATTTTCCGGAGGTTCGTGTTCAAATACATCGATCGCTGCTCCGGCAACCTGTCCATCGTTGACCGCACGCACCAGCGCCTGTTCATCGATGATTCCGCCACGGGCACAGTTAATGATACGCACCCCTTCCTTGGTTCTTGCCAGAAAATCCGCATTGATTAATCCTTTCGTTTCCGGCGTCAGCGGCGTGTGTACGGTAATGAAATCAGCTTGTGCAGCGATTTCACCCAGGCTTGCTTTAATAATTCCAAGCTTTTTGGCTCGATCTTCGGTAAGAAAGGGGTCATAGCCGAGAATGTTCATTTGAAAGCCCTTTGCGCGCCTGGCGACTTCCGTTCCGATTCTGCCCATGCCGACAACGCCAAGCGTTTTTTGATAAAGCTCCACGCCTTTAAAGCGTTTCCGGTCCCATTTTCCGGATGTCAGTGAGCCGTATGCCTGCGGAATATTGCGGGCAAGGGCAAGCATCATTGCCATTGTATGCTCGGTCGCGGCAATCGTGTTTCCGGCTGGGGCATTGATGACAATAATGCCTTTTTCCGTAGCGGCATCGATATCAATGTTATCAATGCCGACACCGGCACGGGCGATAACCTTTAACCGGTCAGCGGATTGAATCAGGTCGCGTGTAACTTGCGTCTGGCTGCGTACAATCAACGCGTCATAGTCTTTAAGCTGCTCGGCAAGCACATCCGGGTCCAGACCGGTTTTCTGGCTGACTTCAAATTCCTGATGATTGGTTAATGAGCGGATCCCAGTTTCACTGATCGGATCGGTAACGATGACTTTAAACATATTGTGCATAAACCTCCTCGGCTTTCTTAACGGCAGCTCCGAACCGCGGTTTTTGTCCGAACTTTGCAAGCGTCAGTTCAAGTGCACTCAGCACTTTGAGCACATCAAACGGAGTGCAGTAGCCCATATGGCCGATCCGAAAAATTTTCCCTTTCAAATCTTTTTGTCCGCCGGCGATCGTGATGGAAAAATCTTTTTTTAATGCTTTCTGGATGTCCGGAGCTGAAACGGTTTCCGGACGAACGGCGGTTACGGTTGGCGAGGCGTCTTCTTCCGTTGTCAGCAGCGGGAGATCCAGCGCGCGCAGACCGGCACGCATCATATCACGGAGCAGAAGATGACGCCGGATTACATTTTCCCAGCCCTCGTCCTCAATCATTGCACATACGGCCTGCGCACCCTGAATCAGAGAAACAGCCGGTGTAAACGGTGTTGACTTCTGTTTCTCATAGGTGTCGACATAACGCTTCAAATCAAGATAAAATCGACGTTCGGGACATTCGCGAATGGCTTGCAGTCCTCGGTCGCTGAAGGCCACGAAAGCAAGACCCGGCGGCAGCATCAGCGCCTTTTGCGAACTGGTCACGAGCAGGTCGATATGATCATTTTCCATATCAACCGGAACGGCGCCGATACAGCTGACGCCATCGACGATGAACAGTGCGTCCGTTTTTTCTTTCACTACCTGACCCAGTGTGTGAATCGGATTCAACACACCGGTTGACGTTTCGTTAAACGTCGCAAACACGGCTTTGATCGGTACTCCTTCCAAATTGTCGATAAAGGCATCCAGCTGTTCGGGTGAACAGGATTTTCCCCATTCGATGGGTAAGCGGTGGACCGTTGCCCCATAGTTTTCGGCAATCGATGCCAATCGGTCGCCAAATGATCCGGCAACAATCACAATCGCATGATCGCCTTCGTGGACTGTGTTAACAACGGCCGCTTCAAGCGCCGAGGTACCGCTGCTAGTCAGAATGGCAACCGGATGCTTTGTTCCAAACACAGGCTGAAGTCTTGTTGCCACGTCTTCAATCAAAACGGAAAAATCCGGACTGCGGTGTCCGATCATCGGCCGTGCCATAGCTTCGTTTACCTGATTCGGAATCGGCGTCGGCCCGGGCGTAAACAAATAGGTCTGATCTAAAAACATTTAAGCTCATCCTTCCTGTTATCTCTGACTTGCGGGAACAGTTAAAAATATAAAAACGTCCCCCGCAGCATGAAAAATGCTGCGAGGGACGTGATTATCGTGGTGCCACCCTCATTTACCGCCAGGACAGAATCATTGGCGGCCTTCATTAACGAAGATAACGGTATTTCACCGAGTCCACATACTGACTGGGTATATACCAGCTTTCTGCGGATCTGCTCTGGAGTGCTCAATCGTCAGAAGACGTACCGGTTTTCAGCTAAGTCCGGCTCTCTGGGACGGATTTCACGGCGACTGCTGTCTCCATCATCGCAAATTTGATTTTCATTTGCATCATTGATTGTGTCCAAATTGTAACAGCAAACCAGTTTTTTGTAAAGACCAATTTTTTGCAATATAAGAAAACGGAAAATTTTTCAGGATTAGAGAGTTTTCTGATATTTTTTCGAGAACGGCAAAAGGTTAAATACTTGACTCGGTCACACGGTCAAGCAGCGTTTTTTCGAGTATGGGCAAAAAACGCTTCATATCTTCTGATTTTCCTATTGTTACACGCACGCCGTCCTGAAAAGAATTGATCAGGAATCCATGTTTTCTGCAATATAAAGCGACCTGTTCTGGATGATCCGTTTTTATGTAAATGAAGTTTGCCTGGCTGTCAAAAAACTGAATACCTTTTTTTCTTAAAAATATGGCGGTTTCAGCCAAAACTTTGCGATTTTTGTTAATACAATCCTTTTTAAAAGCATCGTCTCTCAGCGCGGCCAGTGCAGCGACCTGACTAAGCCTCGGATTGTTAAAAGGAGGACGTACTTTATTGATTTCATCGATGATGCGTAAGCTTCCGATCGCATAGCCAATGCGGAAAGAGGCAAGCCCGTATGCTTTTGAGAAGGTACGCAAGACGAGTACGTTTTCGAAAGCATTGAGATAGTTCAAACCATTGGGAAAGTCTTTCGCGGTCACAAAATCGATATAGGCTTCGTCAATGACAATCAGCACATTTTTAGGAACGGCTTCGATGAAAGCGTCCAGCTCATCCTTGGTTAAGTAGGTACCGGTCGGATTATTCGGATTGCAGATCCATACGACTTTTGTCGTTCCATCGATGGCCCTGAGCATGGCTTGCAAATCATGCTTTCCATCAGGCGTGCATGGGATTTTCTTCGTTGCCGCGCCTTCAATTTGCGCGTGACAATAGTATTCGTAAAAGGTTGGCCATGCCATGACTATGCTGCTGGATGCGTCAAGAAAGGCACGACTTATTAAAACAATGATTTCATCCAGACCGGCACCGAACAGAAAACGATCCGAGTGCACGCAAAGCCTTTTAGACAGTTCATCCCTGAGGTCGGAATTCCGGCAGTCCGGATAAAGCTCGGGGAAAAGTGCGTCTTCGATAATCGCTTTTTGGACATTTGGCGAAGCGCCATAAACATTTTCATTGGAATCCAGTTTGACGACCTTTTCCAAACCATACATCTTTTTTATCTCATCCGTTGATGGACCGGGTTGATAAGCGCTTAATTTTTCCAGATTTTTCTTGAATATGGATTGCATCACTCTTCATTACCCCCGTTATTGTCATCGCTGTCAATCATCTGCATCCACTCCATTGAAGCATGGAATGAGAAGAATGTAAAGGCTGTGTCAGGAATGATCACAAGTCATATGAAAAAGTAAGCGATTCTTAATCGTCAAATCCTGCGTCTTTGTGTTACTGAAAAACAGTGCAATACGCTGCAGAAATTTTAGTGTGAGCGGGGGAGAGGTAAACAGCCAATTTGATTATGGCCAGTGTTTTGATGAAAAAAGTTAACAAATCGTGACAAAAGAAAACGTTTGCAGAAATTTATTTTCAAATGAAAGCGTTTGATGTACAATAAAAACATAGATTAAGGGGTGATTGATAATGACAGAAAGTCAATGTATCGTTCGTATTCAGTCCGCATATCCGCACTTAAGTGAAAAGGAACGCAAAATAGCCGATTATATTTTAGAGGATCCAAAAGAGACGATTCATAGCAGTATCAATCAGGTCGCGGCACGGATCAAAGTTGCCGATGCGACTGTGTTTCGCCTTTGCCGGCGTCTCGGCTTCAAAGGTTTTCAGGAAATGAAAATCGTACTTGCGGCGGACATTGCCCGAAGCAAACGCTTTACCGAAAAAGATGAGGAACAGAAGGACTCGATTCTGAATCTGGCTGAGAAGGTCTTTCAGGATAATATTCGAACCCTGGAAAATACGTATCAGATTCTGAATGGTGAAGCATTTAAGAAAGCGGTTAATTATTTAGCCCACTCAGAACGTATTGCTTTTTTTGGAAGCAGCGGTTCCGCATTAATCGCCCAGGAGGCACACAGGAAGTTCGTGCGTGCAGGAATCATGACATATGCTCCCGGAGACGGAGAGTTTCAGATGCTGTCAGCTTCGCAGCTGACGGAGCATGATGCGGCTGTATTTATTTCCTATTCGGCAACGGATAAGCATCTCGTTCAGGTTGCAAGAACAGTAAAGCAAAGAAATTGTCCCGCGATCGGAATCACTGGATTCATGAAATCCGCACTGGCTGAATTGATGGATGTGGCTATGCATACCGTTTCGGTTCCGACCGATTTTCGATCGGAGTCGTATGTCGCACGTGCTGCACAGGTGACGATGATTGACGCATTGTTTGTCAGTGTCATGAATGAACGCAAAAATGTACGGTTAACAGACCGTCAGTTCGTGAACGCGTATGCTCAAGGCTGATCGGCAGCTTATTACAGCATGGAATGGCGAACAATAAAAAGTATATAAAGGCAGCCGAGAATAGCGGCAAACAGAATGATGAAACCCCAGGCGATTTTTACTTTCATAAAAAAGAACCTCCTCGATTACTTTAGTGTGAGCAATTGAGGAGGTTTCTATGTCCCTTGAATCCAGCAATCTATTCTGGCGCTACAATATGGGTGCGCACTCCCTCGCCAACTGGTCGAAGCACAGTACATTCATAGTCTGGAAAAGCCTCTTGCAGGCACTGACAGACCTGTGCGCTTTTATCGTGATCGACCAGTGACATGACCGTGGGACCGGCACCGCTTAAGAAGGTGCCGTATGCGCCGTTCTTTCGTGCAATTTGCGTGATTTTCTCCATATCCGGTATCAGTTCCGATCTGTATGGCTGGTGGAATTTGTCGCTTTCCATCATTTTTCCGGCAGTCGCTCCGTCTCCGGTCAGCAGCGCAGCAACCAGCACGTTGCCAATACTGCTTGCCTCAATGGCATCTTTAAAAGAGAGGTTTTCCGGTAAAACTTTTCGCGCGTTGACTGTTTTCAGTTCAAAGTCGGGAATGACTGTCACAAAGTCATAGTCGGGCGCACGCAGCAAAACACTGGCAACCTTGGTTTTCGATTGTGTGGAAACGACCATTCCCCCGTAAAGCGAGGCGGTGACATTGTCCGGGTGACCTTCTGCGCGGCAGGCAATCCACGATTTTTCCTCAATTGAAAGATTAAGATTCAGCAGAAAGTCAGCAAGTTCAATGCCTGCGATGATTGCCGATCCGCTGCTGCCTAGTCCACGTGAGAGCGGGATGTCGTTATACACATCCACGGAATAGGCAGGCAATGTTTTCCCGTGTTCCTCTGCGAGCTCCTTTGCAGTCATATAGATCAGATTGCTTTCAAGTGACGGGTGGAACGCTGGCTGGTTCACGTAATAAAAACGCCATGCATTTGATTTCGAAGCATTCAGGATCAGATACCGGTCAATGGCAAGACCGATTGAGTCAAACCCCGGTCCAAGATTCGCGGTGCTGCCCGGAACCTTGATCTGGAATGCAGCAGGACTGCTCATTTGGCCACCTTCTGCAAATGGTCAACGACGGCAGAGGCGGCTGCTCCGATTATAGTGGGCTCAATGGTCAGCGTGTCCATTGCGGTTGCAGGATCTTTCAGTCCGTTTCCGGTCAGGATACATACAATCTTTGATCCCTTTCTGATTTTGCCAGCCTTGACGTGCTTTATTAATCCGGCAATGGAAGCGCAGGAAGCAGGTTCTGCAAACACACCCTCTGTGCGCGCGATCAGCTTGTATGCAGCAATAATTTCATCATCGGTAACTGAATCAATTTCACCTCCGGATTCCTTTTCGGCGGCAACGGCCAGTTTCCAGCTTGCCGGATTGCCGATGCGAATGGCGGTCGCAATGGTTTCCGGGTGTTCGATGACTTTATTTTTGACGATAGCTGCTGATCCTTCTGCCTCAAATCCATGAATTTCAGGCGTAGCGATGTGACGCATGTCACGCAATTCTTTGAAACCTTTCCAGTATGCGGAAATATTGCCTGCGTTGCCGACAGGAATACAGAGAATGTCCGGAGCTGTTCCAAGCTGTTCAACAATTTCGTAAGCGCCTGTTTTCTGACCCTCGAGGCGGTATGGATTAATCGAGTTGACAATCGTAAAATCGGAATGTTCACCTGTGTAGCGGACAATGTCAAGTGCCTGGTCAAAATTTCCGTTTACCTCGAAAATTTTTGCGCCGTACATTACGGACTGTGCCAGTTTGCCAAGTGCGATTTTTCCTTTTGGAATGACAATGATGCAGTCCATTCCAGCGCGGGCGCTGTATGCTGCCGCGGATGCCGATGTGTTGCCGGTGGAAGCACAGATGACACCGGTACTGCCACTTTCTTTCGCTTTAGCGACAGCAAGAAACATACCGCGATCTTTAAAACTTCCGGTTGGATTTAATCCTTCGAATTTTCCGTAAATGTCACAGCCGAGCGACTCAGACAGCTTTTCAAGCGGGATGAGCGGCGTGTTTCCTTCAAGCAGAGTCAGGCGCGGTGTTTTGTCGGTGATTGGCAGAACATCCTTATACTTCTCCATTAAGCCTTTCCAAACCATGAAATTAACCCCTTTCAACGCGGAAATATTTTGCGTTTACAATGACATCCAGTTTTTTTAACATGTCAAACGTTGTCTCAAAAAGCAATTTATTGGTAATATGCGTAACAATGGCTACTTCCGCAACGTCGCGTCCCGGAATCGGTTCCTGATAGAGTTTGCTGATGTTGATTCTCCGGTCTTTGAAAAGATCGGTAAGCCTGGAGAAGGATCCGGGCTCGTCTTTCATATGCAAGCGGACAAAAAACTGGCTTTCAACAAGATTTTCTTTACGGGGCCGCAGCTCCCTCTTTGGAAGGAAAATATGATTTCCCGTAATGCCGAGCTTCATATTTCGGATGACCGACAGCAAATCGGAAACAACAGAGACGGCGGTCGGTCCTTCACCGGCACCGGCACCATAATACATCGTTTCACCAAGTGCCGAACTATACACATAGATCGCATTGTTCTCATTTTCAACCGAAGCGAGGGGATGACCGTCCGGAAGAAGGGTGGGCTCGACACGGACATCGATGGCTCCGTTGTTGACTTCTGAAATACCGACCAGTTTAATTGTATACCCAAGTTTTTTAGCAAAAACAATATCTTCTCGGGACACATCGGTAATGCCGATAATTTTGACATCATCCAGTCTGACCGGAATTGAATAAGCAAGATGGCTGAGGATAACCATTTTTCGGGCGGCATCCAGCCCTTCAACATCCGAGGTCGGATCGGCTTCAGCAAATCCAAGGCGCTGCGCAGACGAAAGCGCCTTTTCGTATGATAGTCCTTCGCTGCTCATCTTGCTTAAAATATAATTTGTCGTACCGTTCACAATGCCGATCATTTTCTGGATCCGATCCGCCGAGAGACCGTCAGTCAGCGTTCGTAAAATAGGAATGCCTCCGGCAACACTCGCTTCATAATACAAATCACATCCGTGCGTACGTGCCTCCAGAAGTAATTCTTCCCCATAGGAAGCCATGAGATCCTTGTTCGCAGTAATGACGTTTTTTTTATTCCTGAGTGCCCGAAGGATGTAGCGGTAAGCAAGCTCAATGCCCCCGATCAGTTCAATAATGATGTCAATGTTCGGGTCATCCAGAATTTCATAAGCATCCGTGGTTAATGTTCGATTATCGATGAGCACTTTTCTTGCTCTGTTCTTATTCCTGACAAGTATTTTTGCGATATGTATTTCGCAGTTTGCACGTTCTTCAAGGCGTTCAGTGTCTTTTGCGAGCAGACGAACTACACCCGTGCCGACCGTACCGAATCCCAGCAAGCCTACGGACACCCTCTTCAATTTTTATCACTCCTCGTTTGCAGCAAGCACTGCGATCACGAAAAAAAGCAGATTAGAACGCGGACAGCGCAATGTCGCAATAACCTGCACTTTTCTATTTTTCAGTTAATAGCCGTATGAAGTTATGTACCTTGCATTATAACCCGAAGAAAGTGTGACAACAAGACTATTTTTCAGGATAAACCTGTCAATGATATGAAAATAAGAGATTAATTCCATGAAAAAATGAGTGCAGGACTACCGGAAAGAGCAGAATGAAAGCCCTTGTTAAAAAGCTTTTTGTTGCACGGGTGCGCATGCGTCATTCATGTGCGAAATCAGAACGGTGCGCGGAATGGGCCATCACTTCCTGCATGATCTGTTCTGCGTTGATTTGAAGATCCGGCCGCAATACAAGTTTACTTGCATCGAAGTGCGAGTAGCTTGGAAGCTCCGATGCGGTAAGCTTTCTCAGGCGATTCAGACGGTTTCGGTAATCAGGACTGTCGCCTGTATCGATACCATTGATGCTGAAGTGGGCCGGCTCGGTCTTGTCAAGACGCATGATCCAATAGATCATCGCAGCGGTTATGTGTTCACAATATGTTTTTCTGGAAGGGCAGGAACAATGAACATGCAGTTTCTTAAGATCAGGAGGCAGAGCACGCGTGGAGGGGTCTGCCTTCCAGATGACTTTCACTTGAAAGAACGTGCTGTGAATGTCTTCAACACTCGCGTGCAATCGATTTGCAGATACATGATAATCCCAAACCCGATGCCTGTCGAACAGCAGAATGCCACGTTCAAAAACACTGCGACCGGCCACCGCGGCATATGAAGAAAGCCAGTCAGCAAGATATGCGTTACGAAAGCTCAGTTTCCTTCCCATTATTCATACTGCCCCCTCATGTAGCTGGATTAATTGCAGCAGTTCCTGATCGCTCATTTCAGTCAGCCATGAGTCACTGCCGCTCAGTATTTGTTTCTGCAGGCCTTTTTTTCTTTCAATCAGAAGATCTATCTGTTCTTCCAATGTGCCTTCACAGATCAGTTTATATACGTAAATATTTCGTTTCTGACCGATGCGGTAAGCGCGATCGGTCGCCTGTTCTTCGACTGCCGGGTTCCACCAGCGATCATAATGCACGACATACCGCGCCGCAGTCAGGTTAATTCCGACACCGCCCGCTTTCAGAGAAAGAATGAACAGCATTTTTTGTGGCGATGAATTTTGAAAGCGATCAATCATTTTTTGGCGCTGTTCACCGCTCAGACCGCCGTGAAGAAAGAATACAGGCATATCCGGATATCGGTTCTGAACTTCTGCCTGCAAAATCTTCCCCATTTTTACGTACTGTGTAAACAAAAGCACTTTTTCATTTTGCTGAAAAAGGGGGTCGAGGAGGTGAAACAGCAGGTTCAGTTTTCCAGATGCCGGCTGCGCGTTCACACTCGAATCAGGCTGGTCACTGACAAGAGCGGGATGGTCGCATACTTGCTTTAATTTAGTCAGTGCGGATAAAATTAACCCCTTCCTCCGGATGCCGCCGGTTTCCGATACCGTTTGCTCAAGCTTATTCACGATTGACTGATAAAGAGAAGCCTGCCTCTTGGTTAAATTGCAGATCTGTTTTGTTTCCATTTTTTCAGGCAGATCACGGATGACACGTTTGTCGGTTTTTTCACGGCGAAGAAGGAAAGGACGGATGATCTGTGTCAGTTGATTCGATTTGGAACGGCTGTTTTTCTTTTCAATCGGATGAATGAATCGGGTTCGAAAGCGATCCAGCGTGCCAAGGTATCCGGGATTCAGAAAATCCATGATTGACCATAGTTCCTCAAGCCGGTTTTCAATGGGTGTGCCTGTCAGTGCCAGCCGATGCTCCGCTTGAATCATGCGCAGCGCACGCGTCTTTTGAGCATGCGGATTTTTTATTGCCTGCGCTTCATCAAGAATAACGCTATTCCAGTGCAACGTGAGCAGCTGTGCCGCTTCTTTCGTATAGATTGCGTAGCTCGTCACGGCCACGTCGCAAGTACGCAGCCGATCAAGCAGGGCCGTGCCGTGAAGCCGGTGGATACCATGATGAATGTAGAGATCAAGTTGCGGCGAAAAAACGGCGCATTCATGTTTCCAGTTTGCAACAAGTGATGTCGGGCAAATGATCAGCGATGGGGCGGCAGAGCTTGCCGATTCGGATGTCTGCCGCTGCTGTTTGCAATGATCCAGATAGGCAATGGTCTGAACGGTTTTACCAAGCCCCATATCGTCAGCCAGGCATCCGCCTACATGCCGGTGGCGCAGATTAACGAGCCACGTATAGCCCTTTTTCTGATACGGACGCAGGTTTCCGATAAAGTTATCCGGCAGTGGCAAGGTGCGTGTCGGCATTTTTAACAGCTGATGCAGATAACTGCCAAACGCTTTGTCAAGATGGACGGTGATTGCACTGTTCCGTTTTCGGCGTCGGGCTGCCTCGATTTTTAAAGCAGACGCGGCCACGGCTTTTGTTCCAATGAGATTCATTGTGTCTGTTATCTCTTCATAAGTTTGCCTCAGCTGCCCGTAGGACAGATGTATCCATTGATTTCCTTTTTTAATAAAAGGCCGATTTGTTTTGACAAGCTGTCTGAATTTCTCGGCGCTTAATTCAATATCGCCGATCGCGATGCGCCAGTCATAGCTGATCAATGTATGTAAACTGAACAAAGCAGCGTCTTTTTCGGTATCCTGACGACGAATGTCAAGATCAACCGTGACCGGTTCTGCGTGCCTGATGGTCAGGTGATCAGGAAACAGCACGTGAATGGAAGCCGTTTCCAGAGCCTGCGCATATTCGTATAACTGCGAAATCGCCTGCACGGACAAGTGGCCCTCTGCTGTATCTTTAAGTAGGGAATAGACGGCTTCAGGGACCTGCTTTTTAATTATTGTTAACTGTTTTGAAAACCAGTGTTCAGGATCAAGGGAAAGAAGCTCTTCTGCTTCTTTCATTGAACGGTTCACGCGTTTTCCGTTTTGCCAGCCGGCAATCTGAATCTCATAATCCCAAATGGCGTACATTGAGAACGGATCATCGGGATTTTCCGGACGAAGCACGATGTTGATCGCTTCAGGACGGAAAAAGCGTTCTGCTTGTTCGCGTTTATAACTGAGCAGTGCCTGTGACCAGGAATCTGATTGCGCGGAAAGCACAGGCTGAATCCAACCGGCCATTTCAAGTTCGAATCGTTCCGCCTCTTTAATTAAAGATGGATCGGCAGTGATTAGCCACGGTTCTTCTGTCCCAGACAGCGGATTTCCATTGGTTATTTTGTTCATTAATATATCATGCGTCTCCACCGCGGGCGACTCGTCTGATAATGAAGTTTTGTGTCTGGCACGGATCAACGCATTGAGCCAGTAAATGAAAATCAAATAGAGCCATTGCTGGACCTTCTGATCCTGGAGTCTGTCAATGGAAAAGGCGAGCTGCGGCAGCCGTCGCAGCCAATCGGCGAAAAGGCCGCTTTCAGTGAGCGTGCGCGTATCCGGCATCCAGTGACAGTAGAAGCATTGTTCATTCCTACCCCGTTTCAGGTGATAGAAATAAGGATAAAACAGTCCTTTTTCCAATAAAATATCTACAGCTTCTGAGATTTGCCGAAACCATTGTATGGTCTTGCCAGGATATAGCGCATTTTTATATTCAGAAACGGCATTGCTGCGAATCAGTCGATAGGCACCGGCCATCGGCATGATGGCACCTTCAACAACCGTTTTTTCATCAACAAATTTTGCTTTATAAGGGAGAAAAGGGAAGGACGAATTTTCTTCCAGCCACGCAGGAAATGAATCTGGATGTTGTAATCGGTTGGGGAAGGGGAGCGCGCGCCCATCTCTGCCCGTAAACCAGATGAAAAAATTCCACGTATGTTCAATGTGGGGTAAAAAAGTCATTTGAAGCAAGCGATCCATTAAATGAAGATCTCCTTAATCCGTAAGATCGGAATCCCTAATTTAAGTGATTTCATGGCCTGATCCTTATCTAATCCAGTGTAGCACAGGTAAGATCAAGAAAGATACTGCAAACAATGACGTTTCTATTTGTTCAATCATCGATGCATTGGCAGGCTGTTCCTGTTATGATGAATAGGAAGCAGGTTAAGTGCTTTATCAAGCAGTATGACACGAAGAGATGTGCAACTATACCTCAGGTGTTAATTCATTTTGGGCGCCCAATCCGTATCCGATTTTGCAGTAAACCGAACCGGAATTTCTGGTAAAGAGCAGCAGGATTTATTAACATAGTCCTGCTCTGCGATGTGAGCGCTGACATCTGGCGTGCTTTTCGGAAAATTGGCGGATGAGCGAGGCGGCTATTAAGAATGGCGAGGGTTGATTAAGGATGGATGACCTATGAACATGCATGTAAATGAATGGTTTTTCCTTGACTCCGGCATCCACACGCCAGCCTATAATATGGCGCTGGACGAATATTTACTTAAATGCGGAGCAAACGGAAGAAAGCAGCCTGTACTTCGATTTTACGGTTGGGATCCACCGGGACTTTCGATCGGATACTTTCAAAAAACTGAGGGAAAAATTAACTGGGATGGAGCAAGAGCACACCATATTGACTGTGTCCGCCGTTTAACTGGCGGGCTTGCAGTACTCCATCATGATGAACTGACTTACAGTGTGGTGCTTCCGGAAGACTATCCGTGTATGCCGCATTCTGTTGTCGGTGCGTACCGGGTGCTTTCGCGCGGCCTGCTTGAAGGGTTCAGGGCTTTAGGGCTGGACGCGAATCTGGCCGTTCCCGAATCCAAGGGCGGCAACGCGCATTCACCGGTATGTTTTGAGGAAGCTTCCTGGTACGAGCTTGTTGTTGAAGGACGGAAAGCGGCAGGCAGTGCACAGACAAGGCAGAAAGGAATGATTCTGCAGCATGGATCCATTCCGATTTCAGTCGATGAAGATGAACTGTTTGACTGCTTTTGTTATGCAAATGAACGGATTAAAAAACGAGCGAAAGAGGCATTTTCCAGAAAGGCGGTCAGCCTTGAATCACTCCTTGGCCGCAAAGTTGAACTGGGCGAGGTAAAAAGCGCCTTTTATCAAGGGTTTGAAAGGGGACTGGGCATTACTTTGCACCCTTTGGACTGGACGGACGACGATGAACGTGCTGTTCTTGAGCTGGAGCAGAAATATAAAACAGAGCAATGGAACAGATCAAGGTGAGGCAGGCACCCGCGTTATAAACAAGGAGGAAGGATTATGGATAAACATGGAACTTATTTAAGAAAGCCAGAGTGGCTGAAAATCCGTATCAATACAAATCACGATTACCGGGATATCAAGCATCTCATGAGGGAAGAGCGGCTGCATACGGTATGCGAGGAGGCGAAATGCCCGAACATCCATGAATGCTGGGCGTCGCGCCGAACAGCGACATTCATGATTTTAGGCGATATTTGCACGAGAGGGTGCCGGTTCTGTGCTGTTAAGACGGGGAGGCCAACTGAACTTGATTTGCTCGAGCCGGAACGTGTAGCGGATTCGGTGAGCAAGATGCGTCTTCGCCACGTTGTGGTGACCGCGGTTGCGCGTGATGATCTGAAAGATGGAGGCGCGCTTGTATTTGCTGAAACCATTCGTGCGATCAGAAGAAAAGCGCCTTATTGCACCATTGAAGTGCTCCCGTCGGATATGAAGGGCGACGATGAAAGTATTCTGACATTAATGGCGGCAAAACCGGATATTTTCGACCACAATATAGAAACGGTGCGCAGGCTGACAAAACGTGTGCGCGCGATCGCGACGTATGACCGATCACTTGCCGTCCTGAGACGGGTGAAAGAACTGAGCCCGAATACACCAGTCAAATCGAGCATCATGGTCGGCCTTGGCGAAACGAAAGAAGAAATTATCGAGACGATGGATGATTTAAGAGCGAATGGTGTTGATATTCTCGTCATTGGTCAATATTTACAACCGACGCGTAAACATCTGGATGTCATTCGCTATTATTCACCGCAAGCGTTTGACGAGCTTAGAGACATTGCCTTGTCAAAAGGTTTCAGACATTGCGAAGCAGGTCCGCTCGCCCGTTCCTCGTATCATGCGGATGAGCAGGTTGACGAAGAATCGCGGCGCCGTCATGATCACCTGATTCAGCAAACGGAAGAAGAGACGAAAGCCGAATAAAAGCACCGGATGCCGCTCTTTTAAAAAGCGGCATCCGGTATTTTTATACTATAAGAAAGCTTAAAATTTAGCGGATGATAGCATAAGTACGACGGCATCTTTGCCTTCGCCAGAGGTTTGGCAAAGCCAAGTTTTCTAACAAAATAAGAAGCTATAAATTTTTACTCGATACCAGAACAAAAAACAGCATCATGTCTAAGCATCAAAGCGGAGGTGTGAGATGCCTGCGGTGCACTCGCGGCAAGCGAGCAAGGCGTTTTTACCCGATTTTTTTACTGACCAAAACGGTAGAGCCGGTCATAGAATTCGTCGATAAACAGCGAGAAAATGTGTTCTGATGGAGCAAGATCACGGTCGCTCGGGCGAATGATCCCGACTGAGCGCGTGAGCTTCGGTGTGCTGAGCTGAACAACAGAGACATTATCTGGAAGGTTATAGGCGGCGGCATTTTCCGGCATAAGAGCAATGCCGAAATTTGAGGCAACCAGACTTTTAATCGTATCCATATCTTCGCCCTCAAAAACGATGTTTGGTGTAAAAGCCGCCTGTTTGCAAGCGTCAAGAAATAATTCCCGAAGCGAAAGCTTGCTGCGAAAGGTGATAAACCGCTCATGTTTAAGCTGGCTTAGCGAAATGGATGCGTTTCCGGATTTTTTATGCTGTTTTGAGATCAGAAGCACCATTTGTTCGGTGTACAGAATGCTGCTGCGTACACTTTCATGCTGCTTCGGCACTGGCGATGCAAAGGCGAGGTCGATACTGCCCTGTTCAATCAGATGAATAAGGTAGGGAACGGTCCCCTGATGAAGCTGGAAATTGATGCCAGGATGTGTCTGATGAAAATCCCGAAGGACGACCGGAAGCGTGTGTACTGACAAACTGGTCGAAATACCAAGACGGATCAGTCCTGAATCAGGATTGAGATATTCTTTTATTTTCTGTTGTGCTGTTTCGAATTCACTTAATCCACGTTCGGCATGCCTCAGGAATAGTTTACCGGCATGTGTCAGCTGAATATTGCGGCCTTTTCTGGTGAAAAGCGCGACGCCAAGCTCATCTTCGAGCAGGGAAATCTGCCGGCTGATGGCAGACTGTGCTACGTGGAGTGCTTCTGAAGCCTGTGTCATATGTTCTCTTGTTGCAGCTTCAATAAAGTATTGAATCTGTCTTAATTCCATTTTGAAAGCCCCATTCATCTGAAAATGAGATTAATTTATTCTAAATTATATATTGTAAAGAATAATATGAAAAGAGTAGAATGTAAGCACCATACATTTGGTCTCATATCGAATATACAGAGATAGAAATTTTTCAGAAAAATCGCACATATACGATGCGGGATTGCAAACAGAAGGAAGGATGAGGTTTATGATGAGCCAGGCTCAGACGAGAGAGAAGCCGGAAGGACTTTACCGCCCCGAATTTGAACATGATGCGTGCGGTATTGGATTGTATGCAGATATTAAAGGAAGGGCATCTAATGAAATTGTCAGAACCGCACTTGAAATGCTGGCAAGGCTGGATCACCGTGCCGGAAAAGCAGCGGATGGAAAGACCGGGGACGGTGCCGGTATTCTTGTGCAAATACCCGACCGTTATTTTCAGGAAGTATGCACGTTTAAACTTCCTGAAGCAGGTCATTACGGGGTCGGTATGTTTTTTATGCCGCAGGATCGATCAAGCCGTTTGGTTGCGATCGGCAAAATTAAAGCCTGCATTGCTGCGCGTAATTTAAGGCTATATGGCGAACGTGATGTACCCATTGATGAGAATGAAATCAGCCGACTGGCGAGAAGTAAAGCACCATATATGTATCAGATGTTTATCGGAACGGCCAATCAGGACTCCGGATCTGAACTGGATTCCAGGCTGTATTTACTTCGTAAAGCGATAGAAGCTAAACTGAAAGACGAAGTTTACGTTGCCAGCCTCTCAAGTCGGACTCTTGTATATAAGGGAATGCTCCGGGCAAAAGAGGTGTCGGCTTTTTATACAGATCTGCAAGATGAACGTTTTGTTTCCGCACTTGCTCTGGTCCACTCAAGGTACAGCACGAATACTTTTCCAAGCTGGGAGCGTGCGCATCCAAACCGAATGATTGTACACAACGGGGAAATCAATACAATACGTGGCAATATGAGCTGGTTTAATGCGAAAGCGAAAACGTTGAACGGGGGCAAGCTTCCGCAAATTATTGATCCGGAAGGAAGCGACTCGGCCATCTTCGATAATGTGCTCGAATTTTTGACGTACCACGGTTTTTCACTGCCGCACGCAGTGATGATGATGGTACCGGAGCCATGGGAAGGTGATACAGAACTCCCCGGATATTTACGGGATTTCTATGAATTTCACAGCAGGGCCATGGAACCATGGGATGGTCCGATGGCGCTTGGTTTCTGTAATGGGAAGCAGATCGGGGCGATTCTGGATCGCAACGGACTGCGGCCGGCACGTTATTATATCACCAATGATGATAAAGTCGTCTTTTCTTCAGAAGTCGGCGTTGCGGATCTGGATCCCGAAAATATCAAGGCACGCTGTCACTTGAAACCAGGGCAGCTTCTCCTGATCGACACTGAAGAAGGGCGCATCATTCCGAGCGATGAATTAAAAAAGAAAATCTGCTTATCCGTTGATTATGCCGATCTGCTGAAAAAATCGGTCGTTGAGCTGACAGGAGGGAATGGTGCGGGTGTTGTGCTTCCTGATGCTCAGCGACTCTTTCAGCAAAAGGTATTTGGCTATACCTATGAAGATGTCACAAAGGCCATTCAGCCGATGGCGGAAAAGGGGAAGGAACCGACTGGATCGATGGGCAATGATACACCGCTTGCCGTACTGTCCAATAAATCACAGCTGCTTTTTGATTATTTTAAGCAGTGGTTTTCACAGGTGACCAATCCGCCGATTGATGCAATACGAGAGGCGCGTGTCATGTCCAAAGTGACCTGGCTCGGTCCGCAGATCAGCCTGCTTCCTTCCAACCAGAAGATTACCCCGCAAATTCGGTTGCGGCATCCGATTCTTGACCGGAAGGCGTTTCAGGATCTGCATCACCAGAATTTGAAAACACAGACGGTTTTCTTAACTTATTTGAGTAAGGAAGGCAGTCTAGGACTGCCTAAAGCCGTTGACCAGCTGATTCTGCAGGTTGATCAGCTGATTCACAAGGGTGTCTCTTTAATCATTCTTTCAGATCGCAACGTTGATGAAAAACACTTGCCGATTCCATCTCTGCTGGCAGTCAGCGCGCTGCATCATCATTTGATTGAGCAGGGGACACGGCCACAGATCAGTCTGATTGTTGATTCGGGTGAACCGAGGGACAGCCATCAGGTCGCCGCTTTGCTTGGGTATGGGGCGGATGCCATCCATCCTTACCTGGCGATTGATACGGTTCATTCGTTGATTTCCACCGGGCATTTAGATGGCACAGAAGAAAAGGCTGAACAGAATTATATCAAGGCACTTGTGGCAGGCATCGTGAAAATTATGTCCAAAGTGGGCATTTCGTCAATTCAGAGTTATCGAGGTGCACAGACTTTTGAAGCGCTTGGACTTTCGAATGAATTGATTCAAAAATATTTTAGAGGAACAGTGTCTCAAATTGGCGGTATCGGTTTGGAAGAAATCGAAATTGAGACGGCACTGCGTCACAAAAAAGCGGTAGCGGAAAACAGAAAGGGCGAGATGAAACCGCTGGATCCAGGCAGTACGCTGCAATGGCGGCAAGGCGGAGAGCAGCATAAAATTGAGCCATTGATTGTTCACACGTTACAGCAGGCAGCACGTACAAATGACTATCAGCTTTATAAAGAGTATGCAAAAATGGTCGATCATGCACCGTTTTCAACCATTCGCAGCCTGCTCACTTTTGAAAAAGATCGAGAGCCGATCCCACTGGATGAAGTCGAATCCGTAGAAAATATTTTGAAGCGTTTTAAAACAGGAGCTATGTCTTACGGATCAATCAGTAAGGAAGCTCATGAAGCAATGGCGATTGCCATGAACCGCATTGGCGGGAAAAGTAACAGTGGTGAAGGCGGCGAGGACGCAGAGCGCTTTCTTCGTCAGTCGAATGGAGATTGGCGAAGAAGCGCCATAAAGCAGGTCGCTTCCGCAAGGTTTGGTGTGACCAGCTATTATTTGTCCGAAGCAGACGAGCTGCAGATTAAAATGGCACAGGGCGCGAAACCGGGAGAAGGCGGGCAACTTCCTGCCGGCAAAGTTTATCCGTGGATTGCCCGTACTCGCCATGCGACTACTGGTGTAGCGTTAATTTCACCACCGCCGCATCATGATATTTATTCAATTGAAGATTTGGCACAACTCATTTATGATTTGAAATCGAGCAACCCGAAGGCCAGAATCAGTGTAAAACTGGTGGCCAAGGGCGGCGTAGGCACCATTGCGGCCGGTGTTGCCAAAGGCAAGGCGGATGTGATCCTGATCAGCGGTCATGACGGGGGTACAGGCGCAGCGTCAAAAACAAGCATTAAGCACGCGGGGCTTCCCTGGGAAATCGGACTGGCCGAAGCCCATCAGACATTGATGAAGAACGGACTTCGCGATCGTGTTCGTCTGGAAACGGATGGTAAATTGATGACCGGGCGTGATGTGCTGGTTGCTGCATGTCTGGGGGCTGAAGAATTCGGCTTTGCCACTGCACCGCTTGTCGTTCTTGGCTGTCTCATGATGCGCGCCTGTCATTTGGATTCCTGTCCGGTCGGTATTGCAACGCAGAACCCGGAATTGCGCAAGAATTTTATGGGAAAACCAGAACACATCATTCATTTTATGACTTTTATTGCTCAGGATATTCGCGAACAGCTGGCACAGCTTGGCTATCGATCTCTTGATGAAGTGATTGGTCAGGCGCACCTGCTCAGGATTAAGAAGGAAGTACACAGTCACTGGAAGGCGCGGACACTGGATCTGTCCGACCTGCTCTATCAGGCAGAAAGTGATGTTTGCAAACGTCATTTTGCACGCGCCCAGGAGCATCATGTGGAACGGAGATTCGATGAACGTAATCTGGTAGCGACCTGCCTGTCAACGATTGAAAATAAACGGCCGGTTCATCTGGTTTACAAGCTGAAAAATTCTGATCGAACGGTCGGATCAACATTAGGTTATTTCATTTCCCGTGCAACTGAAGGCAAAGGACTTCCGGAGGATACGATTACGCTGTCTTTTACCGGAAGCGCGGGACAAAGTTTCGCTTCCTTTATTCCCAAGGGAGTAACCATGATTCTGACCGGGGACGCCAACGATTATGTAGGAAAAGGTCTGTCCGGCGGAAAGGTTATCATTAAATCAGAGGCATCTGCCGACATGGGTTCAGAAGCACAGGCCATGGCAGGCAATGTTGCTTTGTTTGGGGCAACAAGCGGAGAGGCTTATGTGCGCGGGAGTGCGGGCGGACGCTTCTGTGTACGTAACAGCGGTGCCGATGCGGTGATTGAGGGCGTTGGAGAGAATGGCTGTGAATACATGACCGGGGGCAAAGTCGTTGTTTTGGGCTCCATCGGTCGAAATTTTGCAGCTGGAATGTCTGGCGGTACTGCCTATATTCTCCCGGAAGGAAATCCGGATCAGACGATACGCCGAATCAATAAAGAACTTGTAAATATTGAACCACTTACTGGAGAGAAGGAACAGGACACTGTTTACCGGCTTATCAAGAACCACTTTGATCACACGGGAAGCCCCAGAGCGGAACAGGCGATTTTAAATTGGAAAGCCACTGTCCAGCGGATGATTAAAGTCATTCCACGTGATTATGAAGCGATACTTGAGCAGATTGAACAGTGCGAATCTCAGGGATTGAACGGAGAACAGGCGAAGGAACGGGCGTTCGATTTGAAAAAGCAGGGAAAACTCAATGTCCGCAACTCTACGTATTTACCTGTCTGAGCTAAGTGCGGATTTTCATCAAAAGGATCAATTTTTGAAAGGATGAAGTTGACACATGGGACAATTAATGGGTTTTCTGAATATAGAGAAACAGAATCAAAAAGAACGAAAACCGTCCGAACGCATTCATGATTGGAACGAGTATAAAATTCCGCTTGCGGAAAAAGACGTGAAAAATCAGGCGGCCCGCTGCATGGATTGTGGCACACCCTACTGCCAGATCGGTGTGCAGCTTAATCGAGGCACTGCCGGTTGCCCAATCCACAATCTGATTCCCGAATGGAATGATCTTGTCTATCGTGGTTTATGGAAAGAAGCCTATGACCGGTTAGCGAAAACGAATAATTTTCCGGAGTTTACATCGAAAGCCTGCCCGGCACCGTGCGAGGGATCATGCACTGCCGGTTTTATCAGTGATCCGGTATCGATTAAGTCGATTGAAAGAGCGATCATTGATCGTGCATTCGAGGAGGGCTGGGTTGTTCCGAAACCGCCGAAGAAACGGACCGGCAAAAAAATAGCTGTTATCGGTTCCGGACCTGCGGGGCTCGCTTGTGCTGATCAGTTGAATAAGATTGGCCATGAAGTGACTGTTTTTGAACGGTCGGATCGGCCGGGCGGCTTACTGATGTATGGCATCCCAAGCATGAAAATCGAGAAGGACGTTGTTGATCGCCGGATCCGTTTGCTGGAAGAAGAAGGGATCATTTTTAAAACCAAGGTGGACGTCGGCAATACAATCGGTGTCGAAGAATTAAAGCAGACGTTTGACGCAATTGTTCTCTGTACCGGTGCCGGAAAGCCTCGTGATGTACACCTTGAAGGCCGTGAATTGGCAGGCATTTTACCGGCAATGCAGTATTTAACGGCTAGCAACCGGCATTTGCTGTATGGAGAGCCCTTAAAGGGCGATGATCAAGCAAAAGGGAAGCATGTGATTGTCATCGGTGGCGGGGATACAGGCGAAGACTGTGTTGCTACAGCAATCCGCCAGGGATGTAAAAGTGTTGTCCAATTCGGCAAACATGGCCGGCTTCCGGATCAGCGTTCGGAAAACAATCCATGGCCGGAACATCCGAATGTGTTTTCGGTTGATTATGCGTATGAAGAAGCCGTCGAGGTGCTGGGCAAAGATCCGCGTGAGTATTATGTTGAGACTAAGCAGTTCGTCGGTGATGAAAATGGTCATGTACGTGAACTGATTACCGGTTCATTTAAAAATCATAACGAAACTGAAAGGAAGACTTGGAAGGCAGACCTGGTCCTGATCGCAATTGGTTTCCAGGGCGCTGAAGATCGAGTATTTGAAGATTTTAATGTGGTGCGCAGTTCATCACGACCGGTCGTTAAGGCCGATCCGTTCCGCTATCAGACAAACCAGCCTGGCATTTTTGCAGCAGGCGATGTGCGCAGGGGAGCCAGTCTGATTGTGTGGGCAATTGAAGAAGGAAGAAAAGCGGCTGCTGCGGTTGATCTGTATCTGGATGAACAATGATCAACGGCCTTCTTTCTCGTAAATTCAAAAGATCAATTAATTCCTGTGAGTGTCACTAAAGTGAGTTTTCGCTTTAGGGCACTCTTTTTATACTACTATAAGAAAGTTTGAAATTCGGCGGCTTATGTATATATGCGACGGCATCTTTGCCTTTGCCAGAGACTTGGCGAAGCCAGGTTTTCTAAAAAGGCTTTTTAAGAAACATGCAACGCCTCACCGTCCATGTCTTTTGCCTGTTGATTGAACTGTAGCCAGGGAAAATGCAGATGGGTTACGGGTGTTCGGATTGCCAGTCAGCCGTTCGTTTTCTTTTCGCTGAATAGATCATGTAAAATTTTCGTAAATTATGGGATTGGGTTTTCATACCTGGTCCAATATAACGTATAATAAATACTAAGTGCTTGATTTTGGAAAAAGAGATATTGATTATGGGGTGAGGGCGGTGGCGCGACATAAACTGTTCGCATCAATTACCGTCGGGCTGCAGACACTTGTGCTGAAAATTGCAGATCTGACGAATACATCAATTATTGAGTACGTTAAAGCAGATGTTTCGATTGGGGCGGATATTTATAATCATCACATGATTGAATTTCAAACCGTCGATCGCGCGTGTGGTCAGCTTGCCGGCTTTGTACAAATTATGGATGATTTTGGCGTTACGGAGTATCGGGCGGTTGCCGCAAGCTCTGTCCAGGAAGCAAGAAATGCGGAGTATGTTAAGGAACAGATCCGAATAAAAACGGGGCTTACCGTTGAATGGCTTGCCAATGCGGAAGAACGTTTTCTTCATAATCAGGCAGTTGCCTATAACACGGATACTTTCAATGAACTGATCAGACAGGGAACCATGCTGATTGACATTGGTTCAGGCAGCATGCAACTGACCGTGTATAATAGCGGCCATTTTATTTTTTCCAGAAATATAAAGCTCGGACCGCTCCGCATACGCGAATTAATGGGGGATTTGGAGAGCAAGACCAGTGACTATGTTGAGATTATGGAAGACTATATTCGAAGCAAGATTGACGGATATCATCAATTTGCGCCAAAAGAAGTGGTGATCCGTAATTTTGTACTTGTCGGTACGGATCTGTTAGCTTTTAAACGGACGTTTATGGGTGGAGGCACGGACACGATCAGTCGAAAAAGATTTACGGAATTGTACCGCCATATTTTGGCGATCCCACCCAAAGTGCTTGCAAAGGAATATACGCTTCCTTATGATGCGGCTTCACAGCTGCTTCCGTCCGCAATGATTTTAAAAATTACTCTTGAAATTACAGGGGCCGAAAGTATCCTGCTGTCGGATGCAGATCTTGCCGATGGCCTGATTGTTCACGAACTTCTGAAGACACATCGAAATGTCTTAAATCATTCATTTACTGAGGACATCATTGTCTCCGCACGTAATATCGCGGATCGGTATAACTGTGATCCGGAGCATATCAGTACTGTGGAACATTTTGCCCTCCATTTGTTTGATCGTTTAAGAAGGCTGCATGGACTCGACAAGAGGGACAGGCTGTTGCTTCAGCTGGCGGCAATTCTTCAGGATACAGGAAGCTATATCGATATGAATGCCCACTATATTCATTCTTATTATATTATCCAGTCATCTGAAATTATCGGGATCTCCGAACATGAGCGCGAAATTGTCGCCATCATTGCCCGATATCACAGCGCTGAGACTCCTTCAAGTGACGCCTCCGCTTTTCAAAAGCTGCCGGCAGCAAGACGTTTGGTGGCTGCCAAATTATCAGCACTGCTCCGTATTGCGGATGCGCTTGACGACAGCAGGCAGCAAAAGGTGGAGCGGATTGCTGTGTCTCTGAAAAATGATCAAGTGATCATTACTGCACGTTCTGATGATGATCTGTCACTTGAAAAACAGACTTTTAAAGACAAATCCGCTTATTTTGAAGAAGTATTTGGCCTAAAGCCGATTTTAAGAGGATAAGGTGATTTACAATGGATAATTTTGATCGTGAGGAATATTTCAGCAATCGTGAGTTGAGCTGGCTGCTTTTTAATGAACGTGTACTTGAAGAGGCGAGGGATAAAGAGAATCCGCTGCTGGAACGCGTAAAGTTTCTGTCGATTACCGCAAGCAATCTGGATGAGTTCTTCATGGTTCGTGTTGCTTCGCTGATCGATATGGTCAATGTCGGTTACCATAAGGCCGACCCTTCCGGCATGAGGCCGGATCAGCAGCTGACAGCCATCAGTGAAAAAGCGCATCAGATGATTAATCAGCAGTATACGACTTACAATCGAATGCTGAAAAAGTTGCTTAATGAGCATGGTATCCATATTCTCGAACCTGCCGAGTTATCGCAGAAACAGCTCGATTTTATCGATCATTACTTCAATCGTGAAGTCTACCCGGTGCTCACACCGCTGGCTGTCGATTCGTCACGGCCTTTTCCGCTTATTCTGAATAAGAGCATTAATATTGCGGCATTCATTCATAAAAAGGACAGCACAGCTGCACACCGTGAGTTTGTTACCGTTCAGGTACCTAATGTGCTTCCACGGGTTGTTAAACTCCCGGATCAAGAGGGACACACCAGTTTTATTCTGCTTGAAAATATTATTCGCCGCCATCTCAGCCAGCTTTTTGTCGGCTACGAGCTTGATGAGGCCGCTTGTTACCGCGTCATCCGGGATATGGACCTTGAAGTGGATGAGGAGGATACTGAAGATCTGCTCAAGGAAATTGAAAAACAGCTGAGGCTGCGTGAACGAGGAAATGTCATTCACCTTGATGTGGAGGCAGGAATCAGTGATCGTCTCGTTGCCAAATTGTTTGAACGTCTTGCAGTCAGTGCGGAAAATGTTTATCGGGTCAATGGACCGATTGATTTGACGTTTTTATCCAAACTTGCGGGGCAGATCAAAGAACCAGGGGAACTGGTCTATCCTTCTCATCGTCCGTATGTTCACTATGACCTGCTTGAACGTTCTATATTTGATGCGATGCGTGAGGGCGACATCTTTCTGCACCATCCTTATGAATCTTTTGATCCGGTCATTGAACTGATTCGTCAGGCATCGAGGGACCGCCAGGTACTGGCAATCAAAATGACATTGTATCGAGTCTCAGGCAATTCACCGATTATTAAATATCTGGAAAAGGCCGCCGAGAACGGGAAACAAGTGACGGTGCTCGTAGAATTGAAAGCACGGTTTGATGAAGAAAACAATATTAACTGGGCACAGAAACTGGAAAAGACTGGATGCCATGTGATCTATGGTCTGGTCGGCCTGAAGACGCATTGCAAAATGGCGCTCGTGGTGCGCCGGGAAACAGATGGAATTAAACGCTATATGCATTTCGGTACCGGTAACTACAATGACATTACCGCACACTTTTACACAGATATGGGGCTGCTCACATGCAACGAGCAGATGGGTGTTGACGCATCCAATGTTTTTAATATGCTGTCCGGTTATTCAGAGCCGCCTTATTTCCATAAGCTTGTGATGGCTCCTTTGTGGCTGCGCGACAGCTTGATGGATTTAATCGAAACTGAAATTAAAAATGCACAGGCGGGCAGGCCGGCTTTTATTCGCGCGAAAATGAACGCTCTGTCAGACGAAGAAATGATTAAAGCTTTGTATCGCGCATCGGCCGCCGGTGTAACGATTCAGCTGCTCATTCGAGGTATCTGCTGCCTGAGGACGGGTATTCCCGGTATCAGTGATCGCATTGAAGTACATTCAATTGTCGGACGCTATCTGGAACACAGCCGTATCTATTTATTTGGTAATGGAGGAGAAACCCGGGTTTTTCTCGCAAGTGCCGATCTGATGCCGAGAAATTTGAATCGACGTGTGGAATTAATGTTCCCGATTGAAAATGAACAGATTAAGACGAGAATCATTGATATTTTTGATCTGATGATGCGTGACAATGTCAAGACACGGATACTTGGCAGTAATCATCATTATGAAAAACCTGACCGGCGCGGAAAGACGCCTTTCAATGTTCAAGAATATCTCGCTGAACAGGCGGAACAACGGACATTGAGACGTGAACACGCGATTCATGATACACGGACGTTTACGCCGATTAAAAGTCATACAACTGAACTGTTTTCATCGGATACCGATGAATCATAAAATAATTTGCTGTATTTTGGCGCAGCCTGGCTTCCCTGCAGTAAACGAGATGCAGGGATGGCGGTTGCGTTTTTTGTACGCGATAAGAAAGTATATAAATTTTAAGGGAAATAGTATAAGTGCGACGGCGGTTTCGCCCGTGTCAAAGGCTTGGCGAAGCCAAGTTTTCTAATACTATAAGAAAGTTTAAAATTCAGCGGATTATAGTATAAGTGCAACTACGGTCTTTGCCTTCGCCAGAAGCTTGGCAAAGCCAAGTTTTCTAAAAAAGTTTAAAATTTTTGAGGATTAATGTTTATCAGCGCGACAAGGGCTTTGCACTTGTCCGGGGATGACACGGCCCGATTTTCTTATTGAAACAACACGGAACGTGCCGTAAGATTAAGTAGAGTTTTTTTATCTGTCGGATTTTCCAGCTTGAACGAAACTATATATTGTGGTATCTTATTTAACATAAACTATATATTGTGATATTTGAAGACGAAATATGTTCTTTTAAATGAAAGGAGGGACATCCGTTGCGTATTTTATACGAGACCATGACTGGCAACGTCAAAAGGTTTTTGAGTAAGACGGGGCTTGACCATCAGTCGATTGGCAATGTCGATCAAGTGCACGAACCTTTTGTTTTAGTCACCAATACAATTGGCTTTGGCGATGCCCCGGAGCAGGTAAAAGCATTTCTGCAAAAAAACAGTCGTTATCTTGTGGCTGTTGCCGCGAGTGGTAATCGGAACTGGGGCCGGAATTTTGCACATGCTGCAGACGTAATTGCTCAATTGTACAATGTACCTGTTTTATATAAATTTGAACTTGGCGGTACGGATCAGGATGTCGCTGAATTTAGAGAGAGGGTGAAGGCACTTGCCGAACGAAGCAATCAAGTCGAAATCGTACACTGAACTAAATAATGAAGTGCTGACACGTGGAGAAGGCGGCTTTTATCGTCTAGATAAGGATCAAGAAGCCATTCGCGTTTTTATGGAGGAAGTGCGCGCAAAAACCATTCATTTTAAGAGTGTGCTTGAGCGACTTCATTATCTTGTAGATGAGCATTATTATTACGATGTTTTTTCGGAATACGAAGAATGGCAAATTGAACAGCTGCATCATATGGCTGCTGAATATAATTTTCAATTTAAGTCCTATATGGCAGTAAGTAAATTTTATCGCGACTATGCAATGAAAACCAATGACAAATCTCACTATCTTGAAAATTATGATGAGCGAATCGCGATCGCTTCTCTTTTCCTCGCACATGGAAACTATGACAAAGCCGTACGGTTTATGCGTGCCATGATGGAACAGCGCTACCAGCCGGCGACACCGACCTTTCTCAATGCGGGGAAGGCGCGGCGCGGTGAGATGGTATCCTGTTTTCTGATTGAAGCTGATGATTCGCTCAATTCGATTAATTACATAGAGAGCACTTCACAGCAGCTGTCGAAAATCGGCGGAGGCGTCGCACTCAATCTGTCAAAAATTCGGGCGCGCGGCGAGGCGATTAAAGGAGTCGAGGGCGTCGCCAAGGGAGTAGTGCCGGTTGCGCGCAAGCTTCAGCTCGGCTTCTCCTATGCGGATCAGTTAGGTCAGCGCCCGGGTGCCGGTGCCGCATATTTAAATATTTTTCACTGGGATGCTCCGGAATTTCTTGATACGAAAAAGGAAAATGCGGATGAAGATATTCGTCTGTCGACGTTGTCGATTGGACTTATTGTCCCGGGTAAATTTTTTGAACTGGCGGAAGAAGGAAAACAGTTTTATATGTTTGCTCCGTACACCGTATTTAAAGCATATGGCAGGCATCTGGATGATATGGATATGGATAAAATGTACGATCAGCTTGTTGCCAATCCTGCGGTCAAAAAGAAGAGTGCTGATGCGCGTGAATTTTTGAACCTGATCGCCCAGATGCAGATGCAATCCGGATATCCATATATCTTTTACAAGGATAATGCAAACAGGAATCATCCGCTGCACCGACTTGGTCAGATTAAAATGTCAAACCTGTGCACGGAAATTTTTCAGTTGCAGGAAACATCGACAATTAATGATTATAGTGTTCCGGACGATATTCGCCGTGATGTCTCCTGTATTCTCGGCTCACTGAACATCGTCAATGTCATGGAGTCCGGAAAAATTCGTGACTCAGTACATGCAGGTATTGAGGCGTTGACTCAGGTCAGTGATATGACTGAGATTGCCAATGCACCAGGTGTCAGTCTTGCTAATCGTGAATTGCATTCAGTAGGGCTTGGGGCAATGAACCTGAACGGTTATCTCGCAAAAAATCAGCTTGCTTATGAATCCGAGGAAGCACGTGATTTTGCCAGAACGTTCTTTTCGCTCGTCAATTATTATTCGATTGAAAAGTCGATGCTGATTGCAAAAGAGCGGGGCGAGACTTTCAGGGGGTTTGAGCTGTCCGATTATGCTGATGGTTCTTACTTTGCGAAGTATGAACAAGAGTATTTTGGACCGAAAACGGAGAGAGCAGCCGAACTTTTCAAAGACATTCATATTCCGACTGCTGAGGAGTGGACGGAATTGAAAGCACAGGTCGCTCAATATGGCTTATACAATGCTTACCGCCTGGCTGTCGCTCCAACACAGTCGATCAGTTATGTTCAAAATGCAACCAGTTCTGTGATGCCGGTCGTCAACATTATTGAGCGGCGAAAGTATGGGAACAGCGAAACGATTTATCCAATGCCCTTCCTGTCTCCGCAAACCATGTGGTATTACAAGTCGGCTTATCAGACGAATCAGTTTCGCGTCATTGACATGATTGCCGAGATTCAGCAGCATGTCGATCAAGGGATTTCAACGATTCTTTATGTTGACAGCATGACGAGCACGCGGCAACTGGCAAGGCTGTATGTCTATGCACATAAAAAAGGACTGAAATCACTCTACTATACGCGGACACAGCTTCTGTCTCCTGAAGAGTGCACAGCTTGTTCGGTTTGAACGTGCGGAGATGTTTTAATGAAAGCAAAGCAATGACCGCAAGTATTTATTTCTACTGAGACCTATACGCTTGTTTAAGCGGAACAAAGGATGGACGGTTGCAATGAAGGCTATTAACTGGAACAGCGGCGACAATCAGGTTGCCAAGGTATACTGGAAACAAAATATTAATCAATTCTGGACAGAGGAAGCATTCAAAGTGTCACGTGATCTGGCAGATTGGTCGAAAATGACGGAAGATGAACGCACAGCCTATGTTCAGGTTCTCTCAGGGCTTACAGGACTTGATCGTGAACAGGGCGACAACGGGATGCCGTTGATTGCGATTCATCATGATAACATGCATGAGCAGGCGGTTTTTGCCTGGATGGGCATGATGGAACATATTCATGCAAAATCGTATTCTCATATTTTTTCAACTCTGATCTCGTCCCGGGAAACCAATTATTATCTTGGTGAATGGGTCAGCAATCAGCCTGAACTTCAAGAAAAATATCGGCTGATCGCTGAGTGGTATCAAAATCTTTATGATAAAAAGGAAAATGTGACGCCATTCAAACGCTATATGGCGATGACCGCCTCTGTTTTTCTTGAAAGTTTTTCGTTTTACAGCGGCTTCTTCTACCCCGTTTTTTTGTCCGGTCAGGGGCGGATGATTGCCAGCGGCGAAATTATCCGCAAGATTATTCAGGATGAATCGATTCACGGCAGTTTCACCGGTATGGTTGCTCAGCGTCTGTACCGGGAGGACCTGACAGACAGTGAACGCCTGGAAGCAGACAGAGAGCGCGAAAGATTGCTTGACCGCCTGATTGCAGTGGAAAAGACGTATACTGAGAAAATTTATTCAAAAATTGGTTTGGCGGATGAGGTTATGAATTATGTATACTATAATGCCAACCGCGCGCTGCAGAATCTTGGGTACGACGATAAATATGATCATGCGCCGGTGAGCCAGATTGTGCTGAACGGCATTGATACGGGCACGATAAATCATGACTTTTTTTCAACGAAAGGCGACTATGTCGTTCCGCTGAACATTGAGCCACTGACAGATGAAGATTTTAAATTTGATCACGTCTGAGAACAATTCCGATCCTGCGGCAAGGGTCGGCATTCTGTTTTCCGTATTAAGTGTAAGATTCTGATTTTGCCTCAATACAACCAACAAAACAATGATTTTGGCAGGGGAATACAGCAATGGTTGCCTTAACGGCACATGGAACCAGATGCTCTTTATCCGATGATTGATGGGCCAATCCGCGGTGACAGACAGCGTGATTCTTTAGCGGCCTAGTAAAACTGCTTGAATCCAAGCGCCGACGTGGCCTCGGCCATGAGTCGGTATCCGATTGGATTCGGATGTATCCGATCAAAACCGAGCAACTGAGGTTCACGGCCTGCGAATACATGAAAAATATCGGCAACACGAACGCTCGGAATTTTTTCAAGACTTTGGAGACGCTCGTTATATTGTTCGAGCCATGCATTAGTATGAGGAATGTAAAATAATGGATTATACAGGTTTAAAATGCGAACCATAAACGAAGACGAATCGTTATCGTGCAGTCTGTAAATGAACCGAACCATTTCTTCAAAATGGGCTATACTGCTTTTCATTGCCTGATTAACCGGTTCGGCATTTCCGGTGCGCAGCCACAGTCTGCCTGCTCTCAGAAAGTCGTTGCCGCCTCCGGTCAAGGTAATAACCTGAGCGTTTTTGATGGCTGCAGCTGCATCAGGGCGTGCAAGGATACTGAGAATGTCATCAGTTGTCGCACCATTCTTCGCAAAAACCTGCCGATCAACAGGCAGCCGATAAAAGCTTTCAAGATCGTGATGATACCATTTAACAAAGTTTGGCTGAAAGAAAGTTGAACCGATTCCGACGGTCAGTGAATCGCCGGCAGCAACGTAAAGCGGACGTACATGCAACAATAGACACCTCCTCACAAGCCGTTTCCTTACTGCCAGTGTATTCAACGGAGAAGGCTCACGTTCGTGGAAGAAAAAATCGAAGAAGCATATATAAAAACAGCGTCCACATGTGAAATACAGTGAGACGCTGTTTTTCTTCTGGGATTGTTTGCAAGGGGCTGATGGGATTAGTTGCCGATGAATTCCTGTGTCCAGTAAGAACCGTAGGAGCCACCTTCAACGTAGCCGACACCGATCGTTGTGAAGCTGGCATTCAAAATGTTGGCGCGATGTCCAGGACTGTTCATCCATCCCTGGACGACCTCTTCAGGAGTTTTTTGTCCGGCTGCAATATTTTCGCCGGCGGACTTATAAGAAATACCGTATTTCTTCATCATATCAAAAGGTGAGCCGTAGGTAGGCGACTGATGGTCAAAATAATTTTTATCCCGCATATCCTGAGATTTGGCGCGTGCCATTTTTGACAGAGCACTGTTGTCTGCCTTCAGCGGCTGAAGGCCGGCCTTTGTTCTTTCCTGGTTGGTCAGATCGACAACCTTCTGCTCATATGCGTTCAGATCACTTTTTGATGATGTCTGTTCTGAAGGCTGTGATGATTGATCGCTGGCCGGTTTTTCTGATTGGGTCGGTGTTTCAGGCTTTTGCGTTTCTTCAGTGGCTTGTGGTTTTGAACGATCAGGTTTTTCAGCTTGAGCGGTATCGTCTTTTTTCGGTGCTTCCGTTGTCGGTGCCGCATTCTCTTTCTGCTTGTCAAGCTGTTCCTGAAGTTGCGACAGGTCGAATGAAATGCCGAGTTGCTTTAGCAGTTGATCCAGATCCGGAATCTGCTCTTTCTGAAGCTTCCACGGGTTAAACAATTCGGTAGTGGCCTTGGTACAGACTTGATCTTTTGGCGATGTCGCCGCCTGTGCCTGGCCTCCCCCTGTCACGAGCGGCAAAGCCAGCGCCCCCGCGATGGTCAAACCAATGATTTGTTTTTTCATTGTGTAACTCCCTCCTCGGTTCATAACTTTCGAGTTTGGGAGATTTGTAATGGGGTAAAAGATAGAATTACATGATGTTACCAGATTCATGGAAGATTCAGGCAGGCAGCCGTGAAACGACCAAGGGGGTTTTAAAAGAACCTAATGGTGAGTTATTTTTGCTGCAAACAATTCGTG
The DNA here is from genome assembly GCF_023336505.1 of Sporolactobacillus mangiferae. Lineage (GTDB taxonomy): Bacteria > Bacillota > Bacilli > Bacillales > Sporolactobacillaceae > Sporolactobacillus > Sporolactobacillus mangiferae. Next base: position 368,642 of record NZ_JAMAST010000002.1, on the reverse strand, counting down.
ACGCATGCTTTCAAGAAATGTGAACAGCCTGAATGGCAGTTCGTCATTCAGGTTGTTGTTGTCTGCATCTATTTACTTTTATATCTGCCAGCCGGCTCAATCTTTTGTCAGATGCCTATTGAACCAATCCATGATTTCATGAAGTCGGACCAGCCTGTTTTTCGGATGCCCACTCCGGGAAAGCTCATGATTTTCACCCTTGATACGAACAAAGCGAGTCTCAACACCAAGCCGTTTCAATGCAACATACCACTGTTCCGCCTGTTCGATCGGGCAGCGATGGTCCTGCTCGCTGTGAATAATGCAGGTTGGTGTACTCACTTTATTGGCGTTTCGAATCGGCGAGAAACGCATCAGGAGCTCTTCCTCGGTCCATAAATCTGCTCCATTAAAATAACGGGTGAGAAAATAGTAACCAATATCACTTGTTCCGTAAAAATTATACAGATTGCAGATAGATCGCTGAGTGACCGCCGCGCGAAAACGTTCAGTTGTGCCGATAATCGTATTGGTCATAAATCCACCGTAGCTGCCTCCGGTGACGAACTGCCGATTGCGGTCGAGCCGAGGAAAATGATCCAGCGCATAATCCAATCCATTTAAAATATCCTGCTTATCTCTTCTTCCCCAGTCCCCGTAACAGCCGGCACAGAATGCCGCCCCATAACCTCGGCTTCCTCGTGGATTCGTGTAAACCACTGCGTATCCTTCGGCGGCGAGACACTGGAATTCATGGTTGAATGTGTCTCCGTAGGCACTTGCGGGTCCACCGTGAATTTCCAGCACGACGGGGATTTCTTCCTCTGTTTGTGCGGATTCAGGAGGAAGGAGGAGCCAACCATCGATTTGCCAATCCTCCGCGCCTTTATATGTAAACGGAATCGGCTCACTAATATCCAATTGGCTGAAAAGTGCCTGATTATGATCGCTTATTTGTCGCATTGTGTCGCCATTTCCCAGGAAATAGAGATCACCAGGTGAAGAGGGAGTGGAGAGCACAGCGGCAATTTGATCATGGGCCATCGTAAATGAGGTCATGACGTGCTTTTCCATCATGAACACTGATTTGGATGTGCCATTCAAAGTGACGGACTTTAATCCGCTGATTGGTCCGTCCTGAACGAGGTAGGTGAGGGATTCTCCATTTGCTGCCCATGCGATCATATTGGCTCCGTCGTCAAAGCGGACATCGGTACCGATGAAATTTCCAAGCGACAATGGGTCATGCGCCGTGAGATTTCTTATGGAACCGCCGTTTGCGGGTACAAGAAGAATAGTAATATTCTCGGGTGTGCATTCTCCGTCTTCAGTCGCCGCAAGCGCGACGGTCCGGCCATCCGGTGAAATTTTCATATCATAGATAGATCCTTTTGCCTGATAAATGCACGTCGTTTCGCTGTGATTGAGATCATGCCTGTAAACATCGAACAAGTAGTCGGTTTCCTGCGGATTCTGTTTTCCCATGCAGAAATAAAGCTGGGTACCATCCGGAGAAAAGGCCGGCAGTTCTGCATCCTGAAGCGGATTGGTAATGCATTTTTTCTGTTTTGTTGCAATTGTATATAAATAAAGCGCCGAAGTTCCCTGAACAAACCCTTTGCCATTTTGCAAGTATCTGAGTCGTGTAATCACCGTAATGTCTTCATTGTCGTACTCTGTTTTATCCTTGATCATACATTGACAGACGAGTAATTTTTCATCCGGGCTCAGCGCAAAATCGATGACGTCGCTGCCAAAGTCAGTAACAGATTCTGCCTCGCCTCCATTCAGGCGAATACGCCATACTTGGTCGCTGCCGTTTCGGTTGGAGAGGAAGTAGACGGTTTTTCCATCATGTGAAAAAACAGGGCTGTGGTGTTTTTCACACCGTCCTTTGCTGTAAGCATAGGTGAGCGGACCGGGAATGGTTTTCTCATCTGCGTAATATAAAGTGGACGTGTAACCGTTCTGCTGTAAGTCGGTTTGCGTGACAACATACACGGCTTGTTTCCCGTCAGGTGAAAGTGCCGGTTCACCGGCGAACGTGAATGCCGTTAAATCCTCAACTGTAATCAGTCGTTTTTTCTCCATATGTATTTCCTCCTTTGTCCCAATTATAGGTGATTTCTGAAGATACAGCATCTTTTAATGGTTTGGTGAGCATGAGCCGTTGCTTTATGCCTTTTAGGATGCATTGTCGCTGTTGATTGCCCTGCAAGCCTCCTCGAACAGACAGAAATCTGCAGGTTCCTGCCGGGTTTCACAGGTGTCTCGCATCCTCTGCTTTACTGTCCAGTTGTGACCTGGTTATAGTTCTTTATCTTGTGAAAAAAGCCATCCTGATTTTTTCAGGATGGCGGGTAACTTAAAACAAGTGAAATAAATTATTTGGAAAACTGCTGCTGGGCATATTGTGTGAACTGCTGCTGAGTCTGCTGGATTTTCTGCGGTTCCTGTGATTCCATTTTGTACCAGCCTTTATTGAACATCAGGTTAAAAAGATCGCGCTGATGATCGCTGGTTTGATCAAAAACCGTTTTAATATCCTGATACAATGCCTGGTGGCTTGCTTCTTGCATGGCGTGCACATAAGAAGTGCCTAAATATTTCTCAGTCAAAAGCACATCATTCAAATAATCCCGATCATTCATCTGCTGATTCTTCGGCACTTGCGTTTCGGTGTTTTGAATGGGCGTTGATTGTGCTGGCTGTTTCTCCATCATTTTGCCATTCCCCCTGCCATAGCAGTTGTCTGGACATGCTTGCCAAGATGGTTCAGGATGCTTTGATAATGGCGAATATGGAGCTGACACGTCCGGTTCATCGCTTGCATGACATCCTGATCCTGACACATTGACGCATAGGCATGCGCTTTTTTAATGATCTCCAGGTTCCAGGACAGCATATCTTCAATGTAGAGTAAATCTTTTGTGGAAAGTATCGCTGGTGGCTGAGCGAAATTCATTGGCGCCTGCCCGTTTTGTTGCTGCATGTTCATGTGATAGTCACACTCCTATAAATTTGTGGTGGCGGTGCTCCTTTTTATTATGTCCGCTCATCTTGAAATCATTTTGACAGAACGATGCCGTTTTTTTGTGCCAGACAGAATCCAGGGTATAATAAATGAAAATGGTTTTTTCTGGTCAGGAGGCGGAAAGTATGCTGACGATGTATAGTTATCCGCTTTGTGGCACATGTCGCAAAGCGAAAAAATGGCTGGACGAACACGCGGTTTCGTATCAAGAGATCAATATTGCAAAAAAACCTCCGGATCGTGAGCAACTGAAAGCGATTATCGAAAAAAGCGGACTTCCTGTCGGAAAATTTTTCAATACAAGCGGAAAAAGTTATCGGGCGGGCGGATTCAGCCAGAGAAAAAAAGCCGAGCCCGAGGATAAATGGCTGGACTGGCTGGCTGAAGATGGGATGCTGATCAAGCGTCCGCTTGTTTTTGATAAAAATAAAGCAACCGTTGGGTTTAATGAACAATTGTTTGAAAATGAGTGGGGCAAAGTATAATGGTCATTCAGTAAAATTTCTGCTGTTTTTTCTTCCATTTTTTACGCTATAATAAAGGTATTGATGAAACAAAGTAATGATTAAGCAGCTGAAAACGGAGGCAGAGGAATGAGCGTACCTACAGATTTACTGTACTCGAAGGATCACGAATGGGTAAAAAAAGAAGCTGATGGCAAGGTTAAAATTGGCATCACGGAGTATGCCCAGAAAGAACTTGGCGACATTGTTTTCGTCGAACTCCCTGAGGTTGGTGCCGAACTCAATGCAGGTGATTCATTCGGCAGTGTTGAATCGGTAAAAACCGTTTCCGAGCTTTATGCACCGGTCAGTGGTGTAGTGACAGAAATAAATGAGGAACTGGAAGATTCACCGGAATTTGTTAATGAGTCCCCTTATGAAAAAGCGTGGATGATCGAACTTGAATCTGTAGACGAATCCGTATTTGGCAATCTGCTTGATGCGGCAGCTTACGAAAAACTGATCGGCTGATTCCATCGAGCAAGAGAGAATTTTTGAATGCCTGCATGAAAAATAACAGCCTTTGTCATCTTTTTGTTACCATATTGTCGCTTTCCTTTCCCTGATGCGGCATGGTATAAAAGAGACAAGGGTTTTTTATTTTGGCCCCCGTTAAAGAAACATACTGTTTTTTTTATAAGAAAGTATAGACATTTTAAGGAAAACAGGATAAGTGGTCCGAAAAAACGCCGCGTCCTGCGGCTTATCGGACACTAGGCCGTCCATGGCCGTCGCGACGGCGACTTCGCCCCTGCCAAAGGCTTGGCGAAGCCAAGTTTTCTAGCATCGTTCCACATGTTGCGAAGGTGCTGTTGCTGCACTTATACAATAATCTCAGTACAGAAAAAGGCGCACAGCCGTTGCAGGCCATAATCATTTTTTCTTTAATCTGACCTTTCAGACTGTATAACAAAAGTTTTTGACAATAATCATTCCTTTCGCCAGGACATGTTATGGTAGGGAAAAGATGGATGTTTGTACAACTTTTAAAACATAATCAGAACGTTAGTGACCAAAGCGAGAGGTGGGTTTTTGATGAGCGTGAACCAACTGTCACTGGACGGAGCGTTTAATATTTCGCTTGAATCGACTATATATCAAGTGCAGCAGGGCAATGAATCCTTGCGTAATTCAATTATCGAATCGTACCAGCCTTTTATTAAAAAGGTTGTTTCTAAAGTATGCAATCGTTTTATCGATCAGACTATGGATGAATTCAGCATCGGGCTGGTTGCCTTTAATGAAGCAATTAATCAGTATCAGAAAGGGCAGGGAAGCAAATTTCTGACTTTTGCGGATATGGTAATCCGTCGGAGAATTATTGATTTTATCCGCAAGGAATCGCGCCAGATGCGTCATATTTATTTGGAGCAGGCTAAGCCGGCAGATGAGAATACGATGGAGGAAAGCTTCATTGAACAGCAGGCGGCAATTGATCATTATGAGGAGCAGCGCAGAATTAATGAGCGGATGGAACAGATTGAAAGTTACGAGCTGCTGCTGCTCGAATACGGAATCACGTTTGATGTACTGAGCAAGCACTGCCCAAAGCATGCGGATGCACGCGAAAATGCCAAGGTTTCTGCAAAGCGATTGGTTGAGCACAAAGAATTGGTGAACTATCTAAAGAAAAAGAAACAGCTGCCCATAAAAGATTTGTTACAATTCGTATCGTGCAGTCGGAAAACGATAGAAAGGAATCGAAAATATATAATAGCACTGGCGCTGATTTATATTGGCGGGTTTAGTGCATTAAAGTCGTATATTGAACCAGAGCTTGAAGCGGTTCAGTGACCGAGAAAGGTGGGGAGAAAACTGATAAATCAGGGTGTGCTCGTGTCTAAAAAAGGTCGGCGGGCAGTCATTCTGACTAATGAAGGGGACTTCAGATCAGTCAGACTCAAACGTGCGGCAAACCTTTCCATTGGACAAACGGTGCGCGCAAAACACCTTGCCCACTTTCACTTTCTTCCCAAGAGGATTCTGACACCGGTTATTGCGCTTGGTTTTTCGCTGCTCTGTTTTGTGCCGCTGTCGCACAGTACGGATGCGCCCTCGGGACCGGTGGCTGCCTATGTATATTTTGATTTGAAAGCAAGTATTGAAGCAAGCGTTGACCGGAATCTCCGCGTGATTTCTGTTCAGCCTTTAAATGCCGAAGCAAAACAGTGGCTGAAAGAAACGCCGCTTGCACCCGGAATGAGCTTTCAGGAGCTGAGTTCTGCGCTGTTTGCAAACGTGAATAAGCAACAGATGTCAAATAAGCGTCCGTACTGCCTGATTACGACGATTTTGACCGATCAAATCAGCCGGCCACGGCAATCCATGTTTGCACAGAATCTGGTGAATGCATTTAACACAGGCGCGAGCCGGTTGTCGTACTGGAAGGCGGCAGGGACAGAATGGCTGAACGCATCGCTTGAACGCAAGAAGGCTGCGGAAGCACGCGGACTTTCCGTAGGAAAATATCTGCTCTATTTGCGTGCCAACGCATACGGAAAGACACTTTCATTGGAAGAGGCGAGAACATTGCCGGCAGAGAAACTGATAAATGTGTCACACACCCTTTCGCTGCCATGGCGTTCTCTGACCAATTTTGACGGAAATGGCGGCTCGAATCGCCGCGGTTCTGAACGGGTGATGCCGAATAGCAATGCAGAAGATACGCTGTTTAAAAATCCGTTTCGAGCTGAGCGTCCGCTTCGAGATCAGGAAACCAGCAGTTACAATTATTTAGGGGGCGTGGTTGAACATTATTGCTGATTATTGGCTTACTTTCAAAGGTGTGAAACACATCTTTAATTTGCATGTCAAAAACGCTGTGCCTTTCGGCAAAATGAGAGATGTGACGTGTCCGCACTTTTCACCAATGGGCTGATTCGTGCGCGTAACAACAGGATAACTTAGCTATTAAAAAATATACCACGGGTTGGACGGCCTGTTTTCTGAATCACGACTTGTCAAAGTGCGTGCGTGAACAGTTTTTCCTGCAGACATTGGAGCAAAGCGATTACGGAAGATTTCATTTGACAGTTTTAATTTGTCATGTTAAATTATTAACACTTAACTAAATAGTAATGCTCTTATCCAGAGCGGCGGAGGGACTGGCCCGATGATGCCCGGCAACCTGACTGCAGGCGATGCAGTCAAGGTGCTAATTCCTGCAGAAGGTAATCTTCTGGGAGATGAGAGAGGCAGCCCCGTCCTCTCATGACGGGCTTTTTTGTTTTAATAAAAATAAGCAAGGATTGCGAAGCTGCTTTCTCAGGTGCCTGTTTCTGCGATCCTTTGAGGAAGGAGGATGATGTGGCAGGTTTATAACCCCACTAAAATGATTGGATAAGTTATTTTATTTTTAAAAGTGGTGAACATTTCTTGATTCAATTACGCAACATCGAAAAAATTTATCAGACAGAGGACGGTCCGGTGCGTGCACTGTCGGATGTCAGCCTGACTATCCGTGAAGGTGAAATATTCGGTATCATCGGGTACAGCGGTGCCGGAAAAAGCACATTGATTCGTTTAATTAATCTGCTGGAGAAGCCGACTTCAGGAACAATCATCATTCAGGACAGGATGCTTACTAAGCTTGACGAACGAGAATTGCGTGAACAGCGCCGATCGATCGGTATGATTTTTCAGCATTTTAATTTGCTCTGGTCGCGTACAGTTGCCGGTAATATTGCTTTTCCGCTTGAACTCACAAACCTTAAGAAGAAACAGAGAGAGGCACGTGTTTCGGAACTCATCCGTTTAGTCGGTCTTGAGGGCAGAGCGTCAGCCTACCCCTCGCAATTAAGCGGCGGCCAGAAGCAACGGGTCGGCATTGCCCGAGCGCTGGCCAATAATCCAAAGGTGTTACTGTGCGATGAAGCAACTTCGGCACTTGATCCGAAAACAACGGACTCCATCTTGTCGCTTCTTTCGGATATTAACAGGAAACTTGGGCTGACCATTGTCCTGATCACCCATGAAATGAATGTCATCCGAAAAATATGCGATCGAGTTGCCGTTCTGGACAAAGGAAGAATTGTTGAAGAAGGTTCCGTTTCCGAAGTCTTCTCGCATCCCGTTCAGAAAATTACCAAGGAGTTTGCTGGAAGCCTGAATGGGCAGCAGACACTGCGTTTTCGCGACGAGGGCACGATTGTTTTCTTAGCTCATTCCAATGAAAGCAAACTTCAGGAAAATCTGTCCGTGCTTTTTGGCAGTGACGTTTTATCTGTAAAAGTACTCGGATCTGCGTGCGTTCAGGGAGCAGAGACAGGGGTGACACTCGCGCTTAAGGGAACCGCTTCCGATATCAGCGCTGCTCTTGATCGGCTTCGCTTGAGCGGTACAACGGTTGAGGTGATTCGGCATCATGAGTGATTGGATACAAAGTGTTGATTGGGCAAGCATGTGGCTTTCAACAGGACAGACGATTTATATGACTGTGATTTCGGGCGTTTTTACCTTTTTGCTCGGCATTATTTTAGGTCTTCTGCTTTATCTGACAGCTAAGGACGGCCTTTATGAGCAGCCAATGATTTATAAAGTTGTTGCGTCCTTTGTCAATGTATTCCGTTCGATTCCGTTTATTATTCTGATCATTCTTTTGATCCCGCTTACGGAGCTCATTCTCGGGACGATGATTGGATCGACTGCGGCATTGCCGTCAATTATTATTGGCGCGGCTCCTTTTTACGGGCGGCTCGTTGAAATTGGATTACGCGAAGTAGATAAAGGCGTGATCGAAGCGGCACAGGCCATGGGCGCCTCACGCTGGCAGATTGTCTGGAAGGTTCTTCTTCCAGAATCACTTCCGTCGATCAGCTCAGGAATGACGGTGACGCTCATTGCCTTGATCGGAAATACAGCGATGGCCGGGGTTATCGGTGCCGGGGGACTTGGCACGATCGCGTACAATGAAGGGTTTGAAGCGGGCAATAATGTTGTTACTTTTGTAGCCACAATTATTATTTTGCTGATTGTTTTTCTGATCCAATATATCGGTGATCGAATGACGCGACGTGTAGACAAGAGATAGACGGCTATAAGTTAAGAGCTGATGATGGTAAAAAAAAATTAAATGCAACCGGGGGAGTTAATAATGAAAAAAGGAATTGTATTATCTGTTCTTCTGACACTTGCACTCATTTTATCCGCATGCGGGCAATCCGCAGGAAGCAAAGAAAAAAATCAGACACTGACGGTCGGCGCTTCCGCCGTTCCCCATGCCGAAATTTTAAAAAAAGCAGTACCGCTGCTTAAGAAAAAAGGAATTGATCTGAAAGTAAAAGTATTTCAGGATTATGTTCTTCCGAATAAGGCGCTGGCCTCAAAACAATTGGATGCCAACTATTTTCAGCACATTCCATATCTTGATCTCTACAACAAACAGCATCATACTGATTTAGTCAATGCCGGCAAAATTCACATTGAACCGTTCGGCATTTATTCCAAAAAATATAAAGATGTCAGCGAAATAAAAGATGGGGCAACCGTACAGATCAGCAATAATAAAGCGGAACAGGGACGTATTCTTCTTCTGCTTCAATCCAAGGGCCTGGTGAAAATCAAGTCAGGTATCGATCCAGTGGCTGCGACTCTGAAAGATATTGATAATATCAAACACTTGAAGTTCCTGCAGCCGATTGATCCGGCGATTCTTCCGAAAGCGTATGGAAATGGTGCGGCAGACTTGTATGCCATTAATACTAACTTTGCGCTTCAGGCGAAACTGCAGCCGAAAAAGGATGCGCTGATTCTTGAAGGTGCTTCGTCACCGTATGCGAATATCATCGCTGTGCGAAAAGGCGATCAAAATAAAAAGGCGATAAAAGAATTAGTTAAAGTGCTTCATTCAAAAACCATTCAGAATTACATTAATACGAAATATAAGGGTGCGGTTCTGCCGGTTTCCGAATGACTCGCCTCTGATTTAGAAAAGCCGCTCAGTGAACAAACTGAGCGGCTTTTCTGCAGGTAAAAAATTATAAGATTTTAGCTAAGCATAAAAGTGTAAGCCAGATACGAAAGTGCGCTGGCGCCTGCGGAGCGTTCCCCGCTGATCAGCGAGCCTTGGAAGACCCCGCAGGAATTTGTCTGCCCCGTGGAGGCTTCCGGATCGCCCCGGCAAGCGGGCAACTGAAGCGCCGATGCCAACAAAATAAATAAATCAACGACTCTGGTCGAAAACTGTGAAAGCGCGCGCTGACCGGTAAATCGTGCTGAATGGTCAGTAAATCGCAGTCAAACGGCATCCTGTGAAAGTACGTCCTGTATGCAACGCGAAAGCCACCGCATTGTGCGGAAGTAAGGACCGGGCGCTTTTTGCCCGGTTTTTCTAATAACGTGAATACTGGGCACACAGAGGAAGATTTCTGTTTCATTTTCTCAGTAAGCCGTACTTTTTGCGGGATAGGGTGAAGCGTTGAAAATGGGGCCAGAAAGTGTATGCGCAGAAAAATCATTCCTTTTTGTGTTTTTGATACTTTTTTCTATTATGATTATCGCAAATAGCGGTATAATACGGGTACGGCAATCACCTTCGTTTGGGTTGCTATCTATTTACATCTGATATAATATGATAATGAGAATAGATTGAGAACGGATTTCATTCCGTAATTTGACTATTTATATTGGAGGTTCTGATGAAATGACCATTCCGGAATTGAAGATAAACGACCTTCATGTTTCTGTTGAGGGGAAATCCATTGTCAAGGGTTTTGATTTAGATATGAAAGGCGGAGAGATTCATGCCTTGATGGGGCCGAACGGGACTGGGAAGTCAACCGTTGCTTCAGCGCTGATGGGGCATCCGAAATATGAAGTTACCTCCGGCGAGGCACTGCTTGACGGTGAGAATTTACTGGATATGGCAGTTGATGAACGGGCACGCGCTGGCATGTTTCTCGCTATGCAGTATCCGAGCGAAGTGAGCGGCGTGACTAATGCCGATTTCCTGAGAACTGCTATCAATGGCAGACGCGGAGAGGGCAATGAAATTCCGCTGATGAAGTTCATCAAGACATTGGATAAAAAAATGCAGATGCTCGATATGGATCAGTCATTTGCTGAGCGTTATGTGAACGAAGGTTTTTCCGGCGGCGAAAAAAAGCGTAATGAAATTTTGCAGCTCATGATGCTTGAACCCAAATTTGCGATTCTTGATGAGATCGACTCCGGTCTGGATATTGACGCATTGAAGTGGGTCGCCAAAGGTGTTAATGCGATGCGCTCTGAAACCTTCGGCTGCCTGATTATTACTCACTATCAGCGCCTGTTGAATTATATCAGGCCAGATAAGGTGCACATTATGATGAATGGCCGTATTGTGAAAACCGGCGGTCCTGAACTTGCGCTTCAACTTGAAAAAGAAGGCTATGACGGCATGAAGGCTGAACTTGGCATTAAAGATGATGAAACCGTTGAAGCCTGATCATTGATCCTGTAAGGAGGGGTGTACATGTCGATACAAGTGAAAGATCTTCCATTCGATGCGGAAGAAATATCAAAATTTGCTGAGAAACGAAATGAACCTAAATGGTTTTCAGATATACGATTAAAAGGGCTGGCGCATGCTGAAGAACTTCCGCTGCCAGCCCCGGAAAAAACCCGGATTGCTGATTGGAATTTTACTCATTTTAATTATCAGATCCGGAGCAGTGCAGGCAGTCAGTTGAGTGAGCTGCCGCAACCTGTTCAGAAGGTGATGCCCCGTGACGCAGGCAACGTCCTGATTCATGTCAACGGTGTGCCGGTATACAGCCACGTAGCTGAGCATTTAAAAGAACAAGGCGTTATCTATACCGATTTAGCAACAGCGATTCGTGAGTATGGCGAGCTCGTTGCCAATTATTATTTTAAGACGACACCGATTGACAGGCATCGGCTGACTGCTCTGAACGCAGCAGTTGTCAACGGTGGAACCTTTCTTTACGTACCTAAAAATGTGACCATTTCTGAACCCTTTCAGACGGTTTATTATCAGGACGCGCCTTCTTCCGGACTTGTCGCGCATACACTTGTGGTGGCGGAAGAAAACAGTTCTGTTACTTTTGTGGAAAGTTACCTGTCAGATCAGGCGGTCGGTGAAGGGGCGGCCAATATTGTCGATGAAGTCGTTGCCAAGGCCAATGCTCAGGTTCGCTTCGGCGCAGTCGATGAATTCACGGAGCAAATGGTGACCTATGTCAGCCGTCAGGCGGAAATCGCCAGAGACGGGCGGATCCAATGGGCGCTCGGACAGATGAATGACGGTAATACACTTTCCGAAAATGCAACCAACCTGGAAGGGGACGGTGCGGCGGCGGATATCAAAGCGGTCAGCGTTGGAAGCGGCAGTCAGAAGCAGAATTTTGATAATTATGTCCGACATGTCGGCAAGGCGACGCAGAGTCAGCTGCTTGTTCGTGCAGCACAAATGGACGCATCCAATTCAATTTTCAATGCAAGAACGAAAATTGAGCGCGGGGCTTCAGGTGCTGACGGTGAACAGACTCAGCGCGTTCTGATGCTCAGTGATCAGGCACGCGGTGATGCGAATCCGATTCTGCTCATTGACGAATATGATGTTATTGCAGGACATGCAGCTTCGGTTGGCCGCGTTGATCCTGATCAGCTCTACTATCTCATGAGCCGCGGAATTAAGCAGGCGGTCGCGGAAAAGTTGATCGTCGAGGGCTTCCTGGCCCCAATTGTCGATTTACTGCCTATTGATACAGTACGTGATCAGCTGACTACTTTAATAGAAAGGAAAGTTGGCTGATGGACATTCAATCAATTCGAGAAGATTTTCCGATTTTGACGCAGCAGGTGAACGGGCATCAATTAGTTTACCTTGATAATTCGGCTACATCTCAAAAACCAAGATCAGTCATTCAGACAATGGTTGACTACTATGAACATTACAATTCCAATGTCCACCGCGGCGTGCACACGCTGGGGACTCGGGCGACAGATCGCTATGAAGAAGCCCGTGAGAAAATCCGCAACTTTATCCATGCCAAAAGCGAAAAGGAAATTATTTACACAACGGGTACGACTCAGAGTCTCAATCTGGTGGCTTACGGTTATGGTCTGGCGCGGCTTGGTGCGGGTGATGAGATCATTATTACGCCGATGGAGCATCATGCCAACCTGATCCCATGGCAGCAGGTGGCGAAGAAGACGGGCGCGGTACTGCGTTATTTTCCAATGGAGGATGACGGGACACTGGATCTTGAAAAGGTCAGACAATCGGTGAACAGCCGAACGAAGATTGTTTCTGTCACGGAAGTATCCAACGTGCTCGGCACCATTAATCCTGTTAAAGAAATTGCCAGAATCGCTCATGAACAGGGTGCCATTATGATCGTTGACGGCGCGCAAAGCACACCACATATGGCTATTGACGTTCAGGATATGGATGCGGATTTCTTCGCTTTTTCCGGTCACAAAATGCTCGGACCGACAGGAATCGGTGTTCTCTACGGAAAGCAGGCTTTGCTTGAAGCAATGGAACCGGTGGAGACCGGCGGTGAGATGATCGATGAAGTTGGCTTTCAGAGCGCGACATGGGCGGATCTTCCCTGGAAACTGGAAGCTGGTACACCACATATTGCCGGCGCAATCGGACTTGGTGCCGCGATTGATTATTTACAGCAAATTGGTATGGGTACCATTCAGCGTTATGAGGAACAGCTAACCGCAAAGACATATGATCGGCTTTCTTCGATTGACGGAGTCACACTGTATGGACCGGTAAAGCGTTCGGGTCTGGTCTCTTTTAATATCGACGGCGTGCATCCACATGACGTTTCGACCGCGCTCGATTCGGAAGGAATTGCTGTCCGTGCCGGTCATCACTGTGCCCAACCGCTGATGAGCTGTTTGAAATGTGAGTCAACGGTTCGCGCGAGCTTCTACTTTTATAACTCTGAAGATGAGATCGACTATTTGGCCAGGGCTATTCAAGAGACGAAGGAGTTCTTTGGACATGTTGTTTAATAATCTTGACCAGCTGTACCGATCAGTGATTATGGATCACTACAAGAAGCCAAGAAATCGCGGTACGCTTGATGGGGATCACTGCATTACGGTCAGTATGAACAATCCGTCGTGCGGTGATAAAATTCAGGTATCGCTTGAGATCAAAGACAATAAAGTAGTTAATGTTAAATACCTGGGTTCCGGATGTGCCATCAGCCAATCATCCGCTTCAATGATGACTGAGGCAATCAAGGGATTGGAAATAGACAAAGTACATCAGCTCACTTTTGATTTCTCTGAAATGGTTCAAGGCCGGGATCATCAGGATGACCTTGACTTGGGTGATGCAGAAGCGCTGCATGGTGTGTCGCAATATCCGGCTAGAATTAAATGTGCTACACTTCCATGGAAGGCTGTTGAAAAGGCATTGCGTGAAGTGAACGAAGCCCAGAATAAGTAATTATTTTGCGAATCATGGTAAACTTAAGAATATCCATTCAAATATATTTTTTCAGATCAAGGAAGCATGGAGATTTTGGTAAAGTGAAACAGAAAAAATAGGCGGCATTTTTTCCTGATGCCGGCAAATGTCGCCTGACAGGATAAGCAAATCAAAAGGAGGAACCGCAATGGCCACAGAACAGCAACTGCCCGAGATTGAGGAATATAAATATGGATTCCGTGAAAAAGATGTCTCTGTATTCCGCACAAAACGTGGATTGACCGAGGATATTGTCCGTGAGATTTCAAAAAAGAAGAATGAACCGGAATGGATGCTCAATTACCGCCTGAAGGGGCTGCGGCATTTTTATAAACGACCGATGCCGCAATGGGGTGCGGATCTGAGCGGTCTGAACTTTGACGATCTGACTTATTATGTTAAGCCAGTTGAAAATCAGGGACGCAGCTGGGACGAAGTACCGAATGAAATTAAGGATACGTTTGATAAACTGGGCATTCCTGAAGCGGAGCGCAAATATTTAGCGGGCGTGTCTGCGCAATATGAGTCCGAAGTGGTTTATCACAGCATGAAAGAAGATCTGGAGAAGGACGGGGTCATTTTTCTGGATACCGACACGGCTCTGCAAAAGCATGAGGCACTTTTTAAAAAGTATTTTGGAAGGGTCATTTCCTACGCGGACAACAAGTTTTCTGCATTGAATGCCGCATGCTGGTCTGGGGGCTCATTCGTTTATATTCCAAAGGGCGTTGTCTGCAAGACGCCGCTTCAGGCCTATTTCCGCATCAATTCTGAGAGTATGGGGCAATTTGAGAGGACGTTGATTATCGTAGACGAAGGAGCCTCGGTTCATTATGTCGAAGGCTGTACGGCGCCCGTTTATTCAACAAGTTCACTTCACAGCGGGATTGTTGAAATATATGTGTGCAAGGACGCCTATTGCCGCTACACAACGATTCAGAACTGGGCCAATAATGTGTATAATCTGGTGACGCAGCGTGCCATTTGTGAAGCGCGCGCGACCATGGAGTGGGTAGACGGCAATATCGGGTCTGCCGTGACGATGAAATACCCTTCTGTTGTGCTTAAGGGTGAAGGATCTCGCGGAAGTACATTGACGATAGCGATCGGCGGGAGAGGACAGAATCAGGATTCAGGTTCGAAAATGATCCATATGGCACCGAATACATCGTCAACCATCATTTCAAAATCCATTGCCAAGAATGGCGGGAATGTGACTTATCGCGGGAAAGTGCATTTTGCTCCAAACGCGAAAAATTCACGCTCACACATTGAGTGTGATACGCTGATCATGGATGCTCAGTCCACTTCGGATACGATTCCTTATAATGAAGTCTTAAATAAAGATATCTCAATGGAACATGAAGCGAAGGTGTCCAAAGTATCTGAAGAACAGCTTTTCTACTTAATGAGTCGCGGATTGACCGAGCAGGAAGCAACCGAAATGATTGTCATGGGCTTCATTGAACCGTTCACAAAAGAACTGCCAATGGAATATGCGGTCGAAATGAATCGGCTGATCAAATATAACATGGAAGGCTCGATTGGCTGACCGGCGGGATGTCAGAACAAAAATAAGCCTTGCATACCTTTCAATATGCCGTTTGTGCGTATTGAAAGGTTTTGTATTTTTTGCGTTAAAAACCAGAATCCTCCTTGACAGTAACAGGAGCTCTGACGCTAAAATAAATACGTCTGTTCTGAATAGGGTGTCTTTTATTGGGAGGCTTGTACTTGATCACACTCCATTTTTTACATACAAACGATATTCACAGTCACCTGGATCACTGGGGCAGCCTCGTACGCTATCTGAAGCAGGAGCGAAGCAGAATCGCAGAGGCGGGAGAACCATGTCTTACATTGGATCTCGGCGATCATATGGATCGTGTAAATCCAATGACAGAAGGCCTGCTTGGCGTGGGAAATGTACAGTTACTCAACGATGCCGGTTACGATTATGTGACTGTTGGTAACAATGAAGGAATCACTTTTACTAAGGAACAACTGGGAAACACCTATTTAATGCGGCATTTCAAAGTCATTCTTGCAAATCTGTATGATCAGGAATCTGGATGCCGTCCGGAATGGTGCCTGCCTTACACCGTTGAAGACATGAACGGTGTAAAAGTCGGACTGATCGGATTGACGGCGGCATTTCCACATTTTTATAATCAACTCGGTTGGACGATTCGTGATCCGTACGCAGAATTGTCGTGTTTAGTCCCACGACTGCGGGAACAGGTGGATGTCCTTGTGCTCATGTCCCATGTCGGTCTGCCTTTTGATGAAAAAGTTGCTGAAGAAATGACTGGCATTGACGTGATCATCGGTGCGCATACGCATCATGTTCTTGAGGAAGGCAAGTGGGTCGGCAGCACGTTGATTGCGCAGGCAGGAAAATATCTTCGTTATGCCGGGCATATTGTCGTTGATTATGATGAGCAAAACAGGCGGATTGCCTATAAAGGCGCGACGCTCATCACCCTTCGCGCGCCGTCTGATCATGGAGCGGCGACTGAAGTGGCGGCGCTGACTGAGCGCGGCATTGCCAATATGCAGGAGGTCGTTGCTATCCCTGATCATGATCTGCAGGCCGACTGGTTTCATCCATCTGAGTTAACTGACATCATGGCTGACGCACTGCGGCTGTGGTGTCATGCCGACATCGGTATGGTGAACGCCGGAGTTATTTTGGACCGCATTCCCAAAGGACCGGTGACGCGGTACACGATCCACAGAATTTGTCCGCATCCGATCAATCCATGCCGGGTAAAAGTGACCGGCAGCGAAATCATTGATATGATCCGTATCGGCTTGAGGAAGGACTTTCAGACTTTTGAATTGAAAGGATTCGGCTTTCGCGGAAAAATGCTTGGACGCCTCGTATTCAGCAATCTCACATATGATCTGGAAGAAGATCATCCGGTGAATATCCATATTGGGAGCGAAAAGATTGTAACCAAAAAACGATACAGCATTGGGACCATCGACATGTTTACCCTTGGCTCATTTCTGCCGCCGATAGTTACGGCGAAGCAGCAGTTCTACTTACCTGAAACGTTGCGTGATTTACTTGCATGGCAATTAGGTGAAAAATATTAAAAACCGGACATAGTCTGGTTCCTTTTTATCGACCTTGTACCTGACGGACATTCCAGCTGCCCGCGGCGCCGAGGCAAAAGCATAAAATAAATCGTGGCCGGAGATTATGAACCAGGTGTTTTTTGCCTGGTTTTTAAAATGACAAAATAAAAAGGCAGTCACCCCATTCCTCTCTTTTCCATAGGATAGACGATGAGAGGAGGATGAATCATGATTGATGTGCAGCCTTTTACAATTGAAGGCGAACTTTATCAGGGCGTCAGTGTCTCACTGCCGAAAACGACATTGCTGATGATCACCGGGAAGAAAGGATATATTATGTGCGGCGCGCTGGATGTGCGGCTGCTGAACGATAAGCTGGCAGATCGAAATGTGCTTGCAGGAAAAGCGGTTGGTGTGCGTACATTAGATGATTTGCTTCATGCGCCACTTGCTGAAGTAACGATTGGTGCGGAGAAGGCAGGCGTTCATGTGGGGATGTCTGGTATCGATGCGCTAAAGAAGCTGAACTGAATATATGGATCTATGGCCTTTTTCAGCAAAGGGCCTGTTTGTTTGCAGAAAAAAGACTGAATGCTTCTTCACAGTCATATAAATGATGTGGAGGAGGGTTGTCATGTTTAAGCCGAACCGACGTTACAGACGCAAAACGATGTCGATCAAGCGCACTTTGCTTCTGTCCCTCATTATTTTCTCTCTCTGTACGGCAATCGCACTGTGGCTTGTGAATGAAAAAATGAAGCCTGCAGTCATGAGTATTGCGCTGACGCAAACGGAACAGGTTGCAAATTATGCGATCAATTATGGAATTGGCGAGAATGTGCTGACCAATCTGCAAGGAAAAAATGATCCGAATGAAGTGCCGGATTTCAATGCAAATAAACTGTTTCATGTTCATTACACGAATGAAAAACGGGTGAGTAACTTTGATTTGAACACGCAGGAGGCTAATCGGCTCAAGGGATTGATATCAAATCGAATTCTCTGGTTTCTGCGTGCAGCGGAAAAAGGACGAATTTCACTGACAAACGGCCATGCCGATGATCTTGTTTACAGTAAAAATCATCACGGAGAAGCACTGGTAGCCGATATTCCACTGGGGCAGATATTGAATAATGCCCTTCTTAGCAATTACGGCCCGAGAGTCCCAGTTGAAATGGATGTAGTCAGCAATGTTGAAAGTGATATTAAATGGGAATATAAAAATATCGGTATTAACAATACGGTTTTATTCATGTATGTCGATGTCAAAGTAAAGGTCGATGTGATTGTCCCGTTTGAAATGAAAACGAAAACGATTGCCCAGCATATTCCAATCGGGTTTCAGCAACAGAATCTGGATGTGCCTCATTTCTACAGTTCGAACGGTTCCGGTATTTCTACATCTGTCCCGATCGAAGAACCAAGTGATAAGAAAAAAGAAGACAGTAAGTAACCGATTATCTGGTTGACTGACGTTCCCAGCTGCGCAGCGCCGGGTACGGATCGACTGAATACTCTTTCCTCCCGTTATCACGATACAGACCATAGTGCAGATGCGGCGGAAATTTGCCCATGGTTCCTTTCGGACCGTACCCCGAACTGCCGACATATCCGATCACCTGACCTGCCTTGGTGATTGCGCCATGATACAGGCCGGGTGCATAACCATTTAAATGCGCATAATAATGATAATTGCCGTGCAGGTCGCGAACGCCGATTCTCCATCCGCCATATTTGTTCCATCCGATCAGTTCGACGATACCATAAGCGGTTGCGCGAACCGGTGTTCCGTAATCGGCAAAAATATCCGTCCCTTCATGGATTCTGTTGCCGCCCCAGCCACGCTTTGCTCCCCATGTCGATGCATAATCATAATTATACATTTTCGGTATCGGGAAGGCATGTTTCATTAATTCATCAGGATCAGCGCGCTCAAAAAGTCGGGCGAAGTCTTCGATTAAATCGACTGCCTTGCCTCTTTGATAAATCATCCATAAACCGATCCGTGTATTTTCCGTTCCCGGACCTGCTTGAGCAATCTGATCAGCGAACGTGTACAGACGATCTTCCGCGTCGTCTGGCTTTGCGCGTCCGTCACCGTTGCCGTCTTTCCCGATGCCTCCGAATAGAGCAATGGTCCGCGGGTTCTGATCATCTGTATCGGGATTCAGCGGCCCTGCCCATTCTGTTTTACTGAATGAGAGGTGAATCAGGTCGTCGGCAGTTTTTTTATCAGGTTCCAGCATATCAATATTGCGTGCGTATTGATCACATCCAGCCATAATGCTCCAGCGTACGCCTGTCAGCGCGGCAGTTTTCATAAACAATGCTTTACGCTCCTGATCAAGCAGGGAAGCTTCAGCATGCTTACTGAACAATGATGTTGAGATAAGCAGGATAATGATCAGAATGACCCGATTATGTAACTTTGCTTCCATGACGGAATAACGATCCTTTCACTTTTGATTTTTTTATTTGTGGTGCCATTTAAACTTTATCGTTCATTTTTCGGTTCGCTGAATAAACCAGTCACGTATTTTTGAGAAGGTCCATGCTTGTAAAAAGAAGCAGAGACAATCTAACTCGGTAGTCTGGATGGACTGGTTTTTCCAACCTCTTTTCACGAAATTTATATGATCTGCTATAATGGAGGGTATGCGGACGGTGATATTCTGCCACGCGCCATTCTGTCGGCCAGCGAGGAACCCGCAAGCTCTGTCGCCTGTAACAAAGAAGGAGGAAGTTTGATTGACCAGTCCGATTGTAACAGTTGACCACCATAAATATGAAGTTGTCGAGAATGTCCGGAATGGCTGGAATGAAGAAGCTTTTTTAAAGCGTTACAGCGATATTCTGAACAAATTTGATTACATCGTTGGCGATTGGGGCTATGAGCAGTTAAGGCTTCGCGGATTTTATGAAAATCAAAACCCCAAGTCAACGTTTGATACAAAAATAGGCACACTTGTTGACTATATTATTGAATATTGCAGCTTTGGCTGTGCTTATTTTGTTTTGAAAAAAATCGAAAATCATTAAATGAAGAAGCAGTCCTGTCATTGCCTGCATAAGGAAAACACAAGGGAGCTCATGCCCGCGGCAGGCAAGCAGCCACAGTGCCGATGCAAACATAGACCATTAAATCATGCTAGAGAACGTGAAACGGGCTGGATATGCCGGTTTTTCTCATCAGCATGTGTTTTGACAGGTACTGTCAGTTAGTGTGCGCAAAATCAGCCAATTCATTATAGTGATTTATCTGTTAATGATGACTTCATAAACGGAGGAAGACATGTTGCGAAACTACGACGCATTTTTGCTTGATCTGGACGGCACAGTCTATTGGGGACAAAAAGAAATACCCGAAGCCGTCGACTTTATCAAGAAATTAAAAAATAAAGGATTGCGCTATCTGTTTGTAACGAACAATTCTACACGGACAAAAGAAATGGTTGCTGATCAGTTAAGTGGATTCGGTATCCCATGCACTCCGGATGATGTTTTGACCACAAGTATCGCGACGGCGAGCTATATTAAAAGCCGGAAACCGGATGCGCATGTCCTGTACATAGGCGAACAGGGACTGAAGCAGGCAATGGAAACAGCAGGTTTTTCCTATGATGAAGAGCATCCGGATTTTGTCGCTTTCGGAATGGATCGCCAAATTACTTATGAGAAATATGCAAAAGCTTGTCTTGCCGTACGCTCCGGAGCAGTTCTGGTATCCACCAACCCTGACGTTGCGCTCCCGAATGAGCGCGGACTTGTCCCCGGAAACGGTGCGCTGACTTCGGTAATCAGCGTATCCACGGGTGTCCGGCCAATTTTCATCGGTAAACCGGAACCGATTATCATTGAAATGGCACTTGAAAAACTGGGTACAACGAAGGCACACACTTTAATGATCGGTGACAATTACGATACAGATATCATGGCCGGAATAAATGCAGGGCTTGATACGCTGCTCGTGCACACTGGCGTGACTTCGCAGGCAGCTTTGAAGACGAAGCGTGTTCAACCAACCTATGCTTTAGAATCGCTCAGTGAATGGGTACTCTGACCTCCAAAAGTGTCCGGCGTTTAAGGCATCAGCGGGAATCGAAGCAAGTCCGGGCCGGGAAAAGAAAAGTCATGAAAAGCGGGGTGCGGGAGTAAGATCCTAAGAGGATAGAATAAGGTGGAGAGAGGCGGTTACGTGTGCGTACAGACTGGCAATCCGTTGCAGCTCACTACTACGATTTAGAAGATCGCGATCTCGGCACAAGTTTCTTTTTTCATCCTCTGAACGGATTTTATCATCACAATCTGGAAGGGTTGGCACAATGGGCAGACTATCTCTCAGAAAGCAGCCATCTGCCGGTCTGCCAGCCGATTCGCAATCATGAAGGCCGTTTTGACACAGAACTGAACGGTGCGTCATGGGTTTTGATGCGCATTCCGAATGAAGTCCGAACGGATGCGCCATCAACTGCAGCCACCCGGCTGGCAGAAATGCATCTGCAAACCTCCGGAATAGATCCGCACGCCTTTCCGGAAACACCAGCCGCTTCTCGAATCGAAGATTTTGAAAAACGGCTGGCAGCCTTGGAAAAAAGTTATGACACCTGTCAGAAACAATCGGAACAGTCACGTTTTGAAAAAATATTTATCGACAGTTTCCCTTATTTTCTAGGGTGCGCTGAAAATGCGATACAGATGCAGGTCGATGCTTCAATTGATTTTCCAGATCCGGATCCGCTTAGCATCGGGCATTATCGCTTTATCGATTATGCGCCCGATACGCCGGAAAATCCGGCTTTATGGGTTGTCGACGATCGGTCAAGAGATGTGGCAGAATGGTTGCGTAACATCGCGTGGAGCAATGCTTCACGCGATCTGCAGGCACAGGCCGAAGCGTTTCTGGATGATTATGAAGCTCGATTTCCGCTTTCTGAATCGGTCGTGCGCAAAATGTATGGACGGCTGCTTTTTCCTCTCTCTTATATGGAATGCTGTGAGCGCTATTTTTATCAGGCGGAATCAATGGAGACCCAGCGGCTTGATCTGATCTTACTGAAAAACGAGGAAAAGGCAGAGGATTATGAACAGCTGTTGCGTCTCCTTTCTGAACGCTATGAAGGGAATTTGTATGCACCAGAATGGCTGAAAAAATGATTATTTTTTGAAAGTCCAGGTTAAATAATCAGAGTGTTATGCACATGGATTGGCTGAAGGCCGAAATGTAAACAGTAAATTGAACAGTTTCTGTGAAAAAGGCTGCACAAATACACAACCACGCCTGCACATGCATCAGGCGTGGTTTGATTTCGTCGGCTATTTTCAAAAAACCTGTTCCAGTTCTTTAATACCGGGTACATTTTCAACGAGTGCCCGTTCAATCCCTGCCTTCAATGTGAGCGTTGAACTTGGACAATTGCCGCATGCACCGAGCAGACGGACGCGAACAATGCCATCCGCAACATCGAGCAGCTCAACATCACCGCCATCGCGCAGCAGAAAAGGACGGAGTTTTTCCAATACTTCTTCAACCTGCTGATACATAAAGACACTCCCTAACTGTTGCATTTAATGTTATTATATCTTTTTTTTTCAGGAAAATCTATTCATAAGCAGGCGCAGACTTATTGCTGGTCCATAAAGCAATGATCAGTGACGAAAGCAGCTTAATTTGCTATATTAATAAATAAACTGATTGCATTTGAGGTGAACAGATTGGAGCTTACGGTTTATGGAGCGGAAACGGTATGCGCGAGCTGCGTTCAGGCCCCACCAGCCAAATCGACCGCCGAATGGCTGCGTGCAGCGCTGACACGCAAATTTAACGAGCAAGTTTCAGTCCGATATATTGATGTTCACCATCCTGAAACTGAGGCAGATCAAGTATATTGTGATAAAATTCTTACTGATGAATATTTTTATCCGCTTGTCGTCGCTTGCGACAAGGTATTGGCAGAAGGCTTTGTTGCGCTGAAACCGATTGTCAAGTATTTGCATGAGGGAAAAAATCAATGTTCAAAAATAAGTGACACTGAGAATCACTGAAAAGCAGCCTGAGAAAATCGTGTTTTGTGATTATAAGTGAGGCATTGAAAAAGGAGGGGTCCTATGCTTGATTTTCATCACAGCTGGCCCTATGAACGAGTGGCCAATGATCTTTATTTTGAGGAATGTCCCTTCTGTCATCATGCACCGGTCCTGCTTTCCATAAAAAAAGAGGCGATTGAGGGCGCTTTTCAAGGGATAAAGACACATATTGTCATGCCCTGCTGTCATGAAAGTATTGTGATCGCGTTGATGGACCGGGATTATATTTGGGCAACGCAGGCGCTGCGCTAAAAGGAATGCGCGCGTGACTATGAAGAGAAACTGGAGTGGGCGGAACAATGGGATGGGCGATACCTTTTACAAAGATGCACGGATTGGGCAATTGTTATATATATCTGGACGGATGCTCACATGATTTGAGCATGATTGCATCATATCCACAGCTGTCCGAACAGGTGGCGGACCCCTTTAAGGGCATTGGTTCCGACGGGTTAATCCTTATTCTTCCATCGACGCAGGCAGACGTTCAGATGCGTATTTTTAATAAAGATGGTTCTGAGGCAATGAATTGCGGGAACGGACTCAGATGTGTGGCAAAGTATGCTTATGAACATCATCTGGTTAACGAGCGGCGATTTGCGATTGAAACCCGGTCAGGTCTGATGCTGGCGGAGGTCCATGTGCGGGATGGGGTTGTTGAGCAGGTAACCATTGATATGGGAGAGCCGGTTCTGGAACGCGCGCGTATTCCGGTTGCTGGTGCGGGCGGCGGTGAGCGGGTGATCCGTGACCGGCTGACTGTTTCAGGGAAGGAATACACGTTTACAGCTGTTTCAATGGGTAACCCACATGCCCTGTTTTTTGTGGAAGATATTGACACGGCACCGATTCATGAATTAGGTGCCCTGCTGGCCGATACACATCCGCTTTTCCCCAACGGCGCAAATATCGGATTTATTGCACCAATCTCCCGTCACGAACTGAGGTATCGGGTGTGGGAACGCGGATCAGGAATTACTCAGGCATGTGGAACCGGAGCCTGCGCCTCCGTGGTTGCGTCAATATTGGAACAGCGTCTGGATCAGGATACACCGGTGACCGTACATCTTGACGGGGGAGATCTGCGGATTATCTGGCAATCAGACAATAACCATGTGCTGATGACCGGGGAAGCAGAAACGATTTGTGAAGGCACTTATTTTCAAAGATAAACCGGTTGTGATTGTGATTAAGGTCACATCACGTTATAATATGAATAAATCGAAAAGGAGCTGATAAGGATGAATATTACGTTGACCGATGCTGCAAGCTTTCGTGTCAGGGAAATGCTGGACAGCGAACCAGGAGAAAATCTGTTTTTGCGTGTCGGTGTCAGCGGTGGCGGATGCTCCGGACTGACTTACGGCATGGGATTTGACGATAAAATGATTGATGGCGATCTTGCATTTGAAGGGAAAGGGTTCAAAGTCATTGTCGACCAAAACAGTGCGCCCCTTCTTGATGGTGTAACGATCGACTTTAAACAGAATCTTGACGGTGGCGGTTTTACTATTGACAATCCAAATGCCATTTCGACCTGCGGATGCGGTCATTCGTTTAAAACGGCGGACAATGAAGGACAGCCTGCGAAACAATGTGACTGTTGATTTGAAAATGATGATTGGATTGACGATTGATTCCAGATGAAAAAATAGAGATTTTGCAATGCTGATTGCTGATCATTCATGAACCAATGGGCATAATCTCTAACATAATTTGTTTTTTGAATCATCTTCTAGTGATGAACCTAATCGCTGGGAGGTGTTTTTTGTTTTGCCTGAACGATTCGTATGCAAAATTTGAGTGTAGCTCGGAAAATGAAACGGCACCTCGACGATACGATAGTCTCGGTTCTAATGGATGTCAAAAGGGAAGCAGGTGCTTTATTTTGTTATATATTTTCCGAGCAAAAATGAAAATGGTGATCTGAGGGATCCATATAAGTATGCTGACAATAATAAATACCCATTCAGGCCCAAAAGGCTTGAAGTACCACGCCCATTGAACATGGCTGGTTGTATTGGTAACAAAATAGTACGAAAAAAAGGCCGATAAAATATTTCCAAGGATTAAAGGGATTATATTACAAAAGATTTTGCTTAAGAAGGCAAGCAAGGAAATGAAAATGAGCATGAGCATGTATCCACGCATCGAACCTTTATAATAATCTTGATTCATCGAGAAGTGAACAAAGGGAAAACAGTACAGACAAACAATAATGAATCCGGCAAGAAATTTTTTCAAATGAATCGCTCCAATACATATTCAATTCCCAAAATCCAAAAGCTCTTCCATGAATGCGGGAATCTGACTATATTCGCTTTTATGGCTAATTCAAAAGGTTCTGCGGGGCATAGTAGCTCTAAAACAGATACGGGCGATGTGTTTACGGTGTTACCTATAAAATGCGACTAACCAAAATCAATTCAATACTAATACTATCAATGAAAATTAAATATAGAAAGCCTGCCAATTGTAATGAATCTGCAAAGAATTTTCAAAATGTCATGATGTTGCTCAGCAGTTCAATTCTTTCCTATTTTACCAGCCTTTTCGACACATTTTGTTCTTGAATTGTTAACAAAAAAGACATATTATAAATAAGGAGATTTTAATTTTGGTTTCTAACTGCTGTTTTTCTGACCTGCAGCAATGTGTGCGTGCCACCTGCGGGACAGGTGCTGTTGGCAGGTGCAAGCGGCATCTCGCAGATTTTCGGTTTTCTGAGAAGGATCGCGGTGTACCCGCAGTAAGCAGGCACAGGGCAGCAAATAATTTAAAACGGCAGCGGATTTTAACAAAGCTTAACGAAAAGATATAAATGCGGACAGGCAAGTCCGGAGTACGCATCATAGGCACGTGTTTTTAATATGCTAAAGAAAAGGTGGCTGTAATAAACCATGAATAAACCAAAAATCGTGATTCTTGGCGCCGGATATGGTGGCATGATGGCGACCGTGCGCCTTACAAAAGAGTTAAGTGCGGACGAAGCAGACATTACACTAGTGAACAAGCATAATTATCATTATCAGACAACGTGGCTGCACGAAGCAGCTGCGGGTACGATTCATCATGACCGCACGAGAATGCTGATTAAAAATGTCATTAATACGAATCGCGTCCATTTTGTGCAGGATACCGTGCGGTCAATTGATCATAAAAACAACAAGGTTATTCTGAAAAACGGCGAAATCGATTATGACTATCTGGTCATTGCACTTGGTTTTGAATCCAATACCTTTGGAATTAAAGGGCTCGACGAACATGCCTTTGCGATTCGCAGCGTGAATACCGCGCGCAAGATTCGCGAGCACATCGAATATCGTTTTGCAAGCTACAATAGTGATCCGGACGCAAAGGACAGCGATTTGACAATTGTCGTTGGCGGTGCGGGACTTAGTGGCGTTGAATTTCTGGGCGAACTCGTAGATCGTATCCCTGAACTTTGCAGGGAATATGATGTTGATCCAAAAAAGGTCCGGATTGTGGATGTCGAAGGCATGCCATTTGTACTGCCTCCGTTTGATCGCACGCTTGCTGAATACGCACAGAAATATCTGGAGAGCAAAGGTGTAGAATTTAAGCTGAATACCTTTATCAAGGAAGCAACACCTGAAGGCGTTAAGGTGCAGCTGAAAGGCAGCGAAGAACTCGAAGAAATTAAGGCAGGAACGGTTGTCTGGACCGGCGGTGTAAAAGCAAGCCATATTCCGGAAGATTCCGGATTTGAAACCAATCGCGGTAAGATTCAGGTGACCCCGGATCTTCGTTCCCCGGAGGACGACCACGTATTTGCAATCGGCGACGTTGCCGTTGTTTTCCCGCCTGATGCGGAAAGACCATATCCGCCAACGGCGCAGATTGCCATTCAGGAAGCAGAAAACCTTGCGAAGAATTTCAAACATATCTTACATGGAGAACCGACCGAACCTTTTGTCTATAAACCGAAGGGTACGGTTGCTTCGCTTGGCGAAAAAGAAGCAATCGGTGTCGTATTTGATCATAAACTGACGGGCAAACCGGCGGCTGCAATGAAGAAAGTGATTGACGACCGTTATCTGCTGATGCTTGGCGGTGTCGGGCTTGTTTTGAAAAAAGGCAAGCTGAAGTTTCTTTGACTTTTTGGGAGCGAAAACTAAGACAGGAAAATAATAGAGAAAATGAGTTGTGATGGCATTGGAAAAAGTTCCAAATCCTTTAATTAATAGGGATTCGGAACTTTTTTGATAGGTACATCAATTATTTCAGCCATTTCCAGATTTGCAGAAGCCGGTCAGCCTTTTTAGGATTCTGATTCATCTGATCAATGAGCAGATCAAGTCCAGGCATTTCTTTAACCTTTTTTAAAAGCGCATGATCTTCAGCACTTTCATAAAGCGATTTCGTTTCATTAATCCGTTCCGTTCGTCCGAGAAGGTAGTCAGCGGAAACACTGAGATAATCGGCAATCTGGACAATCATGTCCGGATCAGGTTTGCGGGCGCCGGATTCGTATCGGCTGAGCTGGGCATTGGAAATATTCAATTGACGAGCCATTTCCATTTGCGAAAGCTGCCTTTCATCACGCAGAAATCGAATCCTGCTCCCTAGCGTGTTTCCCATACAACGCGATCCTCCTCTTTCGTTGTTGCTGTAAACACTAGAAATTTTAGCATGTTCTCTTTTTTATATTGCGATGTTTGACAAATAGGAAATTTATTTGCGCGATAATAAAAGAAAATGCTATAATCTAAAGAAAAATTTCCAAATAGGTAATAAGAGGGGTGACTATTTATGCTGACTGTTGATCTGAAGAAATTGAGAAGTTTAAGAGAATCGCAAATGTCGCTGAAAGAGATGGCGGCACGGCTTGGCTATCAAAGCGCAAATGGATATTACTATTTGGAAAGCGGCAGAAGCAAGATCAGTGCGGAAACACTTGCAAAAGTGGCCAGTGTGCTTTGTGTGCCGATTCAGGAACTTTTTACCGATCAATAAGAAATGCATCCGGGCAGAGAAAAAAATAAGAAATAAGGAAGCGCTGTCACTGCTTTGAATTTGTCCGATTCAATGATAAACTTAGATATCGGAATAAAATTTGTGCAAGAGGCAGAGAATCTGCTCGAGAATCGTTAACGGCGATCTCTGAAAGGAGACTTTTTATGTGTGGATTTTGCGGATACTTGGCAAAAGATCCTCATCTGAAACCGGATCATCATGAACAAAACGCGATGACTGAGCGAGCGGAAATGATCAATCATCGAGGTCCGGATGATGCCGGTTATTATACGGACGATCAGGTGCAGCTCGCCTTTCGAAGATTAAGTATTATTGATCTTGCCGGCGGGCATCAGCCGCTTCCTTATGAGAATGAACGCTACTACATTATATTCAATGGTGAAATCTATAATTATGTTGAGCTTCGCAATGAATTAATTGAGAAAGGCTATAGATTTAATACGACGTCGGATACGGAAGTTATTGCCGCTCTGTATGCGGATCGCGGTGAAGTGTGCGTCCGTTATCTTCGTGGCATGTTTGCTTTTATCATATGGGATAAACGCGAACGCACGCTTTTTGCCGCACGTGACCATTTTGGCATCAAACCTTTTTTCTATTCGGAAAAAGAGGATGGTATCTTTTTTGCATCCGAAATGAAAAGCCTGCTCTTTGGCGAAACGAATGATGCGCTGGATGAAAAGGCGCTTCAATATTATCTGACCTTTCAGTTTGTACCTGAACCGGGCACAATGTCTAAAAGCATTAAAAGTCTGGAACCCGGACATTATCTGCTAAAAAAAGAAGGAGAACCGGTGCAGAACGTTGCCTACTGGAAACCAGGCTTTGCACCGGTCAGTCAGTCACTTGATGAGGCAAAACGGAAAATTCAGAATGTTTTAATTGACTCAGTAAAAATGCATATGAGAAGTGATGTGCCGGTCGGTGCTTTTCTGTCGAGCGGTATTGATTCCACTTCAATTGTTGCCCTGGCAAAACGATTTAACGAACACATCAAAACCTTTACAGTCGGATTTGCCAGCAAAGGATATAACGAAATTGACGTTGCCAGAGATTCAGCTGAAAAACTTGGTGTTGAAAACGATGCGCTTGAAATTACGCCGGAAATGTGTATGGAAGAGATGCCGCGAATTATCTGGCATATGGATAATCCCGTTGCCGATCCAGCGGCCATTCCCAATTATTTTGTTGCTCGTGAAGCAAGAAAACAGGTAAAAGTTGTGCTTTCCGGTGAAGGGTCTGACGAGCTGTTCGGCGGCTACAATATTTATCGTGAGCCCCTTTCATTAAAATGGTTCGATGCACTTCCAGGCCCAGGAAAGTCGCTTCTTCATGCACTTGCCGAAAAACTTCCTGAAGGGGTACGGGGGCGCAGCTATCTTCTTCGCGGGACAACGCCGCTTTCGGAACGCTATGTCGGTAATGCGTTTATCTTTAATGAAACGGAGAAACAGTTTTTACTGAAAACATTTTCACCTCAGGCATTATTTACTGAAATCACGCATCCAATTTACAGGAAGTCAGCAGCAAACAGCAAGCTGGATCAGATGCAGCTCGTCGATATTGAGACGTGGCTTCGCGGAGACATTCTCGTTGTCGCGGATCGAATGACTATGGCGCATTCACTTGAGCTCCGTGTTCCTTTCCTGGATAAAGAGGTATTTAATACGGCGAGAACGCTTCCTGGTGCCCTTAAGACAGGCGAAGGGACAACGAAATATGCGTTTCGTGAAGCGATGCGCGGTATTGTCCCGGACTCCATTTTATTTCGAAAAAAACTCGGATTTCCCGTGCCGATACGCATCTGGCTCAAAAATGAACTGCATGACTGGGCCATTCAGATTATTCACAACAGTGGTACGGATGCCTATATCAATAAATCCTATGCCCTGAAGCTGCTGGATGATCATTGCAGCGGCAAGGCGGACAACAGCCGTAAAATTTGGGCGGTGCTGACCTTTATGATCTGGCATCAGATTTTTGTTGAAAAGACCCTTTTGGTTGCACCCAGGACGGTTGCTCAGGTTTAACGCAAAATGAAAAAAGGGATCTTCGCTTAAATGCGCGAGGATCCCTTTTTTGCTGCCTGTCTTAGCGTGTCTGTGTTTCACGGTCACGCGCCAGACTTTCATTTGGACGGAACAGGATGGTCAGACAATATAACGCGCAAAGGCCGACAATTGCATAAATGAGCCGCGAGATCGCAGCTCCCGTCCCTCCAAAGAGCGAGGCGATCAGGTCGTAGCGAAAGAAACCGACCAACCCCCAGTTAATTCCGCCAATGATAAGTAATACGAGGCAAGTTTTCTGCAAACCGCTCATAACTGTTCCTCCTTTTATGTGCGTGCATTAATAGCATGGCTTTTTTTCCCATCGCTATTCATCGATCATTCTTTTTTTTGAAAGGCAGTATTCGCTTTTATCATTGCTTTTTCGGTACATTTTTCTGCAAGTTTACAACCGCCGCATTTTTGCAAATGCACCAGCCGTTTAAGTAGCACAGTATGCTTCTTAAGCAAAGTCTTCCGGAAAACATATGGAGAATAAGTGAAATCGGTTGCAAGAATTTTCATATATAGTGAGTCGTGACTTGAATTTACCTACATGGTTTTGTACAGTTAAGAAGGAATGATTATGATATTGGAGGTCGATGAACGATGAGCAAGAAAGTTGCTTTTGATTACAGCAATGCCGACGCTTTTTTTGCGCAGCATGAATTGGATTATCTGGCCGGACAAGTTTCTGCCGCCCATCAAGCGATTCATGAAAAAAAGGGAGCAGGCAATGACTTTTTGGGATGGCTGGACCTGCCTACCGAATATGACAAAGAAGAGTTTTCCAGAATCCAGAAAGCCGCCGAAAAAATTAAATCAGATTCAGATGTACTTGTCGTGATTGGAATCGGTGGGTCATATCTGGGTGCCCGAGCGGCGATTGAAACACTGAATCATTCGTTTTACAATCTATTGCCGAAAGAAGAACGAAAAACCCCGCAAGTGTTCTTCGCCGGCAACAGTATTAGTTCTACCTATTTAAATGAATTGTTTGACGTACTTAAAGACAAGGACGTTTCTGTTAACGTTATTTCAAAATCGGGAACAACGACTGAACCTGCCATTGCGTTCCGCGTTTTTCGTGAATTCCTTGAAAGCAAATATGGCAAGGAAGAAGCAAGGGGCAGAATTTATGCGACAACGGACAAAGCAAGGGGCGCATTGAAAACGCTCGCCGATAAAGAGGGCTATGCATCGTTTGTGATTCCGGATGATGTTGGCGGACGCTTCTCAGTACTTACTGCTGTCGGTCTCCTCCCAATCGCTGCTTCCGGTATCGACATTAATGAATTGATGAAGGGTGCGCGTGATGCGCAGCATGATTTCAGCGAACCGGATCTGAACAAAAATGCTGCTTATCAATATGCTGCGGTGCGCAATATTCTGTACAATAAGGGCAAGACAGTGGAAATGCTGGTCAATTTCGAACCGCATTTGCACTATTTCTCTGAATGGTGGAAGCAATTGTTCGGTGAAAGCGAAGGTAAGGATTTTAAAGGCCTGTATCCTTCTTCTGCCGATTTCAGTACGGATCTTCACTCACTCGGCCAGTTTGTGCAGGAGGGACGCCGGGTTATGTTTGAGACCGCTGTACTCATCGATCAGCCGAGAAAAGACGTGACCATCAATGCAGAAAAAGAAAATCTGGATAATCTGAATTTCCTTGCAGACAAAACGATGGACTTCGTGAATAAAAAGGCAGCTGAAGGGGTCCGTCTCGCACATACGGATGGTCAGGTACCTCAGCTTGTCGTGACGGTTCCTGAATTAACTGCCTACCATTTCGGTTATCTGATTTATTTCTTTGAAAAGGCAGTGGCGGTCAGCGGCTATCTGCTTGGTGTGAATCCGTTTAATCAGCCTGGTGTTGAAGCGTATAAGAAGAACATGTTTGCGTTGCTTGGCAAGCCGGGCTATGAATCTGAGAAAGCAGCATTGGAAGCACGGCTTGTACGCTGATACGCTGCACAACCTCGTGAAAGACGGCCGGAACCAGGACGAGTTTCATGATTGTGCGAGCGTCTAAGTGTCTTTCAGATAAGGTTCAGAAACTGACAAGGAGAGTGCCCTGTGGTCATAAAAAATGGCTGACAGGGCACTCCTTTTTCAGCTAAACCAATTTCATCAGGTATTGTTCTTTAACTCTGATTTTTCAGCAGACTAAGAAGTCCGCCTTTTCATGATTGAAAGGGTCCGAGTGGAAAGATTCCTCTTTTAATGGGGCAAATATTTAAAATCGGCTTTTCATCCAAGGCAGGACTTTGGGAAATGGATACCTCGGCAGCGTTCATTTAACGAACATCATCCATTTATTTCTGTTTGACTGAGATTGCATTATCCCTTAACATGTAAATCAGTAATGCATTTTGCAGACAAGGTTGCCGGGAACAATTGTAGAGGAGAGGAAGCGGACAAGTGAAACGAAAAAATACAGGCATGTTTCCTAAATTGATCAGTATTTTGCTGACTTTTGTTCAAGTCGTGATTGCTTTATATATTTTACTTCAGTTTTTTGGTGCCAATCCGACGCCCTTCGTTAATTTCCTGAACAGCTTGAGTGAGCCGATTCTTAAACCATTTCAGGGAATCTTTCATCCGATCATATTTAATGAACATACCCTTGATCTTTCCGCTGTTTTTGCGTTAATTGTATATAGCATCATTGGCTTTGGCATTCAAAAGATATTAGCCATTTTAAAGATAAAATGAAACAACGGATCAGTAACGATCCGTTGTTTTTTAGTGCGCTTCAATTTACACTTTAAGTGCGCCCGCGGCTAGCGAGCAGATGGAGTGTCCGTCAGATGCAGGATCAACGGCAAAGGACCAGGCTTAGCCAAATCTTTCTAACAGCTTGAAAGTATATAACTTTCATCCAAACCAACAAAATACTATTATGCCTGAGCATTAAAGCGGTGGCTCGAGAGGATTGCGGAATCAGCGTGGCTGAATTTAGTCAAACTTCCTCAGAGATTCGACCGGATCGAGATTGGCCGCTTTTGATGAAGGCGCAAGTCCGGCAATCACGCTGATACCGACGCTGACAAGTATACCAAACAGCACGAACGGTACTGTAACGTCAAGCAGGGCCACATGCATATGCGGGCGGGCAATGGCGTTGCCGATGGACGCAGCGATTGAGGCAAGCGCAACGCCGATGATGCCGCTGAAAAGGCCAAGCAGGCTGGCCTCCGAAAAGAACAGATGGCGAATATCCTTGCGTCTTGCTCCAATCGCGCGAAGGATACCAATCTCCTTTGTCCGTTCGGTTACGCTGATATAAAGCACGACGATAATCATAATTGCGGACACGAGCAAAGAGATCCCGGCGATACCTGCCAGCACGTAAGAAGCGAGCGAGATGTACAGGTTCAATGAATCCAGAAACGCTCCGGCGCCCTGAACGGTATAGCCGTGTTTTTTGAAATAATCCTGAACGATTTTCACATGTTCAATTTGATCAATGTTGACTGTTGCCAGGTTCGCTTTCAAAGTCAGGTGATGCGCGTCATACATTTCCTGAAGCGTTTGATAATCAGCAGTCAAAAGGCCCATTTGAGCGTTTCCGTTGAAAATAGCGGAAATTTTTAACTTTTTCTGCATGACAATCGGCTGCTGGTTTTTATCGGTGATTGTTACATAGAAAGTCGCTGTTTTTCCGATCAGGCTGTTTGGCTTTCTGGACAGTTGTTTTGCAACATCCTTGCTCAGCCCAATTTCATTTTTCCCGGGGCGATGGCTGCCTTTCGCAAGATCTTTTTCAGGAACGGCGCTGTCGACTGTTTGAAAGTACTGCGGAACGGCCAGTTTGTCACCAACCTTGACACGAGTCGCAGAAAGAAAGAGTCCTTTTTCGGCAGAAGTCACATGCTTGACCTTTTTCATTTTTTCCAGATCGCTGCTTGAGACGGCCGCTGATTTTTTTATCTGGCTGCTCTCACCATCTTGCTGGCTGATGCCTTTCTTTGTCAGCTGTACAACTGTCGGATTGATTGTCTTCATGATTTCATCATGAATATATGTTTGTACACCGTTACCGAGAGCTAGCATGACGATGATGCTGAATATGCCGATTGCCCCGCCAATCGTCACAAGAATATTGCGTTTCAGATTATGGCGAATGTTATCCAGAGCCATTTTGAACGTGGCCGCCATGCTTAAATTTTTTGTTTTTGATGTTTCACGATGCTTGGGAACAGGATAAGCCTCTTTCAGACGAATATCGTCATCAATCTGTCCATCGTCAATTTTGATGATGCGTGTCCCGTAGTCGGCAACTTTCTGCGAGTGTGTAACGGTAATCACCAGTTTACCTTGTTTTGCTATATCATCGAGAAGCTTCATAATCTGTTCGCTGTTTTTCTTATCAAGAGCTCCGGTTGGCTCGTCAGCCAGGATAATATCCGGATTATTCGCCAGTGCCCTGGCGATGGCGACTCGCTGTTTCTGTCCACCAGAGAGCTGGTTGGGGCGTTTGTGCAAATGATCGCCCAGTCCGACCGTGATCAGCAAATTTTTGGCATGAGCGATACGTTCTTTTTCCGACATGGATGTCATTTTTAACGTGATCAGTACGTTGCTTAGAACACTCATATGATTGATCAGATTGAAGCTTTGAAAGATAAAACCAACATTCGTTTTTCGATAGTCGTCCAGTTCCTTTTCCTTCATCTCATGCAACGCTTTGCCGTTAATCAGTACGTCACCGCTGTAATCCTTGTCCATTCCGCCGATAATATTCATCAGCGTCGATTTTCCGCCACCGGATTCACCAAGGATGGAGATAAATTCACCGCGCTCCATTTGCAGGTCAATACCATGTAAAACCGGAAATTTCTGTTTTCCTGTAAGCTTGTACGACTTGTGAATGTCCCTTAATTCAATATAACTCATTGCTGTCCTCCAGTTATTTGTCTATTCCCACCTTGCAGAGCGGCGGGTTTCAATCTTGCGGTTTGCCCTTTCATAAATTTATTGTACGAGCTGCCAGCCGGAAATTGATCAGCCTTTGGAGCAGAATAATATAAGCCTGAAGACCGATCTTGCGTCATTTGTCTGTAATCAGTGTAGCAATGAAAAGAATCCGGTATTAGTGATTTTCATCCGAAGGAAGCATGACATTTGTCATTTAATTGGACAAGTTGGATTGAAGCGCCAACGATACATTAAGCATACAAAAAACCTCCGAGGATAAGTTTCTGAAAACTTACCCTCAGAGGTTCAAAACGAATCAAGAACAGGTCTGTTCTTGAACGCTATGCAGATTTTCACTCTTTTGCTTAAAAATCCCTTAACAGCGCGGTTAATGGAGCATAGGGGGATCGAACCCCTGACCTCTGCCATGCGAAGGCAACGCTCTCCCAGCTGAGCTAATGCCCCAAAAAGATTACGACACAGATTATACTGCGCAGAACAATGCAGGTCAACACATAAAACAATTCTGTCTAAACATACTTATTACAATAATCATGATAATGATTATATTATAAAAATAAAGGAAATTATAAATTTTAATAAAATTAAATGATTAAGTCAATAAAATATTTAAATTTTTTTATAAAATCAGTGGATTTGATGTTAATTTTTCTAACATTTAAGGTATAATTGTCTTTGAAATTATTTTTCAATCCATTTTAAAAGGAGACGTTGGTAGTGAGTATCTTTAAAACGAAACCGATTGCCAGCCTGATCGCTGAGACAGAAGGAAAGCAAGGGTTAAAGAAAGCGCTTGGCGCGACAGACCTGACTCTGCTTGGGATCGGTGCAGTTATCGGTACAGGTATCTTTGTCTTGACCGGCGTAGCAGCAGCTAACTATTCGGGTCCGGCTCTGATTATTTCCTTTATATTGTCCGGTTTGGCCTGCTTTTTTGCCGCTCTGTGCTATGCCGAGTTTTCTTCAACCGTTCCAGTGGCCGGAAGTGCCTATACATACAGCTACGCTGCTCTTGGAGAAATCTGGGCATGGATTATCGGCTGGGATTTGATTCTTGAATATGCAGTTGCGATCAGTGCAGTTGCAATCGGATGGTCCGGTTATGCTGTTACTCTGCTGAGCAGCATCGGGATTGATCTTCCTAAGGCCATTACTTCGGCCCCGCTTGATGGTGGTGTCGTCAATCTTCCAGCAATGATTATCATTGCTTTAATCAGCTGGCTGCTCATTTCCGGTATCCGTCAGACATCCAACCTGAACGGCATTATTGTTGCAATTAAATTAATTGTCATTGCATTATTTATTGTTCTTGCAGTCTGGCATATAAAACCGGCGAACTGGCATCCGTTTATGCCGTTTGGTTTTAATGGCGTTGTTTCCGGTGCAGCTGTTATTTTCTTCGCTTACATTGGATTTGATGCGGTTTCTACTGCAGCCGAAGAGACAAGGAATCCTCAGAAAAATCTGCCGCGCGGAATTCTCTTTTCTCTGCTCATCTGCACGGCATTGTACATTGTTGTTTCCGGTATTCTGACCGGCGTTGTGAAATATACCGCCTTTAAACATACTTCTGCTCCGGTTGCCTTTGCTCTCCAGCAAATCGGAATTAACTGGGGTTCTGCTCTTGTGTCGGTTGGCGCGATCTGTGGCATTACCTCTGTTCTGCTTGTGATCACATACGGACAGACACGTATTTTCTTTGCAATGGCACGTGACGGCTTGATTCCTAAGCTGTTTGGAAAAGTGAGTGAAAAGCATCAGACACCGGTTACTTCCACTTTGCTTGTTGCTGTCGTAACGATTATTACAGCTGGTTTTCTGCCCATTGGCATTGTTGCCGAGCTTGCAAATATCGGGACACTTTTTGCTTTCGTCATTGTTGCGATCGGTATCATTGTGCTGCGTATTAGAAAACCGGAATTAAAACGTGGATTCAGAACCCCATGGGTACCCGTTGTGCCTATTCTGGCAGTGCTCTCCTGTCTTTATCTGATCATCCATCTGCAGGCGGCAACGCTCATTCGTTTTGTCGTCTGGTTTGCCATCGGCATGGTTGTCTATTTCCTGTACAGCAGACGCCACAGTGCATTGCAGCAAGGCGTGGTTTCATCCGGTCAGGAAAAAGTCGAATAAGCATATGACTGCAGCCTGTTTATCAGTCAGAACAGCTTGTGTCCTTAGAGGATCCAGGCTGTTTTTTTGTCCCTATCCTGTCAAAATTTTTTCTAAATGCTGCGCAATTTATTATTTTTTGCTAATGTGTTAAGAGAAATTGCAAAGACTACATAGTAAGTTTGATTGGGTTTTGTGGAAAGGCGTGAAGGAAAATGGATCGAAGCAAGCTGAAAACGCGAATGTTTCAGGCCGCTTATTTCGTGATCGGAGCGGCAATCGTTGGTCTACTTTTCTATTTTTTTGTTCTGCTGATCGGCAATCATTATACAGATGACGAAAAATTAGTATTGAGCCGGACATCTGTAGTGGTTGACGAACAGGGACACGAGCTTTCGCGTCTGTATGCGGAAAACCGAGATCCGATCACTCTAAAAAAAATACCCCAGCATGTGCAGGACGCTTTTATTGTCACGGAAGATATTCGCTTTTATAAACATTCAGGGATTGATCTCCGTGGAGTGATGCGTGCGCTCGTTACCGATCTGATGGCTGGTGATAAGGCTGAAGGTGCAAGTACGATTACTCAGCAACTCGCACGAAATGCTTATCTTTCCAACGAAAAGACATGGTTTCGAAAATTTAAAGAAGCGGCGATTGCGGTCAGCTTGGAACGGAAGTACAGTAAGAAGCAGATTCTGGAAATGTACCTGAATCAGATTTACTTCGGTCATGGAATCTACGGTGTACAAATGGCATCAAAATTTTTCTTTAACAAAGATGCCAGCCAGCTGACGGAAGATGAGGGAGCACTGCTCGCTGCACTGCCCAAGGGCCCCAACGGCTATTCGCCGATTATGCATTCTGATAAGGCATTGGAGCGGCGTAATCTTGTTCTGTCTTTACTGCAAAAAAATGGCTATTTATCAGCTGAACAAGCCGTCCGTTTAAAAGGAAAAACGCTCGGGCTGAATGTGCATAAAATTCCAACACATCCTGAATTTGATTCCTATCTCGATCTGGTCAAAGAGGAAGCAGCCCGGCAATATCATATCGGTTCAGACGACCTGATTCGCGGTGGTTACAAAATTGTTGTTCCCATGAGCCGGGAAGCGCAGACGGCTTCCTATAACGCATTTAAAAATAATGTCTATTTTCAGGGCAGCAACCCCAATCAGTCTCCGGAAGGTGCTTTTGTTCTGATGAATAAAAATGGTGGTGTTCTGGCGGCTCAGGGCGGACGCAACTATGTACGCGGCAGTTACAATCGGGTAGGTGTCAGGCGTCAGCCTGGTTCTGCTTTTAAGCCGCTCGCGGTATATGGACCGGCTCTTGATACAGGAAAATATCAGCCATATTCCATGCTTCAGGATAAGAAAACCAGTTATAACGGATACAAACCGACAAATTACAGCGGCCGGTATAATGGACAGATGACGATGTATGATGCCATTACCGTTTCGCAGAATGCGCCTGCCGTCTGGCTTCTGGATCAGATCGGTGTCACAACAGGTAAATCATATTTGTCTAAAATGGGGATTGACCTGCCGGATCACGGATTGGCGATTGCACTTGGCGGACTGAGCAAAGGTGTGTCTCCGCTGCAAATGGCATCGGCATATACAACTTTTGATAATAATGGGAACCAGTCACAGCCGTTCTTTATTCAGGCAATATATGATCATCAAGGGAAAAAAATCGGAGAAGCCAGGCCGACATCTAAGAAAATTTTCTCAAAGCAAACCGCCTGGTATATGACGCGCATGTTGCAGTCGGTGATGAAAAACGGCACGGGGCAGGCAGGTTACAGCCAGGCCTCCATTGCCGGAAAAACCGGGTCTACAGCTTATACGAAAAATGGTCTGCGTGATGCATGGTTTGTCGGTTATACTCCGGATACAGTTGGCGCTGTGTGGATTGGATACGATCAAACCAATAAAAAGAATTATTTAACCGGATCAAGCGATGATGCCGTACGTCTGTTTAAATCGGTAATTAATGCTACTCCGAACGAAAGCAGACTTGCCTTTCAGAAGCCCGATGGTGTTACGGACCTTGACTCGCCGATCCGCATGGCATCGGTGACGAAGCTTACAGCCAAGGGAGTACTCGGCAAATACGCTCTTCCCGCACTGCAGCTGACCTGGGATGCGGCGAGTGACAAGAGGATTGTGTATCGCGTTTACGCGGAAAGTAAGGGAAAAAGTCAGCTTAAAGGTGAAGTTAAAGGAAAAAATACCTATCGCATTGATTTTGTCAATCCAATGAGCAGTGACCGTTACTATGTTGTTCCATACAATTCACAAACAGGAAAAGCAGGAAAGCCCTCACCGACCGTTCAACTGAACTGGTTTTCAAATTTATAGAAGACGTGAATTTCTCGTCAGTGAGGAGTAAAAGAGATAAAATATAAGTAGTTGTCCGTCCTTTGTGTCCGACCGTGCGTATATAACTTAAAGGGGTATCGTATAAGGTGCAGCATTGAGCGTTTGTGAACATGATGAAAGAGGTAGAGGACCTTCTGTTGAAGTGCAAAATCCATCATGTCCTTTGGAAAGTACACGCTGCGCGGAACGCGAATGCCATCGTATTCCGTGAACATAAGACCGGGCTAAGCCTTGTTTTTCTAATACTATTAAGAAAGTTTAAAATTCAGCGGATTATCGTATAAGTGCGACGGTGACTTCGCCCATGTCAAAAGCTTGGCAAAGCCAGGTTTTTCTAAAATGAGAAAGGTGTTGGAAGAAATGAGTAAACAGCAGATCGGTTTGCTGATTATGGCCTACGGAACACCATACAAGAAGGAAGATATTGTTCCTTACTATACCGCAATCCGGCATGGAAGAAGGCCCAGTGACGAACAGATTGACGATCTTACACGTCGTTATGAAGCAATCGGTGGCGTGTCCCCACTGGCAAGACTGACACAGGAACAGGCCGATGCATTGGCAGAACGCCTGAATGCGCTGCAGACGGAGTATACGTTTCGTTCCTATCTCGGTTTGAAATATATACAGCCATTTATCGAAGGCGCGGTTGCAGCCATGGAAAAAGACGGAGTGAAGCAGGCGGTCTCGTTAGCGCTTGCGCCGCATTACTCTCGTTTTAGTGTCCAGTCTTATATTGACCGTGCTCAGTCCAAAGCAGCAGAACTTGGAGGAATCAGCATCGTGTCACTGAAAAGCTGGTTCACGGAAAAGAAATTCATAGAATTCTGGGCTAATTCAGTTCGAGCCATTTATGATCAAATACCGCAAAATGAACACGATCAAACCGTTGTCCTGTTTACCGCCCACAGCCTTCCGGAACGAATACTCAAAGATGGCGACCCCTATCCGGAGCAGGTTAAGCAGACAGCGCTTGCCATTGTTGACGCTGCACGAATCGGTAATTATGCTCAGGCATGGCAAAGTGCGGGCAAGACCGGAGAACCTTGGCTTGGACCGGATGTTCTTGAAGAAATTAAAAGCTTAAGGCGGGATAAAAAATACACACATTTTATTTTCTGTCCGATCGGTTTTGTCTCTGAGCATCTGGAAGTGCTCTATGACAACGATCAGAGATGCCGTCAGCTTGTTGAGTCTCTGGGCGCCGCTTACTATCGGCCGCAAATGCCTGATACTGATCCGCTTTTCATTGATGCGCTCGCCTCGGCTGTTTTGAATGCATGCCAGGATTTGCACGTGTCTGCGCAATGAGCAGCACACGATTCATTAAAATGATCGGGTGACAGAAAAAATCCACCAGTGCAATTTCACTGGTGGATTTTTTCTGCTGAATAAGGCCATTATAAATTTTCTGTTCTTCCAATATAGGCAATTTTGAACACGCCGTTTTCAAAAATGATTTTGGTAACGCTCGTATTTTCAATAGAAGTGACGTGTATTTTTCCTTCAGAAAGCATATAAATCAGACAGGCTATGTATAAAGCGTGGCTGACTGCCAGGATGTTTTCTTCTTCGCCATGTACAATAGTACTAAGGATTGCCTGAATCCGTTTTTTAACATCATCATAGCTTTCTGCAAGCCCGGTCGTGTCTAATGACTTCAATGCAGCCAGAGCATTGATTTTAGCTTCATCCGGAGAGTCACCGCGCAAATCGGGATCCTCCATTGCCTTGCTGACTGCTTTCCACATCTGATCATTGTGATCGCCTTCAAACTGGCCAAAGCTGATCTCACGGAGATTCTTTGTTTCTATAACAGAGAGATCAGGATTTAAAGAATGGTCGATAATCAGCCTGGACGTTCGTCTGGTACGTCCGAGATCACTTGAGTAGGCTGCATCAAAGGAGATTCCCTGTGATTTAAAAAGCTCGCCAAGTTCAGTCGCTTTCTGCTCGCCGATGTCTGTCAGTGGCGTGTCGGAAATGCCCTGTACTTTACTCAGGTGATTAAACAATGTCCGTCCATGTCTCACGAAATAAATGGTCTTCATTAGAAACCTCCCAATCGGCAGGCAATAAAAAACAAGTCTGCCGTTCATAGGTAATCTGCCCATCTCAGAATAGCTTAATTTCACTGTATTTGTAAAGCAGTGAGCAAGAGATGAGCGAATAATCATTATGAATTTATTTCAGTATATATGATATTGCTAGACGGAAAGTGGTCCCGGAATTAAGATGAATAAAGAGATTCATTCATAGTGATGGAGGTAAGAAAAAAATGATCTATTTAAATAATCATGATCTGCTTGATCAAACCTTGAATTTCGCACTTGAGGAATATGCATTGAACAATCTGTCAATCGATGAAACCTATCTGATGTTCTATCGAATGACACCGACGGTGATTGTTGGCCGTAACCAAAATACAATGGAAGAAATTAATATGGACTATATTACAAATCATGAGATCACAGTCACCCGCCGTCTGTCCGGAGGAGGAGCAGTATATAATGATCCAGGCAATCTGAGTTTCAGCTTCATTGCTAAGGACGATGGTGACAGCTTTAATAACTATAAGAAATTCACTGAACCGGTGATTCGTGCACTGCGTCATATGGGTGTGGACGCAAAGCTTGAAGGAAGAAATGATATGACTGTTGATGGGAAAAAAATTTCAGGAAATGCTCAGTTTGTCACCCAGGGACGTATTTTCAGCCACGGAACATTGCTGTTTGACGTCAACCTCGATCATGTTTCCCAGGCACTGCGTCCTGATAAAGCAAAATACGAATCGAAAGGCATTAAATCAGTGCGCAGCCGTGTGACTAATATTCGTGAGCATTTAGCAGAAGATATGGATATACATCAATTTAAGGTGCAGCTGCTTCACTATATTTTTGAGGGTGCGGAACACATACCGGAATACAGACTGACTGATGAGGATTGGACATCCATTATTAATATTGCAAAAAAGCGCTATCGGAATTGGGACTGGGTGTATGGGAAATCGCCTGAATTCAACGTACATAAAGCGAAGCGTTTTCCCGGAGGGCGCGTTGATTTTCGTCTAAATGTAAAAAAGGGAATCATTGAACACCTGTCCATTTTCGGAGACTTTTTTGGCGTCGGAGATATTCACGAATTCGAAAAACGGCTGACTGGCATAAAATACGAACCAGACATTCTTTCGAAAGAACTGAAAAGCATCGATTGTCACTACTACTTTGGGAAAATCAGTAAAGATGAACTTCTGTCGGCTCTTTTTTAAATCAGTTCTAAACGAGCGTGCCGCCGACTAAGTTGATAGTAGGCAGCCCGTCCTTAATGGGGGCGGGTTACTTTAAGTTGTGAAAGAGGGGATGCTGCTTGAGGAGAAAAAAACTGATTTTCTGGTTTGTCGCTTTATATACACTCTATTTGCTTGTCATGGCCATCTACTTTTTTACTTTAGTCAAATCAGGTATACCGGATAAGATGAAAGGAACTGCAGTTGACCCTTCTTTGTTTATGAGCCGGCAGCAGCTGGGGGAAGCAGATCATTTAAATGCATGGCGGCATTTTCTTTCTTTTGCAGCGATTCCGCTTGACTGGGGAATCTATTTAATTGTGCTGATTGGCGGTATCTCTCTATGGCTCAGGAAACATGCAGAGCGGCTATCACCTTTTTTTCTCGTGCAGCTGTTTCTCTGCTATGTTGCGCTGACGCTCATTACAGCGCTTGTATTCCTGCCGGTTGACTTTGCCTCTTATCAGCTATCATTGTATTATGGCATCTCCGTTCAGCCATTAACGGACTGGCTGAAGGATCAGGGGATCAGCACAGCAATCAGCACGCTGACCGGTTTTGTCTGTATGAGTGCCGTCTTTTTCTTGATTCGCAGATACCCGCGGGGTTGGTGGTTTCCGGCATGGTTGCTGGCGATCCCGTTTATTCTGTTTATGATGTACATCCAGCCTGTTGTCATTGATCCGCTCTACAATCATTTCCAGCCGCTTCAGGATGGTGAGCTGAAATCGGAAATTTTGAATTTGGCGACGAGGGCCGGTATACCCGCTCACAATGTTTATGAAGTGGACATGTCAAATGAGACCAATGCAATGAATGCTTATGTGAATGGCATTGGTTCACATTTGCGGATCGTGTTGTGGGATACAACGGTCCACCGCCTCAATCATCGTGAGGTTCTGTTTGTCATGGCTCATGAGATGGGACATTATGTGATGCATCATATTATTTGGGGGACTGTGCTGGCGCTTGGCGGCCTTCTCGTCATTCTCTGGCTTGCAGCCAAAATACATCTGTGGGCAAGTGTGCGCTGGGGTGCGAGAATAAATGTCTTTCATCCGGGTGACCTGGCCGCGCTGCCCATGCTGCTGCTGATACTGTCACTTTTGTCGTTTGCCGCAGAGCCAGTGCAAAATGCGGCCTCACGGCATTTCGAACGGCAGGCTGATCAATACGCCATCG
Organism: Sporolactobacillus mangiferae; assembly: GCF_023336505.1. GTDB lineage: Bacteria > Bacillota > Bacilli > Bacillales > Sporolactobacillaceae > Sporolactobacillus > Sporolactobacillus mangiferae. The sequence continues at coordinate 324,569 of NZ_JAMAST010000002.1, read as the reverse complement.
AAATGACTCAGGATAAAAAAGCGGCTATTTCCTCTTTTCAGAAGCTGTCGGCCTCCAGCCTGAGTGAGATGAATCCTCCGCCACTCGTAAAATGGATTCAGTATGATCACCCAACGATGTTAGAGCGAATAAACTATTTGGAGCACGCAGAACGGACTGGAAAATAGCCGGCCTGATAGAAATTATGTTTTTTTCTGGAAGTCAGTTCGCTCTGGATAAGATTATGCTAAACTAAGTAATTGTCAGGCAGCTTTTCTGACGCTTTTCTGGAGTCTGCCGCCCCAGAATTTTCTTTGGATCTGCAGAGAAAATAATAGCCAGCTGGGTGAAGCCTTTCAGCCTCAAAGAAGTCAGGTGTTCCATATTATAGGAAAATAAAAAGTTTGTAAGTGCGACGGCGGCTTCGCGGGCAAGAGGCTGGGCAAAGCCAGGTAATCATAAACAGCTAAGGAATTGAGGAATTTGAGTATGGCAAATGAAAAAAAAACAGTTGCAGTTTTATATGGCGGAAAATCGACAGAGTACGAAATTTCACTGCTTACAGCTTTTTCCGTTATCAATGCAATCGATTTAACTGAATATCGCGTGCTTCCTGTTTACATTAAGCAGGACGGCAGATGGATTGCCGGAGATGAAATCACTGAGAAGCTTGCTTATAAGGATCAGCTGCTGCTTAAAGAAAATGCAGAGGCGGAGGCGCTGGTTCAGCATTGGCTCGCTCCATCAGCACCGGTAAATGTCCGGCGTCCGGATATTGTTTTTCCGCTGCTTCATGGACCGAACGGGGAGGACGGTACGGTTCAAGGCCTGTTCGAGCTGCTGAATATTGCCTATGTCGGCTCTGGTGTGGCAGGATCGAGCGTCGGAATGGATAAAGTGCTCATGAAGGATGTCTTCGCGGCTCATGGCATTCCAGGTCCGAAGTATGCATCGGTTTCACGCTATGACTGGGATCACGACGCGCCGAAAGTCATTTTGAAGATCAAAAATATGATCGGTTATCCTTGCTTTGTGAAGCCGGCAAATTGTGGCTCGAGTGTCGGTATCAGCAAATGCCTGAGCGAGACAGAACTCTCAGCCGCTGTAACGGAAGCATTCCTGTACGACTCCAAGGTAATTATTGAGGAAGGAATCGTTGGACGTGAAGTGGAAATCGGTGTCATCGGCAATCATGAACTCTCTGTTTCCGTTCCAGGTGAAATTATTACGAAAAATGCATCTTTCTATGACTATCAGTCCAAGTATCAGGAAGGTGAGAGCACTTTAGTGATTCCAGCCGATTTGCCTGATAAAGTTCAGGCAGAACTGGAAGAAGTTGCGAAACGTGCTTTTTCCGTATTGAACCTGTCTGGTCTGGCACGTGTCGATGTGTTTATCCGTGATAAGGATCAGCGTGTGATCATCAATGAGGTGAACACGATGCCTGGCTTTACGCAATTCAGTATGTTTCCGCTCCTCTGGCAACATACTGGCCTTTCCTATCGAAAGCTGATTGAGAAGCTGATTGAACTCGGAATTGAAAAACATCTTGAAAGGCAGAAAATTCATTATCGCATTGAAAAATAACCAACAGATAGCCTGAATGCTGCTGTTAAGAGGATGCTCGGTGGCTTATCCGCTGCCGGGCATTTCTCTGTTCTATCCCGTGGTATTTTCGTTCAAGCGGCGTCCTTGCTTCCTTAAGCGAGTCATGGATGGTTCATAGAGTATAAAAAAAGCCTGCCTGATTGTGATCAGACAAGCTTTGGTTTATTAATGAAGGATGGTAACAGTTAATGTTTTTCGCCCAAAATTAAGTGCCTGTGCGCGTGTCGCAAAGTGGACATCAATACGATTTCCTTTAATCGCTCCACCTGTGTCACCAGCGGTGTAGATACCGTATCCGGGAATCCTGACACGAGATCCAAGCGGGATAACGCTCGGGTCAACTGCAATTACTTTTGCGCCTGGATTGCTGTGAAAGTCAATACCTGTAGCTGAGCGACCGCCCAGCGAATAGCTCGTTGCTTCAACGGTAATGGTTTTCCCGGATGGCGCAGTAGATTGTGATTGAGCAGGACTCGTGGTGTTTTCCACGTCTGCCTTATCTTTTGCGGCCTCTTTTTCACGCTCGGCGGCTTTTTTCGCTGCCTCGTTTGCTGCCTTTCGTGCTGCTTCTTCAGCTATTTTTTTCGCCTTTGCTTCGGCGGCTTTTTGTGCTCGCTCTTTGGCTTCTTTTTTTTCTTGGGATTTAATTTCAGCAAGCCGTTTTTGATTTTCTTTTGCTTCATCGGTTTGGCGATATACTGTATAGAGTGCTGTTTTTGTGTCAGAACCGATAAGGCCGCGCTTGCTGTTTCCCTGATTTGCTTCAAACGCGTTGACAGCCTGTAGCGTCTGATCGCTGAATTTGCCGTCAATTTCACCGCTGTAATAACCCAGCTTTTGAAGCACAGCTTGAAGTTCCTCGACTTTTGGTCCGGAATCTCCTTGCTGAAGCAAACTATTTCCGAATATTATGTTAACTTCTTGATTGTCTGTTTGACTCGTCGGAGTGTTTGCTGCGAACCCTACCGCATGAATGCGTTCAGGATTCTTATTTTTGATATTGTGGCTATCATTTGTACTGCCCGTCTTGGCGAGAGCAATTGTCGTCGGCGTCAAAATACCGAGACATACAGTTAAGCTCGTCATGGCCGTCAGCCTTTTAATGATATTCATAAAGAACCTCCTTAGGTGATCAAGCCAAGTGCTTGGCACTTGGTTCCCATCCAACAAGGGTTATTCTAGCGTGTGAATATCTCAGGCATGTTTTAACAACATTACAGTTCTGTAACACTAGATCAATATTATTCATTTTGTCAATACAATTTTCGCTAAAAATTTATATTTTTTTATGGAAAAAAATGTACATGAAGAATTCTCGGATCGCTTGTCCAAAAAGGAAAAATCTTGCGTTTTTCTCGGCCGCTTTGTATCGGTAGCCATAAAAGTGAGCTACAATAGATATAAAATGTTTGGTAATCAGAATATGTAAATTGATCCGAATGAAATTTCAGGAAAGATCGATATATTTAGTTAGTCTAAGGAGCGATTCATTTATGGAGGCAAAAAAAGCAAGTGAGTCCTTGTCAGTAACTTCCGTTCATGTATTACCGAATGATACGAATAATCACGGTACATTTTTCGGAGGGAAACTCATGATGCATGTGGATAATATTGCTGCAATTGCAGCCACACGGCATGCACGAAGTCTTGTCGTAACTGCATCGATTGATTCCGTTGATTTTTTGCGTCCGATTCATGCCGGTTCAGCTGTATGTCTGGAAGCTTTTGTTACCTGGGCACATCATACTTCAATGGAAGTGTTTGTCAAAATCGTTGAAGAAAATCTGCGAACAGGAGCACGCCATTTATGCACGACCTGTTTTTTGACGTTTGTCGCGTTAGACAATGCCGGGAAGCCGCAGCCGGTACCTGGAGTGGTTCCAGAAAGTGAGGAGGAGCGTTTTCTTTTCGATTCAGCGGAGGACCGTTATTTACGCCGTAAAAATCGAAGGAAAGACACGAAGACATTTATCGACAAGCTTACCCTGGAAAAGCCGTGGAGGAATTAATCCTTGATGTCCACACCAAATAAAGACACCTGCATACCATGTAGTATTGAGCCGAGACGCATGCTCAATAAATATCAAATGAAGGAGCGAGTGACGATATGGGTGCACCAAGCGGCGGATACAGCGGCAGCTTTGCGTTAATCGTTGTTCTGTTCATTTTGCTGATCATTGTAGGTACTGCCTACGTCTATTAATGTTTGTATGACAAAAGACACTCACGTGTTTTTTACGCGGGTGTCTTTTGTCATGCTTAAGCATCGAAGCGTCGCTGTGTCTGCGAAGCAAGCAGACATAGCGACGAACAGATCCGAAGATTGCAGATAGGGTTGCCTGGTTTTCCTTACGTCAGAGAGCTGCACGTTTTTGAATGAATTTTTTCAGCCGCGCGCTGACTGGAAGCATAATTAATGTAAGAATGATTCCTTTAAGTAAATTAAAGGGCATGACGCCATAAACAATCAGTGTGAGCAGGCTGTGTATGCTCCGGTTTGCGGATTGAGCCATGCCGACAGCAGCGTCAACGCTAAGACCAAGGAACAGCGCATAGCCCGGAAAAACAAGATAATAGTTTACCACGGCCATAATGACGGTCATTAAAAGGGTGGCAGTTCCCATACCGGCAAGGAGCGAAAGAGCAGTCGATTTACGTCGATAGAAAAGCCAGGTGACGACGATGAAAATCGAGCCTGCGACAAAGTTGGCAAATTCACCGACCGGCACAACGGTCAGTGAGCCGGCTAAAAGTACATGTAAGCAATTTTTAATTGCCTCAATTGCAATTCCCGCCCCAGGACCAAGAATCAGTGCTCCAACCAGTGCCGGAAGATCACTGAAGTCCAGGGTAAGGAATACTGGCAGCAAAGGAACCGGGAAAGCAATCAGCATAATCAGGAAGCCAAGTGCTGCAAGCAGCGAAATCAGAACAAGTTTCTTTAATGAAGCATTCATTTCAGATACCCCCGTAAGATATAGATTATTGGGGCTCATGCGCAGCGTCACGTAAACTTGGATGATTGAGCGGATGGACATTTCTTCAGGAATGGTTTCGCGCGTCACCCAAATAAAAGAGCCCGAGGGAATATTTCCTCGGGCTCAAACACAATCAATCGTTAAAGGTGCAACAAAACATGCACAGAAAAAAAGACACTGCTACATGACCCTTCTTTCATCCAGACTCTACTGTCGGTTCCGGCTTTTTACCGGATCTGCCTTGCGGCTCGCGGACTCTGACTTCTCGTCAATACCGCCGGTCGGGAATTTCACCCTGCCCTGAAGGAATTATCATATTCAATTAACAAAGCCATTATACACCCGCTTAAATTAAAAGGGCAACTGATTATTCTCGATCGCAGGTAAACGGGTTTAATAATTATATTTCATGAGACACGGTCGTTGCTTTTTTGTCCGTTTGCTGAACTGAAAGGCGAACATACGCGCTCATATCTTATTTCGATAAGTTAAAGCGAGCCTCAAAGGACGCGAAAAATAAGCGCCGATTATGAATAGTTCAACCAGAGGAGAAAGGCAGCGTGATTCAGCAGGCAATTAAAAGAAGTGATCAATTAACAGCCCAATCGAGAGCAAAATACCAAACAGAGTTTGCATCTGCGCCGTTGCTTTCATTGCAGGCATCATCTGGATTGCTTTCGTCTTGTTCCGAAATAGCTTAGTCGCCTGAATGGCTTTTGGCAGACTGGCAAATACAAGCAGCAGCCAGGCGGATTCCACGCGTAAAAGCATCAGTCCAATGATCCAGATATATGAAAAGGTAAAAAGAAAGGCAAGCATCGTGATGGCTCTTGGCTGCCCTAATAAAATCGGCAAAGTATGTCTGCCTTTTGCCTGATCTCTGGAAAGGTCCCTTATGTTATTAGCCATATTGATTCCGCCGACCAGAATACCGATTGGAATGGAAATCAGAATACAGTTTACAGTCAGCATTCCTGTTTGGATAAAGAATGAGATCCAGATGATAAATACACCCATGAACAGACCCGAGATTAATTCGCCAAATGGTGTATAGGCGATCGGATACGGACCTCCGGAGTAGAGGTATCCGGTAAGCATGCAAATTGACCCAGCAAGTGCGATCCACCAGCTGCTGTTTACGCAAATGTAGACCCCGATCAGCATTGCAGCGAAACACAGCGAAAAAGCAAGATGAAGGACGGTTTTTGGATGAATGCCGTCTCGTACAATACTCCCGCCGATACCAACGGATTCCGTATCATCGAGTCCGCGCTTATAGTCAAAGTATTCGTTGAATAGGTTGGTTGCAATCTGGATGAGCATTGAGGCAGTCATCATTGCGATAAACAGAGATGGACTTGGGCTCTTTACAGGGAAAACAAGTGCTGTTCCAAGCGCAACAGGAACAAATGATGCGGACAGTGTATGTGGCCGAAGCATTTGCCACCATTTTTTAAAACCGGTATTTTTTTGCAGTTCATATTCCCTCATTATGATCGCTCCCACTGCATTTTTTGTCAGGCTCTATCAAATGAACGCAAGAAATCAAGTTTTGTAGATTTATTTGTTGTATTTTGTCACCAAATCGCCATGATTTCTTTTTCAGTTTATGGAATTAAACGTTTGGTGTCAATAAGATGTTATTGGGAGTTTCTAGCGTTCACATGAGCTAAATCGAGCGAACATGCAGAAGGCATTGTTAGGGGAAGTGAAAGCCAGGTACGGATACGAAAAAATTACAAGCTGGAAAATATAAAACGGGATAGGGTTAAGATTGTACCGGTCGCGTTGGCAAAGGAATGTCTAAAGTCTGATGTGTATTCTGAGGAGGCTGACTATTTTGCGGCTGGGGAGTGGATGAAGAGGGAAAGTGCCTGTTCAGCAGATTTCTTAGTGTATCGCATTCCACGTTGGTCAATGTAATGCCACGGCCCATTTTTTTCTTGTCCGGAGCCCAGCTGCGAATATCAAATTTTGCCTCGCGTGCATTCCAGCTGACAAGATTCAGCTCCTTTGTCCAACCACTGTTTTCAGTGGCAATAATTCCATAATGCGTTACAATGCTGAAAGTCACTTCTGAATTTGAATCGGCCATGCAGTAATCACCTCTAAAAAGTTAGTTTTGAACAAATGTTCTGATAATAGTTTATATGCAAACAAACGTTCTGTCAATTGCTTTTTTCTAGCTACGGGCTGACTTTATTACCTGTTTTTCGGAATTTTTTATGAATTTATTACGTTTAAGTACGCAAAGTCCACATTTTTTATGAATATATCCATCTGCGGTGAAGAACAAAATTAATTTTTTACATTCTATTTATGAATTAATCTTTCATTGCCGGATTGCATTTTTGCTATAATAATTGCATACAGAGAAACACGAGAAAAGTACATATTCAGGAAGTGAAGCGGAATTCATGCTGAAGTATACGTTGGCGTTTATAAAAAACGATAATCAATTACTTATGATTAACCGGCAGAAGGCACCCTGGCAGGGCGGATGGAACGGTGTTGGCGGGAAGCTGGAACCGGGGGAAACGCCGGAAGCCTGCGTCATTCGTGAGGTTTGGGAAGAAACCGGGATCAGGCTGGTTAAACCGTTTTTCCGTGGAATCGTGACTTGGCACGGGGAATCGGAACCGGTTCAGGGGATGTATGTCTTTACTGCGCATGTTCCATCGGGCGAGGTGGAACATCTTCCAAGAGCGACAAGGGAAGGGATACTGGCAATGAAAGAGGTATCCTGGATTCTTTCTCAGAGTAATTTCGGGACAGTCCCAACCATTCGTTTCTTTTTAAAAGAGATACTTAATCGCGCCAAAGCACCTGCGGATTATCATTGTACGTTTGACGGTGATCGGTTAGTGCATACTGAAATTCGGGCGCTGACACTTTCTGGTGTCAGTGAGGCAGCAGAATTAAAATGAGCAGCATCGCGCACCCGATGAGTCCGATATAAAGAAGAATCCAATAATCAGCGCCCATCATGACCGTCAGTATCGGAGCAACCATTGAATAGATGCCGGCAATCAGGCACATCATACTTACAGCGAGCCACCATGGCTGCGCTTTTTTTGCGCGACGGTCGATCCATTTAGGTAAATCCATTTTTTTTCTAAGCAAGAACAAAACGATTCCGCAGATAAACAAAATGATCCCAAGTCCAATTAAAAGATGCATACCGGATTTCAACCTCACAAAAACAGCATTTTAATACCTTAATGTTCACTTTAAGTGCAACGGTGCCTCTGTCTGTGCCAGGGTTTGCCAATTGGCCAGTTTTCTAATCCCTATTATACATAAGACTGAGCAAAAATGTTTCCTCACACTAAAAAATGATCACTTGAACCTAAGAAAGCCCGGACAAAGCCCGGTCCACAATCTCCGATCATGATTTATTGATTTATGCCTTTAGCTTTGTATCGGCGCTGTGGCTGCTCGGACAAGCTGAAATCTGCGGGTTTTCCTTTGTCTCGCGATCAGAAGCAATGCTCCGCGCGTTATCCGCGCTTCATTCCGAAAAAAGTGTCCCATTGTCAATCGACTTTTGAGACACCTCCTGATGGTTATTCTATTGTGCATGAGTTGGCTGTGCAGATTGATCTGGAAGATCGGCGGTGCAATGCGCACATTTTGTTGCCTTAACCGGGATTGTCGACAAACAGTAGGGGCATTGTTTTGTTGTCGTCTCGGTTTCCTGCTTATGTGCTGTTCTGGATAGAATTTTAATCGCAAAAAAGATCACTAAGGAAATAATAAAGAAATTAATGACATGGTTAAGGAAAAGCCCATAATTAATGGTCGGTGCGCCTGCTTTCTGAGCGGCGCTGAGGCTGCTGTAGGCATGCCCGGATAAATTCAGATAAAGGCTGCTGAAATCCACACGGCCAAGGAGAAGACCGATCGGCGGCATGACAATGTCTTTGACAAGCGAGCTTACAATTTGACCAAAAGCCGACCCTATAATCACTGCTACTGCAAGATCAATGACATTACCGCGCGCCAGGAATTTTCTGAATTCATTTAAAGTTGTTTTCATAAGCATCCTCCCTGTGCATTTATAAATAAAATCATAGCATTTTCACCGTTTTTTTACACGAAAACAAAATAATATTGTGAGTAAAAAGCGGCACATCGGTACATCCTACACTCGGGAGGTTGATTCGGGTGAGCTACCGAAAATTAATTTATCTTCTTTGTGCGGTTGTTGCTGTCGCTATGGTTATCTATGAACATCATCCTGAAATGATGGCCAATGCGAAAGACAGCAACCATGAGCCACTGGTTGTATCGCTGCTCAATGCGAAAAATGAAGAAATGGGTACAGCAAAGTTAACGGAAACACCGCGGGGCGTACGCATTGAACTGGAAGCAGAAGGATTAAAACCGGGAATCCATGCCATTCATTTTCATGAATACGGCAGCTGCACACCGCCGGATTTTATGTCGGCAGGCGCTCATTTTAACCCACAACATAAAAAACATGGGTTGAAAAATCCTGAAGGTCCGCATGCGGGCGATATGCCTAATATCTTTGCTGACAGTCATGGAAGAGTGAAAACTGTCGTGTTTAATCCTATGGTGACCCTGCAGGAAGGCAAGCCGAATTCTTTAAGAGACGCCGACGGTTCAGCGTTGATCATTCATGAAAAAGGCGATGATCAGGTCACCGATCCCTCCGGAAATGCGGGGGCACGGGTATTATGCGGCGTGATCAAATAAAAAGCAGAACCGTTTACGATCACGGTTCTGCTTTTTCTGTATCAATCATGAAAAAATGTGCTGTCTGTTATTCGGCGAGTAGCGAAAGTCCGCCGTCAACGGTAATCGTTTGACCGCGAATCATGAATGCGGCAGGTGTGCAGAGAAAATAGACCGCTTCGGCAAGATCCTGAGGTTCAACAATCCGTCCGGCAGGATTGTGCTTTGCTGCCTGTTCCAACAGTTCTGCGCGATTTGGAAAATGTTTGAGTGCATCCGTGTCCACGGCTCCGCCGGAAACAGTATTTACAGTAATATTCATAGGTGCAAGGGCAACGGCCAGATAACGCGTGATAGCCTCCACCGCTGCCTTTGAAACGCCGACAACAACATAATTCGGCAGGGCGCGGACGGCGCCGAGGCTGGATAGAGCAACAATATGTCCACCGCCTGTCTTAGTCATCAGTTTTGCCGCGCGCTGAGCAGCGAACAGATAGGCCTTCGCATTGATGTCCTGTGTCCAGTCCCAATGTTTTTCCTGGATATCCATGAGCGGGCGCTGAACACCGGATGCCGCATTGCTGATGAACGCATCAAGTCTGCCGAATACGGATTCAGCAGTGTCGAATAACTGGTCAATTTGTTTCAGCTCGCCAATATTGGCCTTGACAATCTGAACGACTACTTTGTATTTGCTTTCAATGGCTTCTTTTGTTTCTTCTGCATTCGTGCTCTTTCGCGCATAATTTAAAACCAGATTGTACCCGTTTTGAGCGAACTTTTCTGCAATGGCCTTGCCGATACCGCGTGTCCCCCCGGTAATCAATGCCACTTTATTTTCCATGTTGATCTCCTTTTTTTCTATCTGGATTGACAAAACTGTGTTCAGTATAGCAAATGACTAAAAAAAAGAACAAGATCATGAAATGCGAGTTCTTTTGTTCGGGACTTCATAATCGACTATGATACACTTAGAGTTAACTGTGGAAGGAGCGTTTTCCGATGATTATTGTCTATTTAAGTTTAACGCTTGTTGCCGTGTCACTCATTCTTTTTGCTGCATATTCGGTAAAAAACGTAAAGCTGATGAACCATTCAATAGCCAGAATTGCCAAAACCGGCGCGGATGTTGAAAAACAATCTGCAGCGATCATGAATGAAAAAAATGAACTGACACTGAATATTTCGCGGCTTCAATCTGATTTTACACAGAAAAAAAGCAAAGTTCAGGATGCTGTGCGCCAAACCAGGCAGTCAGCACTTGCTGCTCAGATTGCTTTGCGCAAGGGTAAGGCACTGCTTAAAAACGAGTCGGATTAAATCAGGGATGTAAACGCCGGGTCAATCCGGATGGCTACATTCCCTCTGACTGCCTTGGCCATCACGCAGTCTTGTTCCGCCTTTTGGATACACTGTCTAAGTCGCTCTGTTAATTCATCGGTGAGCGTTTCTTTTAGAAAGATACGCGGATGGTGGACGACCCGGTCCAGTTGAAGACCGCCTTCGTTTGTAACGACGGCTTCCGTACGTATATCGATACGCGCGTATGCGATGGCTTCCTTTTTCAAACGGATGCCGAGCGTAATCATGTAACAGGAGGCAAGCGCGCTGATCATCAGTTCATCCGGGTTCGTTCCGATCCCAAGTCCGGACATCGATGAGTCGACGGAGATGGCCGAATTCAGCCCTGCTGTCTGAATCATGCCTTTACCGTCCCATGAACCTGTCCAAGAACCTTCAAGAGTGAAAGAAAAATCGGTCATAAAGTTCATCCCCTTAGATAATATACAAAGAGACATGCTTAAGCAATATCTTTATCGTAGCATAAGAAGTGCTGATAAACGGCGCAAATGCCTCAAGGTGGGAGGATGATGGTGATGGGAGAAAAGAAAAGGGGAGAAGCACTGGTTCCATGGTTATGGACAGGGATGATTTGTGCGCTTGTTTTCTTAATTCTGGTGATTGTGATTCGGCAGCCCGCGATTCAGGCATTTGATCGTATGCTAATCAAGAGCCTGGATTTGATCAGAACACCTGAACTGATTTCTTTTTTTAAAAAAATAACGAATATGGCATCAAGTAACTTTTTGTTTTTTCTGATTGCTTTATTTATGGTTTACTTTTTATTGCGCAAAAAATTTATGCCGCTGATTTTACTGCCCGCTGTTTTTCTTATTGAGCGGTATGCAAATAGTGTGCTGAAACACTGGGTGATGCGGAATCGTCCTCCGTTTCCTCATCTCGTGCATGAGACCGGTTACAGCTTTCCGAGCGGCCATGCCATGAATGCATCGACCGTGTATGGCCTGCTGATCCTGCTTATGCTGCCGCTGATTAAAACACGGTGGATACGTGTTGCATGGGCGGTGGTCGGATTGACGCTGATCTTGCTGATCGGTTTCAGCCGTCCGTTTCTTCGCGTTCACTATTTTACCGATATTATTGCCGGTTACTGCGCCGGGGGTGTGCTGATCAGTTTATCTGCAATTGCACTTATTTTTGTATATAATAGGAAACGTTGAGACAAACCGCGCAGAACGCGCGAGAGCGGAGGAACTCCATGAAAAAGGGTTCAATAACGATGGCAAACGGGGAAAACATTACGATCAAGTTTTTTCCCGAAGATGCCCCGAATACAGTTGCTAATTTCGAAAAACTGGCGAATTCCGGATTTTATGACGGCTTGACTTTCCATCGCGTGATCCCGGGTTTTGTCAGCCAGGGCGGTGATCCGACCGGAACAGGTATGGGCGATGCCGGTTACACGATTAAATGCGAGACAGATGGAAATCCAAACAAACATGTTGCCGGTGCGCTGTCAATGGCCCACGCAGGAAGAGATACCGGCTCCTGCCAGTTTTTTATTGTTCACGAACCGCAGCCGCATCTGGATGGTGTGCATACCGTTTTCGGACAAGTAACAAGCGGTTTAGAAGCCGTGCTGGCGATGGAAAACGGTGACATCATGCAAAAGGTAAAGGTCTGGGACGAAGACTAATTCAGGAGGTGCGGTCCAATGCCGATCAGCAATGTAGGATTACAGATTCTTCCCTTTTCAAAGAAAAAGGATACTTATGCTTTGGTGGACGAAGCCATCAAAGTCATTCAGGAATCCGGAGTAAAATATGAAGTTACCGCAATGGAAACGATTCTTGAGGGTGAACTGGACGAACTCCTGGAAGTTGTCAAAAAAACCATCCATGCAACCGTGGAAGCGGGAGCTGATGAAGTGGCAGCAGAAGTCAAAATCCACTTTCGGCCTCAAGGGACATCGATCGAAGAAAAGGTCGGGAAATACCGGAAATGATCTGAGCCTGTAACGCACAAAAACCGCGGATGAATGAACGTCCGCGGTTTTTGCTTCATTGTACGAAATAAATTGGGCGTTCTGTAAAAGAACTGATGTTCTGTCTATGTTATAATTAAGACACTATTAAGGACCTTTACCGGTAGGACATCGGGGGGAGAGTTATGTCGGTACGATTTGTATTGGGACGGCCGGGAACAGGGAAAACCGCTGGTGCACTGGCAGAAATCCGTGACCGTCTTCGCGAAAATCCGAACGGGACGCCGCTGATTTATTTAGTACCGGAGCATATGACGTTCAGTATGGAATATGCGCTGGCCACTACGCCCGGATTAGGCGGAATGACACGCCTGAATGTGTACAGCTTGCCAAGACTTGCGTTGCGCGTGCTGCAGCAGGCGGGCGGGGCGACGCGCAAACATCTGAATGCAACCGGCATTTCCATGCTTCTGCGAAAAATTGTTGAACAGAAAAAGGGAGAGCTCCGACTGTTTCAGAAAGCATCGCGGCAGAACGGTTTTTATGATCTGCTCAGTGATACGCTTATTGAATTTAAACGCTTCCGCCTTGAACCTGAAGAGATTGCGGATGAGATTCGGCATTTATCGGGCGATGATGCAGAACAGCAGCTTCTGCGGGACAAGCTGCATGATTTATCATTAATCTATCAATCTTTTTCACAGGCATTGGAAGGAAAATATATTGACAGCGAAGACTATTTAAATTTGATGGCAGAACGTATGGATCATGCTGATTTTTTAAAAGAAGCAGAGGTATGGATTGACGGTTTTCAAACGATGACACCGCAGGAAATGCTGATTGCCGAACGGCTTATGGAGCAATGCAGACGCGTGACGATTCTGTTAAGTACAGATCAAGCCTATGAACATGCGCCGGATGAGTATTCTGTATTCCGGCACTCCGCCATGCTTTTTCTGCAATTGAAAGAGCGCGCGGAGCTGGACGGCCTTTCAATTGAGGCCGTGCATGTCAAAAAGCAGATTCTGAGACCGGATGCTCCGGCACTGACGCATTTAATCGGTCATTTTGGACAATATCCATTGAAAAAAAGCGGCCAGACTGAAGGCGTAACATGTACCGAAGCGGCAAATCGGCGGGAAGAAGTGGAGCAGACGGCACGCAGGCTGATTGCCTATGCCCGGTCCGGAGACAGCCGATTTCGCGACATGACGGTACTCGTCCGAAATCTGGATGACTACTACGATTTACTGGTCACTATTTTTGAAGACTATCAAATTCCTTTCTTTATTGATCAGAAAATGCCGATGAAACACCATCCGCTGATCGAATTTATCCGCTCTGCTCTGGAAACCATTCAGCAGAACTGGCGGTATGAACCGCTGTTTCGCTGCGTTAAAACAGATTTTCTGATTCCGCTTGAAGCGGATATGGACGAAGCGCACGACGGCCTGAATCGATTGGAAAATTATATAATTGCACACGGTTTTTATGGAAAAAAATGGACGGACGGCGAACCGTGGCATTTTCAAATTTACCGTGGTCTTGAAGAAATAAACAGAGAACAATCGGCAGAGGAAATGAAAACAGAACGATTAATTAATAAGTACAGAATGATCGTTGCTGAACCGCTTGCCGCACTGGAGGGGCAGCTGAGAGGGGCCGTAACGGTTGCTGAACAATGCACGGCGCTCTACGACTTTCTGGTTGCATCCGCCGTACCGGAAAAGCTGGAGCGGATGGCCTTGCGTGATGAACGGAAAAATCGTCTGACAGAAGCAAAGGAACACGGTCAGGTCTGGAAAGCATTGATTGAGTTACTGGATCAATGTGTCGAGGCTTCCGGCGAGGAGCGGATAAATCTGGATCTGTTTATCAGTATTATGGATGCCGGTCTGGATGCCCTGGAGTTTGCCATGGTCCCTCCGGCACTGGACCAGGTGTTGATCGGGAGCCTGGACCGGATACGTTCCACGGAAATCAGGCATGTGTTCCTGCTCGGGGTGAACGAGGGCGTTCTGCCGGCCAAACTTTCAGAACATGGTTTGCTTTCGGGCAAAGACCGCGAGTTGCTTCAGGATACAGGAATGACCGTCGGAGCCGGTGAAACGGAACAGATGTCCATTGAGAACGAGCTGATCTACCGCGCACTGACTTTAGCGAAAAATGGAATTCATCTTTCTTTTCCACTTGCTTCGGAAGATGGTGAATCACTGCGCCCATCTCCGCTGATTATGTGGCTCAAGCGGCTGTTTCCTGATCTTGTGCTGAGACAGACACCCGGAGAGACGCGAAGTTTGAGGGAATTGGAGCAGCTCGCTCTGATCAGCGCACCGCAAAAAACAATCGGTCTCCTTGCCGCACAGCTTCGCGAATGGCGGAGCGGTTACCCGATCGCTGAATTATGGTGGGATGCGTATAACTGGTTTATCGCTCATCGCGAATGGGGACATGCGTCACAAATGGCAATATCGAGCCTGTTTGCACGGAATGATGAACAACTGAGTCTTGGATCAGCACGTGCGTTGTATGGAGAGACGATTCAGACCAGTGTGTCGCGCATGGAAAAATTCGTTTCCTGTCCTTTTTCGCAGTTTGCTGCGTATGGGTTAAAGCTTAACGAACGCGATGTTTTTCAATTGTCGGCGCCGGACATTGGGCAACTGTTTCATTTGGCAATTAAACGAATGACTGCGCAGGTCATGCATACAAAACGGAATTGGCAGGATCTGTCTCCGGAAGAATGCGATCGATTGGCTGCTGACACCGTTAATGATCTTGCCCCGCGTTTGCAGCGGCAAATTTTAACCAGCTCCAATCGTTATCGGTACATGCAGCACAAATTGACGCAAGTGGTCGCAAGAGTTGCCCGCGTAATGCGCCGCCATGCCCAATTGAGCGGATTTTCACCGGTCAGTCTGGAACTTCCTTTCGGACCGGGCGCACCGCTTCCGGCGCTTGAATTCCCTTTAAAGGGCGGCGCGCGAATGGAAGTTGTCGGGCGTATTGATCGTGTTGACCGTGCACGCGATGATCAGGGACGGTTGCTGCTGAGAGTGATTGATTATAAATCAGGCGCGAAAAATCTGAATCTCTCGGAAGTATATTACGGGCTCGCACTTCAGATGCTGACTTATCTTGATGTGATCATTACTTATTCAAGACAATGGCTCGGTGCCGAGGCTGATCCGGCAGGCGTTCTCTATTTTCATGTGCATAACCCGGTGCTGAATCTCGATGAACGGCTGCCTGAAGATGAGCTGGAGCATGAACTTTATAAACGATTTAAAATGAAAGGCCTGCTGCTCCAGGATGAAGAGGCACTGCGTTTAACCGATCAAAGTGCGAATGGCGGCCAGTCGGAAATTGCTCCGTTCGGTGTTAAAAAGAATGGTGAATTTTATAAAAATTCATCACTTGCCGGGAAAGAAGAATTTGAGACACTTCGGCACTACACTCGCCAGATCATGACTGAGACAGGCTGCCGGATTATTGACGGAGACGTGACGATTGCGCCATATAAGTTTGACGGACAGGTACCGTGCGCCCATTGTTCATTCCGTCCGGTTTGCAGATTTGATCAGTCACAGCCCGGAAACCAGTACCGTCTGCTGAAGAAAATGAGTGACGAGAACGTTCTGAAGAAAGTGGCGGAATTGGGGGCGAAGACCGATGAACATGAAACAGAATGAGCGGCAATGGACGGACGCGCAATGGCGGGCGATTACCGAAAGCGGCCACGATCTGCTGGTTGCTGCCGCGGCCGGTTCGGGGAAAACGGCGGTACTTGTTGAACGCATGATCCGAAAAGTGACGGACCCGCTGCAGAGGACAAATATTGATGATCTGCTGGTCGTTACGTTTACCAAAGCAGCTGCCGCGGAAATGCGGGAGCGCATCGGGCGTGCACTTGACGAGTGTCTGGAAAAGGAACCCGAAAATCTGTTTCTTCGCCGTCAGCAAAGCCTGCTCGGCAAAGCGTCCATTATGACACTGCACGCTTTTTGCATGTCCGTTGTGAAACAATATTACTATTTTCTTGACCTGGATCCTGCGTTTCGGCTGCTTGATGAAACGGAGGCCGCCCTTCTACGCGAGGAGGTCCTTGAAAACCTGCTTGAAGATTATTATGCTTCAAATAATCCTGAATTTTACCGACTTGTTGACCGTTACTCGAATGATCGAAACGATGATGCATTGAGCCATATGCTGCTTAACGTTTATGAATTTTCCATGAGCCATCCCTGGCCGGATGATTGGCTGGACCATATTTCCGAATCCTATAAGACAGAGGGAACGGATTCCATTGATCATTTTGAATGGATGAACGATTTGAAACGGTCACTGGCCCGATTTATTTCTGAAGCCGTACGCGTCTATCAGAAAGTGCTGGCCTTGTGTCATGTGCCAGGTGGGCCGGATGCTTATGCCGATATGTTAACGAATGAATTGCGTGTGCTGATGCAGATTCAATCATCGGTCAGCACAGAATGGGAGGCGATTCGATCAGCTTTCCGCGCCATGACATTCGGCAAACTGAAAGCGATCCGTGACAAATCGGTTGACACGGAACTTAAGGAACAGGTTAAGAAAATGCGTGATAAAATCAAGAAAAAATTTGCTGAACTGCAAGGTCAGTGGTTTTCGCATTCTTCTGAGGAAGCCATGCGCGATTTAAATGACATGGCACCGTCTGTACAGTTGATCACGGAACTGGTCAAAACCTTTGCAAAAAGATTTAAGGCAGAGAAAAGGCGGCGGGCCGTGCTCGACTTTTCCGATCTTGAACATGAGTGTCTGGCTGTTCTTCGCGGACCGGATGCATCTCCTGAATGGGAACAGCCGTCTGTTGTTGCGGAACAGTTCCGCGCACGTTTTCAAGAAGTAATGGTCGATGAATATCAGGATACAAACCGCGTTCAGGAAGCCATCCTAAATCTGATCTCCAGAGACAGTGCGGATGGCGGCAATCGATTTATGGTCGGCGATGTCAAGCAGAGCATTTACGGCTTTCGCCTGGCAGAACCGGGCCTGTTTGTCGAGAAATACAAAACATTTTTACAGCCTGATTCACCGGGACAGGTCATTGATCTGTCAAACAACTTCCGAAGCAGGCAGGAAGTCATTGACGCGGTAAACTTTCTTTTCAGACAGACAATGGATGAAACGGTCGGGGGCGTGAATTATGATGCTGCCGCTGAATTGCGCTGCGGCGCCCAATATCCTAATGAGGAACGGACGGTAGATCTGGAACTGATTGACCGGACAGGCTCTGAGGGAGAGGATGCGGCGGAATCGGGCGAGATGGAGACGGCAGAACTGGAGGCGGAAGCTGTTGCGGATCGAATTCAGGCAATGATTGGTGACGGTTCTTCTCCCGCATTTCAGGTGTATGACCGGGAACTGAAACAAATGCGTCCGATCCGATATCGTGACATGGCGATCCTTCTCCGCTCTTCCAGCACGTCGGCCCCAGTTATCAAGGATGTACTTGGTATTCGCGGGATACCTGCTTATGCAGAATTGACCAGAGGCTATTTCGATACGGTAGAAGTCTCGGTCATGCTTGCACTGCTTCAGGTGATTGATAACCCGGATCAGGATATACCGCTTGCAGCTGTGCTGCGTTCACCGATTCTTGGCGTGCATGCGGATACACTCGCGTCTATTCGTATGGCCGACCGTGAAGCGAGCTTTTATCAGGCACTGAACCGCTTCGTTCGGGACGGCAACCATGAATCCGTGAAAAAACTGTCTTTATTTCTTTCGAAAATCAATGAATGGCGTGAATTCTCCAGAACTCATTCGGTAGCTGAACTCATCTGGCAAATTTATCGCGATACCGGCTACTACGATTATGCTGGCGGTCTGATCGGTGGTACGCAGCGACAGGCAAATCTCAAAGCTTTTTATGACCGTGCAAGGCAATACGAGAAAACCGCATTCCGAGGACTGTTCCGCTTTCTTCGCTTTATTGAGCGTATGCGAGAGAACGGTGGTGATTTGGGCGAAGCGCGTGAATTGAGCGAGCAGGCGGATGTCGTTCGAATCATGACCATTCACAAGAGCAAGGGGCTGGAGTTTCCGGTTGTGTTTGTTGCAGGTATGAACAGGCGTTTCAATATGCGTGACACAACGGCAGCCGCACTGCTCCACAAAGATCTTGGCTTCGGTACGAAATGGATCAATTCGGAATTAAGAGCCAGTGTACCGACGCTGCCATATCTTGCGATTAAAGAGCGGATGAGGGCGGATGCGGTCTCTGAAGAACTGCGTATTCTGTACGTCGCCGTGACACGCGCGAAAGAAAAACTGATTCTGATCGGCACGGTTAAGGATGCGAAAAAACAGATGAATCCATTCAGCATGCTGCTGCACGAGCATGACTGGCTGCTTCCCGATGATCTTCGCGCTTCCGCCAGCAGTTTTTTCGACTGGGTGCTTCCGTCTGTTGCACGTCACGCTTCATCCGATACACTTCATCAATTATTGGGGGAAAAGCCTGATCGGACAGCGGTTTCCGGCGATCCTTCGTTGTGGACCGTACAAAGGATTGCGGCTTCCATGCTTGCGGGTGCAACCGAATCAAAGCGAAAGATCGATGATGGGCGGTTCGTTCAGGTGAAGCAGGGAAAACCGGTTACCTCACATTCCGGAATGCAGGATGAAGTGGTTGCCCGGCTCAACTGGCAGTATCCGTATGCGCCTGCTGCCGGATCAATGGCAAAGCAAACAGTTACTGAGTTAAAAGTGCAGCAGGATTATTTCAGCGATGGAACAGATGATCGATTGCTTCGCGATTCGGAACGCTGGCATTTCATTGGCAGTGAGCGACCACAGTTTCTTCAGCATGGCTCACTTTCGGCGGCTGAACGCGGTACGGCGCTGCATTTACTGATGCAGCATCTTGATTTGAAAAAAACCGCCACAGCACGGCAGCTGAAGGAGCAGGGGGTAACTCTGGTCGAAAAAGAAATCATCACAGCCGCACAGGAAGAAAGCCTTGACTATCCGGCCGTTATGCGATTTTTTCAATCACCGGCCGGACAAAAGATGCTGGCAGCGAGCAAGGTGATTCGAGAATGTCCGTTCAGTCTCGCGCTTTCGGCAAACGAGGTTTATCCGTCATGGAATAAAGCGGAGCAATCCGAGATGGTGCTTGTGCAGGGGGTCATTGACTGTATTATTGAAGATCCCGAAGGATTGATATTGCTTGACTATAAAACCGACCGCCTGTCCCGCCGCTTCCAAGATCAGGCAGCTGCGGCAGCTGAATTGAAACGCCGGTATCATATCCAGCTGAATCTTTATCGGCGTGCCGTCGAGAAAATATGGAAGCGAAAAATTGCACGTGTTCTGCTCTATGCTTTTGACATTGACTGTCTTGTCGATCTGACTGAAAGGGGAAACGAATGATGCGACTGCTTCATACTGCTGACTGGCATCTGGGGCGCAGACTGGAAGGACGTTCACGTGAAGAAGAGCAGGAGCAGGTGATGGACGAACTTTGCGCGATCGCCGACGATGAAAGGGTGGATGTGATTTTAATGGCCGGTGATGTGTTTGACACGGTGAATCCACCGGCATCCAGTGAGGCGCTGTTTTATGAGACGGCACAGCGACTGTCATCAGGCGGGAGGCGGCCAGTGCTGGTGATTGCCGGCAACCATGACAGTCCCGAACGTCTGGAGGCGCCTGGTCCGCTGGCCGGCAGACAGGGGATCACCATCATTGGCAAGCCTGTCAGCCAGCCGGTGACCGTACCGGTTTTGAGTCAGAATGAAAAGCTTGTACTAAGCTGTGTTCCTTATCCTTCTGAATCCAGATTAAACGAATGCCTGAGTACAGTAAATGATGAGGAACTGATCAAGTTGGCATATAATGACCGGCTCGCCGAACTTTTCAACTGGCATGCCCGTTCTTTTGAAAAAGAGGCTGTTAATCTATTAATGACGCATCTTTTTGCCGCAGGGGGAAAAGAATCCGATTCCGAACGGCCGATTCAGGTAGGCGGCGCTTATACCGTTCATCCGAATATCTTTCCACCCAAGGCTCAATATGTTGCGCTTGGGCATCTTCACCGTCCGCAAACATTAAAAAACACATCCGTACCGGTACGCTATGCTGGCTCTCCGCTTGCCTACAGCTTTTCAGAAGCTGGTTCGTCCAAGTCAGTGACGATTATCGATGTTTCGCCGGAGCAGCAATGCTCAATTCGTGAAATTGAGCTTAAATCCGGTCGCCCGCTTGTTCGCTGGCATGCGGATCGTGGAATGAATCAGGTCCGCCAGTGGATCGATGAGCAACGTGATTCGGAGGCATGGATCGATCTTGAAATCCGTCTTGATGATGCCATGAGCATGCATGACATTCAGATGCTGCGCAAGGCGAGACCGCGTATTGTTACTATCCGGCCCGTTTACAAAGAAAATAATGATATGGCAGTCGAGCCGATGCGAACTCATTTGCCAATTGATGAGCTCTTCATTCGATTTTACAAAAAACAAACCGCGGGCGCTGAACCAGACACTGAACTCGTTCGTTTGTTTATGCGATTGATCAGTGAAGAAGAATCGGTACGAGAAGCGGCGGCGGGGAGGGCAGAACATGAAACCGATTGAGTTAACAATAAAAGGGTTGAACAGTTTTCGCGAGGAGCAGGTCATTGATTTTGAAACGCTGTGCGCGGACGGACTGTTTGGTATTTTCGGGCCGACGGGAAGCGGAAAATCAACCGTTCTTGACGGGATCACGCTGGCACTGTATGGAACAGTTGAGCGTGCGGCAAATCATATAAATGGCATACTGAATCAGCTTGAGGATCAGATGTCAGTTGGTTTTACCTTCGAACTTTCCGGTGTCCAGCCTGTACGTTACCGCGCGGAACGCAGCTATAAAAGAACAAAGGACGGCGGTCTGCGCCTCGCCAGCTGCCGTTTATTAAAATTTGGGAAAGGCCGCCAAGTGATTGCGGACAAAGAACGTGATCTGACACGTTCAGTTCAGGAGATCCTTGGACTGACCCATGATGACTTCACACGTGCGGTTGTTTTGCCGCAAGGGAAATTTGCTGAATTTCTGACTTTGAAAGGCAGTGAGCGCCGCCAAATGCTTCAGCGGCTGTTTCATCTTGAAAAATACGGAGATGAGCTTGGCACAAAACTGAAAGAGGCAGCTGAAGAACGGAAACACGCACTGGAGATCATTACTGAAAAACAGGCGATGCTTGGGGATGCATCAGAGCAGGCCGTTCTGGAAGCGCGGGCGCATTGTATGGAAATTGAACGTCAGCTCCGCTCCGTCCGGGAAACATTTGCGAAAACCGAGACAATAAAACTCGATTACGAAATGATCCGCGGGCTCACTGAGGATAAGGAAGCGAAGGCGCGGGCACTGCAAAAGCTGCAGCAGGAAGATATGAAATACCAGGCTATAAAAGATAAGCTGAAACTGGATGAAGCGGCTGACAAGCTGATCCCATATATGGAGACACTGATTGATGCGGAAAAGGAAGCACATGAAGCAAAAGATACATACAATGCGCAGATCACCGAGCGGGCACATGCGCAGGAGCAGCTGGCTGCCGCCCGGGAAGCAGGAGAACAAGCGAAGCATGCCAGAGATCAACGCGAACCTGAACTTGAGGCAGAAAAACAGCGTCTGATTCAGGGGATATCCATTCAGGCACAGTTGAAAAATGAACAAGCGCTGTTCATAGAGCAGAATGCGAAGCAAACCGAGTTAACAGCGAAACAGAAACACATTCTGGCGTTGGCCGATCAGGAACAGGCACAGCTTGGCAAGCTGAAGGCGGATTTGGAGCATGAAGAACGGATGCTGGCCCAGTACAGTATAAACAGTCAGGATCGCGCGCGTGTTCAGCAAGCGCTTGCTGAGAAAAAAGAAATTGATCTTCTGGAGCGTTATCTTGAAGAAAAGCGCGGAGAATGGAAGACACTTCGTGATGCATGGCGAAGCTGCCAA
This sequence comes from Sporolactobacillus mangiferae, assembly GCF_023336505.1. GTDB lineage: Bacteria > Bacillota > Bacilli > Bacillales > Sporolactobacillaceae > Sporolactobacillus > Sporolactobacillus mangiferae. Next base: position 302,033 of record NZ_JAMAST010000002.1, on the reverse strand, counting down.
CAGATAATAAACGAGCTTGAGCAGGCGCGGACGGCAATGAATGAAAAAGCCTGCACACTCTTCAGACAACATCAGTTCATTTATAATCAGGCCATTGAAACGAACCGTATGAGCGGCGCGTTGCAGACGTTTATTGATATGCAAAATAAAAAAATGGATCAACGGTATGAAGAAATGAACCGGCATAAAATTGCTTTGCAATTGGCTGAAGCACTCCATGACGGTGAGCCGTGTCCGGTTTGTGGCGCGCTTGACCACCCGAATCCTGCTGCCGCCGATCTATCGATTACTGAAAATGAAGTAAAGGACAGACAGAATGCTTATCAGCATGCCTCTGAGTCCTTGCTGGACCAGATTCAAAAAGAGAGTCTCCTGATTGCACAGATGGAGCAGCAGGCCAGCATGTTTCCAGAGTCTGCAATGCATATAAAAAATGAAAGCAAAGTAGATCAGGAGATCTCAGCCGATTTTACTCAATGGGCAGCATCCGGCATTCAGGAGCCACTCAGCCGCATTAACCGAATGGTGAAGGAACAGAAGCAGGAACAGCTGCGAATCGGTGAGCAGCTCAGCCGATTGCTGGAAGACATGAGGAAAAATGAAACGGAGTATTCGAAGGTCAAGGCACAGGCGGACATGGATCAGGAAAAAATGAATGCGCTGCAGATTCAGGCGGTGGAAAAAAAGCATGAATTTGAGAAAAGGTTGCGTCAATGGAAGGAAGTTTTTTATCCGACTTTTGAACAGATGGCGCAGGAGGACCAGGTGATTCGTGCATCCGATGAGAAAACGGAGCTGCTGCAGCGAAGCATTCAGACTTTGAAAGATCAATTGAAGCCGCTGGAACTCAAGGCAGATCGAGATCGCGAGCAGCTGCGCACCTTGGACAGTCAGTTGAGTGAGCTGCACGGCCGAACCGATTCATTAAAGAAATCGATACAGCAATGGCGTCTCCGGATGCAGAAACTCGGATTAGATGAACGAGAAGAGTTGAAGCTACGGGTACGCGAAACAGAACAGGAAAGGGAGCGTCTGAAAAACGAGTATGTGCAGGCCGATCAGCATGCACACGCACTGCTTGAACGCTTTCATCAGATTGACAAAAGTTTTGCCAATGCTTCTGATCGTGTATCACGTGCCGAGCATGCACAGCAAATCGCACTGGAAAAATGGGAAAAGCGATTGGAAACATCTCAGTTTGATGAGCGTGAGCAGGTTGCCCATGCTCATCTGGATGAGAGTAGCCGAAATGCGATGAAGCGTGCGCTCAGCCTCTATGAAGAACAGACAGAAAAATTAACTTCTGAGATCCGTTCGCTTGATGGAAAGCTTGCCGGACGGCAAGTGACACAGGAAGTGCTGGAAAAAATAACACAACAATGGACAACGCTGAAAATGAAGGTTCAGTCACTGACTGAGGCATTTGGTGCTGCGGTCAAAGAGCGGGAAAATCGTGAGAAAAATCATCAATTATTTCTTCAGCTTGAGTCCGAACGCAAGAAAAATCAAAAAACATTTGATCAGTTTGAAAAACTTCAGCGCATTTTTCGTGGCAATGCTTTTGTCGAATTTGTCGCACAGGAGCAGCTTCAGCAAGTATGTGCAGCAGCTTCCAAGCGTCTTGGAGAACTGACGCACGGCCGCTATGTACTCGAAGTGGATGCGCAGGGCGGGTTTATCATTCGAGACAATGGGAACGGCGGCATCAAACGTCCTGTCTCCTCATTGTCAGGAGGAGAAACGTTTCTAACATCGCTCGCACTGGCTCTGTCCCTTTCGGAGCAGATTCAGCTGCGTGGGCATGTCCCGCTTCAATTTTTCTTTCTGGATGAGGGATTTGGATCTCTGGACCCGGATCTTCTGGATATGGTCGTTACAGCGCTCGAAAAACTGCATATGCATCGACTGGCGATCGGCGTCATCAGCCATGTTCCTGAGATGCGTGACCGGTTGCCGCGCAAATTAATCGTGACTCCGGCAATTCCGTCAGGACGGGGAAGCAGGGTACACATGGAAATGATTTAGTAACTAGTCAGGCATGCAGAAGGCATTAAATCCTTGAGTTATTTCAGCATCTTCCTGCGTGACTGTTCCAGTTGCTGATGCGGACCCGATCCTGATCTGCCCGCCCGCGGCAGGCGAGCAACTGAAGCCTCGATTCAGTATTGTAGAGACACGAACCCAGTTCGATTACAGCGTAAAAGGAACTTCCACTAATGTAAGGGAATTTTCAATAACTATAAGGAACTTTCGCTGGTTGAAAAGGAACTTCCACTAATGTAAGGAACTTTTTTAATAACTATAAGGAACTTTCGCTAAGGGCGCATACGTCCTGTATGCAACGCGAAAGCCATCACGTCCTGTGAAAGTACGTCCTGTATGCAACGCGAAAGCCATCACATCCTGTGGAAAGTCCTGTGCACAACGTGGAAGCCACTGCATCGTGCGGAAGTAAGGACCGGGCAATGCCCGGTTTTTCGTATAAAGAAAGTTTAAAATTCAGCAGATTATAGTATAAGTGCAACTACGGTCTTTGCCTTCGCCAGAAGCTTGGCAAAGCCAAGCTTTCTAATCTGCTTACTGATGCCTGTAATAGAAAATGGCAAGCTGAGTACGATCACGCAGCTCCAGTTTCTCAAGAATCGAACTGATATAATTACGCACCGTTCCCTCGCTGAGAAAGAGCTGTTGGGCAATTTCCCGATTCGACCGGCCGCTCGCAACCTGTTCAATAATCGTAATTTCACGTTTGCTGAGATCAAACGGTTCGTAATTCGGTTGTCCTGTCTGTTTGATTAACGCAGGAATTTTACTGACAATGGCATCACCGAAAACACGCTGTCCGCTGTATACGGCTTTTAAGGCAGGAACAATACTTTCAAAGTTCTGTTTTAAAATATATCCTTTTGCGCCAATTCTCAATGCCTCAATAATGTATTCATCATCAGAGAAGGTGGTCAGGAACAGGATTTTCGCCTGCGGATCCTCGGGAAGAAGTATGGACGCAGCTTCGAGGCCCGTCATTGCGTCCATGCGGATATCCATGAGCAGGAGATCCGGACGGAGCTTTCGATAGAGCACAAGCGCCTGCCGTCCGGATTCTCCGGTGCCTGCCACATGAATCAAAGGATCGGCTTCAAGGATAGTTTTTAATGAGGAAGAGACAAGCCGGTCATCATCGACAATAAGTACGCTGATCATTTATACCCCTCCTTAGGAACCGTGATGAAGAGTTCAAAACCATTTTTTATTTCGATATTTATATGTCCGTGAAAAGCCTCAGTTCGCTCTTTCATATTTTTGATTCCAATTCCGTGATCGAGATCTGGATTGCGGACATGACCGTTATCAGCAATGACCAGCTGATAAAAGGCCGGATGTTCGCGCAGGACAACTTTCGCAAGCGTAGCATCCGAATGCCGGGCAATATTGGACAGGGCTTCTTTGACAATTGAAATCAATGCGTAAGTTAATTTTCCCCGGGGTGCATGCTCAATGGAATAATCGAAGCTGACGGGGCAGAATGTGAATTTACGCACAAGATCTGTGAGCTGAGCATGAAGGTCAATAGAATCATCATGAAGGTCATGGACACTTGAACGAATACTGCCCATAGCTTCAGAAAGTGTATCTTTAAGTGCGGCGAGCGCGTCTCTGGTTTGCCCCCGATGATTGACGGTGACGAGCGCGCCGATCTGCAGCAGCGCACGTGAGAGCAGATGGCCGACATTGTCGTGAATTTCTCTGGCAATGCGGTTGCGCTCACCTAAAGTGGCCATCTTTATTTCCGCATCCTGCTGCATAAGCAGGTTCTGATTCTGTTGCTTCAATTGCAGCGCCATTTCTTTCGTTGTGTCTCTTAATTGATAGTACTTACGTTTTAAGTGCTCAAAAGTCAGTGTTCGATATTTCAGACAGGCGCTTAGCAGCAGCAGTGTACAAATCGAAACTTTGACCTGTACCTCGGCACTCGGCCAAAACAGCGACAGTGGGAGCAGACCGAGCAGGCTGACCGATTGTTTTTTAGAAAAAAACAATTCATAGCAGATAAGCGGCAAAAAGATGCACAACCACGGAAGAAACATCCCCAGAATAAGAAACAATCCGACCAGAAGCATGCGCATGCGCTCCTGCTCAAAGTAACTCAGCAGGGACGTGAAAATGATTGCCAGCAGTATGGGCACGACATGATTTGTAAATGATTCACCGGTGAGGTATACGGCTGAACAGCATACCAGCAAAATAAATTTATCAATCAGCAGACTCATAGCCAGCCCTCTCCGATTCAATGCATTGATGCTTTTATTTAACCATTTTTTTAACTTTTGGACAATCAGGGCTTTAAATAATGACAATTGTCATGTCAATCGATGATTGGCGGCACTGATGGTATCCTGCAACAGAAGATACAATGGGTACAGATGGAAAGGAGCTGGTCAATCAATGATCCACGTGAAAAATCTTGTGAAAAGGTACGGCGAGCTCGTCGCATTAGATCATCTTTCTCTGGATGTCCGTGAAGGCGAGATTTTTGGCCTGCTGGGTCCGAACGGATCGGGCAAGAGTACGGCGATCAATTGTATTTTATCATTACTAAGCTTCGATAAGGGAGAAGTTGAGATTTTTGGCAAAACAATGGCTCCCGACGCTTATGACCTTAAGCGCAAGATTGGTGTCGTCATGCAGAATGTGGCCGTTTTTGAGGAACTGACTGTTTATGAGAATATTGACTATTTTTGCGGCCTTTATATTCGAAACAGGGAGGAACGCAGACACCTTGTGGAAGAAGCCATTCATTTTGTTGAACTTGACGATTTCCGTAAATTCTATCCGAAAAAGCTGAGTGGCGGACTGCTGCGCCGCTTGAATATCGCCTGCGGTATTGCGCATAAGCCAAAGCTGATTTTCCTTGATGAACCGACGGTTGCCGTCGATCCGCAAAGTCGCAATAAAATTCTGGAAGGGATTGAACGGCTGAACGAGCAGGGAGTGACCATTGTCTATACTTCTCACTACATGGAGGAAGTTGAACAGATTTGTTCCCGAATTGTCATTATGGACAAGGGACGTGTGATCGCTTCGGGAACAAAGGAAGAACTGAAAGCGATGATTACGCTTGGAGAGAAGATCACTGTTGAAGTCTTTTCCATTAATGAGGAACAGCTGTCGCAACTACGCACGCTTCCCGGAATCGTTTCTGTCGAGCATATTGACAGACAGCTGTATATCAAATCCGGCAAAGGGTCCAATAATCTGGAGATCGTGCTAGATTTTCTAAAGAAGAGGCAGATCGGGTTCGGGCGCATCTATTCCGAACTGCCGACCCTTAACGATGTTTTTCTTGAGATTACCGGGAAGCAGCTTCGCGACTAAGGAGGATGATAGGATGTTTCGACATGTCTTTGTTTATCGATTCAAATACCTGATCCGTGACCGGGAGCTTGTTTTCTGGACGTTTGTCTTTCCTGTTATATTGGCTTCTTTCTTCTACATGGCCTTTTTTAATATCAATAAGGATGAAGCCTTCCATCCGATTAATGTAGCCGTTGTATACGGAGGCGAAGAGCAGTATGACGCGCCGTTTAAAGCTGTGATCGAGGATGCTTCAAAAGGAAAAGACAAGCTTTTCAATCTGAAAGATGCAACGAGTCAGTCGGATGCCGAGCAATGGTTGAAGAAAGGCAGAATAGCCGGTTATTTTACAAGTGGTGAAACGGTAAAACTGACTATTAAAGATTCAGAACTTGAACAAAGTATTATGAAAAGCTTTGCAGATCAATATCGCTCGAGCCGGCTGGCCGTACAGCGGATCGCGCAGGATCATCCTGATTCCTTGAAGGAAGAATTACTGAAAGATATTGGCAATCGGGGGAACTATGTTAAAGAAACTGCCGGAGGCAACTCGGAGCCGGACAGTATGCTGAATTACTTTTATGCATTGATTGCCATGGCCTGTTTTTATGGAAGCTTCTGGGGGATGAAAGAAGTCACGGACATACAGGCAGATATTTCGGATCGCGCGGCACGTGTCAATACCGCCCCTGTGCATAAGCTTCTCGCATTTATCGCGGGTAGCGCGGCTGCTCTGGTTATTCTTTTTACGGAAATGCTCCTTTTGCTGGCTTATCTTAACTTCGCTCTTCATATCAGTTTTGGTAACCGGGCAGGCCTGGTTATCTTAACGGCGCTGACCGGAAGCGTGCTCGGACTCTCATTCGGAGCACTGATCAGCGCGATTGTTAAAAAAGGCGCGGGCATGAAAGTTGCCATATTAACTGTTGCAACAATGATTGGTTCGTTTCTCTCAGGCATGATGTATATGGATATGAAATATCTGATTGCAAGATATGTTCCATTTCTTGCATGGCTTAATCCGGTCAATTTGCTCACGGATGCTTTCTATGCGCTTTATTACTATGATTCACTTAGCCATTATGTACGGACCATGGGCATGATGTGTATTTTCATCCTTCTCTTTTGCACAGGAACCTACTTGATTGTCAGGAGGCGTAAATATGCCGGTCTTTAATCTCTGTCTGAAAATCTTTCGCAGAAATTGGTTAGCGGTTTTTATTTATGTTGCCATTTTTGTTGCTATTTCTGTTACGATCGCAATAACCAGTGTGCATGATCAATCGAGTGGCAATGGTTTTACGCAGCAAAAGGCGAAAATAGCCTTCATTTCCGAAGAGAAGACGCCTTTAACGGAGGGCTTCCGGCAGGAACTGGCGAAGCATGCAGATTTTGTTTCGATTCCAGACAGTAAAGAACAGCTTCAGGATGCCTTGTTTTTCCGTCAGGTTACCTATGTCCTGCGTATTCCTAAAGGGTTTACGAAAAACATTCTGGATGGCGGAACGATGCAGATCGAGAAAACGATTGTGCCTGAATCGGTGGAAAATGCGTACATCGATATTGACGTGCAGCAATATTGGAATCTGGCGCGTCTTTATGTGAGGCATGATCCCGGGCTGACTCAGGAGCAGCTGACAGAGCGACTCAGACAGAACCTCGATGGTGATACACCGGTGCGCATGAATGTACATGAACATGCGAAGACGAAGGACAGTTTTTCCATGTATTATTTCAATTTTCTTTCCTACGCGCTGTCTGCCATCCTGATCATGGGTATCTCGACGGTGATGATCGTATTCAATAAACAGGATTTGCGGAGACGTATTTTCTGTTCGCCATCCAGTCCCCTGAAAGTGAATCTGCAAATCATTTTGGCGGATCTGCTGTTTGCTGCTGTTGCCTTGGTGGCGCTTGTCGGTTTTTGCTTTTTGCTGGATGCAAAAAGTTTTACAACGCCGAATATGCCGTATTTTCTGGTGAACGCTGTAGCATTCACTGCATGTATTACGAGTCTCAGTTTTCTTGTCGGCAATTTGCTCAATAATCTGAGTGCCATGTCGGGTGTCTGCAATATTCTCACTTTGGGTCCGAGTTTCATAAGTGGTGTTTTTGTACCACAGGAGTTTTTAAACGACACGGTATTGAAAATTGCAAGTTTTACACCAACCTACTGGTATGTCCAGGCAAATACAAAAATTGCGAAACTGACGGACTTTGATTGGCAAAACCTCAGACCGGTATTTACGAGTACTTTGATTTTACTTACTTTTACCGCTGCTTTTGCGGCACTGTCACTGGTTGTCGGCAAACGAAAACGATTAATGGAATAAATGCAGCCGCATTCAAATGCCGATTGTTAAAGTTGATTTACACGGCTTAAATTTATAAATTGTGCGATTTTTATCACAGCATTTCTGTTCATCCATGTTCTCACGGAGCTAGAATAAAAGAGGCAAGACATGGGAACGGCTGGCTGCTACATCAGAATCTGCCAGCCACTGGATGGAGAGGAATGAATCAATGATTAGAAAAAAAACAATGGATGGAAATACCGCGGCCGCCTATGTGTCCTATGCGTTCACCGAAATGGCGGCAATCTATCCGATTACGCCGAGCTCACCTATGGCCGAGCTGGTAGACGAATGGGCAGCTGAAGGACGGAACAATATCTTCGGGGGACCGGTTCGTGTTGTTGAGCTGCAATCTGAGGCGGGGGCGGCAGGTACGGTCCACGGGTCCTTAAAAACAGGTACCTTCACATCGACCTATACGTCATCGCAAGGTTTGCTGCTTATGATTCCCAATATGTATAAAATTGCAGGTGAACTGCTTCCGACTGTCTTTCATGTAGCGGCGCGTGCAGTCAGCTCGAATGCACTGTGTATTTTCGGTGATCATTCGGACGTTATGGCGGCACGCGGAACCGGTTTTGCAATGCTTGCGGAAGGAAGCGTTCAGGAGGTTATGGATCTTTCGATCGTTGCCCATCTTTCGACGATCGACGCTTCTATTCCTTTTGTGAATTTCTTTGACGGATTCCGGACCAGTCATGAAATTCAGAAAATCGATGTACCTGATTATGAAGATATAAAACACATGCTGAATAAAGATCGTGTTGCCGCATTTCGTGAGCGGGGCATGAGTCCCAATCATCCGACGGCAACCGGATCAAGCCAGGGACCGGAGCTGTTTTTCCAGCAGCGCGAAGCAGTCAATGGCTACTATGAAAAAGTTCCAGATATCGTCAGCCATTATATGAGTAAAATTAATAAGCTGCGGGGAACGAATTATGATCTCGTAAACTATTACGGAGCACCGGATGCCGAACGCGTCATTGTTGCCATGGGTTCGGTTACGTCAGTCATTGAGCAGGCTGTTGATTATCTTACAGAAAAAGGTGAGAAGGTTGGGCTGCTTTCGATTCATTTATACCGGCCGTTTCCGACAGACAAGCTGCTTGAGAAGATTCCGGTATCGGTGAAATCTATTGCCGTTCTCGATCGGACGAAAGAACCCGGATCATCGGGCGAGCCGCTGCTGCTCGATGTGCAGAGCGCTTTTTTTGACAGTGAGCGTCGTCCACGTGTTATTGGCGGACGCTATGGTCTCGGTTCAAAGGATGTGACACCTTCAGATATTCTGGCGGTATATGCGCATCTGGAAAGTAAACCGCTGAAGCAACGCTTCACGATCGGCATCGACGATGATGTGACCCATTTATCGCTGGAAAGTTTTCCAAGTCTGGATCTGACACCGGAAGGAACATTTCAGGCAAAATTCTGGGGATTTGGCTCGGACGGAACTGTAGGTGCGAATAAAGCATCAATTAAATTAATTGGTGATCATTCCGATCTCAACGTACAAGGTTACTTTTCGTACGACTCTAAAAAATCGGGCGGGTTGACGATTTCACATTTGCGGTTTGGCAGCAGGCCGGTAAAATCTGCCTATTTAGTGGCGCATGCTGATTTTATTGCCTGTCATGCCGCATCCTATGTGCGCACGTATGATTTATTAAAGGGATTGAAACCAGGCGGTACTTTTCTGCTCAATACGATCTGGAATGATCAGCAGCTTGAACGGCGGTTGCCTAATAATATGAAGGTCTATCTGGCGAAAAACAAAATCCGTTTTTATACGATCAATGCGATCGGGCTCGCCGGGAAAATCGGACTTGGCCGCAGAATCAATACCATTATGCAAACGGCATTTTTCAGGCTGACGAACATCATACCGTTTGATCAGGCTATCGAGTGGCTGAGACAGTCGGCAGTCGATACATACGGAAGGAAATCGATGGCTGTTGCCGAGTTGAATGTTGCTGCGATCAATCAGACGGTTCATTTGCTTCATGAAGTCACGGTACCGGATTATTGGGAATCCGCCGCCGATGCGAAGAGCTCTGTTCCGGTATCCTCGATACCGCGGGACGCTCATTTTGTGCTTAACATTTTAAAACCGATGAATCGTCAGGAAGGCGACTCGATTAAGATCAGCACACTGATCAGAGAAAATATGGCAGATGGGAGTCTTCCACTTGGTACAAGTGTTTATGAGAAACGGAACGTCGCACTTCAAGTACCGGAATGGAACGCGGAGACGTGCATTCTTTGCAATCAGTGCGCGTTTGTCTGCCCTCATGCAGCGATTCGCCCTTTTTTGGCAGACGCGGAGGAAATGGAACGGGCCCCAGAAGGGTTTATTACTCGCACCATGCGCGGGGCAGACGGTCTGAGGTACCGGATTCAGGTTTCGGTTGCAGACTGTACCGGTTGCGGATTATGCGTTGAGGCCTGCCCGAAGGCTGGCGAAGCGCTTCGAATGAAACCAGCGGAAGCACAGCAGGAACAGTCGGTGAATTGGGCGTTTGCCATGACTCTGAAGGCAAAAACGAACCCGGTAAAAAAGGCGACGATTCAAGGGTCGCAGTTTGAAAAACCGCTGCTTGAGTTTTCCGGGGCATGCTCTGGCTGCGGGGAGACGCCTTATGTCAAGCTGCTGACTCAGTTGTTCGGTGATCGAATGATGATCGCCAATGCAACCGGCTGTTCGTCCATCTGGGGCGCGTCAAGTCCTGTTGTTCCCTACACGACAGATGAGAAGGGGCATGGTCCCGCATGGTCCAATTCGCTCTTTGAAGATAATGCTGAATTTGGGCTCGGTATGAAGCTTGCGCGTGATACAAGACGCAAACGTCTTGCCGCGCAGATAGAGAAGGCGCTCACACTTGATCTTGGCGATCCGCTCAAGCACGCGATGAGTGAATGGTTTGAGCATATGAATGAAGGCGAAAATACACGACAGCGAGCCGAAACGCTTGAGGAGCTGTTACTGAAGGAAAAGAACAGCGATCCGCTTCTGGAAGTGATTTATCAGCAGCGGGATCTCTTTATAAAAACAAGCCAATGGATCATCGGCGGGGATGGCTGGGCGTATGATATCGATTTCGGCGGGCTTGACCATGTGCTTGCCAGCGGTGAGGATGTCAATATTCTCGTTACCGACAATGAAGTGTATGCTAATACCGGGGGCCAGTCTTCAAAAGGGACGCCGGCCGCCGCCGTTGCTCAGTTTGCTGCTTCCGGAAAGCGAACGGCGAAAAAGGATTTGGGCATGATGGCGATCAATTACGGAAATGTCTATGTTGCTCAAATCGCATCCGGAGCAAACAAGATGCAGACGATTAAGGCACTTATTGAAGCTGAACGCTATCCGGGTCCTTCTCTTGTGATTGCTTACACTCCGTGCATTTCTCATGGCTTGCGCGGTGGATTGGGCCATGCGCTGCGGGAGGCTGATGAAGCGGTCAAATCAGGCTATTGGTCTCTGTATCGCTATGACCCCGAACGGTCGGAAAAAGGCGCGGCACCGATGCAGCTTGATTTCAGGCGCCCGCATTTTGACCATATTCCGGCATTCATGATGACTCAGACCCGTTTTTCGGCACTCAGGAGAATAAATCCGCAAATTGCAGAACAGCTGTTTAATAAAACAAAGCAGGATGCGAAAACTCGTTTTTTCAGATATGCACGTTTAACCGATCAGGAAGAAAAAATCAAAGCGGGTATTGAAACGTTAAAAGCATAGTGGTCTGTGCTTAAAGATTTGTAAGAAGCCAGTCATAAAAGTTTGCCCCATTACGGGTCTGGCTTTCTAATGCAGGCAATGCGCACATTTTCAAAAAGGTGCGCGGAAGGTTAATGATCTACTGTCTGCAGCGATTCTAACAAACAGGGGTGTCTCACAGAAATTTTTTGACTCTGAGGCACCCCTTTTTTGTATAGAAAATTTTATACATTTAAGTAAGCCTGTAGCCGGTATTAGTGCCACGCTGCCGCCAGATCTGCTTTTCAGCAAGCTGGTGCGCCCGTGGTCGGCTCTGTTGATGCGAGCAGCCGCAGCGACGATGCACATCAAAAGATATAAATCAATATTTCATGGTTGAAAGTACAGGCATTTATGCTGACTATAAAGAAACTTTCGCTAAGTACGCATACGTCCTGTGAAAGTACGTCCTGCACGCAACGCGAAAATGAGGGTCGGGCAAATGCTCGACTTTTCTACTTAGCTGAAATTTTTTTGCTGCTTTCTTCTTGTTCATGCCCTGTTCATTTTAAACAGTTAAGCTTGTCAGGATGAATAAGCCCCAGGTCCTATGGATGGTACGGCTTAAGCACGTTGGCAATCCTTGGCGCGTGTATTTTAATTAATAGTGCAAGCGATACAAAGTAAAAAATGGAGTTGATCTGGTGCGAAAAATAATTTCTTTTTCAATGAAGAATAAGTTGGCGGTTTGGCTGCTGACACTCGTTGTTATTATCGGCGGCATTTATGCTGGCGCTAATATGAAAATGGAGACAATGCCGAATTTCACGATTCCGGTGGTAAGCGTATCAACGTTCTACCAGGGCGCAGCGCCGGATGAGATTGATAACAGCATCACGCAGCCGATTGAGCAGAAACTCCAGGCGCTTCCGGGCGTGCAGAATGTAAGCTCGACGTCATCAACGGGTATGTCGTCGATTGTTGTGGAATATGATTACAGTCAGAATATGGATAAAGCGGTTAGTGACATTAAAGAAGCCGTCGATCAGATCACTTTACCGGATCAGGCAGAGAAACCGAATGTTGCACGTATCAGTATGAACGAGATGCCTGTATATAGCGTCAGTGTCTCTGGAAAAGAACTGTCGCTTAACAAACTCAGCGACAGGGTGAAAAAAGATCTGCTTCCCGAAGTACAGGGAATTGACGGGGTTTCATCAGTGACGCTGACCGGTCAGGAAGTTGAAAAGGTTCAGATTTCCTTCAAATCGGCACAATTGAAAAAATACGGATTGGATCAGGATGCGGTTGTTAACCTGATTAAAGGAGATAACGTATCGGCACCGCTTGGACTCTACACCATAGATAAAAGCCAGAAGTCCGTAGTGGTCAGCGGAAATATTCACTCCGTTTCTGATTTGCGAAAGATTCGGATTCCCTATATGCCGCAAGCGGCACAGGGCGGAGCACAGGCGTCGATGTCTCAGCAGAACACTCAACAAGCCTCCAATGCCGGTATTAACTCAACTGCGGGTCAAAAAAGCACGGCATCCGGAGCAGAAGGCGCTCAGACCAGATCTGTGACATTGCCAACTGTTCAGCTTTCAGATGTGGCTGATGTGGCACTCCAGAAGGATGCCGAATCCATATCGAGAACCAACGGAGAACAGTCCATTGGTCTTTCGATTACCAAGGGACAGGATGCTAACACGGTCGATGTAGTCAATGCTGTTAAGAAAAAAGTTGCTTCTTTCGAGAAATCCTACCCGAACATTCATACGGAATCCATGATGGATCAAGGAGAACCGATTCAGCAATCTGTAAAGACAATGGTTGAAAAAGCGATATTTGGCGCCTTATTTGCCATGCTGGTTATTCTGCTTTTCTTAAGAAATATCCGAACCACGCTTATTTCGGTTGTCTCGATTCCGCTCTCGCTGCTCATCGCACTCATTGTTTTGAAACAAATGAACATCACGTTAAATATTATGACGCTCGGTGCGATGACCATAGCGATCGGGCGCGTTGTTGATGATTCAATTGTGGTTATTGAAAATATTTACCGACGCATGTCCCTCAGCACAGAGAAATTGTCCGGCAGTGAGTTGATCAGAGAGGCAACCCATGAGATGTTTATTCCGATCATGTCTTCTACGATTGTAACGATTGCCGTATTCCTGCCGATGGCGCTTGTAACTGGAATTGTCGGACAGATTTTTCTTCCGTTTGCTTTGACCATTGTCTTTTCGCTGCTTGCTTCACTGCTTGTCGCGATTACTATCGTTCCAATGCTCTCAAGCAGTCTGTTTAAAAACGGATTAAAAAAGAGGACACACAGTGAGGAAAAACCAGGGAAAATTGCTTCATGGTATCGCAGAGTCCTGAATGGCGCGTTAAATCATAAATTGATCGTTTTCGGTTCCGCGATTCTGATCTTTGCTGCCAGTCTGTTTCTCATACCGCATATTGGGGCCAGTTTTATGCCGGACGATCAGGAAAAGCAGTTAATTATCACTTATAATCCTGATCCTGGTCAGACGGTGGACGATACAAAAAAAGCCGCAGCACAGGCAGAGCGCTATTTAGAATCTGACAAGAACATGGAAAAAATGCAATACTCCATCGGTGGATCAAGTTCCACAGCAATGTTCCAATCCGCGGATAATCAGGCACTGTTCTTCGTTACCTATAAGACCAGTACCCCTGACTTTGACAAGCTTCAGGAGAAAGTGCTTAAAGAGCTTAATCAACGTGCAGACCAAGGGCAGTTCAAATTCCAGGACTTTGGCTCCGGGTCAAGTTCCAGCACACTGACGCTGTATGTTTACGGTGATTCAATGAATCAATTACGTTCTGTCTCAAACAAGATTCTGAATCAGGTAAAAGAGGATAAGCATTTCGCAGAAGCGGATTCGAGCCTCTCAAAATCGTACAATCAATATACAATCACAGCGAATCAGGAGAAGTTAGGCCAGCATGGTATTGCGGCGGGGCAAATTGCTCAGACGCTTATGGCATCAAGCAGCATGGCAAACAACCAGGCATTGACGACGATTAAACGTGACGGCGATGATCTGGACGTGTACCTGAAGTCCGCAGGCGATACGAACCTGAAATCCGTAAATGATCTGACCGATGAACAGGTGACCTCTTCAACAGGTGAAAAAGTCAAAATCGGCAACTTGGCAAAAGTTGAAAAAGGAACTTCACCACAATCGGTGACGAAGCGGGACGGCAAGCTTTATGCGGAAATTTCAGCTAAAGTTACAGCAAAGAATGTATCCGGCGCGACCACGGATCTTCAGAAAAAAATTGACAAACTGGATTTACCGGATGGCGCCAGCGTATCATTTTCCGGTGTGACTGAACAAATGAATGATTCATTCAGCCAGCTTGGCATGGCTATGCTTGCCGCAGTGCTGATCGTCTACTTTGTCCTGGTTGTAACCTTTGGCGGAGGACTTGCCCCGTTCGCAATTCTGTTCTCACTGCCGTTTGCAATTATTGGCAGCCTTGTCGCCCTCCTCATTAGCGGTGAAACAATCAGCATTTCTTCGATGATCGGTGCGTTGATGCTGATCGGCATCGTCATTACCAATGCCGTAGTTCTGATTGATCGCGTGATCCACAAAGAAAACAGCGGTCTGAGCACGAGAGAAGCACTGCTTGAAGCTGCGGGAACGCGAATCCGTCCGATCCTGATGACGGCTATTGCAACGATTTGTGCACTGATTCCGCTTGCGGCCGGAATGGAGGGCAGCGGCGGACTCATCTCCAAAGGACTTGCCGTTACTGTGATCGGCGGAATCACCAGCTCGACGATTCTGACTTTGCTGATTGTACCAATTGTTTATGAATCATTAATGAAATTAAAGAACAGAATAGGGCGAAGAAAAAACAGACTTTCAGAATCATGATAGAATGCTAAAAACTGCTCCGGATCAAATCCGGGGCAGTTTTTTTAGCAATAAGAAAGTTTAAAATTCAGCGGATTATAATATAAGTGCGGTGGCTTTGCCTTCACCAGAGGCCTGGCAAAGCCAAGTTTTCTAAACTTGATTTAAGCAAAATTTGAGACGCTTTATTTAACCCTTCGCTTTATTCAGTTTTTCAGTTAAATGTGTGTTCGATTTCTGAATGTGGTGGTCGATCTGTTTCAATGCCTTGATTATAGTCTGGCGATCATTATGTTTTACTGCTTCCTGTAAATTTGCAATCGCCAGATGCCGCTTGCTCCGCAAATGGCTGCGGAATAAGTATCTGATTTTTTCATGTGCTTCTCTTGCTGACAGTTTACCCTGTGCCTGTTCTTTTTTGATCGCGTCAATTTTTCTGCAGACTTCCTGCCGTTTTTTGTGACATTTTTGATGTGTTTGTTTAAAATCAGGAGTCTGCTTCCATTGGGTCATAAGCTGATGATGCTTGTCCATGTCATTTTTAACCTGAGTAGCCAGTTCAGCAGGGGCATACTGTTCGGCAACATGAACCAGCCATTGATGGTGCGTTTCGTGTCCTGGAACGCCATCCGGATTCCAGTTTCCTGCCGCATAGATGCTTTGAGGTGCCATCCATGCCATCATTAAAAACAGTACAACCGAGAAACGAAAGTATTTCACAGAAAAACCTCCATATTCTTTTTTTACCGCTGTTAAGCGCACTCTTCACAAATGAAGCAATTTATGCGCTGACAACATAACTTCCGCACGATGCGATGGCTTCCACGTTGTACACAGGACGTACTTTCACAGGACGTGCACGCCTTTAGTGGAAGTTCCTTATCTTTCTCTTAATGACTAGTGTGCGCAGAAATCATTAAATGAATTCATCATAATGATTGAGTGATGGCATGCGATATGTTAATTTGTTAATAATATATGGTGAACGGGCGGGTGAATCCTTAATTGCTTTAAGCCGGGCCGGTGAAAACACTGCGTTGAAAGGAACTTCTGTATGAAAAGCCAATCGATCCAACAAGTGTTGAAGATAAGCATCATTGTTATTATCGGGGCACTGCTGAATGCTGCCGCACTGAACCTGTTTCTCATTCCGGCAAAAGTGCTGGCAGGCGGTGTTACGGGTATTGCGCAATTGATTTCCGCACTCCTTGAGCCGACCTCTTTTCACATTAGTACAGGTATTCTGCTCCTGCTTTTGAATATTCCGGTTGTTTATGCCGGCTGGATCAAAGTCGGACGTCGATTTACTTTTTACAGTACGGCCAGCGTTGCCCTGACCACACTTTTCATGGAGCTGATTCCGCTGCATCCGCTGACCGATGACATTTTGCTTAATGCGGTTTTTGGTGGTGTTGTGCAGGCGATCGGGTCAGGACTTACCCTTAAATTCGGTGCGTCCGGCGGTGGAATGGACATTATTGCCATGATCCTGACTCGCGTGAAAGATCGTCCGATCGGCTTTTATATGTTCGCGCTTAACGGAGTGATTATTCTTTCTGCCGGTTT
This sequence comes from Sporolactobacillus mangiferae, assembly GCF_023336505.1. Taxonomy (GTDB): domain Bacteria; phylum Bacillota; class Bacilli; order Bacillales; family Sporolactobacillaceae; genus Sporolactobacillus; species Sporolactobacillus mangiferae. Next base: position 285,171 of record NZ_JAMAST010000002.1, on the reverse strand, counting down.
TCTGTTTGGCTGGCGCCGCGCTCTTTACACACTGTTGCAGCTTTACGTCAGCATTCGTGTGGTCGATGCGATCCATACGAGTTATGTAAAACTGACCGCGTGGGTGGTGACTGATAAGGCGAATGAACTGCAGCAGGTGATTGCCAGACAAATGTACCGGGGCCTTACCAGAATATCGGCAAAAGGAGGTTACACGAACAAGGATAAGGATGTGCTGATGATTGTGTTCACGCGGTATGAGCTTTATCAATTGAAACAAATCATAAAAGCAGTGGATCCGCATGCGTTTACCAATATCGTTGAAACAACGGACGTTTTTGGATTATTTATGAGAAAAAAAGAACAGTAGTGATTGTAGATAAGGATTAAATCTGATAAAATGTATTTGAATTTGGCTTTGTTTTTCAGCAGATCGGTGCGTCTTTCAGCAAATGGAAAGACGTGAAAAATCAGCACTTTTTGAGTGAGTCCCACCGTTCCCCTTTAACATAGCCTTAAGGAGGTGAGTTCGATGTCCATGTTTACGAAATGTCGCGCGCAATTAGAGTCGTTTCTCTATACTGTCCGTGCGATTTTTGCTGTATTTTTCTTCAAGGGATCAGTCTGCCCTTTTTTAGAAAACAGCATAGATTTTGTAAACGGACACCGACTCACGTAACGGAATGGGTTTTCTTTCGGCCTTAATTTGAACAGAAATCAATCCGAACCACAGTGCACAGTGCCTGTGGTTTTTTTGCGCATAAGAAACGAGAAAGATGTGGCATGGAGACAACGTGCAGAAGGAGCATGCGTCCGAATGCAAGTACATCATGAGTACAATGCGGAAGCTTCGTTCTGGAGAAGGGCATGCAAAGTTGGTGCGCTCATTGCATAGATAAAAAGGAGTGAAAACGATGATGATCTGTCAGGCAGACCATGTACGTAAAAATATTGCAGGAAATGAAGTTTTGCATGATATCAGTTTTTCTATTCTGGAACATGAAAAGGTAGCCCTGGTTGGTCCGAATGGAAGTGGAAAGACAACGCTGTTTCAATTAATTGCTCAAGCGGATTCACTGGACAACGGCGTAATCGCTATAAAAAAAGGAACCTCGATTGGCTACTTGCGCCAACTGCCTGAAGGAAGCGGACGCTTGGCACGTGAGGTGCTGATGGATGCATTTTCCGAAAGCACGGCCATTGGGAAAAAAATGAGTCTGCTTGAAAAAGCAATGGCTGACGCTGGAGAGCAGCAGCTTGGCCGGCTGCTCGCTGAATATGCAAGGCTGCAAGATCAATTTCAGAAATCGGGCGGCTATGACATGGATTACAAAATGAATCAAGTAGCCAGAGGACTCTGGATTACTGATTTGCTGGAGCGCCCGTTCGATTCGCTGAGTGGTGGTGAGAGGACCAAAATCGGTCTGGCGCAGCAGCTTCTGATTGAGCCGGATCTGCTGCTGCTCGATGAGCCGACCAATCATCTTGATATTCCAGCGCTTGAATGGCTGGAACAATTTATCAATCAATACAGAGGCACGATTCTGCTGGTCTCTCATGATCGCTTTTTTCTCGACCGCACAGTCAGTAAGGTTCTCGAAATCGATGAAGGTGACATGAACATCTATCATGGTAATTACTCTTACTATGTTCATGAGAAGCAGGAACGGCTGCTGCAGGAATTTGCCGCTTATGAGGATCAGCAGAAGAAAATAAAAAAAATGAAGGAAGCGATCAAGCGGCTGAAAGAATGGGCGAATCAGGCAAAACCGCCGAATGCGGCAATGCACCGCAGAGCGAAAAGCATGGAGAAGGCATTGGCGCGCATCGAACGATTGAAGCGTCCGAAATTGGAAACGGATAAAATGGGACTCAGTTTTGCAGCGAGCACCCGTACCGGGACCCAGGTATTAAGCTGCAAAGATCTTTCCGTCGCCTTTAACGGTCGAATACTGTTCGAACATGTGCATCTGGCTGTACGCTACAAGGATCGGGTTGCCATTGCCGGGCCTAATGGGGCGGGTAAGACCACCTTTCTCAATACGGTGCTTGGCAAGCGAATGCCGACCAGCGGCGAAGTACGGCGTGGGACCAATTTAAACATCGGATTATTGTCGCAGCATGTGTTTGAACAAACAGGAGAAAGAGAACGCCGAGTCATCGATGTATTTCGGGAACACGCACGGCTTACAGAGGACGAGGCAAGGCGTGAACTTGCAAAATTCATGTTTTACGGCGCGGACGTATTTCGCAAAATCAGTTCACTGAGTGGCGGCGAGCGCGTGCGTGTTCGGTTGGCTGACTTGATGATGAAGAAGATTAACGTGCTTGTTCTTGACGAACCGACCAATCATCTCGATATTGAATCACGAGAGGTGCTTGAGGAAGCGATCAGCCGCTTTTCAGGAACGGTTATTGCGGTCAGTCATGATCGTTACTTTATCGCCAAATGTTTCAATCAAATCTATTGGCTGCAGAATGGTCGATTGAAGCGAATCGATCATTTCTCGGTTGATTAATCATAACGCTCCCGAACATTTTTTCGGGAGCGTTTTATTCGCTGTTGCGTTTGGCGAGTTCGCGTTTCTGTTTCTCATTGGTGTAGTAGCGCATCACATGTTCCACATATTTCGGATCACCATAGCTGCTCCAGTGAAGTTCTTTTGCTTTTTCTTTTGAAAATTGTCTGGCCAGTTCAGGTGTATATTTGCCACCATGACTTTTGACATAATCAACGAATCCAAGACCGAAGTTATAGCTTTGCAAGGCAAGCGGCACGTCACCATTCGCTCGGACCAGTGCTTTTTTGAAATAGCGTGTACCCGCCTGGATGCTTTTTTTCGGTGATTGAATCGTATTCCTCGATAATCCAAGACTTTCGGATGCCTGCATGACATCAATGGCTTTTCCTTTTGACTCCTGCATGGTGATCGCCATAATCAGATCTGTGTACTGACCGATGCCATTCACTTTTGCCGTCTCGGCAATGATCGGGCGATAATTTTCAACCTCCGGACTGATCACGCGCTGATCATTCAGCAGCGGCACATGATCGGCCTGCGGACTGTACATTGTGGAGAGAATATAGAGAATAACAAAAGATACGCCGATGAGCAATGAGGAAGAAATAATTAATTTGATAATTTTGGTCATTGGTCATCTCTCTGCCTTTTAATCTGCGTTATTTATATTTTTCAAAGAGGGAAGGTGTTTTCCGTCCGTCTGATGTGAATTGGTATTTTTTTCGTCCGCTGCGATGAATCTTCAGGTTGCCTGCTCACGTGTTTTGCGCTTTTGCATACGATGTGAAGAGGCTAATGCCTAAGACGGGAAGAAAGGATGACAGGATTCATGTGCGGAATCACAGGCTGGATTGATTGGCACCAGGACTTGCGTGGCCAGGAAAAGACAATCAATCGTATGGCGCGAACGATGGATCATCGCGGTCCGGATGATTTAAATACATGGTTGTCGGAAAGGGCGGCGCTTGGTCACGCGCGGCTGATTGTTGTCGATCCGGAAGGTGGCCGTCAGCCAATGGAAAAGACGGTCAATCATGATGACTACGTATTGGTGTATAACGGTGAATTATATAATACAGAAGAAATTCGTTCGGATCTACTGAAAAAAGGCTATACTTTTCGGGGTCATTCGGACACGGAGGTGCTTCTGACAGCCTACATTGAATGGCGGGAAAGCTGCGTGGATCATTTTAACGGAATTTATGCGTTTGCCATTTGGGATGCTGCACGCCAAGTCTTATTTGGCGCACGGGATCGGCTGGGGGTCAAGCCCTTTTTCTACTGTGAGTCCAATGGCAGGTTGTTGTTTGGTTCTGAATTGAAAGCGATTCTGGCGCATCCGGATGTTCGGCCGGAAATTGATCGTGAAGGGCTTTGCGAAGTTTTTGGGCTTGGGCCTTCCCGAACTCCCGGGCATGGCGTGTACTGTGGAATTCATGATCTCCGTCCGGCGCATGCGTTTACCTATTCAAAGGATGGACTGAAAATATGGCGTTATTGGAATGTAGAGAGCCATGTTCATACCGACAGTCTGGAAGAGACCGTCAGCCATTTGCGTGAGCTCGTAATCGATGCGGTTAAACGCCAGCTTTATGCTGATGTGCCAGTAGCAACCTTCCTGTCCGGCGGGCTCGATTCGAGCGGTATTTCGGCGATTGCGGCTGAATATTTTAAAGAACAGAAACGGCCACCGCTGTACACTTTTTCGATTGATTACGTGGGTAACGACAAATATTTTCATACGAGTAAATTCCAGCCGAACAGTGACGCGCCTTTTATCGAGGAAGTGTCCAAATATCTTGGCACCGTGCATCATAATCTCATTATTGATAATGAGCATCTCGTTTCCTATTTGAAAAATGCGATTGTGGTGCGTGATATGCCTGGTTATGCCGATGTTGATTCATCACTTCTGTGGCTGTGCGAAGGGATTCGCAAAGAATTCACGGTTGCCCTTTCCGGTGAGTGCGCCGATGAGATTTTCGGCGGTTACCCGTGGTTCCACAGTCCTGAAACCTCGGCAAAGGAAGGTTTTCCATGGATGCGCTCAATTGACGCACGTCAGGGCCTCTTGAATGAGAAGTGGGGTGCCCGGCTGAGTCTGAAGGATTACGAATTGCAGCGTTTTAATGAAACTATCGCTGAAACACCTAAGCTCGAGGGTGAATCGGCGATCGATGCAAAACGGCGCGAACTGTTCTATTTGAATATGAACTGGTTTATGACCGCGCTGCTTGATCGTAAGGATCGAATGAGCATGGGCGCAAGCCTTGAAGTGCGCGTTCCCTTTGCCGATCATCGAATTGTTCAATATATGTGGAATGTCCCCTGGGCCATGAAAATGCTGGACGGTTATGAGAAAGGCATTCTTCGTGCGGCGCTAAAAAGTTACTTGCCTGACGACGTACTTTACCGCAAAAAGAGTCCCTATCCGAAAACTTATCATCCGCAGTATACTTTGGCCGTATCTCAATGGCTGCAGAAAGTTATCGATACACCAAGTTCACCTTTGCTTGAATTGGTTGACAGGAAAAAGTTACAGGCATTGATCGACACCAAAGGTAATTCATTTAAAGCTCCATGGTTCGGTCAGCTGATGTCCGGCCCTCAGCTGATTGCGCATATGGCACAAATGAATGAATGGCTGAAAACCTATCATGTCAATATTATTGATCGATGAAACAGACAACGAGCCGCTCCAATCGGAGTGGCTCGTTGCATTCGAAAGTGGAGGGAGAGAAACTGTGCAAGCCTGCTCTCCTTTTCTGTTTTCAGTGGCGAGATGTATTGTGAAAATGCTCAGCCAGCGATGCGACATCGATCGTGCCCAGTCCGGTACTCTGGTTATAAATCGTTCCTTTTGTACCGGTGTAATACAAATTTGTATTTTCCGTTCCGGTTGTGTTAAGTGGATGGAATGGTGAATTCTTTTGCTTTGCGAAACGATAGATCTGACTGTTCCAAAAACCGATTCGATCCTTTTGCGCGCTGTTCATTAAGGCAGTCAGACCGGCAAGCTGAGGAGAGACAACGCTTGTCCCGCCGAATGTGCTGAATTCTGAGTTGCTGCCAGGGGCGTTTGGATCGGACGTAAAGACTTTATAGCCAGTATACGGATCCGCGTTAAGCGACACATCCGGCATATTTCTGCCAGATGCATGTCCTGTAACGATCTTCGAATCAGTAAGCGGTGTGACTGAAGCAAAATCAGAACTTGGCTGCCATTGCTGCACGGCAGTATATCGGTTCACACCCGAAACCCCTTTCTGGTAATCAGGGGTTGTGAATACTTGGCTGAATCCGCCGCCGCCACCGACAAAATAATACTTCGACCAGCCTTCTGCTGTACGCAGTCCAAGCGAATCGAAGTAGGGATAGAGATAGTTCCACCCCCATGCGCGCTCCTCGGAAACATTAAGCTGTACGCCTGTTTTCGTTGTGTAAGTCCATGGAAGCGTGGTTCCTCCGGCTGCTGTAATATAAGGGCTGTCGGCCGGATTATCTACGGATAAATTGTAGGTGCCAAGGTCTCGGCTTGCATCATAGGCGCCAGCGTCTCCTGCGGAGGCAAACATCGAGATGCCCTGTGCCGCTGCCTGTTCGAACAATTGATTGAAAACGAGTGCGTAAGCCGGATCTTCCGTCTGATCACTGATGGCTGCGTTAATTGCCGATTCACTGAGTCCCCAGCTTACCGAAATCTGTGAGGCTTTGTTCTCGTTAATCGCGGCAGCGAATGCGTTGACAAATCCAGCGTCCGTGTTGGGACCGATATAAACATTGACATCGGCCTGCGGTGCGAGTGCTCCGGATTGTTCAACGTCAAGAGAGGTTTCTTCGTAGCCGTTCCAGTCAGAGCCGCCGTCCACAAGTACTTTATGAATTCGATCAGGCTTGACATTAATACCTTCCTGTTTCCAGAAGGCGTAAGCATCGTCTGTATTGAAATCTGCCAGTGTCACAATTCCAATCGTTTGTCCTTTACCTGTCGCTCCCTGCTCGTACAGAGGTGCAGCATTATAGTGCTTGATTAAGTCAGCGGGATCGAGATTAAGTGGACCGCCGCTTGCGTTGGTCGTTAAATCAAGCGGTCGTTTCACGGCGCGAGGCGTGCGTTCAGCATAGTTGGTCAGACCTAGTACCGCCAGAACGTGTGCCGCAAGATTACCTGGAAGTTTTGGTCCTTTTTTAACTGCATGGAAGCTTCTGCCTCTGAATTTTGCTTTCTGGAGAGTGACGCTGAATGCCTTATTAAAGTCCCCAGCTGTTCCGCTTGCTGAGATAATAAGATTGTTTGCATACACCTTTGTCCGGATCTGATAGTGTTTGAGATATTGTGTCAGTGCTTTGACGGTTTGATCTGATGCACCGAATACCTTTTTAAACTGTGTCACTTGCATGTAACGATGATAGAACGCGCTTCCCGGATTAACGGTTCGATCAATGTAAGACTGAAGCTTTTTTTCATTTCTCACCTTTAAAACAATATCTACCGAAACCGGTGTGCTGTCTGGCAGATCGCCAAAATAATCTGCTTTTTCCAGAATCGCACGTCCTGTGCCCTGATTAATTGTTGTTAGCTGATGATCCGTTTTTCCTGATGCTGACGCGGCTGCAAGCGCAGGCAGTGAGCCAAATACGAGCAGCAGAGATAACAGGAAAGCGAGCACAAGTTTCATTTGCTTTTTCATCATGGTCATCTCCTATCGTTATTTTAGTTAAATTAAAGAGTAAACTTTGCGGGTTTTTCTAGCTTTTTTTGATCGCTAAGTCCGCATCATTCACAAATGAACCAATCCGTGAAAAGAACGACGTTATTGCTTCTGCATAAAATGCTCCCCGGTTTCTCTATTAAAAACACAACGATTATACTCCATTATGAATGAATAGATTAAATGTTTTGAATTAAAATAATTTGACATTAATCGACTTATTTTGGAAAATGCAGGAATATCGATCTATCAGCAATAGGCTAAATGTCACTGATCGTTCTGTATATACGTCAATTTATGAGTCTGCATGATAAAACACAAGTGAAAAAATGATACTTATGTCCCTTATTTCTGATTGGATCGAAAACAGAGAGGAGTAACTTAGAACAGATTTAATGTGAAATAAAATTACATATATTGTTATATAAAGAGACAATAAATTTATCTAAATGTCTAGACAACCGAATGGTTTTGTGCCAAAATGACAGAATAGTAGATAAATGAATACATAGAGGAGGGGGCGTCAGAGCAGAACTTGCTGCTGCTTCACGGTGAGTGGAATGACTTTTATTATGGATAACAGAGGAGAGAGATTATGTTAGGTTTTCTACAAAGAATTGGAAAGTCACTGATGCTGCCGATCGCTGCACTCCCTGCAGCGGCTCTGCTGCTTCGTCTTGGACAGCCGGATTTGCTCAATATCCCTTTTATTGCGGCAGCTGGGAATGCAGTTTTTTCAAATCTTGCGCTGATTTTTGCAATTGGCATCGCTGTCGGTTTTGCCAAAGACAACAATGGCGCGGCAGCACTTGCCGGGGCAATGGGATTTTTTGTACTCAGTGCCTGTGCAACTTCACTGAATAAGACGATCAATCTTGGCGTGCTTGGTGGAATTATTGCCGGGATCATCGCAGGTCTGCTGTATAATCGCTATCATAATATTAAACTGCCTGATTGGCTTGCTTTTTTCGGAGGAAGACGCTTTGTTCCAATCGTCACTTCAGGGACGATGCTCGTTATCGGATTTCTTTTTGGCTACGTGTGGCCTTATGTGCAGCTGTTAATCTCGCATCTTGCCACATGGCTGTATGACGCTGGCATGTTCGGTGCCGCGATCTACGGGTTACTTAATCGCCTGCTTCTGCCGCTCGGTCTGCATCATGTCATTAATACACTGATCTGGTTTGAATTTGGTACATTTAAAGGCTTTCATGGTGAAATCACACGCTTTCTCCACGGTGACCCGAATGCGGGTCTGCTTCTTTCCGGGTATTTCCCAATCATGATGTTCGGACTTCCGGCCGCCTGCTTTGCAATGATTGCCGCTGCCAAAAAAGAAAAGCGAAAAGCGGTCAGCGGTATGCTTGCTGGTATTGCATTGACGTCTTTTGTTACCGGCGTGACGGAACCGATTGAATTTTCATTTATGTTTCTCGCGCCAGCGCTCTATGTGATCCACGCTTTCCTTACTGCGCTCTCCATGGCGATTACCTATGCATTAGGCATACATGACGGATTCAGCTTTTCTGCTGGGGCGATCGATTACTTAATTAATTACCGGATTGCACAAAAACCGCTTCTTCTTCTGCTAGTCGGTATTGTTTTTGCAGCACTTTATTTCGTCGTTTTCTATTTCGCAATTAAATGGTTTGATCTGAAAACTCCGGGACGGGAAGATGACGATGCGATTGTTGCTGATGTGACGGAAAATGATGCGGTCGGACACACTAATGGAAAATACGAAACGATAGCCCTGCAGTTGATTCATGATATTGGCGGCAAGGAGAATATTACGAGCATAGACAACTGTACGACACGTCTGCGGCTGACGGTCAACGATTCAGCAATCGCAGACAGTTCCGCGATGAAACGCCATGGCGCGCACGGCGTTGTTAAATTGAACAAAACCAATCTGCAGGTCGTTATCGGTACGGATGTTGAATTTGTTGCCGATGCAATGAAGACACTTGTCAATGCCTCCGAAGTACTGACAGAAAACGATGATGATAGTGATTCCGCATCAGCGCCAGACGTTAAAACCGTAACTGTCGGCGCGGAGTCGATCTGTTCACCAGTTAAGGGGGATCTGGTCCCTATTACTGATGTTCCCGATAAAGCATTTTCCGGGAAGATGATGGGCGACGGATTTGCCGTTGATCCGGAAGATGGATTGGTTGTTTCTCCTGTTGACGGCAAAGTAAGCAGTATTTTCCCGACAAAACACGCCATCGGACTGACTGGCAGCGATGGTCTGGAAGTGCTCATTCATATCGGCCTGGACACGGTAAAATTGAACGGCGAGGGCTTTACGAATTATGTCAGGGAAGGCGACCCGGTTATAAAAGGGCAGAAACTGATCCACTTTGATCTTTCATCGATCAGAGATAAAGTGCCTTCACTGATCACCCCTGTTATTTTTACAAATCTCGATCCGTCAAAACATGTTGTACTCAAGAAAAAAGGATCGGTGGATCAGGGAGAGACAGATATTATCACATTTGGCTGATCGATGCCCTTGATCGCTCAAATAATAGAATTCGAGAGTGAATTCGTCCGTGAAAAAGTATTGCAAAATGGCCATTCGAGTAACAACATCTTACGTGAGTTGATGCTCTCAAATAGGATGTCTCAAAAGCCTTACGGCAATGAGACATCCTTATTTGTTGTGCAGACGAGGTGTCAGAATAGAGGCGCTTGCAGGACTTATCTGCTGGCGCCAGGTGTTCATACTTATGGACGAAATCAGAAGGTTACGTGCCCGCCATATGTACTGATCAGCAAGAAGTATGAATGAAGTGTCAGACAGCATGACTGATTGGTGCGCTGGCTCGCCGGGCACAGTGATCATTGCTGAAAATGGTCAAATTCATTTTCGATAAGCGGCAGCAGATTTTCCCATGCTGCCTCGGGTACTTTGCAGATCGTCAAAAAGTCTTTATAGCCAAAAAGGCTGTCAATGCCCTTGAGTTCAATTAAATGCTTTAAAAGCGGTGAATCAGTATGGCTGTTTTTGAAAATTTCAACTCGCTCTGAAAAAATCGGATGTTCAGCTGTAAATTTCATCGCATTAGGATTAGGTGTGTGTTGCATCTTCATTCGCATGATTTAATTCCCTTCTTCTGATGTGAATTGTGCTTCTGCTTTTATTATATACTATGTGCCTTGAAGTTCACCTGAGTGCGGCGCGAATGCGTATAGATGAAATAGAGCGCACTTTCCGTTATACTGAGTGTAATTGAAAGTGGAAGGAGGGAATCGCAGTGGCTGATGAAAACGGTGCTTCCGAAGAATTGAAAGATCGCATACTTGAGGCGCTTGAAGAGGTTATCGATCCGGAACTGGGGGTTGATATCGTCAACTTGGGACTTGTGTATGGTGTCGATATAGATGAAGAAAATAATGTGATTGTAACCATGACGCTGACTTTTATGGGCTGTCCGCTGTCTGCGTCGCTTTCCTATGATGTGAAACGTGCGCTTGGCGAGATTGAAGAAGTAAACCAGGTAGAGGTTAACTTCGTATGGGATCCGCCGTGGACAAAGGATCGGATGTCGCGGTATGCACGTATCGCGCTTGGGCTTTCGGAATAAGATTAGCATTGTTATTCGGATTGGGGCAAGCTGCTCAATCCGAATTTTCGTGTATACGATGCGGCATCAGGTCTGCAGTTAGGCCGTTTAGCATTGCAGCTGAGTACATCGTGAGCAATCCAAACCTTCCATGCCCTTCTGCGGTGCCGGTGATGTGGTTTCTTTTCTGTGCATAGGCTGTTATAAAACCTGGATGCGGCGGGGGTGAAAGCCGGATGGATCAAGTATTGATTTTTGGAGGCCTTTCTGATGTTGGTTTTCCTTTATCTCAACATTTGCTCGATTGCGGTGTGTTTACTGGCAGTCTGAGTTCGGCGGTTACCGAAGAAGAAAGAAAACATGAAGAGGATCACGAACTTTTTCTTGGACGGCATGCACTATTCTGTCCTGAGAGAAAAGTACAATCACATACGTTCACGCATCTTATTCTTGCAGACACACTTCGGCTGGAACAAGATAAAAATGAATTATTGAAACGGCGATTAAATAAGTTGATCGCGAATGCCCGGGATTTTCGGAGTATCCTGTTTCTTTCTTCACTGGATGTGCAGGCAGCATCTGCCGACGCATTGAGCGGTACACCGCATCCTGAGACGGAAAGCGGTAAAGCAGCAAATGAAATGGAGCTTTTCTTTGTCGAGCGGCTCCGTCAAATAAAGAGAAAAGAAGCGCTCATTTTCCGGATTGATTTGAAAATGTTGTCAGAGCAGGATAGCAGTAAAAAAATGGCGCATTTGATTGCTGGTTTAATGAGCGAGAATCATACTGGGCTTGATGTTGTATGCTATCAAAAACGTTCTGACTTGCATGATCCTGTTAACGAAAAGCTTCGTAGATTGTTGCCAAAAAGTTACTGGAGGTGGCTTTGAATATCGGCGCCTTTTTTGCGAATGCGCGGCTGTTTGAAATGCCGCCTTGTTTCCATTAAAAAAACTGCCATATAACGGGCAGCTTTGTGAGAGACATTGCTTACGTTATTCAAGGTTTTTTAAAAAAATTAAGCAGCGGCGACAATTGTTTGATTGCCGGAGCCGTTTGGTTAATCACGTTGACTAACTGGCTTGCACCATTCACCATCTTTGTCAGGTCAATATGGCCATCCTGCCCAAGAAAAGGTTTGAGAAATCCAGGCTGGGATGGCAGAGGCTGATGCGCGTTCTGCATGGGCGGGATTGGTGTTCCGCTTGCCTGCCAGGTGCCGTTTTGATAGAATGTTTGTGGCGGCTGCATGGGCTGAGATGGCTGTGCAGGCGGCATCTGCGCGCCAAACATAAGATAGGTGAACGGATCAAAGTGACTGTCTCGCGGATTATAATAGGACTGTACCAATTGATGTACTCCTTTCCAGGTATCCTGTCATTGTGTCTTTAATGTATTTTATGTCAGGGTATTTTTTGTGTGTCATATTCGTACAAAGAAGAACAAGCGTCTGACTGCGTGCTTGTTGGACAAATAATTTATAGTGTATTATATTGTTACCAAGTCATTATATATACTGTTAAGATCTGAGAGGGGAATGCGGATGTCCGCAGGAATCTTGGGAATGGGCAAGTATATTCCCAAACGCATCGTTACAAATACGGATTTAGAAAAGGTTATGGACACTTCAGATGAGTGGATCCGAACAAGAACCGGGATTGAAGAACGAAGAATTGCCGATGATGAGACGGATACGTCGGATATGGCATTTTCTGCTGCGCAGAAAGCGATACAGAATGCAGGGATATCTGCCCGTGACATTGATTTAATTCTTGTTGCTACGGTAACGCCTGATCAACCATTCCCAACGGTTGCCTGCATGCTTCAGGAAAAGCTTGGTGCAAGACACATACCGGCCATGGATATCAGCGCCGCATGCTCCGGATTTATTTATGGAATGGTTACTGCAAAGCAGTTTATTGATTCAGACACATATCAGCATGTGCTTGTTGTCGGCGTTGAGAAGCTGTCTAAAATTACAGACTGGAATGATCGCAGTACGGCAGTGCTTTTTGGTGATGCAGCTGCGGCTGCTGTTCTTGGTCCGGTGACCGAAGGAAAAGGTATCCTGTCATTTGAACTCGGTGCCGATGGAAGCGGTGGTAAATATCTTTATCAGAAGGACCGGTTCCTTAAAATGAACGGCCGTGAAGTATTTAAATTTGCGGTACGCCAAATGGGAGAGTCGGCTGTTCATGTGGTGGAAAAAGCTGGCCTTAAAAAAGAAGAAATTGACTTCCTCATTCCACATCAGGCGAACATCAGAATTATGGAGGCATCACGTGAACGGCTGGGTATCCCTGAAGAAAAGATGATTAAAACGATACACAAGTACGGCAATACGTCTGCTTCTTCGATTCCACTTGCATTGATCGATGCGGTGGAAGAGGGAAAGGTCAGGGACGGTGATCTGCTCGTCATGGTTGGTTTCGGCGGAGGATTGACCTGGGGTGCACTGACACTCAAATGGGGCAGGTAACTTCAGAGAACCGATGTGAAACCATTTGCGTATAAGATATGATCCGATTCCGGTCAGAAGGAGAGAATTTAATGAAAAGAAGAGTCGTTGTTACTGGACTTGGGGCTGTGACGCCCCTTGGCAATAACGTGGCAACCACGTGGGCGAACGCTATTGCCGGTAAATCCGGTATCGATACGGTTACGCGCGTAAATCCCCATGATTTTCGCGCCAAGGTTGCTGGTGAAGTTAAAGATTTTAATCCTGAAGAATACGTTGACCACAAAGAAGCGATTCGGATGGACCGTTTTACACAATTTGCCGTTGCAGCAGCAAAAATGGCGGTCAGCGATGCAGATTTGACGATAGATGAAACCAATGCGGACCGAACCGGTGTGTGGATCGGTTCTGGAATTGGCGGAATGGAAACCTATGAAAAAGAGCTGCGTACGGCGCTGGAACGCGGATATCGACGCGTGAGCCCATTCTTTGTTCCGATGATGATTCCTGACATGGCATCCGGGCAAGTATCCATCCTGCTTGGAACAAAGGGGATCAATTCGTGCACCGTGACGGCTTGCGCTACAGGCTCCGATTCAATCGGGAATGCCTACAAGGCAATCCAGCGTGGTGATAATGATGTAATTATATGCGGTGGAGCGGAAGCGCCGCTGACCACTATGTCTTTTGCCGGCTTTTCATCGGCTCGTGCGCTTTCCACAAATCCGGATCCAGAAACAGCATGCCGCCCATTTGATAAGAATCGGGATGGTTTTGTCATGGGTGAGGGTGCTGGTGTACTTATACTTGAGTCTTTGGAATCCGCACAAAAACGCGGTGCGCATATCTATGCGGAAATAGCGGGCTACGGTGCTACCAGTGACGCATTCCATGTCACCCGCCCGGATCCGGAAGCGAAGGGTGCCATTCGTTCAATGCAAACGGCACTTGAAGATGCCGGGCTGACGCCTGATCAGGTGGATTATGTCAATGCGCATGGTACAAGTACTGAAGCCAATGATTCGACAGAGACGGCAGCGATCAAGGCTGTTTTCGGACAGGGCGCTTATGATCTGGCTATCAGTTCAACAAAGTCTATGACCGGACATCTGCTTGGCGCATCCGGCGGCGTTGAGGCCATTCTCTCAATTCTGGCAATTGAGGAAGGGATCATACCGCCAACGATTCATTATGAAACACCGGATGAAGTGTGTGATTTGAACTACGTACCGAATGAAGCCATCAGGAAAAATGTAAGTATCGCACTCAGCAATTCATTTGGATTTGGCGGTCACAATGCGACGCTTGCTTTTAAGAAGTTCGAAGCATAAAAATGTGCATATGCGATGATTTGGCTTGTTAAAGTATAGGCTCATTCACTGGTGTGCCGCGTTCAGGAAGTGCGTGTACACGCAGCATGTTTATAAACCGATGAAAAAATGAGGCGAAAAAGAGCAGCCGGGCCTGACTAGTGCCATCCATATAAGAGACTGTCCCTTCACTTTGGTGCGGGCAGTCTTTTTTTTGTTCGTTATAAAATATATAAATTTAAGGATAGTTTTATATAAACAAGCGAATAGACTTATAGATTCGTCATACAATAATGGAATAAAGGTTTTCATTTAAAAAAGATCAAGGTCGAATAAATTCTTCCAATAATGTCCATAATGTTGGCAAATCAAACGGAGGAGATGGAGCCTCATGGAGATTGTCAGTGACATCTGGGTGAATTGGTTTGAGGGAGAAGAAAACGGCTATAATGTATGCGAATTTTATGAATGGCGCAAGCATGATTTCATTGAACTGCTTGACCAGATTCCGCTTGTTAAGGTGGAGACGGCTCTTTTCAATTATATTGAAAATGACTTGCAGGATCTTCCCGAAGAACTGTTGAAAGAAATACGCAATCACGGAGTCATTTGTAAAAACAATCAGCGAGAAATTATTGAGTATTGTCTGATTGCAACGGACGGTGAGCGCTGTATCGCCACTGACACATTAGGTTATTCCGTTCCGATACGAAAAAGCAGACTGATTCCGAGACAGGAGCAATTAATACTTCAAAAAGCCGGGAAGATGGATGTTGAAGCATTTTTGGTTCCCAATATACGAAGTCATCAAAAAGAGTATCATATGCTGTCGCTTCATCCGAAATGGATGGTTGGCTTGACGCGGAAAGAAAGGCAATTGAAGCAACTTTTGTTTATGGCGCTTGATCAGCTTCATGCATCAGGAAACGTCGAAGAAATACGATACTGGTACACGGAATGGTACCCAACCAAATATGAGGAAAGTCGCCACATGAGCTTTGAAGAAGCCTGGAACGGGCTGGTTTCGGGGATACAGCGGGGATGGTCGGACAAGCACAGCGATGTTTGTGAACGGATGATTAAAGGTCAATCGTATTTCGAGAAATTATGGGAGTTGGAAAAAGGATCGAAAGTGCAGTGATCTTTTATATTTTATCAGGAACAGGGAGATCAGCCACAGCGATGATGCACCCCAGAAAATTGTTGACTCGTGGCTGGAGACTCGAGACCGGGCGCTTTTTGCCCGGTTTTTCTAATACCAGCTTAAAAAGTATATGATTCTGTGCTGTGGCAGCGATAATGGATGATGCACACTCCAAAAAGTACAGATTGATGATTCGCAGTTGAGGCCTGGGAACGACGGTTATCAATGCACGGTATCGGTATAATCTGATAAAATAAGGATAGCACAGTTGTGCGCTGAACACGGATTCATTCTCTGTGATTGTATCAACTGAATTTTAATATATTAAAAAGGTGCGGCCATGAATCATCCTGGGGAAACACTACGTTACATCCGAAAATCAAAAAAAATGACACTTGCCAAACTCGCTCATGGTGAAGTCTCAGTTGCTTTTCTCTCACGTTTTGAACGTGGGGATTGCGATATTTCTTTTACCCATTTACTGAGTCTGTTAAAAAAATTAAACGTAACTATTGATGAATTTTTATACGTCAATAACAATTATGAGATCAGCGATTTCCAAAAATTTTTTAATGATCTAAAAAAGTATGTCATGGAAGACAATCTGCATATGCTGCGTGTTTTGCAGGAACGAATGAATGACCTCTATATAATGAAGGAAAAAAATTACTATCTCCATTTCTCAGCCATAGCCAGTCTCTATATACAGCGTATTTCCAAGAAAAAGCAGGATCCGAAAGTGATTAAAATCTTGAATGATTACCTGACAGATATCGAAGTATGGGGCTACTATGAACTGGTTATTTATAATAATTCACTGTTTGCCTTTCCTGTGAATCAGATGATTGAACTCTCACGAATGGCTTTTGAAAAAAGCATGGATTATCATCCGCTTGGCAGAGGCGAATCGATGAAGCAAAACATTTTACTGAATTCCGCAGCCGTTTTATTAGAGAATGATCGGCTTTCGGAAGCAAACACATTCTTGATTTTGCTGGGCGAATCACTGAATCAGGAAAAAGATTCTTATATGAAAATTAAATGGACATTTTTGAAAGGAATTTACAATATAAAGTTTGGAAGAATTGAACGCGGCAAGAAAATGGCATTGAAAGCTATCCAAATTTTCACAGATTTAGAGAGCACCTCACAGGCCAGCACGCACTCAAAATACCTTCAGGAAGTTCTGGATTCTACTATATTAAAATGATGACAAATCAAAGAAGCCGGCGGAGTTTGAATTACCCCGTCGGCTTCACTGCATTTCAAACGATTTAATGCCGGTTCCGGCGCCCGATCCCCAGTGCTTGTTCTGATTCAGATAAGGTCTTCTTGGCCATCGCATATGCTTTTTCGGCACCTTCATCCAGAATCTCGTCAAGCTCATCAGACTCAATCAAGTTGTGATACCGTTCTTGTATCGGTGAGAGCACATTGATGACGGACTCTGCAACATCGGTCTTAAATTCTCCGTATCCTTTGTTCTGGTAGGCGGTGACCAGTTCGTCGACCGATCGGCCGGAACATAGTGAAAAAATATCCAGCAGATTGGACACTCCTGGTTTTGCTTCGCGGTCATAGCGAATGGATGCTTCATCATCGGTTGTCGCTGATTTGATTTTTTTCAGAATTTCTTTCTCACTGTCCAGAGTAAAAATCGTTGCTTTCCGGTTAGTATCTGACTTACTCATTTTCTTCGTCGGTTCGGCGAGTGACATAATACGCGCACCGACAGGCGGAATATACGGTTCCGGAACGGTAAATACTTGTCCGTATTTCTTGTTGAAACGTTCGGCAAGATCTCTTGTCAGTTCCAGATGCTGCTTCTGGTCGGCACCGACTGGGACGAGCTCAGTCTGATAAAGCAATATGTCAGCAGCCATGAGCGGTGGGTAGGTCAGCAGTCCCGCGGAAACCGACTGCTTCCCTTTCGATTTGTCCTTGAATTGGGTCATGCGTTCCAGTTCGCCCATGTAACTGACGCACTGCATGATCCATCCAAGCTGAGCATGGCAGGGCACCTCGGATTGAATGAACAGAATTGAGCGCTTGGGATCGATCCCCATTGCCAGATAGAGGGCAGCCAGATTGTGGATATTTTTTTGGATTTCTTTCGGATCCTGAGGCACGGTAATCGCATGTTCATCAACGATGCAATAGATACACTCGTTTCCATCCTGCAGTGTCACGAAGTTGCGCATTGCTCCGAGATAGTTGCCAAGCGTAGGGATGGATGTTGGCTGAACACCTGAAAATATTTTTGCCATAAAACGTCACCTTCCTGAATAAATAAATATAAAAAGGCCTATCCATCCACAAGGGACGAATAGACCGCGGTACCACCCTGATTTTTCTGCAAAAACAGAAACAGCTTCTTTGATCCTGAACGCATATACAGAATCATCACCGCTGTAACGTGCGGGAACGTCAATGCCTACTGACGGTTATAAGAAATCCGTGTTCGGAATTGCTGCTCAGAAGGCCATTCCCCTGCATTTCACCACCCGGATTCCACCATTCCGGACTCTCTGAAGGCTATCCTGCAAAGTACTTTTCTTCTTCATAACATTAGCTATGTAATGCACTTATTATTGCCAATCATTATAGCTGGTTTATCTGTTAAATGCAAACAGCACGTGGTTAATAAAAAGGCACACATATAGGATTCACATAAGAAGGGATACACTGAATGCAAGAGCAAAAAGAAGCAGACTGTCAATAATAAGCGGCCAAGTCAAGGCGGCACGTTTTTTTCCGTCATGACGTTTCAATTCGGTGAGGGGGGCTTCTTCGTCACTGTCCTCCAGCTGATTTCTTCTAACCGCACGGGCAAACCGTTTAAACCCGTAAACAACACTGTCGAATGCGCCATCCTGAACTAAAAAAATGATCAGGCCCACGCTGAAAAAAAGCAGACTGATTGTCGAAAAGCTATCCAATAAGGAACGAACTGAAAACGGGTGCGGGTAAAAGATCTGAGCGAGTAATCCAAGAAGGAGCTCGATCGTGCCGATCACCGAATATGATATTCGAGAATGCGTAAATAATCTCTTCACTCTGTACCACCTCAAACTGATTTTAACAGAGAAAAACCTTCCCAATCAAACAATAATGTCAGATAATATAACACATCAGTAAAAAAATTTTTAGAAAAAAAGGCGATGTTACCAATATTTTTGACAAAATGAAGTACAGAAAACTATGGAAAATTAAAAAAAACAATGCAAATTGAAAGAATAACTTGTATAATAGCATCTGTAGGTTGATTCGAACTTTCAGAAAAGAAAGGAAGATCATCTGAACAAAGATAATCATTTAGGGGAGGTTATTGCTTTTATGAAAAAAGCAAAATGGTCACTCGTGTTGTCCATTGTCTTAGCACTGAGCTTAGTGCTTTCTGCATGCGGTAGCTCAAAAAGCAGTGACAACGGTAAGGGAAGCGGTTCAGAGCTGGCTAAAGACCAGACATTGAATCTGGCAAGCTCGGCAGACATTCCGACGCTTGATCCGAATCTTGCTACGGATACAACGTCGACAAACGTTATTGATCTGACTGAAGCCGGATTGACAAGAATGCATAATAACAAATACCACTGGGATCTTGCCAAGGGTGCGCCCAAGGTAAGTGCTGACAAGAAGACGGTAACGTTCACGCTTCGCGACGGCATTAAATGGTCTGACGGCAAGGCAATTACCGCACAGGATTTTGTGTACGGCTGGCACCGCCAGAACGATCCGGCTGCAAAACCTGCCTACAACTTCTTGTTCGCAGCTTCAGGAATTAAAAATGCGGCCAAGATTGAAGACCCGACGAATAAAGAATTCTATGGAAAATATGACAAATTAGGTGTTAAAGCGCTTGACAGCAAAACACTTGAAGTAACCTTCGAACAGCCAGTGCCACCTTTCTTTTACAGCATTCTTTCTCAACCGCAGTTTTATCCTCAGAGAGAAGATTTTGTAAAAAAACAGGGTAAAAAGTATGCACAGGGCGCAGAAAACCTTCTCTACAGCGGTCCGTTTGTTCTCGAAAAATGGAATAAAGGATCAGGCTGGACATACAAGAAAAACAAAAATTACTGGAATGCAAAAGCAACAAAACTGGACACCGTTAATGTTCAGGTACAGACGGATCTTCAGACACGCGTCAATCTGTATAAAACGGATAAAATTGACGCTGCCGGACTTACCGGAGAATATGTAACTTCTTTGAAAAAATCCAATGCAAGTGAAATTCACACGGCTCTTGATTCGGGCACATTCTTCCTGTACCTGAACCAGAAGACGAATAAAAACCTGAAGAACCTCAATCTTCGCAAAGCGATTAACGCTGCAATTGACCGTGACAGCTTCGTCAAGGTCCTCTTTAATGACGGATCAACGGGTTCAAATTATGTTGTTCCGAAGGGCTTTTCAAAAGGTCCTGACGGCAAAGACTTCCGCGGTGACAATCCGGTTGACGGATTCCCGGCCGGCGATGCAAAAGATGCAAAAGCATACTGGGACAAAGCGAAAAAAGAACTGGGTATCAGCAAACTGGAGCTGACTTTCATGAGTTCTGATGGTGCCCAATACAAACAGTGGGATTCGTATCTCGCAAATCAGCTTGAAAAGAATCTTCCTGGCGTCAAGGTAACCATTAACCAGCAACCATGGGCGAACTATCTGAAATTGCAACAGAGCTTCAAATTTGATATCGCATTCAGTGGCTGGTTCCCGGATTATCAGGATCCGATGACTTATCTGGATATGTGGACTACGAGCAATCCGCAGAATACGACCGGATGGTCAAACAAGAAATTTGATGAACTGATTAAGAATGCACAGAGCGAAACTGGCAATCCATCACAGCGCTGGAAAGATATGCTGGCTGCAGAAAAAACAATGATGGCTGATTACCCGATCGTTCCGATTTATCAGAGCGGCAAGACTTGGGCACAAAAATCATATGTAAAAGGTCTGTCTTATCCTTCCTATGGCCCACAAGTGGACTTTTCTCAAGCTTATATTACGAAACATTAATGTGAGTGCGGGATGGCAAGTATGAACTTTTGATGCTTTGAAAGGAGAGTATATGTTGATAAGGCATATGCTCTCCTTAATTATTATTATTAACTATCTAATTGTCTGATGAGTTGTACATGTTTTACTGAACATAATGAATGTGACTATAGATCAATCACTTGTTTTACAAAAAAAAGGGAGGACCAACCTGGTGGGACGCTATATATTAAAGCGAATTGGCTATATGTGTATTACTTTTTATGTAGTCATCACATTGACATTTCTATCAATGAAAATGCTGCCTGGAACACCGTTTCAGAATCCGAAACTGACTCCGACACAAATTAATCAGCTGAAACACTATTACGGTCTGGATCAGCCAATCGCTGTTCAATACGTAAAATATATGTGGAATCTGCTGCACGGCGATATGGGTGGATCATTTCAATTTGGCAATGAATCAGTGACGGCACTGTTAATGAATAAATTTCCGGTTTCATTGGATCTGGGCCTGGAAGCGATTATACTTGGTGCTGTTATTGGTCTGCTACTGGGCATTATTGCCGGACTGCATCATGGCAAGGCAATGGACTGGAGTACAATGATTTTCGCTGCTATAGGGACGTCGATTCCTTCATTTATTTTTGCTGGTGTATTGCAATACTTTTTAGGCGTGTATGTTCGTGCGTTTCCGGTTGCGGGGTGGAACGGACCAAGTTACCATTTTTTACCGGTTGTTTCTCTGGCAGTCGGTGTGGTTGCGGAAATCGCTCTGTTCATGCGCACAGAGATGGTAGAAGTGATTAATCAGGATTATATTGTGACGGCGCAGGCAAAAGGATTATCAAGATTTACCGTTGTTTATAAGCATGCGATTCGAAATGCACTGATTCCGGTTGTTACTATATTAGGACCGCTGACGGCTGCCATTATTACCGGGTCGCTGGTCATTGAAAATATATTTGGAATTCCGGGAATCGGTTCGCAATATGTTTCTTCAATTGTAACGAACGATTATCCAATGATTATGGGGACCACTGAATTGTACGCTGGACTATTTATTCTGTCGATTTTTGTTGTTGACATCCTTTATGGAGTTATTGATCCGAGAATACGTGTGTCTGGAGGTCAAGCTTAAATGGCAGTTGCAAATCAGGATATAACGAAGGAAATGTTTCTACCCGCTGAAATTGATCGTACAGAAAACGAACGGGTAAGCGGCGAAGTGGTCAGCGTATGGAAAGATGCTGTACGCAGATTTGTCCAAAATAAGGGCGCACTTCTCTCGATCTTCATCGTCTTATTGATCGTATTGCTGGCTGTTTCTGTCCCATATTCTCATAATTATGATCCAACCCACCAGGATCTGAATCGTTCGAACCTGCCACCAAGGGTATCTGCTCTTTCTTGGGTTCCCTTTTTAAACGGTCAGGAAGATGGCATTGATGTGTACCAGCAACGGGGGATAAAGAAGGATTTCTGGTTTGGTACAGATCAATTGGGCCGTGATCTATGGTCAAGAACGTGGGAAGGAACGCGTATCTCATTAATCATTGCCGTCATTGCCGCACTGGTTGACGTGTTAATTGGGGTCACTTACGGCGGTATTTCCGGTTATTTTGGCGGCCTGACGGATAATATTTTACAGCGTATTATGGAAATTATTTCGGGCATACCGAATCTTGTATGGATTATTTTGCTGATTCTTGTCATGAAGCCGGGACTCATTCCAATTACGATTGCCATTACCGCAACCAGCTGGATTTCAATGTCTCGAATTGTCCGTGGTTCCATGATGAAATTGAAAAATCAGGAGTTTGTTCTTGCGTCAAAATCTTTAGGTGCAGGCAACGCACGGATTGTTTTTAAACACCTGATTCCGAATTCGCTTGGCATGATTATTGTCAATACCATGTTTTCAATTCCTGCCGCTATTTTCTTTGAAGCATTTCTAAGCTTCATCGGACTAGGGATCAGAGATCCACAGGCATCTCTTGGCTCACTGATTAACAGTGGTTATGAAGTTCTGCAGCTTCATCCATACCAGACGGTGTATCCGGGTCTGCTCATTTGTCTCTTGCTCATTGCGTTCAATCTAATTGGAAATGGTCTTCGTGATGCCTTTGATCCGAAATTACGCCACTAACAGGAGGGGAAAATTGTGAGCAAGCTATTAGAGATAAAAAACCTAAGCGTCCATTTTAATCTCATTGGGCGCCATGTTCAGGCTGTTCGCGGCGTTGATCTGGACCTGAATGAGGGTGAAACGCTGGCCATCGTGGGTGAATCCGGTTCGGGAAAATCAGTGACATCCAAGGCCATCATGGGATTGATTCCTAATCCTCCGGGTGAAATTGTAAAGGGAAGCAGCATACTTTTTGAGGGAAAAGATCTTGTAAGCTATACTGAGAAACAATTGGAAAAGGTGCGGGGGAAAGAAATTTCGATGATTTTTCAGGATCCGATGACGGCACTTAATCCAACCATGAAAATCGGCAAGCAGATCATGGAGGGTCTGATTAAACATCAAGGAATGTCCAAGCATGATGCACGCAATCGTGCCATTGAATTGCTGAAACTTGTTGGGATTCCGAAACCTGAGGTGCGTGTTGATGAATATCCGCATCAATTTTCGGGTGGTATGAGGCAGCGTGTTGTGATTGCCATCGCACTTGCCTGCAATCCCAAAGTGCTCATTGCTGATGAACCGACAACCGCACTTGATGTAACGATTCAGGCTCAGATTCTTGATTTAATGCGGGATCTTCAGAAAAAAACGAAAACGGCAATCATTTTAATTACCCATGATCTTGGTGTCGTTGCAAATATGGCACAGCGTGTTGCCGTGATGTACGGGGGAAAGGTTGTTGAAACTGGAATGATCGACGAAATTTTCTACAACCCGAAACATCCGTACACTTGGGGATTGCTCTCTTCAATGCCAAAGCTGCATGCGACAACCGACAAACTGCTTGCGATTCCGGGTTCTCCGCCTGATCTGGCTAACCCGCCAAAAGGCTGTCCTTTTGCGGCGAGATGTCCTTATGCGATGAAGGTCTGCACGGATCACATGCCTGAATACACGGAGCTTTCATCGACGCAGAAAGCAGCCTGCTGGCTGCTCGACGAACGCGCACCAAAGGTAGATCCGCCGGAGACTATCGGTGTAGGAGGAACGAAAAATGGCTGAATCAAAAGAGAAATTACTTGAAGTTAAGCATTTAAAAAAATATTTTAAGATATCCCGGCAGGAAATTTTAAAGGCAGTCGATTCGGTCAGCTTTGACGTATATAAAGGCGAGACACTGGGACTGGTCGGTGAATCCGGCTGTGGAAAATCAACGACTGGCCGCACGATAATACGTCTCTATGAACCGACGGACGGCGAAGTTATTTTTGATGGAGAAAATATCGGCGGTAAAGTATCAGCAAAAGAAAAGAAAAAGCTGAGTCGCAGAATGCAGATGATTTTTCAGGATCCATATGCATCGCTTAATCCAAGAATGATGGTCAAAGATATTATTGCTGAAGGTTTGGATATTCATCATTTGGCAAAATCATCAAAAGAACGCATGGACCGTGTCTATAAAATGCTGGAGACTGTTGGATTGAATCGAGAACATGCGAACCGCTACCCGCATGAGTTCAGCGGCGGGCAGAGACAGCGTATTGGCATTGCCCGAGCGCTGGCTGTTGAACCGGATTTTATCATTGCTGATGAACCTATTTCAGCACTGGATGTTTCCATTCAGGCACAAGTAGTCAATTTGCTTCAGGAACTGCAGGAAGAGAAGGGGTTAACCTATCTTTTCATCGCCCATGACCTTTCAATGGTGAAACACATCAGCGACCGGGTCGGCGTTATGTACCTTGGCAATATGGCTGAACTTGCATCAAGCGACGAATTGTACGAACATCCGCTTCACCCGTATACTCAATCGCTTCTGTCCGCCATTCCGGTTGCGGATCCGGAAATGGAGCGCACACGTGAGCGAATTATTCTGGAAGGCGATGTGCCAAGCCCGATTGATCCGCCAAGTGGTTGCAGATTTAGAACGCGCTGTCCTTTCGCGATGGATGTCTGTGCCAAAGTACGGCCAAAATGGCATGAGGTCGAAGAAGGGCACTGGGTTGCCTGCCATCTGCATGATGAGGAAATGAAGGCAGAAAAAGCTTGAAAACAGATAATAATCCCTGTGTCTGACTAAATAGTGATACAGGGATTATTTTTTTGTGCTATATAATTTTAAGTATCACCAGCCTATAGGTGTTGCCTGCTTCGTACGCAACAAGGCCAGTTTTTTCTGATATGATAAGAAAAATATGATTTATGTTAAATCAATCAACAAAGCATTGGCTCAGCCGAGCATCAAAGTGAAGAAGGCGTTTTCGCTCAATACGCAGTCCTGCAAGCAACGCCGAAGTTACCGCATCCTGCGAAATTAAGGACCGGGCTATGCCCTGCTTTTCTTATACTTGACAAAAAGATGCGTGAAATAGCTGACTAAAGCAAGGATCAACAGAATAACAACCACCGGATACGGTGGAATACCCAGAAAATAATTGCAAAGGATTGCCGTGACAAGCAAACCAATCAGGAGAACGGTCAATTTTTGTGTCATAATAACAGCTCCGTAGGTGCATCTTTTTGAATACTTTTTTTACCGCATACGTATAGTATAAAAGGAGCGTCTGTGGATTGCCATCTTTTCATTGAGGTGAATCAAAATGATGCAACCGCTCATGCAGATGGCCAAGCTTGATTGTGTCTATGTTAAGCGCAAGTAAAAAAATGATGATCGCGCGAACATGTTAGAAAATGACCTTGACAACCAGACGCACCGGGTTGAGAATAAAAGCAGATGAGGAAATGCTTAAGGGGATCGACGGAGAAGACGCAAGGTCAATCAACCAAGGAGGCGATTATCGATGAAACCGAAGGAAGTCAGACGGAAGCGGAAACATTCAATCAGAAAATGGTTGAAAGAGACATTAGGACAGCTGCAGCCAAAGTCTCAAGATGCGCCGTCAGCCAATCTGAAATTGCCGGCATAAAACGTAGCAGAGCCGCATAATATACTTGATTTCATCAACAGGGACTTCGTTAAGGAAGTCCTTTTTGCATCGTTAAACAGATCTGCGTGACCAATCTGATGGCTATCCCGCGGGAATTTCGCTTTTGCAAGAGGGAGGCGCGAGACCAAGTTTTCTAATGTTGATTGAGAAAAGACGGTATTTGTTTTGTGTTTCCGCTTTCAATGATCCCGAAATGAGAATGGATAAAAAAGTTGATAACATCGTGTTTTGTCGAAAAAACAGCTTATTTGACGGCGAAATGTGGAATTATTTTTACATAAAAAGGGGTATGAAATTTATAAGAATTATTATATAATAAAAGCAGCTCTTAAGAATAGAATGCTTCTATTGTCCAAAGGAGGGCGACACATGGTAACATTATACACCTCACCAAGCTGCACCTCGTGCAGAAAGGCCAAAGCATGGCTCAAGGAACACGATATACCCTTCAAA
Source organism: Sporolactobacillus mangiferae (assembly GCF_023336505.1). Classification (GTDB taxonomy): domain Bacteria; phylum Bacillota; class Bacilli; order Bacillales; family Sporolactobacillaceae; genus Sporolactobacillus; species Sporolactobacillus mangiferae. The sequence goes on along the minus strand of NZ_JAMAST010000002.1, from coordinate 258,944 downwards.
GAACGGAATATCTTTTCTGAACCGTTGTCCATTGAAGAGATTAAGGATATTTTGCGCATGACCGAAAATGGTACGGATGAAATTATCTCGACACGTTCGAAAGCATTCCAGGAATTAAATATTCAGCTTGAGACGATGTCGATTCAGCAGCTCTTTGAATTAATCAAAAATAATCCGGGCTTATTGCGACGTCCAATTATGCTTGATGATAAGCGGTTGCAGGTTGGTTATAATGATGATGAAATCCGGCGTTTTCTACCGAGAAAAGTGCGTACATTCCAGCTTCAGGAAGCTCAGCGTTTGGTTAATTGAACAAAAAAAAGAGAATCAACGGATGTCCGTTTATCGGACATCCGTTTTGTCATTCTTTATGATTTTCTGGTGATCCGGGAGGATGAATAGAGATTTGTCAGCCATCCGGTGGTGATCAGTGCGGCGATCAGCAGCACAGGGAATAGATGGGCGAAGTGATCAGAAGCTGCAAACAACCAGCGGATCTTTGGTTCACTCATAATCATCTCGGAAGCTGTATATCCGAGCACGCCGCCTCCTACATAGATTAAAACAGGGAAACGCTCCATTGCAATTAAGATCAGTTTGCTGCCCCAGACAATAATTGGAACAGAAAAGATAAGGCCAATGGCAATATAACCGATGTGTCCCTTAGATGCACCTGCAATGGCAAGCATGTTGTCGAAGCCCATCACCACATCCGCAAGTACAATGGTGCGTACAGCAGTAAACATGGACGTTCCTGCGCGTACGTGATGCTCCTCTTCACGATTTGTCATCAGATGGAGTGCAATGTAAATTAAGAAAATACCACCAATAAGTAATAGAAGCGGAATATTTAGAAGAGAAACGACAATGGCCGTTAGACCGATACGTACAATAACTGCCAGGCCAGTTCCCAGAAAAATGGCTTCATTTCGTTTTTTTTCGTCAAGTCTGCGGCAGGCAAGTGCAATGACCACGGCATTGTCTCCGCCAAGAATGATATCTATAAAAATAATTTTCACGATAAAGAACAGTGTGTTGAAATCAAAAGACATCCGTCAATAACTCCCTTCCGTTGCCTTTGCTCTATTTTTATAAGAAACATTCATGATCCGCTTTAGCTGGGAACACGGCCTGAACGAAAATACTATGTGATAAAGAATTCAACGAGTATTTTTTAGTGCAAAAGTATATGACTTCCCTCGATAACAAACCCAAAAATTTCATCATGTCTAAGCATCAAAGCGGAGGTGCGCCCGTGGCAAGCAAGCAACTGAAGCGACGATTCAGTACTGTAACGACACGAAACCCGTTCGATTACAGCGTAAAAGGAACTTCCACTAACGTAAGGGAATTTTCAATAACTATGCGGAAGTAAGGACCGGGCTATGCCCGGTTTTTCTTATACTATAAGAAAGTATATAAATTTTAAGGAACATAGTATAAGTGGTCCGAAAAAACGCCGCGTCCTGCGGCTTATCGGACACTAGGCCGTCCATGGCCGTCGCGACGGCGGCTTCGCCTTCGCCAGAAGCCTGGCGAAGCCAAGTTTTCTAATAAAAATTTATGCAGACTTGTCCTGAATCATTCCGTTAAATCGGACAAGAATCCATGCATTTTTTAAGTTTCATTGCATAAATAGTTCCTGCGTTCAATAAAATGAATGAATCAGACATGCTTGGTCGTGCGGAAAGGTCAAGTGCGGAAATCGGAAAAAACAGGTGATTAATTATTTCAATGCTAATGGTTTTATCATACAATAGAGATACGGGAAACATGTTGTCCCACGGAAAGTTGGTCACTCCCATAACCTGGTGAAGAAGAAGGGAGAGATAGCGATGAAAATCGAGCGAATTAATGAGAACACATTAAAATTCTATATCAGCTACTTGGACATTGAGGATCTCGGCTTTGACCGTGAGGAAATCTGGTATAATCGAGATCGCAGTGAAGAACTTTTCTGGCAAATGATGGATGAGGCTCATAGCCAGGAATCTTTCTCACTTGAAGGGCCGCTATGGATTCAGGTTCAGGCGCTCGAAAAGGGTATGGAGATCATTGTTACACGGGCGCAGATATCGAAGGATGGAACCAATCTTCAATTGCCGATTTCGGAGGATAAGCATTTGGATATACCGATCGATGAGGATCAGAAATCCGATCAATCGAATGCGAACCGAAAAAAGGATACGGATAAAGAAGATGATGATCCTGATGAAGAAGACGGACAGCCTATTTCATTCATTATTGAGTTTGATGACCTGGAGCATTTGATTTCGTTAAGTCATGCCTTTGAAGCGCATGATGCGATGGATACCGCCTTGTATGTCTATCAAGACCATTACTATTTAAAGGTAATTTTTACTGATGAATGGTCAGATGATTGTCAGGACGATGATCTAAGCAAAATGCTCGAATTCGGTCTTGATACCGGCATAACACTTTACGTTCTGCAGGAATATGGAAAGGAATTGATACAGACTCATGCATTGCAGACGATCAAGTCACATTTTCCTCTGCGTGCATAGATTAAAGTATTGTTCTTTTTATATTAATGTATCTGCGATTTTTAGAAAACTTGGCTTTGCCAAGCCTCCCCGACGAAGGCAAAGCCGCCGTCGCGACGGCCATGGACGGCCTAGTGTCCGATAAGCCGCAGGACGCGGCGTTTTTTCGGACCACTTATACTATTTTCCTTAAAATTTATATACTTTCTTATATCGTATAATAAAAAAATTTCAAGAGGCCTGCTGCCTGGCAGCAGGCCCTTTTTTGTAAGATAAGAAACATCCATGACCCGCATGAGGGACGCGAGACCCTGCATATTCCAGCTTGCCCGAGGAGATCCGCGGTGCGTCCATGGCAAACGAGCAGCCGCTGCGGTGATGCAAATTCTCACGGTTATAAGTACAGGAAGTCCTTGTATGCAACGCGAAAGCCATCACATCCTGTGAAAGTAGGACTGGACATTTTTTGTCCGGTTTTTCTCAAGTGAACAAATATCATGGATTCATGTTAAAATAATCAGTCTGGCAGGAAACATGCTGGTCCTTGTTGAATGGATATATATGCTAAATTCAGGTGGTGATTCTTTGCTTGTCGCAACAACGCGAAATTTTAAACGTGTGTCGCTGGTGGAACAAATATGGTCCCGCGATGTTTTGCGTCGAATCGACAAACATTTCGGATTTTATTGTCCGGTCTGCTTGGCGCCGGTCCGGCTGAAAACAGGCGAGAAAAGGCAATGGCACTTTGCTCACCAGCCCAAGCACAGCTGCCTCATTGACAATGAACGCGAAACGCCTGTCCATTTACGTGGGAAGAAGGACCTTTTTGATTGGTGTGTACATGCCGGGCGATTGCCCCAGCTGGAGTATTATCTGCCGCTGCTTCGCCAACGCCCGGATCTGTATTTACCAGGCATTGACCCGGCAGTGATTGAATATCAGTGCAGTACGATTCCTGAACACAAGCTCAAAGCAAGGACTCATGGTTATCTTAGTGCCCATATTAAGCCAGTATGGCTGATCGGCCCGGAACATCATCATCGGCTTGGCAGCGCGATTCGCTTAACCGGCTTTGTTTCTGCCGCAATTTGCAGGACAGCGGTATCATCGGCATCTCATCCATTTGCATCCCCATACTATATTTGCTTTTATCATCCATCTGCAAAACAAATTTATTACGCACTGCATCTGGTTCCGCAGTCGAAAACTTATTTTATTTCCCAGGAAAGAAGCTTTGCACTTGCTGATTGTTGCCCGTATCAGCTGCTGCATCCTCCTCAGAACTTTGTACCGGAACATTTCAAACAATCCTGGCTGACAATGAAAAAAAGAAAACGCCTCGAAGTCTCCACGCGACTGTCGAGAGAAGAACATCGTCTGCGCGAACAGGTTTATCAGCTTCAGCGTTACTTTGCCTGTTTTCCCCCGCATATCGGTTTGCCTCACCCATCATATATTCATTTTCTCAATCCGCCTGTTTTGTGGCAAATGTGGCTGTATCTTTTAATTGGTGTAATTTATTCCGAGTACGGCCTTTCACCACGACAGATCATCAAAATAACGACACATCGGGGAATGGAAACACTTTTTGAACAGCGCTGTCTTCCGCTCTGCGAAGCAATGGATGCAGAACAGCTGATCAGCATCTATTTGGAGCAACTTGTCCATCTGCGTGTCGCAGAACGAGTGGGGGGTTGTTTTCGAATCATTCCGCATCAGCATCCATGGGAAAATATTTCTGTTTCTGCATTACTTAAAGAAGACCGTGCTGTATTGGAACGCCTGGAATCTTTGAATGTATAAAATCCGTAAATGAATAGGCTAAATTTTGCGTAAAAAAGAAAAAAGAAGTACGATATATTTGATACATTTTTTGGAAGAACGATGACATTGGAGGTGCCGCAATGGCTGGTGAACAAACGACTGGGCTACCGAAGCGTGAAGATATTCCCGTTGAAGAAACATGGGATCTGGAAGCAATTTTTCCAGATACAGATGCGTGGGAACGTGCGTTTCAGAAAATAAAGGATTTGACCGCTGAAGCAGAGCAATTTAAAGGGAAGATCGGCGATTCGGCAGACACGTTATTGGCGTTGCTGAAAAAGCAGGATGAATTGATGGAACTTTTATACAAAGTTTATGTCTACGCACATATGAAAAATGACGAGGATACTGCAAATGCTGTTTTTCAGGCAATACATGATCGCGCGGGCAATCTTGCTGCCGTGACGGGAAGCAGGCTGGCGTTCGTTGTCCCTGAGATTCTGGCTATTGATGAGCAAAAATTAGATCAATACCTTTCGTCAAACAAAGCTTTGCAGCTCTATCGCCATGCGCTTGATGAGATCGTGCGTATGCGTCCACATGTGCTTGACAGCGATAAAGAGGCACTGCTCGCCGCGGCAGAAGAAGTCACAGATGCTTCTTCGACGACCTTTGGCATGCTGAATAATGCTGATCTGAAGTTCCCGACGATTAAAGGCGAGAATGGAGAAGAAATTGAAATTACACACGGTCGGTATGCGACACTTATGGAAAGCGAAAACCGACAAGTGCGCAAAGATACATTTGAAGGAATTTATAAAACTTATGGTGCTTTTAAGAATACGCTTGCTTCAACACTCAGCGGACAGATTAAACGCGACACATTCTATGCACATGCACGTCATTACAATTCTGCCAGAGAAGCTGCGCTGTTTGGCAATGAAATACCTGAGAAGGTCTATGACAATTTAATTACAGCAATCCACGAAAATCTGCCATTGATGCATCGCTACGTGGCCTTGCGCAAGAAGGCACTGGGCGTTGACGCACTCCATATGTACGATCTTTATGCACCGCTTGTTCCAAATGCGAAGATCAAGGTTACCTATGATGAGGCCAAACAAATTGTGCTTCAGGCACTTGCACCGCTTGGAGAAGATTATCTTGATGTGATTCGGGGCGGATTTAAGAAACGCTGGATCGACGTTCGTGAAACTCGAAATAAGCGAAGTGGCGGTTATTCTGGCGGCAGCTATGGGACAATGCCGTACATTCTGCTGAACTGGCAGGACAATGTTGACAGCCTGTTTACGCTGGCTCATGAACTTGGCCATTCAATGCACAGCTATTATTCACGCACATTCCAGCCATACCCATATTCCGATTATTCGATCTTTGTTGCCGAAGTCGCATCCACATGCAATGAGGCATTGCTGAACCATTATCTGCTCAATCATACAGATGATAAAAAGAGAAAACTGTATTTGCTGAACAATCAGCTGGAAGGCTTTAAAGGGACTGTCTTCAGACAGACGATGTTTGCGGAATTTGAACACATTATTCATGAAAAAGCACGTGCCGGAGAGGCATTAACGGCGGATCTTCTGACTGAAACGTATTATAATCTGAACAAAACATATTTTGGCACTGATATTGTCGTTGATAAAGAAATTGGTTTGGAATGGGCGCGTATTCCTCATTTTTATTATAATTACTATGTTTATCAGTACGCGACCGGTTTCAGTGCTGCGCTGGCACTCTCTTTGCAAATTTTGAATGAGGGAGCACCTGCCGTAGCACGTTATAAAGACTATTTAAAATCAGGAAGCTCTGATGCGCCAATCGAAATATTAAAAAAAGCAGGTGTGGATATGACAGAGCCGCAGCCAGTACAACAGGCTATGAATGTCTTTGCCAATGTTTTGGACGAAACAGAGCAGCTGCTTTTCAGCTGAATTCAGTAAATTGATAAAAAGGCGAAGCAACAGCAGTTACCTGTCAAAAATGCCTAATGAATAAATAAAGAGGCAAGGACCGTAAATCATCGTGTCCTTGCCTCTATTCGTGACGTTGCCTGTGCCACGTGAGAAGGCGTACGATCAGGAAGATGAATGTGAAAAAAATGGCACTTGATAGCACCAGAGATTTCAGATGCAGTAATCCAAGCAAAAAATAGTAATAACAGAAGGCTGTCAGAACAAACAAGCCGCAGAAAAGCACTAATTTCATGGATCTGCTTAACCTCCGTCCAATTAAGTCATAGAAATAGGGTATGAAGGATTGGCAGATCACATGCCCTGAAACACCTATTAATTTTGGTGCAGTGATAAACACGGTGTTCCTCAATGCGGATTGGTTCATTCGTGAAAAGCACGTATTTAACGGCATATGAATAAGAAAAACCGGGCATAGCCTGATCCTTACTTCCGAATAGTTATTGAAAATTCCCTTACACTAGTGGAGGTTTCTTTTACGCTGTAATCGAACTGGGTTCGTATCTTTACAGCACTGAATCGGCGCTTCAGTTGCTCGCTTGCCGCGGGCGATCCGGAAGCCTCTGCAGGCAGGCAAATTCCTGCGGGATCTTCCCAGGCTCGCTGATCAACAGGAACACCCCGCTGGCGCCAGCGCACCTTCGCTTTGATTCTCGGCAAGACATTGGTTTATTGGTTTTCATATGGGTCAAAATCTTAAACTTTCTTATCTTGTACGAAACCCTGCTCCGGATCGGAACAGGGTCATAGTTAATCTGATCTATGTTATTTGGCATTCAGGATGTAGGACCAGTACTCACCGCTTTTAAGCACGATCGGTTCAATAATTTGCTGCAGCTGCAGTTTGCGTAATTCTTTTAGCGCCGCTTCCTCAGTCAGGTCATAAACCACGGCCACTTCCTTGGTCGTTAGAAAACGCTGCTGCTCAATATATGCAGAGATTGGGATATTCGGCCTAGGCACAGGTTTTTCTCCGAGTAAATCGGTCAATATTTCGACATAGACGGAATAGGGATATTGACCGTTGACTTTAATGGCTTCCGAATCATTACAGGGCGTTGAAAAAACCAAAGTCGGCAATTCGGTAATCGCCATTTCATTAGCCAGTTTACGGTCACACTGGAATGCCTTGATTGGACGGCAGGAATGATAATCATTTGAAAATTCCTGCTCATTTAATCCGGAAAGCCGAGCAACGTCAAGCAGTTCTTCAAAAAGATTCAGTCCCTGTTTTCTCAAAAAAATCTGTTCGCGAACACGGCGAAGAAAGATCAGGCCGGCCGCACGTCCCTGAAATTCTGCCGCTTTGATTGCATAGGCAATGGCATACGGAGACGGCGGATTCTCAAGCCAGACATCGCTGTCACAGCACATTCCGGTCAGCCGTGCATATTTATCCCACTCTTCAGCAATTTTTTTCGCATGGTGGAACTGGCATCGATTTGCTGTGTCATGTCTGGTTGTCAGCAGGACACGAAGTGTAACATAATCATGATATTGCAACATAAATTTTTTTATTAAGGGTTCAAAGCCCCAGCATTCCGGACAAAGCGGATCAATGAATGCAAGAATTTCAACGCGTTGGAAAGATCGTTTCCGACCAAGATTCACTGTACAGAACTCATTTCCTGGTGTTCCCTCGCATGTTGTTCCTTTTTCAAAGTATGTCATGGGATTCCACCTCTGGAAGCAATTTTAAATGGATTGGCATCGAAATGGCGCCAGCAGGTAGGTACTGCTGATAGCCAAAGCTTTCCATTTTACCCTTATGTGTATTCATTATGAATGAAAGTCAACCTGCCTTTATCTTATTATGCCCATTTCAATCAGTGAGTGGATGAAAGCGTCACATTTTCATTGCCCTGAAACTTTCTATATTGTAACAAGTTCTGTTCATGAAGGGCAACTAATCAGTACTTAATGAGTATTTTCTTGCATGTACTATAGGAAAACATAAAGCGCAGTCACATTCAAGAAATCTTGTTGGCTCTGATTAAGTGCTGTATGCGGCAGGTGATGATGCAATCCAAAAGTGTAAATCAGCGGCTCAAATAAGTGCCCGAATAATTGTTTTATTTTGATAAATGAAATTGTTTGGAAAATCCTTTCAGAGGTTGAATCCAGCGGTCGAGGTGTTATAATTTGAGACCCGGGGCAATGAATAATTCATTTGACGAAGGAAGAAAGATATGCTACGAGTTTCTGTTTTCAGCGAAGTGGCCAGAAAACTATGTATCTCGATATGTGCCGCTTTTTTATGTGCACTCAGTATGAACCTGTTTCTTGTACCCGCTCATGTATATGCAGCTGGTATAAATGGAGCGGCCCAGCTGCTCTCCGATATTGTTCATGACGGGTTGCACATCCATCTGTCTATCGGTCTTTTGGTTTTGACGATGAATCTGCCGATCGCTGTGTTGGGTTGGTTCAGGGTTGGTAAAAGCTTTACACTTTTCAGTTTCATCACCGTTGTTCTGACGTCATTTTTCTTGACCGTTCTGCCGGTTTATCCGCTGTCATCGGATATTTTGCTGAATTCGATCTTTGGCGGGATGATTTCAGCAGTCGGTGTTGGCATGGCGCTAAAATATGGTATCTCAACAGGTGGTCTGGACATTATCGCCATCTATCTGACTCGTAGAAACCGCAATGCGTCATCGGGAAAATATTTTTTAATACTGAACGGTATTATTATTGTGATTGCAGGAGCAGTATATGAGTGGCAGTTTGCACTTTATACGCTTATCTCGCGTTTTGTCAACAGCTATGTCATTGATATGATTCATACGAAATATCAGAAACTCACCGTGCTGACGGTAACCGATCAGGCAGAACGTATGACAGAGGCGATTCAGGATCAATTTGATCGCGGTATGACTGTTATTCCATCATTTGGCGGATTTACCGGGACAGAAAAAAGCACATTGATGGTGGTCATCAGCCACTATGAGCTTTATAAAATCGAACGGTTAATTAAGGCAATTGATCCTGATGCATTTACAAACATACTGGAGACCAATAAAGTCATAGGAACATTCCATAACGAGGAGCAGCAACGAGCGATTCAAGCGATGAAGCACGGGGTGCCTGCCCAAGAGGCCAGGAAGACACTCGGATTGCATGATTACGAGTATTTTGAAAAGCTCTTTAAAAAACCTGCGGCAAAATAATTATAAAGCAAAGAGCGGGACTCACAGGCCCCGCTCTTTATCTATTCTCGATAATGCGTGAAGACGAAACGTTTAAAGTGGGCTGCTGCGGGAGACAGCGTGCGGTCCTCATACCAGGAGAGGCCGATTTGCCTGGAGCAGGTAGGCCAGCGAACATGCAGTTTAGCGACTTTGGTGTCATCAATATCTTTTTGATCGGGAAGCAGTGCGACGCCAAGTCCGGCAGCGACTAATCCGGCCAGAGTGGTGACTTCTTCTCCTTCAAACGTTATATTCGGCGTGAAATTTGCCTTTCGGCAGAGTCGATCAGCGATCTTGCGTAATTCATAGCCTTTTTTAAGAGCGATCATCGGTTCGGACTGAATTTCATCTAAAGTGATGGATGCTCTGCTTGCAAGCGGGTGGGATGCAGGAAGCATCAAGAAAAGTTCTTCATTCCATAGCCTTTCCCACTGAATATGCGGGTCGTCAAAGGCATGATGCACCAGGCACAGATCAATCTCACCTGCCTGGAGTTGCTTGAGCAGGGAGACATTATTGTTTTGGTAAAGTTTTATTTTTACATTGCCATGCTCTTTTTGAAATGCACGAAGAATGTTCGGAATCATATTAACGCCGAGGGTGTGCAGAAAACCGAGTGAAACTTCTCCGTATTCCGGATCGAGCAGTGAGCGGATTTCTTTTTTTGTTTCTTCAATCTCTTTAAGAATCCGGTTAACATGCTTTAAAAATACTTTCCCATACTGATTGAGAATAATATTTCTGCCCTGTCGCTCAAAAAGAGGGATCCCCAGTTCTTCCTCAAGGCGGGCAATCGACCTGCTGAGTGCGGGCTGTGAGATGGACAAGGCTTCTGCAGCTTGCGTCATATGCTGCAGCTGAGCAACTTTTTGAAAGTATTCAATCTGTTGCCACTCCATAAATGACCACTCCTAGAAGGGATGAAAAAATTCAAAAAGATTAATCGATGTTTTCAGGAAACGATCCTGGATAATTCATGGTGTAACCTTTGTATTTTAACATAAATACACAGAAAAATCGCCTGTATAAAAGGTTTTCTGGGAAGTCCATCATAAAGAATATCTCAGGCGGGACCCCGCGTGCCAGCGAGCAGCTGAAGTGTCGATTCAGTACTGTAAAGACACGAACCCAGTTCGATTACAGAGTAGAAGGAACTTCCACTAATGTAAGGAACTTTTTAATAACTATAAAGAACTTTCGCTAAGGGCGCATACGTCCTGTATGTAACGCGAAAGCCACCATCCTGTGAAAGTACGTCCTGTGAACAACGTGGAAGCCACCGCATCGTGCGGAAGTAAGGACTAGGCTTAGCCTGGCTTTTCTAATATAATGGTTAAGATATTAATGGCAGAAAATAATAAGACAAGGCTTCAAAAGGGGTGTTTTGCAGTGACAGTTTTTGAAAATTATAAGTATGAACGGCCTGATATCGCAGAGTATGAAGAAGCTTTTCGAAAGTCGTTTGATGCATTGAAACAGGCGAAAACGCTTGAAGAAGCCGTTCAGTCTGTAGAAAAAATTAATCATATGCGCGTGCATTTAGACACGATGTTCCGGCTGGTCCAAATCAGGCACACAATTAATACGGAAGATGCATTCTATAAAGCGGAAAATGACTTTACGGATGAAGCAATGCCTGTTTTTGAAGGGAAGACAACTGAATTTTATAAGCTGCTGCTTGATTCTCCGTTTCGAGCAGAACTGGAAAATAAGTGGGGTCATCAATTGTTTGCGCTGGCAGAGGCACAGCTGAGATCTTTTGCCCCTGAGACCATTGAACTCATGCAGCAGGAAAACAAGTGGGCATCTAAATACACACAATTAATTGCCGCTGCAAAAATTTCTTTTCAGGGCGAGGAACGAACGCTGGTACAGCTGTCTCCATTTCAGCAGTCCTCTGATCGTAAGGTGAGGCGAGCGGCACTTGAAGCTTATTTCGGCTACTTCGCGGATCATGAACGGGAATTTGATGAAATTTATGATCAGCTGGTTAAGATCCGCACAGAAATCGCGCATAAACTTGGATTTAAAAATTACGCGGATCTTAGTTATTATCGGATGTCGCGCATTGGTTATGACCGGGAAATGGTCAGAAACTATCGTGAACAGATCAGGAAGTATGTGGTGCCGGCAGCAAACCGGCTCTATGAACGCCAGCGCAGACGTATCGGTGTCGAAACTTTAAAATTCTATGATGCGCCGCTCCAATTTACTACCGGAAATGCAACGCCGAAGGGGGATGCGGAATGGATCATTGAGAACGGCAAAAAAATGTATACGGAGCTTTCCCCTGAAACAGGTGCATTTTATCAATTTATGCTTGACCACCATCTGATGGATCTGCTATCCGCAAAAGGAAAAGCAGGAGGAGGTTATTGTGAGTATATTTTTGATTACGAATCACCGTTTATTTTTTCGAATTTCAACGGAACGGCTGATGACATTGATGTCTTGACACATGAGGCGGGACATGCGTTCCAAGTCTATACAACGAAAACCTCAATTCCTGAATACCGGTGGCCTACTTTTGAAGGTGCGGAAATTCATTCCATGAGCATGGAATTTTTTACCTGGCCATGGATGGAATTATTTTTTAAAGAAGATGCAGATAAACGGAGATTCTCGCACCTGAGCAGTGCGCTTTTGTTCTTGCCTTATGGAGTCAGCGTTGATGAGTTCCAGCATGTCGTCTATGAGCATCCGGAAATGACGCCGGATGAACGGAAACAGGCATGGAAGAAGATTGAGCGGAAATACTTGCCGTATCGCGATTACGACGGTATCGATTTTCTTGAAAAGGGTGGTTTCTGGCAACGTCAGGGGCATATTTACGAATCACCGTTCTACTATATCGATTATACATTGGCCCAGGTCTGTGCCTTTGAATTCTGGAAGAAGTCACAGGAGGACTATGATTCGGCATGGAAAGACTACTTGAAGCTCTGTGGACTTGGCGGCAGCAAGTCTTTTCTGGAGCTTGTGAAATCGGCAGGTCTGGAGTCCCCCTTTAATGAAGGGTGTGTGGCTTCTACGATCAAAGCAGTGACAGACTGGCTGGATCAGATCGATGACCGTGCCCTGTAACACCGGGCACATTTAGACTTTACCGCTTCTGACTCCCTCTCATGGGGGAGGGCTTAATGCAAAGTGGCGCATGCGTATCAAATAAAGCAAACAGGATGATCCACGGGGTAAAGAACAGCGCCAACGATATAAGAAGAAATAGATAAGCAACGCCCGATATCGGATATTCTCCGGTATCGGGCGTTGCTGATAACATAGCTTCTGTACCTTAAAAATAGGGATACCATGTCAGCGCATTAAAAAAGCCCTCTCAGCCCCCACATAATAATCGCAGCCAGCGGTACAAGTACCCAGACATTCGATCCGATCAGGGGACGGTGCTGTTGCTGCACATGTGAGTCATTTAAACGCTGTTCTAATGTATCAAGACGCGCTTCAATTGCTTTCATGCGTTCATCATCCATGGAAACCAGCTGCCTTTCAGACAGAAACAGTTTGAAGATTATTCATAATTTTTTTGACGTAGGCCTGTGTTTCGGTAAACGGAGGTATGCCTCCGTATTTTTCAACATTTCCCGATCCGGCATTATACGCAGCAAGAGCGAGTGCATAATTATTATTGTAACGATCAAGCAGTTTGCGCAGGTATTTCGTACCGCCTTCGATATTCTGGACTGGATCATAGGCGTTGGTGACACCTAATCCTGCGGCGGTCCCGGGCATCAGCTGCATCAGTCCCTCGGCACCGGCCGCACTTGTTGCGTTCGGGTTTCCCCCAGATTCAGCTTCAATGACTGACCGGATCAAGTTGGCGTCAACTGAATACTTTTTGCTCATCGCTTGAATAGCGGGTTCATAATCGGAAGTTTTTCCGGTTCCGCTTAATGAAGAAGCAGAAGCTGCGCTGCTCTGGCCAAGCGGTGAGACGGAGGAGGAAAGCTGCTGCCAGAGTAAACGGTCTGTATCGGCGCTTGCGCCTGCAGTGAGTGCACCAGTGTCCGCCTCAGATGCCGTCCTTGAAAGGGCGGTCATTGAGTTTCCTGAATCATTGTTCATCATGAGCATGAGCAATGTGCCAAACAGATTGGAATAAGCGGAATTCGTTTGGCCGGATAAAAGGTTTGACTGATCGGAAACATTTTGATTGCCGGTCGTGAATGACAGAGATAAAAGCTGAGCAATTGTATTTGGATCAACAGACATCAATTTCATCCCCTTTTTTCTTGAATGGCTTGAAAGAGTCGAATCATTTTGCTTTTGGACGGTCTGCGCGGGATGCAATGTTCACGAAGCAGAGCGCTGAATATCGCATCGCCGGAATATGGATCAGCAGCTTCGTATTCAAGTTCATAGTCATCATGATCCAGATAGATACTGTGATCAAGGAAAAGCGTCCCGGATTGATAAGGGAACTGACAGCGTTTCGTGATCAGTTCGCCTATAAATACGAGTTTGTCTGCGTCGACACCCAATTGTGTAATGACCTGTTCGATTTCACCGGACGGAACGATGCCCATTTGAATCATGGCACGGCTTTCAGCGGCATCAAGCAGCTGATGTGTCTCAAGAATCATTCCGTTATGAGGCTGTTTTAACGTAAAGTCATGCTGATTTCCGGTCTCACGAATACGCAGAACCGTTTTCTTCGCTTTCAAAGCAAATGTCGGTGTGTCGAAATAGCAGTTGACTTGTTTAATAAAAGCGGATGCTTTGATCCTGAATGCGGTACAAAGTGCTGAAAATTCTTCGGCGGTCAGCATGTTCTTATATTCGATTTCTAATTGCTGAGTCATATGTATTTCCCGCCCTGTTCCCGAATCTGATACTCGTAACTTCTTTTAAATTATGACATAATGAGGGAGAAGAAACAACAGACTGACTTTAATTTTTCAGTCAGACGAACAGCATAGTAATGATGCCTTGTTCTTGTCCTGGTTTAAATGGAGTGATGAATAGACATGGAGTGGGAGATATTTCTTGCGCCTTACAGACAGGCAGTTGATGAACTTAAGGTAAAATTGCGCGGATACCGTGACCTTTACGAAGTGACTGCGGAAAATTCACCGATTGAATTTGTCACAGGCAGGGTCAAACCGATTCCGAGCATTATGGAGAAAGCACGAAGAAAAGGCATGCCGCTGACACAATTAAATACGCAAATGCAGGATCTGGCAGGCATTCGTGTCATGTGTCAATTTGTTGATGATATCCATCGTGTTGTTCAGTTAATTCGAAATCGGACGGATTTGGTTGTGGTCGAAGAACGTGATTACATTAATGAAAAGAAAAAAAGCGGTTATCGTTCTTATCACGTGGTTGTCCAGTATCCGGTTCAGACGGTCAGCGGTGAAAAGAAGATTCTGGTTGAGATTCAAGTACGAACGCTGGCCATGAACTTCTGGGCGACGATTGAACATTCACTGAACTATAAATATAAAGGGAAAATACCTGCGGATGTAAAAAAAAGACTGCTGAATGCAGCAGAAGCCGCGTTTCGCCTGGATGAAGAGATGTCTCAGATTCGTGATGAGGTTCGCGTTGCACAGATCCGTTTTCTTCAGAAAAATGCTGATGAAGAAGAATAGCGGGTTGCCGAATCATCGAACGGATCACTGGCCAATGGGAAGGAGTTCTCGCAGACATGAGTCAAAATATGCAACAGATGAAAGAAGCGGCATCCGGGAAAAGGTTGCGTAAATTCGCCATTGAAAACAGAGGTGATACGTTTTCAAAGGCACTGCAAACGCAGATTTGCGCGCAACTGCAGAAACATCAATTGATATACGATGAAGTGCAGCCGGATCTTGTCATTTCAGTTGGCGGGGATGGAACGTTGCTGCAGGCTTTTCATCATTATTCGAATCGTTTGAATCTTACAGCGTTTGTCGGAGTACATACCGGACATCTGGGTTTTTATGCGGACTGGACGGCGGAGGAAGTTGACGAACTTGTTCAATCTATTGTCAGCGGGAATTTTGATATTGTGGCCTATCCATTGCTGAGTGTTGCTATTGAATATGAAGATCAGGTAAGAGCAAAGCATTTTTTGGCACTGAATGAGTGCACTGTGCGCAGTGTTGATGGATTGCTTGTCGCGGACGTGCTGATTAAAGGAGAAAAGTTTGAAAGCTTTCGCGGAGACGGACTGTGCTTTTCTACGCCGACCGGTTCAACGGCATACAATAAAGGACTGTCGGGCGCGATCATCCACCCATCTCTGGCCACGTTTCAGCTGACGGAAATTGCGTCGATTAATAATCGTGTCTTTCGAACGGTAGGATCACCGCTCATACTGCCGCGGCATCATTATTGTCAGGTGGTTCCTGGCACCGATCAATCGTTAAAAGTCACTGTAGATCATCTGTCAAGTATTCATCACCAAATCAGACAGGTAGAATTTGGTGTCGCCGATGAGAAAATTCGTTTCGCGCGCTTTCGCCGTTTTCCGTTTTGGCGCAGGGTACGCGATTCATTTATTGGATAATGACGAAGCATGCAAGGACGTGAATGAGGAACCCAGGTTCCATGCAGCATGACGAAACACACTTATCGCATTGTAAAAACAATGAGTCAGTTGGAGCATGGGCTGACCATGCGTGACTATTTAGAGAAACAATTGAAAATTTCCAGAAGGACACTATCTGCAATTAAATATAAGGGTGGTAAACTGCTTGTGGACGGGGAAGAACGGACGGTACGTCATGTGCTTCAGGATGGCGAGCAGCTGACTGTTCTTTTCCCTCCTGAAACCCCCAGCGAATTTCTTGCGGAGGAAGCCATGCCGCTCGATATTTTATTTGAAGATGACGTGGTGATGGTGGTCAATAAACCGGCAGGGATCCCGGTTATCCCCTCACATCAATATCCAGCAGGTACGCTTGCAAACGGCTTGCTGCACTGTTTAAGAAAGCAAGATCTCGCGTCAACGGTGCATATCATTAATCGGCTGGACCGCAACACGTCGGGGCTGATGCTGGTTGCCAAGCATCGCTTCGGCCACGAGCGCTTTTTTAAAATGCAGAAGAAAAAAGAGATTCACCGAAGGTATCTGGCATTTGTTGAAGGAACCATTGCCGAAGATCAAGGGGTGATTGATGCCCCGATCGGACGGCGCGCGGGCAGCGCGATCGAGAGGAGAGTGGACTGGCAGAATGGACGCAGATCAATAACACACTTCAAAGTGCTTCAGCGTTCAACAAAGTGGACACTGGTTGCTGTGCGTCTGCAGACCGGCAGAACGCATCAGATCCGGGTACATTTCGCTTCAATCGGACATCCGCTGCTAGGAGATGATTTGTACGGCGGTTCACGGACGTTCATTGACCGTCAGGCTTTGCATAGTTTCGAAGTCTCTTTTGTTCATCCATTTACGAGCGAAATGATCCACTTACATCAGCCATGTCCCGAAGACATGCTTCGATTGATTACAGAACCGATTAATCTGGAAACGATCTGAAATGCTCGGGCATTTTCGGCATGGAGGAGGGAACGGATACGCTTTCCATTTCAGGATAGCGGAGTGCAGTCAGACTGCCGCCGAATACGCAGCCCGTGTCCAAATTAAGTGTGTTGTTTATCCATCTCGGTTTGTTCACCGGCGTGTGACCGTACACAATAAAAGGTCTTCCATGGTAGTGTTTTGCCCAGTCCCGACGTTCAGGGAGACCATGCGCATCTTTTTTTCCGGTGATGTCACCGTATAGCACGAAGGTTTTGATTTTGCGTGTGATTGGTTTAAACAGATCCTGTTCCTTAATCCCGGCATGACAGACAACCAGACGCTGCTGATCCAGATAAAGGATCAGCGGCGATTTTTGATAAAGAGAGATAAACTGTTCTGAAATGTGTGACCGTTCGCGATCAGGCAGCTGTTCTAATTCGTGTATCGTTGTTTCTAGCCCGTGCATCATTTGGACATTTCGTCCAATTAGAAACCGGTATAATTTATTACAGTGATTGCCGGGGACATACAAAGCAAGATGTTGCTCAACAAGAGTAACGACGATTTGAATCATGGACACAGAAAGCGGACCACGGTCTGTAATATCGCCGATAAACACAATTTTTCTTCTTTCTGGATGCACAGGCAATTCACCGCTCCACTGATAACCCAGTTTTTTCGTCAACTGTTTGAATTCATTAAAACAGCCATGAACATCGCCAATGATGTCAAACATTTCGATCATTCCTTGAATTTAATCATCATTATTTTTCCCAAAGTGAGGGGCATAATTACGAAGAAATTAATGGATAAAGGCTTAATGATTCCTGATGGCTTTTCATAATGGCGTTAGAAAAACAAATACCCCCTTAATGGGGCTCTTTAAGAGAACATAAACTTTTGAGTCTGAATCCGTACACTTTGAACAAGCCCGACACAGATCATGCTGGCAAGCAGTGAACTGCCGCCGTAACTGAGAAACGGCAGGGTAATTCCGGTGACCGGCATAACCTGGATAGTCATGCCGATATTTTCAAAAACCTGAAACATAATCATGCCAACGATACCAGTACAGATATAGCTTCCGAACGGATCATGAGTTTCTGTTGCTGCCTTGACGATACGCGAGATCAGCAGGAAGAAGAGCAGAACGACCGTTACTGCCCCGACGAAACCGAAGCTGCCCCCTATGACAGCAAAAATAAAATCATTATATGACTCTGGCAGCGTGATTGCCGAATTGAAGCCGTGATTAAAGAATTCGCCGGACCCAATTGAGTTTATCGACTGGATTAACTGATAACCGACATCGGACGAATAGCGTTCGGGGTTCTGCCATGCCAAAAAACGATCCTTCTGGTGTGACTTCAGAAAAAGATTAATGATCTCAGGAAAATGAAACCAGCTGACGGTAAAGAAAGCAAGGCCGCACACAATGGTTGAAAGAATGCCGGCGACCAGTTTCCAGTTGATGCCGCTGACCAGGGTCATCGAGAGAATAATACTGAACATGACCAGAGCCGTGCCGAGATCGGGCTGAGCAAATACAAGCAGGAACGGCGGGAAAGAAACAAGCGCAATTTTTCCGAGCAGAATCATGTCTTCCCGCAGTTCACGAATTGGATATATTTCATTATGCCTGTCAATGGTTGTTGCAATGGAAATGATCATGAAAATTTTCATAAATTCGGATGGCTGCAACTGGCCTACACCCGGCAGCATATACCAGCTGGTTGCTCCGTGCGACTGGTCAACGAGAGGAACAGGCAGACCAATTTGTGCCAGTGTCAGGCCACTAAGCAGAAACATGCCGATTCCGTAAAAGATCCAATGCATTCGCTTCAGGCGGTCATAATCAAAGAGCATGACCCCTATTGCGAGCACAGTGCTGACCACGTACCATACAATCTGGCGGTGGGCAAGACTGACTGCGGGAGCCCCCGATTTCAGCGGGGCCATTGAGATGGAGATATAGCTGATGCAGGCGAGCAGGAAGATAATAAAAAATAACGTATAATCTATTTTTGCCAGTGAGTCTCTATTGAACATGTGTCTGTCCTTCTTCTTTCGTTAAAAATTGCAATCGTCGTCAATAAGCGCAGTGCCCTGCTGTACTTAATCATGATAGCGTAAAGTATAGAAAAAAGAAACAAGAAGGGCGGATTAAAACGGGCGCGTTGTTGACTGTTTCAATAGACCAGATAAATTATTCGACAAAGTCTTTCATTTATGTGCCGCGTTCAAAAATACGATGGTCATGATGAGAAAAAGGACGCAGATGCGCTTTCATGATATAATGATTTCTGGATTGACGTACGAGGAGGATAAAAAATATGGACTTAACACTTAAGGGACGCACCTATGTGGTGATGGGCGTTGCCAATAAAAGAAGTATTGCCTGGGGGATTGCTCAGGCTCTGGACCGTGCCGGCGCCCGGTTAATCTTCACATACAACAATGAACGTTTTCGTGAACCTGTAGAAAAGCTTGCAGCAACACTTGAAGGGAAGGACAGTCTTTTCTATCCCTGCGATGTTACAGTTGATGAAGAAATTAAAGATACTTTTGTAAAAATTAAAGAAGATGCCGGTGTCATTCACGGCCTGGCACATTGCATTGCTTTCGCCAGAAAAGAAGAACTTGACGGCGATTACATGAATACAACGCGTGACGGTTTCCTGCTGGCGCAAAATGTCAGCGCCTATTCGCTGACCGCAGTATTGAAAGAAGCCAAAAAGTTAATGACGGAGGGCGGCAGTGTGGTGACTATGACCTATCTTGGCGGTGAACGTGTCGTCAGAAATTATAATGTCATGGGCGTTGCCAAGGCCAGCCTGGATGCAAGTGTGAAATATTTAGCGAACGATCTGGGAAAAGACAATATTCGTGTTAATGGCATTTCAGCGGGTCCGATTCGTACGCTGTCAGCGAAAGGTATTTCTGATTTCAACGGTGTACTGAAAGTCATTGAAGAAAAGGCACCGCTTCGTCGCTCGATCAGTCCCGAAGATGTCGGAAACACCGCACTTTTCTTATTCAGCGATCTTTCGCGTAACATCACTGGTGAGACCATTCACGTTGATGCCGGATTCAATATTATCAGTATCTGAAAAAGGGTAAACACTTGGCTGTTGATCCTTTTTATGGCGGTATAGGTGTTCTCTTTCCAAGAAATTGGCGGAGGGCATCTTTTTTGTTTTTAGATGACAAAGGATGACGCTAGATGCTTAAGGGTTGCAGCAATGTGGTCTTTTCGGTAGTTGGGGCTATTCGAGTAAAAAACGAGTGTTCTGTTTAACCGGTAAAAATGAACCGACACATTATCAGTGCAGCTTAACAGCATGATTAAAGGTCATGACGAACTCTTTTTTTGAATAAACAGCCCATCTTCATCCCGCCACTCTGCAATCATGATATGTTTTGGATCATCGATGGCGTGCTTTTTTAATTCATCAAGCAGCCATGGCTCAGTTTTCCGCACAGCTTGTAAATTTTTCTTGAGGATTATGCCGTCACTAATTAAGGTCACCGGAAAAGAGAGGGTTGGCGTTGAAAGATTCAAGTCTTTGCGCTGTGTCTGTTCATATTCCGATTTACGAATGACGGACACTTTTCCGTTTGGTTCCAGAACGGCATACTCAATTTCGCGGAAAGAAAAAATACCTCGGTCACGAAGAAGCATTTGCAGATGGTTCATGTCGACACGATTTTTTTTCAAAATATTTCGGTCGATTTGCCCTTTATTAATCACCAGAGCGGGCTGGCTTTCAAAGAAGCTCCGCGATTGATGAACCTTTAGTGTGATCAGATCAATGATATAGATCAGCATCCCCCAAAACAGAATAGCGAAAATAACTTTAAAAATATGAGTTTCCGGATCATAGATTGCGTCGCTGACAAAATCGCCGACAACAATCATCGATATAAAGTCGAACGGTGTAGATTCAGACAGCGATTCTCTGCCCATCACTTTGGTCAGCAAAAGCAAGGCAAATAAACCGATACTTAATTCAATGCCAATGGAGAGCAGTTCGTGCATAGGTATATCTCCCTTTCATCCGTTCATTTGCTGTCATAAAAGCACGTGTTTAGTTTAGGAGACTGGCCTGCGTTTTATTCACATGATGATCGGCGCGTTTCCGCTTGCCTGGGGGTGGGCACTTGAGCTATGATAGCGATGCAGCCCTCTGCTGAATGGGCTCTGCTTTTTAACCAGATCCTTTTTTGGCAGCCGGCATATTTATTTTCAAAGTTTCGTCATTTTTTTCTTAAGCTTGCATAAAATGAAAGCGGGCAGATTGACGGCTTTGTCTGAACGGCGAATACGGTGGCTGAACAGTTACTGCTTTTGTCAGAAAGATTTTGAACCATCATTGCTTTGTGGTATGCGGTATTGAAAGGAGACATGATCAATGAGTGAGCAACCATTTTCAAAACGCGCAACCTACGCACCCGCACTTCCGGAGGATGCTACTTTTTATTCGGCAAATAAAAAAAGAGTCACTTCTCGGGCCGTGAAAACGGCGGCTGAAACAGCTTTGTCTGAACGAGGTGTGAAAATCGAAGATATTGCTGAGATCGTATTTGATTTGCAGAAGCCATTTATGTCGGGACTGACTATGGAAATTTGTGAAGAGAACGTCCGTGGGGTCCTCGCGAAAAGAGAACTGCAGCATGCGATCCTTGTAGGGATCGAACTGGATCGTCTTGCTGAGAAGAACATGCTTTCTGAACCGCTTCAGTCACTGGTTGATCAGGATGAAGGCTTATTCGGGGTTGATGAGACCATTGCATTAGGGGCGGTGTCAAGCTTCGGCAGCATCGCGGCGACGACTTTTGGCTACCTGGATAAAGTCAAACCGAAAATCATCGGACGGCTTGATTTGGAGAAAGAAGGCAAGGTCAATACATTTCTTGATGATTTGATTGCCAGTATTGCGGCAGACGCATCAAGCAGACTCGCGCATCGCGTTCGTGACGCGGAAGAAAAGCGAGTCGCACAATCGAGTGGAAAATAAGTGGATCCGATCTCTTGGATCCGCTTATTTTGATGGTATAATAAATGCATTATCCGGATAGGCCGGATTAAACGAACGAAAAATGCAGGATTACTGATGAGGTGCTGATGATGACAGGTTTCCTTGTGCTTCACGGTCTCGGTGGAAGTACGGACGGGCATTGGCAGGAATGGCTGGTTCATTCACTGAAAAATGAGGGCAGGAGAGTATGGTTCCCTCAATTTCCGCAATGGGATCATCCGGTTAAGGAGACGTGGCTTGCAGTGCTCGATCAGGAATTGCGGGCGATTCCGGCGGATCAACCGCTGACGGTGATTACACATAGTCTGGGTTGTATTTTATGGCTCCATTATGCGGCGAGGAAAAACGTCAGGACCGTAGAACAGCTGATCATGGTTTGTCCGCCTTCTGAACATGTAAAAAAACCAGAAATTCAAAACTTCTTTCCACTCCCGGAAGATAAAACATCGATAAAGCGAATCGCAAAGCAATCGATGCTCATTCTATCGAGCAACGATCCGTTTCTTCCTCGGGATGAGATGAAGCAGTATTTTGCCTATCGTATTCCATGTTTTATTTTTCCTGAACAGGGACATATCAACACCAGAGCAGGATACGGTCCGTGGCCATGGATGCTCCATTTTCTCCTGGAAGGATCGTTGGAATGGCCGGTACTGTGAAAAGGGATTGCACGCCGCTCGAAAGTTTGTTACTTCGGGTGGTTTTTTCTTTGGGCGGGCGTTCTCTGATTGAAAATTAACGACTGAGTGTCCGGTTTCCTGATCCTTTCAATCGGTTTGAAGATAGTGGCGACAGACATCTTCAAGTTCATTTAGCGTCAATTCATAGAGCTGATGGTTCTCTGACTTGAAGACACCATGTTCCAGAAGCACGCTAATCAATGCATCCTTTTTCTGTTCATCCTCTGTTTTGAGCGTATCAGGCATTTCACATACTCCTTGATTATAAAATAAATTTTTATAGTTATATTTTAGCTGATGAATAAAATTAAAACGGGTATTTTGTTAAAGTTTCTGACATACAGATTGAATCAGCTCAATTATTAATGTAATATTATCTTACAATTGATTTTGAGCGAAAATTTAAATTTGGCTGTGAAGAGAGGGGGAACTGGGAGTGGCAACACATTCGCAAAAAGATGCATATTTATATAAAAAGGTCATTACAATCGGAACAGTATGTGAATTGACTGGATTAAGCGAGCGGCAGATTCGATACTATGAAAAGAGAAAACTGATTTTTCCAGAACGGACCGAACGGGGAAACAGAAAATACTCTTTCTCAGATGTTGAAACGCTTATGGATATCGCAAATAAGATGGAAGACGGTATGCAGACTTCTGAATTGCGAAAAGAAATGCAGAAAAAAGAGCGCAAACGTTACGACAATAAGCTTAGAGAGCACATGATAAGAGGGCAGCTCAATGCGTATTTTAATAAAAGGGACTAACGTGACCGGCAGGTGCCGGTCTTTTCTTATACTATAAGAAAATTTAAAATTCAGCGGCTTATATTATAAGTGCGACGGCTTCTTTGCCTTCGCCAGAGGCCTGGCAAAGCCAGGTTTTCTAACAAGTAAAGAAAGATATGATTTTGACCCATATGAAAACTAATAAACCAGTGTCCTGCCGAGAATCAAAGCGGAGGTGTGCTGGCGCCTGCGGAGCGTTCCTGTTGATCAGGTGTCAGCGAGAACTCGCAGATTCCAGATTGTCTGAAGAGGTTCCTGGAATGTCCGCGGCAAACGAGCGGCCAAAGCGGCGATGCTCCAAAAAGACATAAATCAGCGCTGCATGATTGAAGAAGGCTGGTACAGGAACTCTTGTTCGATGCGCATATGCCCTGCTTTTAAATGCGAAAATCACCGCATCCTGTGAAAATAAATTTATGCAAGCCATTTAGCGAATTGAATTCCATGAATTATATCACATTGTCAAAAAAAATTCGTTCTTTTTGTTCACAGAATCGTCACTTACATATCGGTTAGATCAGGCGTGGAAGTTGTAAAGTATTAATTGGAATGTGACATCTGTTACACTTTTAAACCCGATAAACCGAGTCGGGTTAGCCATTCATACATTATTTACAGAGACAGGTGACGGCAAGGGCAAGTCATCAATTTGAAAAGAGGAGAGCATATGGATGTATTGAGTTTAGCGAGGTTTCAGTATGCGGCAACGACTATTTTCCATTTCTTTTTTGTGCCGCTGTCCATCGGTCTTGTTCTGATTGTTTCAATCATGGAGACGATGTATGTTGTGAAAAACAATGAAATCTACAAGAAAATGGCTCAATTTTGGGGGAAATTCTTTTTAATTAACTTTGCAATCGGAGTCGTTACCGGTATTTTGCAGGAGTTCCAGTTTGGGATGAACTGGTCTGAGTATTCACGCTTCATGGGGGATGTCTTTGGTGCACCGCTGGCGATTGAAGCACTGCTTGCTTTTTTTATGGAATCGACCTTTATCGGGATCTGGCTGTTTGGCTGGGATCGTTTATCCAAAAAGGCACACCTGGCATGTATCTGGCTGGTTACTGCGGGGACCAGTTTATCCGCATTGTGGATTCTGACGGCGAATTCTTTTATGCAGCATCCGGTAGGTTTTCATATTAACAATGGCAGAGCGGAAATGGATGATTTTTGGGCACTGCTTGCGAATCCGCAACTATGGGTTGAATATCCGCACACGATTTTTGGATCATTTGCAACCGGTGCTTTTGTCGTCGCCGGTATCAGTGCCATCGCGCTTTTAAAGAAGAAGCAAGTCGCGTTTTATGTCAAGTCATTTAAGATTGCCATTATTATCGGTTTGTTTTCCGGTGTTCTTCTGGCGCTGTTCGGTCATGCTCAGGCACAATATCTGGTTCAGACACAACCGATGAAAATGGCAGCCAGTGAAGGACTATGGAAAGATAGTGGCAGCCCTGCTGCCTGGACGGTTGCCGCTTCCATTGATACAAAGAATCATAAAAACGATCATGAAATCAAAATCCCGTATCTGCTTGACTTCCTGTCCTATGGAACGTTCAGCGGCAATGTAAAAGGTATTGAGACGCTGCAAAAGGAGTATACGGAAAAATATGGTGCGGGCAATTATATTCCGCCGGTTAAGACGACATTCTGGAGCTTTCGCGTGATGACGGCCATGGGCGGTGTACTCTGCCTGCTTGGTATCGTTGGGACGCTTCTTGCCTGGAGAAAAAAATTAGTGAAAAGCAAGTGGTTTCTTCGTCTAATGGTCGCGGCAATTGCTGTTCCTTATATTGGCGCGACAACCGGATGGCTCATGACTGAAATAGGCCGCCAACCGTGGACTGTGTTCGGTTATATGCAGACCGCTGCCAGTGTATCGCCAAACGTCACGGCCGGTGAGCTGTTATTTTCAATTATCGCGTTTATCGGCATGTATTCTATTTTAGCCGTTGTCATGATTTATCTGTTTGTCCGCACATATAAAGAAGGACCATCGCTGGACGAAAAAGAAACGCTGCAAACCAACGATCCGTTTGACGGGGAGGCGTATCATGT
The DNA here is from genome assembly GCF_023336505.1 of Sporolactobacillus mangiferae. Lineage (GTDB taxonomy): Bacteria > Bacillota > Bacilli > Bacillales > Sporolactobacillaceae > Sporolactobacillus > Sporolactobacillus mangiferae. Next base: position 233,459 of record NZ_JAMAST010000002.1, on the reverse strand, counting down.
TGTCACTGAATGAACTGTGGTTTCTGCTCATTGCAGTCTTATTTATCGGTTTCTTTTTTCTGGAAGGGTATGATTTTGGTGTTGGCATGGCCACACGATTTGTGGCTCATAATGAACAAGAACGTCGTGTATTGATTAACACCATCGGACCATTCTGGGATGCCAATGAAGTATGGATGATTACTGCAGGTGGCGCGATGTTTGCCGCATTTCCAAACTGGTACGCGACGCTGTTCAGCGGATTTTATGTGCCGCTTGTCGTTATGCTTCTGCTTCTGATTGCGCGAGGCACTGCATTTGAGTATCGTGCAAAGGTTGCGCATCCAAAATGGGCGGCTGCATGGGATTGGGCGATTTTTACAGCCAGTCTGCTTTGTCCGTTCTTGTGGGGTGTTGTGTTCTCAACCCTTGTTTTGGGGCTTCCAATAGATAAGCAGATGAATATGCATGCGACGTTCACCAGTATTGTCAATCCGTATTCCGTACTCGGTGGTCTGTTAATTCTGCTGCTGTGTCTTTATCATGGGCTTGTCTATTTGTGTCTGCGAACAACAGAAGAGATACAGAACCGTGCACGTCAGTTAGCCAAAAAAATATTCTGGCTGCTTGCCGCTGCGGCGATTGCCTTTGTCATTGTGACTTTCTTTGTTACCGATCTGTTTGAGAAACGGGGCTCGTTTTTGTATCCTATTTATATACTGGATGTGCTCCTTCTTCTTTTATCCGCCCTGTTCCTGATGAAAAAACGCGACGGATGGGCATTTGGCATGAACGCCGGTGTTATACTATTGACAGTCAGTTCATTATTTGTCGGCCTATTCCCAAGATTGATGATCAGCAATATTAAACCGGCCTATGATCTGACAATATATAATTCCGCTTCAGGCTCCTATTCACTGACCGTAATGACGATTGTAGCCATTACTTTACTGCCGTTTGTGCTTGGCTATTCAATCTGGAGCTACTATGTTTTCAGAAAGCGTGTCTCTAAAGAAGAGCATTTAGAATACTGAGCGTCGAGAGAGAGAAAGGATGTGAGTGCTTGGCCTGCGCACGGCAATAAAGTCGTCGTTGTCGCCAAGCCGAAATATGGACCGTGACCTGTTATCGTACAAAGGGGCTAAATTGCTTTTTGCATTCGTTGCACTGCTAACATTTGTGCAAGGGGTGTGTATTATTCTGCAAGCCTTATTTTTAGGTCGGACGGTTGCCGGTCTTTTTTCCGGAAAACAGATTGTGAGCGTGAGCTCCGATCTGCTCTTTTTTTTCACTGCCCTCCTGGCCAGACATTTCACTGCCTATGTCATTAAAAGCAATTGTTATCATTTTGCGGATCGGACAAGTTCTGACTTAAGAGAAGCATTTATTGAAAAGCTTTTTGAAATCGGATCCAAAGCGTTAAAAAAAGAGGGCACCGGTTCGCTCGTGTCACTTGCTCTTGAGGGTGTAAGCCAGACGCGCAGTTATCTTGAATTGTTCATTCCCAAAATGGCTGCGAACGGCATTGTCCCCGTGCTGATTTTGCTTTATGTATTCTGGAAAGATCCGATGTCCGGCATCATTATGCTGGTGACAATGCCGGTGCTGATTCTTTTCATGATTCTGCTTGGTTTTGCTGCCCAAAAGAAAATGGATGATCGTTGGGCTTCTTATCGGGTATTGTCCAACCATTTTATTGATTCACTAAGAGGGCTACCTACGCTTTACTATCTGGGCATAAGCAGACGTCATCAGCAAACAATTAATCGCGTCAGTGATAAATACAGAGTGATGACCATGAACACTTTGAAGCTTGCTTTTTTGTCATCTTTCGCACTTGATTTTTTTACGATGCTGTCCATTGCCTTCGTGGCCGTTGCGCTCGGCATTCGCTTAATTGATGGTCATATTATGCTTGAGCCAGCATTAACGGTGTTGATTCTGGCACCTGAATATTTTCTTCCCGTACGTGAACTTGGCCAGGACTATCATGCAACGCTTGACGGAAAAGAGGCAGCACAGAAACTCAATGCTTATGTGAAAATGAAAGAACCAGGTGATCCTGAGCATGTCAGCGGGCACAACATGGGACGCTGGCATGAGAAAAGTCTGCTCACCATTGAAGACAGTTCAATTGTTTACAGGGGTGCGCAGAAAGCTGCCATAAAAAATTTGAATGTACATTTTTCTGGATTTGAAAAAATTGGCATCATTGGGCCAAGCGGTGCGGGAAAGTCAACCCTGATTGATTTTATCGGCGGATTTATTGATGCGGAGGCGGGTCAGGTGTTCATTAACGGAACGCGAATCACGTTTTCTTCACGCGAGTGGCGGCAGCAAGTAACTTATATTCCGCAGCATCCGTATATTTTCAGTGCTTCGCTTCGTGATAACGTTGCATTTTATCAACCGGAGGCATCTGAAGAAGAGATTAATCAGGCGATTGCAGCATCCGGTTTAGCTCGCTTTGTCAGCAGCCTTCCTCACGGGCTGGATGAATGCATAGGAAACGGCGGAAGGCAAATGAGCGGAGGTCAGGAACAGCGTGTGGCACTTGCGAGAGCTTTTCTTTGCCAACGCCCTGTTCTGCTGCTGGACGAACCGACGGCACATCTTGATATTGAGACAGAATATGAATTAAAAAAGACAATGCTTTCTCTGTTTAAAAATAAACTGGTACTGTTTGCGACACACCGCCTTCATTGGATGGAGGAAATGGACAGGATTCTTGTTATTCAGAATGGAAAACTCGTGGAATCAGGCAGTCAGGAGAAACTGATTCACATGAACGGTGCTTACCGCGCGATGATTCAGGCACAATTGGAGGGGATTGAATGAGCGAATGGCTGCGCCCTTCATTAAAAAAACATTGGCGCGGACTGCTGTTTTCCGCACTAGTCAGCCTGGCGGCTATGCTCTGTGCTGCGGGACTGCTGTTTACATCCGGTTACTTGATTTCCAAAGCAGCTCTGCGCCCGGAAAACATTCTTATGATTTATGTACCGATAGTCGGCGTCCGCGCTTTTGGTACGTTTCGGGCCGTTTTTAATTATGCCGGCCGTCTGGCCAGCCATAACACCATTTTGAAAATTCTTTCCGAAATGCGGGCACATCTCTATGGAAAGCTTGAACCGTCGGCCATGAAAATTCAATCGACTTTTAAAATCGGCAATCTTCTGAGCATACTTTCAGATGATATAGAACATCTTCAGGATCTTTTTTTGCGCACAATACTGCCTTGTGTCACTGCATTGATTATTTATGGGCTGTGGATCGGTGCCATCGGTCTTTTTGACTGGCCTTTTGCGTTGTTGATGGCCCTGTATCTTCTGCTTCTTATTGCCGTTTTCCCGGTTTTTTCGCTACGGTTAATGAGCAAGAAATATCAGCAAATTTCGACAACCCGCCAGCAACTGTACGGGCAGCTGACAGATGCTGTTTTTGGCTCAGCGGACTGGATGATGTCAGGCCGCCAGCAGCGATTTCTTGAGCAGTACAAGCAGCTTGAAAAAAAATCAAGGATGATGGAACGTGCTTTGCATGTTTTCAGAAAGCGCCGGGATTTCGCGGCTCAGATATTGATTGGTATCTGCGTCATGGCAGTAGTAATCTGGGCGGGCAGCCTTTCGGATGCTGGTGTGATGAATCCGACACTGATCGCTGCGTTTACACTTGTCGTATTCACGGTCTCAGAGCCCTTTGTTTCGGTTTCAGAAGCCGTCGAACGGATACCGCAATATGATCAGTCATTGAGACGTTTAGATGAGCTGAATGATCCAACGATCAATAGACGGATGAATCCGCCTGGAAGGATTGAAGGATTTCGCGAGGACAAGGGGCATTGCGGGCCGGTTATTCATATTAAGCTTGCAAATGTCTCTTTCAGATATGAACAATCCGAGCACTGGGCTGTCCACGATCTGTCACTGAATATTCCTCAAGGGTCAAAGCTGGCGATTATCGGTCGAAGTGGTGCGGGAAAAACGACACTCGCCCAACTGATTTATGGAACGCTTTTTCCAAACGAAGGGACTGTAACGTTAAATGGGGTGCCCTCTTGGAAAGTGGGCACATCAAGAGCGGACATGATTTCGGTCTTAAGCCAGAATCCGCATTTATTTGACACTTCTGTGCTGAATAATCTTTCATTGGGCAGTCAGGAGGCGGCACAAGATGAAATCGTGCACGCCGTGCATGCAGTAGGGCTTACCTCGTTGATTGAACAGCTACCAGACGGTTATCACACTCAGATGCATGAAGCGGGCTCCATCTTCTCAGGTGGTGAGCGTCAGCGAATCGCCTTGGCACGTATCCTTTTACGTCAGACGCCGATTGTTATTTTGGATGAACCTACGGTAGGACTTGATCCGATCATTGAACGCGATTTGCTAAACAAGATTTTCGAAACGCTGAAGGGTCGTACGCTGATTTGGATCACTCATCATTTAACCGGGACTGAAAAAATGGATCAGATCATTTTTATGGAAAACGGCCGTATCTCGCTTCAGGGGAGCCACGATGAACTGATTGCCCATTCACAAAGGTATCGCCGTCTTTATGATATGGATGTCCCTCATGCATTAAGGACTGTGATGAAAACCGAAAGTAAATAAGTGGCATATAAGTTTATGATTGGTTTCAGTGAATCCGATGAAGCTTTGCCAGCATCTGGCGATGGCAAAGCCGCTGTCGCACTTATACGATTTTCCTTAAAATTTATATACTTCAGAGACAAAAAAGAAGCGGATTCATGTGCCGCTTCTTTCTTTCATTTCAGTCTGTGCTTCCAGAGAAGCTACATTGCTTAAAATATGATTTGTGTCAGGAATTGTTCGTTAGTGTTTTCACTTTGGTAATCATAATCTTTCTGACTTGATGTGCGTCCATTTCTTTCACTTCAAAGGCAACATGATCATAGTTCAGAGTTGAACCTACGGTGACATTCGGTTCTTCGGCCAGTATCCAGCCCCCGATTGTGTCAACGCCTTCTTCTTCAATATCAATCTGAAACTGTCTGTTCACATGCGAAATCAGCAGTTTCCCGTCCACCAGTGCCTGATCCGGGCTGATGCGCCGGATAAGCGGTTCTTCACGCTCATCGTATTCATCACGGATTTCTCCAACAATTTCTTCCAAAATGTCTTCTACCGTCACCAGACCGGATGTACCACCGTATTCATCAGTTAATATTGCCATATGGATACTTTCTTTCTGCATGCGTTCCAGAAGCATGCGAATCGGCATTGTTTCAAGGACCGAAAGGATCGGCCGGATGTAGTGCTCCATCGGCTGGAGATCTTTATTAAGAACATCGTTGAACATGTCTTTAATATTAATCATACCCACAACATGGTCTTTATCTTCTTCGACAATCGGGAAACGCGTGAATTTTTCATTATGCAATGTTTGAAGTGACTCTTCAAACGGATCTTCTTTATAAATGCAGACAATTTCCGTACGCGGAACCATGATTTCGCGTGCTGTCCGTTCGTCAAAATCAAAAATACGTGTCATATAGCGCAGCTCGCCCTGGCTAATTTCGCCGCTTTTATAACTGTCGGCAAGTGTCAGCCGCAGTTCGCCTTCAGTCAGAGCGGTATCATGATGGCCGTTATCTTTGATTCCTAAAAGGCGGACAACACCATTTGACATTGTATTTAGCAGCCATACAAACGGGAAAAGCAGTCGATGAATCCAGATGAGCGGGTAGGCGATGTATAAGGTAATCTGTTCGGCTTTATGAATGGCGATGGCTTTTGGTGCTAATTCACCAAGCACTACACTGGCAAATGTAATAAAGAAAAATCCGGTAAGCACCGCAAATGTGTGAATCATTGCATCATTTAAACCAAACCATTGAAAAACAGGATTAAAGAGGTGGGCAACCGCAGGTTCACCAATCCATCCAAGAACAAGTGCTGTGACAGATATACCCAGCTGCGTTGTTGAAAGATAGGCATTTAAGTCGTCTACGATTTTCTTTGAGGCTGAAGCACGTTTGTTTCCCTGCTTAATCAATTCATCCAAACGTGTGGCGCGGATTTTAACAATTGCAAACTCGGCCGCAACAAAAAAAGCAGTTAAAAAAATTAACAGAATGACCATTAATATACCAATAGTATCGTCCAAATGATCCCTGAGCATGGTTAACCATACTCAGGCGTCACCTCCAAATTAAAATTGAACACTATACTTATTATACACAAATATATGAATGATTGCCGCATCATCAAAACTCAATAATATATAGAAAAATACCCGGCAGGTCAGCCGGGTATTTCAGTATCAATTCATCAGCAGACGAAGGCAGCGCCAACAATAATTAACAGGATGAACAATACGACAATCAGCGCAAAACTGTTGCCGCAGGAATAACCGCCTACCGGATATGATGGATAGCCGCCGCATCCTTCACTTGCGCCACCGTATGGAGCATTAGACGGATAGCCGCCGAAACCAAAGTTGCCCATTCAAGTCACTCCTTTATCTCGAGATATGATATTCTATGAAAGCTGAAGGCATTTGGCGATGAATTAAACGCCCAATCCTTGCCACGTATCTATCCTCCGGAAAATCCGAAAATCCACCCCATCTTTTTAACAGGGGTAAAGAAAGCACCGATTCTCCCCATATCATGTTTAAGCGTTAAAGCGGGATCCTGCAGCGCGCTCGCGACGATGACACAAGCAAAAGGAACAGAGCAACCGACTCATGATTGAAGATTAAAGACCGGTTTTTCTAAAATTCGCTTGACAACGGGCACTGGTTCACTCGATTATTGAAAGAGGCTTATAATGATGGAGGAACGATTGATTATGGGGAAAATGGACGAACCAATTATTGTTGTTAAAAAAGCGGATCTGTTCGGCGATAAAGAAATGCCTTCGGCTTTTCAGGGTACAGAGCGATCCAGGGCAAGGGTCAATCAAATCATTAGAAAAATGGCGGACTCATACTTAATTATGCGCCGCGGTGATGCAGAAGAGAACACAGAATACAAACAGCCAATCCCTTATGCTGTGCTGAAACAGGGTGACCGTTATTTTACTTATCAGCGATTAGGTGGCGGAGGAGAGAAGCGGCTGCATGGAAAATTATCTATCGGTGTCGGTGGACATATGAACAAAATAAGTGATGCAAATGATTTTCATAAGGTGCTTGCTCTGAATTTAGAGCGGGAAATAAATGAAGAGTTAAGAATAGAGCACGGAGAACAGGCAGCTATTGAGACCATCGGATTAATTAACGATGACAATACAGAGGTGGGCAAAGTTCATATCGGCATTTTGACCGTATTAAGTCTCCCAAGCAACGCAGAAGTAACGGTCCGCGAAAAAGATAAACTTGAAGGAAGCTGGAAGACGTTAAGCGAGTTAAAAAATACAGCTGTGTTTGATCGTATGGAAAGCTGGTCCTGTTTTGCGATTGATGCATTAACGGCAGTTGAATAATGGCAGAACGGGCACTCAGGAAAGTAAAAGCTCTTTTTAAATCCTGCTGATAAACCAGAGTGGACAAAAATGATTAGGATGACCGCAGAATTCATATTCTTTCGCCAGAATGGTTTATCCTGCCCAAAAATCGCTGCCCAATGTAAAAAGAATTTCATTTTACCGTTAAATGAGTGACAACGAGGTATAATTTCTTATACATTTTTTGAGAAAGCTGGGCTGAGGGCTATGAGCAGCGAAACATTGCTCAGCATCGTCGTTCCCTGCTACAATGAAGCTGCTGTACTTCCGGAGACGATGAAAGTACTGATTAACCGTTTGAAGTCGTTAATTCAGTCTGGAAAGATCAGCGACCGCAGTTTCATTCTTCTGGTTGATGATGGCAGTGCGGATCGGACGTGGCAGCTGATTGCTGAACAGGCTGTGACCAGTTCAATCATCCGGGGCGTGAAGCTGAGCAGAAATTTTGGACATCAGAATGCACTGATCGCGGGGATTGAAACGGTGAGTGATGTGGCAGACTGTGTCATTACCATTGACGCGGATCTGCAGGATGATGTTCGGCTTATGGATGTGTTCGTAGACAAGTACCATGAGGGCTTTGATATTGTCTATGGTGTGAGAAAGCGGCGCGACATGGATACATTTTTCAAAAAGCATACAGCCTCCGCTTTTTATAAGTTGATGGGTAAAATGGGGGTTCGGCTTATCCCTGACCATGCAGATTATCGTCTGATCAGCCAAAGAGCGGTACAGGAATTGATGCGCTATCAGGAAAGTAATCTGTTCATCCGCGGTATTATCCCTCTGCTTGGCTTCAGGACAACAGTGGTATATTATGACCGCCAGAGACGATTCGCCGGAGAATCGAAATATCCATTGAAAAAAATGATTGCTTTTGCAGCAGACGGGATTACTTCATTCAGTGTTGCGCCGATTAAAGTCGTGATGGGCTGTGGATTTATGATTGTTATTGCGGGGATCGGAATTGCTGTCTACGCCTTGGTCAGCTGGTTGCTGGGCAATACAATCAGTGGCTGGACATCACTGATACTATCCATTTGGATTGTCGGCGGTATGCAGCTGATGGCGATCGGTGTGATTGGTGAGTACATTGGCAAAATATTTACAGAAACAAAAAAACGGCCAAGATACAGTATTGAGACGCATACAGCTGATCAGAAAAAATAATGAAAAGGATTACGTCTTATGGGCACTCAAAGCAAAGAAAAAATTATGGATCAATTGACGGAACCTGCAGTAAGAAAGGGAAATTGGATGAGACAGGCCATTTCTTTCGGCCTCATCGGAGTCAGCAACACTGCCGTTGATTTTATTGTTTTCTTTTTGCTGACACATTTTCTTTATCTGTACTATGCACCCGCTCAGGTTCTGTCATACAGTTCCGGAATGCTGAACAGCTATCTGTGGAATTCAAAAATCACATTTTCCGGATCAACGGGATCATTTACGCGAATCATTCGATTTGTTTTGCTGAATGTAGCAGTATTGGGGATAACGCTTATCTCCATGCATCTGTTGCTTTTTCTTCCGTTATATGTAAATAAACTGTTCAGCACGCTGATTGGCATGACCGTTAATTTCCTGCTGAGCAAACTTTGGGTGTTTCGGATTTGAATGTGCTGCCTTCATTGACAAGTTAAGGTGCTGAATGTAGAATTTTTGTATTCATAGGTGCCCCGCCAGAAAGAATGATAAAAGGTATGGGTACTTGACGCATTGTTTCTTAACAATAGATCACAGGAAAATAAATAGCTCGTGGGTCGAATCAATGATTCATGATTATCTTACAGGAGAGCGGTTTAAAATGAAAAAAGTTTTAACATACGGAACCTTTGATCTGCTGCATTACGGGCATATCAATTTGCTCCGCCGCGCCAAAGAACTTGGCGACTATCTGATTGTCGGACTGTCAACGGATGAATTCAACGCGGTCAAACATAAAGAAGCTTATCACAGCTACGAAAACCGAAAGCTGATCCTTGAAGCCATTCGGTATGTCGACGAAGTAATACCGGAAAAAGATTGGGATCAGAAAATTGCAGATGTGAAGAATAATCATGTTGATGTTTTCGTTATGGGCGATGATTGGAAGGGAAAATTCGATTTTCTTAAAGATTATTGCGAAGTCGTTTATCTGCCGCGTACGGTCGGTATTTCAACTACAAAAATCAAACATGATTTATTTACCGTGAAAAATGATTAAGGAATTTTTTATTGATCTTTATCTTCTCTTTTTTAAGGCTTTTTTTGTGCTTTGCAAATGCTTTGCATTGCAAAAAAAAATCGTATTTGTCTGCTCTTATCCGGAGAACATACATTGTATTCTGGAAGAAATGAGACGCAGGCAGTTTTCGTGTACGTTTGTCTTTTTGTGCAGAGGGCGAGGAGCGACTGACCATTTTGTGCAGCTGGGCGAGCATGTGCTCCCTGTTGAATCTGCAAATCCTTTCCTGCTTGCATGTGCTGCATATCATTTGGCAACAGCAAAGCTGGTTGTGATCGATAATTATTTCGCTTTTCTGTCCGTGGCTTCTTTTAAAAAAGGTGTACAGTGCATTCAGCTCTGGCATGCATGCGGTGCATTTAAGACATTTGGCCTGATGGATCATTCAGTTAAGTTCAGAACCAACCGTGCACGCAAACGCTTCATTGCTGTTTATCGGCACTTTGATAAAATTGTTGTCGGTTCCGATGCAATGCAAACGATTTTTATGCACTCATTCGGTTTAGATGAAACCCGTTTTGTTCATTTGGGAATTCCAAGAACCGATCTTTTTTTTGATCAGAAGCTGCAGAAAAAAATCAGTCAAAAAAAGCAACAGCTATGGAACGGGAAAAAGGTCATTTTATATGCGCCGACTTTTCGTGATCAGCCAAATGACCAAATGGGATCAGGAATAGATCTTAAACAGATGGAAGACGCTTTATCGGATGAATACGTGCTCATCCTGAGGCTTCATCCTGCTGATCAAAGAACTCTTGACAAAGCGGTTTTTAACTCGAATTTTGTGTTCGATGGTTCTGGGTGGACGGATGTGAATAAACTTTTGTTAAACGTTGACCTGCTGATTACAGATTATTCATCAATCCCTTTCGAGTTTGCCTTGTTAAAACGGCCGATGATTTTCTTTCCATACGATTTGGCTTCTTATGAAAAAAACAGGGGACTGTGGGGAAAATACAAAGAAATGGTACCTGGTCCGGTTGCCGTGTCCACCCAGGAAGTAATTCGGTGCATTGAGGACAACCAATTCGATCTGAACCGAATTGAAAGCTTTTCAAATAAATGGAATTGCTACTCAACGGGACAATCAAGTAACAGAGTGGCTGATTATCTGATTAATGTTCTGAATGAATAATTCTTTTTAATCAGGTAGCGATTGAAAGACAAAAAGAGACAACGAATAATCTTAAAAACAGATCCTACTACATATAGAAGGAGCAGGGGAAATGATCAGTAAGCATACTGAGGCGAAAATGCGGGAAAAAATCAAATCAGTGGGATGGCGAATGGAAAGTCCCGAGCGACTGGTGCGGATTCTAAGATGACAGAAAAAGGGTACAAAGTTCTACGCCATAAATATAAATGGTCTGTGAATCGCCTGTCTTCTCGAGACGTGGTTGAAGCTTTAAAAAAAGAAATTAAAAGGAAAATAAAGCATGGCATAAAAATTTTGGGAAAAAGCAGGTTATTCATCGGGATTTATCATCGCACATTTAAAGTGATGGCTCATCTTCCAGTGAAAAGAAATCTTGTCATGTTTGAGAGCTTCTTCGGGCGTCAGTACAGCTGCAATCCGCGTGCAATCTACGAGTATATGCGCGACCACTGCCCGGAGTACCAGCTTGTCTGGAGTGCGAATGCCAAGTGCACGGAGTTGTTTGAGCGGCACAGAGTGCCTTATGTCAAACGCTTTTCACTGAAATGGCTGATGCTGATGACACGTGCAAATTACTGGGTTACCAATGTACGTCTCCCATTATGGATGTCAAAGCCAAAGCATACGGTATATCTGCAGACCTGGCATGGGACACCCTTAAAGCGACTAGCGCTTGATATGGAAGAAGTGCATATGCCCGGAACAAATGCTGAAAAGTACAAACATAATTTTCTCGCAGAAACGGCACGTTGGGATTATTTGATCTCACCAAATGCCTATTCTTCAGAAATCTTTGCCCGCGCATTCGGTTTTGAAAATACAATGATCGAGTCCGGTTATCCTCGAAATGATTTTCTGTATCAGCAAAACAATCAGGAAACCATTGACTTGATTAAGGAACGTATCGGTTTGCCAAAAGACAAAAAAGTGATTTTGTACGCACCGACGTGGCGGGACAATCAATTTTACGAAAAAGGCCGCTATCGGTTTGATCTGGCGCTTGACTTAGCACAAATGAGGCAGAAGCTTGGCTGTGAATTTGTGATTATTTTGCGTATGCATTATCTGATTGCCGATCAATTGGATCTGTCTGAGTTTGAAGGCTTTGCCTACGATGTCTCTCATTATGAAGATATCAGTGAACTGTACCTGATTGCTGATCTTCTCATTACGGATTATTCATCAGTATTTTTCGACTATGCGAACTTGAGGCGGCCGATGATTTTCTTTACCTACGATATTGAAGATTACCGTGATCATCTGCGTGGTTTTTACTTTGATTTTGAAAAGAAAGCGCCCGGTCCAATTGTGCTGACAACAGAGCAGGTTATTGAGGCCGCTGAGCAGATTGCGGCTTCCAATTTTCGCGTATCTGACCGTTTTGATGCCTTCTTCCAGAAATTCTGTTCGCTTGAAAGCGGGCGTTCCTCTGAGAAAGCAGTTAAAACCGTTTTTAAATAATTGCCGTATTCCTTTTACCCGAGCGAGGGAAAAGGGGGATTATAGTACGATAAATTCAGAAAATATGCGCTTACATTGAGCCAAAAAGTGGTATAGTATAAGTGTAATGAAGTTCATGAGTTTGGGAAGGTTGGTGGTGAATATGTATCGAATTCTCGTTCCTGTTGATGGTTCGGAACCGGCTTTCCGTGCGGTTCAGGAGGCAGTATCCATTGCTTCAGGAAAAAAAGATGCTGAGATCACATTAATTTACGTGAGTCCTTCTCCTGTCTATTTCCCTTTTTATTCCATGGTTGGTCCGTCACTGGATGCAGATGTCAAGCAAATTGAAGAAAAAGAAGGAAATCAAATGCTGGAGGACATCATCCGGAAGGTATCTCCAAATGCATCAGTGACGTTCCGAAAAAAGCATCTCTATGGGATCGCTGCTCAAGAAATCTGCGATTATGCCAATGACACGAAAAAAGATCTAATTGTGATGGGAAACCGCGGCATGGGCGCATTTGGACAAGTCATTCTAGGCAGTGTCAGCAATAAAGTGCTCCATCTCGCAAAATGTCCGGTCATGATTGTAAAATAATGTACAGTGTATCTGCTTTTGTTTGCAAAGTCGCGGCTTTGCAAATTTTTTTTGCTTAATACTTGAAAGTCAAAAAAGGTCAGACTATAATAAGAGCATAAGGTCAAATAAGGTCAAATAAACATGGATCTAATGATCAAATCAATATGAAGGAGGTTTGATCTTATGCTGTGTGATGAATGTAAGTTAAATCAAGCAGTCATAGAAATGAACGTTATGATTAATGGTCAGCAAAGACATCTTCACTTGTGTGAGGAGTGCTATTCAAAAATGAAAAATAATTTCGGAATGCCTTCTTTTTTTCAAAACAGCGGATCTCCATTTGATGATTTGTTTCGAAGTCTCATTCAGCCATCAATGGCCGCCAGCGAGAATAAGGCGCAGGAAAACGGCATGCATTTTGACGGAATGAATGGCAAAACAACCGGTGGAGGACGGAATCACCGTAATGGTCTTCTGGAACAAATCGGCCGGAATCTAACCGAAGCTGCGCGACAGGGGAAAATTGACCCTGTTATTGGCCGGGACAAAGAAGTTCAGCTTGTTATCGAAACACTGAACCGTAGAAATAAAAACAATCCAGTATTGATCGGTGAACCAGGCGTCGGTAAAACGGCGATTGCCGAAGGGCTTGCACTGAAAATTGTTGAAGGCAAAGTACCGGCGAAACTTGCCAATAAAGAAATTTATCTTATTGACGTCTCTTCTCTGGTTGCCGGAACAGGAATCAGAGGTCAGTTTGAACAGCGTATGAAACAATTGATGGCGGAACTGGAAAAACGAAGGAACTGCATCGTCTTTATCGATGAGGTACATCTGCTTGTCGGTGCTGGTTCGGCAGAAGGTGGGTCAATGGACGCAGGCAACATATTGAAACCAGCACTTGCGCGCGGAGAACTGCAAATTATTGGTGCAACGACATTGAACGAATATCGCAAAATTGAGAAGGATGCTGCACTGGAACGCCGCTTTCAGCCGGTAATCGTTAATGAACCGACACAGGAGGAAACCATCAAGATCTTAAAGGGCATTCAGTCAAAATATGAGAACTATCATCACGTTCAATATACGGATGAGGCCATTAAAGCTTGTGTTTCTTTGTCCGCCCGCTATATTCAGGATCGTTTTCTGCCGGATAAGGCTATTGATCTGATGGATGAAGCCGGCTCGAAAGTCAATTTGAACCTTACGCCTGTTGATACGGAAAGTGTTAAAAAGAAAATTGAAGAAATTGCTGCTGCAAAAGCGGAAGCAACAAAAAATGAGCAGTTCGAAACGGCTGCACGGTTGCGCGACCAGGAACACGCTTATAAGAAACAATTGGAACAACTGGAAAAGATTAAAGCAAACGGTTCTGAACTGCCGGTATCCGGAAAAGAAGCGGTGGTCAATGCTGAACTCATTCAGCAGATTGTCGAAACACGCACGGGCATACCTGTTCGTAAGCTGCAGTCAGATGAACAGAATAAAATGCGTAATTTGGCTGATCGCTTGAATGCAAAGGTTATCGGTCAAAGCGAAGCTGTTGAAAAAGTCTCACGGGCGATCCGCCGCAACCGTACAGGATTCAGAAAAAACACACGACCGATCGGCTCATTCCTTTTTGTCGGTCCTACAGGCGTCGGTAAAACGGAGCTGGCGAAAACACTGGCTGAAGAGATGTTCGGTGACCGTAGTGCCATGATTCGTCTTGATATGAGCGAATATATGGAAAAACATTCAGTGTCACGGCTGATCGGTGCGCCTCCAGGCTATGTTGGACACGATGAGGCCGGTCAATTAACCGAAAAAGTGCGCCGCAAACCATACAGCATCATTTTGCTGGATGAAATTGAAAAGGCACATCCTGATGTTATGCACATTTTCCTTCAAATTCTGGACGATGGCCGTTTGACGGACAGTCAGGGCAGAACGGTAAGTTTCAAAGATACCGTGATTATCATGACGAGCAATGCGGGGATCAAGAATCGCTCTGCATCAGTAGGTTTTGGAACGACCAGCAGCAAAGAGGATTTGATCAAGCAACTTGAAGATTACTTCCAGCCGGAATTTTTAAATCGTCTGGATGGAATTATCAAATTTAATTCTCTGAAGAAGGATGATCTGATTTCGATTGTTGATCTGATGCTTGGTGACATTCGCCTGGCTGCTTCGGAACAGAACATTGAGCTTACAGTAACGGAAAATGCCAAAAAGAAACTGGCAGAACTTGGCTATAATCCGGAATTTGGTGCTCGGCCGCTGCGCCGGGTTCTTGAAGAAAAAGTCGAGGATCAAATTTCCGACCTTTTACTGGATCACAACGGAGCGAAAAAGATGGTTGTTGACGAAGTAAACGGTGAAATTAGAGTGACAGCTGAATAAACAAGCCGCACCGAATAAGAGATGGCCACAAGTCAAATAGACTTCTGGCCATCTTTTTACAGGGTCTGATCATATAAGAAGATCCCGCAGATAGCTTGCCTGAGGAGGCTCGCGGTGCACCCGCGGCAAGCGGGTGGCGGCAGCGGCGATGCAGACAAAAAGCATCAATCAATGAATCATGATCGATGAGTAAGGATAGGCCGGTCTTCCTTAACAACTTAAAACAATTTGACATCAGTAAAAAAAAATGGCAAAATAACGGTACAATAAGACAGTAACAAGTGATGATGGGATTAAGTAGCGGTCGGTACGCTTTTAAGAGAGCAGGCGGGGGGTGCGAGCCTGCAGGCACCGTTGCAGCGAATTACCTCCTTGAGCATCTTCCGTGAACATTTCCAAGTAGCGGAGGACGGCAGCAGCCGTTAACCGTTAATTAAGTGACTGACACTTGTTCAGTTAAACAAGGATGGTACCGTGCGATAAGCGCTCCTTTTCAGGAGTGCTTTTTATTTTTCCGGCTCGGACATCGGCGTTCAATATTTTATGAAGGGATCTTATTTTATGGATATCATTGATGATTTAAAGTATCGCGGTTTAATTAATCAGGTTTCCGATGAGGAAGGGCTTCGGGAGGCACTGAAAAAACCAATAACATTCTATTGCGGATTTGATCCGACTGCAAACAGCCTGCATGCGGGCAATTTGCTGATGATCGTCATCATGATGCGCCTTCAGAAGGCAGGCCATCATCCAATAGCACTAGTTGGTGGGGGAACCGGCATGATCGGCGATCCAAGCGGACGATCAACGGAACGTCAGTTGAACACAAAGGAAGTTGTCGAAGGCTACGCTGAATCGCTGAAAAATCAGTTGGATCGTTTCCTGCACTTTGATCAGGGGAATGCGACTTTTGTGAATAATGCAGAGTGGCTGAATTCACTTTCCGCAATTGAATTCCTGCGTGATGTCGGCAAATATTTTACGTTAAACTACATGTTATCTAAAGATTCTGTTCAGACAAGGCTTGAAGCTGGTATTTCATTTACAGAATTCTCGTATATGCTGTTGCAGGCTTACGATTATCTGAATCTCTATGAACTGAAAAACTGCAGGATGCAGATGGGTGGCAGTGATCAATGGGGGAATATTACCGCAGGATTGGAACTGATTCGCAAGCGTGGGCATGAGGAACAGGCGTTTGCTTTGACCTTTCCATTAATTACAAAAAGTGATGGAACAAAATTCGGTAAATCAATGGGTGGAGCAATCTGGCTTGATTCAGAAAAGACAACACCGTATGAGTGGTATCAATTTTGGTATAACGCATCCGATGATGATGTGATTAATTTCTTGAAATATTTTACATTTTTGTCTAAAAGTGAAATTGAAGCTTTGGCAAATGAAGTCGAGAGCCATCCAGAAGCGCGCAAAGCACAAAAAACGCTGGCTCGTGAGATGACCGTTCTTGTCCACGGAGAGGCGGCACTCAAGCAAGCTGAGCATATTTCACAGGCACTGTTCAGCGGGGATATCTCCCAGCTGAATGGTGAGGAGATCAGGCAGGGATTCAAGGATGTACCGACGTATCAGGCATCTTCTAAAGATTCTGTCAAATTGATTGATTTGATTGTTGAAGCAGGCATTGTGCCGTCAAAGCGACAGGCGCGGGAAGACATTACAAACGGCGCTATTTATGTGAACGGATCAAGGCGTAACGATCTGGACGAAGTGCTCACACAGAATGATCGAATCGATAATGAGTATATGGTTATCCGGAGGGGCAAGAAAAAATATACATTAATTCAATTCTGATGGCTCTGTATTTGAATAACTGTGGCCTTGATACACACAAAATAAGGCTGAAGAACAATCAACCGGGTACAACATGGTATACTTAGTATAGGCACTGGCTCATGTTCACCACTCTTTCATTAATCAGTATTAAGGAGGGTTCACAGATGTACTCAAAAAATGAGAAAAGTTCATGCGACGAGGTCGGCTTTAAAGAAATGATTATCGGAGGTATTATTGGAGGCGCAATCGGGGCCTCACTTGCCTTGCTCCTTGCACCAAAAACAGGTGCGGAAACACGCAGAGATTTCTCAGTAAAAGAGCTCGTAAATAATGGTGTAGACAAGGTTAAGGATACAGCGGCATATTTTTTCAATAAAGACAGTGAACCGTTCAGCTGAAAAGCATTGAATAAAGTAATAGTAAAAGCCTTTCATGAATCCCGCCGGATTTATGAAAGGCTTTTCAATGACAAAACAAACTACAGCTTTATACTGTGTACACTGTTTTTGAAGGCAGCTCCAGACAGTTTAACTGTCCGCCAAAAACGCATCCACCATCGATACCGATAATGTTATTGGTACCAAAGTAGACGTCGCTGGATTCATGGAGATTCATCGTTGGCGTATGACCGAAAATGACGGTTTTGTCACCATGATAACCTTCAAAAAAAGGGGTCCGGATCCACAAAAATGTTTCTTCATCCGTTTCGTCAAATGGTTTTTCCGGATCAACACCGGCATGGACAAAAAAATAGTTTTCAGTTTCTGCATAAATGTTTAAGTGTTGGACCCATTGCAAGTCTTGCTGCAAATCTTCCGGAAGCTCAAGTGCATGGTTCTGAATGTCATTGTACACTTTTTTCATGGATAACCCATAGCTCGACAGGGTTTGCGCTCCTCCATTTGCAGCCCAGTGCAGTACAGCCTGTGTATCCTCCCCGGCAAGTGCTTTTTCCATCATGTCCTCATGATTGCCCTTAAGTGGAATTGCCCCCTGCTTCTCAAGCGCGCGTGCTTTTTTAATGACTGCCCGAGGATCTTGTCCTCGATCGACATAATCACCCAGAAGAAAAAGTAAATCTTCCTCCATTGTAAAATTTACTTTATCAAGCAATGCATTAAATGCATCAATTTGTCCGTGCATGTCACTCATAACGAGCAAACGTTTGACTGTCTGCAAACCAAAAACCTCTCTTTCTAACTACTATCATAGACAAGTTGTTTTCTATTATGCAACCATTTGATAGAAATAAAGGATAACCCGATTTTCGTGCGCACTGCATGATACCATACGGAAAAAAGGTTTTCAGAAATATATGCCATGTAACGCTTGACTGTTGATTCATTTTTCATAGATGTGAAAATCAGTTTTCACGAAGGAGTCAATGCTGAAAAATATAAAAAGAGCTGTCTCAAAAGTCATACTGTGACATTGAGACAGCCTCTATTAATTATTGAACGTTTATTACATGCCAAGTACTGTTCATTTTCCCTCTTTTTCGGTTGAGGTTGATGCGCCATAATTTGAATCCGGCTGGATCTTCTGATCTGTGTTGTAATTAATTTTTGAGATATCCGGAGGAACAAATCCTTTTGGTTTGTAAAAGCGAAGAAGGTCACCGAAAATAACTTTATCGGAATAGTCAAGCAGTTTCTTCGCTTGCGTCTCATATGGCTTGCCAAGAGATGAATCAACTTTTTTTCCAGTCCCATTATCGTAAACGACACCGCCGACAATCGAATACTTATTCGTAATGACATCGCCGTTACGGAATGGAATAATCTGACGATGCTCTTTTGAGAACAGATCCGTACCGAACTGAATGTAGTCTTTCGTATCAATACCCAGCAGGCTCATTAATGTTGGGCGTACATCTACCTCTCCGCCGTATGTTGAAACAGTTCCACCGGATATTTTCGGGATGTGAATAAACAACGGTACACGTTGAAGCTGGGCATTATCAAACGGCGTAATCTGATCCTTACCCAGTACCTTTGCCATTGCGTCATTATGATTTTCGGAGAGGCCGTAATGATCACCGTACATAATGATTATGGATTTATCAAGCAATCCTTCTTTCTTCAGATCTGTAAATAATTGTTCGATGGCCTGATCCATGTAGTTCGCAGATTGAAAATAATTATTAACAACGCTGTCGCCAAAATCACCGGGTTTAAAAGTCGTATCTTCTTTGTCCATGCCAAATGGAAAATGATTGGAAAGCAAAATTAATTTGCTGTAGAAAGGCTGCTTCAATGACGTCAGATAAGGCATGGTTTCTTTGATAAACGGTTTATCCTTCATTCCATAATTCTTAGTGTTCTTCTGGCTCATATCGTAATACTTGGAATCGAAGAAACGCTCATAGCCCAGAGCTTTATACATCTGATCACGGTTCCAGAACGATTTAACGTTTCCGTGAAAAGCGGCTGTCTCATAACCGCGCTGATTCATCATTGCGGGTGCAGCCTGATAGGTATTGAATCCTTTCATTTGAAAAACCGGACCTTGAGAAAGCGGGAAAAGTGAATTTTCCATCATAAATTCAGCATCGGATGTTTTTCCGGATCCGGTTTGATGAAAGAAATTTTTAAAATAGGTGGTGTCGTCCGCACCAGCAGCAAGCTTATTAAGGAAAGGGGTGACCTCGGTCCCATCAGGCATTTTATAATTGATGATAAAGCTTTGCAGTGATTCAAGAGACACATAAATGACATTCATGCCTTTTCCTTTTGCATAATAACTTGGATTCGGCTCAGCGTAATTTGATTTTGTGAAATTCTGGATTTCATTAATATCACTGCTGTCCGCCATTGCCCGCTGTGCATTGGAGCGCGCACTCTGGATCGCATCGTATATGGCGAAATTATAAGCACCCAAATATTTGACAATGTAATTTCGGTCAAAGGTCCGGCTTAAAAGCTCCGGGCGATCCGTTTCCGCTAAACTGAGATTGACGATGAAAACCATAATGGCGGAAACAAACACGGTAAAAATGGAACGAATATTCCACCGCTCGGCTGACGGACGTACAATTTTAAAAAGCACAAGCAGCAGAATAATGAGAGTATCAGTGAAAAATAAAAAGTCGTATGCGTACATTAATGAAACAACGCTTCCACCTAAATCGCCGGCATTACCTGTTGATTGTGTCATTGTAGATAAAGTAATGAAGTCACTGAAAAACCGATAGTATACAACATTTGCATACAGCCAGAACGATAAAATAAAATTAATGATGATAAGCAGCCATTGCTGAAGCCGACCTTTAAAAATAATCGCAATCCCCAAAAACAAGAGCGATGAACTGATCGGATTAATGAAGAGCAGGAACTGCTGCATTTTGTCATTGACGCCAAGGCTGAACTGAGTGATGTAAACCAGATATGTTTTCAGCCAAAATAATAAAACAGTAAGAAAGAACAATGTATATTTTGTTGCCATCATCTGTTTTCCCGTGGTAACTAAACGTTTCACAGTATTCAACCTCCTGAAGTCTGCAAGAATCGGTCAAATGAGGATAATCTGAGAATGTTTCATTTTTCTCATCATAATTCTAAGCTATATCATATCGATAAATGAACGGTTTGTTAAAAATGTGTAAAAAAAAAGACACTTAAGCCTTAATAATTCTAAGTCTTTTTAAGCAAAAGTCAAGAAAAGTATGCATTGTTTACTACGATTTAGAATGAAAGGGATCGTTGGGCCTGTCCATCAGAAAATTTATTTTCTACAGAGCAAATAAAGTGTATGATTTTGCTCCATATCCAATAAACCAAACAATCCATGGCCGATCATTAAAGCAAGGGTGTGCTCCCCAAGGAGCAGCCGCAATGATGATATAACACGATAGACATAAATCAACAAATTATGACCAGAGATTGCAAGCCTGTCATGTTCGTTTTTTGACCATATTATAGGAAGAAAATATTTTTTCACGTATGCGTTGGATGTGCCAAGTACAAAAAACGGATTCATGGAACAGAGAAGAATCAAAGTACCTCTATTTATCGAACACGCAGACGTCTCAACTTTCGTTCGTTTTTCCCCATGTTTTTCAGCAAAAAAGGATAGCGTACCATCAGCATGCTGTATCTTCCAAACAAAAATCCTGAAATGAATAGAAGATAGACAATGAAACTCGAAGATCCATTGAGTGAGGGGGTCATAGACAGATAATGGATTGATAGGGTGCGCAGGACCATTCGCGTGGGAACAGATAAGGACCAAATGAAGACTGACATGATTGATCCAGCCAGAAACCAGGCACCGTCACGGTTGAGAAGTGAGGTGAAACGTCCCTGAATCAGGCCAAGAGCAAATGAGAAAATGAATATCACCGATAACATCATCCAATCAATCATAGGGAGAGGAAGCATTGTTGAGAGTGCACAACCTGCGCAAAGCAAAAGTGCAATTGGCTGCCTGTAGAGGCGTCCGGTCAGAGGTTTTTCCCTGAGTTGATTAATCAGTACAGCAATCATCAAAATGGATCCAAGTACAAGAAACAAAATGATCCACCTCCATCTGTTCTTATCTACTCAGCCAATGTATGATGCCAACGAATTGTCCTATTCCTTCATAAAAGAAATGAATTTATAAATTATCTAAAAAATTTCATTAAATTACAAAAAGATTACAAAGAAAGACGTGTTTATTCACGCGATATCGCCATATTGTTACAAATATATTTCATTGCGACATACAAGCTTAATATCTGTTGCAAAGTTTGCGGTGCTATAATGAAAAAGTCGATAATGTGAGAATTAGAGAATAGATAAAAAATGTACGGTAAAAAAAGAGTTTAAATGTTTTGGGGAGGAACCAGGCTGACCATGAAAATGAGTAAGAAAAAAGCGACCGTTACACTGGCACTGACGTTCGGACTGACATACACATCGATTGCGCCATCTGTTACATACGCTTCACCTTCTTTAAGTGAAATCAATTCAAAAACTGCGGAACAAAAATCATTGAGTGGTAAGCTGGCAGTACAGAAGAAAGCACTTCAAAGTGAACTTGATGCAATGAATAAAAAACAATTGAAATTGACTACTGAAATCAGTAATGGACAGGCAGAAATTAATAAAACGAATGATAGAATCAATGCACTGAAGGCCGAAATTGAAACCATCAATAAGCGTATTGAAGAACGTAAGTCGTTGCTTAAAGATCGGCTTGTCTCCATTTATAAGAATGGCGGATCGGTAAATTATTTAGATGTCCTGCTCGGTTCTAAAAACTTTGGTGATTTCATTGATCGTACTTTTGCATTGACAACAATTACAAATCAAGACCAAAAAATTATTACGGATCAGAAAAATGATCAAAAAGCAGTAAAAGAAAAAAAGGCAAGTGTTCAAAAGAAACAGGCCGCAAATGTTGCACGGCTTGAGAAACTGAAGAAAACCCTGGCTGAAGTCAATGCATTGCAGGATCAGAAAAAAATTGCGGTCAGTGCGCTGGACCGTAAACAGGCCAGTGTATCCGATCAGCTGACTTCGCTGGCAAATGCGGCAGAAGATTTGAAACGTGCTTCCGTAAAAAATGTTTCATTCAGCGTGTCATCATCGGGAGCTAACAGTAATTCGGAAAGCACTTCAAGTTCCGGAAGTTCAAATTCCAAGGGTTCAGCAACCGGTTCAGGTTCTCGGTCTCAGGCTGTCAGCCTGTCTGCTTCTGTATCTTCAGGCGGTATTTCAGGTATTTTGAATTACGGGAACAGATTTATCGGTCATTCTACTTATGTATTTGGTGCATCCAATCCTGCTACAGGTCAGTTCGATTGCTCAGGCTTTGTGCATGCTGCATTTGCTGCAAACGGTATTGGTGTCGGTCGCAGTACGGGCGCACTTGTGAGTCAGGGGCGTGCGGTTAGTTTTAGTGAAGCACGGCCTGGCGATCTCGTGTTCTTTAATACATATAAAACAAATGGCCATGTTGGTATCTACCTTGGCGGTGGACGTTTTATTGGTTCACAAAGCAGTACGGGTGTCGCCGTTGTAAGTATGAGCAACCCATACTGGAAATCAAAATTTGCCGGTGTTGTTCGCAGAATTCTTGATTGATGCAAAACAGAATATAATAATGATGAAGGTATGGGCGCTTAAATGCCCATACCTTTTTTGCAGGTAAAGAAAGTATAGGATTTTGCCCCAGATGAAAACCAATAGACCAGTGTCTTACCGAGAATCAAAGCGGAGGAGCGCTGGCGTCTGCGGAGCGTTCCTGTTGATCATCGAGCCTGGGAAGATCCCGCAGAAATTGGCCTGCCCGCGAAGGCTTCCGGATCGCCCGCGGCAAGCGAGCAACTGAAGCGCCGATTCAACACTGTAAAGACACGAACCCATGACATGTGGCTGGAGATTGTGGATCGGGCTATGCCCGGTTTTTCTAATACTATAAGAAAGTTTAAAATTCAGCAGATTATAATATAAGTGCGGCGGCAGCTTTGGCAAAGCCAAGTTTTCTAATTTTGCAAAATTTTATTGCCCTCAATTTTACTAAGCATCGATTTTTTCTATTGGTCAGCTATGATTAAGGAATGTGCAAAAACGATTTGCCAGAAGAAAAGAATTTGTTGAAATTTGTGTACTTGCCAACTCACAGACCAGCTCGGTTGCATATGCTATAGAAAAATAGAGGAGGATGCAATGTGTTTATTCTGATCGTTGTCATGTTTATTCTCCTTGTCATTGTGGGCCTTTTCTATTGACAGACGGTTTCGGAAAAGGCAGATATGAACCGGCTTTTCATTTTCTAAGTGAATTCCGGTTTTTTTGCGGGCAAGATCAATGCTTGGCATCCTCTCTGAAAATTCAAATTTACATCGTTCTGATCATTGTCAAACAATTTTTTGTGAAATACTTCATCTAAACTAGTGCTTAGTCGACAAAAAAACCCCGTTCAGAATTTGCATGAAGTGTGTGACAATAGAAGTATCAAATTTTCTGAAAGGGAGTGCCTGCTGCTATGCCAAACATCATTTCTTTCAAATTTAACCCAACGACTCTGAAGCTGAATAAATTTATTGATTTTTATGGATTCTGCTCGCAATGGAATCAAAACATTTATGTCTATGGAAAAAATGAAGCGCAAAAAGTTCATCGGCTGTCCGAACTGCTGTCATTTATTCTGTTCTCCCATGATGAAGAATGTTTGATTGTCATTGAAGGCAGCGGAATCAATGAAACAAGAGATTATATCAGTAAAAATTTAAAAAATGTGCAGACAGCATAGATAACATGAACTTATCTGCATGGGAAATGTGACAGAATCGTGAAAAATCCCTTCATTATGATATAGTATGTGTATTGCCTATTTAATTTTGAAGGGATGAGAGTTGCATGATATTGATAGAACATTTAAGCAAGACACCGATCAGCCCTGAAAATGATCCTTGGGAAGCCTATTTTGATATGGAGCATTATGGACATTTAGCGCTGACAAATGTGGAGTTTACGACGACAACTCTTTGCAATATGAGATGTGAACATTGTGCGGTCGGTTATACTTTGCAGAAGCATGACCCGAATGCTTTGCCTCTTGATTTAATTTTCAAACGTTTGGATGAGGCGAAGCATCTGCATGCTTTAAGTATTACCGGTGGTGAGCCGATGCTTTCTATAAAGTCGGTGAAAGAGTATGTCGTGCCCATTTTAAAATATGCGCATGAGCGAGGGCTGAGAACGCAGATTAATTCTAATTTAACGCTTGATCTTGCCCGTTATGAATTGATTATTCCGTATCTTGATGTTCTTCATATTTCATTTAACTATGGAAGTTTTGAAGATTATTCAAATATAGGATTTGCTGTAATGGATAAAAAACCGAAAATCGAAACTCAACGTTTGTTTTTTCAACGAATGATTGAAAATGCCCGGGAATTAACCGCACGCGGTGTTATTGTGTCGGCGGAGACAATGATCAATAAACGTACGTTGCCGCATCTTGAACGTATTCATAAACAAGTGGTTGAAATGGGCTGCCAGCGTCATGAGATTCATCCGATGTATCCGAGTGATTTTGCAAGCAGCCTTCAAGTAGCTTCACTCGATGAGATACGCAATGGCATTCATCGGCTGCTTGACTGCCGCAATCAGGAGGTATGGATGTTATTTGGTACGCTGCCTTTTTATCCGTGTAATAAGAATGAAAAGGATCTGGCCCTCCTTGAGCGTCTGTATCATGAAAAAAATGTTACCGTCCGAAATGACCCGGATGGACGTTCAAGGCTGAATGTTAATATTTTTGATGGAAACATCATTGTAACAGATTTTGGTGATGCACCAGCACTTGGCAATATAAAGTCGACGACCTTGGAAGAAGCTTATCAGCATTGGCTGACCACACCACTGGCTAAATCGCTGAACTGCCATTGCCCCGCAGTGAAATGCCTGGGTCCGAATGTACTCGTTAAAAATACTTATTATAAAAACGTTGACTTTACGAAGCGGCGAGCGCTCATTGCACGATGAGTTCGGGAATGTTGTTCCCTGCTTACAGATTTGCCCATTAAACAAATGATCAGCAGGCCATGTAGATCGAGAGAATGCCTCAACGTCAAAAGTGAGATATTCTCTCGATTTGTCATGAATCATGAAGTGATCTGAACAGCCATTTGGCAGCTCGATCCTTTGAATACATAGAAAGCAGTGGAATGTGAGTCATCGATTACTGTCCATGATTAAGCGAAGGATGTCGAAAAATATATTAAGCTTTTTTTAATGTGATGAAAACAGATTGTAAATTTGTGATCTTCTGTTAGAATGAAATCTGGGTTCTTTATTTGATCCTGTTAAGGAATCATGTTGTTCTTCAGCTGTGGTTCGGTTCTCAGGCTTGCTGGAAAATGAACCAGAGTATGGGTAATGCTATCCATGGGCACATGATTGTTCATTAATATCAATAAAATGAAGAGGTGGACTTTGTGCACTTTTTGTCGAAAAATGACAAGTTTTTGAATATGCTTTCGATTATTTCTTTGAACTTGCAGGATTCTGCTAAATTTTTTGATGAAAGCAAAATTAAAAACGAAGCTGATCTGCATGAGTTTTCACAAAAAATGAAGAACTTTGAACGAAAGGGAGATTCTTACGTTCACGAACTTATTATTGCCTTGAATAAGACTTTTGTGACACCGCTCCAACGCGAAGATATTTTGGAATTAGCAATGAAAATGGACAGTGTTCTGGACGGTTTCGAAGAATGGTCCATGCGTCTTGAGATCTATGGCATTTCTCATGCTGATGAATTCATGGTTGAATTTGTCGGTCTGCTTTATGAATCCTGCAAGGAAATCAATCAGGCAATTACGCTGATGAGCAAAAAAAATCTGTCTGGTATTCGCAACAGTGTCATTAAAATTAATGATTATGAGACTCAATGCGATGATTTGCTTGTCAAGTGTATTACGAATTTGTTCAAAAATGAGAAAGATGCGATCAAGATTATACAATACAAAGAACTATATGAAATGCTTGAGAGCGTTGCCGATAGCTGTGAAGATGTGGCGGATACACTGGAAACCATTATGATGCGTAACGCGTAATTTGTACTTATGCTATGAAAAGATCGATTATTGGCATTCATTTATTTTATAGGCAATATTTTATCACGGACCCCCTTGTTCGTGATAAAAGTGATTGACGTCCATGTCTTTCGGATTAAATAAGCAGTAAAAGATAACGGGTCTCATTGATTGGAAGCTCTGCAATACGTATTCATTTTTACGAAGAAAGGGTTTTAAAAAATATGGAAAGCTTGTTTGCGCTGACACTGATGATTGTCTTTTTGGCGTTTAGTTTTGATTTTATCAACGGGTTCCACGATACGGCCAACACCATTGCCACGTCTGTTTCGACTCGTGCGTTACGTCCACGAATGGCAATCATTCTGGCAGGGACAATGAATTTCTTGGGCGCAATTACGTTTACAGGTGTTGCTCAGACAATTAGCAAAGGAGTCATCGACCCTTTCTCCATTCATGATGAGACCATTGGGCTAATTATTGTGATGGCTGCGTTGATCAGTGCTATTATCTGGAATCTTGCAACGTGGTATCTTGGCGTGCCCAGTAGCTCTTCACATGCGATTATCGGCTCTCTTGCCGGTGCCGGAATTTCGGCACTTGGATTTGGAGCATTGAATTATAAAGGCTTTATTGAAATTTTTGAAGCGTTAATTATTTCACCGATTGCTGCAGTAACTGTTGGGTTTATCGTAATGAAACTCTTTATGATCATCTTCCAGAACTTTTCACTCGTAAAAACCAATCGTTATTTTCGTATTTTCCAGATTTTTACTGCCGCATTGCAGTCCTTTGCCCACGGGACCAATGATGCCCAGAAAACAATGGGGATTATAACCATGGCATTAGTCGCATCGAATTATTTAACCAAGGTTGAAATTCCAATGTGGGTGCGTATAGCAGCGGGTTTTGCAATGGCGATGGGTACTTCACTTGGTGGATGGAGAATTATTCATACGGTAGGCAGCAAAATTATGAAAATACAACCGATTAATGGTGCAGCAGCTGATTTATCTTCGGCTTCAATCATTTTTGGATTTACTTTCATCCATTTTCCGGTCAGTACGACACATGTGATCACATCCTCAATTTTAGGTGTCGGTTCTGCAGAGCGTGTACGTGGTGTAAACTGGGGAATGGCACTAAATATTGTGATTACCTGGGTGATTACATTACCACTCACTGCTTTAATCGCTTTTATTATTTTCCGGATTTTGAACGTTATTCTCTGATATTAATCATCTGCTGCCTTTCATTTTGCGTATGATGCAGTGGTCGCCGTGAAGTCCATCCGGCTCTCACGCGCAGACAGCCGGGAGGACCGCGTGTGAAATTGAAAAAAGTTGAAGGACAAATACGGATTCACGTACAATGGTCTTCAGGCAGGATGTTTATTGTAACTTGACTCTGTAAATCATTGAAGAGGGCGATTAATAAACGGTGTGTAGTGAGAAACTTTAATTTAAAACGCTTACATTAAGTGGCAAATAAAAAAAGTGCATCCGGCTTTTGCCGGCACAATCATTCATTTATATACAGAATAATGAAGCCTTATCTGACCTGCTTACATTTGCGCGCGCAATGGCTGCGGAAAATGCTGCTCTTGTATTTCAATAATAAGCATATCCAGTTCCTGACTGCAGCGTAATGTCTGTTCGGCATACAGTCCATATTTCTTGGCAGTTTCTAAAAGATTCTGCCTTTTTTTCTCAACAGCTTCTGAATAAATGCTGCTCATTTCCTGGGCCATAGGTACCTCTGGAAACTCAGCCATGAACACAAAGCCCTCCTCGACTCGGATAGTCTATCAATATTATTCTTATTATAGCATCTCTCTTTTTTTTGTCTACCGATTGCAAAATTCGCTGACACCTATGTTTATGCGTGTTTTTGTCGAATAAGTAAGCTTTGGAGGGATAGAGCGATGAAACTGTCAGATCTTGAACTGATTATGGTGCTATCAGACGAAGGAAATATGAGGAAAGCAGCAGAAAAGCTGTTTGTTTCGCAGCCGGCACTCAGTCAGAGATTACAATCTATTGAGAACGAATGGAATACACAATTGTTTGTACGCTCTAAACGTGGTGTTTCTCTAACTGCTGAAGGAGAAATTCTCTTGCGTTTTGCACGTGAAACATTAGAAAAACTTGCTGAGACACGTGCTGAGATTCAGGCTCATGCATCGGAAATTCATGGGACATTAAAGATTGCTGTATCATCGGTAAATGGTCAATACTGGATGCCTGACGTACTGAAAGCATTTGTACAGCAGCATCCGCTGGTTAAAATTTCTCTGACGACGGGCTGGTCCAGTGAGCTTTTGGCACAATTATATCGGGCTGAATGCCACTGTGCCATTGTTCGTGGGATGCCAAAATGGGGAGGGGGGAAGATTCATCTGTTTTCAGATCCTCTGAACTTCGTTGATTCCAAAATTGAATCTTTGAAGGAACTGGGAGATGATGGCAGACCGTATATCCAGTTTCGCAGCGATTCTTCCTATGATCAGATTATTCAGGGCTGGTGGCACGCACAGAACTTAAGAGTACCGATGCGGACAATCATGGTTGACCAGATTGAAACCTGTAAACAGATGGTGACACACGGCATTGGTTATGCAGTACTCCCATCAATCAGTCTCACAGAAAAAGATCATGTGCATTGCATTCCGCTGCACGATCGCCAGGGGAACGCTATCGTCAGGGAAAACTGGCTGCTTTATGACCAGGAGATCATTAAATTAAATCAGGTTCAGGCCTTTGTTGAATTGATAAAACATAGACTTTTCAAAGAGAATTAGCTAAGATAATTAAAAGAGTGAACGCACTTTTCACAAATGGATCAGTCCAAATCTAAAATATGTGGAGGAATCATAGTGGAGCAAATGGATGCTTATGAGATTATTTCTTTTTTGCAAAACAGCGTAAAAAAAACGCCCGTTAAAGTATACATAAAAGGCGATCTGACGTCTTTATCTTTCGGAGAAAATGTCCACACATTTATAAACGGAGAAGTAGGCACACTTTTCGGCGACTGGCAGGAGATTGAACCGGTACTGAGCGCCAACAGGGATAAAATTGTTGATTATATTGTCGAAAACGATGCACGTAATACGGCAGTACCACTGCTTGACCTTAAAGGAATTGAAGCGCGTATTGAGCCGGGTGCGCTGATCCGGGAGAAAGTTGAGATTGGAAAAAAGGCCGTGATCATGATGGGAGCCGTGCTTAACATAGGCGCTGTCGTTGGTGAAGGGACAATGATCGATATGAATGCCGTGCTCGGCGGACGTGCAACGGTGGGCAAAAACTGTCATATTGGTGCCGGCGCGGTGCTTGCAGGCGTTGTAGAGCCGCCTTCTGCAAAACCGGTCATTGTTGAAGACAATGTATTGGTAGGTGCAAATGCTGTTGTTCTTGAAGGCGTCCGTATCGGCAAAGGTGCAGTTGTCGCCGCAGGTGCGGTTGTAACGAAAGATGTTCCGGAAGATACGGTAGTTGCCGGAACCCCGGCAAAAATATTGAAGCGAATTGATGATCAGACACGTTCAAAAACTGAATTGATGCAGGAACTTCGCGAGTTATAAAAGAGCAGATTGTCTGCCTGCATCAGGAGGAAAGAATTATGGATTATATAGCGATCAGGCGCGCGTTGCACCAGATACCGGAACTGGGTTTTGAAGAGGTGGAGACACAGGCGTTTCTGCTGAAACAGATTAGCGAACTGCCTCAGGAGCGCATACAGGTTAAAAAGTGGCGAACAGGTTTGCTGGTTCGCGTCACAGGGACAAACCCTTCAAAGCTGATCGGTTTTCGTACGGATATCGATGCATTGCCGGTAAAAGAAAATACGGGCTATAGCTTTCAGTCCAGGCATGAAGGAAACATGCACGCCTGCGGACATGATTTTCACATGACCATAGCGCTTGGAGCCCTGGAAAACATTGTGCTTTATCCTATAAAAGAAGACGCGCTGTTTATCTTTCAGCCTGCCGAGGAAGGACCAGGAGGCGCCCTGCCGATGATGGACAGCGAAGAATTTCAAGCATGGAAACCCGACTTGATCTTTGCTTTGCATGTGTCACCGGATTTTCCTGCGGGCACGGTTGCAACAAAAGAAGGAAGCCTGTTCGCGAATACTTCAGAACTGTTTATCGACTTTCATGGAAAAGGCGGACACGCAGCAAATCCACATCTGACACATGACACCATTGTAGCTGCCAGTCATTTTGTTGTAGGCCTTCAGACAATTGTTGCCCGTCGGGTGAATCCGCTGCGCGCTGCGGTTCTGACCATTGGGAAAATGTCCGGCGGATTTAAACAAAACATCATTGCTGAATCTGCGCGTGTCGAGGGAACGATTCGAACGCTGAGCCAGGATACGATGACTTTAATAAAGGATGATATTAAACGGCATGTTCGGGCTATTGAAATGGCTTATCAATGTCAGGGCGACATTGACTTTGGTGCTAATTATTATCAGGTTTTCAATCGGAAAATTTACATTGATCCATTTATTGATTTTTGCAGGAAGAAAGCCTTCCCATTTGTTCTTTGTGAAGATGCAATGGCCGGTGAAGACTTTGGCTATTTCTTGAAAGAACTGCCGGGCTTCATGTTCTGGCTGGGCGTCGGAAAAACATCGAGCCTTCATTCTTCGGATTTTAAGCCGGATGAATCTGCACTGGAGCAGGGAGTCCGAGTGGTCAGCACATATTTTCGCGAGGGCATTTGAATATAGATTTAAGGAATGAAAAGATTTATTAAATCACAGCCACCTTCCCAATGGATGGCTGTGATTTTTCGCATAGGCATATTCATAGGTAATCAGTCAGAGATTTGCTATGATTATAAATGTATTATGTTCACTGATGAAGACATGGCATTTTATTTGATAATTGCAGTTTTAAATGATAATATTAATTTTCAATAATTATTATATCTTCCTTGGTAATAACGTGTATCATTTATTTTAAATTAATTATTAACTAATATTGACTAAAAATAAAGTGAATATTATAATAGGTTATAACCTCATGGCAAATGAGGAAAGCAAAAATTTCAGGAGGTATGGTTAAAATATGGTAGAACGTCTTGTGAGTGCGAAGGCCCCCTTGTTTGATCTTGACTGCGTCAATGCAGATGGCTCATTTGGAAAGGCAAATCTGGAAGAGAATATTAAAGCTGGAAAGTGGACGATCTTTTTCTTCTACCCGATGGACTTTACGTTTGTATGCCCAACTGAAATTACGGCTTTCAGTGATCGCTATGATGAATTCAAAGCACTTGGCGCAGACATTATTGGCTGTTCCTGTGATACGATTTATACGCACCAGGCATGGATGAAAACTTCGAGAAAAGAAGGCGGCATCGGCAAAATCAATTTCAGTCTGGCTGCGGATCATACACATGAAGTGGCAGAGAAATATGGTGTGCTGATTCCTGAAGAAGGAGTTGCGCTTCGAGGATTGTTCATTATCAGTCCGGAAGGTGATCTCCGGTATTCGGTTGTTAATGACAACAATATTGGTCGTGATGTCGATGAAACCTTACGTGTACTTCAGGCACTTCAGTCTGGCGGACTCTGTCCTGCTAACTGGCACCCTGGCGATGAAACGCTTCACGTGTGATGAAATAGATTGAAAAAATGAACGGGAATGAGCAGACTCCGGTCTGTTCTTGCAGAGGCAGGATGAGCGAACATGCATCCTGTCTCTTATTTCAGGATAAGGAAGTAAAGGTTTGGAACATTCAAAAAGGGTCAAGGATACAGAAGTGCGTTGCGCGTTTTACGAAGCTTCAGTAGGTGGTTGTGCAGACCGAAATGTTCGTGAAGATGCAAGATACTTTGCAGCAAGCGGGCAGCTGAAATGCCGTATAGCAGGATTAATGAAGTTAAAACCATGCTGTAATCATTCAACCGTTTATTCGTGGTAAATCGTGTATCCTGCTGATCTGCAGTCTTATAAAATGAGTTTCTTTGTTATAATAAATAGGAGTCCGCCAGTCAGAGAGGAAAAACATCATGGAAGCATTCATTTTAACTGCACTTTGGACGATTATTTATGGCTATATGATTGCCGCTTCGATTGATTTCGGCATTAGCTTTTATATTTTTTACGGATACCATCTTAAAAAGATGGCCTGGTTGTACGAACCGCTCAAGAGCTGGCAGTCTCCTGTTTCTGAATTGATGAATATTGGCTTTATTTTACTTTTCACGGCACTGGTTGGCTGGTTTCCTGAGCTGGTGCTCAACTTTCAGACTCCGCTTGTTATATGCGGCGTTCTAGCTCTTTTTTTAACCGTTTTTAAGGGCACTTTTTTTGCATTATCTGAATTGATGCCAAAGCAGAAAAACGGCCTGTTTTTGGCTGGAAATGGCATTGCGGGGATTTTCGTTCCACTGGCTTTGAGCATTGTGCTTGTCATCAGCGAGGGTGGATTCTCATCGATCGGGACCGGGAAACCGGGTTCATTTGTGCTTGCGCTGATCGGTAATGTCTATTTCTGGTCTGTGATGGTTCTGGTTATTGTCAGTATTTTCTACATAAGCACCATGCATCTTGTCCATTTTTCTTCACGGATCGGTAGCAAGGCAATGACTGAACATTTTCGCAATCTGGCCCTCTTTTTAAGTATGCCGATGGTAGTGTCCAGTGGTCTGGTTTTTCTTGGACTTGAACGGCAGAATCCGGACCATTTTATGCGTACATTGGATTTGTGGTGGCTGTTCATGCTATCTTTATTTTGTTTACTGCTTTCAGTTACGTTTGTTTTTATCAGGCGATATCGTGGTGTTTTGACTCTTGTTGCCTTGCAGTATTTTTTCGCATTTTTCGGTTATACCGCCTCTCATATGCCTTATCTGATTTATCCGGATATTGTGATTAGCGGGGAACTTGACGATTGGGCTCATTCTGAATGGTTTTTCCTTGCTGCTTTGCTGCTTGCTCCCAGTTTATTTTTATGGTTTTTGAGCAGACGGGAACGGACTGTTTTGCGTGTACTTGCTGATCAGGAAAAGAATGAATGAACGCAAGAAAAATTTGATGGAGGAATATGGCAATCCAGGCCTTGTCATGATTTAACACAAGGAAAGAGGCTGCTCCGCGATCAAGAATAATCGGGGAACAGCCTCTTTCTTTCTATTGACTGCAGCGTTAATTGCTGCTTTCGACCTGCTTGTATGCCGCTTTCTCATCAACTTCCATGATGATCGGCAGAATCATTGGTTTGCGGCGTGTCCTTTCATAGAGAAATGGCGACAAAAGATCAGTAACCGTGCTTTTGATTTCCGACCATTGCAGCGCATCCCGCTGAATAATTTCCTGAAGACGTGCAGAGAGCAGATTCTGTGCCTCATTGATCAAGTCTCCTGATTCGCGCATGTAGACAAATCCGCGGGAGATAATGTCTGGACCCGCTAAAATTTTGTGGGCGGCAATATCTGCGCTGACAACCACAATGACCAAACCTTCTTCTGAAAGAATTTTGCGGTCACGCAGGACAATGTTTCCAATATCGCCGATTCCGCTGCCATCGATATAGACGGAACCGGACGGGATTTTACCGGTGACGGCTGCAGAGTTCTGGTCTAATGCAAGAACATCGCCAATGTTCATAATAAATGAATTTTCATAAGGAATACCGCAAGTATGTGCCGTCTCCACATGCTTTTTCAGCATTCGGTATTCACCGTGAATCGGCATAAAGAATTTAGGCTTCAGAAGGCGGAGCATCAATTTTTCTTCCTCCTGACCGCCATGGCCGGAAGTATGGATGTTGCTCAGCTTTCCATGAATGACGTCAGCACCAGCACGATAGAGCTGATTGATCGTGCGATTGATACTTACTCTGTTTCCAGGGATCGGTGAGGAAGAGAAAATGACCGTGTCGCCAGGCTGGACTTGAATTTGACGATGGGTACCGTTCGCGATTCGAGACAGGGCGGCCATCGGCTCACCCTGACTCCCGGTACACAGAATGGTCACTTCCTGATCCGGCAAGTGATTAATTTGCTGATGGTCGATGAACGTGTCGCCTGGTGCCTGGATATAACCCAGATCTTCGCCAATTGTGAACGCAGCTTCCATGCTTCTCCCGAAAACAGCAATTTTTCTTCCTGTGTCGACTGAGGCGTCGACAACCTGCTGGAGACGGTGAATATTGGATGCAAAGGTTGCAAAAATGATGCGTCCGTTCACTTTGCGGAAGATATCTTTGATATTTTCGCCGACTTCCCGTTCGGTCATGGTAAAACCGGGCACCTCAGCATTTGTACTGTCGGACATGAGACAAAGTACGCCTTCCTTGCCGATTTCCGCCATTTTCGTCAGATTGGCAATCTGACCGCCTACCGGTGTGAAATCAAACTTGAAATCTCCGGTTTCGACAATGTTGCCCTGGGGCGTTTTCACAACGACACCATATGAATCCGGAATACTGTGCGTTGTTCTGAAAAAACTGACGGATGTTTTTTGGAATTTAATGACATCATCTTCTGTAATTTCGTGGATGACCGTCTGACGCAGAAGATTATGTTCGTCCAGTTTGTTTCGAATTAACCCTGCGGCCAGTTTGCCGGCATAAATAGGAATATTAACTGCACGCAGCAAGTAAGGAACGCCGCCGATGTGATCTTCATGTCCGTGCGTAATAAATAATCCCTTAATCTTGTCGGCATTCTTGACTAAATAGCTGTAATCAGGAATGACATAATCAATGCCGAGAAGTTCATCTTCCGGAAACTTAATTCCCGCGTCAATCACGATGATCTCATCCTGAAATTGAACAGCGTACGTGTTTTTACCGATTTCTCCAAGCCCGCCAAGGGAGAAAACAGCTGTCTGATGGTTTTTCACAAATTTCATATGTTTACAGCTTCTCCAATTTAAATTCAGCAGACTTTTGCTCATATTCGAGAAATTTACCAGTCAGCGGCTGAATAAATTCCACATTATAGGGTTTGTCTGCAAGTTTTCTGCGAACGTCGCGAACGTCGCCTGCTTCGAGATAGAGGATCTCTGTTTGCTCACGTACCGGGACCTCGTCACTCGATGGTTGATATAGTACTTTATAAATCATTGATTCATACTCCTCCCAAAAAAATGTTCTACAGATCATTATATATGAAATGGCGTGCTTTTTCACTTTTAAGCTTTGGGTACTGATAAATATGGTGGATTTCTCTGTGCAATGTCAGAAATAGCATGGGCAATCATTAGAATTTCATACCCTGTTCATTTATTGGGTACATAGAGCTGTTATAATAAGCTGAGAAAGGGACGTACTACTAAATCCAGTGGCAGTCAGTCTGAAAGAGAGGATTATGTTTATGACCAGACCGAAGATCGTTTTTTTTGATATTGATGATACCTTGTTTGATAAAAATAAATCGCTTCCGGATTCGACTGTGGAAGCAATTTCAGAATTACAGAGGCGGGGGGTGATTACCGCAATTGCGACGGGACGTACACCGGTTATGTTTGCGGAACTGAGGAAGCAATTGAATATTCATACCTATGTCAGCATTAATGGCGCATATGTGGTTGACCACGATGAGCCGGTTTATACGAATCCGCTTCCCGAACAACCCTTGCGTGCACTTGCAGCACAGGCAAGAAAAGTTGGCTGGTCCTTTGCTTATGAAAGTGCCGATACAATAAAAATGGATAGATATATTGATGAAAAAGCACGTCTCAGTATGGACAGCTTGCAGCTTCCGATGCCATTCCCTGAGACGGATGAGCATTTTTTAGACCATCATGACGTGTACCAGGGGCTGCTTTTCTATTCCGAAAAGGATGATGCACATTTTCTTGAGACCCCCCCATGCAATATCTTTCGCTATGTACGCTGGCATGAGTTCGGGGTTGATGTCCTGCCATCAACCGGATCAAAGGCCACGGGAATTGCGCAGCTTTTAAACACTTTGAATATTTCGACGCGTGAAGCATGCGCTTTCGGAGACGGAAATAATGACATTGAGATGCTTTCCTTTGTGGGAACGGGAATTGCAATGGGCAATGCCGTGGATGCAGCCAAGCAGTCCGCGGACTTTGTGACAACATCCGTACATGAAGACGGTATTTATCATGGCTTAAAACAGATCGGGCTTTTATAACAAGATAAGGAAGTGCGACATTCAGTCCTGTTCAAAAGGGCAATACCGACAGAAGAAGGACGGCTCGCGAAAGCCGTCCTTCTTCTGTCGGTATTGATTAATATATATTTTTCTCAGCTACATGATCCGGTATTTTGAAAGGGTCCTCTTTATTGATTCGATCATAAAAGAGAATGCCGTTCAAATGATCGATTTCGTGCTGAATGGCAATGGCAGGGTAACCCTTCAGCCGGAGCGTTACCGGGTTGCCTTCAAGATCAAAAGCTTTTACTTTTACACGTGCATGTCGAGGGACATAACCGGAAATTTCGCGATCAACTGACAGGCAGCCTTCTCCACCTTCCAAATAAGTGCTTTCGATCGAATGGCTGATAATTTTGGGATTAAAAAGCGTATACTCGTAATGTTTGCCATTGTCATCGTCCAGATACAGCGCGATCATTCGTTTGCTTAATGCGATTTGAGGAGCGGCAAGACCAATGCCTGCACGCAGGTGATATTTTTTAGCGAGATCTTCATTCTGACTGTTTTTCAGAAATTCAAGCATCGCTTTCAATGTATTTTTTTCTTCATCCGAAGCCGGCAACTGGACCTCTTTAGCCACCTGCCTGAGAATGGGATTGCCTTCCCGAATAATATCATCCATGGTAATCATGAAATGAGCCACCTTTCAAACCGTTCAATAAGGAACTTCATTTTTTCCTTGCCTGCCTTATCTTGTTCTATTGTTAGTGTATCATTAAATACGCAGATTGTTTACAAATGGCGCTTATTGTGCGGACGCCGAGGAACGTTGACGCCTGCAGTTCCTTACGTTTGACTTCACTGAATAAGGTAATATA
Organism: Sporolactobacillus mangiferae; assembly: GCF_023336505.1. Taxonomy (GTDB): domain Bacteria; phylum Bacillota; class Bacilli; order Bacillales; family Sporolactobacillaceae; genus Sporolactobacillus; species Sporolactobacillus mangiferae. The sequence goes on along the minus strand of NZ_JAMAST010000002.1, from coordinate 195,930 downwards.
AACTGAAAAAAGAGATATATCAAGTATAAAATACCGAACCAATCACTTTTTTTGCCATCTGCAATGTATCTCCGATAAATAATTCAGGTAATTTTTAACTGTAAGCGGTTAAGTGATATTAATCTCATTGCAGAAGGGGCGAAATGGCACATACTGATTGGAAGAAGGGGTGAAAGATATGGTTCCTGAATACGGTTCTGAAGAGATCAGAAAAATGTTTCCAATGCTGCGTATTTTGGACACACAGGGACATGTTGTCAACGAGCAGCAGAAACCTGAAATGACGAACGAGGAGCTAAAGGAATTAATGCGGCGCATGGTATATACCAGGATCTGGGATCAGCGCGCGCTTTCATTAAATAGGCAGGGCAGACTTGGGTTCTACGCACCGGTAGCCGGCCAGGAAGCATCCATGCTAGCCAGTGAATTTGCCATGGATCAGGCAGATTGGTTGCTGCCCTCTTATCGTGATATTCCCCAGCTTGTCTGGCATGGACTTCCTATGTATAAAGCATTTCTTTATTCAAGAGGTCATTTCGGGGGCGGGCAGTATCCGCGGGAGCTCCATGCGGTTATGCCTCAGATCATTATTGGTGCGCAGGCGACGCAAACGGCGGGTATTGCATTGGGGTTAAAGAAAAGAAAGAAGAAGCAAATTGCTTTCTGCTATTTTGGTGATGGTGCGACCTCACAGGGGGACGTGTATGAAGGCATGAATTTTGCCGGTATCTATAAAGCGCCTGCTGTGTTTATCTGTCAGAACAATCGCTTTGCTATTTCGGTACCGGTTGAAAAGCAGACCGCATCTGAAACGCTTGCCCAAAAAGCGGTGGCGGCCGGAATAAGAGGGATCCAGGTGGATGGCATGGATCCTCTGGCTGTCTATGCGGCAGCAAAGAATGCACGGATGCGCGCGCTGGCCGGCGAAGGACCGACATTGATTGAAACATTGACGTACAGATATGGGCCCCATACTATGGCAGGCGATGACCCGACGCGGTATCGGACGGACGAATTAACGGATGAATGGGAAAAAAAAGATCCGCTTATTCGTTTCCGCCTTTATCTTGAAAAGCTCGGGCTATGGGCGCGTGAAGATGAAGAACGTACGGCCGAACAAGCGAAGAAAGATGTTGCCGAAGCGCTCAAAGAAGCAGATAGCGTGCCTAAGCAGAAAGTCACGGATCTTCTTGGCTTTATGTATGAAAATCCGACACCGGCAATTAAAGAGCAGCTCGAGTTTTACGGCGCTCGGGAGGGAGCTCAGCAATGACACAGATGACAATGATACAGGCAATTACAGACGCGATGAGAATTGAGCTTCGCAATGATGAACATGTGCTTGTTTTTGGTGAAGACGTGGCCAAAAACGGCGGTGTGTTTCGTGCGACGGAAGGTTTATATGATGAATTCGGAGAAGAGCGCGTTTTTGATACGCCGCTTGCTGAGTCGGGCATCGGCGGACTCGCACTCGGACTTGCATTGCAAAACTACCGACCAATCATGGAGATACAGTTTTTCGGTTTTGTTTTTGAGGCGATGGACAGCATTGCCTCTCAGCTTGCACGACTGAGATATCGTTCCGGTGGTGCATACCATGCTCCAGTCACCATTCGTTCACCCTTTGGCGGCGGAGTAAAGACGCCCGAACTGCATGCAGATAATCTCGAAGGTTTATTTGCGCAGTGCCCGGGTCTGAAAGTGGTTATCCCCTCTAATCCATACGATGCCAAGGGGCTGCTGATCGCGGCTATTCGCGATAACGATCCGGTTATTTTTTTGGAACATATGAAGCTGTACCGTTCATTCAGAGCGGAAGTTCCTGAAGAAGCCTATACAATCGACATTGGGAAAGCAAACATTGCGCGTGAAGGAAAAGACATAACCGTGATCACTTATGGTGCCATGGTACAGACGGCATTGAAGGCTGCTGAACAGTTGAGTAAGGATAATAATATAGAGTGTGAAGTGATTGATCTGCGGACAATCAGCCCCCTCGATACAGAGACGATCGCTCATTCGATTAAAAAAACGAATCGCGCAGTTGTTGTGCAGGAAGCTCAGAAACAGGCAGGTATTGGCGCCCAGATCATAGCGGAAATCAATGATCGTGCGTTGCTTTATTTGGATGCGCCTGTCGGAAGAGTCACTGCACCGGATACTGTTTTTCCGTTTGCAGCAGCAGAAGATGTCTGGCTGCCAAATGAAAACGATATTAAGAATAAGGTAAAAGAGGTTATTGCGTTTTAATCGTTAAAGGGCCAGAGAGCAATAATGTTTAAATGTAATATTGCTCCTCTAAGCCGAGACAAGCGAGCACGGCAATGAAAGATCAAGCAGTAAACACAGCGAGAGATAAAGGAGCGTGAATGCCATTGGCCTATTTGTTCAGACTGCCGGATATCGGTGAAGGAATTCATGAAGGAGAGATTCTGAAATGGTTCGTCAAGCCCGGTGATTCGGTTCGTGAAGATGATCCGCTTGCCGAGGTTCAAAATGATAAGGCTGTTGTTGAAATTCCTTCTCCAGTGAACGGTAAAGTTTTGGAACTGAATGCAGAAGAAGGACAGGTGGTTGAAGTGGGCACCGTTATCGTGACACTCCAATCGGATGCAGCAGCCGATGATGTTCAAGACACAGTGCCAGATCCAGAAAAGGATGCCGTTCCTGCACAGCATGAAGAACAAAAAGAACTGCTGGTCAAGGAACAGATCGAAACACATTCGGAGCATGCAGATGAATCGGTGATTGCTATGCCGTCGGTTCGAAAATATGCCCGTGAGAAGGGAATTGACCTGAAAAAAGTGATCGGCAGCGGACGAAACGGACGGATCACAAAACAGGATGTTGACGACTATCTTTCGACACCGGTTAAAAATTCGGAGGAACTGAATCGTCAGGACACCGGTGCTTCCAATCATTCTGAGAAGGCGTATGAACAGTTTTCAGCGATGCAGCCTTCACAGGAGACCCGCGAGAAATTCATTGGCATAAGAAGAGCCATTGCCAAAGCAACCGCGCATTCCGTGCAAACGGCACCTCATGTAACGATTATGGACGATGTGGATGTTACGAAACTTGTTTCGCATCGAAAACATTTTAAAGAAGAGGCACAGGGGCTTGGGATCAAGTTAACCTATCTCCCGTATTTTGTTAAAGCGCTTGTTGCGGCACTTAAAGAATTTCCGGTGCTCAATGCGTCACTGGATGAAGAAAATCAGGAAATTATCTATAAGCATTATTATCATATCGGTATTGCTACTAATACAGATGCCGGTCTTGTTGTCCCGGTTGTGAAGCATGCCGAAGCGAAATCCATGTATTCAATTGCCAGAGAGATCGAGCAGCTTGCTGAAAAAGCACGTACGGGGAAACTGGCCGCTGAGGAAATGAAAGGCGGGACATGCACGATTTCCAATATAGGGTCCGAAGGCGGTCAATGGTTCACTCCGGTAATTAATCAGCCAGAATCAGCGATCCTTGGGGTTGGAAGAATCTCTGAGAAGGCAATTGTTCGTGATGGAAAAATCGTTGCTGCACCTACGCTTGCTCTGTCCATGAGCTTTGATCATCGATTGATTGACGGTGCAACGGCTCAAAGGGCAATGAACAAAATAAAAAGGCTGTTGTCTGATCCGCAACGCCTTATTTTGGAGGGGTAAATATGGTTGTAGGGGAATTTACCACAGAGGTGGACACAGTCGTTATCGGTGCAGGTCCAGGTGGCTATGTAGCGGCTATTCGGGCCGCTCAGCTTGGTCAGAAAGTCATTGTTATTGAAAAAGAGCATGTAGGAGGTGTCTGCCTGAATGTCGGCTGTATTCCTTCGAAAGCTTTGATTTCTGCCAGTCATCGTTTCGAACAAATGGCCCATTCAGAGGATTTTGGCATTAAGGCCGAAAATATAAGTATTGATTTTCAAAAAGTGCAGGATTGGAAAGGGCAAGTGATTGATCGATTGACAGGCGGTGTCAAAGGACTTTTTAAGGCCCATGGCATCGAATGCGTTGAAGGCGAAGCACTGTTTGTCGATTCGGATGTTGTGCGCGTCAATCACGGTTATGAGTCATCCAGATACAAGTTCAATCATTGTATTGTGGCTACTGGATCAAGTCCAATTGAAATTCCCGGCTTTAAATGGAGCGATCACGTCCTCTCATCAACGGGTGCACTTGCTTTAAAAGAAATACCTGAAAAACTGGTCGTTATTGGTGGCGGATATATTGGCATTGAATTAAGCTCAGCCTATGCCGGGTTCGGTACCGAAGTGGTTATTCTGGAAGGCACCTCTTCGATTTTGCCCGCTTTTGAAAAGCGTTTGATTGCTCCTGTAAAAAAGAAGCTTAAGGCAAAAGGAGTAACAATCTATACAGAGGCACTAGCCAAAAGTGTTGAAGAAACAGCAAACGGTGTTTCGGTTACTGCCGAAGTCAAAGGGAAGCAGCAAGTGTTTGATGCGGACTATGTCATGGTAACGGTCGGACGCCGCCCGAACACAAAGGAAATCGGTTTGGATCTGGCGGGTGTCGAAGTAACGGAACGCGGCCTGATCAAAGTCGATAAACAAGGTAGAACATCCAACGAGAAAATTTATGCCATAGGCGACATTGTTGCCGGGCTTGCACTCGCTCACAAAGCTTCCTATGAAGGGAAAATTGCTGCCGAGGCGATCAGCGGTGAGGCTTCGGAAGTGGACTATCGCGCGATGCCTGCTGTTGTCTTTTCAGATCCTGAGATTGCTTCCGTGGGATTATCTGAAGCCGAAGCGACTAAAGAAGGCTTTGAAGTCAAAACGGGACAGTTTCCGTTTGCAGCAAATGGGCGTGCATTATCACTCGGTGAATCAGACGGTTTTCTGAAAATGGTTGCACGTGCTTCGGACGGGCTTGTCCTTGGTGCGCAAATCGTGGGGGCGAATGCCAGTGACCTTATTGCTGAATTCGGATTGGCAATCGAAGCGGGAATGACCGTTGAAGACATTGCACTCACTATCCACGCACATCCAACGCTTGGTGAAGTGGCAATGGAAGCGGCAGAAGCTGTGCTTGGGCACCCCATTCATATTGCAAAATAACACAAATGAACTGATTATGGAGAGAGGGTGTCCAAAAGTCTGGTTGACTTTCGGACACTCTTGTCATTTATATAAAGGAAAAGGATACAATCTTTAATTTCGGCAGAACTTTTTAACGTGACTTTTTTTCAGAAACCATAGTCTTTTCGCAGGCACACGCGGTTTCATAAAGCGGCATCAGTATTTTAATTTGTTCTTTTAAATGTGATACAAGATCATTTTCATTTTTTGCTGTTGCTTCTTCTTTAGAAATAATTACTCCGCAGAGCAGTTCGGCTTTCTTAACCTTTTCCAAACGAAAAAATAATTTGTTCAGGTCGTCTTTGTTCAGGTTCTGATGGCGAGTAAATATATTTTTCATATGATCTGCCGACCATGCAAAATAGGGCGGTATCGACTGCTGGATTTGCGGCACGTGTTCGAGCAACGTCTGTCCCAGTTTAACTTTATCAGGATACTCCTCAATCACAGCAAGCCAGAAAAAAAGGTGATCGGGCCAAATGCCAAACTGAAAATGCGGATATTTTTTGTACCCGCGCTTGCTCTGAGCGACCGCCATCCATGTGCTGTCCGGTGGATGAACGGTTCGTCGTGCATGGCGGGCAATGTGCAGGAAAAAAGGCGAATCCTGTGCAGCATCATATGTATTGAAGAAGGGGAGCAGATGATCAGCAATTGCCTGAAACTTTGGCTGTATCTGGCTGCGAATGGCATACATCCTGTTTTCGAGTCCGGGTGTTTGCATCGATGCGAAATCATCGCGGGTAAACAAACCCTCTTGTGTCATTTGACTGCCTCCATTTCAGATGAATCTATTCTGCTGCTTAGTGTACCACAGCATGCTATGATTACAACCGAAATGTCTGGCAAGATGTACGGTCCTGCGGCATAAATTTTAAAGAAAACGATTGGAAGCGGCCGTTAGGTGGGCATTTTTGCACCTTTGACCTTCTTTGAACGATACACTGAAGGGACGTGGTCTTTAATCATGAAACGGATTAAGCAAATACTAAGCAGGAACGAAGCGGAAAGGCGCATTCCTCAAGTACGTGCTGCTATTGACATGGAACTTATGGTGCTTCATCGTGCATTGAAAAAAAACGATGCAAAATCAATCATTCAGAGCAAAAAAAACTTGAACATTTACGCCGTGAGATGCTGCTTCTTGAGATTTAAAAATGCGTCCCATCCAGGCTAGGATCACCGCTGCAGAGGGGGTGATTTTTCTTTTTATCGGTAAATGATGTAGTATTACCTATAGAAACAGTCAAGGGAATCTTGTACGGAGTTACTTGATCTCCCAGAAGCGGAGTGATTAGAGAATGGCAACACGAGACTGGGAAGCACTCAAAGTAAAGGTGATGCAATGGATTAAAGAAGCAGCCGATCAATTGCGTGCCTCATTATCAGGACCGCTTGAAGTCAGCGAAAAAAGTGCACATAATGATTTGGTCACTAATATGGATCGAGCGGTTGAGCAGTTTCTGATCGATAAAATAAGATCGGCCTATCCTGATGATAAAATTATTTCAGAGGAAGGATTCGGAGACGCAGCTGACACAAATGATGGCGTGCTCTGGTTGCTGGATCCCATTGATGGTACGTTGAATTTTGTCCTTCAGAAACGTTTTTTTGCCATTTCAATCGGTGTTTATGAAAATGGATTTGGGAAAGCAGCGTTTATCTATGACGTAATGTCGGATGAACTGTTTCACTGTCTTTCGGGAAAAGGTGCGTTTCAAAATGATAAACAACTGCTGAGATTGACGGAAGTTTCTATTGATGATGCATTGCTTGATTTAAGTGCAACATGGCTGAAACCAAATCGAAGAATCGATGAAAATATAATGACCGACTTAGTCAGACGTTGCAGTGGAACACGTGCGTACGGAGCTGCTTCACTTGAACTTGCCTACGTGGCTGCCGGTTATTTAGATGCCTATTTTACAATGAGACTTTCACCTTGGGATTATGGAGCCGGCCTGATTTTATTGAATGAAGTAGGCGGCAGTTATTCCACGGCGGAAGGTGCGCAGATTGACATTTTATCAAAGACATCGGTTTTGGCAGCCCGGCCCGGACTGTACGAGTATATGGCCGCGCATATCAGGGATCAGGTAAAACAAGGAAAATTTATCCGCGAACCGAGCTGATTAGCTTTGTCCCATCATTACAGACGGTTCCTTTGCTCGGCGGCTTTAAGCATAAATCCAATCCACATAAACAGAATAACGGCAAATGCGGACAATAGAGTCATCAGCGGATTGCCGGTAACCATACCTGTGCACAGAACGATCAGGCTTATGGCAACGAGAAAAATTGTGAAAAAATATAATGCGCGCATAACAGGCTCACCTCCATAATTTACAATAAGGCGATTATTAAAAAAGTACAAAAATCAGCATCAGAGCCTCCACGTATTTTTTGTACTATAAGAAAGTATATCATTTTGACCCATATGAAAACCAATAACCAGTGTCTTATCGAGAATCAAAGCGGAGTGCGAGACGCCTGCGGAGCGTTCCTGTTGATCAGCGAGCCAGGGAAGACCCCGCAGAAATTGGCCTGCCTGAGGGGGCCTCCGGATCGCCCGCGGCAAGCGAGCAGCTGAAGCGTCGATTCAGTACTGTAAAAGACACGAAGCCAGTTCGATTACAGTGTAAAAGGAACTTCCACTAATAATGTAAGGGAATTTTCAATAACTATAAGGAACTTTCGCTGGTTGAAAAGGAACTTCCAATAACTATAAAGGAACTTTCGCTAAGGGGCATACGTCCTGTATGCAACGCGAAAGCCATCACATCCTGTGAAAGTACGTCCTGTATGCAACGCGAAAGCCATCACATCCTGTGAAAGTACGTCCTGTATGCAACGCGGAAGCCACCGCATCCTGTGAAAGTACGTCCTGTATGCAACGCGGAAGCCACCGCATCCTGCGGAAGTAAGGACTGGGTGTTTTTTGCCCGGTTTTTCTAAAGGTATGAAGAAAAAATTGACAACGAATACGTACGTGTGAGAAAATGACTTGCATATGTAGTTGCGGCTATCTTACATGAGCGATTGGAAATTATGAGGAGAGTAAGGAATAAATGACAAAATTAAGGGAAGAATTGCGGAACATTGCCATCATTGCACACGTTGACCACGGAAAAACAACGTTGGTTGATAAGCTGCTGATGCAGTCCGGCACATTCCGCAAGAATCAACACATTCATGAACGGGCAATGGATTCAAACGCAATTGAACGAGAACGCGGGATCACTATACTGGCAAAAAACACGAGCCTTTCTTACAAGGATCATACCATAAACATTGTGGACACTCCCGGACACGCAGATTTTGGCGGTGAAGTAGAGCGAATCATGAAAATGGTTGATGGTGTACTTCTGCTTGTCGATGCTTATGAAGGGTGTATGCCACAAACACGTTTTGTTTTGAAGAAAGCACTGGAAGAGCATCTGAAGCCTATTGTTGTTGTTAATAAAATCGATAAGCCGATGGCCCGTCCAGCCGAGGTTGTTGATGAAGTCATCGATCTGTTCATTGATCTTGGCGCAGATGAAGATCAGCTGGAATTTCCGGTTGTCTACACATCGGCTGTCAACGGAGTGGCCGGGACCGATCCGGAACATGTCGATCAGGATATGAGTGTTGTTCTTGATATGATATTGAACTATGTTCCGGCTCCTGCTGACAATCGGGATGAGGGGCTTCAATTTCAGGTAACGATGCTTGATTATAATGATTACGTTGGCCGCATTGGCATCGGCCGCATTTATCGCGGCAAGATTAAAGTGGGCGAAGAGGCAGCACTTGTGAAAAATGGCGGAGAACGTGTTGAAAAATTCCGCATTACCAAACTTTTCGGCTATCACGCACTGAAAAGAACGGAAATTGATGAAGCATGTTCGGGGGATATCATCGCAATTACTGGTGTTTCGGATATCGACATTGGCGATACGATCAATGATGTCGACAAGATTGATCCGCTTGCACCGCTCAGAATCGATGAACCGACGTTGAAAATGACCTTTCTGCCGAATACAAGTCCTTTTGCCGGACAGGAAGGCGAATATGTCACAAGCAGAAAAATTGAAGATCGCCTGATGGCCGAAATGGAGCGCGATGTCAGCCTGAAAGTTGAGTCTGCATCTGATTCACATGACTCCTGGGTTGTATCCGGACGCGGTGAACTTCATCTGTCTATTTTAATTGAGACAATGCGGCGTGAAGGTTTTGAATTATCCGTTTCAAAGCCAAGCGTCATCACAAAGGAAATCGATGGAAAACTTTGTGAACCTTATGAATCCGTTCAAATCGATGTTCCCGAAGAATATGTGGGATCTGTTATCGAATCGATGGGAAAACGGAAAGCCGAGCTGAAGGATATGAGGCAGGAGCAGCCGGGACAGACCCGTCTCATGTTCATAATCCCTTCACGCGGTCTGATCGGCTATAACCGCCAATTTATGGCGGACACACGCGGATATGGCATTTTGAATCATACGTTTGATCACTTTGCTCCGTTTATCAAGGAAGAGATCGGCGGACGTCGAAGCGGAGTGTTGATTTCAATGGATCAGGGACAGACGACCGCCTACTCACTTGCCTCACTTGAGGATCGCGGCGAAATGTTTGTCGGACCAGGTGTCAATGTCTATGAAGGCATGATTGTAGGCGAACACAATCGTGAAAATGATTTGACCGTTAATGTGACACGTGCAAAACACGCGTCAAACGTCCGTTCTGCAACCAAGGATCAGACGGTTACGTTGAAAGAAGCGCGGAAAATGTCACTTGAAGACTCACTTTCCTATTTGAATGATGACGAATATTGTGAAATTACACCGAAGAGCGTGCGCATGCGGAAGAAAATCCTGAATAAAGGCGAACGTGAACGCTTTGAACGTCGAGGTAGCAAGATTCCAAAATTTAATGGCTGATTTATGAATGGAAAAACGTCTGCGCCGAACTGGCTGCAGACGTTTTTCATTTGCACTAAAGGTATATTCGAAATAGAGTATAAACATCATAACCAGCGAAAAATGAGCTAAAAACCAGCAGTAAAGTTTAACAGCATTGCTTAACTTCCTGATCGCTTAAAGAGAATTTACTGATTCTTTGACGTATGTTTGCTATTTTTTTTATCACTGCTTGGAAAATGCAGTGTGAATTTTCCGGTTGCCCAGCGCGCCCGGGTTCGTTCGCCGATTCTTTTATCGCAGGCATCACACAAATACGTATGAATGGGACGATTTCTAAGCTTTTTGGCAATGGCGGACTGGTCGTCCAGGTAGCAGACTTTATCACATAAAGCGCAATGAACGTGCATAAAAATCCCTCCTTGGCTATTTATAGTATAACAGGTTTTATGGCACCATAGACTTGAAAGTGATGAATGATCAATTGTTTCGGATGATGCGTGCAGTTGCTGTGATTAATCTTGCAATTTACCATAACAGAGGGTAAGATAAAATTTAGGCAAGTAATGAGACAAGGGGGGAGCAGGTTGTCAGTTGAAATAAAGATAGGCAAACGTGAAAAAGCCTATGAACTTTTGCAGGCCGATGCACAGAAAATATTGAAGCTGATAGGGGTGCAGATGGAAAATTTGACGATGCCCCAATGCCCCCTGTATGAAGAAGTTCTGGATACACAAATGTTCGGTTTGTCCCGTGAAATTGACTTCGCGGTTCGCCTTGGTGTTGTTCGTGCCGATGAAGGCAGAGAATTGCTCAGTTCGCTTGAGAGGCAGGTCTCTGCACTTCATGAAGCGTCTACACGAAAATAATTTTGAATAGCTCAAACCCACAGCCGGATGAAGGGGTGTGGTTTGGGCTTTTTTATACTATAAGCAATTATATCTTTAAGAATTGTAGTATAAGTGCGACGGCACCCTCACCAGAGCACTGACGAAGTGAAGTTCTCTAACACAAATAAGAAAAGTATAAAGATTCAGTGGAACTCAGTGTGTGTGCAATGCGGCGTCCGCCTGAACAAGGCTTGCCAATTAGCAAGTTTTCTAAAACTTGTAAGGGTTGCTGAAGTTCAATCTGCGTCCAAAGGGTTTCTTTGCCTTGAAGAGGCAGAGGATGATAAAGGGACGTAGTTGGAGTGGGATGAGTGAACAAAATTTTAATGGATTCGGCTGAAGCTTTGATGCTGAGTTGAATAGCGGTCTGGATTCAGACAGGTGAAACCTATGATAAAAAAAATGTTCCGTCATTTTGATTATTCTTTACTTACGGTTATGCTGCTGTTAATCGCTTTTGGATTAATTATGGTCTACAGTGCGGGCTCTGTCTGGGCAAGTGTCTTCTTTGAACGTCCGCAGCCGCCAAGTTATTTCTTTACACATCAGCTGGCATGGTTTGTATTATCGGTTCCGATTGGGACAGTGGGGCTGCTCTTGCCCTATCCTGTGTACAGAAAGCTTGTTAAACCACTGATTGCCGTATCTATTTTTTTGCTGGGTGCGTTATTTGTATTGGGAAACACGGTAAATAATGCCCAGTCCTGGTTTCGTCTGGGCTCTTTTAACATTCAGCCATCGGAACTTGTAAAGATAACCGTAATCTTGTATTTAGCTTCTGTTTTTTCAAACAAACAGAATGCCATTGCCGATTTTAAAACTTCGGTTGCTCCTCCACTGGTTGTTGTCATTGTTTTCTTTTGTTTGATTGCTGCTCAGCCTGATTTTGGTACAGCAATGATTCTGATGCTGATTTCTGCGGTTATGGTTCTTTGTGCCGGGTTAAGGGCCAGGCATATCCTGATTTTGAGCAGTGTTGCTGCCGGGTTTGTCGCTCTTTTCTATAAAATGTTCCTGAGCAGCAATCAGCTTGGCCGTTTTACCGCAGCCTATGATCCTTTTTCTGTTGCAGACAATACGGGGCGCCAGCTGATTAATTCCTATGTAGCCATTGCCTCCGGAGGGCTGACCGGAAGAGGGCTTGGGCAAAGCATAGAAAAGACAGGTTTTCTTCCGGAACCGCAAACCGATTTTATTATTGCCATAATCGGCGAAGAGCTCGGGCTGCTTGGTATTTTGTTTGTGATCCTGTGCCTTGCTTATCTCGTTTTCAGAGGTTTTGTGACGGCGATCCGTTGCAAGGATGTTTTTGGAAGTTTACTTGCTATCGGGATATCCAGTATGGTGGCTGTGCAGACTTTTGTCAATCTTGGCGCTGCAACAGGACTGCTGCCGATTGCGGGTGTGACCCTGCCGTTTGTCAGTTATGGCGGCTCATCGCTAATCATGATGGTTTTCTCAATATGTGTATTACTGAATATTTCAGCGTTTGTTAACATGAATCGATCAACCAGCAGAATGGAAGGGAAGAGAGAGAATGTTGAAGCAAAAAATTAAGCGCCTGCTCATCGCTAATCGCGGCGAAATAGCCATTCGAATTTGTCGTGCCTGTACGGAGCTCGGCATACGTACGGTTGCTATTTATTCTAAAGAAGATATTGGCTCTTATCATCGTTATAAAGCGGATGAGTCCTACCTGGTCGGCAAAGGGAAAAGTCCGATTGAAGCTTACTTGGATATTGAAAGTATTATTGAAGTTGCGAAAGCACGTCATGTTGACGCCATTCATCCTGGGTACGGCTTTCTTTCGGAGAACGCTGACTTTGCACGTCGCTGTGAAGAGGAAGGCATCATTTTTGTCGGACCTAAACCGGAACATTTGACTACATTTGGAGATAAAGCGGCTGCGAGAGCGGCTGCGGTTAACGCAGGCATACCTGTTATTCCAGGATCAGGAGGCCCGGTCTCATCAGTTGACGATGTGAAAGCTTTTGGTGCCGCGCATGGCTATCCGATCATCATTAAAGCCGTGCTGGGCGGTGGCGGACGAGGCATGCGTATTGTGCGCAGCGCTCAGGGTGTCGATGAAGCGTATGCGCGGGCAACTTCGGAAGCAAAGCAGACATTTGGCAAAGAAGATGTCTACGTTGAAAAGTATCTCGATCATCCGCGCCACATCGAGGTACAGATCATGGCCGATCAAACCGGTGATATTGTGCATCTTTATGAACGCGATTGCTCGGTACAGCGGCGCCATCAAAAGGTTGTTGAAGTCGCGCCAAGCCGGGGGCTGGGTGAAAAATTACGCCATGAAATCTGTGATGCCGCAGTCCGCCTGATGAAAAGCGTTGACTATGTCAATGCAGGGACGGTTGAGTTTCTTGTGACGCCGTCAGGCGAGTTCTATTTTATTGAAGTAAATCCACGTGTTCAGGTTGAGCACACCATAACGGAGCTGATTACGGGCATTGATATTGTCTCCTCGCAAATCCTGATTGCCGAAGGTTTCGGATTGCACGAAGATCCGGTCCTTATTCCAAAGCAGGAAGATATTCGTACTTATGGCTATGCCATTCAATGCCGCGTGACAACTGAGGATCCGAGCAATCAGTTTATGCCGGATACAGGGAAGATTGTTGCTTATCGAAGCGGTGGGGGCTTCGGTGTTCGGCTTGACGCAGGCAATGCGTTTACCGGGTCGGTCATAACCCCGTACTATGATTCTTTGCTGGTAAAGCTTTCAACAAATGCACGTACCTTCAAAAGCGCAGCGGTGAAAATGCTTCGCAATTTAAAAGAATTTCGAATTCGCGGTATCAAGACGAACATTCCGTTTTTGATTAATGTTGTTCAGCATCCGGATTTTCTTGAGGGCAATGTATCAACTACATTTATTGACGCGACTCCGGAACTGTTCGTTTTTGAGAAAATGCTTGATCGCGGAACGAAGATGCTGACCTATATCGGAAATATTACAATCAACGGATATCCGGGAATTCCTAAAAACAAAAAGCCTGTTTTTGATGTGCCGCCAATTCCGGATGTGAAACTTTCCGAACCTTATCCTGGCGGTACCAAACAGATTCTGGAACAAAAGGGTCCTAAGGGCGTCGCGGAGTGGGTTAAGGAACAAAAACACGTGCTGCTGACGGATACAACATTCCGCGATGCGCATCAAAGCCTGCTCGCGACAAGAATGAGAACGAAGGACATCATTCGCGTGGCCGCGCAGACAGCGCATCTGCTGCCGAATCTGTTCTCTGAAGAAGCATGGGGCGGCGCGACCTTTGATACTTCTTACCGTTTTTTAAGAGAAGATCCGTGGGAACGATTAAGGAAAATACGGGCGAAAATGCCGAATATACTTTTACAAATGCTGCTTCGCGGCTCTAATGCGGTTGGTTACAAAAACTATCCTGATAATTTAATCAAAGCTTTTGTCAAAGAAGCGGCGAAGCATGGTATCGATGTTTTTCGGGTTTTCGACAGTTTAAACTGGCTTGAAGGAATGCGTGTTTCACTGGATGCCGTACTGGAAAGCGGCAAAATCGCTGAAGGTACCATGTGCTATACAGGCGACATTCTTGATGGTCAGCGAACAAAGTATAATCTGGATTATTATAAAAAAATGGCAAAAGATCTGGAAGCTGCCGGTGCCCATATTCTCGGTATTAAGGATATGGCTGGATTGCTTAAACCTGAAGCCGCTTATCAGCTGATTTCTGAATTGAAGGATGCGGTGACCATCCCGATTCATCTTCACACTCATGATACGAGCGGCAATGGCATTTACACTTATGTCCGGGCAATCGAAGCCGGTGTTGATATTGTGGACGTTGCTGTTGAGGCAATGTCCGGAATGACGTCACAGCCGAGTGCCAACTCACTGTATTACGCGCTTGCCGCAAATGATCGGAAGCCGGAAACTCAGATTGATGCGCTCGAATCACTAAGCCACTACTGGGAAAAGGTACGTGCGTATTACTTTCCGTTCGAGAGTGGTATGAAGACTTCCAATGCGGAAATCTATAAGCTCGAAATGCCAGGCGGACAGTACAGCAATCTCAGGCAGCAGGCCATTGCTGTTGGACTTGGCGATCGTTTTGAGGAAGTCAAGAATATGTACCGTCGCGTCAATCTTATGTTTGGTGACATTGTGAAAGTAACCCCTTCATCAAAAGTTGTCGGGGATATGACCCTGTATATGGTCCAGAATAATTTAAACGAAGACACTATTTATGAAAAGGGCCAGACCTTGGATTTTCCGGATTCCGTAGTTAACTTTTTTATGGGGGAACTCGGTCAGCCCTATCAGGGATTTCCTAAGGAACTGCAGCGTATTGTCCTGAAAGGGAAAAAACCGCTGACTGATCGTCCGGGCAAACATCTCGAACCGGTGAACTTTGCGGATATCCAGGCCCGTCTTGAAGAAAAGTTTGAACGTAAATTTAAGTTCCATGAGGTACTGTCTGCGGCGCTCTATCCAAAAGTGTACACGGATTATCTTCATTTCTGTGACATGTATGGAGAGACAACCATATTTACTACGCCGGTGTTCTTTTATGGACTGCGGCTTGGTGAAGAAGTGTCCGTGACCATTGAGGAAGGCAAAATGCTTGTTGTAAAACTGATTTCGATCGGACACGCACAGAAAGACGGGACGCGGACTCTGTATTATGAATTAAACGGTCAGCCAAGAGAAGTTACAATTAAGGATATTAATGTGCAGGCATCGGAAGTTGCACATGCCAAAGCGGATAAAGACAATCCAAATCAGATTGGGGCTTCAATGCCAGGTACAGTAGTTAAAGTTCTGGTGACAAATGGCGAGCGCGTGAAGAAGGGTGACCATTTACTGGTCACTGAGGCGATGAAAATGGAGACTACGGTACAGGCACCCATTGATGGTGTCATTAAAAAAGTTTATGTCAGTGAAAATGACGTCATTGAAACTGGCGATTTAATGATTGAGTTAAGCTGATTTTCCATTACAGGCAACGTAAAAAAGCGAACCGAACCCGGTTCGCTTTTTACGTTGCTCTTTTCCTGTATTAACAGGCAGAACCATATTTCACTGAATCAAAGCTGTGGTGCGAAACGCCTGCAGGATTGTTCCAGCTGATGCGTGCCAGCGAACCCCGCAGCAATGATGCAATTCAAAAAGCATAGATCAACAACCTATGGTTCTACTGATTAACAGATGATCAATGCTTCGGGACATATTTGTCCGGGCGCAGGCCAAAGAGTATCAGAATGGTCAAGATCCCGAAATACCCCGTTACAAACAAAGCATGCAGCAATAAAAAGAGAAGGTTCATTTTTGTCGTGATAATAAAAACGCCGGACGCAGCCTGCAACGCAATACATATTATTGCAAAAAAGAGCAGATTGGAAAGCTTAACCTGGTTTTTGTATTTGCGTAGTATAACAATCAGTGTGCCAATCAACCATATGATCAAGCCAAGTGCAAGCAAACGATGCAAGTATTGAACCCCTGCTTTGCTGATTAATGGATCAGGAAGGACACGGCCATTGCATAAGGGGAAATCAGTACAGCCCAGACTGGATTCGGTGTGGCGGACGAACGCGCCAGAGTAAATTAAGAGATATGAATAAATACCGAGAAGTATGAGATTCCATTTCATTGGTGTATGGACTGAAAATGCAAATAAATGGCGATTCGCTTTGCTCGTTTCAAAAACGAGACAGGTAAGCAGCAGCATGCTGGCAAAGGAAAGCAGCGAAATTCCGAAGTGAAGCGCAAGCACGACAGAAGATTGTCCCCATACAACCGCAGCCATTCCGAGAAACGCTTGCAGGAAAATAAAAAATACAGAAGCAAGGACAAGAAAGCGTCCGCTCCAGACTTTCTTAAAACGAAACCACAGCAAGACAGCCTGAATAACAACGAGCAGAGAAGCGATGCCGGAAACTGCGCGATGGCTGAATTCGATCCATGTTTGATGGGTTTCGGCATTCGGAATGACTTGTCCATTGCACAGGGGCCAGTTGTTGCCGCATCCATAAGCAGACCCGGTGTTCGTCACGAGCGCGCCCATAAGGACAACAATAAGTACTGAGATCGTTCCTGTGACGCTTAAAAGCTTGAGATATTTATCGTTCATAAATCAATCACCTTATTCTGAAGTTGGCGTTGCTGTTCAATGCTCAGCTACGCAATCACTATTTTAACAGAATCAACCGATTATCCGGAATAATTAGCTCTGATAAAAAAGATTTTTTAAAAATGAGTGCCCCTCTGATAGGAAATGTGCCATGAAAATCTCCCAAAAAACACAGATTGATCACAATATCGATTTACAAATAAATTATAACGTGACTAATATCACTGCACGCGATATAAGACAAAAAATTATTGTTCATATATAATGGATGTAAGGGTAAATCTTATGTATAAAGTGAATGAACAATCATAGATTTGGACGCAAGTATGCAAAATGAATGATTAAATGATGCTTGGTAAGAGAAAGAGGGAACGATTTGATGAAAAAAATGTTAACAGATGGTCAGTTGCTTGAATCCAGTGCAGCAATGCCTGAAAAAGCAATCGTTCACGACGTGTTGACAACAGTTAAAATAGGCATTGTGAATTCAAATTTAATGACTGCTTTCACCGGGGTATGGCTGGCGTTGTTTCTTACAGGGGCGGATTTTCGTGCATCACTTTCTTCCATACTCTTAGTTTTAATCGGTACGGCGATGGTGATTGCAGGAGGATGTTCCTTAAATAATTTTATCGATCGGGATATTGACGTACTGATGGAGCGGACTCAGGAACGGCCTTCAGCGACGGGAAAATTGCGGGGAAAGACAGTGCTGATCATGGGTTTTTCTTTGTCAATTGTTGGTCTGCTTGCTTTGTTTGCGGTTTCGGCAGTCGCTGGATGGTTTGGTCTGTTTGGCCTGCTTGTCTATGTATTGGTTTACACGCTCTGGCTCAAACGAAGCACGACGATGAATACAGTAATCGGAAGCGCAGCGGGTGCGGTTCCGCCAATTATTGGCTGGGCCGCGATTGATCCGTCCCTGAATTCACCGGTGCCGTGGATCTTATTCTTGGTTTTATTTCTTTGGCAGCCGCCGCACTTTTTGGCGCTGGCAATGAAGCGTGTTGAGGAATACAGGCGTGCCGGAATTCCTATGTTGCCTGTGATTGCAGGCTTTGATGTGACAATGAGGCAGATGATTTCTTATGTGGCTGTGCTCATCCCAACCTCACTGTTACTTTATTCACTCGGTCCTGTCTATACGATCGGGGCTTCGCTTTTGGGATTCGCGTGGCTTGGCTTGGCAATTTACGGATTGAAAACCAAAGAAACAATTAAATGGGCAAAAATGATGTTTGTTTATTCGTTAAATTATATGACTCTGTTATTTCTGCTTATGGTGATTTCAATTATTTTCTAGGCGCAGCACGATCATGTAGCTGGAAGATTGTTCTTCCGGCTTTTTTTGTACAATAAAAAAGGCAGCGTGACATCTCTTTTTTACATTCGGACCTGGTAAACGGATGAATCGTTCAGCTGGGGGACAAGTGAAGAACTTCCGTGGATGGAGGAACGTCACTGATTGCGTCATGCAGAAAACAAAAATAAGAAAAAACAGGGAACTTTACGCTGAAATTGAAGTAAATGGATAAGGCAATGCGAATTATGTACCAAGGTTTACGAACAGGCGAATTTGGATATGATGGGACTGGATTTTCAAGGAGGTATTTACTTAATGAAACTACCAGTCTCGTTAAAAGCAAACCGCACGTTAATCATTATTCTTTTGATTAGTTTTGCGATTGGAAGTCTGTGCGTCTTGAATGCCTGGAAGTCAGCTTCAGCGCAGAATGAGCGCAAAGTGAATGAAACGCGACAGATTTCTCCGGTTACCCATTCAGAACGCGAGCTTTATCAATTGATCATGCAGCAACGGGAGAAACGAGGAGTTGTTTCATTTGTTCCGAGCTGGAATCTTTTTCGAGCAGCAAGAATCGAGGCCAGGCAGCTTGCTTCGAACCAGGATGGGCAAACGAATGCTGTCCAAATACTTAAGTCATTAGGGTACAATAGCAGAAATATACGGGTGATCGTTCTGCATACAGATAATAACGAAGAAACGTCCAGGCGCCTGTGGCAATCTTCAGCACAAGCCGCAATCGTTAATAAGATTAAGAAACCCTGTCAGATTGGTACGGGCTACGCGACGGGTAAAAAAGGCAGGATCTGGGTTGTCGTGCTGGCCGGCGTATCAAAAGGAACTAATGACGAGTGAGCCGCTTTTGTAAATACGTTCTTTGGAAGGCGAGCCATGATTTTATCATTGGATTGGTATAATGTAAGAAAATGCTCTGGACAAGAGGGGGGATTGCAGTGAGAAAAACGAACGTCATTATTTTTATTACAGCGATTATTGTTTTTGCAGGCACGTTTTTGATTAGTTTAGTCAGTCCCTCTTCAAATAACGATAACAGCTCCTCAATAAATGATCATCCGATGACAATGCCGTCGCATACATCATTTAAAGTTCCCAAAAAAGGTATGCACACATTCATGGGAAAGACGGAACAGGAAATACGCCGGGTGCTCGGAAAGCCCGAACGCATTGACGTGACAAAATTTGGATACCGATGGTTTATTTACGGCCGAGAAAGTGAACGTTACGTGCAGATTGGCATCGATCAAGAAAGTAATCGTGTGACTACGATTTATGTGCTCGGAAAAAAGTTAGCAACCAAACCGTTTACCATTGGAGAAAAATCGCAAAATATCTATGCCAAGGTGCCTGTTTCTGATGAAATTTCTTTAAGTTATAAAGGAGCAAAGATTGACTTTGAATTGAATGAAGAGGATATGATGACACGTCCATTGATGAAATTCGGAGACAATTGGGTACAGTTGAACTTCGATCATCTTTCGGATCGGCTGGTTGGCGTTCGCTATATGACAACCTCCGTACTTGCGACACAGCATCCGTATTCCATGACTTATCAAGGAACATTGCCACAGATTTCGAAACTTAGTGACAAGGAGTGGTCGGCGGTCAATCAGGGAGAAGATCAGGAAATTTATGATATCAGCAATATCTTTCGCTTACGATTCGACAAAAAAATGCTGAAGTGGAATCGTGAAGCGCATCAGGCCGCCTATAAGCACAGCAAGGAAATGAAAGTGAAAAATTATTTTTCACATGATTCCAGGTGGTCGGGTGATCTTAAAGAGCGATTAGAAAAGGAGCAGATTCGCTTTGAAACTGCAGGTGAAAACATAGCTGCCCAATATCCGGATGCGCCTGCTGTTAGTCTCGGGTGGCTCAACAGCGTAGATCATCGGAAAAATCTGCTGAATGATGCATTTACAGAACTGGGTGTCGGTTCTTATCAGAATTACTATACACAGGACTTTGTGAAACCTCTGCTCCAATAAATTGAAAGAGGTGTTTTTCAGAAAAAGGATATCCGACTCAATAATGAATTTTTTCATCATAGCTGAGCGCGCAGCATGCCCGAGGCGACAAACGATTAAAAACAACGAAAGATTTTAACAAAGTCTTCATCTATTATAAGCAATGATTTTTCATTGCACATCTGACCTTGTTTCTGCTTAAGATGATTATAGTTAAAGAACGGGGAGGTGTGCTCTTTGGCGGTATCAAAAACAAATGAAGCGATCAAACGATTTAAAAATTTTTTGCGCAGTCATCCGGAAATTGTCGACTATGTTCATAAGAACGGCATTAAATGGAACGACGTCTTTGATAACTGGGTCATCTTTGGGGAAAACCATGAGATCTGGAAAAAATATGGTGTCCAGTCAGTGGAAACTGAAGAAAAAAACGAGAAGAAAAAGAATGTGCCGTTTTCTCTGAATAAAATACTAAAAGCGGTTGACACGATTGATACCAAACAATGGCAGAACCGTCTTGAAACAATAAGCGGTGCATTGAATGGTATTCAGTCGTTCATCGGTCAGTTTCAGCAGACCAATGATTCAAACACACCAGATCAAACCCGCACACAAGAAGGTACTGACCGGCCGCCCTTGAACGGTGAACGACCGCAAAATCCATTCTTCTTTCGAAGGGACTAGATATGATGCGTGCAGAAATACAAATGTATCTCGACCAGCGTCCGGAGGAGAAGCTCTTTGTGCGTATGCACCCGGAATGGTACCGGATGCTTGGACGGAATCCACAGGCGATCAGCAGGCTTAAATCTGTGTCAGATCAATACTATGGGCGAACGTTTGGCCAGCGACTGGATCGATTCAATCAGCGGGTGAACATGATGAGTATGCTTGTCGCGATGGCACAGGCGATGAGTGAACAAAAGTCAGCGCAGCGGGAAGGCACATTGAATCCCGACCGCACTGCATAATGGCGTAAAAAGAGGATTTGTTGTATATTTTAATAGAATCGGAGGTGATCCTGTGATTGGGACATTAGAAAATGCATCAATATTGGATGACGCGGAAGAATTGGCCTCTTTAATTGCGGAATCAGAAGTTTACACGTCGTATCAGGAAAGCAAAAAGAAAGCTGAATCCGATCAGCGTGCGCAGCAATTGATTAAGCACTTTTTACAGGTTAGAGATAAATATGATGAAGTTCAGCGTTTTGGACGCTATCATCCGGATTTTAAGCAGGTTATGAAAGAAATGATGGTATGTAAACGTGAATTGGATCTGTATCCACTCATTGCTGAATATAAAAAAGAAGAAAAAAGATTGAATGAACTGCTTGGCGAGGTCAGTGCGCTGCTCGCAAGCTCGGTTTCATCATCGATAAAAGTGCCGACTGGCGATCCTTTTTTCGATCGGTCCTGTGGAACCGGATGTGGATCGGGCGGTGCGTGTGGATGCCATTCGCGAAAAAGTCAGCATAAGAAGAATAAGGAATCAAAAAAAATTCAGGCCTGAAGCTGAATGGATAATGGAAGCAAAAGGGGTGGCCGTTTCGTTGGACATGCAAGAAAGAGACAGTATTATTGTATGGCTGTACCATACAAAGTATTTTCGGTTGCTCAGGCGTTATGGCTATGTGCACTATATATCAAAGAGAATGAAATACGCCATTTTATATTGCAATCATGAGCAAACAGAGTTAACCATGAGTCAGCTCTCAAAAATGAAATTTGTTAAAGCGGTTGATTTATCTCATATGCAGGAAATACGGACAACATATGAAAAAGGAAAATCGAAAGCGGAAGCAAAGGATGAAATTTACAATTAAGTCGGAGAAAAACAGCTTTATCTTATGTCCGGCGGTGTTTCAAAAGCTTCAGACGATCGTTCTTTTATCTAAATTCATTAATCATCTTGCACCGCTGCACTTATGCTACTATAATCGCTGAATTTTATACTTTCTATAGTATGAAAAAAACCCGCAGGCAAACTGCGGGCCGTCTTTACGCATCAAAAGATGCAAGACAATGGGAGAGGAGAAACCGGCGGAAAACTTATGGGGAAACGTAAGTATCCGCGGTTGGGCCAACATCATTAAGGATGTTGCCAGCAGCTAGTATTTACGTGCTGAATGAATTCTATACATTTGATCAGCAAATTGAACCCAAGATGCTGTCTGATTGAAAGCATTGCGGGCCATGTCACCTGTTTTGCACAGGCATCTTCTGGGAGGACAAGCGATGAGGGTAATTTCAGGGGAAAATAAAGGAAGAAAATTAAAAACAGTTAATAGCAGAATGACGCGGCCAACAACAGATAAAGTTAAAGAAACCATTTTTAATATGATCGGCCCTTTTTTTGATGGGGGAATGGTTTTGGATTTATATGGAGGAAGCGGCGGGCTTGGTATTGAAGCATTGAGCAGAGGTTGTGCGTTTTCTGTGTTTGTTGACCGCGCAGCGGCGGCTTGTAACATCATCCGTGAAAATGTGGCCGCGTGCGGTTATAAAGAGCGTGCAAAAATCATGAAGCTTGAGGCGGCTCGCGCATTGGAACAGTTGAGCGTGGAAAATCGAGAGTTCACACTTGTCTTTATTGATCCGCCCTATGCAAAACAGCATATTCTTAACGATCTGGATACATTAGTGAAACGGAGATTGCTGAGGCCAAATGCTGTGGTCGTTGTTGAACATGACGAAGACGTGCAGCTTCCCGATACATGGGAAGGAAAACTGGTCCGAAAAAAATATCGCACGTACCAAGGCTATACTGCTGTATCTGTTTATCATTTTGACGATGTGAAAGAATAATGCTGTTCTTCATCGGCATCATTTTAAAATGGAGGAGTGGTTCGATTGAGTGAACGGATCGCTGTTTATCCCGGAAGTTTCGATCCTGTAACTTTTGGGCATTTAGATATTCTTCAGCGTGGCCTGTCTGTTTTTGACCATATTATTATTGCTGTACTTAATAATTCGTCAAAACATCCGCTTTTTACCGTTGAAGAACGTGTTGCGCTGCTCAAGAAATCGACGGCCCATTTGGGAGCGGTAACGGTTGATTCTTTTGAAGGGCTTCTTGTTGATTATGCAAAGAAGAAAAACGTTAGTGTTGTTCTCAGGGGGCTGCGGGCAATTTCTGATTTTGAATATGAATTGCAGATTGCAGCGATCAACAAAAACTTGAATCCAACGATTGAGACGTGCTTTATGATGACCAGCAACCACTATTCTTTTCTCAGTTCCAGCATGGTGAAAGAAGCGGCCATGTACGGTGGTTCCGTTCATGAGCTTGTACCCTTACCCGTTGAGCAAGCGTTAAAACAAAAATTCAGCAGTAAACATCACCCGTCTGACTGATGGTCATGAAGCCTTTTGATTAAAATGGCGATAAAAGTGAGTAGAACAGCCACTGTGATTAATGATCCTGATGAGGCCGTCTGATGAACAAACTGATCAAAGGGCTGTTCAAAGACAAAAATGGCGGGTCGCTCCGAAGCGCGCCCGGGCTGAAAAAAATGAAAGAGTACATAGGCAGCTGCAGATGAACAGAACATCTGGATAAGCCTTCCAATAAAAAAAAGTCGTGCACTGAGTCCTGCCTGAGAAAGGATGGCAGCTGCCTGGGCCTGGATTGAAAAGCCGCAAAAACCAAGCAATCCGCTGACGGTGATGACTCTCTCAATTAATGGCGCAGCAGTTTCAGCGACTTTGTGGTCACCGATCGTCAACTCGAATAACCCGGGAATAACCGCTGGTCCAAGTGCAGGTGTCAGACCGAGTGTTCGAAAGGCAGCACTTAAGCTGCTGCTTAAAAGGTGGATGGCGCCGACACGCAGCAACAGATGATAAATCATGGAAAAAAGCGCAATAAAGCCGCCTATGGCAAGAAGTGTATTAACAGAAGCAATGACAGCATCACCCATTTTTTTACCAAATGGCTGCCGACGTCGCAAACGTTCCTGATGCATACTGTTTAAGGCCTGAGAGAAAATACGTAAAGATAACCGTGCTTTTTCCCGTTCACTGCTTCGGCCACTGCCTGCAAATCGCATAATCAGTCCCACACAAATATTTCCGATATAATGCGAGAGGGCAAAGATGACGCCAAGTGAAGGAAGATCGAAAAAACCGGCTGCCGTTACTCCGAACAGAAAAAGAGGGTTGCTGAAGTTTGTAAAGCTTGCCATGCGTTCAGCCTCCTCTTTTGATATTTTCTTCTCTTTGTAAAGTTGGGCGGTTATGCGTGCTCCGGCAGGAAATCCGGAAACCATGCCCATCATGAATACGAATCCGCTAACGCCGGGTAAACGAAAGACAGCGCGCATCACAGGTTCCATTAAAACGCCGGCAAAATTGACAACGCCAAATCCGATCATGAGCTCAGTAAGTACAAAAAAGGGAAATAGCGCGGGAAACACATTTGCCCACCATATTTTGAGTCCTTCGACAGTACCACCGACTGCAATTTGCGGGTAACGGATCATCAGATATGCTGCGATGACGGAGCATCCGGCAAACGCATAAGTTAGAATTTTTGAGCGACTCATAAACAGATCACCTGCACTTTCTGGATGCAAAAACTTGTCCGTTACATTCACTATACGAAAGGGCGGTGACTGTTAGACCTTCGTGCGAAATAAATAAGTGCAGGTTACATATAATCAGAAGACCCTTTTAAAAAATCAGAGCATTTTCGCCAAACCGATGAAAGCAACTCAAGGTTATTTAAGTGGAGGAGGATGGCAGCAAAGTGAAAAGAAAAGCGTTTCGGTGGTTGCTTGCCGTTATTCTGTTTGTATTAATTGCTTTAAATTTCATTCGGACACCTTATTATGTTCAGCGTCCAGGCAATGCTGAGTCAATGTCGAAAATGGTGAATGTTAAAGGGGCGGACCGAATCGATGGGGACTATCGGCTTGTGTACATATATTTAGGACAGGCAACGATCTATCAATATCTGTGGGCAAAGTTTGACGGAAACAAATATACGACGATTGTTAAAGCCAGTCAGGTGAAGATGCCGGATGAAAATGATCAGGACTATAATCTCCGTCAGAAAAATTATATGAACAGTGCGCAGCAGGCAGCAGCTTATGTTGCCTATAAGGCGTCCGGAAAGCATCCGAAATTAATGGAAGAAGGAGTGCTGATCTATGGCGTCATGAAAAACATGCCCAACAGCAGTCTGCTTCAGACAGGTGATCTTATAATTGGTGTAGATAATCATAAGATCTCTGATATGGAGGATTTGAATCGGTTTGTAAAGAATAAAAAACTTGGTGAACGTTTTCCCCTGACCATCATCAGAAAGAACCAGATAAAAAAAGTAACCGTTCAAATCGCTAAGTTTCCTAAGGCGTATGCACAATCCGGCAGGGGCTGGGGAATCGGCATATTTCAGGATAACTATGTTAAGGTTAATGTCCATCCGAAAGTGGTGTTTGATATCAAAAATATTGGTGGTCCGTCCGCTGGCTTAATGATGTCCCTTGAAATCTATGACCAGCTGAATCCACAGAATCTGGCGAAGGGGAGAACCATAGCCGGAACTGGAACAATAGCAACGAATGGTGAGGTCGGTCCAATCGGTGGCATTGCTGAAAAAGTAGTTGGGGCAAGCAAGTCGGGAGTGGATGTTTTTTTTGCCCCTGTTGCAAGTCATGAAGCAGATGCTGCGAAAAAAACAGCAAAGGAAATAAACAGCAGCATGAAGATTGTTCCTGTTCATACGTTTCAAGATGCGGTCGATTATTTGACCCAATGAATGCACAGTAGTTACTGTAAATGAGCATTCTGCGTGTTCAGGTTCAATATCATTCATAATTTTTCTGATCATAACGAAGTGGCGGGTGACCAGTTTCTGTTCTGGTTGCATTCCGGTTAGCAGCCAGATAGTCATAAATTTGCGCTGCTTTGATGTCGAGTTCGAGCATGGGCGAGCGATAATTTCTGATTTTGGATATTATGGTAAAGGCAGAGTTTTTTCGGATCGACGACAGGTATGCCTGTCCTTTCTGGCTCATCCCGAGCAGACGCGCCGAATCCGGATCTCCGTAAAGAGCAAGCGGTTTCGCATCGTGTTTTGAGGCTCCAGTCAGAATATGTACGCACAGTCGCTGCAGCCGTGCCCATGTATAGCGCTTTGTCTTAACCCTGGATATGAATTCATGAAAAGAGTTTGCCGTACGGATACAGTCTAAGAGTCGATGTTCGATCCCTTCCTCCATCTCGTAAATAGATAATAGTCGTTCTTTGCTGGATGAGAGCAGTGCATATTTTAAAAAAGGAAAGAATCGTTCCCAGCTGGCATAGCCATTTGTTTTTTCAGCATCCTGAAGGGCTGCAACTGTATATACAGGGAGTTTATTGCTGATGCGCTTCAGTGGACGGCCGCTGAGCAGGTGAGTGCGGATGCTGGTTGCACTGGCGATTGATGCATCAGGATCAAGAGACAGGTCATTGTGTTCTGTCTGTTTTCGCCTGACTGTCACCGGAATCATTGTACTTCCCAGCTGATCAATCGCATTGACATATTGAAAACCAAGATTGTTGTTAGGTTGTGTCAGATCGACGAGTTCTTTCTTGCAATTTTGGGCAATAAAACGATAAGCGGCAGCATGCGCGTTTGGATAGCTTACGCCCTGAGCCATTGCCTCAATCAGATGTGCATTGTAGATCGGTTTATTTTCATGAATTAACGAAAGACTATTATAGAAAGGTTCGATTCGGCCGCATTCACTGCCGAAAATGAGACGGTTTGCCCCTATACGATCAAGAATAGTGACAGCACCGCGAGCGAACACATCAGCTTTTCCGACTGCAAAAACGTAGGGAAGTTCGAGCACTAAATCAATGCCTGCTTCCAGTGCCATGCGTGTCCGTATCCATTTTGACACAAGTGAGGGTTCGCCGCGCTGAAGAAAATTGCCGCTCATCACGGCAATGGTGACATCCGGATTCAGCTGTTTGCGCAACGTGTCCAATTGATAAAGATGGCCATTGTGCAGTGGGTTATATTCCGCAACGATTCCGGCAATAATCATGACACATAACTCCTTTTTTCAAAATCATGAATGAAACCATTTTATCATACCTTTATGAGATGGAGAAATTGCCAATCCTTCTTTGCCTGTGCTAATCTTTAATGTAGAAACAAAGGGGTAAGTAAAATGTATGTGGGTGGCAGGGGAAAATGAGGAGGGGTCCGCCGGGCCCGGCGGACCCCTCCTCATGCCAAAATTTTCCGTGTTTTTAAATCGGTTCGCAAAAAAGGAGCCCTCCTTTGAGTACAATAGAGTTGTCTAAGTCTATTGAAAAGGAAGGGACTCCCTATGGATCAGTATAATGAAAATCACACCTCTTTAAAAGAGATCGAACATGTTTTATTTCATGCCCTGCAACAGACGTTCCACCGGATACTTCTTCAGCTTCTGACGAATCTGGACCAGCGTCTGGCCGACAACCGGGATAAGAAACGGTTTGTGCTTCATGATAAACGGGCCACGTCTTTGGAGACGACGCTCGGGGCGGTCACACTGCGCCGCAACTATTACCGGGATCGACAATCTGGACAGTATGTCTATCTGCTTGACCGTTTTCTCTCCTTTGCGGGGCCGAAACATTTCAGCCCGGCATTTGAACAATGGGCTCTGGAGGAAGCTGTGGACAGTTCGTCCTATCGGAAGGCGGCCGCTCAGATTGAGCGCTTTCTCGGCTATCGGGCCATCAGCCATGAAACGATCCGCCAGCAGGTGCTGGAAACCGAAATCCTTCCACCGCAGAAGCAACTGCCCGCGCCCAAAGTGCTGTTTCTGGAAACAGACGGTTTGTTTTCCAGCCGCCAGAAAGCGAAAGGAGCCGTCCAGCCCCGTCCGGGGAAGGAAGCCAAGATGGTCTGTGTGCATTCCGGATGGAAGAAGGCCCCCCACTCGGGCGAATCTCGACTGGTGACCCCCTGCATCTATTATCACAACGGAAAAGAGCCCTTTTGGGAGGGCGTTCAGCACTTCCTGGAAGAGACTTATGATCTGGATTACACCCAAACTGATTTTGTGATCAGCGGAGACGGCGCGTCATGGATCGCTGCCGGAGAAGAGGTCCTGGGTCCGAAACATACCCTCTATCATCATGATACGTTTCACATCACACGGGATCTCAGGCAGCTGATGAAGCACCATCCCCGTTATCCGAAAATGGTGCAGGCCCTGAAGCAAGGCCAGCCGGATCAGCTGCTTCTGGAACTGAACAGTGCCGCAGGCACCATGGAGACAGAGGAACAGGAGGCCCGGCTGGGGGAGCTGAGCCAACGGATTGATGAGAAAAAGACGGCCTTTTCCAACTTTAAGTCCTGGCTTGAGGCCCACGGCCATGACACAAAGGACATGGCCACGTTGGGTGCCTCTGAGTCGGTGATGAGTCTTATGGCAAGGCGGATGAAGTACCACCGGAGCTGGAGCGATGCAGGCTATGATCATCTGCAGGAGTTGGTCATCGCGAAAGTTAACGGTTTAAAGGTCGTGCTGCCGGGCGAGCAGCGGGTGTTCCGCTTGGATCAAGACGAGGTGCAGTCCCCGCTGTCCGCTGCCCAGGTGCTGCCGAAAAAGAGCTGCGAAAAGGCGGCAGTGGACACACTGCACGAAAACCTGCCCTATCTTAAACAGTCTGCCGCGGCGCCTATCTGCTCGGCCTTAAAAGGCTTAGCTGGATACTAATAGTCTTTCCTGGTCGAGACCCGTAGAGGGCGTCTGCGCCCTGATCGCTGAGGTAGCCAGCCAGGACACGCATGAGTGAGTGAAACGAGAAAAACTGAAAGCAAAGAGACAATCTCATTTTGTATTCAGGGGGACACCCACAATCACTTGACTTACCCGAAACAAAGCACCGGATTGACAATCCGTTTAGCGGGGCTTATAATATTTCTTGTTGTCCTAGAGGTGGTTCAGTATGTCTTTAGCATGGTCAGTGCCCGAACTGATGCAATTCAGGGAAGACGGGCTGAGTTTTAACGAAGAAGTTGTATTGCCTCTGGAATTGTTTCGAGCGGATCCTGAAATACGAAGCCTATTACCTGTTAACGTTAGAGGGATCGTGGAGTTTTCAAAGCGATTGCTGACCTTTCATTTGCAAATATCAGGCAAGATGATTCTTCCATGTGCCATTACATTGGAAGATGTCGAATATCCTTTTCAGATCAATACCGCTGAGACCTTTTCGCTGTCAGCGGAAGCTGAAGATGGGGCTGAGGGTGAACTGGTACATCACGTTGAGGGTGATCGGATCGATTTAATCCCCTGCCTCGTTGAAGCGATCATGGTAGAGAAGCCAATGCGTGTAGTCAGTGAAAAAGCGCGCGCCCAAGCTCATCTCTCTGGGAAAGGCTGGACGCTTGTAAATGAGGAAACGTCGAAGCAGCAGATTGACCCAAGGTTGGAAAAACTGAAAAAGTTTTTTGATGATTAATGAGTGATCGAGGAGGTGTCAAGTAATGGCAGTACCGAAAAGAAGAACGTCAACTACTCGTAAAAACAAGCGGCGTACACATTTCAAACTGAACGTTCCAGGGATGGTGAAATGTGACAACTGTGGTGAATATAAACTAGCTCACAGAGTGTGCCCGTCATGCGGATCATACAAGGGTGAAGCAGTTATCGAACATTAATGTTTGCGGTGTTCAGGAGGCTTAGTTGCCTCTCTTTTTTTTGCCTTTTTTCTCTCGGCGCTGCTAAACGATCTGTGTTTTTCACTACAGATTGTCTCTCTCTTAATAAGATGATTGGTTTTATTCTACTGATCCTATCAGCAGCATAAAGTATAAATCGAGAGTACACTCAATCAGCTTTAAGAGAAAAGAGGGAGGAAAATGCCAGCAACAAGGCAGGATGCCTGGTCACAGGAAGAAGACAGCAAGCTTGCTGAAATTATTCTTCGGCATATCAAAGAAGGCAGCACACAATTAGAAGGGTTCGCGGAGGCAGGGAAATGCTTATCGCGTACGCCGGCCGCCTGCGGATTTCGCTGGAATTCAGCGATACGGAAAATCAATGCACAGGCTTTGCAGGAGGCGAAGGCTGCTCGGAAAAAAAATAAGAAAAACAGGCAGAAATTGAAAATGCAGGATTTTAGTCGAACCCATCCGGCTGAGGTGTCGCCGGCCCCATCTTCAGCAGAAACCATTTCAAGTACGGATATTGACCGTATG
This sequence comes from Sporolactobacillus mangiferae, assembly GCF_023336505.1. Taxonomy (GTDB): domain Bacteria; phylum Bacillota; class Bacilli; order Bacillales; family Sporolactobacillaceae; genus Sporolactobacillus; species Sporolactobacillus mangiferae. The sequence goes on along the minus strand of NZ_JAMAST010000002.1, from coordinate 165,434 downwards.
ATCCGTTTTCTCCATCAATTGAAGTCAGTGGCAGATCTGACAGGTAACGGAAAGCAAGCGGACGAACAATTGAAAAGGCTGGAGATTGAAAAGAAACTTCTTGATGAAGCTTATCTTAAGCTTCAGAAGGAGTATACAAGTATTAAAAATAACTACGAATCGCTGCTCCATGCTTTTCAGGCAGTGGATGAAGTGAGAAACGAAATTGATCCGGGAAAGGAGCAGCCACGGTAATGATGCAATTTAGAACAACAACTCATGATTAGATGGAGTTTTCGTTAAGTACGCATCGCTCTGCAGGCAACGCGAATCAAATTCTGTGAAGACATTGACCGGGCACATTCTGCCCGGTTTTTTCTTATTTCATGTTGTTCCCCACTCTCCCCCACGGATCAGTCAATTATGAAAATGTGCCGCAAAATGTGTGGTTTATTCCTTCAATTTTTATAAGCATTTTTACCTGCGGCAATATCCCGGTCATTGCGATCATTTAAGAATAAATTGCATAAATAAAGCTTTAAATTGCAGGAAAAATTTTTTGAACAACGAATTTAAAAATAAAGTGGTGGAAAGTGGTGGATTGTGGTAAAGTAAAAACAAACAGGGGGCGTCTTTTATGTTTATGGGCGAATTTAATCACAGCGTAGACACTAAAGGACGTCTCATCATTCCATCCAAATTCCGTGAAAATCTTGGCGATGTGTTCATCATGACCCGCGGCTTAGACCAATGTCTTTTCGTTTATCCAATGAACGAATGGCACAGAATAGAAGAAAAACTGAAAGCACTTCCTTTTACAAAAAAGGACGCTCGTGCCTTCACGCGATTCTTTTTTTCAGGAGCAAGTGAATGCAGTCTTGATAAACAGGGCCGTGTGTCAATCGGCGCAGGCCTTCGTAATTACGCCAAATTAACGAAAGATTGTGTCGTTATTGGCGTGTCTACGCGGCTGGAGATATGGGATCAGGAAATATGGAATCAATATTTTGCACAATCTGAAGAATCCTTTAACGATATTTCGGAGAGCCTGCTCGATCTTGATCTGTAATCTGAATGGAAGTTGAGCTTTTTATGACAGGGGTCGTTGCTTTTGTTTGAACATGTTTCTGTTTTGAAAAAAGAAGCAATCAATGGACTGAACGTTAATCCAAACGGCATCTATGTCGACTGTACACTCGGTGGAGGCGGCCACAGTGAGGCCATTGCCAGACAGCTTGTCAATGGTCATTTATATGCATTTGATCAGGATGATGAAGCGCTGGAGGCTGCTTCGGTCCGTTTAAGGGCATACGCCGATAAAATCACTCTAATCAAGTCCAACTTCAGATATTTAGAGCGCGAGCTTCGTAATCGAGATATTTCAGAGGCTGACGGTATTCTTTTCGATCTCGGTGTTTCTTCACCACAATTTGATCATGCAGAGCGTGGGTTCAGCTATCAGCATGACGGGCCTTTGGACATGCGTATGGATCGTCAGCAATCGCAAACGGCCGCGGATATAGTTAATGAGTGGACTTCAGAGCAGCTGGCACGCATCTTCTTCATGTACGGGGAGGAACGGTTTTCAAAATCGATTGCCAGAAAAATCATCGAGTACCGTGAGCATCAGAAAATAACCACAACGGGAACTTTGGCGGCACTGATTAAAGAGGCGATTCCTGCTCCAGCGAGAAGAAAGGGCGGGCATCCGGCCAAACGCGTGTTTCAGGCGCTGCGCATTGCCGTTAATGATGAATTAGGCAGTTTTGACGAAGCATTGGTTCAGTCGCTTCATCTCCTTACGATTGGCGGGAGAATCGCTGTCATCACTTTTCAATCCTTAGAAGACAAGCTGTGTAAACAGTTTTTCAAAACATATAGTGAAATGCCAGAGTTGCCGCCGGGATTACCGGTAATACCAGATTCTTTTTCACCTGTACTTAAGAAAATTGGAAGGAAACCGATTGTACCTTCTGACGAAGAAATCAAGGTTAACAATCGTGCACGTTCGGCAAAACTGAGAATTGTGGAAAAAATCAGGGAAATTAAGGAGGATGAGGAGCAATGAGTCAGAGCCAGCAAGCTTTTCAAGTACAGAGACAGGAGTATGTGCAGCAGGTACCGAGAAAAGAGCAAATTGTTATTACCCGCCGAGTCACAAAAGGAGAGAAATGCCTCTGGATTTTGGCAGGAACAGTTCTTTTTGCACTTGCTCTCTGTGTCGTCGCCAATCAGGCAAAACTGTACTTTGCTTCTCAAGAATTAACCTCACTTCAATCACAGATAGAGGATCAGTCAAAAGTGACGCAGCAGCTGAAGGCAGACGCTGATCGTCTGAGCTCTCCGGATCGAATCGTTCGTTTTGCAGAAAAGGAACTGGGCCTGAAATTAGATATTGAGAACATCAAGATACTCCCATAAGGTGGTTTATCCCATGTTCCAGCGAAAAAGAAGATTAATCAATTTCTGGGCAGGCTTAGTCGGCGGGTTTTTTATGCTGATTTTTTTAATCATTATCGGCCGATTTGTTTACATAGCACAGGGAAAAGAAATTGATCACCATAATTTACTGGAAGTCGGTAAGAAACAATGGTCACAGTATAAAATTGTGGATGAAAAGCGTGGAACAATCTATTCGGCTAATGGGCGTATTTTAGCTGAAGATGTTCCTGCGTATACACTTTACGCAATTCTCAGTCCGAAAAGTGATCATTACGTCAAAGACAAGAAAAAGACGGCTCAGGCGCTGGCTCCGATTTTAGATATGAAAGAATCGGAACTTCTGAGAATCCTGAATCGTAATGCCTATCAAGTTGAGTTTGGTTCGAAAGGGAAAATGCTTACTTATGCCAAAAAGAAGCAGATCGATAAACTGCATCTGCCTGGAATTGGTTATCTGACCGAATCAAAACGCTATTATCCGGAACAGACAAGTGCGGCCTACACGCTCGGGTTTACACAATCTAATCCGGAAAACAGCCAGCAGAAAGGTGTTTTTGGCATTGAGCAATCTCTGGATCAATATTTGACCGAAAAAGACGGAACGGTTCGTTACTACCGCAGTCTGTCAAATGTTCCCATTCCGGATGAGAAACAGGAAATACAGAAATCAAAACCGGGGAAAAATGTATATCTAACCTTGAACACAAGCATTCAGACTGTTCTGGATCAGGCGATGTCTCGTGTTAAAGAGGAGTACAAGCCTGAAAGCATGATTGGGATTGTCGCAGACCCAAAGACCGGTAAAATTCTTGCGATGTCTTCCAGACCGGATTTTAATCCTAATCAACGTGATATTAAAAAATTCAGTAATGCGGCCATTTCGGAACCGTACGAACCCGGATCGGTCATGAAGGCCTTTACTGTGGCTTCTGCAATAGATGCGGGGGTTTACAATGGATCAGCAACCTATCAATCAGGAGAATACAGAACGAGCGGAGGCACGATCCATGACTGGAGACGCCAGGGATGGGGGACAATTACCTTTGACCAGGGTTTTGAATTGTCATCAAATGTCGGCATGTCTGTCTTGACGGATAAATATCTTGGTGCAGACAAGCTTCGCGACTATTTGCGAAAATTTGGTTTTATGCAGAAGACAGGCATTGATCTTCCCGGTGAACGTCCCGGAATTGTGAACTGGCAATGGAAACTTGATAAATTGGAGGCCTCATTTGGTCAGGCATCTGCTTTTACTGCCATTCAAATTGTTCAGGCCGCCACAGCCATAGGGAATAATGGAAAAATGATGCGCCCCTATATCGTTGACAAGGTAGTTGATCCGAAAACGGACAAGGTCATTCTTAAACATCATCCGGTGGTTGCCGGACAACCGATTTCTGCATCGGCGGCTGAACAAACGCGCGCATTGATGCGCAAAGTGGTTACTGATAAAAAAGTCGTGAATGGATCGGGAGCAACGGGTCTTTCCTATGATCTTCCGGGCTATGATGTCATCGGTAAAACAGGGACTGCTCAGATTTCATCAAATGGCCAATACTTGATTGGAAAAAACAATTATGTTTACTCGTTTCTTGGTATGGCGCCGCAAAAAAATCCGAGGCTGATTGTCTATGTCGCAGTGAAGCAGCCGGAATTGAAGACAACCGAGCTTGGGCCTGAACCTGTGACCAAGATCGTGCGCCCGGTGATGACCAGTGCGCTTCAATATCTTCAAGTATCGAAAAAAGAAACAGCATCAGCAGATCAACATGAGCTCCCTTCTCTGACTGTTGAAGATTACACCGGAACAGAGAGCGCTCAGACGGAACAAGCGTTGAAAAATAAAGGAATTAATCCCGTCATTCTTGGATCGGGAATTGTGCAAAAACAACGCCCCTATCCTGGTGAAAAGCTTTTTGCAGGAAACAGAGTGATCTTATCAGCCAACGGATCAAAGAAAATGCCGGACGTAACCGGCTGGACACTGGCTGATGTCATGAAATTGGCGGATATGGAACAACTGAAACTGAGTATTAAGGGTGAGGGGTTTGTCTCAGATCAAAGCATTGCCAAGGGTTCGGAGATAAAGCCGGGAAGTCGCTTGACCATTACGATGGAAAACGAGAAAACGCAGTCTGATTCAGATAATAACAATCAATAAGCCATGATTGCTTTAAATAGCCGTTTTTCACAGGTCAGAAAAGTTTTACAGAGCCAGGCAAATAAAATAAGCTCGTTCTATTTTTTCTTTCTTGCACATATGGGTAGGACAAGGAAAGATGGGAGGGGCTTATTTTGCGCGTTTCGAAAGTGACTGTAAAAAAACGATTGCTGTTTTTTTTGTCCGTTGGAATGATAGTTTTCGCATTATTTATTGTCCGATTAGCCTATTTGCAGATCTTTAAAAACAGTTGGCTGATGAATTATGCGCTTCATTCCTGGAGCAGAGAGATTCCTTATGAAGCTGAACGCGGGCGCATTTTAGACAGTCGTGGGAAAATACTGGCGACGAATGTAAGCAGTCCATCTGTACTTGTTGTACCGAGACAGGTAAAGGACAAGAAGAAAGCAGCTAAAGAACTGGCGGCTGCACTTAATATGAGCGAAAAAAAGGCCTATGAAAAAATAACAAAGAAAGAATCTATTGTCCGTATCACACCGGAAGGGAGAAAAATTTCGAATGAGAAAGCGGCACAGGTAAAGTCTTTAGGCATTCCCGGTGTATTTGTTGCAGAAGATTTTAAACGCGATTATCCGAAGGGAAACTACCTCGCCCATGTTCTGGGTTTTGCCGGTATTGACAATCAAGGATTAACAGGCCTTGAATCGTATTACAATGAGGGATTAGAAGGAGAAGATGGCCATGTAGCCTTCTTTTCCGATGTCAACGGTAACCGAATGTCGGATCTTAAAGACACGTACGTCCCTCCAACCAGTGGATCCAGCCTGATGCTGACGATTGATTCACGTGTACAGTCAATCATCGAGCGCGAGTTAAATAATGCGACTGCCCAATATCATCCCGACAGTGCGATGGCAATTGCTATGGATCCGAATACAGGAGCAATTCTCGGAATGTCATCAAAACCCGATTATAATCCGGAGAATTATAAGAAAGTCAAACCGGAGGTCTATGATCATAACCTGCCAATTTGGAAAACCTATGAACCGGGGTCTACATTTAAGGTCATTACGCTCGCAGCGGCTCTTCAGGAGAAGGCTGTCGACCTGAAAAAGGATCGTTTCTACGATCCGGGCGGCATTGAAGTTGCAGGAACGACACTGCACTGCTGGAAAAAGGGCGGGCACGGATCCGAAAGCTTTCTCGAAGTTGTTCAGAATTCATGCAACCCAGGCTTTGTCGCACTCGGCGAACGTCTCGGCAAAGACAAACTGTTTTCCTATATTCACAAATTTGGATTTGGCGAGAAAACTGGCATTGACTTGCAGGGAGAAGCCAGGGGAATCTTGTTTGACGCGGATAAAATCGGGCCGCTTGAAACAGCAACAACCGCGTTTGGACAAGGAGTTTCTGTAACACCGATTCAGCAGATTGCTGCAGTTTCTGCCGCGGTGAATGGCGGTTATCTTTATCAACCTCAGCTTGCCAAAGCATGGGTCGATTCTGATACGGGGAAAACAATCAGCCGAATGGAACCCGTAATGAAACGACGTGTCATTTCCGGGCAAACATCCAAAGAAGTACGTGATACACTCGAAAGTGTTGTTGCGCAAGGCACGGGACGCAATGCTTATGTTCAGGGCTATCGAATTGGCGGGAAAACCGGCACAGCGCAAAAAGTCGATCCTAAGACAGGAAAGTATATGAGCAACAATTATATCGTTTCTTTTATGGGGTTTGCACCGGCAAATAATCCTAAAATTGTGGTCTATGTTGCTATTGACAATCCAAAAGGAACCGTTCAGTTCGGTGGTACTGTTTCCGCACCCATTGCCGGGCGCATTATTGGTGACAGTCTAAGTGCTATGGGCATAAAGAAACAGACGGGAGGACTGGAAAAGAAATTGCGCTGGCCCGATCAGCCGTTGATTAAAATTCCAAATCTTGTCGGTATGGACAAAAATGATCTGCGCCAGGCACTGTTTGACTTAAAATTGAAGACAGAAGGAAAAGGCGATGTGGTTACAATGCAGTCACCGAAACCTGGAATTAAGGTCAAACAAGGTTCAACAATAATGATATACTTAGGTGACAAAAAGAAAGCAGACGATTAAAATAAGCAATGGACGCAGGGGAGCCGGTGTTCCAGATGCCGGCTCCTGTGCATACATAAACGATTCAGAGAAGATCCGGGCATTGAAAGAAGTAACCCGGACCTTTCCCTGTCCAAGCCGCGTGATCCATTGAGGTGCGGTTGAAATCAATCTGATGAGGGACGTGTCAATTAATGAAATTTGCGGATTGCCTTAAGGCACTTGCTTTTTTCCGCCAGGAAAGAACTGGAAATCCGGAAATAAATGATTTGGTTATTGATTCAAGACTCGTAAAGCCGGGAACTTTGTTTTTTTGCATCAAAGGACATCATGTTGATGGACACCTTTTTGCTGCTCAAGCTGAGAAAAATGGTGCTGTCGCTATGATTGCACAGGATCCGGTAGATGTGTCCATTCCGGTTATCTACGTTAATGATACTCATAAGGCGCTGGCGATGATTTCCGATCAATTTTATGGACATCCGAGCCGCGATCTTCATATGATTGGTGTTACAGGAACGAATGGCAAGACAACAATTACTTATCTCATTCAGTCCATTCAGGAAGCTGCAGGAATGAATACCGGTTTGATTGGAACAATGGGCATCCGTTACAAGGATGAGTGGCTCCCTGTGGAGAACACGACACCCGAAGTACATCTGATTCATAAAAATCTTGCAAAAATGAAGGCGCAGGGTGCGGTTTCAGTGGTGATGGAGACTTCGTCAAATGCGCTTTACGATGGCAGAGTGCATGGCTGTGATTTCAATGTCGGTATATTTACAAATCTTACGGAAGATCATTTGGATCTTCATGGGACAATGAAAGATTACATGTATGCAAAGAGTCTGCTGTTCTCTCAGCTTGGAAACAGTTATGGATCCGGGAAGAAGGTGGCCGTTCTGAATGCAGACGATCCGGCTTCTGAAGTGTACCGGCATATGACAGCCGCGCAAGTCATGACGTATGGCATTGACAAAGGTGCGGACTTCCGTGCGAAATCTATTCAAATCAGGCCGGCAGGCACTGACTTCATTCTGGAGACGGGAAGTCGCTCTTACTCCGTGTCGATGAAACTGATTGGTAAATTCAGTGTGTATAATGTACTGGCAGCGCTGGCAGCCTGCTCGATTCAGGGTTTGGATCTTGCTGGAATGATTCATGCGGTGGAGCGAATTAAGGGCGTTTCCGGCCGATTTGAACCTGTCGATGCAGGTCAGGATTTCACTGTCATTGTTGATTATTCACATACGCCTGACAGTCTTGAAAACGCGCTGGATACGATTCGCGAATTTGCGCAGAAACGTATTATCGCTGTCGTTGGCTGCGGTGGTGACCGGGAGCGCGGCAAAAGACCAATTATGGCGCGTATTGCGGTGAACAAAAGTGACCTTGCCGTACTGACGTCGGACAATCCGCGTACGGAAGATCCAGCCGCAATTCTGGAGGAAATGGAAGCTGGAATTCAGGGAAGTACGTACAAAAAGATCATCAATCGACGTGACGCGATTAAGTATGCAGTTGAGAGCGCTGAATCGGGAGATATTATTCTGATTGCGGGAAAAGGACATGAGGATTACCAGATCATCGGCACGACAAAGTATCATTTTGATGATCGTGAAGAAGCACGTGCAGCGATTCTCGAACGAGAGTAAATCGGAAAGATAAAGTTCATATTTAAGGGAGCGTAACGGATGAGTATTGGAATAGATATAGTCAGGGGCCAGGCGATTCAGTCGATTGGAGCCCTGAGCCATGAACAGCGATTAACGGTTATGACAGACAGCCGCAACATGGTAGAAAATGGTCTTTTTGTCCCGTTAAAGGGTGAACGTTTTAACGGTCATCAATTTTTAGAACAGGCGATTCAGAATGGGGCGGTTGCTGCAGTCTGGATGGAGAGAGAACCGCTTCCTGAAAATGTTCCCGAGGGTTTCCCTGTTTTTTTTGTCCGTGATACACTTGTTGCGTTGCAAAGTATGGCCAAGAGTTACCTGAATCAAGTGAATCCGAAAATTATTGCGGTTACGGGTTCGAACGGTAAGACAACAACTAAGGACATGATCCACAGCATTCTCTCACAGACATTCAAGGTGTACAAAACACAGGGCAATTTAAATAATCACATCGGCGTTCCATTGACCATATTATCTATGCCCGAAGACACGCAAATACTTGTTCTGGAGATGGGCATGAACCACTTTGGAGAACTGACTTTTCTCAGCCAGCTGGCGAAACCGAAAATTGCTGTCATTACTAATATCGGCGAATCGCATATTGAGTATTTGGGAAGTCGGGAAGGAATTGCAAAAGCCAAGCTCGAAATTGTCAAAGGACTGAGGAAAAAAGGGACCCTGATTATTGATGGAGATGAACCACTTCTGGCTAATATTCATTCGCACGCATTCCAAATTGTCCGTTGCGGATATGGCATGCAGAATGAATGGCAGATAACGGAGGCCAATGAGTCCGTAGACGGAGCATCCTTCTCTTTGAACGGAAAGCAGGAGCGGTTTTCTGTGCCGGTACTTGGTAAACATAACGTTAAAAACGCTGTTTATAGTTTCGCGGTTGCCCGTCTTCTTGGTGCAGACATGGAAATGATTCGTCATGGTCTGGAACGCCTCAGGCTGACCAAAATGCGATTTGAAAAAGTGGCAGGGATGAGAGGATCCGTTTTAATTAACGATTGCTACAATGCGAATCCTACCTCTATGAAGGCTTCAGTGGAAACTTTGAAGGCGCTGCCGGGTTTTGAGCGAAGGGTAGCCGTTCTTGGCGACATGTATGAGCTGGGTGAAAATGAAATGGCGCTGCATGAAAGTGTTGCCGATGTTCTGACGAAACCGCTGACTCATGTGGTCACCATTGGCAGCAAAGGCGCCTGGATTGCAGAAGGACTGCGTAAACGACACTCAGAATCCGAACTTGAAGTGCATACCTATGCGACGAAAGAGGAAGCAGTCACTTACCTTGATTCACTGCTGGATGAGAAGACAATCATGCTTTTTAAAGCCTCCCGTCTGCTCGCGCTTGAAGAATTATCAGATAAATTCCGGGCATAACCGTAGATACAGTTAAAAGTATATTTCGTTAATTGTGAAGAGGAACCGTGCATGTAAAGGAGCGAAAGGATTCATGACACTGACTTTATTATTTGGTTTAGCTATTTCTTTTCTTGTGACACTTGTTTTTGCACCTTTTTTTATCCCGCTTTTGCATCGATTGCACTTTGGACAATATATTCGTGAAGAAGGCCCAAAAAGCCATCAGAAAAAAAACGGTACACCGACGATGGGTGGTTTGATTTTTCTTGTTGGACTTTTGGCCGGTATTCTTGTCATGGGATTGAAGTATCACATGACAACACAGGATACGTACATGCTTCTTTTTGTGACATTCGGATTCGGATTTATCGGTCTGCTTGATGATTTTATTAAAATCACAATGAAACGCAATATGGGACTGACGTCAAAACAGAAAATGGCCGCACAGATTGTTATTGCTCTTGCCTTCTGGTTTATTATGACCCGTTATGATTATTCCACATACTTGTCATTTCCGGGCACTCATTTCATGATTAATCTTCAATGGTTCTACCCGCTGCTTGTTCTTTTTCTGCTCATTGGCGTGCCAAACGCGACTAACCTGACTGATGGCATGGATGGGCTCCTGACTGGCCTCTCGGTCATTGCTTTTGGCGCATACGCAATTATTGCCTGGTTTTCAATGAATCTTGGTGTGGCTGTTTTTGCAACGACCCTGCTTGGTGCATTGCTCGGATTTTTAATTTTTAATGCACATCCCGCACGCGTCTTCATGGGTGACACCGGTTCACTGGCACTGGGCGGCGCGCTTGCCGGCATGGCCATTTTAACCAACACAGAGCTTCTTCTTGCTGTAATCGGGGGCGTCTTTGCCATTGAGACGCTTTCAGTTATTATACAGGTCATCTCGTTTAAATCTACGGGACGCCGTATATTTAAAATGAGTCCGATTCATCATCATTTTGAACTGTCCGGATGGTCCGAATGGAAAGTTGTTACAGTCTTTTGGCTTGTCGGGCTAATGCTTGCGTTGATCGGAATCTATTTGAAAGTAGGGATGGCCAGTTGAAAACGCTGAATACGTACGAGAATAAGAAAGTACTTGTGCTCGGATTAGGAAAGAGCGGCTACGCGGCATCAAAACTGATGAAAAGTTTAGGAGCGGATGTGACCGTCAATGATCGAAACGATTTAAGTACGGATGAACACGCCAAAGAATTGAGGCGGGATGGTGTTCAGATTGTTGGTGGCGGCCACCCCTTGGAGCTGCTGGAAGATGTGTCGCTTTTAATCAAAAATCCGGGTATTCCCTATACCAATCCGATGGTGAAAAAGGCTCTTGAGCAAGAGATACCCGTTGTGACGGAAGTGGAAATTGCGGGACTTCTGTCGGATGCCCCGATGATCGGGATTACCGGTTCCAATGGGAAGACAACGACAACCATGCTGATCGGCGAAATGATGAAGCACTCGTCTTTTGAACCGATTGTTGCAGGCAACATCGGAACCGCGCTCACTGCGATTGTGCAGAAAGCAACCGTGCGTAACGCAATTGTTGCTGAACTTTCAAGCTTTCAGCTCATGGGCACACGCAGCTTCCACCCTCATGTCGCCGTTGTATTAAATATTTTTGACCACCATCTGGACTACCATGGTACTGTAGAGAATTATGCCAGTGCCAAGGCACGAATTACCGCCAATCAGACGAAAGACGATTATCTGGTCTATAATGCCGACAGCACCCGCGTGGTTTCATATATAGCAGAAAGATCACAGGCGAAAAAAGTGCCTTTTTCATTGAACAAAAAAGAAACGAGTGGCGCTTATGTTTCTGGTGGCTTTATTTTCTTCAAAGAAAATCGGATCATGCCTGTTGGTGAAATGGGCATACCGGGCGAGCATAATCTGATCAATGCGCTCGCTGCGGTGGCTGCTGCTGGTGTATGCGGCGTTTCACCAAAGGATATGGCAAATGTGCTGCAATCTTTTAAAGGAGCACGCCATCGCCTGGAATACGTGGATATCGTGCAGGGACGAACGATTTACAACGATTCCAAAGCAACGAATATCATTGCGACGACTAAAGCGCTTCATGCTTTTCCAAATAAAGAAATTGTACTTCTTGCAGGAGGCCTTGACCGGGGTAACTCGTTTGATGCATTAATTCCTGAATTGAAAAAAGCGCCGATTAAAGCCGTGCTTTTATTCGGCGAAACGAAGAAGAAATTGCTTGATGCATGCAGAAAGGCCACTGTTCCTGTCATTAAAGAGGTCGAAAACGTTGAAGCTGCCGTACCTGAGGCATTTGCGCTTTCACAGCCTGGCGACGTTATCCTCCTGTCTCCCGCGTGCGCCAGCTGGGATCAGTATAAATCTTTTGAGCAGCGCGGTGACATTTTTATTGCCGAGGTGAATAAGTTTAGATAATGGGACGGGCCGGATCATGAATTCTTCCGACAATCTGTGTCCCGGATCTGAACGGAGTGTTGCTCATGATCAAGTATCGCCGCATGCCGGATCTGGTCATGCTTGTTGTTACATTGGCACTGCTGGCCATCGGTTTACTGATGGTGTACAGTGCCAGTGCGGTCAAAGCAGCCAGTGAATTTGGCGATTCATTGTATTTTCTCAAGAGACAGCTTTTATTTGCCGGAGTCGGTCTCATTTTAATGTTCGCTGTGATGCGAATTGATTATCATTTCTGGCGTTCGTGGGCGAATCTTGGACTTGCTGCCTGTTATGGACTGCTTGTTCTTGTGCTGATTCCGGGAGTTGGACTTGCCAGGGGCGGGGCAAGAAGCTGGCTTGGCATCGGTGCTTTTTCGATACAGCCGTCAGAATTTGTTAAGGTTGCCTTAATTTTATTTCTGGCCAGCTATTTGTCTGAACATCAGTCGCGCCTTCCATTTTTTCGAAAGGGACTTGTGCCCTCTCTTCTGCCGGTGATTCTGGCATTCGGATTGATTATGCTTCAACCAGACCTTGGAACGGGCATGGTGCTTGTGCTGACCTGTGTTTTGATGATTTTTATCGCCGGTGCGAGGATCAGGCATTTTGTGCTGCTGGGATTCGCGGGTACGGTCGGTTTTGCGGGACTCATCATTTCCGCACCGTATCGCCTGAAGCGTCTCACCGGTTTTTTGAATCCGTGGCAGGATCCGAAAGACAGCGGATTTCAAATCACGCAATCTCTGCTTGCAATCGGTCCAGGTGGACTTCTTGGCTTCGGATTAGGGCAGAGCAGGCAAAAATATCAATATCTTCCTGAACCGCAAACGGATTTCATTTTTTCAATTGTCTCAGAGGAGCTTGGGTTTATCGGGGCATCGTTTGTGCTTATACTTTTCTGTCTCCTGCTCTGGCGCGGTGTTTTAATTGCTATTAAAGCACCGGATCTATTCGGCTCTTTGCTTGCGGTTGGTATCACCGGTATGATTGCCATACAAATCATGATTAATATTGCTGTTGTTACCGGACTTATACCGGTCACCGGGATTACACTGCCATTCTTAAGCTACGGCGGATCATCGCTCACACTGATGCTTGTTTCTATCGGCATTTTACTGAATGTCAGCAATCAGGTACATTCATAATCCTCTTAATTTAAGATGCATCTTTATTTGCCCCTGTTTGACTGAAAACAGGGTTTGCTGTTTTATAAAAAAAAAAATAAAATAGGAAAATGAGGGTACGCATATACCTGACGAGTAAAAGAGAATGATGACAACAGAATGGAATGGGCTGATGAATTGATGCTTGGGAGGAATGGTGATATGGATAAGAAAAAAGTTGTCGCATTGGAGGATCGCCTGCCACAACTGAAAAAAGAAAGAAAGCAAAGGGCGAATCGCCGCTTTGCTTTTTACGCGTCACTTTTTTTCCTTTTGATACTCATTGTTGTCTATTTCCAATCACCACTAAGCAGGGTGCACTCAATAAGTGTTTCAGGAGAGCAGATTGTCAGTGAAGATCAAGTCATAAAAGCAAGCGGGATCACGAATAAAACACATGTATGGGATATTCGTGTAAAATCAGCAGAGCAAGCTGTTAAAAAGCTGCCTACTGTTCGCTCTGCAGCCATTGACAGGACATTTCCGAATAAAGTGAAAATCACCGTGACTGAGTATACGCGTAAGGCTTACTTAGAAAAAAACGGCAGTTTTTACCCCATCCTTCAAAATGGAGCAACGCTGAGCAAGCTTCCAGGCAGCAAACTTCCTGTTGACGCCCCTGTCCTTCTTGGTTTTTCGGATGCAGCACCACTTAAGGCAGTAGCGGAAGGCCTTTCAGGAATCTCAAGACAATTGTCACATAACATTTCTGATATTCATTACGTAGGAAAATCAGAAAGCGGCGATGATCTGATCTTATATATGAATGACGGGAATAAAATTATTGCGAGTACACGTACTTTTGCCCGGAATATAAAGTTGTATCCCGAAATTGCGGCGAATCTTCCCAAAGGAGCGCACGGGACGGTTCATTTAAGCAACGGATCTTATTTTATCCCGGCAGAGACAAAAAAGGATACCGGGCTACAGACACAGACGAATCAGTAAGTAGATTGTCACCTGTCACGGATCTTGTCTGAGAGGCAATTTAATCTTTTCTAAGTATTCAACTTGGTGTAGACTATTAACTAGTTAGTACTTAATAGTATTAGAGGTACTTTTTTCAGGTTTTCTGACGAATAAGTCGATATAACTATTTATTTTGCCTGATTATTTGCCGATATAATAATGAACTAAGTAGAATTTTTAAAAAGGGAAATGCTCTGTCTTGTAGAATACAATCAGTAGGCTGAATTTTAACTACAGGAAAAGAGAAAGTGTTGGGTTGAAAATAATGTCTTATAAAAAGTACTGCAATTATTCATATGTCGCTTGCTCGATCCAATCATCCCTGATAGAGAAATCATCAAAGATATTCAAGAAAAAGGGGGTGCCACAAAATGAACAGTGAAGATGTTTATGTTAGTTTGGATATCGGCACGTCCAGCATTAAAACCGTGATCGGCGAGATGGCAGGGGAAAGGCTTAATGTTATTGGCGTTGGCGAAGCGGTTTCATACGGGATACGCAAGGGAGCAATCGTAGATATTGATGCCACAGTCCGCTCCATTGAAAATGCGGTTGAACAGGCGGAACGAATGGTGGGTATCAGCATTAAAAGTGTGATTGTGGGCATTTCCGGAAACCACATTCAACTCAGAAACTGCCATGGTGTCGTAGCAGTTTCAGGCGATACACATGAAATTGGCGATGAGGATATTGCACGGGTTATTGATGCTGCGCAAGTCATGTCAATTCCTCCGGAAAGAGAAATTGTCGATGTGATTCCGGAACAGTTCATTGTTGATGGCGTTGACGAAATTCATGATCCGAGGGGTATGATTGGTGTGCGTCTCGAGATGGAGGGTACACTGATTACGGCCTCAAAGACGCTGCTTCATAATCTTTTGCGCTGTGTTGAACGAGCGGGCCTAACGATTTCAGACGTTTGTCTGCAGCCGTTGGCTGTTGGATCGGTTGCGCTCTCAGAAGATGAAAAGAATCTGGGGGTCACTTTGATTGATATCGGTGGTGGTTCAACAAGTGTCGCTGTCTTCGACCAGGGTTCCCTTATATCTACCTTTGATCTTCCTATTGGCGGAAACCATATTACGAAAGACATCTCCATTATCCAGAAAATTCCATTGGATGAAGCGGAACAGGCAAAAGTGAAACATGGTGTTGCCTATGCGGGCGCAGCATCTGATGAAGATTCATTTACTGTTTCTCAAATCGGGAGCGATAAGAAACAAACGGTAAATCAGGTAGATTTAGCCGAAATTATTCAGGCACGTATGGAAGAAATGTTTGAAATCATCCGGGATGAGCTTCAGCGCATTGGAATCTATGATTTTCCCGGCGGCTTTGTTCTTACAGGCGGTGTGACTGCCATGCCGGGTGTTGCTGATCTGGCATTTGATCATCTGGCTTCCAGCGTACGTATCGCTTCACCGGATTATATCGGTGTACGGGAGCCTAAATATACGGCCTGCATCGGCTTGATTCAATTTGCGTACCACAATGTGAAAATACAGGGGAAGGAAATCGCAGCTGCCATTGCCCCTGAACATGAGCATTACGAAGCTGTACAGAAACAGCAAAAACAGAAGAAAACAAAAAAGGCCCCGAATGTGCGCGAAGGTGTTACAACCAAAGTGAAAAATTGGTTTAATCTGTTCTTTGACTGATCGGGCGCGGAATGATTGAATGGGAGGAAATGAACAATGTATGATCACGATACGGATATGGAGCATCTTGCCAAAATAAAAGTCATTGGCGTTGGCGGCGGCGGGAACAATGCGGTAAACCGAATGATCGAAAGCGGTATCCAGGGTGTTGAGTTTGTTTGTGCGAATACGGATGCTCAGGCATTGAAGCTTTCGAAGGCGGACGTAAAACTGCAGCTGGGCGAAAAGCTGACGCGTGGTTTAGGTGCGGGCGCCAATCCGGAGATTGGAAAGAAGGCTGCGGAAGAAAGCCATGATCAGGTTGAAGAGGTACTGAAAGGTGCTGACATGGTTTTTGTTACTGCCGGGATGGGTGGCGGAACAGGTACCGGTGCGGCACCTGTCATTGCTGAGGTCGCTAAGGAAGTCGGTGCGCTAACTGTTGGTGTTGTCACGCGTCCGTTCACTTTTGAGGGCAGAAAACGTGCAAAGCAGGCGCAGAGCGGAATTGCAAATCTTAAAGAAAAAGTGGATACCCTGATTGTTATTCCAAATGACCGGCTGCTGGAAATTGTGGATAAAAACACGCCGATGCTGGACGCGTTCAGAGAAGCGGATAATGTGCTGCGTCAAGGTGTACAGGGCATTTCTGATCTCATTTCAGTACCTGGATTAATCAACCTCGATTTTGCGGATGTAAAAACAATCATGACGGAAGGCGGTTCAGCCCTGATGGCGATCGGCATTGCCTCAGGCGAGAATCGTGCTGCCGAAGCGGCAAAGAAGGCAATTTCAAGCCCGTTGCTTGAAAAATCAATAGATGGTGCCAAAGGTGTGCTGATGAATATAACCGGCGGTACGAATCTGAGCCTGTACGAAGTGAACGAGGCGGCTGATATTGTGGCCACTGCTGCGGATGAAGACGTGAATATGATTTTTGGTTCAGTGATTCGGGAAGAACTGGATGATGAAATTGTAGTTACGGTTATTGCAACCGGCTTTGATGAACATGATCGGATGGAAGACGCACCAAAGTCAGAGCAGGCCATCTTCCTTCGCAAAAAACAGAATACTGAAGGAATGCAGCAACCTCCGATCCGTCGTGATCATCATCGTGAAGAAGCTGCAAGTACCGTGCAGCACCCGCACCGCGCGCACAGTATTGTTGATGATGAGGAAACACTTGATATCCCAACATTTCTTCGAAATCGACGCAGAAGAAATGAATAATTGAAAATGAGTTTATTTTCTCCTTTAAAATTAAAACGCAACTCAGGCTCGCAGCAGGGAAGCTCCATTCCCTGGTACGGGCTTTTTATTTTACTCTAAGAAGGTTTGAAATTCAGCGGATTATCGTATAAGTGTGACGGTGTTTTTGCCTTCGCCAGTGATCCGGAAAAGCTAAGCTTTCTCATACGATAAGAAAGTATAAGATTTTAGCTGGATACGAAAGCGCCAGACGCCAGAAGATTAGGCCTAGCCCAGTCTTTCTAATGCAATAAAACTTCTATCTCTCTTCTGATTCATACTCCATCTGTTTACGACAAAAGCAGCCAAAATAAGTGTAAAATTCGTTCCACAGAATGACAGACTTTCGCAGGTAAGGCCCGTATACTAATCCTAAACATGCAAAGAAGGTGGAAGGTTGGTTGTCTATCTGGATGCTGTCTGGGTTCTGAATCTTCTGATCGATGCCTGTCTTCTGAAACTGACAGCGCTTATGCTCAAAAGGGAAACGACCTGGCTGCGTTTCTGGCTCGGTGCATTGACTGCTTCGGCAATTATATTGCTGCTCTTTACACCGGCCGCCTTTATTGTTGATGATCCGCTTGGGAAATTTGCTTATTCGGTGCTCATCATTCTGATTGTTTTCGGATTCCGCCGTCCATCTGTATTTCTCCAAAATATAGCGGCCTTTTATTTTGTTGCATTCGCGATTGGTGGCGGTCTTTTTGCCATTCATTATTTTTTCCAGGATGCTTCATTTTATGCGGGCAGCCGTTTTTTAAACACTATGACTTATGGCGATCCGATTAGCTGGATCACAGTATGCCTTGGCTTTCCTGTTCTTTGGTTCTTTTCAAAAAAAAGGATCGACCAAACGGCAATTAGAAAATGGAACCACACAACGATCACACATGTAACGATCCAGTTTTTTGATCATTGTTTCAATTCAAAAGCGATGATTGACTCTGGAAATAAACTTACGGATCCCATTACACATGCACCTGTTATGTTTCTTGAGAAGTGTATTTGCGGAGATGTGGTGCCTGATGCGCTCTTTCAAAAAGGGGACGTGCTTCCTTCCGTGCAGGATCTGGATCATCTTCCTGAAGAGTGGCGCAACCGGCTGGCCTGGATTCCTTATCGGGGAGTTGACGGATCCAATCAATTGGCGCTGGCTGCACGCGCGGATCAGGTGCTTATCCAAATTCACGGAAAACAATTGGCATGTACGAAGGTGTTCGTTATATTTGTCAGTCACTCACTGAGTTCTGCAGGTGACTTTAACTGTATTCTGAATCCCGATCTGCTGCTTCAGGGAAAAGAGATCAAGTCCGCTTCATGACCTAAATTTTACCGGGAGGTTCTTATGATGAAAAAGATTTTTTTAATTCTGTGGCGTCGTTTACTTGTCAAGCTGGGAATTAAACCGAAGGAAATTTATTATATCGGTGGAAGCGATGGGCTCCCCTCTCCCTTGTCAAAAGAAGAGGAAGCTGAATTAATGAGAAAACTTCCTTCAGGGGATCCAAAGGTACGGGCAACGCTGATCGAGCGCAATCTTCGCCTGGTCGTTTATATTGCACGCAAATTTGACAATACACGAATCAACATTGAGGATCTGATCAGCATCGGCACCATTGGCTTAATCAAGGCAGTTAATACATTTAATCCGGAAAAAAAGATTAAACTGGCCACTTATGCTTCTCGATGCATCGAAAATGAAATTCTGATGTATTTGCGCAGAAACAGCAGGACACGATCGGAAGTTTCCCTCGATGAACCGCTGAATGTAGATTGGGACGGGAATGAACTTCTTTTATCCGATGTGCTCGGTACGGACAACGATGTCACAACGAAAAACATGGAACGCAAAGTGGAGCGAACACTTTTAAAAAAGGCAATGCTTATGCTGAATGATCGTGAAAAGGAAATTATGACGCTTCGATTCGGGTTATCAGGCGGCAAAGAAAAAACACAAAAAGATGTTGCAGATGAACTGGGCATTTCTCAGTCCTATATTTCACGACTTGAAAAAAGAATTATTAAACGATTGAAAAAGGAATTCAGCAAAATGGCGTAGTAAAGGTGGTTGCCTTTTTACCCGATTTTGCCGTGCATAAAATGGCTCTCTGCGGAAATACTTGACCATATAGCAGAGGTTGAGGTCATTTGCGAAACTTTCGATTCAGCGAATGGCGTTCATCAGCCCGCTAACGCCAGTTTTTTGACAATGGGGGGTTAGCTTCTATGGCACGGCACAAAGTGGAAATCTGCGGAGTGGACACTTCAAAGCTTCCAGTTCTGACGAATGCAGAAATGAGGAAGCTTTTTGCAGAGCTTCAGTCAGGCAAGCGTGAGGCAAGAGAAAAATTAGTGAACGGGAATCTCCGGCTTGTTCTGAGCGTGATTCAACGATTCAATCACCGTGGAGAATCAAGCGATGACCTGTTTCAGGTTGGCTGCATCGGCTTAATGAAATCAATTGACAATTTTGACCTGGGTCAGAATGTCCGTTTCTCGACATATGCCGTTCCTATGATTATCGGCGAGATCCGCAGATACTTAAGAGACAACAATCCAATCCGCGTTTCGCGGTCGTTGCGAGATATGGCTTACAAAGCACTTCAGGCAAAGGAGCGTTACCTGGCAAAGCATTCTACGGAGCCAACAACAGCAGAGCTTGCCAAAATGCTGGATTTGCCGGTGGAAGACGTTGTTTTTGCAATGGATGCGATACAGGATCCGGTGTCGCTGTTTGAACCGATCTACAGCGATGGCGGCGATCCTATTTTCATTATGGATCAGATCAGCGATGATAAGCATAAGGATCGGGATTGGGTAGATAACATCGCTTTAAAAGAAGCAATGAATAAGCTCCATGATCGAGAGAAGAGAATTGTTGCCATGCGTTTTTTTTATGGGAAGACGCAGATGGAAGTTGCCGAAGAAATCGGTATTTCCCAGGCACAAGTATCAAGACTTGAAAAAATGGCGATCAAAGAAATGAACCAGGAGATTGGTCCTTGATTCTGCAGTAACTTTATGTTAAGAGATTGAGGCGATAGCTCCGCACAAAACCATTAACAGCGCTCTACTAAACCTGACTGTTGCTGATACGGTCAGATTTTTTTGTATGCACAAATCAATGACTATTTCCTAGGCAATGAATCCATCATTTTTTACTTCTCAATGCATGTATTTATCCATATATTTAGGATAGCAAAAAGGAGGAGTAATGATGCCCAGAATATCTGACTTTCAGACAAAAGAAGTGGTCAATGTAGAGAACGGCAAACGGCTTGGTCATATCGGCGATCTTGATGTAAATCTGTCTTCAGGCAAAATTGAGAATCTCGTTATTCCGGGATCGGGAAAAATCATGGGTCTGTTTGGGAGAGATGAGGATATTATCGTGCCATGGAGCAACATCGTGAGAATCGGTGCTGATGTCATTCTTGTGCGCTTCTATAAGGGACATGATTCGGCGATTCAGCGCGATGAATGAAACAAATAAAGAGTTTTCATGCTGATTATGGTAAAATAAAAACAGAAATATAGTTGTGGCATAGACGAAAGGAAGGGAAAAGGTGGAGGAGGAACCCTTTGTCAAAAACAGTAACTCCTTATTGTCATTGCAGATGAAAGCGAGCAGTATCCACACATTTTGTGCAGGCATGACACTTCGAATCGGAGGAGTCAGTGCAGGATGTTATGCATCGATGAATTTAGGGCTCCATGTAGGCGATTCTGTTGATGATGTGTGCACTAACCGGCAACTAATCGGAAAAGCACTTGACTTCTCTCTGGACAGGTGGGTTTGTGCAGAGCAAGTACACGGAAACCGCATTGCCCGTGTAGATGCAGAAATGGCAGGAGCAGGTGCGCGTTCGCTTGAATCCGCAGTTCCTGGCGTCGATGGGCTGTTTACCACTGAACCTGACCTTTTGTTGGCACTTTGTTTTGCGGATTGTGTCCCAATATATTATGGAACACGCAATCCTGATGCAATAGGTATCATGCATGCCGGGTGGCGCGGTACGGTTGCTGGGGGTGCCGGACACATGGTTCGGCGAATGTGCAGTGATCTTCATTTTCCGCCTCAATCACTTGAGGTGGTGATCGGTCCTTCAATTGGGGCAGATGTTTATGAGGTTGATCAGCAGATCATTGACCAGGTTCAAAAACTGGGGCGTGAATGCTGGACTAATGCTGTCAGAGAAACCGTCAACGGCCATTACCTGCTCGACTTGAAGGCGGTGAATCGAAGCGTTCTCATTGAGGCAGGTGTACCTGAACAGCAGATCAGGGTGTCCGGATACAGCACATTCGCACATCCGGAGTTATTTTTCTCCCATCGGCGCGATCATGGAAGAACAGGACGGATGATGGGGTATATCGGAATGAAAAAAAGGAGACAGTGAGTCGTGAGAGTCGCGGAGAATCTAAGCCATATCAGATCGGTCATCGAAAACGCCTGCGAGCGTTCTGGCAGAAGCCCATCGGACGTTACGCTGATTGCTGTAACGAAATATGTTTCAAACGAACGTGCACAGGAAGCTGTTGAGAGCGGCATCTTTCATCTTGCAGAGAACCGAAAAGAAGGTTTGCTTGAGAAACGCGCATTCATCAAAGACAAGCGTGTCACCTGGCATTTGATTGGTACACTGCAGACGCGGAAAGTCAAAGATGTCGTTGGCAAAATGGACTACTTTCATGCGCTTGACCGCTTGAAACTGGCTAATGAACTGAATAAACGAATTAAAAAAGGAACATTGAATTGTTTTGTCGAAATGAATATTTCCGGTGAAGAATCCAAACACGGAATTTCTGAGGATCAGCTTGTGCCTTTCATTGATGCTTTGGCTGAATTTGAACATCTCCGCATTGTCGGTCTGATGACTATGGCACCGAACACGGAAGACAGGGATCTGATCCGCAGCATATTCCGGCGCCTGAGAGTACTGCGCGACAAAATCCGCGACCTTCATCTTGACTATGCGCCCTGCACAGAGCTTTCAATGGGGATGTCTCACGACTATGAACTTGCCGTCGAAGAGGGTGCGACGTATATCAGGATTGGCACGTCACTGGTCGGCGATGAAAGAAAGGGGTAGGACACCGTGGGTCTTAAGGGAACATTCAGACGTTTTTTTGATCTTGAAGAGACCGTGGAAAGCTCGGAGGTGCAGGATGCTGCCCCTCATGGTGAAGCACACAGCCATTTAGAAAAAGAACAACGAAAGATGGAAAAAAACGGGAGGCTGGTTGCCATTCAAAAGGTACATCAGCAGAACAAGGTGGTGCTTGTCGAACCGAAACGTTTTGAAGAGGTTGAAGACATCGTCGGATCCTTAAAGAATAAGCAGACTATTATTTGCAGCCTTCAGGGGACAAGCAAAGAACAGGGACAGAGAATTCTTGATTTTATGGGTGGAACAGCATTTGCATTGAATGCACAAATCCGTAAAATCGGGAAAAATACGTTTCTCTTTGCACCCGAACAGGTAGATATATCCGGTATGATCAGCAACTGGCCGGAAGACTAATTGAGCTGAGGTGAACAGAGTGATCATAGCTTCTTTTCTAGCACAGATCATCAGTATTTATTCATGGATTTTAATTATTTATATTTTAATGTCATGGGTGCCGAGCATACAAGAGTCGTCAATCGGGCGTCTTTTTGCCAATGTATGTGAACCGTTCCTTTCTCCTTTCCGAAGGATTATTCCTCCAATTGGCGGTGTTATTGATATTTCGCCGATCATTGCATTTTTTGTGCTGCGCCTTGCGACACGCGGCGTTTATTATTTAGCTTATCTTTTTGCCTGAGTGGATGCCATGACTGTCTATGAACATTTCAGACCTGAAGAACGTGTTTTCATTGATCACATTTTAGACATGAAAGAGCGGGTCATTGAACGGTATACGCCCAGGCTGACCGATTTTCTTGACCCGAGACAGCAGAGGATTCTGACATCGCTGATCGGCGGCGAAGATGGAATCCGCCTTTCCCTTTGTGGCGGTTATGAACACGCAGAACGTAAGCGTGCCCTGCTCCTGCCACCTTATATCGAGGAACAAGGCGAATTATTTCGGCTCGCGTATCTTGAAGTTCACTATCCGGACAGATTCGGATCGATCACGCATCCGGAATTGCTCGGTTCACTGACGGGGATGGGTGTTTCACGAGATAAAATCGGTGATTTACTGCTTGAAAGCGGAAAAGTCCAGTTTATCTGTACGCAGGAGCTGGCCTCTTATTTCGCGCTGAATCTGACTTCCGTTGGCAAAATGCGTGTATCCTGCATCTCGATTAAAAGTGAAGATTTACTGCACAGTGAGAATAAATGGCAGGAATTTGAAGGTACCGTGTCTTCACTTCGTCTTGATACCGTGCTTTCGGAAATCTATCGTCTTCCGAGAGCAAAAGCATCGGAAGCCATAGCGCATGAACGGGCAAAAGTGAACTGGGAGATTGTGGACAAGCGTGATTTTGATGTCCATGCAGGTGACTGTCTGTCTTTGCGTGGATTTGGCCGCAGCAAAATAATATCATGCGACGGGTTGACAAAAAAGAACAAAATCCGTATACAATATGGTAAACTTAAATAAATTACTGGTTTTGTAAATTGATATGGAGGTGACCGGGATGCCACTGACACCCCTGGATATTCATAATAAATCGTTTTCACGAGGATTTCGCGGCTACGATGAAGATGAAGTCAACGATTTTCTTGATCAGATCATCAAAGATTATGAGGCGTTAATTCGAGAAAAAAAGGATCTTGAGCAGCAGATCAAGAATTCAAATGAAAAGTTGAGCCATTTTTCCAATATTGAAACAACACTGAACAAAAGTATTCTTGTTGCCCAGGAAACAGCTGAAGAAGTAAAGCAAAATGCGAATAAAGAAGCCAAGCTGATTGTGATGGAAGCGAAAAAAAATGCAGACCGAATCATCAATGAGGCACTTGAGAAATCCCGTAAAGTGACGCTTAATATCGAAGAACTCAAGAAAGAGGCCAACGTGTACCGAACACGTTTTCAAATGCTGATCGAGGCGCAGCTTGAATTACTGAAAAGTGATGACTGGAAGAGCCTGTCTCCGGATCATAATAATGATGATGCGGACAACGAGGAAAAAGACGGCATTATTTCTTCTCAGGCTTGACGTAAGGCGTTCATTTGCATATACTGTGCTTACATAAAGTAAAGTGCCTGGCTGCTTGCACAGCACGATTTTTTGTTGATCAAGAAGTATAATTTCAACTCAATGACAGGGAGAGTAATGGCTGCAATGCCTGATCAGCGAACCGGGGGATGGTGCAAGCCCGGCACAGGCAGCAGCGATGAAAATCACCCTCGAGTTTGGATCTGAACGATCGGCTTGTCCGGTACAAGTAAGATTCAGCGTGTATTCGCGTTAAGAAGCTAATGAGTGGCAGGTTTTTTCTGCTATTAGGGTGGTACCGCGGTTCTTTCGTCCCTTATGGGTGAAAGAACCTTTTTATTTTATATGGTGCTGTTATTAAACGGACTGTTGCTTTTTCAACTTATTCTTTATTGATTTGCTGATATGCAAGATGGACCTTGTTTTCATAAATTCGGCAAACCGGGGAATCCTTCAGCAAGGCCTTCTCATGAATGAGCCAGCCGGTGATGAAGCACAGCATGAGTCCTTAATACAGCCATTTAGTTAAAGAGCTGTGTTTTTAATTTAATGTCGTTTTTCTGAACTGCGGCAATGCACGTGCCGACCGTTCGGGTAAGTGCAGGGCAAAACGATGAAAAACAGCAGCAGATTTTAACAAAGCCATTTAAAAAGAACAGAAAGTTGATGGAGGCGTATTTTAATGGATTACAAAAAAACACTGTTAATGCCGAAAACGAATTTTAAAATGCGTGGCGGACTTCCGACTAAAGAACCGCAAATGCAGGAACAGTGGGACCGCGAGCACATTTATGAACAATCTCTGAAAGTGAACGAAGGAAAACCGACGTTCATTCTGCACGATGGACCTCCTTACGCAAACGGAAACATTCACATTGGTCATGCTGAAAATAAGGTTCTCAAAGATATCATCAATCGCTACAAATCAATGACCGGCTATCAGGCCGTGTATGTCCCTGGCTGGGATACGCATGGACTTCCGATCGAGCAGCAGCTCGCAAAGCAGGGCATTGATCGAAAAAAAATGTCCGTTGCCGATCTTCGTGAAAAGTGTAAGGAATATGCGCTTGGTCAGGTTGAACACCAGAAAAAGCAGTTCAAACGACTGGGTGTCCGTGCGGACTGGGATCATCCGTACCTGACGCTTCACAAAGAATATGAAGCAGAACAGATTAAAGTTTTCGGCGAAATGGCGAAAAAAGGTTACATTTACAAAGATAAAAAAACGGTTTATTGGTCACCTTCTTCTGAATCTGCGCTGGCAGAAGCAGAAATCGAATATAAGGATGTCAAATCGTACTCAATTTATGTGGCATTTCACGTTACAGACGGAAAAGGTGTACTCAATACAGATGAAGAAGTCATCATCTGGACAACGACACCATGGACGATGCCTTCGAACCTGGCTATCTGCGTGAATCCAAAGTTTGAATACAGTGTCGTTCAGGTGGGAGAACGGAAATTTGTTGTTGCATCAGAACTGGTTGAGAAACTGACGGCAACGTTTGAATGGGAAAATCCGCAAATCCTGCGTTCCTTCAGCGGCAAAGATCTGGAGTATGTCGTATGCCGCCATCCATTTTATGATCGTTCTTCATTGATGATCCTTGGCGATCATGTCACTTTAGACGCTGGTACCGGATGTGTGCATACTGCACCGGGATTTGGTGCCGATGACTTCTACGTCGGTAAAAAATACGGCCTGGATATTCTTAGCCCGGTTGATGACCGTGGCTGCATGACTGATGAAGCACCAGGATTTGAGGGCATGTTTTATGAGAAAACCAACGAACCGGTGATTGAGAAGTTAAAAGAAGTCGGCGCACTGATCAAGGTCGGTACTTTTACTCACTCATATCCGCATGACTGGCGAACCAAAAAACCGGTAATCTGGAGAGCAACCAAGCAGTGGTTCGCTTCCATTAAGGCCTTTCGCAGCGAAATTTTAAGTGCCATTCATGAAGTGCACTGGATTCCTGCATGGGGCGATGTGCGCATGACGAATATGATCAAGGATCGTGAAGACTGGTGTATTTCCCGTCAGCGTGCATGGGGCGTTCCGATTCCGGTATTTTATGGCGAAGACGATGAGCCGATCATTACGGATGAAACGATTCAGCAGGTTGCTGATCTGTTCCGCAAACACGGTTCAAATATCTGGTTTCAATGGGATGCGAAAGATTTGCTTCCAGAAGGATTTACATCGGAGCACAGTCCGAATGGCGTTTTCAGAAAAGAAACTGATATCATGGATGTCTGGTTCGATTCAGGTTCATCACATCAAGGCGTGCTGACAACTCGAGATGGACTTCGCCGTCCGGCAGACATGTATCTGGAAGGCTCGGATCAGTATCGTGGCTGGTTTAACTCATCGCTTGCAACCTCCGTCGCGGTTACCGGACATGCACCGTACAGACAGGTGCTGAGTCATGGATTCACACTTGACGGTAAGGGATTGAAAATGAGCAAATCCGTCGGCAATGTCATCGATCCGATGAAAGTCATGCAGCAGTATGGTGCTGATATCATCCGTCTCTGGGTTGCTTCCGTTGACTATCAGGCTGACGCGCGCGTGTCAAACGAAATTCTTTCTCAGGTTGCAGAAGTGTACCGGAAGATCCGCAACACCGTTCGATTTATGCTTGGCAATCTGAGCGACTTCACTGCTGATCAAGCGGTTCCGACAAATAAGATGCCGGAACTGGAACAATATATGCTTGTGAAGCTGAACACATTCATTGATACATGCCTGAAAAATTACGAAAATTATCAGTTCCTGAATGTCTATAAGGCATTGCAGAACTATTGCTCGCTGGATTTAAGTGCTTTCTATATGGATATTGCGAAAGACGCGCTTTATGTGCAGCCAAAAGAGTCGCTTGTCCGCCGGTCAGCACAGACTGTACTGTACAAAACAGTCGTTGCGCTGACGAAGATACTTTCTCCGATTATTCCGCATACGGCTGAGGAGATCTGGCAGCATATTCCCGGTGCTGATCAAATATCGTCTTACGTTCAGTTAACGGATATGCCGGAAAAAGAGCCGATCACTGATTCCGATGCGCTTGAAGAGAAGTGGGCAAAGCTGATAAACGTTCGCGATGAAGTATTCAAGTCATTGGAGAAAGCACGTGATGCGAAACTCATTGGCAAGTCGCTTGAAGCCTCAGTTGTGCTGTATACGACAAAACAAACAGCTTTTCTGACTGAATGCCATGACCTCGATAAATTGCTGATTGTTTCTCATGTTACGGTTGAATCTGAGCATACGGTTCCCGAATCTGCCGATCATTATGCGGATCTGGCGGTATCCGTGTCACCTGCCGAAGGTTTAAAATGTGAACGCTGCTGGGCGGTTCTGCCAACGGTCGGTGAGGACAAGGAACATCCAACGCTGTGCGCACATTGCGCAGAGACGGTGCGCCACGATTATGCCGGAGTAACACTTGAATAAATGAAAAGTAAAGAAAATGATTTCCATAATGCGTAATGATTACGCAGAGTGAAAAGTCCTCCTTTGCTTCACACTAATCAATGCGTGCGAAGTAATAAGGGGGATTTTTATCGATGTGGGGTTACAGAAAAATAAGAAACAGACTGTTGCAGAGGAGACGGCAGCTTGAAGATAAGCTGAAAAGTGATGTGGAAACGGCTGCAGAGTGGGGATCCATATCGGATATTGCCTCTGGTGAATTGTCGGCTTATGATAATCACCCGGCCGAATCGGCAACACAGCTTTATGAACGGGAGAAGGATCTTGCTTTCCATAAAATGGAGCAGAACGAACTTGAAGAAATCAATCATGCGCTGAAAAAAATCGATGATGGAACGTATGGATACGATGAGAAAACCGGGGAAAAAATATCTCGCGCCCGATTAAAGGCACTGCCTACAGCACGCACAGCAGCGCATCAGGCGGATACCTCGCATGATCATCGGGTTCGCCCGGTTGAAGAATCTGTGATCAGCGATTTTGAAGTCCGGGGAATCACAGATTTCGAAAGCAACGGGTATAACGAAGAAAATGCATTCGATGTTGTTTCTCAATACAATGACCAGGAAGGCATTTTTGAAAATGCGCCGTACAGTGACGATGAGGAAGGGATCGGGTATGTTGAAGAACTTGAGGCATTTGCTGCTAATGACATTTACGGGTTTTCCGGAGATGATGAAATTCAGGTTCTGAAAAATCATCATTACGATCATTGGTCGGCTAAAAATGAAGATGAAAATCAGGATCCGGTTGAAGAGTAATAAAGGGGTAAACAGAGGGTGTCTCAAGAGCTTTTTGGCTGCGTGACACCCTCGTTTCTTGTTTTGTGGAAGATGCGTGTGAGGTGTGGACCTTCTGTAAAGTGTTTCGGCTGATCAAGAAAAAGCTCCACGAACTTTGACTGTCTGTGAAAAACGGATAAAGTCAGATGCTGCTTCAGTAAAAAAACCATGATTCTGCAAGAGGATATATGCTAAAATTTAAAAATAGGCAATGTTAAACAGATGGCCTCAAACAGCGATGAGCTTTAACAATGTCTGAAGATAAAAGTTGCTACGCATATAAAAAGTACAAACATATGTTTTTGAAGGGGTATGGGTATGGTTTATTACGGACTCGCAGTAATTATTTTATTGATTGATCAATTTTCCAAATGGCTGATTGTGCATAATATGTATCTTGGCCAAAGCATAGCTATCATTCCCAGTTTTTTTTACCTGACGTCGATTCGAAATAATGGGGCCGCATGGAGCATTCTTGAGGGACAGATGCTTTTTTTCTTTGTCATTACCATTGCCGTCTTAGCCGTAGTCATTTTTTATATGCAGAGGCTGGGAAGAAAGCAGCCGTTTCTTGGTGTTTCTCTGGGGCTGATCATTGGCGGGACGCTTGGAAATTTTATGGATCGGCTTTTTCGCGGTGAAGTGGTTGACTTTATTCAATTCTACATCTTCCGTTATCATTTTCCTGTGTTTAATCTGGCGGATTCTTCTCTCTTTATCGGTGTCGTTTTACTGATTATGTATCTGTTTCGTGACGGAAAGAAGGAACGATAATGCCGGAGATTACGCTGTCAGTTGAAGCAGAAGATGAGGGGAAAAGGATTGACAGCTGGGTAAGCAGTCAAATTCCGGATGAATCAAGAAGTCGCCTTCAGCAGTTAATTAAAGGTGGCTGTGTGCTTGTTGACGGATCAGCCGTAAAAACAAGTTACCGGATGAAGATGAATGATCAGGTCTGCGTGCGTATTCCCGATCCGAAGCCACTCAATATCGCGGCTGAAAAACGCCCGCTCACAATCGTTTATGAAGACGCCTCGGTTATTGTCGTGAACAAACCAAGAGGAATGGTCGTTCATCCTGCACCGGGACATTTATCCGGGACGCTGGTCAACGCGTTGCTTGGACATTGCCATGATTTATCGGGAATAAACGGGGTGATGCGCCCTGGTATTGTTCATCGAATTGATAAAGAAACTTCGGGCCTGTTAATGGTTGCAAAAACAGATGCCGCGCATCGATCACTTGCGGCACAGCTGAAAGCAAAAACAACGAAGCGGCAATATCTGGCCATCGTCCATGGCAGTCTGTCTCATAATGAGGGTACCATTGACGCGCCGATCGGACGTTCGGATAAAGACCGCAAAAAGATGGCAGTAACGGAAAAAAACAGCAAATCGGCGATTACTCATTTTAAAGTGCTGGAACGCTTTGAAGATTACACATATATTTCATGCCGATTAGAAACAGGGCGTACACATCAGATTCGCGTTCATATGGCTTATATCGGACATCCGCTTGCCGGAGATCCTAAATACGGACCACGCAAAACGCTTCCAATTCATGGACAGGCACTGCATGCGTCAGAACTTGGTTTTATCCATCCGGTGACGAATCAAGTGATGCTTTTTCAAGCACCGCTTCCAGAGGATATGGAGCAGCTTCTTGACGGATTGCGAAAGAATCGATATTGCTGATTGGATTATAGAACGAATTTTCGGGTACAGGTTATTGACTTGAGTATTGACAAATCATGAAGCGTTTGGCATACTTGCAGTAATGAAAATTGAATGAGTTCCTTTAAGGTAGTCCTGAGAGACTAAGAAGGGTGATGAATGCCAAAAGCTATTGGCAGCACTGTAGTCTCTTGCTCTGTACAGCAAGATTTTTTTTTACGTAAGCAGCGCAACTGAGTCTTTGCTTCTGGCAAGGCCCTGGTTCCTGGCAGCCAGTTGAATAAGTGGTCTCAGCAAAATCAGTGACGGGCTGTGATGTGATGGCAGGTGATATTTTTTTGGAAGAAAAAGAAATCATGGATGCAAAAGCAATGGGACGTGCACTGACACGCCTTGCACATGAGGTAATTGAACGGAATGAGGGTGTTGATTCCGTTGTACTCGTTGGCATCAAAACACGTGGTATCTATCTGGCTGATCGGCTTGCAGGGCGCATTAAAGGTATTGAGAAGAAAGAAGTAGCTGTTGGTGAACTGGATATTACGCTTTACCGGGATGATCTGAAGCAAAGATCCGGGGATCCGGAGCTGCTGGACAGTCTGCTTCCGACGCCAATTGAAGCGAAAACAGTGATCCTGGTGGATGATGTGCTTTTTACAGGACGAACGATTCGTGCAGCGATGGACGCGCTGATGGATGTCGGCAGACCTCAGCGCATTCAACTGGCTGTACTGATTGACAGAGGTCATCGCGAATTACCGATTCGTCCTGACTATATAGGTAAGAATGTGCCGACTTCCAGAGAAGAACAAATTGCTGTTCAACTGAGTGAAGTCGATGGAGCTGATCGAGTGACGATACGCTCGTTAAAAAAGTAAAGAAAGCGGCAGTCAAACATCTTTTAAAGGCAGTCCAGAGAGACTGACAAAGAGTGGCATGAACGCAGTTCGTCAATTTACAAAGCCTCTTTGTCAGATTCTGGCAAAGAGGCTTTTTTTCACTCAGGAGAGAAAATATCCGGGTGACCTCTTCACCAGATTTAAGGTGTTTCATTAAGGCACATACTAATTCTAAGGAGGAGTTACAATGGCAAACCTGCTTAGCTTGAATGAGCTTTCGATCAGGGAAATTAACGATATTCTTGATCGTGCAGAACAAATACGCGTTATGGGTGAAGAAGGCTGGTTCGCACCGAATCATACGATTGTTGCCAATCTTTTCTACGAACCGAGTACGCGCACACGCTTCAGTTTTGAAACAGCAGAAAAGCGATTAGGCTATGAAGTACTTAATTTCAGCAGCACAACCTCAAGCGCTCTGAAGGGTGAGTCCCTTTATGATACAGTGCGAACCATGGAGGCGATTGGTGCAGAAGCAGTGGTGATCCGGCATCAGGAGACCGGTTATTATAAGCAATTGCAATCTATAGATATTCCTGTTCTAAACGCCGGCGACGGTGCCGGAGATCATCCGACACAGGCGCTGCTGGATCTCTTAACGCTGAGGCAGGAATTTATGAATATAGAAGACCTTACAGTTGCCATTATCGGCGATTTGCGTTACAGCAGGGTGGCAAAATCTGATGCGGAAGTATTAAGTCGGCTTGGGTGCCGTGTGCTGCTCTCCGGTCCGCCGGAATGGAAGAACAGCCAACTGCCCGGAACTTACGTATCCGTCGACGATGCCATTGATGCGGCTGATGCTGTCATTATGCTTCGTATTCAGCATGAACGTCATGAAAATGCAATGCAGATGACTAAGGAAACGTATCATCGATTATTCGGGTTGACCACCGAGCGCGCACTGCGGATGAAACCAACAAGTATCATCATGCATCCAGGGCCGATTAATCGGGGCGTTGAAATGGACGGCGAGTTGGTCGAAAGTACACGTTCGCGATACTTTAAACAGATCAAAAACGGTGTTCTGGCACGAATGGCCGCGCTTGAATGGGCACTCGACCATCGTCTATACGAAGCGAATAAAATCGAAAAAGCAAAGCAAATGAGTTCGCCTATCTGATCGAAAAGGAGTGCACGAAATTGAGAAGACAGCTTGTACTGGAAAACGGGGCGTCATTTATCGGAGAAGGTTTCGGAAGCAGTTCTGAAGTCAATGGTGAAGTCGTATTTAATACCGGAATGACCGGCTATCAGGAACTGATCACCGATCCATCCTATTGCGGGCAAATCGTTACCATGGCGTATCCGCTTATCGGTAACTACGGGATTAACCGGTCAGATAACGAATCAGCGCGCCCGAGCATTTCAGGATTGATTGTTAAAGAAGTCGCAAAGCAGCCGTCACACTGGCAAAAGGATAAAACACTGAACGAGTGGCTGGAAGAATATGATGTACCGGGGATTGAAGGCATTGATACACGTCGACTCACGAAAATGATTCGTGAGTATGGAACGCTGCGCGGCAGGATTGTTTCTGCGGATGCTGATCCGAAGCGTGTTGCTGAGACACTTAAAGTATGGCCGTTGCCAAGCGATCAGATCAGCCGTGTGTCAACAAAGTCAACCTACGTAACGCCCGGTCCCGGTCCTCGCGTAGTACTTGTTGATTTCGGTGCAAAGCAGGGCATTCTCCGTGAATGCATCAAACGCCGCTTCGATGTTGTGATTGTGCCCTACCAAACAACAGCAGAAGACATTATGAAGCTGAATCCGGACGGTGTACTGTTAAGCAACGGACCGGGTGATCCTAAATCTGTTCCAGAAGCGATTGAAACGGTACGCCATTTACTTGGAAAGGTTCCGATTTTCGGTATTTGTCTCGGCCACCAGCTGTTTGCGCTTGCTTCGGGTGCCAATACAGTAAAAATGCGTTTTGGTCACCGCGGCGTAAATCATCCGGTAAAAAATCTGAAATCAGGAAAATTCGTCATCACTTCACAAAACCATGGATTTACCGTTGAAAAAAAATCATTAAGTGGAACGGATCTGGAAATAACACATGTTGCAATCAATGATGGAACGATCGAAGGCCTGCACCATTTAAAATATCCTGCCTTCAGTGTCCAATATCATCCTGAAGCCTCGCCAGGACCGGATGACAGTCAGGATTTGTTTGATGCATTTCTAAACATGATGGAAACTTTTAAAAAAGAAGGTGCACCCCTTGCCTAAACGTACAGATATAAAGAAAATTCTGGTTATCGGATCAGGACCGATCATCATAGGACAGGCTGCTGAGTTTGATTACTCAGGGACGCAGGCTTGCCAGTCTTTGCGAGAAGAAGGATATGAAGTAATTCTTGTCAATTCAAATCCGGCAACGATCATGACTGATACCGACATTGCAGATCGAGTATATATCGAACCGCTGACGGTAGAATTTCTCAGTAAAATTATTCGCAAGGAACATCCTGACGGACTGCTGGCGACGCTTGGCGGCCAAACGGGACTGAACCTGGCTGTTCAGTTGAGTCAGTCAGGAATACTCAATGAATTGAATGTCCAGTTTTTGGGAACTGGTTTGGACAGCATTGAAAGGGCGGAAGACCGTGAAAAGTTCAGAAGTCTGATGCTTGATCTCGGTGAACCGGTACCACCGAGTGAAATTGTCACAAGTCTGATTGAAGCACGCGCGTTCGTAGAAAAAGTCGGGCTTCCGGTTATCATTCGGCCTGCGTTTACATTAGGCGGAACAGGCGGAGGCATTGCTGCAACTGAGGAAGAGCTGGATACCATTGCAGAGAATGGATTGAAGCTCAGTCCGGTTCACCAGGTTTTAATTGAAAAAAGCATTGCTGGATTCAAGGAAATTGAGTTTGAAGTCATGCGCGATGCCAACGACGGTGCCATTGCAGTCTGTCATATGGAAAATGTCGATCCTGTGGGCATCCATACCGGCGATTCCATTGTTACCGCACCATGTCAGACGTTAAGTGACCGCGAACTGCAGCATTTGCGAAGCGTCTCGCTGAAAATCGTGCGTGCGTTAAAGATCGAAGGCGGATGCAATGTGCAGCTTGCTCAGGATCCAAGTAGTGATCGCTATTATATCATTGAGGTTAATCCGCGTGTCAGCCGTTCGTCGGCGCTGGCGTCCAAAGCCACAGGCTATCCGATTGCGAAGGTAGCGGCAAAAATTGCTGTCGGTTATTATCTTGACGAGATCAAAAATGCGGTTACCGGTACAACCTATGCAAGCTTTGAACCAACTTTGGACTACGTAGTGACGAAAATCCCGCGCTGGCCATTCGACAAATTTGATGATGCCAAACGAACGCTGGGTACACAGATGAAGGCAACCGGAGAAGTACTGGCAATGGGGCGTAATTTCGAGGAATCCATACTGAAAGCCATCCGCTCACTGGAAAACGGAACCATGCATCTGCAACTCAAAGAAACAGATAAAATGAGTACGGAAGATTTGTTCAACATTATAAAGAAGAAAGATGACCGCCGGCTGTTCTTAATTGCCGAAGCAATGAGGCGCGGTGCAGATATTGAAGAAATATGGGCATGTACACAAATCGATCGCTTTTTCCTGAGTAAAATCGCTCATATCGTTGCTGTTGAGCAAACGCTGAAAGCTGCTCCAAAAGATAGAGAATCGCTTCTTCATGCCAAAAAATACGGTTTCTCGGACTGGAAAATTGCCGAGTGCTGGAATACAACGGAAAAAGCTGTCGCAGAATGGCGCAGAACGCATGGTATCCGTCCGGTCTATAAAATGGTCGATACGTGCGCCGGGGAATTTGCTTCAGAAACACCATATTACTACAGCAGCTATGAGGATGAAAACGAATCAGTCGTCTCCAAACGTGAAAGTGTTGTCGTCCTTGGCTCTGGACCGATTCGTATCGGACAGGGTGTGGAATTCGACTATGCAACCGTTCATGCGGTATGGGCAATTAAGAAACAGGGCTATGAAGCAATCATGATTAATAACAACCCAGAAACGGTATCAACCGACTTCAGCGTTTCGGACAAGCTCTATGTTGAGCCGCTGACCCTTGAAGATGTAATGCATGTCATCGATCTTGAGAAGCCAAAGGGTGTCGTGGTTCAGTTTGGCGGACAAACGGCAATCAACCTCGCTTCCGGGCTGGCTGCACGCGGTGTTAAGATTCTTGGCACAACCTTGGATGCCATGGATCAGGCAGAAGATCGTGACCGTTTCGAACAGTTGCTGCTCAGGCTTAACGTTGACCATCCGGCAGGAGACACTGCGTTCTCGACTGATGAAGCCGTGAAGATTGCTAATCGTCTCGGCTATCCGGTACTTGTGCGGCCTTCTTATGTGCTCGGAGGGAGGGCAATGGAAATTGTCTATAATGAAACTTCACTGAAACACTATATGGATCACGCAGTGCTGATTAATCCCGATCATCCTGTACTGGTCGATCGTTATCTGGTCGGTACCGAGATTGAACTTGACGCGCTTTCCGACGGGGAAAATGTATATATTCCGGGCATCATGGAGCATATTGAACGCGCCGGTGTCCATTCAGGCGATTCAATTGCGGTTTATCCGGCACAGAAGCTGTCTGAAGCCGTGAAGCAGGAAGTTGTGGATACAGCGATCAAAATCGCTCGGGGGCTCAAAGTGGTGGGAATGATGAACATACAATTCATCGTTCATGACAATCATGTCTATGTCATTGAGGTAAACCCGAGGGCAAGCCGTACTGTGCCGTTTCTCAGTAAAATCACAAGTGTACCGATGGCGAAAGTAGCGACTCAGCTTATTCTGGGTGAGAAGCTTGACAGACTCGGCTATAAAACAGGTATACATCCGGAACCGATCCGTAATGTTTACGTGAAAGTACCGGTATTCTCATTTGCCAAGCTCAGACGTGTTGATGTGACGCTGGGACCGGAAATGAAATCAACCGGTGAAGTAATGGGGCAGGATGTAACTGTTGAAAAGGCATTATATAAAGGCCTTCTGGCAAGCGGAATGACTATTCCTTCTCACGGCTCCGTACTGTTCACCATTGCTGATAAAGATAAAGAAGAAGCGCTTCGTCTTGTGAAACGATTCTACGATATTGGCTACAATATTCTTGCAACGGAAGGGACGGCTGCGATGATATCCGAACGTCATCTACCGGTAACGATCGTGAATAAGATCGGCGGAGAAGCACCGAATTTACTCGATGTTATCCGTCACGGAGGCGCACAGTTTGTCGTCAACACATTGACAAAAGGGCAGCGACCGGCTCGTGACGGATTTCGTATTCGCCGCGAATCAGTCGAAAACGGCGTTGTCTGCCTGACATCGCTGGATACAACCGAGGCACTGCTCACGGTTCTGGAATCACTTGCTTTTCAGACGGAATGCATGCCTCAAATGATGGATCGTCAATCTGACATACAAGAAGGCAGCAAAGCAGGTGCCCGGCAATGATACAGGAAGACATGCAAGTGCTTGAGCATCAGCGAATTGCTGACGGTAT
The DNA here is from genome assembly GCF_023336505.1 of Sporolactobacillus mangiferae. Classification (GTDB taxonomy): domain Bacteria; phylum Bacillota; class Bacilli; order Bacillales; family Sporolactobacillaceae; genus Sporolactobacillus; species Sporolactobacillus mangiferae. The sequence goes on along the minus strand of NZ_JAMAST010000002.1, from coordinate 128,773 downwards.
TTATAAGTTGAAATTACGTGGACAACTGGCTGAGCAGATTCGTGAACCGGGGCAGTTTGTCCATGTTCGTGTCGGCGGACGTTCCCAATCCATTGCCCCGCTGCTCCGGCGTCCGATTAGTATCAGCTCAGCAGACTCGGCAGCATGTACATTGACGCTGATTTACAGAAGCGGTGGTCTCGGTACTCATCTTCTGTCGGAGTCGGCAGTCGGCGAGACGGTCGATGTACTTGGCCCGCTTGGACATGGATTTCCGGTTGATGCCGCACCGGCTGGGGGCAATGCACTGCTCGTTGGCGGGGGAGTGGGTGTGCCGCCACTTTACGGTTTATCTCAGGCGTTAATGTCACGGGGTATTCAGACCACTCATATTCTCGGTTTTCGCTCAGCCAAAGATGTTTTTTATCAACAGGCTTTTGAAGCATACGGTGAAACGTATATCATGACAGAAGACGGGTCATGCGGCAAAAAGGGTCTGGTGACTGATATGCTTGATCGGGTTTCTTTTGACGTGGCTTATGCATGCGGCCCGATCCCTATGCTCAGAGCACTTGAGCGCAGAATTACTAAGCAGCCGCTCTTTGTGTCGCTTGAGCAGCGCATGGGCTGCGGGATTGGTGCATGTATGGCCTGTGTTGCCCGCACGACCGATCCGCAAGACAGTAAAGGTTACCGGCGCGTCTGCTGCGACGGACCGGTATTTAAGGCAAGGGAGGTTGAATTATGTTAGAGGTTCATCTTCCCGGGCTGGATCTGAAAAATCCAATCATGCCCGCATCCGGCTGCTTCGCGTTCGGCGCTGAATACAGCACGCTTTATGATCTGAATGTTTTAGGTGCCGTAACGATTAAGGCGGCAACTTTGGCACCTCGTTTTGGCAACCCGACTCCCCGGGTTGCGGAGACTCCTGGCGGCATGTTAAATGCGATCGGTCTTCAAAACCCGGGTGTGGATCAAATTATTAAAAAAGAATTGCCGCGATTAGCAAAAGAAAATGTCCCCATCATCGCCAATATTGCCGGCAGCGAGATGGATGATTACGTGACGACAGCAGAAAAAATGTCGCAACAGTCTGCCGTTCATGCATTGGAATTGAACATTTCCTGCCCGAACGTGAAGCATGGCGGAATTGCATTCGGTACTGTGCCTGAAGTCGCGGCAGAGCTGACAGCTAAAGTCAAAGCCGTATCAAAGAAACCGGTTTATGTAAAGCTGTCGCCTAATGTTACGGATATTGTCGGCATGGCAGAAGCAGTTGAAGCCGCTGGCGCAGATGGATTATCGATGATTAATACACTGCTTGGCATGCGCATTGATCTTCGTACTCAAAAGCCGATTTTAGCGAATTTAACAGGTGGGCTCAGTGGGCCGGCAATTAAACCGGTTGCCATCCGGATGATTTATGAAGTCAGTCAGAAGGTAAAGATCCCAATTATCGGGATGGGCGGCATCCAGAATGTGGATGATGTGATCGAATTTTTCCTGGCAGGTGCAAGCGCGGTGGCGGTCGGTACCGCTAATTTTGTCGATCCGTATGTCTGCCCGAAGATCATTAAAACCTTACCTGAAAAGTTGAACGAAATGGGTGTTTCGGATATTAATGACCTGGTTGGAAGGAGCTGGAAAAAATGAATGATGAACATAGGATCATTGTGGCTCTTGATGTTTCGTCGCAGGCCGAAATGTTAGACATGCTGAACAAGATCAATCGTCCCGGCTGTTATGTCAAGATCGGAATGGAACTTTATTTGCAGCAGGGTGCGGATATTGTGCGCGCTTTAAAATCAGAAGGATATTCAGTTTTTCTTGATTTGAAACTGCATGATATTCCGCATACAGTTTACCGGGCCATGAAGGGGCTTGCAGGGCTTGGCGCTGATATGATCAATGTCCATGCGGCGGGGGGCGTCGAAATGATGCAGGCAGCTGTGCAGGGTTTAGGTGAAGGTGCAAGATCACACCGGCCGATTTGTCTGGCTGTTACTCAGCTGACCAGTACGGATCAGGCAATGCTTGAAAACGAGCTGCTGATTAACCGACCGATTGATGAAGCAATTGCCAGCTATGCGTCGCTTGCTTATACATCCGGACTTGATGGTGTCGTATGCTCTGCCTGGGAAGCAAAAAAGATCAAAAGCTGTACTGCAGAGGATTTTTTGGCAGTGACACCAGGAATTCGCCTTTTACATGACGATGCGGGTGATCAGAAACGTGTGGCTTCACCAGCGCAAGCGCGCAGCCTTGGAAGTGACTATATCGTTGTCGGCAGGAGTATCACGGCTGCTTCTGATCCGGCACAAGCCTATGAACGGGTACTTAATGATTGGAGGAAGCAGACATGGACTACAAGAAATTAATCGCAGAACATCTTTTGAAAATAAATGCAGTGGTGCTGAGCCCTGAAGATCCTTTTACTTGGGCTTCAGGAATCAAATCACCGGTATACTGCGACAATCGGCTGACACTGGCTTATCTTGATGTCCGTGCTGATGTGATCAATGCATTTGTCGCACTCATTAAGAAGAATTATCCGGATGCAGAAGTGATTGCCGGAACAGCAACGGCAGGCATTCCGCATGCGGCATTGATTGCTGATCGCATGGGTTTGCCGATGGCCTATATTCGGTCGTCTGCAAAATCGCATGGACGAAAAAAGCAGATTGAAGGCGTTATTAATCCCGGACAAAAAGTCGTTGTCATTGATGACCTGATTTCGACCGGGGGCAGTGTACTGACTGCAGTTCATGCCGTTGAAGCAGTTGAGGCTGAAGTACTTGGCGTCGCAGCCATTTTTACATATCAATTACCTCAGGCAAGCACTAATTTTGAGAAGGAAAAAGTATCTTTAGCTACACTGACAGACTTTGATACGCTGATCCATTTGGCTGAAGAGCAGGGGGAAATCAGCGGTACACAGCTCGAGCAACTGAAAAAGTGGTATGCTGATCCGGCTTCAGAAGACTGGCGCGTGCAAAAGCAATAATATTTATTCAAGCGATCCGAAAAAGAGCCTTCATTTAGGAGGTTCTTTTTTTTGACATGCGGGTTGATGCGTGATCACGCATGAAAATATGCGGGCTTTTTAATAAAGTATGCGGGTTTTCATCGTGGGAAATAGATTACAATAAGAGAAAAAGAAGGAACGGTACTTCAATTGAATCATGTAAAACGCTTTCTCATTCTGTTTCTCATGCTCACCCTTTATTTTTTCACATTAAACAATTATATCGGCGTGGATTCGTTTATTGATCTTTTTAGCAGCATGCTTGCGGCAACCATTATTTTCACACTTCTCTTCTTGTTGATTAACGGCCTGACGATTTACTTTTATCGTTCCTTACGGCAATGCTGGAAATGGCTGATCGTTTTACTTTTCTCTGCGCTTCCCTATGTGAACTGGCTGTATGTTTATCCGTGGACAGCTGTTCAAACCTATCCATCCTTCATAAATTACCTGGCCAGGCAGGGACTCTCAACTGCGGATATCACCGGATACAGAGCTTTTCCCGATCTGAAAATGGGCGGATATAATTATGAAGTTCAATTTAAAAAGGACAGCAAATATGCGTACAGTTATTATCTTGATGGGCGTGAATTTCTGATTTTCACTGCCTTTAAAGACAATGATTTCAGAGATTACAAAGATGCGAAAATTCGTGAAGTCTACAATGAAAAAGAGTACATGCAGTTAAAGAAGGATTCGCTAACAGACGCGAAGGATTACAGAAAATGGACAAAAGATCCGGTTTCAGGCAACATTCAACAGCAAAAACGTCACGAGTCGCAAAAACATCCCATTGGTCTCTACCGATCTAAGAATCTCGAATGAACGAAGAACAAGATAATTTATGCATAACCGACCGTTTCATGTACATAGCCCATGTTATGCTACAGATTGTCACTGGCATTTTGCTTCGCTTGCATTCATTGTGATGATCTGCGTGAACTATTGGAAGAAAGGATTGATTTTCCCTCAGGTTACGCGCGGTACGGAACGTACAATTAATCAGCGGCTCATCTCAATAGGTGTCCAGAAAGGAGTTTTTGATGAAGAATTATTTTGAAAAGAAAAACGTTACCGTGATCAGTTTCTTTTCGGTTGCTGTTGCCCTGTTCTATTCAATTGTCATTTTTATAGAGGGATTTGATCGTGACATTGTCATTGAATTTCTGAGCATTTTGCTTAATCTTATTCTATTCACACTGACTTTTTTGTTCATCACAAGGAAAATAATGATTCGTGGCATCAGTCAGATGCTGTTTTTCTTGGCTTTTCAGTTATACGTGTGTATTGCCTTTTTTCTGTTGCTGGGCATCAATTTACGTCAGTTATGGTACGGATTAGTTGAGCGTCATTTCGATCGAAATCTGCTGTTCATGATTAATGTGATTCCTTTTCGAACGCTTGTGACGCAATTTTCCGGTTTTCCATCGGCCTATTATGCGACGCATCAGATCATAGGAAATATAATTGTACTGGCTCCGCTCTGTTTTTTTCTACTCTATTTTAATCGTGTTAAAAAAAGACACGTGTTTCTCGTCATCTTCTTCTATTCATTGTCCATCGAAGTGCTGCAATTTTTATCCGACCTGCTCCTTTTCCAAGACCGCGCAATGGACATTGATGACGTCATTCTCAACACTGCCGGAGCTGCTTTAGGAATTTCAGGCTACGGGGTATATCTTGGACTAGCGATGCTGTGTCGCCGTTTTGTACAGAAGAAGTCGCCCATTCGAAGAAATGAAACTAACTGATTCGTGCAACGGTTGAATAGAAAGCGAATTGGAAAGGATGGGGGAAACCGAAGATACAGGGAATATAAAATGCATGAAAAAACATTTAGTTCTACATATCCAATACGAACATTTGAAATTCTATGTTTCCTGATTTTTGCATACTGGTTTATTCAGAAACCGCATTTTTTGATACTTCTTTTTTACCTTTAATTTAGTATCAGACTTCCTATTGACAGCAGAGACTTGTCTTGACTCAGCAGTATTTGTAGTGAGACAATAGAAACCAGTATTTAAATTGGAAGTTGAAAAGCGAGCAGCCAGGTGCCCGCTTTTTTTGAAAGTGAGGGATGTGCGATGCCATATGACGGTATTGTCACCCATGCAGCGGTTGAAAGTCTGCAAGCGTTTATCGGCGGGCGGATCGCTAAAATCTATCAGCCGACACCGACGGATCTGATCTTAAATCTGCGTTCGCGTCAGGCTAGGGGCAAATTACTCATTTCGATCAATGCGGCGTTTGCCCGGATGCATCTGACGGAACAGGCAGAGGACAATCCACAGGAACCGCCTATGTTCTGCATGTTGCTCCGCAAGCATCTGGAGGGAAGCATCATTGAACGCATTGAACAAATCGGATTCGAGCGCATTGTCCATATTGATCTGCGTTCGCGTAACGAGCTCGGTGATATAACGGAAAAGCAGCTGATCATTGAACTGATGGGGCGGCACAGCAATGTGATTTTAATTGAAAAAGAAAGCAAACGAATTATTGACAGCATGAAACATCTGACCTCTGCTGTCAATCGCTATCGTACCGTTCTGCCTGGAGAAACCTATGTTTCACCGCCTGATCAGGGCAAACTTGATCCGATAGAGATGGACGCTCAGGATCTGATCCACCGTATTGAGTGGAATGCCGGACGTATCGACAGACAAATTGTCGATATTATCAGCGGCTTTTCGCCTCAAGTTGCATCTGAAATGGTGCATCGTGCAAAACTGCCGCATCAGGAAGCAATTGCCAAAGCTTTTCTGGAGATTCAGTCGGAAATAGAGCATCACCTGTATGCGCCGGCCATTTATTTTAATGATAACGGAAAAGACGACTTTCATGTCCTGTCTCTGACTTTTGAACAGGGAAAAACAGAATCTTTTACCGATATCAATCGAATGCTTGATCGTTTTTACGCGGTTAAAGCACAAACCGATGCGGTCCGGCAAAAGGCAGGCGATCTTGGCCACTTTATTGCACTTGAATTGAAGAAAAACAAGACGAAACTTAAAAAGTTGTCCAAGACCTTAAAGGAAGCCGAGGATGCGGACAAATACCGCCTGTCTGGTGAACTGCTCACTGCGAGCATGCACCTGTTTAAGCGTGGAGACAGGCATGTTGATGTGATTAATTATTATGATCCTCATCAAACCACCGTAACGATCACACTTAATCCGAATCGGACGCCCTCTGAGAATGCGCAGGCTTATTTTAAAAAGTACAATAAAGCCAAAACAGCAAAGCAGGTGGTTGCCGAACAGGTGAGACAGACCAAGAGCGAAATCGCTTATTTCGAGGGACTGGCTCAGCAAATCGAATCAGCATCATTAAAGGATATTGAAGAAATGCGTGAAGAACTTGCCGAGGGTGGATATTTGAAGAAAAAGCGCTCAGGCAGGGATCGGAAGAAGAAAAGCAAGCCAGTCATTGACCAGTATTACGCTACGGATGGAACGCTCATTCTCGTTGGCAAAAACAATAAGCAGAATGATTATTTGACAACCAAGGAGGCATATCGCGAAGAAATCTGGCTCCATGCAAAAAATATTCCAGGTTCACATGTCGTGATCCGTGCTCAGGAGCCAAACGAATCTGTCCTTCTGGAAGCGGCCAGTCTGGCTGCCTATTTCAGTAAATCACGTATGGGCAGCGGTGTTCCTGTGGATTATACTAAAATTAAATATGTAAAAAAACCGAGCGGTGCAAAACCCGGGTTTGTCATTTATACGGATCAGCGCACACTCTATGTGACACCTGATGAATCGCTGGTACTGAAAATGAAGGAAAAACCGACTTCCAGACAAAAATAAGCTGAGCGGCCTGTAATCACAGTGAGACACTTGCTTCTCCAGGGTATAATTGTTTAAAATGGAGAAGTGGAAGTGGTCGTATGATCAAAAGCATGACGGGTTTCGGCATGGCCGAACAATCCGGTGAAGCCATGATTCGCGTCGAACTTAAATCGGTGAATCATCGCTTTTTTGATTTTTCGTTTAATGCACCGAAACCATTTATTTTCCTGGAAGATAAAATCAGGAAAGCCGTTCACAGCTATATGAAAAGAGGCACGGTTACAGTAAATCTTGCCATAGACAGAAGTTCCGTGATTCTGCCGAAGCTGGAAACCAACTGGGCAGTTGTTGATCAGTACGTACATGCGGCTAAAGACATTCAGGTACGCAGCGGGCTGCCGTTGCCGGATCTTAATGCAATTCTTCAACTGCCTGGCATTTTTTCATTGCGTGAAGCGGATTATAAAGCGGTTAAACAGATGGAGACGTCCGTACTTCGTGCAGTTCATTCCGCCGCCAAAAATCTTGTTGTGATGCGCGAAAAAGAAGGACAGACTTTGCGGACAGATTTGCTGGCCAAAATTGCGGCTATCCGTTCTGAAGTTTGCCGACTGGAAGCATTCATCCCGGAAGTTCGAAGTCAATATGAACGAAAACTTCGTCGCTCAATTGAAGAATTTCTGAAGACCTGCCAGTCGATTGATGAGACGCGCCTGATGAATGAAGTCGCACTTTTTATTAATAAAACGGCAGTGGACGAAGAATTGACCCGAATGAAAAGTCATCTGAATCAATGTGAAAACCTGTTGATGGAAAACGGAGATGATCCTGTAGGCCGCCGGTTGGATTTTCTCATACAGGAAATGAACCGGGAAGTGAATACAATCGGTTCAAAGGGGAATCACGCTGAGATCAGCCGTTCGGTTGTTTCACTGAAAACAGAAATTGAAAAAATGCGTGAACAGGTGCAAAATGTTGAATAGAAATAAGATGGATTCGTAACAGTTGGAGGCAATGTGATGAGTTTTAAAGAAAAAGGGCTGCTGGTCGTGCTTTCCGGTCCTTCCGGCGTTGGAAAGGGTACCGTGTGCAAAGCGCTGCGTACACGCGGCACACGATTAAAATATTCGATCTCGGCGACGACGCGAAAACCGAGAGAAGGCGAAGTGAATGGTGTTCACTATTTTTTTAAGACCCGCGAGCAGTTTCAACAGATGATCGAGCAGGGAAAACTGCTTGAGTGGGCCGAATATGTAGGAAACTGTTATGGTACACCTGTTGATTATGTGCGCGAATCCATCGAAGCCGGAGACGATGTCATACTGGAAATTGAAGTGCAGGGTGCCCTTCAAGTGAAGCGAAAGTTCCCGGAAGCACTTTTTATCTTTCTTGCTCCACCTGATTTAGAGGAATTAAAACACCGCATTGTCGGGCGCGGCACAGAAAGTGCGGATCTGATTGAAAGCCGAATGATGGTTGCAAAATCAGAAATGGAGCTTATGCAAAATTATAATTATGTTGTGGAGAACGATCAGGTCGAAAAAGCCTGCGATCGTATCGAAGCCATTGTATTGGCGGAGCATTGCCGTGTAGATCGTCTGATTGAAAAATATACCGTTATGAAAGGAAATGATGAAACATGATGATTTACCCGTCTATTGACAATCTGCTGCAAAAGGTGAATTCTACTTATACGTTAGTAACGCTCTCTGCAAAACGCGCGCGTCAGCTTCAGGATGGTTCGGCGCATTTATTGGTTGAGCATCCGCGTTCAGTAAAAGAGGTTGGCCAGGCACTTGAAGAGATTAATGCCGGCCTGCTGACCTATAAATATTGATGCGTGTTTTTGTACAGTAAGGCAACAACCTCTGCGGGTTGTTGCCTTTTGTATAGCATGCGGTGCCTCTCCGATTCATTCGAAAGGAAAATAGTTTGAGGAAGTGATTCTGTTGGCTCTTAAAGGTAAGAAAATAGTACTTGGCATCACAGGCGGCATTGCTGCTTATAAGGCTGCGGATTTAACCAGTCGTTTGGTGAAGAGCGGTGCCGATGTCCACGTACTGATGACCGAATCGGCAAAAAAATTTATTGGTCCCGTAACTTTTCAGGCGCTCACCGGGCACCGTGTCTATGATCAAGTGATTACCGATGAGAAAGAAGGACAGATTGCTCATATTGACTTGGCCGATGAGGCAGATCTTTTCATCATTGCCCCGGCAACGGCCAATACGATTGCCAGGCTCGCCTCAGGAATGGCAGATGACATGCTCACCGCTTCGGTGCTTGCGACACATGCGCCTGTCTGGATCGCGCCGGCGATGAATGTGAATATGTACGCGCATGCCGCGGTCTCTCATAATCTGCATATACTTGAAAGCTACGGATATCACTTGATCGGTCCGGAGAAAGGGCGCCTTGCCTGCGGATGGACCGGGGCAGGCAGAATGACGGAACCTGGCGACATTGTTCACGAAGCTGAAGATTATTTTTCTTTCCAATCGCTGGCGGGAAAGAGAGTGCTTGTGACCGCCGGTCCTACAAAGGAAGCTCTGGACCCGATTCGCTTTTTCAGCAATCATTCAAGCGGTAAGATGGGGGCCGCGATTGCTGAGGCGGCCTATCGGGCGGGTGCCGAAGTCATTTTAATCACAGGCGCAAAATTGAATGTAGACCCTGGCATTACAACCATTGAGGTTGTTACAGCCCTTGATATGCATCGCGAAGTATTGAATTGGTACCCTGGTGTTGATGCGGTAATTAAAGCGGCTGCGGTAGCTGATTATCGGCCGGCGCGCATCAGCAGGTCAAAAATAAAAAAAACTGACGAGTCCATGACGATTACTATGGTTCGGAATCCGGATATTTTAAAGGAGCTCGGAGAGAAGAAGCAGCATCAATTACTTATTGGTTTTGCTGCCGAAACCGATCATTTGGATGACTATGCAGTGCAAAAACTTGAGAAAAAACATTTGGACATGCTTGTTGCCAATCATGCAGCCGACGGTTTTGGCGGGGATACAAATAAGGTAACGTTTTATTATGCAGACGGAAAAAAACAAACGTTCGACACAATGCCAAAGCAGCAGATTGGAACACGAATTTGCAATGCATTAGCCAGTCTGTTTGAAACGAGCGAGACAAAATGATTGCAGAGGTTTACATTGATATTCCGGCAAATCCGGTCGACAGACCGTTTGATTATAAAATACCGGACGAGTACTTGGACATTCTGGTTCCTGGTGTACGTGTGAAGGTGCCGTTCGGCAACATGCGCCGCTTAGGTTTTGTTACGGCAATTAAAGACCATTCAGAATTCAAGCGTTTAAAAACGATTGAATCTGTCGAGGATCATCTCCCGGTTCTGACTCCGGAACTTCTCGAACTCGGGAAATGGCTGGCTGATACGACGCTGTGCCCGACGGTTACAGCTTTTCAGGCGATGCTTCCGGCTGCTTTGAAAGCGAATTATCGGAAGATTGTTCAGGTCGAGCACATGGAAGCCCTGAAAAAAAACGTTCCCGAATTAGCAAACGTTTTTGGCCAGACTGATAGGCTGAATTGGACGGATCTTCTGAAACGGCATCCAGAATCATTGAGCAGCGTGAATCACGCACTTCGGAAAGGCTACCTTTCCATTCATCAGCAAGTACGCAGTCAGGGAAGTACGAAGAAAATTGCCGTGGTGGTTCCTGGTGTTTCAAAGGTACGTATGCTTGAGGTTCTTCAAAAACTGGATAACCGTGCAAAACAGCAAAAAAAAGTGTTGCAGCATTTTATCAATGTATCTGAGTCTGCTTCATATCAGCCGAAAATGCGGGCATTGACACAAGCTGGCTTAAGCAAAAGTGCAATCCTTGCTCTGGCCGAAAAAGATGTACTCGTGGTGCGTCGCGTCGAACAATACCGGGACCCATATAAACAATCGGCAAAACAAACAGAACCGCTGAAGCTGACCGATGAGCAGCAGCAGGTGCTAGCCCCAGTTGTACGCGCAATCAGGAACCGGGAGCATCACGTGTACTTGTGCCATGGAGTGACAGGGAGCGGAAAAACGGAAATTTATCTGCAGTCGATTCAGCATGTTTTGGCTCTGCAGCAACAAGCAATTGTGCTTGTCCCGGAAATTTCATTGACACCGCAGATGGTCTCACGTTTCAAAGGCCGTTTTGGCACTCAGGTAGCCGTGCTGCACAGCGGGCTTAGTCAGGGAGAAAAATATGATGAGTGGCGGAAAATTCGTGAAGGAAAGGTGCAGGTCGTCGTGGGAGCCAGGTCCGCGATTTTTGCGCCGTTTCAGAATCTTGGAATCATCATTATTGACGAGGAACACGAGTCCAGTTACAAACAAGAAGATATGCCGCGATATCATACGCGTGATGTTGCCATACGGCGGGCCCAAAAGTATTGCTGCCCGGTTGTGCTTGGCAGTGCGACGCCTTCTTTGGAATCTTTCGCCCGTGCGCAAAAGCAAGTGTACACTTTGCTGCGCTTAAAAGAACGTGTCAATCATCGGCCGCTCCCAGCTGTTCACATTGTCGATCTTCGTGAAGAAATGCGGCAGGGCAATCATTCAGTTTTTTCACGGGAGCTTCTTGAAAAGATGAAAGACCGGCTGCAAAAAAATGAGCAGATTGTTCTGTTTTTGAATCGGCGCGGCTATTCAACCTTTGTCATGTGCCGCTCATGCGGAACAGTGGTCACTTGTCCGCACTGCGACATTTCACTGACCTACCACCGTACTTTAAATCGATTAAAATGCCATTATTGCGGTTTTGAATGCAGCGTTCCGGAACGTTGTCCCACATGCGGCAGTGATGCCATGCGTTTTTTTGGCACCGGAACTCAGAAAGTAGAAGCGGAATTAAATCGGCTGATTCCTGAAGCACGTGTTATTCGAATGGATGTGGACACGACGAGAAAAAAGGGCAGTCATGAGCGGCTTCTGCGCCGATTTGGTGAACAAAAGGCGGATATATTGCTTGGCACCCAGATGATTGCCAAAGGCCTGGACTTTCCCAAAGTAACGTTAGTGGGCGTGCTTGCTGCAGATTCACTGCTCCATCTTCCTGATTTTCGTGCATCAGAAAAAACATTCCAGCTCATTACGCAGGTGTCCGGACGGGCAGGCAGACATGATCTGCCTGGCGAAGTCGTCATTCAAAGCTATGCTCCTGAGCACTATGCCGTCACTGATGCCGCTGCACATAACTATGAACGTTTTTATACTCAGGAGATGTCCTTGCGCCGGAAATGGGGCTATCCTCCATTTTTTTACCTGGCATTGATCCGTCTGTCTCATCCGGAACCGGCTTACGTTGCCGGCGCTGCAGAACGGATCACGCAGATTTTAAAGAAGCAGTTATCCGGATCTTCGCAAGTTCTGGGTCCGGTTGTACCGTCTGTTTCCAAGATAAAAGATAGATATCGCTATCAGTGCATGGTAAAATACAAAAGAGAGCCTGCTCTTCTGCCGATTCTGCGGCAAATTATGCAGCATTTTCAGGAGAGCGGAACGAACGGATTGCAAGTCATGATCGATATGAATCCACTTGCCTTAATGTAATCCAATGAAGCAACACAAAAAAGCCTTTTCTCATCGGGATCAAAGACAAAAAGAGGATGGTTTCATGAAAATTGTTTTTATGGGCACACCAGATTTCGCTGTCCCTGTCCTGAAGCATCTGCTGGAGGACCCCAGGTATACGGTAGCCTGCGTGGTGACCCAGCCAGATCGCCCAAAAGGAAGAAAACATCAATTAACGCCACCGCCTGTTAAAGTTCTGGCACAAAGTTACTCGATACCGGTACTGCAGCCCGAAAAAGTAAGAAGTTCGGATGCGGTCAATGCGATTCTTTCCCATGAGCCGGAGCTTCTTGTCACGGCTGCATATGGTCAGATTCTGCCTGAATCTTTGCTCAAAGGTCCGACGCTCGGCTGTGTGAATGTCCACGCCTCACTTCTTCCTGCCTATCGGGGAGCAGCACCGATCCAGCAATCGATCATTGACGGACGGAAAGAAACCGGTGTGACGATCATGTATATGGTCAAGCAGCTTGATGCCGGAGATATCCTGTCTCAAGTGCGTGTACCCATTGATGATAATGATACGTTTGGCACGCTGCATGATAAATTAAGCATAGCAGGCAGCAATTTATTGATGGATACACTTCCGAAAATCGCCGGAGGCTCATTAAAACCCGTGCCTCAGAATGAAGCAGATGCAACGTTTGCACCAAGTATTCAGCATAAAGACGAAAAGATAGACTGGACAAAGGAAGCTATTGCAATTCGCAATTTAATCCGTGGTTTGAATCCATTCCCCGGGGCTTACACACGAATGAACGGCCAGATTTTTAAAATTTTTGCGGCAGAACAGGCAGACATGAAGACAACGGAAAAGCCAGGTACAGTAATTCAGTGCACCGAAGATGAATTGGTTGTTGCGACGGGCAATGATCAGACGCTTAAAGTGATCGAATGCCAGCCAGCCGGGAAAAAAAGGATGCTTGTAGCCGATTTTTTACGAGGCACAAAGATAGAACCGGGCATCGTCCTCGGAGAGCGATCATGAAAAGAAGGGAGACTGCAAGGGAGACTGCCTTAAATTTACTGATGTCCGTTGTCAGGGACGGCGCGTACAGCCAGATCGCGCTGAATGATGCTCTGAATGATGGCCAGCTTTCGGATCGTGACAAAGCTCTGGTGACCACGCTTGTATATGGCGTGCTTCAACGGAAACTGACCTTGGCGTACTATTTGTCTTACTTTGTTGATCGGAAGCGCAGGATTGATGACTGGGTGGAGATGCTTCTTTACATGTCCTTCTACCAAAAAGCCTTTCTGGATCGAATACCGGATCATGCCATGGTCAATGAAGCGGTAATGATTGCAAAGAAAAGAGGACATCAGGGAATTGCCGGTTTCGTCAATGGCGTACTTCGAAAAATGCTGCGTGAAGGGTTACCTGATCCCTCGGTCATTGAATCACCAGAAAGACGCATGGCCATTCAAAATAGCCATCCCGAATGGATGATGCATCTATGGACAGAGCAGTGGGGGCAAGAGGTGGCTGTGCGCATCGCGGAAGCAGATAACGTTCCGCCAAGTGTATCCGTAAGAGTCAATCGATTAAAAGGATCTCCTGAAGAACTGGTGAAACGGTTGGCAGCCGAAGGAGTCTCTGCTGTTCACGGGCATCTGTCCCGTGATGGTTTGATCATTAAGGGCGGACATGCCGCAGGTACGGATGCATTTCAGGAAGGGCTGTTCACCATTCAGGATGAGAGCTCAATGCTTGTTGCGGATGCGGTAGCGCCAAAAGCGGGAATGCACATTCTTGATGCCTGTGCCGGCCCCGGTGGCAAAACCACGCATTTGGCTGAACGACTGAAAAATACAGGCAAAGTTGTTGCACTTGATTTGCATCCGCATAAAACGCAGCTCATTGAACGTTCTGCAACGCGCCTTGGTCTGAACAATATTGAAACACTTGCTATGGATGCACGTTGCACGCGGGCTCATTTCGCTGATGCAACCTTTGACCGTGTGCTTCTTGATGTCCCCTGTTCAGGGTTGGGGGTTATCAGGCGGAAACCTGAGATCAAATGGAGTAAAACCGCCGATGAAATTAAGGGGCTGATCCCCATTCAGCGCAGGCTGCTTGATGAAACGGCATCACTTGTCACACCCGGAGGCTGGCTGATCTACAGCACGTGCACAATTCATAAAGAAGAGAATGAACGGCAGATTTCGGCTTTTCTGGCAAAACATCCGGAGTTTCAGGCGGAACCGACGTTTTCAGAGCGAATGCCGAGGAAAGAAATGGATTCGCCGGCAGGAACGCTGCAAGTAATGCCGTATATGTTTCACAGCGACGGATTCTTTATCAGTTGTCTGAGGCGCAAAGGATGATCCAACAGAGGTGATATGTGTGATAGCTGAGTGGAGTACCCATTCCGGAATGATCCGGGAACAAAATGAAGACAGCATCGGAGTATTTCATGCTGAAGGGGCACTGCTTGCCATAGTTGCTGACGGGATGGGCGGACATGCCGCCGGGGAAGTGGCAAGTAAGATGGCTATTGATTGTGCCTCCGAAAGATGGAAAGCACATGCCGGGACTTTTACAAGAAAAGAAGCGAGTTCCTGGCTGAATCACTTGGTGCGAAGCTTGAATCTTCAGTTGTTCGAGTACGCACAGAATCATGCGGAGTGTCACGGCATGGGCACGACTTTTGCGGTTGCGCTCTGCACGGATCAGTGGATTGCCGTTTCTTCAGTAGGTGATAGCAGGATATACATATGGCATGAAGGAGAACCGATCAGACAGCTTACCGAAGATCACACATTCGTTAATGAACTGCTGAAAAGTGGGCAAATCACGAAGGAAGAGGCAGCCTCCCATCCAAAACGGCACATATTAATGCGTTCTCTTGGAACGGAACCAACGATTGCTTTGGACACCTCTGTCATTGACTGGGGGAGCGGATCACATATACTTATATGTTCTGATGGATTGACGAATAAACTTTCAGACGGACAGCTAAGTAAAATTATGGAATGTCAGGCAAGTATGCATGAGAAAACGGAAATGATGATTCAAGAGGCCAATCGCGCCGGAGGAGAAGACAATGTCTCGGTAGTCATTATTTCCCAAGATGGTGATGGTGAGAAACAATGATTGGAAAACGTGTTGGCGGAAGATATCAGATTATATCCCGACTCGGTGAAGGCGGCATGGCGATTGTTTATAAAGCAAAGGATCTCATATTAGATCGTTTTGTAGCCGTAAAAACGCTAAGGCCGGAATTGGCAGATGATGAAGAGTTTGTTCGCAGATTTCATCGGGAGGCAGAATCGGTGACAAGCCTGTCTCATCCGAATATAGTTGCGATTTACGATATCGGTGAAGAAGATTGCTACTATATTGTGATGGAATATGTTGAAGGCATGACGCTTAAGGAATTCATCAGAGACTATTCACCGGTATCGATTGATGAAGCGATTCACATCATGAAGCAGATTATACTGGCTATTGCGCATGCGCACGAACATGGTATTGTACATCGCGATATAAAGCCGCAAAATATACTGATTGATGAGTCGGAGCATGTAAAAGTTACAGATTTTGGAATTGCCCTTGCCGTCAGCGGAGCAACCATTACCTACACACATTCAATTATGGGCTCTGCGCACTATCTTTCTCCGGAACAGGCAAAAGGCGGCAAGGCAACTGTAAAATCGGATATTTACGCGATTGGTATTGTCATGTTCGAACTGCTGACCGGAAAACTGCCATTTCCGGGAACCTCTCCGGTTTCCGTCGCGCTGAAGCATCTGAGTTCCCCGATGCCGTATCCACGTGATTTTCGAGCGGATATCCCGCAGGCAGTCGAAAATGTAATGATTCGCGCGCTTGCCAAAGATCCATCGGATCGTTATAATCACGTCACCGATATGTATCAGGATATTCTAACGGCTCTTAATCCTGAAAGAGCGCATGAACTACGACTCATACTGAATGATCCAGTGGAGAACGATGAACAGGAAGAAGACCTGGAAAAAACGATTAAAATGGCACCAATCAAGAAATCAGCTGCGTCAGAAGACAGACCGGATAAAAAGCAGCCATCGACAGAAAAAAGCAAAAAAAAATCGAGAGCCAGGAAATGGTTGACAGCTTCGGGTATATTGCTCTTGCTGATAACAGCAGGCCTGGTTCTTGGCATGACTCTCCTGCCTCGATTATTCTACGTATCTAATGTGCGCGTACCAGATGTAGCGGGAAAAACGTACCAATCAGCGAAAAAGATGCTTGAAAATCAAGATCTGAAGGTTGTACGAACGGATCGCGTAAGCAATTCGGTCGCAAAGGGCAAGATAATCAGCCAGAACCCGGAAGCGGGTGCTGAAGTGAAGTCCGGAGCCGAGGTTGCACTCGTTGTCAGCAAAGGGGCAAAAAGCGTTTCGGTGGACAATTATGTCGGTTACAGCCGGGAAACCGTTTCCTCTGTGCTTGAGGATGCCGGATTTAAAGATGTTGTCTGGCATGAAGAAAAATCCACCAGCGTACCGGAAGATGAAATCATAAAGCAAAATCCGAAAGCCGGAGAAAAAGTAGTGCCGTCCAAGACAGTCCTGGAACTTACATACAGTTCCGGTAATCCGCAAGTGACCGTTCCCGATTTAGATAAAAAAACAAAAAGTGAGGCCAGTAAATTGCTTGAAGATGCCGGTTTAAAAGCGGATTTTTCACAGGCAGAATTCTCGGACACAGTAGAGAAAGGGCTTGTGCTTGATCAGAATCCTGCAGCCGGAAGTCTGATGGAACGCGGTGCTTCAGTGACCGTGACCCTTTCCAAAGGGAGCGAGGCTAAGCCGAAAGAGATTGACCAACCAATCAAAGTGATCTATCCAGGCAGCAATACCCCGTCCCAAAACGGCAACGGGCCATCAAGTAAGTCTGAACCGACACCGATTCATGTTCAGATTTATTACACAGACGCAAATCACAGTGATTCACTGTTTGCCGATGAGAAAATAACCGAGACAAAAACGTATGCTATCCCTTTCACGATCAATCCAAATGAAAAGGGAACATACAGAGTGCTGATTGACGGGACCGAACGAAAAACAGGAACGGTAGATTATCCGGATTAAACCAACTATAAGGAGTCTTTCCCATTGCCTGAAGGGACAATTATCAAAGCGTTAAGCGGATTTTATTATGTGAAAAACGGTCATAAACAGATCCAATGCCGCGCGCGTGGCCTGTTTCGCAAGCAAGGCATCAGTCCGCTTGTTGGTGATCATGTCGTGTATGAAGCTGAAAATGGGAATGACGGTTATATTCTATCAGTTAAAGCACGTAAGAACGCCTTGAAGCGTCCGCCGATTGCAAATGTGGATCTGGCAGTTCTCGTTTTTTCTGTTGCTGAACCTGCTTGTGACTGTGTTCTTCTTGACCGTTTTCTCATTGCAATGGAAACGCAGAACATTAAATCGTTGATTTGCTTTACAAAATGGGATTTGTTATCTGAGAGTGAACAGGTGTCCTTTCGCTCCCGGTTTGCTGTTTATGAACAGATCGGTTATCATTTGATCTTTACATCGTGCAAACAGGGAGAAGGGCTTGAAAAACTTAAATCATCGATACAAGAAAAAATCAGTGTCGTCACCGGCCAGTCCGGTGTGGGAAAATCAACTCTTCTCAATCATTTGGATACTTCTTTGAATATTGAAACACAAGCCATTTCACATGCTCTAGGGCGTGGCAAACATACGACCAGACATGTTGAGTTACTGCCAGTTTCGCTGCATGGCTTTGTCGCTGATACTCCGGGATTCAGCGCTTTGACGTTGCCTGAGCTGACTGATTCGCAGCTGGCTGATTGTTTTCCCGAATTTGATCAGTATCGTGAAGGCTGCCGTTTCAGAGGCTGCATGCATCTTGCTGAGCCTGATTGCATGGTTAAACAGGCAGTCGCTCAGGGGAAAATCAGTCAGTCACGCTATGAACACTATCGGCTTTTTTTTCATGAATTAAGCGAACGTGAACGAAATAAATATTAAAATGTCATTTTAAATTGCAAGTAAAAATGGTGTGCCGCTTCTCATCAATCAACCAACACGAAAAAAATGAGCCAATGTTTAACGGTGCAAAACGAACAGAGAATCGGAGAGGATCTAAGTGAAAATGGGAATTGTCGCTGGCGGCCCGGAAAATCTGATTCCTGACCTTACCGGCCCGGATTTTGCAGATATTCTGTGGGTCGGCGCAGATCACGGAACCATTTTGTTGATGAAACAAAAAATCCGTCCGATCTGTGCATTTGGTGATTTTGATTCACTTTCTCCAGAGGAGCGCGCCTTTCTGGAAGCAAGTAAAGTTGAAGTGCATGCTTATATACCCGAAAAGGATAAAACCGATCTTGAACTGGCACTTGACTGGGTGTTAAAACAAAATCCCGATCAATGTATTCTGTGCGGCGTAACAGGAGGACGAATGGATCATGGCTTGGCTGCAGTTCAGTTACTAATGAAATCAGTCGAACGAAAGACGGATTTAATGATTGTTGATAAAAATAATCGGATCACTTTATTAGCACCGGGCACATATGCTATAAAGAACGATCCGTCTTTCCGTTATCTTTCTTTCCTTGCTTTGACAGAACGTGTTCAGGGGCTTCATTTATCCGGGGTAAAGTACCCGCTTGAAAACGCAATTTTACCGCTCGGCTCCAGCTTGTGTATCAGTAATGAACCGCAGTCTGACGTGTTTACCGTTGCGTTTGATCAGGGTTATCTGTTAATGATGCGATGCCGGGATCAACTGGGCACTTAATGATTGGTCATAGTTTCGGCTTTTGTCTCATATATTCTAGAAGCACGTGATAAAGGATGACGGCGCTTGAGACAAGGAGGAGCAGTGCGATGAAATTTTATACGATTAAACTGCCACGCTTTTTAGCCAGTATTGTGAGAGCGCTCCTCGGTTCATTTAAGAAGGGGTAAGCAGGCTCACATGATCAAAAAAGACATCTCAGAGGAGATGTCTTTTTTGGTTACGGCAAAAATCAGTCTGTACAAATCACTGTATGATTGTTTTTTCACGAATGAGCCGATCCGTATGGAAAGTCACATAACTGTGTTTTTAAGCGCGTTCCACTTTGCCTGCTTTAAGCGCTTTTGTAGAAACATACACGCGTTTTGGTTTTCCATCAACAAGGATACGGACTTTCTGCAAATTGGCTTTAAACGTTCTTTTTGATTTATTTTCAGCAAATGAACGGTTCTGACCGAACTTCGTCGTTTTGCCGGTAACAAAGCATCGACGTCCCATGTAATTAACCTCCCTGAACTTGCAATTCAATTTACGCAATATCTTTATAGTAACACGTGCCATTTACGTGTGCAACCAGCAAATAGAAAAATCCCACGCGCTTCGCCCGCCTGTGTCTGACCAGCTTTAAAAAAAGAGAGAGCTAGTGTAAAATAGCATAAAGTTAAGTGAAGTGAAAACTGCTTAGGAAAAGGTGCGTATATACGGAACAAGAATACATTCGGGAGGTAGATGAAATCGATGACTGTTTCCATCACGAATAGCTATGGACAAATCGATATATCGATTGATGTGATTGCAAAAATTGTTGGTGGTGCGGCAATGGACTGTTACGGTATTGTCGGCATGGCTTCAAAAAATCAAATTAAGGACGGATTCACAGAGCTGCTGAAGAAAGATAACTTCAGCCGCGGTGTCATTGTACGGTTCGATGAAAATCAGAATTTATTGATTGATATGTATATTATTGTCAGCTATGGCACCCGCATTTCGGAAGTAGCGGGTAATGTACAGACTAAGGTCAAGGAAACGCTTAATAAGACGCTCGGCTTAAATGCAGCTTCGATCAATATTTTCGTACAGGGTGTCCGCCTTACCGATGATGAAACGTCTGAAGAACATTCCTGAAAAGGTGGGATATGTATGAAGTACCGAAGCGTTTTTGACATTATTGGTCCGGTCATGGTCGGCCCTTCAAGTTCGCATACTGCCGGTGCTGCAAAAATTGGGAGAATGGCTCGTAAGCTGCTCGGCGTTCGACCCGAACAGGCTGTGGTCACTTTGTACGGTTCTTTTGCGGAAACGTATCGAGGGCATGGTACTGATGTAGCGATCGCAGCGGGTTTGCTTGATTTCGATGAAAGCAGTCAGCAGCTTCCGGAGGCACTGAAAATTGCTGAACAAGTGGGCATGCATGTGCGTTTTGAAGCAGATACGCGTACTCCGGTAGACCAGCCTAATACGGCCAGAATCAGCATTGCGGCCGGAGAACGTCAACTTGAACTGGTTGGTGTTTCAATAGGCGGGGGAAAAATCGAAATTACTGAGGTAAACGGCTTTTCGATCTCCTTGTCCGGCAGCAATCCAGCACTTCTTGTGCTTCACCATGATAAATATGGGGCGGTGGCAGAAGTTGCCGGCTTGATCGCACAGCATGAAATGAATATTTCATATATGGAAGTTTCACGTCAGGAGAAAGGGCAACTGGCACTTATGATCATTCAGACTGATGAAGAGATTGGCGAAGAACTTCCTTCTGAAATTTCAGGGCTGCCCAATATATTGAACGTTGCCGTTTTATCGTAACGTCATATTTTTCAGAAAAGAGGTGTTCTTATGTTTCAAACCGTTGATGAACTAATCAAAATGGCCTCTGAGCAGCGTCTAAGCATTTCTGAAGTGATGATTCGAACGGAAATGGAAACCACGGGAAAAAGCCGTGAGGCGATTCTGTCTAAAATGGCGGATCAGCTGCTGGTGATGGAGCAGGCAGTTCATCGAGGGATTCATGAAGACATCAAATCACGATCAGGCCTCTCAGGCGGGGATGCTCGGCTTTTAAAGCGCTACATCGAAGGCGGGCAGATGCTGTCAGGGTCTGTTTTGCTTGGTGCGGTGAGCAATGCGATGGCGACAAATGAAGTGAACGCGGCAATGGGGACGATTTGCGCGACACCAACTGCAGGCTCTGCCGGCGTCGTACCGGGAGTTTTGTTCGGATTGAAAAACAAGCTGAATCCAACGCACGAAGCAATGGTCAACTTTCTTTTTACCGCAGGTGCTTTTGGCTTTGTTATTGCAAATAATGCGTCGATTTCAGGGGCTGCCGGCGGCTGTCAGGCTGAAATCGGCTCTGCGACCGGCATGGCTGCCGCCGCTGCCGTGGAAATGGCCGGAGGGACGCCTGAGCAGTCGGCACATGCAATGGCCATTGCACTGGGAAATATGCTTGGCCTGATCTGCGACCCTGTTGCCGGACTGGTTGAGGCCCCCTGTGTCAAGCGCAATGCAATTGGTGCGTCCAATGCAATCGTTGCGGCAGATATGGCTCTGGCAGGAATAAAGAGCATTATTCCTTGTGATGAAGTGATTGATGCCATGTATCGTGTCGGAAGAATGATGCCGACTGCTCTAAGAGAAACAGCATTAGGAGGTCTTGCTGACACAAAGACCGGTCGCGAATTGAAAAAACGCATTTTTGGCAGTGCGCCTTCATCATCCGGAGTTAAGGAGCAATGAAAGCACCCCGGTTACATATACCCATTCATTATTTAAAGGGTGTTGGTCCTCGGCTTGCTGGCGATTTAGAACACTTGGGCATTAAAACAATCGATGATCTGTTTGCATACTATCCTTATCGGTATGACGAATATGAGTTGAAGGACCTGGCTGAAGTAAATGATCAGGAACAGACGACCATTGTTGGAAAAATCCAGAGTGAGCCGTTACTTCACTATTATGGGAAAAAGAAATCTCGGTTGACAGTACGCATCCTTTCCGGCAAATATTTGATTCAGGTCGTTCTTTTCAATCGACCCTTTTTAAAGAGAACATTGACACTTGGCAGCGTTGTGACTGTCACGGGTAAATGGGATCGTAATCGGGCAATGCTGACCGCATCGGAAATTCATGCCGGTGAGCCGGATCCAGGCTCAAAATGGTCACCAGTGTACACTGCATGCTCAGGAATATCTGTAAGAAAGCTTCGAGCGCTTGTAAAACAGGCATTTATTCAGTACCCCGATTGTATAAAAGAAAATTTACCGGCTGCATTTATTGAACGCTATCGATTAACCGGTAAACGTGAAGCAGTTCGCACGATCCATTTTCCAGAGGATCAGGAACAGCTTCGTCAGGCGAGAAGAAGGCTTGTTTATGAAGAATTTTTGCTGTATGAATTAAAACTGCATGCTTATAAACAGTTAAAACGTGTTTCACAGAATGGTGTGCAGATGAATATAGACCGTCCTGCTGTGCAAAAATTTATTGAGGCACTTCCATTTGCACTCACAGCTGCACAGGAAAGGGTGGTCAATGAAATTTTATCTGACATGGGTGCCGCTTTTTCGATGAACCGGCTGCTGCAGGGTGATGTCGGATCAGGGAAAACCATCGTGGCAGCCATTGCTCTCTATGCGGCTGCAGTCAGTGGCTATCAGGGGGCGCTCATGGTACCGACTGAAATACTCGCTGAACAGCATGCCGATCAGCTGGATGGACTGTTTGCGCCTTATGGAATTACGACGGGCCTGCTGACAGGCAGTGTCCGTGGTAAACGACGGGGCACATTGCTTCGTGGCCTGGCAGAAGGGAAAATCAATGTTCTGGTCGGAACGCATGCGTTGATTCAACCGGAAGTCATTTTTCGGAAACTCGGACTTGTCGTTACGGATGAACAGCATCGTTTTGGTGTCCGCCAGCGTGGTGCACTTCGTCTTAAGGGAAAAGAGCCGGATATTTTATACATGACCGCGACACCGATTCCGCGTACGCTTGCTTTGTCCGTATTTGGTGATATGGATGTATCGACCATTGATCAGCTTCCGGGCGGGAGAAAGAAGATTAAGACGTACTGGGTTCAGGAAAAGATTATTGACCGCGTGATCCATTTTATGCGGAACGAACTGGAACAGGGCAGACAAGCTTATGTCATTTGTCCTCTGATTGAGGAATCGGAGCAGCTGGATGTTCAGAATGCAATTGATGTATACACACATCTCTCTCAGGCACTTCCGGAATTCAAAGTGGCATTAATGCACGGCAGGCTTACGCCTGAGGAAAAAGAAGCGGCGATGGATGCATTCAAAAAGAAAGAGGTACAGGTGCTTGTCTCTACGACCGTTGTAGAAGTGGGTGTCAATGTGCCCAATGCATCACTGATGATCATTTACGATGCAGATCGATTCGGATTGTCACAGCTGCACCAGCTTCGGGGGCGCGTGGGCAGAGGAAATGTACAATCTTACTGTATACTGCTTGCAGATGCAAAGTCTGAAACGAGTAAAGAAAAAATGAGGCTGATGGCAGAAACAACGGATGGATTCAAGCTGTCCGGCTATGATCTCAAGCTTCGTGGTCCCGGAGATTTTTTTGGATCAAAACAAAGCGGGCTTCCAAATTTCAGACTTGCCGATATGATTCATGATTATCGTACGCTTACCGTTGCTCGTGACGATGCGTCGCGACTGGTCAAAAGTCATGAATTCTGGCATGCGGACTGTTACGCACCTCTCAGAGAAACGCTAGCTGAATCGGGCCTGACACAGACCGTTCATTTAGATTAAATGAAACCAAAATGGAGGCAATCACGTAGTTTATGCGAAAAATAAAATAAGGATCGTTGCGCCATCTGTCCGCCGCAGGTTAGTTATGGTATACTAACTATTATTACCTAGTCTTAACGTGAACCTTCACAAGAGAGTACTAAAATGGCGGTGTCTCGCAAATGAGAAAAAGTAAAAAGGACAGGCAGGCATCATTGAAACAGACAATTGATGACAATCCGTTTATTACTGATGATGAACTGGCGAAAAAATTTGCAGTCAGTGTGCAGACCATTCGGCTGGACCGGCTTGAGTTGTCGATTCCGGAGTTAAGGGAACGGATTAAACATGTAGCAAAACGGCAGTTTGACGACGTCAAGGCACTGCATAAAGAAGAAGTCATCGGTGATATTCTCGATTTACAGCTGGATTCCAGCGCGATTTCCATACTTGAAATAGAGCCTGAATTCGTCTTTTCAAGAACCGGAATTGCGCGCGGACATCATTTGTTTGCACAGGCTAATTCCCTTGCCGTGGCGGTAATTAACGATGACTTAGCGCTGACATCCAAGGCGGACATTCAATTTATCCGACCTGTAAAATCAGGGGAACGCGTTGTCGCAAAGGCAAGAGTCACACGCAAGGAGCGTGTACGTACAATTGTTGCGGTAGACAGTTACTCAGGGCATGATCATGTTTTTAAAGGTGTGTTCACCATGTACCGCGCACATGGAGGAAAAAACGGTTGAACAGAAACGTAATGAACAATTGGAACCGATTGGATCGGGCACAGCTATGTCGGAGGTTGGTCTATTGAGTAAAGTTGCATTTGTTTTTCCTGGGCAGGGTTCTCAGGAAGTCGGCATGGGAGCCGATTTAATCGAAAGTTATTCGGAAGCCAGAGAAATGTTTCGAGCAGCAGACGGGTATTTGGACTTTCAACTGACGCATCTTATTCTGAGCGGCCCGTCCGGAGAGTTAACAAAAACAGAAAATACCCAGCCTGCTCTTCTTACAGTCAGTGCTGTGCTTCATGCACTTCTCCGGAACCGTGGCATCAAGCCAGATTATGTAGCCGGACACAGTCTGGGCGAATACAGTGCCCTGTATGCTGCTGGTGTATTCAGTTTCGAGGATGCTGTCCAGGCAGTACGCAAAAGAGGACTTCTGATGGAAGCAGCCGTCCCCGAGGGGCAGGGAACAATGGCCGCGGTCCTTGGCATGGATGCTGATCAATTGACGGAAATATGCGCAAACGTTTCACAGGAAGGCGATCCGGTGCAGACAGCGAATATTAATTGTCCCGGACAAATCGTCATTTCCGGGACCGTTGCCGGTGTAAAAAAAGCATCGGAACGGGCAACGGAAGCAGGTGCCCGCCGAGTCGTTCCTTTATCTGTCAGTGGGCCGTTTCACTCATCTCTGATGAAACCCGCTGCTGAAAAAATGCGGGCAGTTCTGGATACTTGCAAGATCCAGAATGCGGTGATACCAGTAATTGCCAACAGTTCGGCACAGGTGGAAACAGGAATTGATGAAATCCGTGAACATTTAATTGAGCAACTTTATTCACCGGTCCGTTGGACTGAGTCAGTCGAGCGGCTTGTTGACTTAGGTGTTGATACATTTGTAGAAGTCGGGCCCGGCAAGGTTCTCTCCGGACTGATTCGCAAAATCAATAGGAAGCTGACCGTTTATCAAGTGCATGACGTCCCAAGTCTTACGGATGTGTCTGAGAAGTTAAAGGAGCGTGCATAATAAGATGAGTCTTGAAAGCAAGGTCGCACTTGTTACCGGAGCATCCAGAGGAATCGGCCGCGCAGTGGCGCTCAGGCTGGCACGGCTTGGTGCATCAATAATTGTGAATTATTCCGGAAATCAGGAGCGTGCCGAGGAAACAGCGGCGGAAATTCGTGCTTATGGCAGCGATGCATTGATCTGTCAATGCGATATTTCGGATGAAAGTGCGGTACAGGCGATGGTGAAACAGTCTCTTGCGCATTTTGGAAAAATCGACATCGTTGTCAATAACGCTGGAATTACGCGTGATGGCTTGCTGATGCGTCTGAAAGAAGAGGACTGGGATGCCGTTATCAATACGAATTTAAAGGGCGTGTTTCATGTCACAAAAGCTGTGCTGAGACCGATGATGCGGCAAAAATCGGGAAGAATTATCAATATAGCTTCTGTCGTTGGTATTTTAGGCAATCCGGGACAGGCCAATTATGTTGCAGCTAAGGCAGGCGTTATCGGTTTAACAAAGGCGACTGCCCGTGAAGTTGCATCAAGAGGAATTACTGTCAATGCCGTAGCTCCTGGCTTCATTGTCACCGATATGACCAATCAGCTTTCTGAAGACGTGAAAGAAAAAATGAAACAGGAAATTCCGCTCGGCAAGCTTGGAACTCCAGAAGATGTTGCTGGTGTCGTCGCGTTTCTTGCTTCTGATGACGGCAGCTATATGACGGGACAGACATTAAGTATTGACGGCGGTATGGCAATGCAATAAAATGATTTAGGCATGCTGAAAAAGAATGAAAATCAGTCAGTACCAGATGTACTCCTGAGAAAGCTTTCAGGGTATTTCCTTTTCTCCCGATATTCGGGACGGAGAGCCGAATAATTTGTGAATGCCCTCGAGAGGAGGTGACGACATGGCAGAAGAAGATGTTCTGACACGTGTCAAGAAAATCGTTGTCGATCGCTTAGGCGTAGATGAAGCGGATGTTAAGCTTGAAGCTTCATTTAAAGACGATCTGGACGCCGATTCACTTGACATCGTAGAACTTGTCATGGAGCTTGAAGATGAATTTAATTTGGAAATCTCCGATGAAGATGCGGAAAAAATTCAGACCGTTGGTGACGTCGTATCTTACATAGAGAGCCATAAATCCTGACATTCTAACCGTGAGTCCCGTTTTTATAAACCCGTTTATAAAGGCGGGATTTCTTGTATAAGAAAGTATAAGATTTTAGCTGAGCATAAAAGTGTAAGCCAGATGCGAAAGGTGAGACGCCTGCGGGATTGTCCCAGTTGATGCGTGCCAGCGAGATCGCGCAGATTACAGCTTGCCCGGGGAGGCTCGCGGTGCGCCCGCGGTATGCGAGCAGCTGGAGTGTCCGTCAGGCACAAGATCAGCGGAAAAGATCTGGAATCAGCCTGGCTTTTCTAATACTACTAAGAAGGTTTGAAGTTCAACGGATTATAAGTGCGACGGCGTTAAGTAAGCACAGGGAAATAGACGATTAAAAACAATCGCAGACTTTAACAAAGCCATTTGAAAAGTCCATGGGGCAAGGCAGCTCCGGCTTAAAAGCAGAACGAGAGAAATTTGCGTCCAAGCAGGTCATTGCCAGCCTGCCATGAATGGGTATAATACAAAAACAGATACCTTAAGGAGGTGATACACGTGTCGGGTTCAAAAAAAATACGTGTTCAGGAAAAAGAGACGACAGACAGATTGCATCAGTTTTTGAATGAATTTTCCTTCACGTTTAATAATGAAGATCTATTGAAAGAAGCTTTTACTCATTCATCCTATGTGAATGAGCATCGTCGCAAATCGCAGACCGATTATGAACGGCTTGAATTTCTTGGAGATGCGGTTTTAGAGCTGCTTATCTCGCAGCATTTGTTTAAAAACTATCCGCATTTGACAGAAGGAGATATGACAAAACTGCGTGCGGCCATTGTCTGTGAAACGGGATTGGTTCAGTTCGCGTCCTCTCTCTCATTTGAGGATAAAATTTTTCTCGGTCGAGGAGAAGAGGTGACCGGAGGACGGCAGCGCCCTTCATTGTTGGCCGATGTTTTTGAGGCGTTTATCGGCGCGCTTTATCTTGACCAGGGACTTGGCGAGGTCGAGCGTTTCCTGAAAAAAGTCGTATACCCAAGAATCAGCGACGGTTCTTTTTCCCATGTGATGGATTATAAAAGCCAGCTGCAAGAGACAATTCAAAGAAAAAATCTTGGCGAACTTGATTATGCGCTCGTTTCTGAAAAAGGACCTGCGCATCATCGGGAGTTTATGTCTCACGTACTGCTGAATGGAGAAATTATTGGTGTAGGCAAGGGACATTCCAAGAAAGATTCGGAACAAAGTGCTGCGCGCAAAGCGCTTAAGAACCTCGCCGGGTAACAAAAGCAGCCGGGTACGCTCGGCTGTTTTTGTTACCTAACGGATGCGTTAAAAAGATTAAGTTAAGATGAATGATTGGCAGGAAATGGAGGGATCAGTATGTTCCTCAAACGTCTGGACGTTTCAGGTTTTAAATCATTTGCGAATAAAACATCTGTAGAGTTTGTTCCGGGCGTAACGGCTGTTGTTGGCCCAAACGGAAGCGGTAAAAGCAATATTACGGAAGCCATCCGCTGGGTTCTTGGTGAGCAATCAGCCAAATCGCTTCGAGGATCAAAAATGGAAGACATCATTTTTTCCGGAAGTGATGCAAAAAAAGCCGTCAATATGGCTGAAGTGACGCTAACGCTTGATAACAGCGATCAATATATTCCTATGGACTTTAGTGAAATCAGCGTCACGCGGCGAGTGTTTCGTTCAGGCGAAAGTGAATTCCAGTTGAACAAGCAAAGCTGTCGATTGAAAGACATTGTTGATCTGTTCATGGATTCCGGTCTCGGTAAAGAGGCATACTCGGTTATCGGACAAGGAAAAATTGACGAGATTTTAAACAGCAAAGCCGAAGAAAAACGAAAAATATTTGAGGAAGCCTCAGGTGTCCTTAAATATAAATTAAGAAAACAGGCTGCCGAAAAGCAATTGAACGAATCGGAAGACAGTTTAAACCGTGTGGAAGATATTTTGCATGAATTGAATGATCGGCTCAGTCCCCTTGAGCAGCAAGCTTCAATTGCTCGAGAATATCTTCAGAAAAAAAGTGAACTAGAAGAAGTGGACATTGCTTTGCTTGCTCATGACATTAACGAAGTGCACGGCAAATGGGAGCACTTAAAGAAAGCAGTTCAGCAACTTCAACAAGTCAAGGCGGAGCACGCCGATGAAACGGAAGTGCTCGCGCGGCAGTTTCGCTCCGGAAGATCCGAGCTTGAAGCAATGGATCAATGTATTGAAATAAAACAGGCGGAATGGGCGCAATCCGGCGAACAGCTTGAGAAGCTAATTGGCCAGAAACAGGTCCTTAACGAACGGAAAAAACATGCCGAGAGCAATGCTGAGGAATTGAAAGAGCGAACGATCCGATTGGAGCAGCAGTTAGTCCAAGAGCGGCAGATGCTTGATCAGACGCATGAAAAAAATCAGACGGAGCAGGTGGCTCTGGCAGAGTTGCGGCAGAATCTTGCAAACAAGCAGAGCGAATACCAGGGCCTTGAGCAAAATCTGGATGAACGGATAGAAAAACTCAAAAGTAACTATATTGAAATTTTGAACCAGCAAGCATCAATGCGCAATGAACACCGCTATTTATCAGAACAGGTAAAATCACTCGAATCGAAAAAGGTGCGTATTCAGTCCAACACAGCGGATATTAAAGCGGCAGCAGAGGCGGCAGGAACAAAGAAAGCTGCTTTGGCTGAACGTCTGAATCAGGCAGGCGCTGATGGAACGCAGCTGCAGAATCAATTTGACACGGTCCGCCAGCGACTGGATAAGGAACAAAAGCACTATACGAAAGAAAAAGACGCGATTCTCAAAATAAGCAGCTATATTGATCAGGCACAGTCAAGAAAAGATTTGCTGAAGTCACTTAAGGAAGACTATGCAGGTTACTTTCAGGGCGTCAAAGCAGTATTGAAAAATCGTAAAAAACTTGCAGGCATACATGGCGCAGTCGCCGAATTAATTCAGGTGAAGAAAAAGTATGGCACAGCAATTGAAACGGCACTCGGCGGGGCAGCCCAGCACATTGTTGTTTCCGATGAAGCGACAGGCAGGGAAGCCATTCAGTTTCTGCGTCGAAATAAAGCAGGCAGAGCGACCTTCCTTCCGCTCTCAACCATTCGTCCGAAAGCAGTTCCGGCGGCAGATTATCAGCGATTGCGTCAAAATCCTGCTTTTATGGGTACAGGTTCTGAAGTGCTGACGTATGCACCGACCTACCGGCCGGTTATAAACTTTTTGCTGGGAACGGTGATTATTTCCAAAAATCTGGAGGGCGCAAGCGAACTGGCGAGGCTGGTCAACTATCATTATCGAATCGTAACTCTTGAGGGTGATGTTGTTGCACCAGGCGGAGCGATGACCGGCGGCAGCGTCAAGCAGCATCAGACAGGTTTAATCGGCCGAAAAACGGAAATCGATGAATTAAGCCGTCAAATCAAAGAAATGCAGACTAAAAGAACGCAACTGCAAAATGATTTTACGCAGCTGAAAAATCAGATTGCCGCAGATGAACTTGAGTGTGAGAAAACACGCCAGGCAGTTCAGGATGCCCTGACGCAGTACCGCATGCTTGAAACCAAGAAGCGTGAGGCGGAAGCAGAGGAAAAAGCCTGTCTTGAGAAATATCATCTGCTTACGCGAGAAAATGGTGATTTTAATGCTGAACAAAAGAAAATTTCTGATCGGCTGAAGCAGATAGATATCGATCTGAGCGTTTTTGAAAAAAAGGGCGCTGCACTGACGGAGCAAATCGAAAAACTGACAAAGAGCCGGGAAGACATTGATTCATTAAAACGAGATATTCAGTCTGAGATTACAGCGCTCAAGGTGAAAATAGCGGAGCAGGGCCAGATCGTAGCTCATCAAAAAGAAAAAGCGGCTCAATCGGAAAAACGTGTACAGGAACTTGAAAAATCAATCCATTTACTTCGTCACTCGGCAACGGGAATCGATTCGGAAATAGAAGATCAGCATGTCAATGCAGAAAAACTGGACGGTTTAATTGACGAAGCGAAAACGGTGAAAGATGGTCTGATGAATGAGCTGGCGAAGTTGCGTGAATCACGGCGCATGAAACAGAAGGAACTTGCCGATGAAGAACAACGAATAGCAAGACAGCGCAGTGCACTGGAGCAAATCAGCACGGAACTCCAGGAAAAGAAAGTAGTTCTTGGCCGCTTAGATGTTCAGCTGGATCACCTTTTAAACACATTAAGAGAAGAATACGGACTGACCGTTGAAGCAGCAAGGGATCAGCACAAGCTGAATATGGATGTGGCTGATGCGCGAAAAAAAGTGAAATTGATTAAACGTGCCATTGAGGAATTAGGCACGGTCAATCTGGGCGCTATTGAAGAATATGAAACGGTGAGCGAACGTCAGCAGTTTTTGTCCGCGCAGCGAGCAGATCTGCTGAAAGCCCGGGAAACTTTAGCTCACGTCATGTCTGAAATGGATGAAGTCGTTGAAAAACGGTTTATCGATACATTTAATAAAATCCGAACGCATTTTCAAAATGTTTTTCGCGAACTTTTCGGTGGCGGGCGAGCCGATCTTCAGCTTATCGATCCTGACCAGCTGCTGACAAGCGGTGTTGAAATTCTTGCTGAGCCTCCCGGTAAAAAACTTCAGCGCCTGTCGCTGTTATCCGGAGGGGAACGTGCGCTGACAGCGATCGCCCTGCTTTTTGCCATTCTAAAGGTGCGACCGGTACCTTTCTGTGTTCTGGACGAAGTCGAGGCGGCTCTTGACGATGCCAATGTTGATCGATACGCAGCTTTTCTGAAAAAATTCAGTTTTGATACACAATTTATTGTTGTCACACACAGACATGGAACGATGGAAAAATCAGATGTCCTCTATGGTATCACCATGCAGGAATCCGGTGTATCAAAAATGGTATCGGTAAAACTTGAAGAAACTGAAGAATTACTTGCTGCGGGAAAAGAGTAAGACTCGAGACGCTTTTTATCTCAACTCAACTTGAAACTCAAGTAAGCTATTATTCGCGCAAAACGGTGAAAAATGAGCCGAAAAACCAGCAATATAATGGTTAACAGAACTTAACGATAAAAGACAGGAGCGTTCGACATGGGCTTTTTTAATAATATGAAAAACCGGCTTACAGGACGAACTCATTCGGTGACTGATAAATTCAGAGACGGATTGTCAAAAACAAGGCACTCGTTGGCGGAGCAGATGAATAATCTGGTCAAAAAATATCGCAGAGTTGATGAGGATTTCTTTGATGAATTAGAGGAATTACTGATTGAGTCCGATGTCGGCATGACGACGGTCATGGACTTGGTTGATCGGCTGAAAGATGAAGCGCGCACTCGGAATATTAAAGAGACTGCTTTACTTAAAGACGTAATCATTGAAGTGCTTTCCGATTTTCTGATCCGAAGCAAGGAAGATACGGAACTTAATCTGAACCCTTCAGGGCTTAGTGTGATACTGCTGGTTGGTGTAAATGGAGCAGGGAAGACAACGACAATCGGCAAACTGGCCAATCGATTGAAAAGCGAAGGCAAAAGCGTCCTGCTTGCTGCGGCGGATACATTCAGAGCCGGTGCTATTGATCAGCTACAGGTCTGGGGGGATCGGACGGGCATTGATGTCATTAAACATCAGGAAGGCTCGGATCCCGCTTCGGTTGTTTTCGATGCGCTCCAGGCAGCAAAGTCACGCAAAACCGATGTCCTGCTTTGTGATACGGCGGGAAGGCTGCAAAATAAAGTTAACCTGATGAAAGAGCTTGAAAAAATAAAACGTGTCATTACGCGGGAGTGCCCTGGCGCTCCCCATGAAGTTTTGCTTGTGCTGGATGCGACAACCGGTCAAAATGCGCTGAACCAGGCAAAGTTGTTCCGACAGGCGTCTGAAGTGACCGGCATTGTGCTGACTAAACTCGATGGGACCGCGAAAGGCGGCATTGTGCTGGCTATCCGCAATGAACTTGATATTCCGGTTAAGCTGGTCGGCTTAGGTGAACAACTGAATGATCTCCAGACATTCGATGCGGACGCATTTCTTTATGGACTTTTTTCCGAATGGTTTCAATCTGAAGACGGGGCAGATCCTGAGTCACTTAATTAGTGAACGGTTCTGTGCCCAAGGGTTACTTGACATTTGGAAGAAAAACCTGTATGATTTCCCGTGTAAAGTAAAATGCCTTTACATCTAAGGGGATTTGCTATGCTTGAGAAGGTTTTAAGAGTTAATGCCCTATATGATTTTTATCAGCCGCTTCTCACCCCAAAACAACAGGACTATCTTAATCTTTACTACCTGAACGACTTTTCACTTGGCGAAATTGCAGAACGGAAACAGGTGACAAGGCAGGCCGTTTACGATAATCTGAAACGAGCTGAGCACGCACTTGAAGATTTCGAACAGCGGCTGGGACTTTTTCGCAAGTATGAAATCCGTGTTACTGTACTTTCAAAAATGAAGCAACTGGCTGGGCGTTTAAATAGTAAAGAAAAACAAAAACTAGATTCTTTTATTTATGAATTAGAGAATTTAGATTAGGAAGTGAGAAGTATGGCATTCGAAAGTCTTTCGGACCGATTGCAGGCTACGATGAAGCGAATTCGCGGCAGGGGAAAAGTTAGCGAAGCAGATGTGAAACAGATGACGCGTGAGATTCGGTTGGCACTGCTTGAGGCGGATGTGAACTTTAAAGTAGTTAAAAAATTCGTCAAGAGCATTCAGGAGCGCGCTGTCGGTCAGGAAGTTCTAAAAAGTCTGACTCCCGGACAACAGGTTATTAAAGTAGTGCAGGAGGAACTGACCGATCTGATGGGCGGAACGCAGACAAAGATTAACTTTGCCCTGAAGCCGCCAACCGTCTTGCTGTTTGTTGGGCTGCAAGGTGCAGGCAAGACAACCTCCGCAGCCAAGCTTGCTTATTATATTCGCAAAACCCATAATAAGAATCCTTTGATGATTGCCGCCGATATCTATCGGCCGGCGGCGATCAAGCAGCTGCAAACCTTAGGCGGGCAGCTGAACATACCGGTTTTTTCTCTCGGCGACAAAGTCAGCCCGGTAGAAATTGTTCGCCAGGGAATGGAGCAGGCAAGAGCAAATCATCATGATCTGGTACTCATTGATACTGCCGGACGTCTTCATATTGATGAGGGACTTATGGATGAACTTGAGCAGATTAAAGAAGTCAGCCATCCGGATGAAGTGTTCCTTGTTGTTGATGCGATGACTGGACAGGATGCTGTTAATGTGGCAACCGCTTTTAATGATCGCCTGTCACTTACCGGTGTTGTGATGACAAAACTGGATGGTGACACGCGGGGCGGGGCGGCATTATCGATTCGTTCAGTTACAGGAACACCGATCAAGTTTGTCGGAATGGGCGAAAAAATGGACGCTCTTGAGCCATTCCATCCTGACCGTATGGCTTCCCGGATTCTCGGAATGGGTGATGTGCTGTCTTTGATTGAGAAGGCCCAGGCAACGATCGATGAAGAAAAGGCGCGCGACATGCAGCAGAAACTGCTCTCTGTCACTTTTACACTCGACGATTTTCTCGAACAAATCGGTCAGGTCCGCAACATGGGGCCATTGGAAGATTTGCTGGCGATGATGCCTGGAGCCAATCGCTTCAAGGGCATGAAAAATATGCAGGTCGATGAGAAAAAAATTGATCAGATCCAGGCAATCATTCGCTCCATGACCCCAGGTGAAAAAACGGATCCGGATATTATCAATGCGAGTCGCAAAAAGCGTATTGCGCTTGGAAGCGGCACATCGGTCGCTGACGTTAACCGATTGCTGAAGCAGTTCAAAGACATGAAAAAAATGATGAAACAATTTATGGGCAAAGGCAAAAAGCGCAATCCTTTTAATTTACCATTTATGCAATGAAAATTTTATGAAATTTATTAAGTACAGGAGTTGTTGATTATGTCAGTTAAAATTCGTCTCAAACGCATGGGTGCTAAAAAGCGTCCGTTTTACAGAGTAGTGGTTGCTGATTCTCGCGCGCCGCGTGATGGTCGCTTTATTGAAGAAATCGGTACCTACAATCCGGTCGCAACGCCAAAAACATTTACGGTCGATGAAGAAAAAGCTTTAGACTGGCTGTCCAAGGGCGCGCAACCATCAGATACCGTGCGCAACCTGTTCTCCAAACAAGGCATCATGGAGAAATTCCACCTTTCTAAACTGCAAAAATGATGATTTGGGCGGAAAACGAATGGAAGAGTTAATCAAAGCCATTGTGAACCCGCTCATTGACGATCATGAACATGTGGTTATCGAGCATGAGACAGAAGCTGATCAGTCGATCTATGTTCTGACGGTAAACAGGAAGGATATGGGGAAAGTGATCGGTCGGCATGGGCAAGTGGCCGATGCCGTGCGAACAATTGTTGAAGCTGTAGGAAATACCAGAGGTGTCCGAGCGCAATTTCTGGTTAGAGAATAACATGAAAAAGAGAAGGGGTTCGGTTGCCCTTCTCTTTTTTCTCCATATACAAAGGAATGAATTTCAACACCATTTGCGCAAAAACAGGAGGCGGAGTGATGACGGATCAATGGCTTTAC
The DNA here is from genome assembly GCF_023336505.1 of Sporolactobacillus mangiferae. Taxonomy (GTDB): domain Bacteria; phylum Bacillota; class Bacilli; order Bacillales; family Sporolactobacillaceae; genus Sporolactobacillus; species Sporolactobacillus mangiferae. The sequence goes on along the minus strand of NZ_JAMAST010000002.1, from coordinate 93,442 downwards.
GTTGGTAAAATAGTAAACACACAAGGAATCAAGGGTGAGGTGCGTGTAGTCAGCAGTACCGATTTTCCTGAAGAGCGGTACGCAAAAGGAGCCATTTTGTATATGCGCGATATGAAAAGCGGTGCGTACGAACCGCTGAAGGTAAGAACCCATCGCCGGCATAAACAATTTGACTGTTTAACCTTTGAAGGACATAACTCGATTAATGATGTTGAAAAGTATAAAGGAAGCACGCTGTTTATAACAAAAGAACAATTGTCTGAACTTGCACAGGGCGATTTCTATTATCATGAGATCATTGGTTCCAAAGTGGTGACGGACACAGATCGCCTGCTTGGTAAAGTGCGGGAAATTCTGTCTCCGGGCGCGAACGATGTGTGGGTCGTTGACACAGGGAAAAAGGACATTCTGATTCCCTATATCAATGATGTAGTCAAACACGTTGACGTTGCGGAGAAAAAGGTGACCGTACACTTGATTCCGGGGTTGATTGACGATGAAGATTGACATTCTCTCTCTCTTTCCCGAAATGTTCGATGGTGTGCTGAAAAGTTCGATCATGGGCAAGGCCTCTGAGAAAGGCGCAGTCACTTTTAAGGTCACGAATTTTCGATCGTTTACGACAAACAAGCACAATAAAGTTGACGATTATCCGTTTGGCGGAGGTGCGGGGATGGTGTTGATGCCACAACCGCTTTTTGACGCTGTTGAAGCAATGCGTCAAACGCACAGACAAAAACCGCGTATTATTCTTACGTCTCCGCAAGGAAAACCGTTTCAACAGCATGATGCAGAAGATCTTGCAAAAGAAAGCGGTCTTATTTTTATATGCGGTCATTATGAGGGATTTGATGAGCGCATTCCTCAACATTTAGTAACCGATGAATTTTCGATCGGTGATTTTGTGATGACAGGCGGAGAGCTTGCGGCAATGGCTATGATTGACAGCATTGTCCGTCTGCTTCCCGGAGTGCTCGGCAACGAAACGTCAGCAGTTACTGATTCATTTTCCACAGGATTGCTGGAACACCCTCATTATACACGGCCGGCAGATTTCCGTGGCTTGAAAGTTCCGGATATTCTGCTTTCGGGCAATCACGAAAAAATTGCCGAATGGCGCCATCGGGAATCGTTCAGACGCACATATAATCGAAGACCTGATTTACTGAATGGACGAATTTTGACGGATCAGGAATCCCGGTGGCTCACAGAATTTGAACATCAGAAAGAAAAATAATGTAATGCAGCCTGAGAATACTTGCTTATCTGTTTTTAATTATGGTATGATATTTTTTGTGGCAATTGCCAGTGAATACGATGTTCCGCTGCCCTTGTAAAGAAGGTATGAGCATTTGTACGGAAGGAGGCCATTCTAAATGTCCAATATTATCGATGAAATTACAAAAGAACAACTGCGTACGGATATTCCCGATTTCAGACCCGGTGATACGGTGAAAGTACACGTCAAGATTATTGAAGGTTCACACGAACGTGTCCAAGTATTCGAAGGCGTGGTCATTAAACGTCATGGCAGTGGCATCAGTGCTACGTTTACGGTAAGAAAAATTTCTTATGGTGTCGGTGTTGAACGTGCATTCCCTGTGAATTCGCCGAAGATCGACAAAATTGAAGTAGTACGCTATGGCAAGGTACGTCGTGCAAAACTCTATTATCTGCGCGCTTTACGCGGCAAGAAAGCACGTATCAAGAGCAGGTAAAAAAACAGAGTACGCAATTAAATGAACATGGTAATGAAAAGGAGGGGCTTGGGATGACCAGGCCTCTCCTGTTTTTAAGTGAAGGAAGAATATCCGTTATACATACAGTATCCATACAAACAGACAGCACTGACTGGAGGAGTCACGATGACCATTCAATGGTATCCCGGGCATATGGCGAAGGCCAAAAGACAGATGATTGAAAAAATCAGACAGATCGATGTTGTCATTGAACTTGTGGATGGCCGAAGCCCTGCGTCTTCAAGAAATCCACTCGTCGAAGAAATTTCGAGTGGAAAACCGCGTCTATTAGTGATGAACAAAATTGACCTGGCGGATCGACAGGCGACGCAATTATGGAAAAAAAGTTTTGAACAGGAAGGGTTGACTGTCCATCTTGTAAATAGTCAAACGGGTCAAGGAGTAGCCACACTGCCTGCGGCCGTCCACCGATTGACCGCTTCCAGACGAAAAAAGCTGGAGGATAAAGGGTTTCAGCCCCATGCTGACCGTGCGTTGATCTTAGGGATCCCCAATGTAGGCAAGTCGACATTGATTAATCGTCTGGCCGGCAAGAAGATCGCTAAAACGGGAAATCGTCCGGGAGTGACGACGGCACAGCAGTGGATCAAGGTTGGTACGTCTATGGAATTATTGGATACTCCAGGGATACTCTGGCCAAAATTTGATGATTCGCACATTGGTCTGTGTTTAGCTGCGACTGGTGCGATTAAAGAGGAACTGTTTGATTTTCAGGAAATTGCTTTTTTTATTTTGAAGATCATGATTGACCACTATCCGGAAATATTGAGGACCCGGTACGAATTGGATGAGCTGCCCGAATTGAATGGATCTGATAAAGATCAGGAGAAAGTCATTGCCCTGTTCGATGCCATTGGCAGAAAGAGAGGATGCCTGATGGGGGGCGGACGCATTGATTATGAGCGCGTGTCGGAGCTGATTATTCGTGACTACCGTGGGCAGAAATTCGGACCGATGACACTGGAGTGGCCTTCAATGAATTCGTGAAGATTTAAGGAATTATTTGGCCAGCCGATATAGTGTATATAGGGGAAGATCACATGAAACCAATGACCATAGCTGAAATTAGAGAAAAACTGAGCGTTGCTCAAGATCTGTCTGAGAATGAATTGGACAGTTTACAGACCGACACGCGGGTCGGTGTCCAGCGTCTGCTAAAGATATGGGAAAAACGTCAGGATCGGCTTCGGCAATTGAGGAATCAATATCAACAGATGAACGTGTTTGAGGACGACCTTCGATTGTCAGGCAGGAGGCACATTGCGGGAATAGATGAAGCGGGCAGGGGACCGCTCGCGGGCCCGGTCGTTGCAGCCAGTGTGATCCTGAGGCATGATGCGGTTATACCGGGTATCAATGATTCCAAGCAGTTATCATCAGCGAAACGTGACGACCTGTTTGATCGAATCTGTGAGTCTGCGGATGCGTTTGGAATCGGTATTGTATCAGCCAGAGAAATTGATGAGATAAATATTTATCAGGCAGCAAAAAAGGCGATGGTGCTCGCTGTAAAGAAAATGAAGATACAGCCGGATTATTTGCTTATTGATGCGATGGAGCTCCCGCTTGATGTGCAACAAAGGTCATTGATTAAAGGTGATGCACGCAGCAATTCAATTGCAGCAGCCTCCATTCTGGCCAAGGTAACCCGGGATCGTTTGATGCGCCATTTGGATCACGTGTATCCAGGCTACAATTTTGCCGCACATAAAGGCTATGGAACCAAAGCACATCTCGAAGCAATCAGAAAACTGGGCATTTGTCCGGAGCACCGTATGACTTTTGCGCCCCTGAAAACATTGGAGAACGCATAAGGAGGTGATTTCTTGGGATTCCAACCCTACGCGATCAGTCAGAGCCAGTTAATCGGCACCTATGCCCCGGAACAGATTTTGCGAGGAAAGGTACTTGATATTCTGCCAGACAGAACAGCACTTGTCCAGTTAGGCGCAAAGCAAGTGGTTGCAAAAGTTGTCGCGGCAAATCCGCCGTTAAAAGTCGGCCAGGAGTACTTGTTCCAGATTCAGCAGGGTACATTGCCTTTAACGGCTAAACTTGTCGAGCGGAAACAGACGGATCAGCCATTGAAACAATCAATGCTTGATGATGCTTTTCGCGCGCTTCAATTAAAAGAGGATGCTCTCGGCAAACAAATCGTCCAGTCTTTTCTTGATCACGGTGATCCATTATCACGGGAAAACATTCTTAATGCTAAAGTTTTATTAAGAATGAGCAGTGACGTGACTGGTGATCTGCAGACGATCCGCTGGATGGTGAACCGTCAGCTGCCGTTGAATGAACATTTTTTTCATATCGCTCAGACTTTGAAGACTTCTGGCCCGCTCAGCACGCATGCGGATGCGCTCCTCCAATTGATTCAGCAAACCAGGGGCCAAAGTGAATCAGTTGCGCGGCTGAAAGAGATTCTAAGTAAATTTGCCGTACAGAATATGGAATCGGGAATCGAGAAAAACAATGCTTCGAAACCCCAGATGGAGAGTGCCGGGCGAACGGGCGAACTGCTTAAATCATTTATTAATGCCCAGCTTCCGAATCTTGACAAAACCAGCCGGCAACAGATAGCTGATTGGCTGATCGGCGCTCTGCCCTTGAAAGAAGCCACTGAATTGATGAAAAAAATGAATATTGAAAGTTCACCACAGGCTTTGCTTAAAGCGTTTAACAGCTTCGTTCGGGAGCAGAGTGCTGTCAATAATTCCAATGAGGCTCCTTTGTTGTCCAATCGAAATCTGCTGCTTGATCTTTTTAAACAGATTGGTTTCAGCTATGAACATCAAATTGCTGAGGCTTTAAATCAAGGGGCGGATACGGATGAAATGATGAATTCCTTAAAAGGCCGTCTGCTTGCGGTTGTTCAGGATCAGAGTGCGCCCCATGCTTTAAGACACATGGCACAGGAAATGGCGGCAAAGATTACAGGAGAACAGCTGCAATTAGCATCAGCAGATCCTTATGTCGCTCAATTCTCATTGCAGATTCCGGTTCCCTATCAAGACGGATTGACTGAAGTCTCTGTATACTGGGAAGGAAAAAGGCAGAGAAACGGGGCACTTGATCCCAATGCGTGCACGATCTTACTCTGGCTTGAGTTGACACATTTGAAAGAAACATTAGTCAATATACATGTACAAAATCATGCCATAGCCATTACGGTTCAAAACAGCAGTGCGGATCTGCGCGCGCTGCTTGCCAAAAATGAACCGATGCTCAAAGGACGTCTGGAACAAATAGGCTATGAACTGCTCTCTCTTTCGCAATCGGAAAAGATTAACCGGAATCTCAAAAAAAAGGCGACCCAGCCGCTGGCCGAGACAAATTATCGAGTAGATGTGAAGGTGTGACCATGGATTCAGAAAAGAAAAAACAGGCCGTTGCGCTGACCTATATCAATGGTACAGATCAGGCGCCACGTGTTTCCGCAAAGGGAAAAGGAAAAATTGCGGAGCGTATTATTGCCCAGGCAAAACAGCATGATATTCCGATTCAGGAAGATCCGGCACTGGTTTCGATGCTGAGTGAGCTGGATCTGAACCAGATGATCCCGCCGGAGCTTTATCAGACGGTTGCTGAAATTTTTGCCTTCATTTATAATATTGATGAAGAAGCAGGACAATTGCTACGTAAATAGCTTTTTAAGGCCCGCGTATGACACAGATATACACGTCCTAATTTTCTCTTCTTTAACACATTTCACATGATCTTCAATAATTTTTACATTCATTGTTTCCAAATTTATGTTTAACGGGCTAATTGGTGCTTTTTTTAGCACTTGAAAATGAGAGACTCCGTCATTCTTTGCATCGCCAATTAAATAAAATGGAGAGAGGGCGTCTATGGATACATTGACTCATCAGCTCGCGTTTCTTAATCATTGCAGAGGAATCGGGCGAAGAACAGTTTGGCAAATGATTCAGGCTAATCCCCGTTTGTGTGATCTCCACAAGTGTACACGAGCCGAATTGCGCTCAATTTTTCATCTTTCCGAAGCTCAAATCCAGTTATTTATGGAAGATCGCAGTCATATCGATTTAATCAGGCTGCTCGAAGCTTATCAAGCCGAAGAAATTTCTATTATTCCTTTCCATCATCCCAATTATCCATCGTTGTTAAAAAATATTTATGACCCGCCTTACTTGCTCTACACGAAAGGAAATATTGCTTTATTAAACGATAAAAAAATATTGAGCGTCGTCGGGACACGCTATCCAAGTGTCGAGGCAGGAAAAGTTCTGCGGGGCCTCATCGGTCCACTTATTAGCGACGGATGGACGATCATCAGCGGAATGGCGACAGGAATCGATGGAATGGCGCATCGGCTGGCATTACACGGACGGACGATCGCTGTACTTGGTTCAGGATTGTGGCATCCGTATCCGTCTCAAAATCGTCGATTGTTTCAGCAATTATGTGAAGAGCAGCTGGTGATCAGCGAATATCCGCCTTCTGCTCCACCAGAACGTTGGCGATTTCCGGAACGAAACCGTATAATAAGCGGGATGGCATTGGGTACACTGGTTGTTGAGGCCAGGGAACGAAGCGGGTCTTTAATTACTGCCGATCAGGCACTGGAGCAGGGACGTGAAGTTTTTGCAGTGCCAGGATCTATTTTAAACGTAATGAGCGCAGGGACGAATCGATTGATACAGCAAGGTGCTAAACTTGTCTGTGACTGGCAGGACATTGTCCAGGAACTAAACTGGGCATAATATATTGCTGTATTCGGGAAAGTATAAAATTTTTGGAATGATCGTGCGGCTTGCATTAACCTGTTGACATGAAGGAACGATGAATAGAATGTCTACTCAGCGCGCGGAGGTAAACACTTCCTGCGGGAGATACATCTTCTGCAGACAACGGAAGGTTGTCCTTATCAGAGTTTCTGGCGAACGTTTTCTCAGATGATTACAGCTTTCTTAAATGGCAAGTCTCTGAAGATCTGAAGAAAGGAATTCTTTATTTTCTTTCCAGACCTTTCCACAAATCAATGAGCAGGTCCGAATACTGTATTTGTTAATGTTTGACAAAGCAATCATCAATCATTAATATTAGTGAGGATTTGAATATTTACAGAAAGGGGGAGACACAACATGAATGATTATTTGGTCATTGTAGAATCTCCCGCTAAAGCAAAAACAATTAAACGCTATCTCGGTCCCAAGTATGAGGTAAAAGCGTCGATGGGGCATGTGCGCGACCTGCCGAAAAGCCAGATGGGTATCGACATAAACAACCATTTTCAGCCTCGGTATATCACAATTAGAGGGAAAGGCCCTGTGCTGAAGGATTTAAAAAGTGCGGCAAAAAAAGCGAAAAAAGTATATCTTGCAGCCGACCCTGATCGTGAGGGAGAAGCAATTGCATGGCATCTGGCACATAGTCTTGATATTGACGATCATTCATTGTGTCGCGTTGTTTTTAATGAAATTACCAAGCCAGCAATTAAAGCTGCTTTTAAAACACCCCGGAAAATAAATATGGATCTTGTTGATGCGCAGCAGGCGCGACGTGTGCTTGATCGCCTTGTAGGCTACAATATCAGTCCGCTTTTATGGAAAAAAGTTAAAAAGGGTCTGAGTGCGGGCCGTGTCCAGTCAGTAGCTTTACGGATGATTATTGAACGTGAGCGAGAAATCAAAGCATTTGTTCCGGAAGAATACTGGACAATCAGCAGCAAATTTCGCGTCAATGATGAATCATTCGATGCCTTATTTTATGGAGTTGGCGGTAAAAAGCAAACGCTTAAAACAGCGGATGACGTTAAAGCTGTGCTGGAAAAAATTCAGAGTAATCAATTTAATATTCAGAATGTCAGAAAAAAAGAACGGTTAAAAAACCCGGTTATACCATTTACCACCTCTTCACTTCAGCAGGAAGCAGCCAGAAAGCTGAATTTCAGAGCACGAAAGACAATGATGGTTGCTCAGCAGCTTTATGAAGGAATTACACTTGGCAAACAGGGAAGCACTGGATTAATAACATATATGCGAACGGATTCAACGCGTATTTCGGAAGTAGCAAAAACAGAAGCTAAGAGCTTTATTGTTGAAAATTATGGGGAACGTTATTACAATGATAAGCCGCAAAAGACAAAAAAGTCTGAGAATGCGCAGGATGCCCATGAAGGCGTAAGGCCAACTTCTGTATTTCGGCAACCGAAAGATGTTAAAGATTATCTAAACCGGGATCAGTTTAAGCTTTATAAACTCATCTGGGAACGATTTGTCGCAAGTCAGATGGCACCGGCGATTCTGGATACCATACGCGCAGATTTAGAGCAAAATGGCGTAATATTCAGAGCTGCGGGATCGAAGGTCAAATTTCAGGGATTTATGAAAGTATATATTGAAGGAAGCGACGATCAGAAAAAATCGGATGGATCAAAAGAGAGTATGCTTCCCGATCTTAAGGACGGAATGACCGCATTTCAGGAACAACCCGATCCGAAACAGCATTTTACACAGCCGCCGCCTCGATATACAGAGGCAACACTTGTTAAAGCAATGGAGGAAATTGGCATCGGGCGCCCGTCTACCTACGCGCCGACGATAGATACGATTCAAAGGCGTAATTATGTCTCAATGGATGCAAAACGCTTTGTACCAACGGAATTAGGTGAAGTCGTTCTGAATCTGATCGTCGAATTCTTTCCTGAGATCATCAATATCGATTTTACAGCGCAGATGGAAACGGACCTTGATGAAATTGAAGAAGGAAAGCGCAATTGGATCGCACTGATCGACAGTTTTTATAGCGACTTCGCCAAAAGACTGTCCAAAGCTGAAAAAGAGATGCAGTCCGTTTCAATTAAAGATGAACTGGCAGGAATCAAATGTGAAAAATGCGGCCATGAAATGGTCTATAAAATGGGGCGCTTCGGGAAGTTTCTGGCTTGCTCCAATTTTCCTGAATGCCGCAATACGAAACCGATCTTAAAAAAGACAGGTGTGCCATGTCCTAAATGTGGCAAAGGGGAAGTTGTGGAACGACGCAGCAAAAAACACCGGATTTTTTATGGATGTGATCGGTATCCGGAATGTGACTTTGTTTCGTGGGATAAACCGATTCAGCGTATTTGTCCGAAGTGTTCATCCTACCTTGTTGAAAAAAAATCGAAAAATGGAAAAGTCGTTGAGTGTCCTAAATGTGATTACAAAGAAGAACCACAATGATTCACTTGCTGATCAGAAATGAGGAATATTTATGGCAGTACTGAACGTAAATGTAATCGGTGCTGGACTTGCAGGAAGCGAAGCAGCGTGGCAAATTGCCAAACGAGGCCTGCCGGTTACCCTGTATGAAATGAGACCCAAAAAACAAACAGCAGCGCATCATACCGACCAGTTTGCGGAGCTTGTGTGTACCAATTCATTAAGATCGAATAGCATGGCGAATGCGGTTGGTATTCTGAAGGAAGAGATGCGGCGGCTGGATTCACTGATCATGAAAGCAGCGGATACAGCTATATTAAAGTCAGCTTTAATATCCGTGTCTCAAATAAAGACGCAAAAGAAGAACTTGAAAAACGGTCTTTTCAAGTAAAAAATGCAGTGATTTATACGGTTTCTGGCATGGAGCCTGATGATGTACAGGATCAGGAGGGCATTTCGAACCTGGAAAACATGTTGAAAAATAAGATTAACGGTTTTCTTGAAAGCGGAAATGTTGTCCACGTATACACCACAGAAAAAATTGTGCAATGATGAAAAGAAAATGTGGAGGGGGTGATCACAATGGCCGACATACTTTCACAATCCGAGATTGATGCGCTGCTCTCCGCATTGTCAACTGGAGAAATGAATGCAGAAGAATTAAAGGATGAAGAGAAGAAGCAGCGGATTCGCACTTATGATTTTAAACGTGCGCTTCGCTTTTCAAAGGATCAGATCCGAAGTCTGACCCGCATTCATGAAAATTATGCGCGTCTCTTAACCTCATATTTTTCTGCGCAATTAAGAACTTATGTGCAGATATCCGTGGCGTCTGTTGACCAGCTGCCTTATGAGGAATTCATTCGCTCAATCCCGTCTGCAACTGTGTTGAACGTTATTGAAGCACCACCGCTTGAGGGCCACCTGATTATCGAAGTGAATCCGAATATCGCCTATGCGATGCTGGATCGGCTGCTCGGGGGCAACGGTGAAAGCATGAACAAAATTGAAAATCTGACTGAAATCGAGACGGATTTAATGAAAGGATTGTTCGAAGGCGGTCTGCAGGCATTAAAGGATGCCTGGTCTTCTGTTGAACACGAGATCAATCCGACATTGATTGAACTCGAAACGAATCCGCAGTTTCTTCAGCTCGTGTCACCGAATGAAACGGTTATCGTTATCTCACTGTCTGCAATGATCGGCAAATCAAGCGGGATGATCAATCTTTGTCTGCCACATGTCGTTCTGGAACCCGTTATTCCAAAATTATCGATGCATTATTGGATGAACGAGAAAAAGAATGACGTGACTACTGAGGAATACAAAGCGCTGAAGAACAGTGTTGAGCATTCGTATATCAAAGTGATCGCGAATCTTGGAAATTCACAGATTACCATTGGTGAATTATTAAACTTGAGGGCTGGGGACGTCATCAAATTGGACCAGCATTTAGATCAGCCTATTGTCGTAAATATCGACGGTCTCCCTAAATTTTTGGCCCAGCCGGGGAGACGTCAAAAGCAGATTGCTGTCCAAATCATCAAAAATATATCAGAGGAGGATGACGTCGATGAATGACGGACAACTCTCGCAAGAAGAAATTGACGCGCTTCTCGGTAAAAAAACGAACGAAGCAGGAAAACCTCAGCAAGTGAATCATACGCCGGGCGAAGTGCCTGCGAACGTTTCAGATGTTGATCAGGATGTTCTTGGGGAAATTGGAAATATTTCTTTTGGCAGTGCAGCCACTGCGCTTTCAACAATATTGAACAAAAAAGTGGAGATCACGACGCCGAGAGTACATCTTGTCGACCATAGCAAACTTTCTGAAGAATTCCCGGTTCCGCACGTCTCGGTACTTGTGAATTATACACAAGGGTTTCAAGGCTCATGCATGCTTGTTATTAAAACACATGATGCAAGCGTCATTGCTAATTTAATGATGGGCGGAGACGGTACAAAAGCAACGGATCAGATTAATGATATGGAAATGAGTGCGGTCCAGGAAGCGATGAATCAAATGATGGGCTCCTCCTCTACGGCCATGTCGACCGTTTTTAACCGCCGGATTGATATATCCCCGCCGACATTGAGTCTCATGGATGTAAAATCAGAACAGGGCATTGAAAATCTGCCCAAAGATGAGACCATGTTTGAAATATCTTTTCAGCTGAAAATTGGCGATCTGGTGGATTCTCATATTATGCAGCTTGTTCCGATTGACTTCGGCAAACAGCTTGTTTCTCTTCTTATGCAGGAAACCGGCGGACACGTTACTGTAACGGAAGAAGCACGTAAGGATAAACAAGAACAGCACTCCGATGTGCATCATGAGGCAACGGCTGATGCATCAATCCATCATGAAACGGCTGCAGCACTTGCGGCGGATGCACCCGTTCGGGAATCAGAACAGGTACAGCCGCGATCGGACGTTCATCCAGTACAATTTTCTGCTTTTGAAGAAGAGGTGCCTGATCAAAAAAAGATGCCAAGAAATCTGGATTTGCTGATGGATATTCCACTTGATGTCAGCGTTGAACTCGGGCGTACAAAAAAAACGATCAAAGAAGTGCTCGAACTGGGCCCGGGTTCAATTATTGAACTTGACAAGCTGGCAGGTGAAGCCATCGACATTTTAATTAATCACAAATTCATTGCCAAAGGTGAAGTTGTTGTTGTCGATGAGAATTTTGGTATACGCATCACTGAAATACTGGATCAAAAAGAACGTTTAAAAAAATTATAAGTGATGTTCAGCGGAAGGTGCTTTAATCGATCTTACTGTTTGATCGTATCTTTGTTTAACCACTGAATTTGGAGGGATCTACATGGCAGGACGTATACTTGTTGTTGATGACGCAGCTTTTATGCGCATGATGCTGAAGGACATTTTAACGAAAAACGGATATGAAGTTTGCGGTGAAGGTGCAAACGGAAACGAAGCCGTTGCCAAGTATGAAGAATACAAACCGGATTTGGTGACTTTGGATATCACCATGCCGGAATTGGATGGTATTAATGCGCTGAAGAAAATAAAAAGCATTGATCCGAATTGCAGGGTGATCATGTGCTCGGCTATGGGGCAGCAGTCAATGGTTATTGACGCTATTCAAGCAGGCGCAAAGGATTTTATTGTTAAACCTTTTCAGCCTGACCGTGTTATTGAAGCGATAAAAAAAGCGATTGGATGAGTTTCAGTGAAGAAAACAAAATGGCTGAAAATAATAGCTGTGCTGCTTGCTGCCGTGCTTGTTTTCTTCAGTCAAAGCCTTGTCTCCTATGCAGACGATGAGAGTGGTACGGTAAAGGATTGGCTCGAAAATAGTCAGAAGGAACAAAAAGCGCCATCGTCAGATCAATCAAAAAAGGCGGTTTCTTCATCAGATCAAGGAACAAATTTGTTGGTTACATCGGTCAAATTATTTGCTGCCCTTTTGGTTGTTCTGGCCCTGATTTACTTGCTTTATCACTTTGTCATTAAACGTACCGGACGTTTCACGCAGGTCGCTAATTTGAAAAATATGGGTGGCGTTTCACTTGGCGGTAATCGATCTGTTCAGATGATTATGGTTGGCAGCGAGATATTAATCGTGGGCGTCGGTGAAAACGTGCAGTTACTGAAAAACATCAGTGACCCGGAAATCATTGAGTCATTGACAAAAAAATCAGATACACAGGATTTGATTGAAGACAATGTCATGAAAGCTTTCAAATGGACGGCGGATCATGCATTTCGCAGTAAAGGCGCTCAGCCTGTGCCAGGTCAGAAGAAAACGGGTACGGATTTTAGGGAACAGCTGGAATCAGTTAACAGAGAACGTTCAGAGCAGCTTCAGGCACTGATACGGAGGGGCGTGAAAAATGAATAGTATACCGGGAATTCCTGCTGATTTTTTCACGAGTCAGCCTCAAGATGTTGCGACGACACTTCAATTACTTCTCGTTTTAACTGTATTATCGCTGGCGCCGGCCATTCTGGTTCTGATGACCTGTTTCACAAGAATTATTGTTGTCCTTTCATTTGTTCGAACGTCACTTTCAACACAGCAGATGCCTCCGAATCAAGTGTTGATTGGACTTGCTTTGTTTCTGACCTTTTTTGTCATGGCACCTGTATACGGCCAGATCAACAGCCAGGCAGTGCAGCCATATATGGATAAGAAAATCACCCAGGAACAGGCAGTGAACAGGGCACAGATTCCAATTAAAGAATTTATGGCCAAAGAGACGAGAGAAAAAGATCTGCAGTTATTTTTAAATTACGGGAAATACAAACAGCCGAAAAAGATTAGCGATATTCCATTAACCGCTCTGGTTCCTGCCTTTACAATCAGTGAATTAAAGACGGCGTTTCAGATGGGATTTATGATCTTTATTCCCTTTCTCGTGATTGATATGGTTGTTGCAAGTATATTGATGGCGATGGGGATGATGATGCTTCCGCCTGTCATGATCTCACTTCCATTTAAAATTCTGCTCTTTATTATGGTCGATGGCTGGTATCTGATCGTCGAATCCCTGCTTAAGAGCTTTTAGAAAGGTTAGAGCGCCATGAGTTCTGAAATGATTTTATCTATTGCGGATCAAAGTGTCATGGCAGTCTTGATGATCGGCGGTCCTTTGCTCATTATATCGTTGGTAGTCGGATTAATTGTCAGCATTTTCCAGGCAGCAACGCAAATTCAGGAGCAGACGCTGGCATTTATTCCAAAGATTGTTGCTGTACTGTTTGGCCTGATTCTGTTTGGCCCATGGATGTTATCTAAAATGCTGTCGTTTACCCAGAACATATTTGCGAATCTGCCGAACTTCATTCGATAGAAAAGGACTCGAGGAACTTGTCATTAGTTAATGCGCTCCCTTTATTCTTATTAATTCTGGCACGCACAACGAGTTTTATTGTGACCATGCCCATATTTTCTTATCGAACGATACCGGCTCCGGTGAAAATCGGCCTGGCGGCCGTGCTTGCTCTGTTAGTCGATGTGACTTTTCTTAATCGAATGACGGTACCGATTGATGATCGATTTATTTTTCTGATCATTAAAGAAGTGATCGTCGGGCTGATGCTGGGGTTTGTGGCAGGAATCATCACCTATGCGGTGCAGCTTGCAGGTGCGTTTATTGATATGCAGATTGGCTTTGCGATTGCCAACGTAATCAGTCCTGAAAGTGGCATTCCATCGCCGTTGACCGGACAGTTTCTTTACGTATTGCAGATGCTTTTTTTCCTTGGCGTCAATGCGCATCACATGTTAATCAACGGTATCCTCTTTAGCTTTCAGGTAATTCCGGCGAATGAACTGAGTGTTTCATTTTCATCAGGTTCAACCGCTGAATTCGTTGCAAAAGTGACTGCGCAATTGTTTTTGATTGCTGCACAGATTGCCATTCCCATTGTCGGCTGTCTGTTTCTTGTTGATGTTGCCGTAGGACTCATTGCGCGAACTGTTCCGCAAATCAATGTCTTTGTAGTCGGGCTCCCTTTGAAGCTGCTTGCCGGATTTGCTGTGATACTTGTCGTTCTTCCTTCATTTATGGGGCTGTTTCGCATTATTTTTGAGTCGATGACCACTATTTTTTCTGACTTTATGCGGCTATTAGGGAGTTAAGCCAATGAATGATCTGCACTATTCGGTTGACCTGCAGTTTTTTGCGGGTGAAAAAACAGAAAAAGCCACTCCGCATAAACGCGAAGAAAGCAGGAAAAAGGGACAAGTATTTAAAAGTATCGATCTATGTTCCGCAATCAGCATGTTTGCCTTCTTTATCTATCTTCGACTAGCTGGCGGCGGCATCGTGCAGCAATTGACAAAGTTTATGAGCCAGTTTTACGTGATGAATATAAATATGACCGTCTCGGAGCACAATGTCCAAAAAATGTTTGCTGATTTATCACTTCAGTCGATGAAGCTGTTACTTCCTGTATTCATCATTGCGTTAATTGTCGGTATTGCAACACAGGTTTTTCAGGTTGGTTTTCTTTTTCTGCCTGAGCTGCTGCAATTTAAGGGTGAACGGATTAGCCTGCTGAAGGGGTTGAGGCGAACCTACTCATTACGAGCGGTAGTTGAACTGCTCAAGTCTATGCTGAAAATCATATTCATCGGCATCGTCACTTTTGCAATTTTATGGCTTAATCGTCAGGCGATTGCACAGTCGGCAAGTGAACCGGTTACAGAAGGCGTGCGTGTAATGGCCGATATTATGCTGAACATGGGCATTGCCGCATCTGTTGCACTGATTGCCTTATCTTTACTTGATTATCTTTATCAGAAATATGATTACGAAAAGAACATGCGCATGTCGAAGCAGGATATTAAAGATGAGTTCAAAACGATTGAAGGAAATCCGCAAATTAAATCAAAGATTAAGGAACGTCAAAGACAAATGGCGCTCAGCCGCATGATGCAGGAGGTTCCTCATGCAGATGTGGTAATTACAAACCCGACACATTTTGCGGTCGCTCTACAATATGATGATGACAAAATGAGTGCGCCGAAAGTGATTGCAAAAGGTGCGGATCTGATTGCTTTACGTATCAAGGAAATAGCGAAAGAGAATCAAATTATCATTGTTGAAAGAAAGCCGCTCGCCCGTGCGCTTTATCATCAATTGGAGATTGGCGAGAGTATCCCGGAGGAATTTTTTAAGGCCGTTGCCGAGATTTTGGCTTACGTTTATCGATTAAAAGGAAAAGTCTGATCAGAAAGGAGGATGATAATGATGAAAACGAGAGATTATATTGTCATGATTGGCATTGTTCTGATTGTTATGATGCTGATCATTCCGCTGCCCGCTTCTCTGCTGAGTTTTTTAATTATCATGAATATTTCGCTCGCCCTTGTCATCCTTCTTGTCACACTAAATGTGACAGAATCACTGGAATTCTCTGTTTTCCCGTCTTTGCTGCTTATTATGACTTTATTCAGAATTGCCCTGAATGTTTCTACAACGCGTCTGATCCTTACAGAAGGCGATGCGGGACGTGTGATTGAAGCATTCGGGCAATTCGTTGTTGAAGGGAATATTATTGTTGGCTTAGTGGTCTTCCTGATTTTAATCATTGTCCAATTTATCGTGATTACAAAGGGTGCTGAGCGTGTGGCGGAAGTGGCCGCTCGATTTACTTTGGATGCGATGCCCGGGAAGCAAATGAGTATTGATGCAGATATGAACGCAGGCTTGATCAATGATCAGGAAGCAAAGAAACGCAGAGAAAAAATCACTCGTGAAGCAGATTTTTACGGTGCAATGGATGGTGCAAGCAAGTTTGTCAAAGGTGACGCTATTGCCAGTATGATTATTGTTGCGATTAACTTAATCGTAGGAATGATTATCGGTGTACTTCAACAAGGAATGAGTTTTGCTGATGCTGCGCAGAATTTCAGCCTTCTTTCAGTTGGTGACGGCATTGTGAGCCAAATTCCCGCACTGCTCATTTCAACGGCGACAGGCATTATCGTGACGCGCTCGTCATCGGAAAACAATATGGGGAAAGAGGTATCAAGCCAGCTTCTCTCTTACCCGATTCTGCTGATTATTGCTGGCTGTGTCATTTTCGTTCTCGGCTTAACACCGATTGGCCTTCTCCCGACTCTTCCGATGGCTTTGGTTCTCATTATTTCGGGCCTGCTTATTCGCAGAAGGAATCAGGCGAAGGAGAAAGATGTAGCGAAGGAGGAGGACAAGAAAGCGGAAGATACATTTAAGCGTCAGGAAAATGTCATGAATTTACTACATATGGATCCAGTTGAGTTTGAATTCGGTTACGCGCTTGTTCCGCTAGCTGACAGCTCTCAGGGCGGCGACCTTCTGGATCGAATTATCATGATTCGGAGACAGCTTGCACTGGAACTCGGTTTTGTTCTTCCGGTTGTTCGCATACGTGACAATATACAGCTTGAGCCGAACAGTTATCGTATAAAAATCAATGGAAGCGAAGTTGCAAAAGGTGAATTAATGCCAGATCGCTATTTAGCAATGAGTCCTGGAGTGGAGGACGAGTCGATCAAGGGCGTTGAAACGGTTGAGCCCTCCTTTGGTCTGAAGGCGCTTTGGATTGACGAGCAAACGAAAGAGCAGGCTGAATTTGCAGGTTATACCGTAGTTGATCCGCCTTCCGTAGTATCGACGCATTTGACAGAAGTGATGCGCAAGCATGCGTATGAACTGGTGGGCAGACAGGAAACGCAGCAACTTGTCGATCATTTAAAAGAACAGTATCCGGCACTTGTTGAGGCGGTGATTCCTGATCCGCTCTCGGTTGGCGATGTTCAAAAAGTTCTGGTCAATTTACTTAAGGAAGGTTTGTCAATTCGAAACCTGCCGGTTATTTTCGAAACGCTGGCAGACTATGGGCAAATGACGAAAGAAACCGGGCTTTTAACTGAATATGTCCGTCAGGCGCTGTCACGCCAGATTACGGAACAAATGACAAAGCCCGGAGAGACACTCAAGGTATTAACACTCAGTCCCGATCTGGAGCGCAAGATCAGTGACTCGGTACAAAAAACGGAGCATGGCAATTTCCTTGCTATGGATGGAGCGACGACTTCGCTTGTATTGAAGAATCTTTCCTCTCTTGTTGAGAAGTGGACAGATCTGGAGAGTGATCCGGTTATCCTTTGTTCGCCTGCCGTGCGCATGTATGTTCGTCAACTTACGGAACGCTATTTTCCGACAATTCGAGTTCTGTCTTATAATGAGTTGGAATCAAATGTTGAAGTACAAAGCATTGGGGTGCTGAATGCAGCATGAAAATGAAAAAAATCATTGCGCCAACTATGGCAATGGCGATTGAGAAAGTGAAGCAAGAACTCGGTAATGATGCGGTTATTTTTCATACAAAAAAAGTGACGACCGGACGTTTCTTTAACTTTCTTAAAAAAGAGCAGGTCGAAGTGCTGGCAGCCAGCGATTCGGAGACTAGTGCACCATTAAATAAAACGCGCCAAAAATCCGATGAACTAGTTAAGGAGCCTGTGCAGATTGATCATCCAGTAAACAATGCGGATATGCCGTTTCGACATGTTTATGAAAAGGTGGACAGGCTTGTTTCGCCTCCGCATGTGATCGAAGAAATTCAAGAACAGCTTTTGGATCAGGGGCTGGCGAGACAGGAAGTCGGCTTTTTAATCCGCAATCTGGTAAAGAAATGGTTTCAGAGTGATGAACAGATGACACGGAATGAAATGATGCATGTGCTCAGGGAGCAATTGATTCAGGCTCTCGATCCCGCACGTTTCCAGGGAAACATGTTCAGTGATAAGTACGTGATGCTTGCCGGACCGACCGGAGTCGGCAAGACTACGACACTGGCCAAACTGGCGGGGAGAACCGTATTGGATGAAGGAAAGAAAATAGCGTTCATTACGACGGACACCTATCGAATCGCCGCAATCGATCAGTTAAGAATGTATGCGGATATTCTCAGCGCGCCAATCGAAACTGCATATACAGCACGCGATTTTCAGGAACTGTTAAAAAAATTTGAGCATTATGATCATGTGTTCATTGATACGGCAGGCCGAAATTTTCAAAACGGTGAATACATTAATGATTTGGTCCATTTAATCAGTCAGGACAAACGGATCGGAATCTATCTTGTGTTATCCGCTACATCAAAATTTGAGGATATGGATTCACTGATTCAGCAGTTTGAATCGCTGCATATTAAGCGGCTGATTCTCTCAAAAGTTGATGAAACATTGTCTTATGGCGCGGTTATCAGCATTCTTTTGAAATACAGGCAATATAACGTTGCATACATAACGAATGGGCAGGATGTCCCAGATGATTTATCCGTACCCAATCTTAGAGAACTGATTAACTTGTTGATAGGTGATATAAATGGAAAGGGATCAGGCTGAACAACTGAGAATACGCATTGAACGTAAAAAGGATGTTGCAAAACAAGCGCAGGTTATCGGCATTGCCAGTGGCAAGGGAGGCGTTGGGAAATCTGCGTTCTGTGTGAATTTTTCTCTGGCGCTCGGGGAATTGGGCAAAAAAGTATTGATTATCGATCTTGATGTCGGTATGGGTAATATTGAGCAGCTTTTCGGAATGCATGCAACCGAACATATTGCAGATGCCTTAAAAAATCAGTTCAGCTTCCGAGAGATCAAAACGGAGGTATCACCAAATCTTTCTTTTATTGCAGGCGGTACGGGTTTATCAAAACAGTTTCGGCTTGATGACCGTAGTCTGCATGTATTCTTAACACAGCTTGATTCTGTCAAATCTGAATTTGATTTTATATTGTTTGATTTTGGTGCAGGTGCATCTGAAGATATGCTGCATTTTATGCTTGCAATGAATCGTTTAATCCTGATTACAACACCCGACCCTACGGCGATTTCGGACAGCTACTCCTTAATGAAACTAGTGTATACAATGAAACGGGATCTGGAAATTTCATGTGTCGTGAATCAAACGTTCAATCGCCGTGAAGGTACGGATGCATGGCAGCGCCTGTCTCTGGTTGCTGAAAAATTTCTGGGTGCTTCACCTTCATGGCTGGCTTCGTTACCCAGGGATCAGAATTTGGTGATGTCGGTTCGAAAGCAGAGACCATGTATGCTTTATTCGCCAAAGGCAACGTATTGTATGACGATGCGATTCCTTGTACGTGCCTTCATCGTTCAGTGCGGACAACAGCTTAAAGCGAAAGAAAATATGTCTTTTTCGGATAAAGTCAAAAAATATTTGCATTTGATCAGGAGGAACAAAAAATGAATCCGATCAAGGTACTTGTTGTTGATGATTCTGCCTTTATGCGACAGACCATAAAAGCGATGATTGAAGAAGATCCGATGCTGCAGGTCATTGCCACTGCACGTGATGGCAAAGATGCCATAGACAAGCTGCTCCGTTTTCAACCGGATGTTGTCACACTGGACATCATTTTGCCCGGTGATCAAGACGGTCTGGATGTATTGCATGAAATCATGAAGTTGCAGCCAACGCCGACAATTATGGTCAGCGGAGCATCGGATGAGAATGCAAACTATGTCATTGAGGCAATCAGCAGCGGTGCCTTTGACTTTATTTTCAAACCATCGGGTAAGCTTCATAACGTAGCAGAGATTGAACATGAATTGCAGCAGAAAATCAAGCAGGCCGTGATATCAAAGCGGCGGCCGGTTAATGAGAAAGAAATTTTTAAGAA
Organism: Sporolactobacillus mangiferae; assembly: GCF_023336505.1. Lineage (GTDB taxonomy): Bacteria > Bacillota > Bacilli > Bacillales > Sporolactobacillaceae > Sporolactobacillus > Sporolactobacillus mangiferae. The sequence goes on along the minus strand of NZ_JAMAST010000002.1, from coordinate 73,337 downwards.
GCATGATTGGCAGAGTCCGGCACAACATAAGGTGTCACAGAATGATTCAAAGACCTGTAAGCCAATCATCCTGATCGGGACTTCCACCGGTGGCCCCAAGGCATTGCAATCCGTTGTCCCGAGTCTCAGCAGTCAGTTACCAGCACCAATTTTGATAGTACAACATATGCCACCACGATTTACAAGGTCTCTGGCCGAGAGGCTTAACCGAATGTCGGAAATAACCGTAACAGAGGCAGTGGATGGCGAGCTTCTCATGAACGGGCGAGGCTACGTTGCTCCGGGAGGAAGACATTTGTGTGTCGAAGAGGATGCACAAAAGAAATTAATTGTTCGACTGAGCGATGCGCCCCCGGTTAATGCGGTCCGGCCGTCGATTGATGTTACTTTGCAATCGCTTGCCGCACTGCATGATTATTGTTATATCATCTCAATATTAACAGGAATGGGAAAAGACGGAGCCAAAGGAGTGGGTGCCTTGTATGATACCGGGCAGCCCGTACATGTCATTGCAGAATCCGAAGAAACATGCACCGTTTTTGGCATGCCCAAAGCAGTTATTGAAACTGGTTACGTGAATGAAGTTCAGCCATTGGATCAAGTCGCTAAGGCAGTCTGCAGTCAATTTGGATTACGGGGAGATGAGTGACCATGGATATGAGTCAATATCTGGGTGTATTCCTTGATGAAGCGCGTGAACATCTACAGAATTTAAATGATAAGCTAATGATTTTAGAAGAGAACGCAGATGACCCAGAACTGATTAACAGTATTTTCAGATCTGCTCACACTTTAAAGGGCAGTTCCGGGCAGATGGGCTTTCAGAATATGATGGAATTAACGCATATTATGGAGAATGTATTCGATGCCCTCCGCCACCATACGATCCAAGTCAATTCAGAGATGATTGATGTCCTCTTTGAAGGGCTGGATCATCTTGAAGGCATGGCCGATCAAATTGAACAGAATGGCAATGATGCATCTGATGTTTCGGATACGAAAAAGAAACTTCAGGCAATCACTTCAGGCAAACAGTCGACACAGAATGATGATCCGTCCAAAAAACAGCAGGAGACAAAGGATCAGCTGCCTCAACGTGACCAGCAAGTTAAACTGACGGACTATGAGAAACTATTTGCTGAACAGGCGGCGGATCAGAACCTTACCGCTTATGAAGTAACGGTTGATCTGAATAAAGATTGCGTACTTAAAGCGGCAAGAGCATTAATGGTTTCTAACGCTCTGGAAGAGTTGGGAACCATTATTGGCACAAGACCGGCCACAGAAGAGATTGAGAAGGAAGCATTTAATCAGAGGCTCATATTTATTGTTGCATCAACTTCCGAAGCGGAACAGATTCAAGAGACGATTAATAGTATTTCTGAAATTGCCAATGTCAAAGTAACGCACATTCACAGTTTAGAAGACAGAGCATCATCTGAACAGAGCCAACCGGCACGGGAAGATGGTACAAGCCAGCAGGATAAGTCAGGAAAACAGAGCAAAAAGGCGGAGGCACATCGTCCTGTCGTTGTCGCTAAAACGATCCGCGTGAACCTTAACCGTATTGATCAATTATTGAATCTTTTTGAAGAATTGATCATCGACCGTGGACGTCTGGAAAAAATTGCTTCAGAAATTGGCAATGCAACTTTGAATGACACCGTAAGCACAATCAAGCGTGTTTCAAACCAGCTTCAGGAAACGATTCTGAATCTGCGTATGGAACCAATTGAACAAGTGTTCAACCGCTTCCCGCGATTAGTGCGAAATTTAGCCAAAGAACTGAATAAAAAAGTAAACTTTGTCGTTAAGGGATCTGAAACTGAGCTTGACCGCACCGTCATTGAGGAACTGGGAGACCCGATCATGCATATGATTCGAAATTCAATGGACCATGGCATTGAACATCCTGATGTGCGCAAAGAAAAGGGGAAAGATCCTCAAGGAACGCTGACATTGGCCGCTTATTACAGCGGCAATCATGTTTTCGTTGAAATTGAAGATGACGGGGCGGGCATTAATCGCGAAAAAGTGCTTGCCAAAGCTGTTGAGAAGAAAATTGTTCCTGAGGAATCAGCAAGTGAATTGAGTGACAAAGAAGTATATCACCTGCTGTTTGCTTCAGGATTCAGTACGGCGGATAAAATATCGGATATTTCCGGCCGAGGTGTGGGGCTTGATGTTGTTGAAAGCAAAATTCATTCCCTTAGCGGATCTGTGGAAGTGGATTCCGCACCAGGGAAGGGAACAAAGTTTACGGTGAAACTGCCACTTACACTATCGATTATTAATGCACTCCTCGTGCAGTGCGGTGATGAAATTTATGCCATACCGATCACATCGATTGCAGAGACTGCGCTTAAACGGCATGTTAAAATGATGAACATTCATGAACAAACCGTTGCACAGTATCATGAACAGATTGTTCCCATTATTGATCTTGGCGATTATCTCTCAGTTCCCGGGTACGCTGATCATGAAGAGCGGGGGCATTCAGTCGTTATTGTCCATCATGGAAGTAAATACGCCGCATTAATCGTTGATCACTTGATCGGTTATCAGGATATTGTTGTCAAGCCTCTTGGAAACTATTTAAAAAATGTCTCCGGATTTTCCGGTGCGACGATACTTGGAGACGGTAACGTTGCATTAATTATTGACTGTCAAACAGTGATGAAAAACCAGACAATCCCATCTCGAAAGGAAAATATTTGAGGAGGCGTGACCCATGGCGGAACATGAAAACAGTATAAAGGTCATTTTATTTGAAATGAACAACGAAACTTATGGAGTGCCCGTTGATCAGGTTCTATCAATTGAAAAGGTTGATGCGATTACAAGACTTCCAAATGCTGCCTCGTTTGTTAAAGGTGTAATGAATCTTCGCGGCTTAATTATTCCGGTTGTGGACGTTCGGGACCGTTTGCAAATGGGAAAATCTGAAATTACAGAAGAGAGCCGGATCATTGTTGTGGATACTGACGAGATGAAAGTCGGGCTTCTTGTGGACTTGTCAAAAGAAGTGACGGACATTCAGGAATCAAGCATTGAACCGGCACCTGCGATGGTTGGCGGACCATCGGCCGGTTATTTAAAAGGTGTGGTTCAGATTGATGAAAACAAGCTGCTTCTGCTTCTGAATCTTGACCGAGTCCTCAGCCATGAAGATGTCGATGACTTGCGAAGTCTTGAGGTATAAAAGATGTATAGGATAAGTGATTTGCAGCCGCAGCATCTTGATCTGCTTAAAGAGTCGGGAAATATTGGCGCAGCGCATGCAGCTTCAGCGTTATCCATGTTATTGAACAAACCGATTGATATGGAGATTCCATCGGTGCGTGTATTGCCAATCGCGGAAGCAATGGGTGCTGATGCGGAAAATAATGTTGCAGCATCGTTTATACAGGTTGATGGAGGCCTGCATGGACTCTTTTTCATGATGTTTGACATCCATCAGGCTAATGCTCTGATCAGTGAGCTGGTTCCAGACGGCAATGTACTGGATAACGGGATGGGCAACTCTGCTTTCTGTGAAATCAGCAATATTTTATGTGGATCATATTTGTCTGCACTCGCTGGTTTTCTCGGTATTTCTTTGACACAATCTCCGCCGAACTATGCAGTGGATATGGAAGGGGCAATTTTAAGTGAAGGGTTGATTGAACTGTCTTTTTATGATGACTCAGCACTGATTATCGATGCTGTATTATCAGACCGTGAAAAGGGAGACAAGCTGAACGGTGAATTTCTGTTTCTGCCATTTCCTGATTCACTTGATGTCTTCTTTGATAAAGCGGAAGGGAAGTCGTTTCCTTGATCCATGTCGGACTTTCTGAGATAAAATTTGCCCTCAATCCGGAAACATTAAAAACGCTTGGACTCGGATCATGCGTCGGCGTTGTCATTTATCATGAAGAGAGTAAAATTGCGGGAATGGCCCACGTGATGCTTCCTGATTCGGAACTTGCCAGAGTTTCAAGTTATCCGCTTGGAAAATATGCCGATACAGCAATTCCTGCTTTGATAAAAAAACTGACTGAAGATTTCCGTTGTTCGCGTCTCCAGCTTAAAGCCAAAATAGCAGGTGGTGCAGAAATGTTTAAGACAACACGGGCGCATCTCGTACCAAGTATCGGTAAAAGAAACGTTTATGCAGTGAAAGCGCAGCTAGCTGCTTTTCAAATTCCGCTTGTCTCCGAAGATACGGGTGCCGATTATGGACGCACCATTGAATTTTTTACTGCTACATGTGAATTGGCGATTCATGCTATATTTAAAGGGAGCGCAGTTATATAAAGGTCAAGAAGGAGGGGAAGGCAATTGGGCAAATCAGAACATTTGGAATCAAAGTATTGGGATCGCTGGATTCAGAACCGTGATCCAGAAGCTGCAAATTGTCTTCTTGAAATCTATCTGCCCCTTGTTCAATATCATGTTCAGCGTATCAGCTCAGGACTGCCGAGAAATATTGACCGCGGCGAGCTGCAGAGTTTTGGGATGCTCGGTCTCTATGACGCATTAGAAAAATTTGATCCGCACAGAGATTTAAAATTTGATACATATGCATCTTTTCGGGTACGTGGTGCTATTTTAGATGGATTGCGCAAAGAAGATTGGATGCCGCGATCGACGCGCGAAAAAAGCAAAAAAATCGAGAAGGCCGCTGAACAGATCGAACATCAAAAAATGCGGACTGCAACACTTGAAGAAGTTGCGGATGCTTGCGGGATGCAGCCGGAAGAAGTGTCACAGGTACTGTCAGAGAGTCTGCTTTCCAATCTCCTTTCACTTGATGACAGTTCCTCAGGAAAGGGAGCAGAATTCTCTTCCTCGGCAATTGAAGATATTCAGGCTGTACAGCCTGAAAAGAAGCTGATTGATGAAGAAAACCGTGAACAGCTGGCGAGAGAAATTGATAAACTGAACGAAAAAGAACGCCTGGTTGTTTCACTTTTCTATTTCGAAGAGCTTACATTGACGGAAATCGGTCAAATTTTAAATTTATCAACATCACGCATTTCTCAGATCCACAGCAAGGCACTTTTTAAACTGAGACAGTATCTCAGTTCAAATGAAACAATATCTACATAAGTTAAAGAGGTGGCCCCCTTGTCAGCATTTTGGATTACCTTAAATTTTGTTATGCTACTCCTGGTATTTTATTTAATCTTGCACCTCTATCAAAGGATCCGCATTCTTGAAAAAAATCGTTCGGATGATCCCGCTGTAAATGCGGACCGGCTTCTTTCAGAGCATATTAAAGCTGTCCGCCTTGAAAACCAGCAATTATTAGAACAGTTGAACACACTGCTTACTGAATATAACAGTCAGCAGTCAAGTAAAAATAGGACTGTGCATTCGGGAAAAAACACCGAGCATTCAATTGAAACAAATAGAACACAGTCCGGACCGGCTTCTACATTTGCTGAAACACTTGATTCGGAAAAAGAGCAGCTGCAAAAAAAAGAGAAGAAGCAGTCATTAAATCAGAACCTGAAAAACAAAGAGGAGTGGGTACCTCCAATCGATGATATTCAGGATCAGGTTGAACAATCACCTTACCTGCAGGCTGTCAAACTGCAGGAGAAAGGTTATTCACTGACTGAAATCGCTAAAAAAATGAATCGCGGAGAAGGCGAGGTTGAACTGCTGCTTAAATTACATGGAAAAGTTCAATCGTAGTCTTGCTATACGGTTTGGAGTATGGTATATTAACGAATGGTGTCAATAACACACGTTTGTTAATTTACGGGCAGGTGCTGAATGTTTAATCAGTTACTCGTGAACATGATGCAAACGGAGGAATAAAACCAATTAGGAGGAATTTTTTTCATGGCAGTTATTTCAATGAAGCAACTACTCGAATCTGGCGTGCATTTTGGTCATCAAACACGTCGCTGGAATCCAAAAATGAAGCCGTACATTTTTACGGAAAGAAACGGTATTTATATTATTGATTTGCAAAAGACCGTTAAAAAAGTCGAGGAAGCGTACAATTTCGTAAGAGATATTGCGGCGGACGGAGGAAAAATTCTGTTTGTCGGCACAAAGAAGCAGGCCCAGGATTCAGTTAAAGCTGAAGCGGAGCGTTCGGGACAGTACTATGTGAACCAGCGCTGGCTCGGTGGTACGCTGACCAACTTTGAAACCATCCGTAAGAGAATTAAACGACTGAAAGATATTGAGAAGATGCAGGAAGACGGAACTTTTGATGTGCTTCCAAAAAAAGAAGTGGTTGGACTCAAAAAGGAGTTAGCCCGTCTTGAAAAGTTTCTGGGCGGCATTAAAGATATGGAAAGCCTTCCACAAGCGTTGTTCGTTATTGATCCACGCAAAGAAAGAATTGCGATTGCTGAAGCGCATAAGCTCAATATTCCAATCATTGCAATTGTTGATACGAACTGCGATCCTGATGAAATCGATGTCATTATTCCTGGTAATGACGATGCAATCCGTGCGGTTAAATTGCTGACCGGGAAAATGGCCGATGCGGTGCTGGAGGCCAATCAGGGCGAAGAAAACGATGAAGCCGCTGCACAATCGGTTCAGCAGGATGAAGCCGCCGTTGCGCAAACTGAAGAACCGGTTAAGGCCGAATAAAAAGAAACAATGCATGGAACGGGGTGATAAGGGGCTGGCCCTTATCACTCTTTTCACGAAATTTTGGAAGACAAGAAGGAGGATGCCCAAGTGGCTGCTATTAATGCAAAACAAGTAAAAGAGTTACGCGAATTGACAGGTGCGGGTATTATGGACTGCAAGCGTGCCCTTACCGAAGCTGATGGCGACATTAAAAAGGCGATTGATGTACTTCGTGAAAAAGGTATGGCAAAAGCAGCGAAAAAATCAGGACGAATCGCTGCCGAAGGTCTTGCCGAAATTAAGATCGCAGGGAACAGGGCGGTGGCGCTGGAGGTAAACTCCGAAACCGACTTTGTTGCAAAGAACGCTGAATTCAAAGCGTTAATTAATACAATAGCAGATCATCTGCTGGAAAATCAGCCTGACAATGTGGAACAGGCGCTTGAACAAAAGATGGAATCCGGTGAGACGGTTGCTGAGACGATCACCGCTGCCATCTCCAAAATCGGTGAAAAAATCTCTCTGCGCCGCTTTTCAATCATTGAAAAAACAGATGCAGAAGTATTCGGCTCCTATCTTCACATGGGCGGCAGAATTGCTGCGCTCACCAAGCTCTCCGGTTCGGATGAAGCAGTTGCCAAGGATATTGCCATGCATGTTGCAGCGATCCGGCCGCAATATTTAAAAGAAGATGATATTCCGGCCGATGTCGTTGCCCATGAGAAAGAAGTACTGACTCAGGAGGCGCTTAGTGAAGGCAAACCGGCAAATATTGTTGAGAAAATGGTTATCGGCAGGCTGAAAAAATTCTTTAAGGAAATCTGTCTCGTAGATCAGCCATTTGTCAAAGACGGCGATGTAACTGTAAAAGAATATTTGAAAAGCCAAAACGCTGACGTTCTTGATTTTGTACGTTTTGAGGTTGGCGAAGGTATTGAGAAAAAAGAAGAAAACTTTGCTGATGAAGTTAAAGCACAGTTGAAACAATAATAGCGCCTGTAAGGTGAATGTTGAAAGACGATATCGACAGAAACCGTCATGGACCGCTATGCGGTTTTCAACACCCGATGAAACAGAGCAAGGAATTCCAATGGGGCACGGGTCACGTGCCCCATTTTTTAAAATCAATCTATTGAGAGGTGCATGAAGATATGCCGGCAAAGGCGAAATATAAGCGTGTCATTCTTAAATTGAGCGGAGAGGCGCTTGCAGGAGAGAGCGGGTTCGGTATCGAACCGAGTATAATTCGATCAATTGTGAAACAAGTGAAGGAAGTCGTCGACCTTGGTGTTGAGATCGCAATCGTTTGTGGCGCCGGTAATATTTGGCGCGGCAAGGCCGGCAGTGGAATGGGGATGGACCGTGCACAGGCGGATTACATGGGCATGCTGGCCACAGTACTGAATGCGCTTGCCCTGCAGGATTGCCTGGAGAGCATCGGAGTAGAAACACGTGTGCAGACTTCAATCGAAATGCGTCAGGTTGCCGAACCTTATATCCGCAGACGGGCCATTCGCCATCTCGAAAAAGGACGTGTTGTTATTTTTGCAGCCGGCACCGGCAATCCGTATTTTTCAACCGATACAACTGCTGCATTGCGCGCAGCTGAAATTGAGGCCGATGTCATTTTAATGGCAAAAAATAATGTAGATGGTGTCTATTCGGCAGACCCGAAAGTAGATAAGTCTGCGAAGAAATATAAAGAAATTTCCTATCTTCGTGTTCTGAATGAAGGACTTCAGGTAATGGATTCCACTGCATCATCACTCAGTATGGACAACGATATTCCGCTGATTGTTTTCTCGCTCTCTGAAGAAGGAAATATAAGGCGTGCCGTTCTCGGCGAAAACATTGGTACAGTAGTAAAGGGGCGATAACAGATGGCTCAGTCAGAACTCTTAAAAAATGCTGAAGATCGTATGGAAAAGGCGGTGAGAGCGTTTCAACGCGAATTGGTGACCGTTCGTGCCGGACGCGCAAATCCGTCTTTGCTCAATAAAGTTACGGTTGAATACTACGGCGCAGAGACGCCGCTTAATCAGGTTGCTTCGATTACGGTTCCGGAAGCCCGTCTGTTGCTCGTGCAACCCTATGATCGCAGCGCGCTTGCAAACATTGAAAAGGGGATCATGAAATCAGATTTGGGAATTACACCAACGAATGACGGCTCTGTGATCCGAATTGCTATTCCGCCGTTGACAGAGGAAAGACGTGCGGAACTGGTAAAAATGGTGCGAAAGATGGCAGAAGAAGCAAAGGTTGCTGTCCGTAATGTGCGTCGTGATACCAATGACCAAATTAAAAAAATGGCCAAGAATAACGAACTGACAAAAGATGATGTCCGTGAAGCAGAAGACAACGTGCAGAAACTGACAGACAGTACTGTAAAAAACATTGACCGGATTGCTTCGGAAAAAGAAAAAGAAATGATGGATATTTAAATAAGGACTATGACCAAACGGATACCATATCCAATTTTGCAGATCTGCTGCATTCAGGATGTTCAGTATCAGCATTGGGGGAACATCAATGTTCGAAAAATTTTCCTTTAAAACAGGAAAAACGGACGAGCCGAGTCTGGCAAGCCACAAAGTCAATAAAATTCCGGTGCATGTCGCAATTATCATGGACGGTAACGGACGATGGGCAAAGAGAAGAGGATTGCCAAGAATTGCTGGCCATCGCGAAGCAATGAAAACGATAAAACGAGTGACAAAAGAAGCAGATCGGCTTGGAATCAAAGTCCTGACACTTTACGCATTTTCAACAGAGAACTGGAAGCGTCCGAAGCCTGAAGTTGACTTTCTGATGAAATTGCCGCAGCAATTCCTGAATTCCTATTTGAATGAATTGATTGAACAGAATGTCCAGGTAAGGACAATGGGCGATTTATCGCGTCTTCCGTCGCATACATTACAGGCTGTTGAACATGCGGTAGCGCGTACTCAAAAAAATACCGGCCTGATTTTGAATTTCGCATTGAATTATGGAAGCCATCTTGAGATTGTTCGTGCAATGAAAGCAATTATTCAGGAAGTGGGCGACAATCGGCTTGATGCTGAAGCTGTTACGGAAGAGGTAGTTGCCCGGCATTTGATGAGTCCTGCGCTCCCAGATCCGGATCTTTTGATTCGTACAGGCGGAGAAGTTCGGCTTAGTAATTTCATGCTCTGGCAGCTTGCATATACAGAACTGTATTTTTCGGATGAATACTGGCCGGATTTTAATGAACAAAGTCTTCAGAAAGCAGTATCTATCTTTGCTTCCAGACAGCGCAGATATGGCGGGTTAATGGAAGGAAGTGAAGAAAATTGAAACAGAGAGTGATCACCGGGCTGCTTGCGGGTGTCTTATACCTTGCCTTACTGTGGATCGGCTCATTTCCTTTTGCATTTCTGGCAGCAGCTATTGCTGTAATCAGTTATATCGAGCTTGCAGTCATGAACAAGATGTCGGCAACGTCACCGGAAGTCCTTCTTGGTGCGGTTGCTGTTCTGTTTATTGTATGCAGTGCGCTGTTTTCACCGAGCGTTCTTGGGCCTGTCTGGCCCAGGTTAGTCACCTTACTTGCATTACTTCTCGTTCTGTTTAATGTTATGACGAAGAATCGTTTTTCATTTGCACATTCTGCATATCTGTTTCTTTCGGTTTTTTACATAGGCATTCCTTTTCATTTACTTGTCCGCGTGCGGATGGAAAGCCTTGCTCTGATTTTATTTATACAGATTCTGATCTGGACAACAGACAGCGGTGCTTATTTTATCGGCCGCCGGCTGGGCAGACATAAACTCGCTCCATACATCAGTCCTAATAAAACACAGGAAGGGTCTGCAGGGGCGGTGATTGCGGCATTGGCGGCAGCCTTCGTCTTTCAGTGGATCATCGGGCAACCGCTGTTTGATTCCTGGATGCAGCTTTTGGGTGCGGCTTTGCTTATATCCATATTCGGCCAGGTTGGAGATCTCGTTGAATCCGCAATTAAACGATTTTACGGAGTTAAGGATTCAGGCAAGATACTTCCGGGACATGGTGGTTTGCTTGATCGATTTGACAGTTTAATTTTCGTGCTTCCGCTTCTGTACGTTTTGGGTTTCATTGCTTAGGGGGAATGATTTTGAAAAAAATAAGTTTGCTGGGGGCAACCGGTTCGGTTGGTACACAAACACTTGAAGTCATACGCGAACACGCGGATCAATTCTCAGTTGCGGCGCTGGCATTTGGTCAGAATATTGATGCAGCACTGCCAATCATTCATGAATTCAGGCCCCGATTAGTATCGGTTAAGAACAAGCAAGTTGCAGATCAGTTACGCATTCAGATAGATTCTGGAATCAAGCTTGTATATGGCGTTGAAGGCATGATCGAAGTGGCATCAGCTACGGATTCCGATATGCTGGTGAATGCTGTGCTCGGCAGCATCGGACTTGAGCCGACACTTGCAGCCATAGAGGCCGGCAAAACGATTGGTCTTGCGAATAAAGAAACACTGGTTACAGCGGGGCATATTGTGATGCAGCGTGCAAAAGAATCTGGTGTTTCTGTACTGCCAATCGACAGTGAACACTCAGCAATCTTTCAGTCCATTCAGGGGCAGGACCGCTCGGCAATCTCAAAACTCATCATTACGGCATCCGGTGGCAGTTTCAGAGATCTGAAACGTGAAGATCTGGAGAAAGTTACAGTTAATGATGCACTGAAGCATCCAAATTGGTCGATGGGTGCAAAAATAACGATTGATTCGGCAACAATGATGAATAAAGGATTAGAAGTCATTGAAGCCCACTGGCTGTTCCATATGCCTTATGAGAAAATTGAAACGCTGATACATAGAGAAAGCATTGTCCACTCACTTGTTGAATATGCTGATCATAGCGTTATGGCACAGATGGGGCTTCCAAGTATGCTTGTTCCGATTCAATATGCGTTATCTTATCCGTCCCGAATGAAATCGAGACTGACAAAACCGTTGCATTTATCAGAAATTGGAAACCTTCACTTCCAAAAAGTGGACACGTGCCGTTATCCAAGCGTATCATTAGCCTATCAGGCAGGCAAAGAAGGCGGGACAATGCCGACTGTTCTGAATGCGGCGAACGAGGTTGCAGTGCACGCTTTTTTGAAAAAGAAAATTGCATTTCTGGATATTGAGCGTTACGTGGAAAAGGCTTTGGAACATCATCAGACTGTTCATAATCCTGACTTGAGAACAATTGAAGCGGTCGATAAAGAAACAAGAGTTTTTGTTGCGGACCTAATAAATTAAGCAGAGGTGGGTGTCTTACTCATGGAAACATTGATTATCGTTATGATCATATTCGGACTGCTCGTCTCGATCCATGAATTCGGACACTTGATCGTTGCAAAGCGTTCCGGCATACTTTGCCGTGAGTATGCGATCGGATTCGGCCCGAAGATCTTTGCCATCAAAAAAGGAGAAACGGTTTATACGGTACGTCTGCTCCCAATTGGAGGATACGTCCGTATGGCTGGTGAGGATCCTGAATCCTTTGAAATAAAACCGGGACAGAGCATCGGTTTTTACCTGAATGATTATGGTCGAGTGTATCGAATTGTAAGCGATCATCTGGAGAAATATCCTGATGCGCATTTTATGACGGTTGAACAGTGTGATTTCGAAGATCAACTTTTTCTGTCCGGTTATGAGGATGAAGACGGGCCGTTGCTTCGCTATGCTATTGAACGGGATGCAACCTATGTTGTGGACAATCAGGATTTCCAAATTGCACCGCGTGACCGTCAATTTGCGTCCCAGTCGCTGCCCGCACGTTTTTTGACCATTTTTGCCGGACCATTTATGAATCTGGTCCTGGCGGTGCTCATTTTTGTCATCTATTTTAGTATTCAGGGTGTCCCGTCAAATGCACCACTGCTTGGCAAAGTGATTCATGGCTACCCCGCAGAAAAGTCTGGGCTGATGCAGGGCGATCGAATTGTGGCCATTGACGGAAAAACGACAGGCAGCTGGCGTGATATTGTTTCCTATGTCAGCAAACATCCAAAAGAACAGATTCAATTGACGGTAATACGTGACGAAAATCAACGCCAGATCAATTTAGTAACCGGTCAGCGCAAGGGAGAGAACGGGAAACTTGAAGGCGTCATCGGTGTCTATCAGCCAACACGTCATTCGTTTATCGAATCGGTTAGCGCCGGATTCAGCCAGACTTATTATTGGATAAAAATGGAACTTACAGGCCTGAAAATGCTTGTTACCGGCGGCTTTGATCTGAATAAGCTTGCCGGGCCTGTCGGCATTTATAATGCGACCGGGGAAGTTGTTGCCCAGGGACTGTTTTTTGTTCTGAATTGGACCGCCTTTTTAAGTGTCAACCTTGCGGTCATCAACCTGTTGCCGCTTCCGGCGCTAGATGGCGGCCGCCTGTTGTTTCTGATTATTGAAGCGCTCAGAGGCAAACCGGTAGAGCCTCAAAAAGAAGCGCTGGTTCACTTTATTGGTTTTGCTTTTCTTATGCTCCTGATGCTGCTCGTAACATGGAATGACTTGCAAAATTTGTTTTCGCGATGACCGTTAAATTAACGAATAGTATGAATTGAGGTGTCCTTTTGTGAAACAAAGCCAGATGTTTATACCTACGATGAAAGAAACGCCTGCAGATGCGGAATCGGCGAGCCATCGGCTGTTACTTCGCGGCGGTTTTATCCGTCAGGTCGCTGCTGGTGTCTATTCCTATCTGCCGCTCGGTTATAAGATTATTAAAAAAATTGAAGTCATTATTCGAGAAGAAATGGATCGAATTGGGTCGCAGGAGCTGCTGCTTCCTGCAATGCAGCCTGCGGAACTCTGGCATGAAACAGGCCGCTGGGACGTCTATGGACCAGAGCTGATGCGGTTGAAAGACCGTCATGGACGTTTTTTTGCTTTAGGTGCCACTGGAGAAGAAGTGATTACAAGTTTAGTCCGCGACTACTTGAATTCATATAAGAAACTTCCAATGAGTCTGTATCAGATCCAGACAAAATATCGGGATGAGAAACGTCCGAGATTTGGCTTGCTGCGCGGAAGAGAATTTATCATGAAGGATGCTTATACTTTCCATGATTCCGCGGAAAGCCTTGATCAATCCTACTGGGAAATGTATCATGCCTACTGCCGGATATTTGAACGCTGCGGGCTGAAGTTCCGGGCTGTTCTCGCGGATTCGGGAGCTATCGGAGGAAAAGATACGCATGAGTTTCAGGCTCTTGCCGAGATCGGTGAGGACATTATTGCTTATTCGGACAGCTCCGACTATGCTGCTAATCTGGAAATGGCTGCTGTCTTGGATACAGATATAACTGATAAGGGAGAGTCTCTGCCGCTTGAGAAAACGGCAGGTAAAGCAATTGCTTCCGGTGCTGTTTCGATAAGTGCCTATTGGTTTAAAACGCGAGAGGAAACGGTGGTTGTTTTTGTAAAATCATCCGATGAGATTAATGACGTCAAAGTCAAAAATGTACTGGGGACGGATTTGATTGAATCCATTAATCCAGAGTCAGGCAACCCCCTCCATCCTGAAAAAGGAGTGCGTGTATTGGCTGACAACGGATTAAAACATATTGCACAGGCCTCTTTTTATTCTGAACCTGAGGCTGCGACTTATAATTTCATTGATCCGAAGCGGGATCTGCCTGTTGAACGGTATGAGGATCTGCGTTTTATCAAAGAGGGCGATCCTTCTCCAGACGGTAAAGGACGAATTAAATTTGCACATGGCATTGAAATCGGACAGGTTTTTAAGCTTGGAACAAAATATTCCGAAGCCATGAATGCGACTTATTTAGACGCTGAGGGAAAGGCAAGGCCACTGATCATGGGTTGTTATGGGATCGGTGTGTCCCGAACTTTATCCGCGATTTGTGAACAGTACCATGATGAAGATGGTATGATTTGGCCTAAATCACTTGCCCCATTTACCATCCATCTGATTACTGTAAATCCAAAAAACAAAGACCAGTACGATCTGTCAGAAAAGCTTTACATGCAATTCACTGATCAGGGTTATGACGTGCTTTGGGATGATCGCAAAGAACGGCCAGGGGTAAAATTTGCTGACAGTGAATTAATTGGCTGTCCGGTCCAGGTGATTGTCGGCAAAAAGGCAGCTGACCAAATCGTTGAACTGGCTTCGCGAAAAGAAAAGGAACGCATTGAAATATCAATCAAGGAGCTTCCATTATCCATTGTTCAATTGCTGGACCAGGCAGACTAATTTGATGCTATTTTTAACCGGCGATGATCATGCGGCTGCTTCAAAAGGTGCCGGACCAGTGATTCGGACAATAAATCAAAAGTAATTTTCCAATCGACCGGATTCTTTCCGGTTGTTCTTTTTTTACAAGGGGTTATGTTAAAGGCTCATGTTATTTGTTGACGCACGGATTAGCTTACTCATGATAAATCTGCCAGCATCCAAATAAACAAAACGGTGGCTTTGCAAAGCATCAAAGAGGAGGCGCGGGACGCTGGCGGAGCGTTCATGTTGATCACAGTATAAAGTTCGGTACCTTTAGGACAGCCTCTTCTAACATATGGCGGAATCAGGTGTAGATTGAAACTGATAGGCGGATGCATTTCACGATCAGTTTTAGTAGAATTATAGAAAAAGGAGACGAGGCCTGATGGACAGAGCAAGTTCAAAATCGGAGCGACTCAGAATGCTTCTTGAACATATCCATGCACCACGAGAATGGATTGAACAGTATTTTGCTCAAGGTGAAATTGAGAAACTTACTGTTTACCGTTCGGAAAAGCGATGGCATTTAGATTTGCGTATGACCGATATTCTGCCTTATAAGGTATACGAATGGCTTGAAACCGCGCTTCAGAAGCATTTTCAATCCGTTGTTTCCAAGGTGACTTTTTCGATTCAGGCAAAGAATACCGATAGTAAAAATCAATATTTTACAGACTATTGGCAGTCGGTAGTAAACAAGCAGCTGATTGAAGAGTTTCCCGCGCTGAAGCTTTGTCTCAAGCAGCAGCATCCGAGTCTGGATGATCAGCAACTTGTACTGAACGCCAGCAGCGAAACGGAAGCAGGGCTGTTAAAACGCAAACTTCCGAAAGTGTTGAATGAAAAACTGCGTATTTTTGGCTTCCCGCCGTTTTCCCTTTACATAAAAATAAACGCGGAGGACCGAACTAAAGCCTATGATTCGTTTGTCAAACAGCGTGAAGCAGAAGATCAGCAAAAAGTGGTTCAGGCGATGATTGAAAGACAGAAGAAAAAAGAGGCTAAGGAAGCAGCTGAAGAAACTTCTGACGGTCCATTGAAGATCGGTTACGACATTCATGATGAAGCGGTTTCGATAGAAACGATTCAGGATGAAGAACGCCGATTAACGATTCAAGGGTATGTCTTTGATTCGGAAATCCGCGAATTGCGCAGCGGAAGAACGCTTCTTCTCTTTAAAATTACAGATTATACCGATTCACTTATGGTCAAGGCGTTCTCCCGGGATAAAGAGGATGCAGCAAAATTCGGTAGACTGCAGAAGGGAATGTGGGTTAAAGTTCGCGGCGGTATTCAGAATGACAGCTTTGTTCGCGATCTGGTAATGATCGCCAATGATATTGAAGAAATCATGCCAGATAGTAAGCAGGATACAGCGCCTGAGGGAAGAAAAAGGGTTGAATTACATGCGCACACAGTGATGAGTCAGATGGATTCCGTGGTTACGGCATCCGCATTAATCAAGCGTGCCAAACAGTGGGGGCATCGAGCCATTGCGATTACTGATCACGGGGTTGCGCAATCGTATCCGGAAGCATATGCAGCGGGGAAAAAGAATGGGATTAAAATTTTGTACGGCGTTGAGGCTAATCTGATTGACGATGGAGTTCCTGTTGCCTATAATCTGGCCCATCGTGATCTGTCAGATGATACTTATGTTGTTTTTGACGTTGAAACGACGGGCCTGTCTGCGGTTTATGACACAATCATTGAATTTGCAGCAGTAAAAATGAAGAACGGCGAAGTACTGGAAAAATTTGATCAGTTTATAAATCCACACCGTGCTTTGCCACAAAAAATTATTGAACTGACCAGTATTACCGATGAGATGCTGAAGGATGCCCCGGATGAACCACAGGTTATTGAGGCGTTTCGTGCTTTTGCCGGTGAAGCAATTCTTGTCGCACACAATGCTACTTTCGATATGGGCTTTTTGAATACGGCTTATCAGCGGTTAGGCTATGATAAGGCGGATAACCCAGTTATTGATACTCTGGAACTTGGACGGCTGCTCTATCCTGAATTTAAAAATCACAAGCTGGATACCTTGTGCAAAGCTTTCAATATCGAACTGACTCATCATCACCGGGCAATTTATGATACGGAAGCCACTGCTTATGTCGCTTGGAAGATGATTAAAGATGCCGGCGTTAAGGGCATGCACCTCCATGATCAATTGAATGATTATCTTGGCAAGGGCAACCTTAACAGAATACGGCCATCACACATCATCCTCCTGGTTAAAAATCAAACGGGGCTTAAAAATCTTTACAAACTGATCTCGCTTGCGCATGTTAAATACTTTTATCGCGTTCCGCGAATTCCAAGATCACTATTAAATAAATATCGGGAAGGGCTCTTAGTCGGGTCCGGCTGTGAAAAAGGCGAATTATTTGAAACAATGATGCAGAAATCAGCTGAACTCGCTGAGAAAGTTGCTGAGTTTTATGATTATATTGAAATCCAACCGCCTTCCAATTATCAGCATCTCGTTGAAAAAGGAATCGTTCGGGACGAACTTGCGCTGAAGGATGTTATGATTAAACTGGTCAAACTTGGAGAAAAAATGGATAAGCCGGTTATCGCTGCAGGTGATGTTCATTATTTGGATGAGCATGATAAGATTTACCGCAAAATTTTAATTGCTTCACAAGCTGCGAACCCGCTGAATCGACAAACGCAGCCTGACGTACACTTTCGGACGACTGATGAAATGCTGGAGGCTATGCGTTTTCTTGGGGAGGAAAAAGCAGAGCAGGTCGTGATTGACAATCCCAATGCGATTGCCGATCTGATTGATGATGTGCTCCCAGTAAAAGATAAATTGTACACACCGACAATTGATGGCGCTGAGGATGAAGTTAAAGACAAAACATACAAACGTGCGCATACGCTTTACGGTGATCAATTACCGAAACTTGTTGAGAGGCGTCTGGAGAAAGAACTTAAGAGCATCATTGGACACGGATTTTCAGTTATTTATCTCATTGCGCATAGATTGGTGAAAAAGTCGCTTTCAGACGGTTACCTAGTTGGTTCACGAGGATCGGTCGGATCGTCGCTGGTTGCGACAATGCTTGAGATTACGGAGGTTAATCCGCTTCCACCGCACTATCTTTGTCCAGAATGCCATCATGTTGAATTTTTTACCGATGGATCAGTTGCCTGCGGCTTTGATTTACCAGATAAAAAATGTCCAGAATGCGGAACGATTATGAAAAAAGAAGGACATGATATTCCGTTTGAAACATTCCTCGGTTTTAAGGGCGACAAAGTACCGGATATTGATTTGAATTTCTCCGGAGACTATCAGCCCGTGGCGCACAATTATACGAAGGTGCTGTTTGGCGAAGATAAAGTCTTTCGTGCGGGAACGATCGGTACAATTGCCGATAAAACAGCTTATGGCTATGTGAAGGGTTATGAAGAGGATACGGGTGCCAGCTTCCGCAGTGCCGAACGGGACCGGCTTGCTGCCGGATGCACCGGCGCCAAAAGGACGACTGGGCAGCATCCTGGCGGTATTGTTGTTGTCCCGCGAGATATGGAAATTTACGATTTCACACCGGTTCAGTATCCGGCAGACGATAAGACAGCAGAGTGGAAGACAACGCATTTTGATTTTCATTCAATTCACGACAACATTTTAAAACTGGATATTCTGGGACACGACGATCCGACCGTTATCCGCATGCTGCAGGACTTAAGTGGTATTGATCCGAAAACGATTCCTACCGATGATCAGGAAGTTATGAAAATATTCAGTTCGACTGAATCGCTTGGCGTCACACCAGAACAGATAAGATGTAAAACAGGCTCCCTTGGGATCCCTGAATTCGGAACACGTTTTGTTCGTCAGATGCTGGAAGACACGAAACCGACATCTTTTGCCGAATTAGTACAAATTTCTGGCCTGTCGCATGGAACGGATGTATGGCTAGGCAATGCACAGGTTTTAATTGAAGACGGGACCTGTGTGCTGCGTGATGTGATTTCCTGCCGTGACGATATAATGATTGATCTGATGCATCAAGGCCTTGAACCGTCACATGCGTTTAAGATTATGGAATCCGTGCGAAAGGGCAAAGGGTTAACTGAAGAATGGGTTCAGGAAATGAAGGCAAATAATGTACCAGAGTGGTATCTTGACTCCTGCCTGAAGATTAAATACATGTTCCCAAAGGCCCATGCTACTGCCTATGTGCTCATGGCTTTTCGGATCGCTTATTTCAAAGTTCACTATCCCATTTTATTTTATGCGACGTACTTCAGTGTCAGGGCTGATGATTTTGATGTAGATGTTATGAAACGCGGTTCCGACGCCATCCGGACAAAAATGGATGAAATTGAAAAGAAAGGAAACGATGCGCTTCCCAAGGAAAAGAGTTTGCTCACAGTGCTTGAAGTTGCACTTGAAATGTGTGAACGCGGGCTGAGTTTCCAGTCAGTTGATCTTTATCGTTCTGATGCCACACGTTTTCTTGTCGACGGCGACAGTCTGATACCGCCTTTCAATGCGATACCGGGAGTCGGCACCAATGCTGCCAAGGCGATCGCTGATGCAAGGAAAGATGGCGAGTTCCTTTCAAAAGAAGATTTGCAGCGGCGGGCGAAAATATCAAAAACAATCCTGGAATATCTGGATGTACAAGGATGTCTTAAAGGGATGCCTGACGCCAACCAGCTGTCACTTTTCTGATGTTTTGAATACCTTGCCTTGTTCAGATGGGTATGATATAGTGTTTATGGAAATACTGGAAATAGTTCGTCTGCAAAGAGTGGGAAATTCCCACTCTTTCATTTTCAAAAGGAGGCTGAAAATGGCTGGCGTAATCGCGAAGATGACAGATGATTTAATTTCCCCGATCTTAAGCGAAATGAATCTTGAACTCGTTGATGTAGAATATGTCAAAGAGGGAAAGAACTATTTTTTGCGTGTTTTTATTGATACTCCGAATGGTGGTATAGATTTAGACACGTGTGCAGCCGTAAGCGAAAAGTTGAGTGAAGCACTTGACAAGAAGGATCCGATAAAAGATGCTTATTTTCTTGAAGTGTCTTCGCCAGGGGCGGAGCGTCCGCTCAAGAAGTTTGCGGACTTCGAAAAAGCTGTGGGAAAAGATGTTCATCTGACTACCTATGAGCCTATCGATGGCTCCAAGGTTTTTGAGGGCAAACTGACTGAAGTAAATAAAGACTTTGTGGTACTCGCAATTAAAAACAAAACAAGAGTGACTCATGTAACTCTTCCTTTTGACAAGATTGCGAGCAGCCGGCTGGCAATCTTATTTTAAGCCAGAACTGCTGTGAAAAGGGGAGAAAAAGATGAGCAGTGATTTGCTAGAAGCACTTACCGCACTGGAAAAGGATAAAGGTATCAGCAAAGAAGTATTGGTTGATGCTCTGGAGGCAGCACTGATTTCTGCATATAAGCGAAACTTTGATCAGGCACAAAATGTGCGGGTTGATATTAATGAAGGATTGGGACAAATCAAAGTCTATGCAAGAAAGGAGGTCGTTGAAGCTGTTGAAAACAACAACCTTCAAATTTCGCTGGAGCAGGCAAAAGGATTAAATCCACACTATCAGATCGGAGACACTGTTGAAATCGAAGTGACTCCGCGAAATTTTGGACGAATTGCTGCACAGACAGCAAAACAGGTGGTTACTCAGCGTGTGCGTGAGGCTGAACGCGGCGTCATATATTCTGAATTCATTGATCGTGAAGATGACATTATGACCGGCATTGTCCAGAGAATCGATCATCGGTTTATCTACGTTGATCTTGGCAGAGTCGAAGCGCTTCTTCCCCAGTCTGAACAGATGCCGAATGAAACGTATCATCCGCATGATCGAATCAAAGTTTATCTGACAAAAGTCGAAGATGCAAAGAAAGGGCCCATGATCACCGTTTCGAGAACACACCCAGGTCTCCTTAAGCGCTTATTTGAACTGGAAGTTCCGGAAATTTATGATGGTACTGTTGAAATCAAATCGATTTCAAGAGAAGCGGGAGATCGATCAAAAATTGCTGTTCATGCTGCTGATCCGGACGTTGATGCGGTTGGTGCGTGTGTTGGCCAGAAAGGCGCACGTGTCCAAACCATTGTTAATGAACTAAAAGGCGAAAAAATTGATATTGTGCGCTGGTCTGAGGATCCGGTTACTTACGTTGCCAATGCGCTTAGCCCTTCTAAAGTTGTAAAAGTTATCGTCAATGAAGAGGGGAAAGCAACAACTGTAATCGTCCCTGATTATCAGCTGTCTCTGGCAATTGGCAAACGCGGACAAAATGCGCGTTTGGCTGCAAAACTGACAGGATGGAAAATTGATATAAAAAGTGAATCGGAAGCAGAGGAACTCGGACTTTTTGATGATCCGCCGGTCCAGGAAGCCGATCATGAACCAGTTGATGAACAGACAGCTGAATCGTCGACGGAGAGTGAGGATTTTCCGGAAAACGAACGGGATTAAGGAGGTTGTTCAATGCCGAAACAGAGAAAGATCCCTTTGCGCAAATGTATTGCATGCCAGAAGTCAACAGAGAAAAGAAATCTGTTCCGCATTGTCCGTTCTCCTGAAGGAGAGGTTTTTCTCGATTTAACGGGTAAAAAGAACGGACGAGGCGCGTACCTTTCAAAGCAAGCTGATTGCATTCAAAAAGCGAAAGATAAAAACCTGCTCTCAAGGCACTTGGGCGTTCCGGTCCCAGAACGCGTGTTTGAGGAAATGTATCATTATTTGGAGCAACATCCGGTCGATGCCCAATAACGAATGGGCATCGCTTTTGGGACTTGCACAACGGGCAGGAAAAGTGAGTTCCGGAGAGGATACTGTACTGAGGCTGATTCGCCTTAAGAAAGCGAAAATGGTACTCCTGAGCGCAGATGCCTCTGAGCGAACAAAAAAGACAATCCAGAATAAATGTGGCTATTATCATGTTCCGCTTTTGACCGTACCGGATAGAGAGGTGCTAGGCCAGGCGATTGGTCAGCCTTCACGCGTGATCATCGCGGTTACAGATCAAGGATTCGCTGGCCGGCTGATCGAAAAGATCGGACCATCATCACGGGGGTGAATATATGAGTAAAATGCGTGTTTATGAATATGCTAAAAAGCATCACGTATCAAGTAAAGTAATTATTACAAAGTTGGAAGAACTAGGATTTAATGTAAAGAGTCATATGTCAATTATTGCTGATAATGCAATGAGCCAGCTAGATCGAAAACTGAATGGCGGATCGACGGCATCTGCACAAAAGGTGACTGAAAAGCCAAATAAAAGTAAAGCAGAGGGTCCAGTGAATCAAACAAAAATTAAAGAAAAAAGTAAAAACGAAACGACAACGACGACAAGAAGAAATGATAGAAATACGAAACCGGTAAAAGCGAAACCTGAAGAAACAAATGCGAACCGAAGAACAAGCAGCGGTGCAAACACGAATGAACACAATCGTTTCGACAGCGGTACCAACAATCGTGGCGGTCGCCGAAACAACAATCGAAACGGTAATAATAATGGAAGAAATCGAAGAAACCGAAGAAAAGGCGGAATGCAGCAGACGAATCGTCAGCGGCTTGAGATCAAGCTACCAGAAAAAATTACCTTATCCGGTTCACTCACAGTCGGACAGTTTGCCGAAAAACTCGGTCGCCCATCGACAGATATCATTAAAAAGTTGATGGCCCTGGGTGTCATGGCAACGAAAAATCAGGATCTGGATAAGGATACTATTGAATTGCTTGCCAGTGATTACGGTGTTGCCGTTGAGGAAGAGGTCATCATCGATGAAGCAAGTTTCGAAGATGAGGGATTGGGCATTGATGAAAAGACAGCTGTTGTCAGGCCGCCGGTTGTGACCATAATGGGACATGTCGACCATGGAAAAACAACTTTGCTCGACTCGATTCGCCATACCAAGGTGACGGCCGGTGAAGCGGGCGGCATCACTCAGCATATCGGTGCTTATCAGGTTGTGCATAATGGAAAAAAGATTACGTTCCTTGATACACCGGGACATGCTGCATTTACAACCATGCGTGCACGCGGTGCAGAAATTACTGACATCACAGTGCTTGTTGTTGCGGCCGATGACGGAGTTATGCCTCAGACCATTGAAGCCATTCACCATGCACGTGCTGCGAAAGTGCCGATCATTGTAGCCGTCAATAAAATCGATAAACCGAATGCCAATCCGGATCATGTGATGCAGGAGCTTTCAGAGCAGGGGCTGATTCCCGAAGACTGGGGCGGAGACACCATTTTTGTCAAAATATCCGCCAAAAAAGGTACGGGCATCGATGACTTGCTTGAAATGATCTTACTTGTTGCCGAAGTTGAGGAGTTCAAGGCTAATCCCGATAAACAGGCGAGAGGTGCGGTTATTGAGGCCGAGCTTGATAAGGGCAGAGGGCCGGTTGCAACCTTGCTTGTTCAGAACGGCTCACTTCATATTGGTGATCCGATTGTGGTCGGGAATACCTATGGGCGTGTGAGAGCAATGGTCAATGATGTCGGCAGACGCGTAAAAAAAGCTGTGCCTTCCACCCCGGTGGAAATCACAGGACTGAACAATGTTCCGCAGGCGGGTGATCAGTTTGTTGTATTTGAGGATGAGAAAAAGGCGCGTCAAATTGGCGAAATCCGTGCAGAACGTGCACTGATCACGGAACGCAAGGAAACAACGAGCAAGGTGAGCCTTGATGATCTGTTTGAGAAGATCAAGGAAGGCGAAATGAAAGAAATCAATCTTGTCATTAAAGCAGATGTCCAGGGTTCCGTTGAAGCATTGTCCGGAGCTCTGAAGAAAATTGATGTTGACGGTGTTAAGGTAAATATTATTCATGCGGGTGCCGGTGGGATTAGCGAATCGGATATTATTCTTGCTTCGGCATCCAACGCGATTATTATCGGCTTTAATGTGCGCCCGGATAATCATGCACAGAAAGTAGCCGAAGAAGAAAAGGTTGACATTCGCCTGTATCGAGTCATTTATGACGCAATTGATGAAATGGAAGCAGCCATGAAAGGAATGCTTGATCCGGAATTCAAGGAAAAAGTGATCGGGCAGCTTGAAGTACGTACAACTTTCAAAGTGTCAAGAATCGGTACCATTGCCGGATGTTATGTAACTGATGGCCTGATTTCTCGTGATGCAGGTATACGCCTTGTACGCAACGGTGTTGTTATTTACGAGGGACATGTTGATACACTTAAGCGATTCAAGGATGATGCAAAGGAAGTAAAAGCAGGATTTGAATGTGGCGTGACCCTGGAAAACTTCAATGACATTAAAGAGGGCGATACGATGGAGGCCTATGTTATGGAAGAGGTTCAGCCTAAATGATTGTAGGTGTCGTTCGCTGTGAATGTGTGCTCTTCAGTGCGCATTCTCTGAAAGAAAAGCGTTCGGTAATCCAAAGCATATTAAGAAAAGCAAGGAACGGTCATAATCTTTCAGCAAGTGAAGTCAATGATCAGGATGCCTGGCAGAAGACTGAGCTTGCGTTTGCATGTGTCGGGACGGCCAAAGTTGCTGTTGAACGTGAACTGACACGCGCGCTTGCAATGATCGATTTTCATACAGAGATTGAACGTGTCAATACATTTTATGAATGGTTTTAAAAAGGAGGCTGACCTATGGCCAACTTACGGGTGCACCGAGTCGCCGAGCAGATGAAGAAAGAAGCAAGTGATATCATTGGTAACCGAATCAAGGACCCTCGGGTCGGCTTTGTGACGGTGACCGGAGTGGATGTTACCGGCGATCTTCAGGAAGCGACAATTTACATTAGTGTTTTTGGCGATGATGAGAAGAAAAAAGCATCGCTTGAGGGACTGAATAAGGCGAAGGGGTTTGTCCGAAGCGAGCTTGGGAAAAGAATTCGCTTGCGTAAAACCCCTGAAATTTCATTTAAAATCGATACGTCTGTGGAATACGGCAGCCATATCGATCAATTGATTAATAAGCTGCATCGGAATGAGGAATGATTCAGATGCGGCAGGCAACAGATTTTCTGTGCCCGATCAAATCAGCAGGAGGGCATTTTGATGTCTGTTTATAACGGTTTGCTGCCTCTTTATAAGCCAAGAGGCATGACTTCGCATGATTGCGTTTCTCAGCTCAGACAGCTTTTGCATTTTAAAAAGATTGGTCATACAGGAACCCTTGATCCTGATGTTGACGGAGTTCTGGTTCTCTGTCTTGGCAGAGCGACCAAGATTGCTCAGTATCTTTTAGCGTACGACAAAGCCTATGAAGGCATCATTCGTCTTGGGTTATCAACAACAACGGAGGACGCCAGTGGTGCTCCTGTCGCTCGGAAAAGTGTGGATCAGCAGTTCAGCAGAGAGAACATTATGCGTGCCATGCTTGAATTAACCGGCGAAATCGATCAGACAGCACCGATGTACAGTGCGGTTAAAGTGAATGGCAAAAAATTATACGAATATGCGCGTGCGGGTATAGCAGTGGAGCCGCCGGTTCGCAAAGTGACTGTTTATCAGTTTCAACTGAACAGCGATGCTTTGTCATTTTCAACCGATCTCCCATTTAAAGTAGTGTGCAGCAAAGGGACCTATATTCGAGCGCTGGCAGTAGCAATTGGAAGAAAGCTGGGTTATCCCGCGCACCTGTACCAGATGACGCGAACACTGGCAGGTCCGTTTTCAATGGAGGATTGTCTGACTTTCGAACAAATTGAACAGCTTCATCGGGAAGATCAATTTGTTCATGCACTAAAGCCACTGGAATTCGGACTGACTCATATGGCGCAGTGGGTCGTCGATGATGAAAAAGCGGCAAAAGTTGCCAATGGCGCAGTGCTTGCCGCTCCGGATAGTTTCGGAGCAGGCCCCTGTGCCGTACTTAATAAACGTAATGAATGTCTCGCAATCTATCGGCTGCATCCGAATAAGCCTGGCCTGGTTAAGCCTGATCGCGTCTTAGCACACGATGTTTCAGAATAAATCGGCAGATATCGTATGAGTTCAAAAGAAGTGAAGGTGCCTGTAATGGAGCGAGTTTTCTTGGATGGACGGCCTTTTATGGAACAAATGGATCGCCGTGAAAAGGTGATTGCATTAGGATATTTTGATGGTGTTCATCTGGGACACCAAAAGGTCATTCAAACAGCGGTTAAAATTGCCGAGGAAAAGGGTCTTGAATCTGCGGTCATGACTTTTTTTCCGCATCCATCTGTTGTTTTGCGTCCGGATTGCAAACGGGAAACGGAGCTGACCCCAGTTAACATGAAGGCCACGCTGATTGAAGAGCTGGGGGTGCATACTGTATATTTTGTCAAATTTGATTCTGCATTCAGCCAGCTGTCACCACAGAAATTTGTTGATGAATATTTGATTCAGCTACATGCGAAACACATTGTGGCCGGATATGACTTTACGTTCGGACGCAAAGCAGCAGGCAATATGGAAAATATCGGCGACTACTCCCGAAGCATGTTCAGTTATACGGTGATTCCCAAAGTTGAGCAATTTGGTGCTAAAATCAGTACGTCACATATTCGATCACTGATTGAAAAAGGCGAGATGGAAGAGACGGCTGACTTACTTGGCCGTCCATATCGTACTTCCGGAACGGTCGTTCATGGTGACCGCCGTGGTCGTACACTTGGTTTTCCTACGGCAAATGTTGAAGAAGTGGATCCCTATCTTATTCCTGCCTACGGAGTCTACGCGGTACGACTGATTGCCGGCGGAAAAGCGCTGAACGGAGTGTGCAGTGTGGGCCTTCGCCCTACTTTTTATTCAAAAGAAGAAGCTGTGAAAACCGTCGAAGTTTTTGTGCTTGATTTTGAGGGCGATTTGTACGATCAGGATGTTTCGATCGACTGGTATAAAAGACTGCGACCGGAACTGAAATTCAGTTCTGCCGATGCGCTGGTGCATCAAATGGAGAAAGATAAGGAAGAAACACGTCGTTATTTTATTTCAAAGTGAATCATTGTATTCAGCATGGAAAAGTGTCACTTGATCTCTGTGCCAAAAAAGTGTATTATTAATCAGCACGATTAGAAGTACAAGAACCTGGGCTTGGCTGTTTGCTCCACCGGCGGCAGCGATGCCTGAGGGGATTTTAGATTGGGAGGTGAATGTAAGTGGCTTTATCAAAAGAAGAAAAGACGAACCTGATCCATGAATTTGCAACGCACGAAAATGACACGGGTTCTCCCGAAGTACAGATCGCTGTATTGACGAAACAAATCAACGCATTGAATGATCACCTGAAACAGCACAAGAAGGATCATCATTCACGCCGAGGGCTTCTGAAAATGGTCGGCAAACGCCGTAACCTGCTCACGTACCTTCGTGAAAATGATGTCAAAAGATATCGCGAGCTGATCAATAAACTGGGCTTGCGCCGATAAGACAGCAAAGAAGCGGGAGCATTCCCGCTTCTTTGCTAAGTATATGATTTTGCCCTGTATCAAATCAATAAAACAATGGCTTAGCTGAGCATTAAAGCAGAGATGTAAGGTACAGCGTGAAAACCACCGCATCCTGCGGGAGTAAGGACCGGGCGTTTTTTGCCCGGTTTTTCTTTACAAGATAAGAAAGTATAAGATTTTGACCCATTTGAAAACCAATAAACCAGTGTCTTGCAGAGAATCAAAGCGGGGGAGTGCTGGCGCCAGCGGGATCAGCGAGCCTGGGAAGACCCCGCAGGAATTTGCCTGCCCGGTTTTTCTGACAAGATAAGACAATATATGATTTTCTGCCATACCAAACCAAAAAATATCATCGCTAAGCATCAAAACGGAGGGGCTGGGCGTCTGCGGGAGTAGTTACCAGTGAAACCCCACAGATTCCAGCCCCCTTTCTTATACTATAAGAAAGTATATAAATTTTAAGGAAAATAGTATAAGTGCGACGGCGACTTCGCCCGTGTCAAAGGCTTGGCGGAGCCAAGTTTTCTAAAACCGCAGAATAATAAAAACGGAGAGAGGTGTAAACAAATGAAGACGGGGAAAAAAACGTACCAGCTGGAATGGGCCGGGCGATCACTCCGTGTTGAGATTGGAGAAGTTGCCAAACAAGCGAATGGTGCAGCTCTTGTTTATTATGGTGATACAGTAGTCCTATCAACAGCAACTGCATCGAAGGAACCAAAGGACAGTTCTTTTTTTCCGCTGACTGTAAACTATGATGAACGTGCCTACGCTGTCGGTAAAATACCTGGGGGTTTTATAAAAAGGGAAGGGCGCCAGAGCGATCAGGCAACGTTGGCGGCTCGAATGATTGATCGGCCGATCCGTCCGCTGTTTCCAGAGGGCTTTCGCAATGAAGTGCTGATTGGAAATATGGTGTTGAGTCTGGATCTTGACTGCAGTGCTCAGATGGCGGCGATGCTTGGCTCATCCATTGCCCTGTCATTGTCGGATATTCCATTCAACGGTCCGATCGCAGGCGTTATTGTAGGGCGCATTAACGGTACATTGATCGTGAATCCTTCAATCGAGCAAACAAAGCAGAGTGATCTTCATTTAATTGTAGCCGGAACCAGGGACGCGATCAATATGGTGGAAGCAGGCGCAAATCAGATTCCCGAGGAAGATATGCTGGATGCGATAATGTTTGCTCATGAACAGATAAAAAAAATCATTGCTTTTGAAGATCAGATCATTGCCGAAAATCAAAAAGAGAAAATGCGCGTTCGGTTGTTCAAAGCAGATGAATTACTTGAACAACGCATTCGGACACTTGTAGGTGAACAACTGAATCAGGCAATGCGCGTTGAAGAAAAACAAGCGCGTGATGCCGCCATTCAAGAAGTGAACACATCTATCTTGTCTCTGTTTGAGGCTGAGAACACGGAAAGTGACGCACCTATAGATCTGGCACTCGTTGACGAAGTATTACATACCATTCTAAAGGAAGAGGTCCGGCGGATGATTGTTGTTGAACATATTCGCCCCGATGGTCGGGCTGTTGATGAAATTCGCCCGCTTTCTGCGCGTGTCGGATTACTTCCACGTGCGCACGGCTCAGGCCTGTTTACACGTGGGCAGACTCAGACACTCAGTGTATGCACTCTTGCTCCACTTGATGAAGCACAGGTTTTAGATGACTTTGATTCAGAAGATACAAAACGATTCATGCATCACTATAACTTTCCGGGGTTCAGCACAGGGGAAGTGAAAGCTTCACGTTCACCGGGCAGAAGAGAAATTGGACACGGGGCACTCGGCGAACGTGCACTTGCACCCATAATTCCTGATGACGAGACATTCCCTTACGCGATTCGATGCGTATCCGAAGTTCTCGAATCAAATGGTTCTTCATCTCAGGCGAGTATTTGCGGGAGTACTCTGGCATTGATGGACGCCGGCGTACCGATTAAGGCACCGGTTGCCGGTATTGCAATGGGCCTCGTCAAACATAGGGATGACGTTGTTATTTTAACAGACATACAGGGGATGGAGGATTCACTTGGTGACATGGACTTTAAATGTGCCGGGACCGAGCGTGGTGTGACCGCATTACAAATGGATATAAAAATATCCGGTGTAACGCGTGATATTCTCAGACGCGCATTGACTCAGGCGAGGGAAGGGCGTCTGAAAATTATGGAGACGATTTTAGCAACGATCACGGCACCGCGCGATCATCTTTCCTCGTATGCGCCCAAAATTTTGAGAATGACGATTCGGCCTGATAAAATACGGGACGTCATCGGTCCAAATGGCAAAACGATTAACAGAATTATTGAGGAAACGGGAGTAAAAATTAATATAGAGCAAAGCGGTGCCATCATGATTTTTTCAATCGATGAAGAGAAAGGTAAAAAAGCACAGGAAATCATTGAAAATCTGACCCGTGTGGTGCATGTTGGCGAAGTTTTCGTTGGAACGGTCAGGAAAATTGAGAAATTCGGCGCTTTTGTTTCTCTTTTCGGTCATACGGGCGGCTTGCTTCATATTTCTGAACTTGATCACAAGCGTGTAGAGCATGTGGAAGACTATCTGAAAGTCGGGGACAACGTGCGTGTCAAAGTTATTGAAGCTGATGATCATGGACGCATAAAGCTGTCAAGAAAAGCGCTGATTGATCAGGCAGCCGAATCTCAGGGACAGTAAATCTGACCTTGCCCGAGGTATCTTGTCTCATGGTCAGACGGATATCTGGAACTGCATAGCGATGTACGATGGCGCGAGACTGCTCAGAGTGTTTCGGTTGATGGCGAATAACCGGAATATAGGCTGAAAGCATTCGCGCCTTTTTCGTGTGCTTAGCATCAGCTTATATGTTGAAGTTCTGTTCAGGCAATCAAGTTCCATCCTGCGCATCCCAGTTGTTTTGATTTTTCAGGGATTTTCTGGCTCCTGTACGCAGTGCCAATATAATATCAGTCATTTTTTGGCAAGGAAAACATATAATTTTTCATACGTATAGTGGTTAAGTTTGGGAAAACATGGTTTCCTGTTGGAAAATGTCGAATCTATTTGTCTGTGAATTTTTATCATGATATAGTAAGTGTAAAATAATAGATTAGTGGATTGATCAGGGCACGGGGGGACTCATTTGTGTTGATTAAAAAGGTATTGCCGAACGGCGTACGCATTTTGCTTGAGCCGCTCTCCTCGGTACGTTCGGTAAGCATTGGCATATGGGTCGGTACCGGTTCCAGATATGAGAATGAAACGAACAACGGTATCTCTCATTTTATCGAGCATATGCTGTTTAAGGGGACAGAAACACGCAACGCACGCGAAATTGCTGAAGCATTTGACAAAATCGGCGGTCAGGTCAATGCGTTTACTTCAAAAGAAAGCACCTGTTATTATACGAAAGTGATGGATAAAGATGCGCGTTACGCAATTCATGTCTTAGCAGACATGTTTTTTCATTCGCGTTTCGAAAAAGCAGACATCGAAAAAGAAAAGCAGGTTATAAGCGAAGAAATTAAAATGTATGAGGATACACCTGATGATCTCGTTCATGACTTGCTAAGTGCGACGAGTTTTGCGCATCATCCGCTTGGGTATCCGATTCTTGGGACTAAAGAAACTTTGTCTGAATTTGAGGCGAATGATTTGCGTGCGCATATGTATATGCACTATACTCCTGATAATATAGTGATTTCCGTTGCCGGCCATGTGGATGAAGCATTTATTGAAGAAATTGAATCTATTTTTTCGCCATATGAAATTCCGGATGCTGACGAGCGTCAGCTTTCTCCGTTGTTTACGCCGGGGAAAATTGCCCGAAAAAAAGAAACAGAGCAGGCCCATATCTGTTTTGGTTTCGAAGGCTACAGCAGCAAAGATCAGGCGATGGCTTCGCTGATGGTTATGAACAATGCGCTTGGCGGTGGAATGAGCAGCCGTCTGTTTCAAGAAATCCGTGAAGAACGCGGACTTGCGTACTCAGTGTTCTCGTTCCACACCGCATTTAAGGATAGTGGCTTGTTTACGATTTATGGTGGCACCGGGTCAGATCAGATTGAAGAGCTGGCTAAAGCGATTCTTGGGACAATTCACCGGCTGGCTGACCATGGCATTTCTGAAGAAGAACTTGCAAGTAGCAAAGCACAGATTAAAGGCAATATGATTTTCAGTTTAGAGAGCACGAGCGGGCGCATGAGCCGAAACGCAAAAAATGAACTGATTCTCGGAAAAAGCCGCACGATTGACGAAACAATCGCTTTGATTGATGCAGTTACTTTAGTTGACGTGAATCAGGTGGCAATGGATTTGTTTAATAGACCATATTCATGCTCAGTAGTCAGTCCGACAGGTGAACTGCCAATGGCCGTTGCTGTTTGATTGTTTATTATGCTTGAAAAAAAAATCACCTGCTTAATAAAGGATCAGCTTTTCAAAAAGACTCGGGAAAAATTCCTGAGTCTTTTTGATTGCCCATGATTTTCACATTACCGGGTCATTGTCATAACATAAAGTGTTGGATGACAGGAAGCAGACCATAAATTGCTAAGCGGAGGGAATGTTGATGCTGACGAACAGACATATTGTGGTCATGGGAGGGGACGCACGGCAGATAGAAGTGATCAATAAATTGACCGCGCTCGATGCACATCTGTCGCTTGTCGGCTTTGATCAGTTAGAAAGAAATTTTAGCGGAGCATCTAAGGTAAACATGGATGAGATAGATCCTAAGTACGTGGACAGCATTATTCTTCCAGTGAGTGGCACTGATCATGAGGGGAATGTTGAAACCACTTTTTCTAATGAAAAAATCAATCTGTCAAAAGACTGGCTGGCAGATACACCAGAGCATTGTACCATTTACTCGGGCATCACTACCCCTCATCTAACCAATATAGCTAAAGAAACGAAGCGCCAGGTTGTAAAATTGTTTGCACGCGATGATGTGGCTATCTATAATTCAATTCCAACCGTCGAAGGAACGTTAATGATGGTTATTCAAAATACGGATATTACCATTCATGATGCCAATGTCATCGTCCTCGGTCTCGGACGTACAGGAATGAGTGTTGCCAGGGCTTTCCATGCACTCGGTGCACACGTTAAAGTGGGAACACGAAATCCACAGCAAATTGCCCGTGCCATAGAGATGGGGGTTAAAGCATTTTATCTGAAAGATTTAGAAAAAGAAGTTGTGGATAATGAAATCTGTATCAACACAATTCCTGCTCTTGTATTGACAAGCAAGGTATTGTCGAATATGCCAGCAAATAGCTTCATTATTGACCTTGCTTCATTACCTGGGGGAACGGATTTTCGTTATGCAAAAAAAAGAGGGATCAAAGCAATGATCACGCCCGGATTGCCAGGAATGGTTGCACCTAAAACTGCCGGACAGATTATAGCTAACGTTCTTGCTGAACTTCTGCTGAATCAATTTTCAAAGGAGGGTGAGTCATGAGTCTGAAAGGGCGGCATATTGGATTTGGAATTACCGGCTCTCACTGTACCTACAGTCAGGTTGTTCCTCAAATTGAGAAGCTTGTGGATGCCGGGTGCAGCGTCTCTGTGTTTGTTACTCATACAGTCAAGACTACCGACACGAGATTTGGCAAAGCCAGCGATTGGATTGCCAAAGTAGAAGAGATCAGCGGTCATAAAGTTGTTGATTCAATTGTCGACGCTGAACCCTATGGACCAAGAAAACCTCTGGATTGCATGGTGATTGCCCCGTTGACAGGGAATTCAATGAGTAAATTTGCGAACGCACAAACCGACAGCCCGGTCCTAATGGCCGCTAAAGCGACGCTGCGTAACGGAAATCCGGTTGTGCTTGGGGTATCAACCAATGATGGATTGGGACTGAACCTGCAAAATATCGCAAAATTGATCGTTGCAAAAAACATCTACTTTATTCCATTTGGCCAGGATGATCCGGTTAACAAGCCCAATTCACTGGTTTCGCATATGTATTTGCTAACAGATACCGTAGAAGCTGCCGTTGATGGAAAACAAATGCAACCGATTCTTCTTGAAAAAAAGCAACGAATCAATAATAGGACTTAATTACACTGTAAAAAGTATCCTTTTTCAGGGAATAATCAGTGCAACAAAGCTCTTGGATTCACCAACCGGCTGGTGAATCCGAGCTTTATTGCCTGATTGTGCTAAAATAATCGTGTATTCCTAAAGAAGAAGCGGCATTTTTAGAATTTGATCTTTCCTTTCAAACACAGTTGATTATATAATAATAGAAACAATTAAGTTTAAACAGAGGAGAGATGGTTTTGCTCAATTCAGAAGGATTGAACGTTGCAGTCGTCGGCGTCACTGGTGCTGTCGGCACACGGATGCTTAAAATGCTTGAAGGCTCTCCGCTGCCGGTGAAGATTCTTTTCCCGCTGGCATCGGCGCGTTCGGCTGGAAAAACAGTATTTTTTGGCGACAAAGAGTGGACGATTAAAGAAGCGAAACCTGAGTCTTTCGAGAATATAGATATTGCTTTGTTCAGCGCAGGTGGGTCGGTTTCCAAAGTGCTCGCACCGGAAGCGGCGAAACGCGGTGCAATCGTTATTGATAATACCAGTGCATTCCGCATGGATAAAGACGTTCCGCTAGTTGTTCCGGAAGTTAACGAGAAGGCACTGTTTGATCATCACGGAATCATTGCAAATCCGAACTGCTCAACGATTCAGATGGTTGCGGCACTTGAGCCGATTAGAAAGGCATACGGACTGAAGCGCATTATTGTGTCGACTTATCAGGCAGTGTCCGGTGCGGGAGCGAAGGCGATTGCGGAACTTGAAAAACAGTCTGAAGCAGTATTAAATGGCGAAAAGCCTGAAACCGTGATTATGCCAGTAAAAAGTGATGAAAAACACTATCAGATGGCCTTTAATGCAATTCCGCAAATTGATCTGTTTCAGCCTAATGACTATACTTTTGAAGAAATGAAAATGATTAATGAAACCAAAAAAATTATGGAAGCCCCGGAAATCAAAGTGTCGGCGACCTGTGTTCGTGTGCCGGTGAGCATCAGTCATGGAGAATCCGTGTATATTGAAATTGATCGAAATAACGTGAATGCGGAGAATCTGAAAGAATTGCTTCGAAATGCTCCGGGCGTTGTTCTGGAAGACGATCCGGCACATCAGATTTATCCCATGCCTGTAAATGCATCGGGGAAAAAGGAAGTCTTTGTTGGCCGTGTCAGACGTGATCCGGATGTGGCAAACGGGTTTCACCTCTGGATCGTTTCAGACAATTTGCTGAAAGGCGCGGCCTGGAATTCAGTTCAAATTGCAGAAAGTCTGCTTAAGCTCGGATTAGTGAGCGCATGAACTTATGCTTATGCTGCGGGAATTGCTGTCAAAAGGATTGAAGGATACAGGATCTCCCTTAAGTGAAAGGGTTGAATAGGTTGAAAATTATTGTACAGAAATTCGGTGGTACCTCGGTACAGACCGATGACATGCGCGCACATGCGGTTCGGCATGTTGTCAGCGCGGTAAAAAAAGGATACAAAGTGATTGTCGTTGTTTCAGCAATGGGGCGTTCCGGGGATCCCTACGCAACGGATACTTTACTTGACTTGGTTAGTAACGGCAAGACCTCACCCCGTGAAAAAGATATTTTAATGTCTTGCGGTGAAACCATATCAATGATCGTTTTCTCCAACTTGCTGAAACAGGCAGGCGTTCATTCTGAAGCAATGACTGGTGCTCAGGCAGGCTTTATCACCAACCGTGCATTTAATGAGGCCAAAATAATCGAAATGAAAGTCAGCCCGTTACTTAAAAGATTGGAGTCATGTGATGCGGTTGTCGTTGCCGGCTTTCAGGGCCAGACGACTGACGGTGAGATAACAACACTTGGACGCGGTGGAAGTGATACGTCGGCGGCTGCTCTTGGTGCAGCAGTCGATGCTGAATGGATTGATATCTTCACTGATGTCAATGGGGTGATGACGGCGGATCCGCGCATCGTCAGCGATGCACGAAGGCTATCCGTACTGACATATAATGAAATATGCAATCTTGCCTATCAAGGAGCGAAAGTGATTCATCCACGTGCTGTTGAAATTGCGATGACTGCCAAAATCCCTATTCACATCCGCTCAACCGTGTCCGACAGTCTTGGAACGATCGTGACAACAATGAATCGTTCAGGAAGAGGTCAGGATCTTGTCGAACGGCCGGTTACAGGAATTACTTATGTACGTGATGTGACACAAATCCGTGTGCGCGCCGCGAAGAATGAATTTGATCTTCAGGCGAAAGTATTTAAGGCAATGGCTGAACAGGGAATCAGTGTGGATCTGATTAATATCAGCCCGAATGGTGTTGTCTATACTGTCGGTAAGCAGTGGACTGATAAAGCGGTAAACACTCTGAAAACGAAGGGGTATATTCCAGAAGTTCAAACCGACTGTGCAAAAGTGTCCGCAGTCGGTGCCGGTATGGCTGGTGTGCCGGGTGTGGCTTCAAAAATTGTGAACGCTCTGACGGAACAGGGAATTCAAATTTTGCAGTCTGCCGATTCTCATAATACAATTTGGGTACTTGTTGCCCAGAATAAGATGAATGAGGCAGTTAATGCCCTTCACAAGGCGTTTCATCTGGAAACACTGCATGAAGAATCAATCATTGTGGAACATCCTACACAGGAGTGAGGAAATATGGACTTTGGCCGATTATTGACCGCCATGGTGACGCCGTTTGACGACCATGGAAAGATGAGTTTGGAACGAACAACCAATATTATAGAGCATTTAATCAGAACCGGATCAGATGGCATTGTCGTTGCAGGGACGACAGGAGAATCGCCGACTCTGTCACATGACGAAAAGCTGATTTTATTCGAACACGTAGTTCGAGTTGTTGATGGGCGAATTAAGGTCATTGTCGGAACCGGCAATAATAATACGGCACAAACCGTTGCTTTTTCAAAAGAAGCAGCAGGACTTGGCGTGGATGCTATCATGGCGGTTGCACCTTATTACAGCAAACCGAATCAGGATGGTTTGTATGCACATTACAAGGCAATTTCCGATCAGGTTGATGTGCCGATTATTATTTACAACATTCCCGGCCGGTCCAAGGTGAATATCTCGGCAGAAACCATTATTCGACTATCCCAATTGCATAACATCGTCGCAGTTAAAGAAGCGAGCGGCGATCTGGATCAGATTGCAGCAATTATAAGCGGTACAGATAAGAATTTCCATTTGTACAGCGGTGACGATGGACTGACGCTGCCCATTCTGTCTATTGGCGGCCATGGGGTTATCTCAGTTGCGTCACATGTCATTGCGCCAGAAATGAAAAAGATGATCCACAGCTTTCTCAGTGGGCGGATCTCCGAAAGCGCTGAACTGCATCGCGCTATGCTTCCCCTGATGCGTGAATTATTTGCTGCACCTAGCCCTGCTCCGGTGAAAGCGCTTTTAAATAATTTAGATATGCCGGTTGGCAGTGTACGTCTCCCAATGGTGGATCTCTCCAAACTGGAATGGGAATCTTTGATTCGCGTCTATAATGAATTTAAGAATCGTGAGGATATAAAAATAAGCAATTAATTTAAAAAGGTGAATTCGGACGGATCGTTCGATTCACCTTTTTTGATTGGCCGTGTGATCATGGTGTTCGCACAAATGGACTTTATCAGTCTGTTGCATTTAGACGTGAAAATGGGAATTCATTTTTCAGCTTCCCTGTTAAAAATGAGCCGATAAATCAGCTGTATCCTTTAATAATGTAATTTCAGACAGAATGGCACGAAAATAAAGAAGTGTTTGAATGAAGATGGAGGAATCAGAGATGAGAGTGTTACTGAGCGGCTTCGCACCGTTTGGCGGGAGCAAATTAAACCCTTCCTGGGAAGCGGTCAGGCGTCTGGATGGCATACAGACTGCCGATACAGTGGATATTTATGCAACAAAACTGCCTGTATCCTATAGAGAAGCATCTGAACGCTTGCTTGCATCCATTCGTGTCATTTGCCCCGATATCGTTATTGCAGTCGGACAAGCGGGCGGAAGAGACGCAATAACCCCTGAAATTTATGCAATGAACAAAGATGATTCAGATAAATCTGATAACGAGGGTACTGTGCGCATCAATCAGAAAATCCTGGAAGGGGGACCGGATCGGTATATGACGGATCTTCCCGTGCATGAAATTGTTGCGGCTGTTCAAAATAGAAACATTCCTTCCCGTATATCTGAGCATGCTGGAATGTTTGTGTGCAATGATCTTTTCTATAAATTGATGCATGCGCTTGAACTTTCGAGCAGGCCGATGATTGGCGGATTTATTCATGTTCCGTATCTTCCGGAACAAGTGACTGATGTGGCCGATACGGAGGCGCCAAGCCTGAGCGTTGATCAGATTACAGAAGCACTTCGTGAAGCGGCAATCGTTTCAGCAAAAGTATTCTCCGAAAAAATCGCTGACATTAGTTGATTAAAATCAGGATAGTTGATCAGAAAAAATTGTACTTTGCAGCAGGGATTGGGTATAATAAAGTCAATGATTAGTTCGGGTCAATAGCGATGACTGCTCAACTTAATAGGAGGAATGCCCATTGACGCATGCTACGAAAGACAGCGTGAAAGTTTATGCAATGGGCGGCGTTGGCGAAATTGGAAATAATATGACAGTCATTGAAGTGAATCATGCCATCTATATTATTGATGCGGGGTTGATGCATCCCCATGAAGATATGCTTGGTGTTGATACCGTGATTCCTGATGTCTCTTATTTGAGTGATCGCCGTGAGCAAATTCAAGGTATATTTTTAACTCATGGTCATCAGGCAAATATCGGCGGGCTTCCCTACTTGTTAAGGGATTTGAACGTACCTGTTTATGGGACACGTTTTACGCTGGCACTTGTGTGGGAGAGTCTTAAAAGAGTAGGCGCAAACTTTCCACGAAATTTATTCAATACAATTAACCCTGACCGGCGTATGAAAATCGGTCAGTGTATGATCGAGTGTTTTAGAACATATCACAGCATACCTGATTCAGTCGGTTATGCCATCAAAACAAATCAGGGTTACATTGTGCATACAGGAGATTACAAGTTTGATTTTACTCCGGTCGGAGGTTTCCCTACAGATACAAGCAGAATCTCACGAATCGGCGATAAAGGGGTGCTTTGCCTTCTTTCCGACAGCAAACATGCAGAGCTCCCCGGTAAGGAACCTTCTGATGCTGTTATTGGTGATCGTTTTAATCACATACTTTATTCGGCTGAAGGCAGAGTCATTGTTGCCATTCATGCAACAAATATCTACCGTATTCAGCAATTTCTGGAGGCATGTGAGCGTCATAACCGCAAGGTCGCCATTGATGGAAAGTATTTGGAACGCGTGATTTCTATTGCGTCTAAAGAAGGATTTCTAAAGCTTCCCAAAAACATACTCATTAATTGGGAAAAGTCGACGAAGCAACCGGAAAGAGAACTCGCAATTCTGACAAGCGGTCCGGACGGAGATCCGTTAACACCGCTGACAAGCCTGGCTAACCATCTGCATAAAAAATTGAGACTCAAGGAACATGACCTGATCATCTATGCGGCTTCCCTGACGCCTAGCAATGAAAAAACTGTCACGAATGCCATTGATCAATTAATGAGTGAAGGTGCTCAAGTCATCTTTGGCAAAGCGGTTCACGTATCCGGTCATGGAGCTGGAGAAGATATTGAAATGATGCTCCAATTGACCAGACCCAAATACGTGATCCCAATTGATGGAGAATTTAAAATGATGAGGGCTCAGCAAAAAATGGCCGAGGCCATGGGTATATCTGCCAGCCGTACATTTTTGCTTGATAAAGGTGATGTTGTTGCATTTACTGACAGAGAGGCAAATAGAGCAGACACGGTTCCGGCCGGCCAGCTCCTTGTTGACGGACTGGGTGTCGGAGATGTTGGAAATATTGTTTTAAGAGACCGACGCCTTTTGTCGCAAGATGGTACAGTGATTGTTGTGGTTACCTTGGGGCGCAGAACAAAGAAAATACTTGCTGGTCCGGAAATCATTACACGTGGATTTGTTTATGTTCGTGAATCAGAAGATCTTTTAGATCAAGCTAATCATATTGTTTCCGATGTGCTGTCAAAATCATTGACACAGCACGTATCTGAGTGGTCATCGCTAAAAAGTGGAATTCGTGATTCGTTGAGCAAATACTTTTTTGATAAAACCAAACGCCGTCCAATGATACTGCCAATTATCATGGAATTTTAAAAGCCGGGTCCTGCCCGGTTTTTTAATACTCTTGAATTTACCACTTTAAGCGTGGTGACACTGCCCTGTATCCATTCAATAAAAGCAACGGCTTAGCCGAGCATTAAAGCGGAGATTCGTCCGCAATAAGCAGGCTCACATAGGCGCGCAGGTTGGTGGCTTCATGACGCACCTGTATTTCAGTAAATGGTCCAAAAATCAACTGCCCGATTTAACAGTGGCTGTGCCTGCATTGCGAAAACGCGCGATTGGCAATGCTTTGCTAAATACCAAAAGATAGAGTAAATTTAAAACAAAAGCAGTGAAAAGCAAACAAGTGCTCTGAATTAAACGAGGTGCAGGAAGATTATGGCTAAGAAAAAAAGAAAACGTTCACGTGCAAAAATCGGTTGGAAAGAAACGCTGATCTATGAGGTCGGAGGACTCTGTATGTTTGCTCTGACCTGCATCGGTATCAGTGATCTGGGAGTAGCAGGTGAAGTGATTAAGGAAGCCGCCCGGTTCTTTGCCGGTGACTGGTGGGTACTGCTTCTTCTATATTTTCTTGTGCTGTCCGTCTACTACATTCTTTTTCGCCGGCAGCCTGAATTTTTTACACGCAGACTTTCTGGAATCTATCTTCTTACCTTCACTTTACTTCTGGTCAGTCATGTTCGATTATTCGAAGCACTCTCCACAGTCAATGAATGGCAGAATCGCTCCGTTATTTTTAATACTTTTTTGCTTTTTCGCCAAGAACTGACCGGATCAATAACAAGCCAGGGATTAGGCGGGGGTATGGTAGGATCTGTTGGTTTTGCTTTCTTTTACTACCTTTTCTCAACGATCGGCACTTATTTCATGACTGCTTTCCTGTTTCTGGTTTCGCTTATTTTAATTACGGGCCATTCGCTTCGCGATTTATTAAATAAACTGTTTGGCCGTGTTTTTAAATCCGCTAAAAACAGTGGCACTTATTTTAAAAGACTCTTTCAACGTCAGTTAGAAAAAAAGAAACAAAGCTCTTCTGCGGAAGAACAGGAAAGGGCCGATCAGGATGCCCCGCCCGTTGATGATAAACTTTCGGAAACAAATGGCGGTGCGCCAGAGATACATGATTTCAACGAGGCCATGGTCGATACAGAGAATCCCGCCTCCCGCGACCCAGTGCAGCTTTCTGTAGATGATTATAATGAACATAAAAACGTGAACAGAAATGATGTACCGAATTTCTCACAGGGACCGGTTGAAAATGAAGATTATCAGTTGCCACCGCTGTCGTTGCTGCGTGCACCGGGCAAAAATGCTCAGAATAATGAAAGACGGCATATTGCCGGCAATGTCCGCACGTTAGAGAGAACGTTTGAGAGTTTTGGTGTGCGGGCCACGGTAAAAGAAGTGCATCTTGGTCCAGCGGTTACCCGTTATGAAATTTATCCGGAAGCAGGCGTGAAGGTCAGCAGAATTCTTAGCCTGAGCGATGATCTGGCACTGGCACTGGCGGCGAAGGATATTCGCATTGAAGCGCCGATTCCGGGAAAATCAGCGGTTGGTATCGAAGTGCCTAATCAGGAAGTTGCTATGGTATGCCTCAGAGAAGTACTCGAGTCCGGTAATGCGAAACGAGCGTCTTCAAAATTGACGATCGGCCTTGGACGTGACATTTCCGGGGAACCAATTTTAGCCGATTTAAATCGGATGCCGCACCTTTTGGTTGCAGGCGCTACAGGAAGCGGCAAGAGTGTTTGTATTAACAGCATTATCATTACATTGCTCATGCGCACTAAGCCAAGCGAAGTTAAATTATTTATGATTGACCCCAAAATGGTCGAGCTTAATGTTTACAACGGCATTCCGCATCTGCTGACCCCTGTTGTGACTGATCCGGCTAAGGCAGCGTTGGGCCTGAAAAATGTACTCGGAGAAATGGAGCGTCGTTACGAACTGTTTTCCGAGAGTGGTACGCGTAATCTGGAAAGCTATAATGAGGCTGTACGCAAATTTAACCGGGAACACGATGAAAAACAGCCGCTCATGCCCTATATTGTTGTCATCATTGACGAACTTGCTGATTTAATGATGGTTGCCTCGAAAGATGTTGAAGAAACAGTGACAAGACTTGCCCAAATGGCACGTGCGGCCGGCATTCATTTGATTATTGCGACTCAGCGCCCGTCGGTGGACATTATTACCGGTGTGATCAAAGCGAACATACCTTCAAGAATTGCGTTCAGTGTTTCATCAATGATGGATTCGCGGACGATTCTTGACTCTGGAGGTGCAGAGAAACTGCTTGGTAAGGGCGATATGCTCTTTCTGCCGATTGGCGCTTCGAAACCGGTACGCATTCAAGGTGCCTTCTTATCCGATGAAGAGGTCGAGGCGGTTGTAAACCATGTGATTGGGCAGCAAAAAGCCAACTATCAAAAGGACATGATGCCTTCAGAACAATCAGAGAAAACGGAGGAGAAGGTTGATGATGAGCTGTTTGACGATGCAGTCCAACTTGTTGTCGACATGCAGACGGCCAGTGTTTCCATGCTGCAGCGAAGATTTAGAATCGGCTACACACGTGCCGCACGCCTGATTGACGCAATGGAGGAACGCCATATCGTCGGACCATACGAAGGAAGCAAGCCACGCACTGTACTTGTTCCCAAGCAAAGCGACGAAGTAAGCGGAAGGTAGAATCGTAGTCTATTTATTAAATTGGGGTGTCTGCACAATGAACAGGATACTGATTACAGGCGCAGGTGGAGCGATCGGCAGTGCTGTGGCAAAAGTGCTGGCGTATAGAGGTGCTTCTCTTTATCTGCATTATTATCATTCAAAGGATAAGACAGAACAGCTTGCCAATCAATTAAAAGAAAAATATGAAGATCAGAATTTTGTATGCGTGAAAGCAGATCTCGCCCACCCGAATGGACCAGACACCTTACTCGATCAGTTGGGAGAAGAAATTGATGGTGTTGTTTACGCGAGTGGAAACAGCGACATTGGTCTTTTTCAGAATGTAAAAACGGACACAATAAAAAAAACAATTCAGTTACAGCTGACGAGTCCGTTTCGTCTGCTTCAGGAACTGGTTAAACCAATGATTCGTGAAAAGAAAGGTAAAATTCTGCTTGTGTCGTCGATTTGGGGGCTCGAAGGAGCGGCGACTGAAGTATTGTATTCTATGGTTAAAGGCGGGCAGAACTCCTTTGTTAAGGCACTCGCCAAAGAGGTAGCTCCAAGCGGTATCACAGTAAATGCAGTGGCTCCAGGTGCAGTAGATACGCCGATGATGAAGATGTTCGGAGCGGAGGATCTCCGATTGATTAAGGAGGACATTCCCATGGGTCGCCTCGCTGTTCCAGAAGAGGTTGCATCATTGATCGGTTATTTAATGAGTGATGCCGCAGATTACATCAGCGGGCAAGTCATTTCAATCAACGGCGCCTGGTATTGCTGAATCAGTGCCTTTTTCAGAAAGGTTCGAAAGTGATACAGGAAGTTATGATTGCTGCAGGATGATCTGAATGATGCGTTCCTATCCGGTTATGGAAGCATATGCTTCTGAAGATGAGGAATCCTTTTGCATCAAGATTAAAAAAATCGATAAAAATAAAGTGCCAAAAGCAGCTTTTTTTATGAATATATCGTTAAAATGATGAAGTTATGATAATATTATTAGCGTAATGAACTTGAACAGGTGCTTGCTTCAGA
Organism: Sporolactobacillus mangiferae; assembly: GCF_023336505.1. Classification (GTDB taxonomy): domain Bacteria; phylum Bacillota; class Bacilli; order Bacillales; family Sporolactobacillaceae; genus Sporolactobacillus; species Sporolactobacillus mangiferae. The sequence goes on along the minus strand of NZ_JAMAST010000002.1, from coordinate 30,153 downwards.
AGCTTGATCAATGGTCGTGATTTTGGTAATTTTACAGGAATTTTAAATTCGACCGTAAAGAAGAAGGACTGAGAAGCGAAATACATAAAAGGAAATTGAATACCGGCTGAATAATCATATAGAATAGTCTTCGTGCCAGAGAATCAATTAACTACTCTGACGCGGAAATTCTTTACTTTCCCAATGTCGGGCGATAAGCCTTTTCTGCACTTGCCCATCCGATTTTTTTCAAATAAGTTTCCGAATAACTGAACAGTAGGGCAAAGATGACAAAGCGATTTGATCTGCGGTGAATCGAGTATTTTATGTTTTGAAAACGGGATATCTTAAATGCTTTGAACAACTACGGGCTGACGATTTAACTTTTCGTGGCTTCGGATTTTTTCCACGCTACGCTAACTTGAAATGTACATTTTGTATCCAGCCCACTTAATTTAACCGCTTCGATCACCTGTTGCCAATACCAATAGGTCAACGCTCTCCCGGCGGTGCTCTTTTTCAAGATGTATGGCTGCATCAGGATCGATAAGAGAACGGCTGCTTCTAAATAGTGTTGAACTCAGAACGTTCAACAATTATTTTTCCATACATTGAATGTCCAAATCATTGTGATGCTGGTGCGTTCAAAACACCAGAATGAATTCATTAAAGCGTAATAATTAATTCATAGTGGCAGGTGTTAGTGTTGAGCGAACTTGGTCAAGTATTGAAAGAGACTAGGGAACAAAAGAAACTTTCTCTGGATGACCTTCAACGGGAAACGAAAATTCAAAAGCGTTACTTGAAGGCAATTGAAGAAGGGGACTACAGTCAATTGCCTGGTGAATTTTATACCCGTGCTTTTATAAAGAATTATGCTGAAACGCTTGGACTGGACTTTAAAAGCTTGTCGGAGCAGTATCCAGGTGATATGCCTAAACTTGCGAGGCAACATGTGGATACTCCGGTTATGCCGCCGGATGGAAGTGAGTCTGAACGGGCGCAGAAACCGATACGCAGAAGTGCAGTTCGTGCGAAAAACTGGTCATCATTTGTTAATAAGGCACTTGTGATTGTATTTATACTGATCGCACTGATGATTGTTTATATTTTGATTACGCATTTTGCGGGTGATCGCTCCAATCCATCATCAGGAACAAGCAGCAGTCATTCCGTCCAGTTCAAAGGGGACAGCGCCTCTTCCAATCAGGCCTCATCAGATAGTTCTTCGAACAGTGCGACGGATTCCTCAGCGAATCAAATGCTTAAGAAAGAGAGCGAGCAGGGGTCAACAACAACTTATTCTCTGTCTGGGACGGAAAAATTTGAGGTGACAGTCTCTGCGGCACCAAATCAGACACGAGGTGCATGGTTCATGGCCTCTGACGGTCAAACGAATAAACAGATTGTTCAGGGCACGGTTGATCTTCATGGCAAGAAATCTTATAAATTTGATGCCTCTAGTGCTCAGTCACTTCGTCTTCGATTTGGTAACGTTCCGGATACGAATCTGAAAATTAACGGGCAAAAGGTTGATTTTCCAAATAAAAATACGGTGCAGACGCTTCTCATTAATTTTAACAAGTAACTGTAAAGATTTATTGGAGAGCGGCCTCTTGAGGCGGCTCATTTTTTGATCGTAGAAAACTTGCCAACTGGCAAGGGGTTGGCGCAGACACCCATTAATATATGAGTATAAAATTTATATAGTATGAGGTGACGGTCGCCTTGTTTGCGCCTGATGCCTGACAAAGCCGGGCTTTATAACGAAACTTGTCAAATCATGATTTACACCATACAGGGGGAATATGGAAATGAATATTGCCAATAGATTAACAGTCGCCAGAATGGTTATGATTCCGATTTTTTTGATTCTGCTTCTTGCGCCGATTTCATTCGGCAGCATCAGTATGGGATATTATCAGCTTCCCGTGGCCCAGCTTCTGGCAGCAATCATTTTTATGCTGGCATCATTTACAGACTGGCTTGATGGACAGCTTGCACGCAAGTATCACTTGGTTACTAATTTTGGAAAACTGCTTGATCCGCTTGCGGATAAGCTGCTGGTCATGAGTGCCTTTGTCGCCTTCGTCGGACTTGGCAGAATGGAATCGTGGATGGTGATTCTGATCCTGGCTCGTGAATTTGCCGTGACGGGTCTGAGACTGGTAGCTGTTGAGGAAGGTGAAGTGATTGCGGCGAGCAAAATTGCTAAATGGAAGACGACCACTCAAATGGCGGCCATCATTCTCTTTTTATTTAATAATGTTCCATTTGGCATTGGAGGATTTCCGCTTGATCAAATCATACTTTGGATTGCCGTTCTACTAACGGTTTTATCCGGCGCAGATTATTTTATTAAAAACCGCGCGATTTTTTTACGCTCAAAATAAGCAGGTGCGCTTGCGCTTCATTTTGTTGTGGCTAATAATATAAAAGAATAGTATTTTCGAATATACTGATGGGGGTTCCTGTTCATGAATGCTGAAATCATTGCAGTGGGTTCGGAACTTTTGCTTGGACAAATAGCAAACACGAATGCTCAATTTATTTCCGAACATCTGGCTGCGCTGGGGGTTAACGTGTTTTTTCACACGGTGTGCGGGGACAATCAGGACCGGTTGATTAATGTGATCAATCACGCTGAAAAACGGGCGGACCTGCTGATTTTTACCGGCGGGCTTGGTCCGACCCGAGACGACCTGACGAAAGAGACTGTTGCTCATGTTCTGAAAAGAAAAATGGTTACGGATCAAAAAGCAATGGACAGCATCCTTGAATATTTTAAAGTTACCGGCAGAGAAATGACCGAGAATAATAAAAAGCAGGCTCTGGTGATTGAAGGAAGCCAGGTTCTTCCCAATCACTACGGTATGGCGCCGGGGATGGTGGTCGAAGAAAACGCGCACATCTATTTATTGATGCCGGGGGTTCCTGCGGAAATGAAACCAATGTTTCTCGATTTTGCGGAACACTACCTTGCACGCAGAAACGAGGAACATATTCAATCGCGTGTGCTTCGCTTTTTTGGCATCGGTGAGTCCCAGCTGGAGACCAGGATCATTGACCTGATCGACGCGCAGACCAATCCCACTATTGCGCCGCTCGCCAAGGAGAGTGAAGTCACCTTAAGACTGACGGCAAAGCATGCGAATCCGATGCAGGCTACGGCGATGCTCGATGAAGTTGAGAATAAAATTAAAGCGAGAGTCGGCAGCTATCTTTACGGATACGGGGAAGAATCACTCCCTCAGGTTACTTTTGAATGCCTGCAAAATCACGAAGAAACCGTTGCCTTCGCTGAAAGCCTTACGGCCGGCATGGCCGCTGAATGGATGGCTCGTTTCTCAGGTGCCTCATCCGTTCTGAGTGGCGGAATTGTCTGCTATACCAATTCAGTCAAGCATAATGTGCTGAGGGTGCCGGAAAGCGTTCTGGAGACCGAAGGAGCGATCAGCGCTGTGTGTGCAAAGCATATGGCAGAAAACGTCCGTGGATTGTGCAGCGCGGATTACGGTATCTCTTTTACAGGAGTTGCTGGCCCGGACAAAAGTGAAGGCAAAGAAGTTGGGACCGTTTATATTGGTTTCGCGAGCAAAGAAACGACAGAAACCTATCTTTTTCATTTTAACGGGCAGCGGAACAAGATAAGAATCCAGGCTGCAAAAACGGGTTATGACCTTTTAAGAAGACATTTGAAGGGTTTGCCGGCAATCGTTCATTAAGATAAAAGCGAATAAATATTCGCAGAACACTTGTGCTCATACTGGAAAACCTGTATGATTAAAAAAAGAATGTTTTAAGGAGATGAACGACGATCATGGCTGAGAAAAATGAACGAAAAGCTGCACTCGACAGTGCTCTTCGCCAAATCGAGAAACAGTTTGGCAAGGGATCAATTATGCGATTGGGAGAACGGCCGGAACAGCGCGTATCAACTGTATCAAGCGGTTCACTGGCTTTAGATATAGCAATGGGTGTTGGCGGGTATCCACGCGGGCGCATCATCGAAATTTACGGGCCTGAATCTTCGGGTAAAACAACGGTGGCGTTGCATGCAATTGCGGAAGCGCAGCAAAATGGCGGTCAGGCAGCTTTTATTGATGCTGAACATGCGCTTGATCCGGTTTACGCCGAAAATCTCGGTGTTAACATTGATGATCTGCTTTTGTCACAGCCGGATACCGGGGAACAGGCACTTGAAATCGCTGAGGCGCTCGTTCGCAGCGGTGCCATTGATATTATTGTTATCGACTCGGTAGCTGCCCTGGTGCCGAGGGCGGAAATTGAAGGAGAGATGGGCGATTCGCATGTCGGTCTCCAGGCGCGCCTTATGTCTCAGGCACTCAGAAAACTTTCCGGAGCAATAAGCAAATCGAAGACAACGGCTATTTTCATTAACCAGATTCGTGAAAAAGTAGGCGTCATGTTTGGGAATCCCGAAACGACCCCGGGCGGACGTGCCCTGAAGTTCTACGCTTCTGTCCGGCTGGAAGTGCGTCGCGCTGAAACGCTGAAGATTGGCAATGATATTGTGGGGAACCGTGCGAGAATCAAAGTGGTAAAAAATAAGGTCGCGCCTCCGTTTAAGCAGGCCGAAGTTGATATCATGTATGGACAAGGTATTTCACAGGAAGGCGAGATCCTTGATATCGGTTCTGATCTGGATATTGTTGAAAAAAGTGGTTCCTGGTATTCTTACAATGGCGAACGGCTCGGTCAGGGACGTGAAAACGCAAAGCTGTATTTAAAAGAGAATACTTCGGTAAAGGCGGAAGTGAAGCAGAAGATACGTGAACATTATCAGCTGGATGAAGTGCCTGCTGATGATTCAACTGCAGAAACGGCTCCTCTTCCCGACAATGAGTAATGCTGTGCTGTGAAAACGTACACAGTGCTGAAAGACGGCCATGTCCTTATACTTTCATGATTGGGTGAAGAAAAGCGCTTATTATTGAAGAGCGCTTTTTTCATACCCAGAAACCACTTTTTAGAATGGACGCGTAAGGAGTAATGACTTATTTGCCGGTACGGGAAGAGAGAGAGTCCATTTAATGGGAGCAAGGTTGACAACCCAAATAGGCAATTATACAATAAACTTGTAACTGTAAAGTTACTGATTACATGAATATGTAAACTTTTCGCATGAAAATGCTTAAAAACGACAGGGCAAGTGTGGGAACCAGGCAGTTTCTTTCAAATGTATCCGCGTTAATTTGATATCCGGGACAGAGAGGAAGCAATTAGGGTTTCGACAGGTCATTTTTAAGCATCGTTCAGTAAAAAGCAACTGTTTGGTTTATTGACGATACGGAAAAGCAAGGGGGTGAAATAATGATCATCTACGTTATGATCACCTCCATTGTGCTTGTCTCTGTAGTTTGTCTGTTTGTTGGCTATTACATTCGGAAGAAAATTGCTGAGGCGAAAATTTCTTCTGCTGAAACCGCTGCACGCCAGATCGTTGATGATGCACGGAGAGATGCGGAGGCAATGAAAAAAGAAACGCTTTTAGAAGCGAAAGACGAAATTCACACGCTCAGATCCCGGGTGGAGAATGAGTCGCGTGAACGTCGCAATGAGCTTCAGAGGCAAGAAAATCGCCTTTTGCAGAAAGAGGATTTGCTCGATCGGAAAAGTGAATCACTCGATAATAAAGAAAATTCGCTTGAAAAAAGGGAGGAAATTCTTAGCAAGAAACGTCGACAAATTGAAGAGATGGAAAGCAAAGTGGAGGAATCGTTGCGAAAGCAGCAGTCAGAGCTTGAACGTATTTCCGGATTAACAAGCGATGAGGCGAAGGAGTTAATTCTGAACCAGGTCAGAGAGGAAACGGCTCATGAGGCTGCTCAAATCGCAAAGGACATCGAAACAAGAGCGAAGGAAGATGCTGAAAAAAAGGCGAAAAGCATTCTTTCACTTGCGATTCAGCGTTGTGCAGCCGATCATGTGACAGAAACAACCGTTTCGGTGGTCAATTTGCCCAATGATGAAATGAAGGGGCGAATAATCGGACGTGAAGGAAGAAATATTCGCACACTTGAGACGCTAACTGGTATTGATCTGATTATTGATGATACTCCGGAAGCGGTTATCCTTTCAGGATTTGACCCGATCCGGCGCGAGGTTGCGCGTATCGCTCTTGAGAAGCTTGTTCAGGACGGACGCATTCATCCGGCTCGAATTGAGGAAATGGTTGAAAAATCGCGGCATGAAGTCGATGAGAAAATACGCGATTATGGTGAACAGACTATTTTTGAAGTCGGAATTCACAATTTGCATCCGGATTTGATCAAGATACTGGGACGCCTCCACTTCAGAACAAGTTACGGTCAAAATGTTCTGAAGCATTCAATGGAAGTAGCATTTTTGGCTGGCATTATGGCTGCAGAACTTGGCGAAGATGAGAACTTGGCACGAAGAGCAGGTCTGCTGCATGATATAGGCAAGGCGATCGATCATGAAGTTGAAGGGAGTCACGTAGAAATCGGAGTTGAACTGGCATCGAAGTACAGGGAACATCCGGTTGTGATCAACAGTATTGCTTCGCATCATGGCGATACAGAGGCAACTTCTGTGATATCCGTTCTTGTTGCTGCAGCTGACGCGCTGTCTGCAGCAAGACCGGGTGCGCGGCGTGAGACACTTGAAACCTATATTCATCGCCTTGAAAAACTGGAAGAAATTTCAGAGTCCTTTGAAGGTGTGGAGAAATCTTATGCGATTCAGGCAGGCCGTGAAATACGCATCATCGTTCAACCTGATATTGTGGATGATGCAAAATCTTTCCAGCTGGCGCATGATATCACAAAGAAAATTGAGAATGAACTGGATTATCCAGGAAACATCAAAGTTACAGTGATCCGTGAAACGAGAGCTGTAGAATATGCAAAATAAAAAAAAGCGGCATGAGCCGCTTTTTTTTACAGAGTAAGAAAAGTATTTGATTTTATAGCTAAGCATAAAAGTGTCAGCCAGACACGAAAAGTAAAACACCTGCGGCAATCGGGCAAGCATAAATCATAATCGGAGATGGACGGCAGGGCATCCTTGTCCGGTTTAGTATATATAATTTTTAAAGATGATAAGCGCAATGGCGACCACTTTCTCGCCAAAGCGCAGCGAAACCAGGCTTTCTGATACAAACAGGGCATGCTTTAAGGAAAAGAGTGGTAGCCATGAAAATTTTATTTGTTGGTGACGTGTATGGACGTACGGGAAGAGAGATGATTGAACAGTATCTGCCGAAGTTAAAAAGCAAGTACCAACCGGCAGCAACGATTGTCAATGCAGAGAATGCCGCACATGGTAAAGGGCTCACCAAAAAAATCTATCAGAAATTATTGGAAGTCGGGGCGGATATGCTGACCATGGGGAATCATACATGGGATAATCGTGAAATTTTTGAGTTTATTGATGAAGCAAAGCAGCTGGTTCGTCCTGCGAATTTTCCAGCCGGGACGCCGGGAAGCGGATTGCGCTATATTGAACTGCCGCATGGCGTCAAGGTGGCGGTCATCAATATTCAGGGGCGTGTCTTTTTGCCGTCACTTGATGATCCGTTTCGCATTGTCAGGCAGCTTGTTGATGAAGCACATAAAAGGACACCGATTATTTTTGTGGATGTACATGCAGAAACGACCAGTGAAAAGCTGGCACTCGGATGGTATTTAGACGGAAGCGTATCTGCGGTAATTGGAACGCATACACATGTGCAAACAGCGGATGAACGTATTTTTCCAAAAGGAACCGCCTATTTGACAGATGTCGGAATGACAGGGCCTTACAATGGGATTATTGGTGTCCAACGTGCTGCAGTAACAAAAAGATTCTTAACGTCAATGCCTGTTCGATTTGAAAGTGAGGATGGCCCAGGCCAGCTTGGAGCCGTATTAATTCAAGTCGATGAAAGCACAGGAAAATCTTCAAAGATTGACCGCCTTTTAATTAATGAAGATCACTTGTTTTTTGAATAATCCGCTTTATATTCGCCAGAAACAGTGATCCTTTTTTAGATGAACGATGGTCTTTAAACAACTGATGTAAACGTCAATTAAAGAGACCCCACAGTATGTGAGGCAGGTGTAAGAAAACACGCACTGTTGCGTGTTTTTTGATTGTTCAATGTGATATGTCCGTCTTTGTTAAAAAGATGAGAACGGTTTTTATCTCGGCTCAACGATGAGTTTGATAGCGGTGCGTTCTTCACCATCAATCAGAATATCGGTAAAAGCTGGAATGCAAATTAAATCGAGACCGCTTGGCGCGACAAAACCTCGGGCAATTGCCACCGCTTTGACTGCCTGATTCAGCGCACCAGCGCCGATTGCTTGTATTTCTGCCGTTTTTTGCTCTCTCATAGCATGCGCAAGGGCTCCGGCAACAGAGTTAGGTACAGATTTTGCTGATACTTTTAAAACATCCATTTCCGCTTGTCATCTCCTTATGAGGATTGCCCATAAATTACTATATTCTTCAAGGCGATGACTATGCCTATTTTGGATTGCAAAGAAAACACTCTTTTGGTTTATCCTTGGGATTTTATAAAACAAAGTCAGCAGATAAGAGACAGGTGGCGATCAACATTTTTCTTCTTTAGAGGTATGGAAGGGCAACTTTATGCAAGTGTTTCCAAATACATGATACAATAATGTCATAAGAAGATCATTCAAAGTGATGTGGAGGCACTTGCTTATGCGTGTAGAACAATTAATGTTGAAAGATGTTGTGACGATACAAGAGCATGACTCGGTCAAAGCATTGATTAGAACCATGATTACACACCAAATTGGCGGGGTGCCTGTTGTAAACAGTCAGAATCAGCTTACAGGTTACGTCAGTGACGGTGATCTTCTGCGGGCCATTTCCCCAAAGCAGCAAACCATCTACGATCTTTATTCACTGATTTCTGCCGTGGTGGTTGATATGTCCAAGGACAAATTGAGCGATTTGCTTAATAAACAAGTCAGCAATTTTATGAAAAAAAGAAATTTGCAAACAGTTGATAAAGATGAAGATCTGGACACCGTCCTAAAACAGCTGTCCCATAATCATATTAAACGGATCCCGGTAGTTGATGACCAGCATCGTGTCATTGGACTGATCACCCGCGATCAGATTATTCAGCATATCGGTGCACAGTTTTTAGAAGAATAAAACAGCATGGGCGTGAAGATGCCATGCTGTTTTTGTATGTTCAGGGTTTTCTTTTCGTGCCTGGCGTCAAATGCCGCTGGGAGAATCGGAGTGAAAGCCGTATTGTTCAGGCTGGATGGATTGTACAGACGGAATACGCCTCAGCAACGGAACACATAAGAGATAGACTGAGATAAAGAGGAGGCTGCTGCTCGTTGCAGCAAAAATGATCTGAGGTCTAAATAGAGTGCTCAGTACACCGCCAATAAGCGAACCAATCGGCATCATGCATGAAGAAATACTTGTAATAACGGAAATTGACCGGGCAAGCATTTTTTGCGGAATAACATTCTGCATGAAGACAAAGCTGAGCACATTTGAAAGACCAATTGGGATCATGCTGATTGAGAACAGAATAATTTTGAACGGAATGTAGGGGATACATGCGGAAGCAAACCAAAAAGAAAAACCCAGAAAATAACCGACAATCATCAGACGGCCAAAGGCAAATCGCTTAAACAGGCCTGCTGAACCGGCACCAATCAGGCTGCCAATCGACATACCTGCTAATAGGAAGCCGAATATTTCAGATCCGCCGAGAGTATCAGAATAGGCAGGAAGTGAGGCCATCATCGCCCCAAATACGAAATTCGTAATTGCGCTGGCGACGAGCATTTTGCCAAGAATGGAACGGAAGACGGTAAGGAATCCTTCTTTTAGATCATTGAAATAACGTCTTGTTTGCTCTTGAATGGTTTTGGCAGATTTATTTTCTTCATGGGCATATTGAAGCTTTATAGCGGAAAAAAGCAATGCTGCCAGGAGAAAAGTAACAATATCCGCCATATACAATGTGATTGCGCCGACAGAGGCGACTAATGCACCGCTGAGCGCATTAAATGCGGCATCACTTCCCTGTTGCGAGACCGCCATTAAAGAATTAGCAGTGACCCTCTGCTCTTTCGGAAGAATCTGCGGGATTAAGGCATTTTCAGCGGGCAAGGAAAACTGGTTCAAAAAAGCAGCGAGTGGCATGATAATGAAAATCATTGTGACAGATAAAAAGTGAAAAGCATAAGCAATTGGAATCGTACACAGCAATAAGGCCTGGATTAACTGAGTTGCAACGAGCAGGTTTCGAATTGAATGGCGATCAATGATCGGACCTGTGATAAATTGAAATGCCTGGGGAGCAAGCGTCAGAAATCCAGCAATTCCGGAGTAAAATGCTGAACCACCAAGTGTATAGACAAGCCACATTGCTGCGATGTAGTACATGCTGTCACCGATATTTGAAATGAGCCTTCCGAATAATAACATAGAAAAATTCATATGACGGAGCAGTGGTTTCACATTCAGGACCCCTTAACCTTTATACATTTCTTTATTAAGTAATGTACCAAAGTCAGTGGACACATCAATCAGACGCAGGTCGGAGAATGCACGCGCCCCAAGCATGATTTACTCCTGGAAAAAGTGTTTCAAAAGTAGAGTTTTTTGCCGTTGTTTTTAATCATTTATTGCCCTGTATTTGCCATCGCGGCCTTCTCAGACAATCGAAAATCTGCTGAGTTTCTCTGGCACGCATCAACAGGAACGGCCCCACAGGCAGCACGCATATTGCTGCGAGTCCGAAAGCAACATTATATTCAAAATGGCTAAAGTAAGAGAAAAATTACATGAGCTCATGTACATCAGTCTTTTTGGGGCGCAAGTCGTAGCATTCTGCCCCGGCTTTACTGCATGAAGGCAGGTGCCTGAGAGCCGGTGTACAAGCCACATAGACTGCGTAACACAGGAATCCAAAACCAGCAGCAGTAAAAACTGCTGTTGCTCCGAATACCACACTCAGGACACCACCGATCAACGATCCAAGAGGCATAATGCATGTCGCCAAACTGGCCACTAATGACATGATGCGAGCAAGCATTGTGTGCGGAACGATATTTTGAATCAAAGTAAAATTAATAATATTATTGCAGCCTGGCAGAATCATACTTAACAAAAATAAAAGAGGCACAAGCAGCGGATTCGGAGTCAGGGCAGCAGTCATCCAAAGAAGAAATCCGACTGAATAACCGACCATCAGCATTTTACCGATCGGTTTCTTTTCAAACTGAGGCGCAATCAAAGCGCCGAAAAGTGTTCCGATGGCCATCGCTGCCATCATGAATCCATATAAAGCAGCGCTGCCTTTTTGATCCGAAAAAGCAGGGAGGGCTGCGTACAGTGCCCCCAATGCAAAATTGATGATCAGTGATCCGACAATCATCTTGCCGATAATGGAATGGCTGACCTGATAGATCCCTTCGCCAAGATCTGAAAAATAACGCCTGCACTGGGCCTGGAATGAAACTTGCTGGGTTGGCCGATCTGCAGCGGGTAGCCGAAGCATCGAAAACAAAAGGATCGCGCAAAAAAAAGTAATAACATCAGCGCTGTACAGCGTTACAGCTCCGGCAACCATGATCAGTAATCCACCAACAGCCTGAAAAACTGCGTCAGTGCCCTGGTAGGCCAGTGTCATTAAACTGTTTGCCCGAATCCGTTGCTCTTTATGAAGAAGCTGCGGAATTAATGCACTCTCGGCAGGAAAGGAAAACTGATTAAAAAACGATACAACAGGCATAACGATGAGTATAAGTGGTACGTTGAGGACGTTCAGCCATGCGGTAACAGGAATGACAACTAAAAGAATGGCTTGAGCCAGCTGGGTAACAATGATCAATTTCTTAATCGGATAGCGATCAATAATCGGACCGACAATAAATTGCATCACTCTCGGCAGCATCGTGAGAAAACCGGCAATACCAGAATAAAATGCCGACCCGCTCAATTGATAAACAAGCCACATCGCGGCAACATAATAGACACTGTCTCCAATGTTTGTTATCAATCGAGCAGAAAATAAGAGACGAAAATTTCTATTTTGTTTTAACAAATTCATTCTGCTCTATGCCTCCAAAAAAAGATTGAAGTGATTATAGCATGGAATGATATGAATTTTTTAAAGTGTTACTATAATATACACGGAAATGAGGATGCTCATCTTTTTCTGATTACGTGTGCAGAGGTGAAAATCAAAGTGTGCTGCGTGTGTCATTCTTTCCACTCATGAACAAATTTGCTATAATTTAATGATGGAATTTGAAAGGGAGGTTTCCTTGTGGCTGGGCAGACATTCAGCAAAGTTGATTTTTCAAAGTATTTCCAGCCGCCTTCTCTGAAAGATGCGCGCAGGCGGCGCAGAGAAGCGGTTCAAATCATAAATGATTTCACAATACCGGATGACATGGAAACGGTTGGGCGTGAAAAGCGCTATTTAATTGAAACCTATGGATGCCAGATGAACGAACACGATACAGAAGTCATGGCCGGAATCCTTGAAAAAATGGGATATCAGGAGACTGATGAACTCAAAGATGCCGATGTTATTCTGATCAATACCTGTGCCATTCGCGAAAATGCGGAGAATAAAGTATTCGGCCATATCGGTGCGCTGAAAACACTGAAACTTGAAAAACCGGGGCTAATTATTGGTGTCTGCGGATGCATGGCTCAGGAAGAAGTAGTTGTTAACAAAATACTTGCCAAATATCCGCAAGTTGACTTGATCTTTGGCACACATAATATACACCGGCTGCCGCAACTATTGAAAGAAGCGTTATTTGGCAAGGAAATGGTCGTTGAGGTATGGTCAAAAGAAGGAGATATTATTGAAAATCTCCCTCAGTCACGCCGAGGCCACATTCAGGCCTGGGTTAACATTATGTATGGATGTGACAAGTTCTGCACCTATTGCATCGTTCCCTATACTCGTGGTAAAGAGAGGAGCCGCCGCCCTGAAGAAATCATTCAGGAAGTCCGCGAGCTTGCTCGAAAAGGGTATAAAGAAGTCACTTTGCTTGGTCAGAATGTTAATGCATACGGAAAAGATTTGAAAGATCTTAAAAACTATGGATTGGGCAATCTTATGGATGAAATGCGGAAAATCGGCATTCCGCGCATACGTTTCACAACAAGCCATCCGAAAGATTTTGATGATCATTTAGTTGAGGTACTTGGGAAAGGTGGCAATCTTTGCGAGCATATCCATCTGCCGGTCCAATCAGGCAGTTCCGCCATTCTTAAAATCATGGGGCGCGGGTATACACGGGAACGCTATCTTGATCTGTTTCACAAGATTAAGAGGGCGGTTCCAAACGCATCTTTTACTACCGACATTATTGTGGGATTTCCTAACGAGACTGAAGAGCAGTTTGAAGAGACGATGTCACTTGTCCGTGAATGTCAGTTTGACGGCGCCTTTACATTTATCTATTCTCCACGTGCAGGTACACCGGCTGCACGCATGAAGGACAATGTGCCTATGGACGTGAAAAAAGAGCGTTTGCAGCGTCTGAATAAGCTTATGGATGAATTAGCCGCTCAAAGCAATGCGAAATATCAGGATCAAGTTGTCGAGGTCCTGGTGGAGGGCGAGAGCCGCAAAAATCACGATGTACTTTCCGGACACACAAGAACGAATAAAGTCGTTAATTTCCGCGGACCGAAATCACTGATTGGTCAACTCGTCAAAGTTAAAATTACGGATGCCAAAATGTGGTCACTGGATGGTGAGTGGCAGGCGGAAACAGAGGCGATGCATCAATGACGCATCTGTATTCTAATGAGGAGATCCTTGCAAGGGCGAAGATGCTTGCTGAGCGGCTTTCAAGCACTGAACAGGTACAGTTCTACAAACAGGCTGAAGCGAAAATCAGCTCGAACCAGAAGGTGCAGCGGTTAGTTGATCGGATTAAGCATTATCAGAAAGAATCGGTTAATTTACAGCACTTTGGGAAAACAGAAGCCTATCATCAAAATGAGGCGGTCATTGATCGGTTGCAAAAAGAACTTGAATCCATTCCCGTTGTGCAAGAATTTAAACAGTCTCAGGAAGATGTGAATGATTTTTTGCAGTTGCTTGTAAAGCTTGTTTCACAGCAGGTTTTCAAAAAGAATCAATCGACACAATCCGATAATTAATCGGTTATATAAGTAAGTACAATCAATGGGTCTTCCACTATCTGTGCATATCCAGTGCGCGATGTGGAAGCCACTGCATCTGCGGAAGAGATGACCGGGCACTTTCTGCCCGGTTTTTAAACAAGCGCTTGCTTATTTGCCTATTGATGCTGTTTAACTTTTCCAGTGCTTGTCTGATTTAAAACTTGAGCAAACTGAGTCTATATATTCAGGAGCAAATAAATAAATTTTCTTCTCATTGTCTGTACCTCCTTTTTGTTTCACACGTGTTATTCGCCCTGCATAACATGAAGATGAAGAAGGTAAAGGAGGTTTGGACTCTTGGCAGAGTATGCATACAGGGAAATTATTACCAAAGCGATTTGCGGCAAAGGCAAGAAATTCAGCAGATCCGCACACACTGTGACCCCGACGCATAAACCGACGAACGTCCTGGGATGCTGGGTAATCAATCATAAATATAAAACAACCTATCACAAGGATGCGGTTAATGTTGACGGAACCTATGACATCAATACATGGTATTCGTATAACAATAATACGAAGACCGAGGTTGTCTGTGAAACAGTAAGCTACCATGATCGTGTTCCACTAACGCTTCGCGACAAGCAAGTCGTTTCAGATCATGTTCAGGTTACTTGCCGGATGCTGCAGGAACCGAATTGCCTGGAAGCAAAAATTTCATCAAACGGCAATCGTGTTGTGGCGCAGGTTGAGCGGGAATTTCTCGTAGAAGTAATTGGTGAAACAAAGGTTAAAGTTCAAGTTGATGGCAATGGATTGGTAGAAGTTGAAGATGACGCGGATGAAGATAAGGACCTTGATAAAGAATTGAACGATTTGGATTCTGATTTTTTGACTGAAGATGAGGACGAAGAATAGGACGCGGATTCATCTTCGATTCAAGTGTTATGTTCGGCGAGATGTCGTCAATATGTAGGCACGAGGCATTGAACAAGCGGATCATTTTTTTAATCCAAAACAGTAAATAGGCTCATTGAGGTCATGATCCATTTTGGAGGTCATGACCTTTTATTTATTTCCAAAGTTCGTTCTTCCTGATTGCTCCGGTACTTGCCAGAACTGTTCTGACAGGTTCCGTCAACTAAGTGAACGGTTATTCATAAATCGAATCCGATCAAATACATTGTGATTATTCTCTCACGCTAACCGTGGTAGATTAACTAAAGTAAATAGAGCTCTGTGCTATAATAATAAGAACATAATAATGCATTTGAGGCAGGGTGGTAGGAGCAGTTATGAGTTATACCCCAATGATTCAGCAATATTTGGCAATCAAAGCGCAGTATCAGGACGCATTTCTTTTTTTCAGGCTTGGTGATTTCTATGAACTTTTTTTTGACGATGCAAAAAAAGCTTCGAAAGAACTGGAAATTGCCCTTACGTCCCGAAACGGCGGTAAAGATGAATACATACCGATGTGCGGCGTCCCGTATCATGCAGCCAAGCAATATATTAAGGTGTTAATTGATAAAGGTTACAAAATTGCCATATGCGAACAAATGGAAGATCCAAAACAGGCGAAGGGTATGGTGCGACGCGAAGTCATTCAGCTGATTACGCCCGGAACAATTATGGAGGATGATTCGCTGCAGCCGAAAAGAAATAATTTTTTGGCTGCTTTAAGCACATACAAGGATGGATCATTCGGACTGGCCATGAGTGATTTAACAACAGGTGAGACACGAGTGACGCTCATTGATTCGTGGGATGGCGTCATTCAGGAAATGGATGCTAATGATGTTCGTGAGCTTGTACTTGAGCCGCATTTTGATGTCCGGAAAAAAGAAGAATTGTTTGAAAAACTTAATACAACCTTTTCCGAAAATGAATCCGATCAGATTCCCGATCAGCTGAGCGCCATAACGGAGGGCATCAGTCAGGAAAAGTTGCTTCATCCACTCGGACGGCTGCTCAATTATCTGCTCAGCACTCAGAAACGGTCATTGGATCACCTTCAGCAGGCAGATGTATATCACATCAATGAATACATGATGATTGACCAGCATTCCAGACGTAATCTGGAGCTGACTCAGACAAATCGTGAAAAGAAAACCTATGGGTCGCTTCTCTGGCTGCTGGATGATGTGAAAACAGCGATGGGTGGACGTCGACTGAAACAATGGATTGAGAAACCGCTTTTAAATCAAAAAAAGATTAATCAGCGTCTGGACGCCGTAGCCGCTTTAAAACAGCACTTATTAGAACGTGAGTCACTGCGTGAACTTTTGGGAAATGTATATGATTTGGAACGGCTGGTTGGCCGTGTTTCATTTGGCAATGTGAATCCGCGTGAAGTTGTCCAGCTCAGGCGTTCTTTGGAACAGGTTCCGGAAATAAAGCGTGTACTCGCTGAACTTGATGAGCAGTCACTTTCCGAATATGAAAAAGAAATGGATCCGTGCGAGGCGGTTCGCACGCTCATTGACCGGGCGGTTGTAGACGACCCGCCTTTTTCAACTGCCGATGGGGGAATCATCAAATCAGGGTACAACAAAACTCTGGATCAGTATCGTGATGCTTCGAAAAACGGGAAACGCTGGATTGCCGAACTTGAAGCTTCTGAACGGGCATCAACGGGTATTAAATCACTGAAGATCGGTTATAACCGTGTATTCGGTTATTATATTGAAGTGTCCAGACCTAATCTCAAACTCATTCCGGAAGGCCGCTATGAGCGCCGGCAGACACTTTCAAATGCTGAACGGTTCATTACTCCGGAGCTTAAGGAGAAAGAACGCATCATACTCGAAGCGGAAGAAAAACGCGTTGAACTGGAATTTCAGCTGTTCAGCGATGTACGATTGAAGATAAAAGATCAGGCAACGCGACTGCAAAAACTCGCGCGCCTTGTCAGTACGCTTGATGTGCTGCAAAGTTTTGCGGCCGTCAGTGATCGTAATGGTTATGTTCGGCCGAGATTTTCGAAGGGCCGTACATTAACAATAAAAAACAGTCGCCATCCGGTCATTGAACGCGTCATGCGCAGAGGAACTTTCGTTGCGAATGATTTTGATATGGATGAATCGTGCGATCTGCTCATGATTACCGGACCCAATATGGGCGGCAAGAGCACCTATATGCGACAGGCCGCGCTTACGGCAATTATGGCACAGATCGGCTGCTTTGTCGCTGCAGATGAGGCACATATGCCGATATTCGATCAAATTTTTACACGTATCGGCGCGGCGGATGATCTTGTCTCCGGACAAAGTACCTTCATGGTTGAAATGGATGAGGCTAATTACGCCTTGAGTCATGCGACTCAGAACAGCCTGATTCTGCTGGATGAAATTGGGAGAGGTACATCAACATATGATGGCATTGCAATTGCACAGGCGATCGTTGAATACATTCATGATCACATTGCGGCGAAAACCTTTTTTTCCACGCATTATCATGAGCTGACTTTTCTTGAGGAAAAGCTTGACCGATTAAGAAACGTCCATGTTGGCGCGATAGAGGAAAACGGAACTGTTGTCTTTCTGCACAAAGTACTTGAAGGGCAGGCAGATAAAAGCTATGGGATCCATGTCGCCAAGCTTGCCGGTCTTCCTGATCATCTTATTCAACGGGCAGATGAAATCCTGCGCGGACTGGAACAATTACCTGACAGCGAAAGAGATGCTCAGGCAGAAACGGCAGCTGCTGAGGACGAACCGGAGCAATTGGCGCTGTTTGCTGAATCAAGGGAAAATAGCGGAACGCAGGTACTGAGCAGAAGTGAACAGAAAGTTCTTGATGAATTGAGCAAAATAGAACTATTAACGATGACTCCGATGGATGCGATGAACAAACTTTTTCAGCTTCAGAAGCGATTAAAAAAATAATTTCCGTTAAAGGTACTTTATGATTTACACGGATCCACCGCATTCATGAAAAGCCAGGAATAAAAGACATAAGATCGAGAGGAAGGGGCGAATCCAGTGGGTGTGATAAAAAGGCTCAGTGAAACGCTTGCGAATAAAATTGCAGCCGGTGAAGTCGTCGAACGTCCGGCGTCTGTTGTCAAAGAACTGATAGAAAATTCCATCGATGCGGGCGCGTCTTCAGTTTTAATTGAAATTGAAGAAGGGGGACTGAAATCGATCAAGGTAACCGATGATGGATGCGGGTTTGCACCTGAGGACTGTCAGATCGCTTTTGAACGCCATGCAACCAGTAAAATCGGTAAGGATGCCGATCTTTTCCATATAGCGACACTCGGGTTCCGCGGTGAGGCGCTGCCAAGTATAGCAGCGGTCTCGTATCTGGAACTGATCACGTCAGATGATGAGCATCCGGGCACCCATCTTGTTTTGCAGGCAGGTCATATCATAGCCAAGGGCAGTGCGCAAAGCAGAAAAGGGACGGAAATCAAAGTAGAGCGTCTCTTCTATAATACACCTGCACGCCTGAAATATTTGAAAAGCATTCATACTGAGCTTGGTAAGATCACAGAAGTAGTCAACCGCATGGCACTTGCCTATCCCAATGTACGGTTTACGCTGATTCATGAACAGAAAACGCTTTTTCAGACAAACGGGAGTGGTAATCTGAGTCATGTGCTTGCTGCAGTCTATGGCGTGCGTACTGCGAAGGCAGCATACTCCTTTAATGGGGAGTCACTTGATTTTAAGGTGAGTGGTCTTGCTGTTCATCCACAGATTTCACGAGCAGGCAGGCAGTATGTCTATATTTTTATCAATAATCGATTCATCAGAAATTATCCGCTCTTTAACAGCATTATGGACGGATACCATACATTGATGATGGTCGGACGTTATCCGATCTGTGTCATTCATATCTATATGGATCCTTCGCTTGTCGACGTCAACGTGCACCCGGCTAAACTTGAGGCACGTATCAGCAAGGAGGGGGAACTTTGCGCGCTGATCAGCGAAACAATACGAAAAGCATTTCACCGTGAACGGTTGATTCCGTCTGTTTCCGGGAAACCACATGTGACGCCGGACAGCCCTCAAAATGAGCAACAGACACTTGATTTTTCGCCTGCTGCCGTTACCGGACCGGAAATTCCAGAGGCAGATATTCAGAAAAAACAATCAGATAAAGATATCTTCGCATCGGAACATGTACGTGAACCAGACACTGCCTTTGCAGCTCCTGAGTGGGCGAATGACGGGACGGCCGACACAGATGCTGAACCCAGGGAAGAAGAAATCAGCGATCCCTCGGAGACCAATCATCCGCGGAAAAGGATGCCAAAGCTCTATCCGATTGGTCAGATGCATGGAACGTACATTTTTGCTCAAAATGAAGACGGTCTGTATATTATTGATCAGCACGCAGCACAAGAACGCATTAAATATGAATATTTCCGAGAGAAGGTAGGGGAGACGGCACGGGAAGTGCAGGAACTGCTCGTGCCGATGACTTTCGAATTCAGCGCATCGGAGTATGAAACGATTCAGGAGTATCACAATTATTTGCAGGATATCGGTTTGTACTTTGAGTCATTCGGTGCGCGGAGCCTGATCATCCGTTCTTGCCCGACGTGGATACCCAAAGGAAGAGAAGAAGAAATGATTCATGATCTGGTCAATCAGATCATCGAGACCGGTAAAGTATCGATTAAAAAAATACTGGAGAAACTGGCAATGATGATGGCATGTAAACGCTCAATCAAGGCCAACCATTATTTGCGTCCTGACGAGATTCAGGCACTGCTTGATGCACTCGGTAAAGCAGCGGATCCATTTACCTGTCCGCATGGCCGCCCCGTACTGGTTCATTTCACGCCCTACGAAATGGAAAAGATGTTTAAACGCGTGCAGTGACAGGGTTTTCAGCACCCCTGTGAACCGTTTGCCCATAATTTGCCCAGATAAGCTTTCAAATTTAAAACCATTTCTTTCTCAAGGTTATGGGTGAAATGGATGGGCGTCTGTATATGTTCAACCCCATCCCTTGTTACTGGACCAAGTGTTGAAAGCGCGCCTGCAGCGGCATTTGGAAAGAATATGCCTCCAATAGAAAAAAGGAAAAATACAGTGATAAAGGCGCAGATGATTGTGAGCGCTGAAAGTATCACTTGCTTTGTCCAAACATTTTTCAAGAGATCACCACCTTACAGGTTTTTATCAGGAATTTCTGTTTTGATTGTGTTTTTTAAATTTGTCCCAGCCAATGATATCGAAGATCATGACGAGGAACAAATAGGCAAAAACATAATAAGTGATCCAGGAATGATATTTGTCAGGAGTAAAGGTTAGCCATAGGACTCCAATAACTAAATATGGAAGCTCAAAATACAAAAAGCGTTTTTTTAAAAGGCGTTTGAGCTTAGTGAAAACATTCTGAAACATTTGATCAGCTCCTTGAAGCTCTTATTGTCTGCTGACAATAAGAGCGATTACAAAATGATGCGAAATAAGCTAGATGAGATGATATCAGGAACCGCTGTTTTGATTCTTCCTTAAATCCACTCTGTTCCATATCCAATTTGCAACTGCGTAGGAAATAAGAAGGCCAAGGATAATCATTGATTCATAAGGACCAAGGTAAGGCAGAAACAAGAATACAAGCAAGACTGCAATATAAGGGATTGTCAAAAACGCAAGCCGTTTTCCTGTGAATCGTTTTTTCAAGTCTGTAAGAAATTCATCCATGGTTATCGCTTCCTTAAAAATCAGGATTTTCGAAGATGGGGTAGGCGGGAGGAGTACAAAGATGAAAGCTATTTACTCCCAATTCTCTTTTTTCTGATCCAGTAATCGAGAATGAAAAAAGCAACAAGCCAACTAATAGAAACAACCGCAAATAGCCAAGAAGTGACGGGGTGAACAAAACAGAAGAAATACATGATTGTGAGAAAGAGCAATGAAAATATTATTCTCAGTACTATATGCATAAAAATCCTCTCCATATAAAAAAATCGGAATTTTTCTCGAAAATCTATTATGATTATTTTATCATACTGAGATTTTAAGCGAATGATCTCTCTCTATGAATTTGCTGATTATAAAACGGGGGTGGCCATCAGTTGGAAAAACCTCTGAAAATATCTAAAATTGAAGATCCTGTAAAAGATTAAGTTCGGTGCCTTTTGGTACAGCCTCTTTTTAACTGATACTGAGACATCAATTTTCTTACAACGTTCAGATTTTGTTGAGATAAGGATGTTACCTTATAGATACCGTACATTGTCATTTTCTGAGCCTTTATGGGCTCTTTTTTTTTGCTGAATTTAATGTGCTCCTCAGCACACTTGTTCGTGGAAATCAGCAGTCATGTTTAACAGTGCCTTTGTTAAAAATCTGTCTCTGGGCGGATGACAGAGCAGCGCCTGAACGGTAAAATTTTAATAGATTCGATTTTAGCAGGCGGGGGAGAAATTTATTGAAACGCAGGATAAAAGCAGGTTTTATTGTGTTACTGCTGACAGTGTCACTGGTCACGCTCACTGGATGTCAAATGCTGGATTTTTTCACAACGCAGGTAGAGGGCAATCTGAAAGGTCTGGATGTGACGATGCAGACTTATGATGCCGACGGACAACCTGTTGACACAATTAAAGGGGTGTCGGGATCGATTACACGTGACAGTAAATTTGATCGCACGAACGAAAAGGGAGAGACAACAAAAGAATCATCCGTTCTGAACATTACGATCGGAGGCAATCAGGTCGTCCATGTAGGCAGCACATTAATCATGTATGAGAAGGGACTGCGCGATGTGATGAATCAGTTACCTCAAAAAATACTGGCCGATAATCAAGAGCGCAGCATGCCATTTGTCAATCGCGTTGTCAATGATTTTCATAATTACTTTGATGGGAAATCCAAGGTAATACTGATCCGTTCGCAGCTTGGAAAGCCAATCGCAACTTTTGCGGGCAATCATGTTTCCTATTTTGCGACGGATGTTCCGAATTCAACCGGGTTAATCATTGACGGCAAGTATTTGTTCATCTATCGTTGCGATTTTACAATGTATGATACCAAACTATTAAAGAAATAATTATGGTGGTTTTTGTACCAGAAACACACAGAGTGAAGTATTGGGCGGTTCTTGCTTCGGTATGGAACGATCTGAACGGTACTTGAATGATTGTGACTGCCTCATGTCATGATCATGATTCACGTTCAAAGCTAATTGTGGTATACTGGACGCACTTTTTGCAATAAGGGGCGCTTTCTTTAGATGAACGAAACACTTGTCATTGTCGGTCCGACGGCTGTTGGAAAAACGAAGCTGAGCATTTACCTGGCTAAACGATTTCAAACCGAAATCATTAATGGAGATGCCTTTCAAGTATATCGGGGCATGGATATTGGTACGGCTAAGGTGACCAGACAGGAAGCACAAAATGTGCCGCACCATCTAATTGATATTTGTGACCCAAGCGAACCGTATACAGTTGCCGACTACCAAATCGATGCACGCCGGATACTTGAGAACCTGAGTACACGCGGCAAAATGCCTATTATAGTCGGTGGCACTGGTTTTTATATAAAGGCAGCGCTCTATGATTATCACTTTGGATCAACTGGTGCGGATCATCAATATCGCCTGAGCTTAGCGCGTTTCGCTGAAGAAAAAGGTAAATTAGCATTACATGAACGGTTAAAAGCATTGGATCCTGATGCGGCAAAGCAGATCCACCCCAATAATCTGGTACGTGTGATGCGTGCGCTGGAAGTTATTCATGAGACCGGAAGACCGTTCAGCAGGCATGACCAGCGTGAGATCTCGCAGTGTCTGTATCCCTTTTTCTGTATCGGGTTGACATTGGACCGCGCATTGCTCTATGCGCGTATCAATGCACGTGTGGATCAGATGATTGAGAACGGACTCATTAATGAAGTGCGTGCACTTTACGATCAGGGTCTTCATGGTGCACAAGCGATGCAGGCCATTGGATATAAAGAGTTTATTCCCTATTTTGACGGTAGGGTTCCGCTTGCAGATGCAATCGATCAGTTAAAGAAGCATTCTCGGCACTATGCGAAACGTCAATATACATGGTTCAATCATCAAATGCCGATACACTGGATCGATATGACTGAAGCGCTGGACGATTTTCAGGCTAAAGCGGAAGAAATTCATCGTTTCGTCAAAGAGTACAGACGTTAATTGATCATATCCCGGGCCTGTTTTTTACGATCTTTGCAAATGATGGAAAATTAAAATATAATCTATATGTGGATCTTTCTGATTGGACAATTGCATTCCTTCTCAGAGAATAAGATCAGATTTAATGATTAATTTGCAGGAAATTTTTATATTTAAACGAATTTACTTTATTTAGAGAGAAAAGAGGAGGAATAAAATGACACAGTCAATCAATATTCAGGATACATTTCTGAATCAGTTGCGAAAAGAAGGAACTTATGTGACCGTCTTTCTTATCAGCGGTTTTCAATTGAAGGGCAAGGTGAAGGGCTTCGACAATTTCACAGTACTGCTTGACAGTGAGGGTAAGCAGCAATTAATTTTTAAACATGCCATTTCAACATTCTCTCCTTCAAAACCTGTGAATTGGAAAAGTCAGGACGAGTCATAATAGATTCTGGAAAGGCAGCCTCAGTGCTGTCTTTCTTTATTCCACCTAAATAAAAATTGAAGAAATTCGGGCCAATGACCTTTCCGCGGAATGGGAGCCTGCTCGGCACCTCTGCTTCTGAATCGTCCATGAGTCACATATGATAGGATCAATACGACCGTTGATTACAGGTCCCAGCTGGGCACTTGTCACGGATGTGAGGTCGCCGCGTATATATAGATCGCGCAGGCGATGATGAATTCTTGATCCAAAGAACAGTGAGGTGAAGGCCGTGCGGGAAGCTTATACCTTTACAAAAAACAGCCAGATCAACGTTGTGTTCAGTCAAAAGAAAGATAAGCAAGAAGATATGCCATTTTCATTAGATGAACGCGTCACTCATGAGCCACTCGAAAAATTAGAAGCACAGCTTGGCAGACTGGTCGGAATGGATCAGGTAAAACATATGGTGCGTGAACTTTATGCATGGCTGTATATCTATAGAAAACGGGAAGAAGCACAGTTAAAAGTGAAACGCCAGTCCTTCCATATGCTTTTTAAGGGTAACCCGGGAACAGGCAAAACAACCGTTGCCCGCCTTTTAAGCGATTTGTTCCGTGATATGGAAATTTTGCCAAAGGGGCATCTGGTGGAAGCGGAGCGCGCTGATCTTGTGGGTGAATATATCGGTCAGACCGCCCAGAAAACAAGAGATCTTGTCAAACGTTCGTTGGGAGGCGTCCTGTTTATTGATGAAGCTTATTCGCTTTCTCGAGGCGGTGAAAAAGATTTTGGCAAGGAAGCAATTGATACACTGGTAAAGCAGATGGAAGATCATAAAGATGATTTTATTCTGATTCTTGCCGGTTATTCGGAGGAGATGGACGAGTTTTTAAGGATGAATCCAGGGCTTCCGTCTCGTTTTCCGATGATTTTTTCGTTCCCGGATTATACAGGTGTGGAACTTCTTGATATTGCGAAGCAAATGATCAATGAACGAGAGTACAGGATGACTGCGGAAGCCCAGAAAAAGCTGTTTCGGCATCTCAAATTGAAATCTGAGAAATGTGAATCCCATTTCAGCAATGGCCGTTATGTACGTAATGTTATCGAAAGAATGATACGGCAACAGGCAGTA
Source organism: Sporolactobacillus mangiferae (assembly GCF_023336505.1). Taxonomy (GTDB): domain Bacteria; phylum Bacillota; class Bacilli; order Bacillales; family Sporolactobacillaceae; genus Sporolactobacillus; species Sporolactobacillus mangiferae. Next base: position 5,365 of record NZ_JAMAST010000002.1, on the reverse strand, counting down.
CGGCTGGTAAGAGAGAACAGCTTTGATCGTGATGCGCTGATGACGCTTCGTGCATGCGATCTGGTGCTGGATGAACATTTTTTAATGGAGCAAGAGAACGAAGCTTAATTTGTTATAAGAGAGGTTTTTTAATGATATGGAACGTGTGATCCTTGCAGCCTGCCAGCTGCCTGATCAGGGTGACGACCATTTTAGGTCCTCGGTCGAGGAACTCGAAGCATTAACTCAGACAGCCGGTGGGCAGGTAGTGGCTGTTGTAACTCAGAAAAGACCGAAGATTGATTTCGCTACTTATATTGGAAGCGGTAAACTGCAGGAACTCAATGCGCTTGAAAAACAATTGGATGCCGAGACGGTCATTTTCAACGACGAACTTTCACCTTCACAGCAGGGAAGGCTTGGCACGTTTCTTTCTGCAAAAGTGTTGGACAGGACTCAGCTTATTCTCGATATTTTTGCGCTGAGAGCACGGTCAAAAGAAGGGAAACTTCAAGTTGAACTCGCTCAGCTGCAATATATGCTGCCCCGATTAAACGGAATCGGAAAATCACTTTCGAGACTTGGCGGCGGGATTGGCACCAGAGGACCGGGAGAAACACAACTTGAATCTAATCGCCGCTATATACGAAATCGAATGAAGGACATTCGTAATCAGCTGGAGGCCGTTGTCCGGCATCGCAGGCGCTATCGCAGCAAACGGCAGGCCAATGCTCAATGTCAGATTGTGCTTGTTGGCTATACAAACGCGGGAAAATCCACATTATTTAATCAGTTAACTGCAGCAAAGACCTATGCCGAAGATCAATTATTTGCCACACTTGATCCGCTGACGCGGAAAGTGCATCTTCCCAACGGTTTTGAGGCCCTTTTATCAGATACAGTCGGGTTCATTCAGGATTTGCCGACTCAGTTAATTGCTGCCTTTCGTTCAACACTTGAAGAAGTCAGCGGCGCCCAGCTTTTATTACACGTTCTGGATGTCTCTGACCCTGAACTGACAAAACATGAGCATACGGTCCGTCATTTATTAGCAGAGCTTGGGGCAGATGATGTACCCATTCTGACGGTTTATAACAAAAAAGATCTGCTGAAGACGCCATTCATCGCGCCTGTGGATTCACTTTTTGTTTCTGCACGAGATGCTGATGAGAAAGCAAAAATAATGATTGAGATTGAACGATGCATTGAAAAACAGATGGTTCCCTATCATACACACTTGTCTGCAGATCAGGGAAAATTATTAAACGAGGTAAAACAGAAAACGATCTTAAAAAAGCAGGTATACAATGAAAACGATCAAACCTATGAAGTAGAAGGTTTTGTATATCCAGCGACTGCGATTGCGGCAAGCTTGATTCGCCATCCACGACCAACTGATGAGGAGTTTTAAACATGTTTGATGCATTGATCCACGGGGATTTATTAAAAAAGGTTACGGAATCTACAGAGAAACAGATCACCGAGAAACTGAAAAGTGTAGATACAATTGCTTTGGAAAATCAATATCGGGTGCTCACAAGCTTTCGAAAAAACAAAATCAGCGATGCCCATTTTAACGGAACAACCGGATATGGTTACGATGATTTCGGCCGGGATGGAATTGAAGCAGTGTATGCGGATTGCTTCGGAGCGGAATCTGGATTGGTTCGATCGCAAATGATTTCAGGCACCCATGCAATCACAACTGCGCTTTTCGGTATCCTCAGACCGGGTGATGAGCTCATGTACATAACCGGCAAACCTTATGACACTTTAGAAGGTGTAATTGGCTTGTCCGGACAAAGCCATGGTTCGTTAAAGGATTTTGGTATCGACTTCCGCAGTATTCCTCTGCGTGATGGGAAAATCGATATTGATGCAGTTAACTCAGCCATTGCTCCAAACACAAAACTGATAGCCATTCAGCGATCCTGCGGTTATGCGCAGCGGCCCTCCATTCCGGTTGCACAAATTGGTGAAGCGATCCGCGCTATAAAAAAGGTGCATCCGAACATGCTTGTTTTTGTTGACAACTGTTACGGAGAGTTTACGGAAACACGTGAGCCTTGCCATGTCGGTGCCGATCTGATGGCCGGTTCACTCATTAAAAATCCGGGTGGCGGATTAGCTAAATCAGGCGGCTATATTGTCGGGCGTGAACGTTTCGTTGCGATGTGCGCTGAACGCCTGACCGCTCCAGGACTTGGTAAAGAAGTCGGTCCGTCACTTAGTGAATTGAAGGATCAATATCAGGGCTTTTTTCTCTCACCACATATGGTTGCCCAGGCAGTGAAGGGAGCTATTTTTACTGCAGCACTGATGGAAAAGCTGGGTATGGATACGTATCCTTCATGGGGCAGCCCGCGCACGGATTTGATTCAAAACATCACATTTCATGATCCGGATCAGATGATTGCCTTCTGTCAGGCAGTCCAAATGGCATCGCCGATTAACGCGCATGTCATGCCTTATCCAAGCCCAATGCCGGGTTATACAAGCGATGTGATTATGGCAGCAGGAACATTCGTTCAGGGGGCGAGCCTTGAACTGACGGCAGATGGACCGATCCGTCCCCCGTATACGCTGTATGTACAAGGCGGACTGACTTTTGAACATGTAAAAACAGCTTTGCTGATGGCCGTTGACGGATTAATGGAAAAAAAGTTACTTGATCCGGCAAAAATTGTATTGTGACATTTTTTTAAATATTTATTGCATCATCTGTTAGAAAACTTAACATTGATTGACAACTAATAAGCCGCTGGTTATAATGTGAATAAGAAAGGGGCGTGAGGCGAAATGGCTGATAGTGTACGCCGATCAATGCCTTTATTTTCGATGGGTATTGTACAGAAGCTGACCGGACTAACCGCGCGACAAATCCGTTATTATGAAGAGAATGATCTTATTCATCCGGAACGTAGCGAGGGGAATCGCCGCGTCTTCTCTTTCAACGATGTAGATCGTCTTCTTGATATTAAGTCTTTACTTGATGAAGGAGTGAATTTAGCCGGGATCAGGCGGGTGCTCAGCGAAAAGCCGCTGGAAGCGAACCGGCCAGTTGAGAAGAAGGCTATTTCTGATGCCGAGCTTATGAAATATCTGAAATCTGAACTTGTTCAGGCAGGTAAATTCGGCAAGACTTCGTTAATACAAGGTGAATTGTCCCGTTTTTTTCGGTGACCCATTGCCTGTGTATATAAATCTTTGAAAAAAGAAACTTATTATTGGGGAGGATCATGAATGGCAAAGTTTACTAAAGAAGACATCATTGCTAAAGTGAAAGAAGAAAACGTCAAATTTATTCGTTTGCAGTTCACTGATTTGCTTGGAATCATCAAAAATGTTGAAATTCCAGTAAGTCAGCTCGAAAAAGCACTTGACAACGATATTATGTTTGACGGTTCTTCAATTGAAGGTTTTGTAAGAATTGAAGAGTCGGACATGCTTCTTTATCCGGATTATGACAGCTTCGTTATTTTCCCATGGACGGCTGAAAAAGGCAAAGTGGCCCGTTTTATTTGCGACATTTACAAACCGGATCGCACACCATTCCCAGGTGATCCCCGCTCAGTACTGAAAGCACAGCTAGCTGAAATGGAGAAGCTTGGATTCACAGCCTTCAATATCGGACCGGAACCTGAATTCTTCCTGTTTAAGCTGAACGAAAACGGCGATCCTACGCTTGATTTGAATGACAAGGGCGGTTATTTCGATCTTGCACCTACTGATCTTGGTGAAAACTGTCGCCGTGATATCGTGCTTGAGCTCGAAGACATGGGCTTTGAAATCGAGGCTTCTCACCACGAAGTAGCTCCAGGTCAACATGAAATCGATTTTAAATATGCGGATGCCGTTAAAACATGTGACAATATTCAAACCTTCAAACTGGTCGTTAAAACGATTGCCCGTCAGCATGGTCTGCACGCAACATTCATGCCAAAGCCGCTGTTTGGTGTAAACGGTTCAGGTATGCACTCTAACATGTCTCTGTTTAAAGGAAAAGAAAATGCATTCTATGATGCAAATTCTGAAGATGGGCTGAGTGCTACAGCAAAATCATTTATTGCGGGTGTACTGGAACACGCGCGTGCATTTACTGCAATTACCAACCCTGTTGTTAACTCATTCAAACGTTTGGTGCCGGGTTACGAAGCACCAAGTTACATTGCATGGTCTTTAAGCAACCGAAGCGCATTAATTCGTATTCCGGCTGCTCGTGGCCTGAGCACACGTATTGAAGTGCGCAGCGTTGATCCTGCAACCAACCCTTACCTTGGTATGGCCGTATTGCTTGCTGCAGGTCTGGACGGAGTTAAGAAAGGCCTGACTCCTCCTGCTTCTGTTGATCGCAGTATTTATGTGATGAATGACGAAGAACGCGAAGAACTCGGCATTCACGAATTACCGGCATCTCTGAAAGAAGCAGTAGATGCATTCAATTCTGATGAAGTAATCACCGGTGCTCTCGGCGAACATACGGTAACACACTTCAATGCAGCAAAAGAAATTGAATGGGATCAGTTCCGCACTCAAGTACACCAGTGGGAACGCGATCAATACCTCGAACAATATTAATCTATTAAACTTTCTGAACCCCCTGGAGTCATATGGCTCAAGGGGGTTTTGTTTTGACCGCCAAAATCGCTGTTTATCTTGTCTCATGCAATCTCTCATTATTTGACCGCTTTTTGACCGCCGATTTAAAATTTTATCGGTATGTTTTGCAAACTTAGCGATCGAATCATTTTGAATAATGTTACTCGTGTGTGAGTATATATCTTCTGTGATCTGCATTGAACTGTGACCGAGCCGCATCTGAAGATCCTTCATCATCGCTCCCGATTCGAGCATAAGCACGGAATGCGTATGCCGCGGCGAGTGAATGGGGAGGTTCGGCAGATCGGCTTTCTTTAGTACCCTACGAAATGCATTAAAGAGCGTTGATTTACGATGTGGTGATCCGTCCTCACGACAGAAGACTAAATTAAATCAAGGTCCGACTTATACAATCCTCCGAAACGGTCTCTGTTGGCATTATGGCGCACCTGATGGCCATTAAGAAGTCATTGGTGATTTTGAACCCACGTTCTGAATTTACGGTTTTGGTGTTGCTGAAATAGAAGTCATTCGATGCTGGATCGTCCTTTGTTAAAACACGTGATCCAGTAACTTTAATGTCGTATTCAAAGATCTCTTGCCTAGAATATCGCTCGGTTCAACTTTGAGAGCAGTACAAATAGCATCCATCGTGTCAAATTGAATCCCCTTACTACGATTGTAAGCAAGAGTTGTAAGGGTGGTCCTCGATATTCTCGTCATTTTAGCTAAATCTGATATTTTCAAATGCCTTTCTGCTAGTAATACAGATAAGTTACACGTTAAT
>NZ_JAMAST010000019.1 GCF_023336505.1 Sporolactobacillus mangiferae | reverse complement strand
GTCGGTACTTAATATATTTAAAGGCAAAGAGCATCTGTCTTTTATCTGAACGAAGTGGGATATAAAGGACATTCCTCAATCTCGATGAATCCGCAGAAACAATACTTTTATCTGAACGAAGTGGGATATAAAGGTGCGTGTGTCTGCGGATAAAAGACATTGCCAGACGGCTTTTATCTGAACGAAGTGGGATATAAAGGACTTTCTCGTAAACTATCAGGACGGGCGACAGGACTTTTATCTGAACGAAGTGGGATATAAAGACTACCCCTCTTTGCGACAGATTGATATCGCTAAAACTTTTATCTGAACGAAGTGGGATATAAAGATCGCTGATGCTCTTAAAGTATCCGTACAAGCATACCTTTTATCTGAACGAAGTGGGATATAAAGTTGAAAGCTCTAACTTTTAACGGCGAAAAATTGCACTTTTATCTGAACGAAGTGGGATATAAAGCCTTTCGATAAGCAAAGATATTAATGATGCGATCATTTTATCTGAACGAAGTGGGATATAAAGGCATGTAATCAATCAATTGCTCTGCGCCACGTGCAACTTTTATCTGAACGAAGTGGGATATAAAGTGGTGTACTTAAAGACTGCCATTCAGCTATCGTAACTCTTTTATCTGAACGAAGTGGGATATAAAGTATCGACAAATCGGAGTTAGTCTTAACAGAGATTTTCTTTTATCTGAACGAAGTGGGATATAAAGCCGTTTCGTGGTACAATGACCACAGGTAATGTGTTCCTTTTATCTGAACGAAGTGGGATATAAAGGCCGAGGATGGCTCGGATAAAAAAGCTTCCGCGGTTCTTTTATCTGAACGAAGTGGGATATAAAGTCTTCATTCGGGTGAAGTAGGTAGCTGCCAAGAAACTTTTATCTGAACGAAGTGGGATATAAAGCAGCTTTCGGTATGGCGTTAGAAAGCCGACTACCGTCTTTTATCTGAACGAAGTGGGATATAAAGAAAATCGCCCGATAATTGTAATCAAAAAAGCCAACGGCTTTTATCTGAACGAAGTGGGATATAAAGTCTTCCGCGCGCGACATGTCAAAGCGCGTAACGGCCTTTTATCTGAACGAAGTGGGATATAAAGGCCGGAGCGGGTCAGTAACCAAGCGTTTGAAAAGATCTTTTATCTGAACGAAGTGGGATATAAAGAAAAGCCAACGCGGGTTCTATTACAAGGCAGGTGCCACTTTTATCTGAACGAAGTGGGATATAAAGCCGTTTAATATTGATGTTGACATGTCTTCACCAATAACTTTTATCTGAACGAAGTGGGATATAAAGCATTCTGCTTACCGAAGCCACGAATGTAGGTGCACAGCTTTTATCTGAACGAAGTGGGATATAAAGGCTTGTCCGTACCGATAGCTCCGGTCTCTGCGCCGACTTTTATCTGAACGAAGTGGGATATAAAGTTGGGAAAAAAGTCTTCATCTCATTAGTGTTAAACCTTTTATCTGAACGAAGTGGGATATAAAGATTGTCAAAAAAATATTCTTATGGTACACGTCAGATTCCTTTTATCTGAACGAAGTGGGATATAAAGAAACTATCAAAAGCGTGTGCTATTTCATGATAGACCCTTTTATCTGAACGAAGTGGGATATAAAGCGTAGAAGCACGTTTAATGGACGCTCTGCGCGATTGGCTTTTATCTGAACGAAGTGGGATATAAAGTACTCTTCAGCCAGTTGACCAACGATACAGAGCCAACTTTTATCTGAACGAAGTGGGATATAAAGTCGGCTTCCGGCGTCGCTTCCTCATAGCTTTGCAGCCTTTTATCTGAACGAAGTGGGATATAAAGAATTTATCAATTAATTTCTCTTTAATCGCATCAAACCTTTTATCTGAACGAAGTGGGATATAAAGCTGTGGCAATGGGATAGGTGTGAAATGAACGGGTATCCTTTTATCTGAACGAAGTGGGATATAAAGTTGCTATATGCCACAAGCAAAAACGCTATGCCTGCAATCTTTTATCTGAACGAAGTGGGATATAAAGTTTTCATATCGGCGTGCTTCGCTGCCTGCTCCGCACTTTTATCTGAACGAAGTGGGATATAAAGTCGACGGTTGCTTTTAAAATATCTTTAACCGCCGCGCTTTTATCTGAACGAAGTGGGATATAAAGTGACCCAATCTGCAATCATGACGACGCCCCCTTAACTTTTATCTGAACGAAGTGGGATATAAAGGAATCGAATCGCAGAACTGGAACACATGCACGAAACACTTTTATCTGAACGAAGTGGGATATAAAGGGACTACGGGGGTATGTTTATTAAAAAAGACGAAGACTTTTATCTGAACGAAGTGGGATATAAAGCAATAGTGCGATCTGCGAATGTTCCGCAGTCGATCACTTTTATCTGAACGAAGTGGGATATAAAGACGTCAATCGGCAGAAAGCGTCTGCCACTGGTTGGGCTTTTATCTGAACGAAGTGGGATATAAAGATTGGCGTATATCAAAGCACAGTTAACCGATTCCATCTTTTATCTGAACGAAGTGGGATATAAAGCTGGCTTTACCGCTGGATCAAAAGTCTGCGGTTCTCTTTTATCTGAACGAAGTGGGATATAAAGCTTTCAGATCGCCAAGGTAGAACGGAACTTTATGACCCTTTTATCTGAACGAAGTGGGATATAAAGACGATCCAAGACCGCTATTAATCATATACTATTAACTTTTATCTGAACGAAGTGGGATATAAAGGAACAAGACTTGATCATTAATGATCTTGATGCGGGCCTTTTATCTGAACGAAGTGGGATATAAAGTTTTTAGAATGGCTAGTTGAGTTGGTAGGTCTTTACTTTTATCTGAACGAAGTGGGATATAAAGACCCATAAAAAAATCATCCACGCAACAAACCCACCAACTTTTATCTGAACGAAGTGGGATATAAAGGAACAAGTCGTGTCAGTAGCCAGAGAACGATCGCCCTTTTATCTGAACGAAGTGGGATATAAAGATGGCAATTGCTGTATGACTATTTTGATTCAGCCAAGCTTTTATCTGAACGAAGTGGGATATAAAGTTTTTAAACATTTTCCCAACCGTCCAATCCATGAGCTTTTATCTGAACGAAGTGGGATATAAAGTCTATTTTTAATGACTCTAAGCTGATTGATGAAGAGCTTTTATCTGAACGAAGTGGGATATAAAGTGCCGTCTATCTCATACTCACAGGCAAATTTTTCAACTTTTATCTGAACGAAGTGGGATATAAAGGTGGTTTTATTGGCTCAAAATTCTCTTTTTTATCCGTTTTATCTGAACGAAGTGGGATATAAAGGTCCCGATTGGTCAACTGTATCATCGTAGACCGAGTTTTATCTGAACGAAGTGGGATATAAAGCGATGACACGGAAACGTTAATGCGGTGGATTGATGTTTTATCTGAACGAAGTGGGATATAAAGGCCCTCAAGAGTGGTTTCATGGTGTGCTCCTTTTTTGTTTTATCTGAACGAAGTGGGATATAAAGGTCCAACAAGCTGCTGCAACTTTGCAACGGGGCGGTGTTTTATCTGAACGAAGTGGGATATAAAGACGAGACGACAGGGGGGGTGGAAGGTGCCCGGCGCGTTTTATCTGAACGAAGTGGGATATAAAGATACGATTGAAGATCTTGACCCTAAAACGAATTATCGTTTTATCTGAACGAAGTGGGATATAAAGGGGCGCAGAGCTAGATGATGAAACGCTGCAGAAAAGTGTTTTATCTGAACGAAGTGGGATATAAAGACGCAACCTAAACGAGCAGGGACGAAAACGATTAAGTTTTATCTGAACGAAGTGGGATATAAAGTTTAAGGTCTCATGCCGCATAATCCTGCCCTGTGAGTTTTATCTGAACGAAGTGGGATATAAAGTCCATCAGATAACCTCCTGCAATGATTCTTTGTCTTCTTTAATCTGAACGAAGTGGGATATAAAGAGGCGAGCATATGAGCCTCTGGTTGGTCGGGGTTCCCTTTAATCTGAACGAAGTGGGATATAAATGTTCAAAATAAGCTGTTGCTCGACCAAAGAGAAACGCTTTTATCTGAACGAAGTGGGATTTGAATTACCAATGAACTTATGGCTGCATTTCAAATATGCATCCCCCATGTATAGAACCTCTGCTTTTCCAGGATAATGAATAAGGAGGGGGGACGCATCAGGCGTACCCGGGTTAAATTTTAAGGAGTCCTTATTCATGCAGATAACGGTACGTGTCTCAAGTCTTGAGCTGTTTCATTGCAAAAATGTGGTCCATGGCAAGTTCTACTTTCCGTGTTCGAAGAGCCGAACGATGAAGCGCGCGGATGTGCTGGGGATGTACGGACAGAACGGCACAGGGAAATCGGCGGCTGTGTCGGCTTTTCAACTGCTGCAGGTGCTGCTGCACGGACAGGCGCTGGAGCCGGATGCGGTCCGGCTCATTGATCAGCAGGCCGATTGTGCACGCTTTCTTTTTACATTTCTGGTTTGTATGGATCGCAGATATTATGAACTGGTTTATGCGTTTACATTATCAAAGCAGGATCTCGATGCGGATGATGCTGTGGATCTTGCGAATGATCGTGTGTATGATCCGGTTTTTGTCGCTCACGAGGAGATTCGCTATAAGGAATTAGTAAAAGGCGCGCGTTACAGAACTTTGATCTCGTTTTCGATGGATGGTGGTGAAGCCCGTGTGTCCCCGAATGCTGCTGCGGCAAAGCTAAGGTCTGGGAAAGATGATCGCATGGTTGCCTTCAGGGTCAATGTGGCGATGGCTGTGCAGCGGCGTACATCGGTTTTGTTTTGTGAGCAGGGATTTGAACTGCTGCAGCATGCTTTTGATCAGCAAGCGCTCGGATTGCTTCACGCATTGAAACGTGTATTTGCCAGCAGGCTGTTCGTTCTGAATAACCGCGAGTCAGGGCTGTCACTTGCAAACATGTCGATTCCGATTCATTGTCCGGTTGAGGCGGATCGGTCTTATAAAATTGTTGCGTTTCCGATCAATCAGCCGAAATGGGTGGATCATGCAACGCATGGTACACTGCGGCATGTACTTCGCGCAATCAGTAAAGTGCTTCGGGAGCTGGTGCCCGGTTTGACGGTTGAGGCGCGCCCACTGCGCCAGACGACGAATGAGCGGCACAAAGGTGTATACATCGAATTGGCGGTAAAACGTGGCGGACGGCTGCTTCCCATTGACTGCGAGTCAGATGGGGTGAAAAAGCTGCTGACGATCCTCAGCGCGCTGGTGGTGATGTATAATGACGAAAACGCATGTGTTGTCATTGACGAACTGGATGCCGGCATCTATGAATTTTTGCTTGGTGAAATCGTTAAAATCTTAAACGACGGCGGGAAGGGGCAGCTGCTGTTTACATCGCATAATTTAAGGCTGCTTGAGGTGCTGGAAAGAGAAAATCTTGTTTTTACCTCTGCCAATCCGGAGAATCGGTATATTGTGCTGAGAGGAATCCGGGAGCGCAGCAATATCCGTGATATGTATATTCGAGCCATTCAGCTTGGCCATGACGGGGAAGAAGTCTATGAGCCGACGGACCGCTGTATGATTATGGAAGCATTTGATGAAGCGGGGGAGTTCGGTCATGGCAGATAAAAAAGTGGTGATTTTCATTGTCGAAGGCGTTTCCGATGAGCGTGTCATTGCTGCCATTCGCAATTATGTGCCCGGGTCATGCCGTGTTTATATTCATATCACCCGCGGCGATTTGTTCACGAAGCCTGGTGTCAGAAAAAATATCAAGGTCCGGGTCGCCGATCAGGTGAAAAAAGTGATGAATGCGACCAAATTCCGCAAACGGGAAATTCTTGCTGTGGTACAGCTGACGGATATGGACGGTACGTTTGTACGTGATCAGGATGTCATGATTGACAGTGCGGTCGGAAAAGATCCGAATTATCGGGAAGATGGGATCGTGGTCAGAAATGCAGGTATCCGGCAATACATACAGAAACGAAACCGCGAGAAGGCATCCGAACTTCGCGCTATGTGTGCATCAGCCGAGATTATGGCAGGAATCTACTATTTTCTGTTCTATTTTTCTTGTAACCTGGATCATGTGATGCATAACAATCGGAATATGCCGGTGGAGGAGAAGATCCGAAGATCACGGGATTTTGAACACAGCTGCCGAGCGCATCCGGAGCATTTCTATCATTTCTTCCATGATCAGCCCTTTGCCGTACAGGGATCGATTGATGAGACGTGGCGCTTTATCGAGCAGGGCAATCATTCGGTGCAGCGGTATTCGAATTTTCATTTGATCTTTGATGTCCTGAGCCAATTGGAAAGTGCAGGCGGATAAAATAAAAACATATGAGGAGGCATCAGGATGAAGGCGTTAATTGGTGGCAGGACCATTGGAGAATGGGAGAGGGAGCAGCCGTTGCTCAAAGATATTGAGGCGTATCGTGAAGTGATGTGGCTGAACCCCAATTATGGAAAGGCAGCAGCAGATTTGGTGAGCGGCGAGGATACGGCAGAGGCGGAAGCACGTCTCTGCCGGTTTGCGCCTTATCTTGCGCACGTGTTTCCGGAGACTGCGCCTGCCGGCGGCATCATTGAATCGCCGATTTATCCGGCACCTGAGTTAAAGCATCTGCTTGAGCGGGCGTTCAGCCTGACTATCCCGGGAACGCTCATGATGAAGGCGGACAGTGAACTGCCGATCTCCGGATCAATTAAGGCACGCGGCGGCATTTATGAGGTACTTAAGACGGCAGAACAGTTTGCGATCCGCGCCGGTCTTCTGACGGAACATGATGCGTACACCTGTCTTGCTGATGCTTCGTTTCACCGTTTCTTTTCGCGGTATTCAATGGCAGTCGGATCGACGGGAAATCTTGGCCTCAGTGTTGGCATCGTTGGGGCGGCACTGGGTTTTCAGACGACGGTACACATGTCTGCCGATGCGAGCCCATGGAAAAAGGCATTGCTGCGCCAGAAGGGTGCGAAAGTAAAAGAATATGAGGCTGACTACAGCGTGGCGGTTACCGAAGGGCGCAGGCAGGCTGAGCAGAATCCGAACTGCCATTTTATCGATGACGAAAATTCGAAAGATTTATTTGCCGGTTATGCGACTGCAGGCCATCGATTGAAGAAACAGCTGGCGGACGCCGGCCTTTCCGTAGACAAAGCCCATCCGCTGTTTGTCTATCTTCCCTGCGGCGTCGGAGGCGGTCCGGCTGGTGTTGCGTTCGGATTAAAGCAGGCATTCGGTGAATCCGTCCATGTTTTCTTTGTTGAGCCGACGCATGCACCATGTTTTCTGCTCGGACTGATGACCGGGCTGCATAATCATGTATCGGTGCGCGATTTTGGCCTTGACAACCGGACGGCAGCCGATGGCCTTGCCGTTGCCAGACCTTCGGCATTTGCCGGAAAAGCCGCTGGGCACCTCATTTCCGGGTGCATGACGATTGCGGAAGACCGGCTTTTTCAATTTTTAAAAGCCTTGAAGGATACTGAAAATCACTGGGTGGAACCATCTGCGGCAGCAGGTATTTATGGGCCTTTAATGCTGCTGTCAGACCGGTGTGGCAAAGCCTATTTGAGGCAGCATCACTTAGAAGGTACGCTTGCTTCCGCAACGCATCTTTTTTGGGCAACCGGTGGTGGGATGGTTCCACAAAAAAATCGGGAAGCTGAATATGCCCTCGCTTCCCGACTGCATGTATCTGATTAACTTCTTCGTTCTTCATGGTCATGAACATATTCATTTGGCGCATCATTATGATGGTCGGCGTGATTTTTCTGCTGCGCAAGCCTTCCGTTGTGGTGCTCTCCGTGATTGTCGCGATCTTTGAATTGACGCTTAAATACCTGTTCCTTGTTCATGGCGCGGACCTCCTTCTTCTCAAACAGCAATATGGATAAGCTGTGCAAATCAAAAGTGATTTATGCATTTACCCATCCGGCATTTGAAGGCCTGACGGGTGTCGAGCGCGGCGCTCAGCCAAGAGAAAAGTAACGAATAAACCTGTGCCCGGGAGCGATTCAGATAAAGGCACCAGTGCAGCGGATTTTGTGAAACGATTATGAGAAAGATGCGTAAATACTGTAATTATTGCTTCATTTACTTTTTCTTGGGTGGCATTGAGCGGCTTATCTGGAGAATGGCACAATAAATCTACAAAATGATCATGTATTTGCGCTATAATTGAGAAATAATTAAGTGATTGTATTTATCTGTTTACAATTAGTCCGCAATTATTTTTAGATGAGCGTGCCTGTGTCCGAAAAGTATAGAATCTGGAGGATTGAGCGATGTTTAAAAATCCTAAAGCATTTGTTTTCTGGTTGATTCTGATTTTCTTAATTATCGGGATGATCTACAAAGGATCGTCAACACCCTATGCCGATCAGGACCTTAAGCCATTTTTAAAAGATCATTTTCAGTGGACATCGGAGACCTTTCCGCATGTCGATTTCAACTATGGCGGACAGCGGGTGACTTCCGATGAGCCCTATGCGCTGTTTGAATTTGTTTTTCGAAAGGCAAGCCATGTCGCTGAATACTGCCTGCTGGCATTTATGATGATCAACCTGCTCATGACGACCGTCATGCCGCGCCTGCTGTGCTACCTTTGCGGGCCTGCTCTTGCACTTTGCTATGCGATGTTTGACGAATGGCATCAGACTTTTGTTGCAGGACGCACGGGTCATTTGATTGATGCCTTTACGTTTGATTTAGCTGGCATGATTCTGGCAATGGTCATTGTGTTCCTGCTGGATGTTTATTACTATCTTTTTTATACGGGCAGCCATCATGTTTCCCGTTTTCGTGCCGAACAGCACGGATAAGCGACAAAAGAGCATAAACATTTCGGGCCTTTTGTCCGATAAAACAAGTAGGAAAATAACGAGCAATACAAGTGGCAAGGGATCGAACGGGGCATGAAGGGGTGGATCGATTGTGGCAGTAACAGATAAAAAGAAAACAGATGAACAGCCGAAGAAAAGACGCATCAATTTGCAAAGTGTGTACTTTGCTCTTTTTTTCATTGGTGCTTCAGGCATTGCACTGCTGTTTTACTATTTCGGTGCGGCAGGGATGCTAGTTCCGGCATGGATTGTCGGTGTTGCCGCGCTCATTGCGGGGCTGGTTGTCCTCAGATTGATTTTTTTCGGTTACAATAAGCGCGTCCGTACACTGAGAACGGCCGTAGGCAAAGCGGAAAACGGCGATATGAGTGTTGTCATTAAGGATAAGGAAAATGATGAACTTGCCCGCCTTTCCGAAGGTATCAATCATATGATCAGCCTGAATAATAATGTGCTTGAAAGTATGCGCGAGGTTTCCGAAAAGGTTACCGATGCATCGCAGGCTCTGGTTGCAAGCGTTGAGGAGCAAACGGCTTCGGCGACCGAAATCAGTTCAACCATGTCGGAAATTGCTGCCGGTGCGTCGAATCAGGCAGAATTAATGTCGAAAAATAAAGAAGCGACGGATGAAATTACAGAGAAAATGGGCGATGTCGCCGAACAAACGGAGCTGATGAAGAACGGCGCGGAACAGTTATCCGAGGTTTCTGACGGGAACAGACGGTCTGTTGAGAAGCTGAGAAATCATTCGGAACGGACAATCAGTGCGACCGCAGATATTATTGATGCGATATCTTCATTGCAGATGCGTTCAAAAAATGTTGATAAGATCATTAAAACCGTATCTGAAATTGCAGGGCAGACGAATTTACTTGCGCTGAATGCGGCGATTGAAGCAGCGCGAGCCGGGGAACAGGGCAAGGGTTTTGCTGTTGTCGCAGATGAGGTACGGAAACTGTCGGATCAGACGGATCTCGCGCTGAAGCAGATCTCTGAACTCATGAATGGGATTCGTTCGGATACTGAACATACAGTTCAGTTTGCCGGCAACACGAGCAAGGTGCTTGAGGAACAGTTTGTTGTGGTCAGCAATTTTGAAAAAGCTTCGGAGCAGATTGCTCAGGCAGTTCTGGAGAACAGTGAACGCATTCAGGCGATTTCGTCGTCCTTCCAGGAAATGGCCATCCGTATCCAGGAGATTAAAACACATATTGACACGATGGCTCAGATCAGCGAACAGACGGCGGCTGGAACCGAAGAAGTTACTGCATCCATTGAGGAGCAGACAGCAGGAATGGAGCATCTTACAAAACTGGCCTCTGATTTGGACGCGGATGCATTGATTATTAAGCAAGCGTTGGCAGGTTTTAAGCTGTCATAACAAGATGAGCCTTTTAATATAGAGAGCAAATGAGTGATTGATGGATCAGAGAGCAGCGGGGGATTACTTTTCGGGGGGCACATGCAATGAATAAAGAGAAGGGCACAGCGAAGAAAACGGCGAATACAGGAAAGGTCCGTAATCAGAAGTCTGGAAAAAATGGCATGGACAGGATTAGAAAAACGTTGAAATCAAGCGATAAACTCGTTCGTTATTTGCCCGTTGCACTTATTGAGCGGCGCCTCAGGAACAAAAGCTTGCGTAAACAACTGCTGATCCCGATTATCAGCATGATTGTGGTAGTCGGAATTATCGGCGGCCTGTTCAGTTATTTTTATGGGGCCAAGCTGACCCGCGATCAGCTGATCAGATCTTCAATGGGGCAGCTGACCGCGACGGATCAGACTTTTAATACTTATTTCGATGACGCACAATCGGTTGCCCGCCAGTTTACAATGAGTAAGTCACTGAATAACGTGCAAAAAAATTCTGAAGACATTCAGCAGGCATTCCAAAATGTGCTCAGCTCAAATACAAAATATCAGGCGCTGACTTACGCTTCTGCCGAGGGCGCGGTTGTGCGCTCGCCAATCTATTTTTTCCCCAAGGGCTATGATCCGACTGAAGAGCCCTGGTATCGAAGCGGCGCGTCCGGAAGCGGCCAGTCGAAGTGGACCGATCCATACGTAGATAAAGTGACTAGCCAGAACGTTGTCAGTGTTGTTCAGGCGGTCATGGATAGCGGCCAGATTAAGGGCGTTCTGAAAATGGATCTGTTCATCCAGTCCATTATTAAGCAGGTAAGCGAAGCCAAATTAGGGGATTCCGGCTATACGGCACTGCTGGACAGCAAGGGTACTTATATTGCGTCGCCGAAAAAGAATCAGATCGGCAAAAGCATCGCCAGACAGGATTTTTATAAAGAATTGCGCAAACGTGGGAAAAGCGGACAGTTCTATGCCAACGTTAATGGCAGACAGGAATTGGTGATTTTCCAAACGAATAAGACAACCGGCTGGACTTTGCTGGGCTTTATTGACAAAAGTGAAATTTCAGGCAAAGCGAATCTGATTGTCCTGCCGTCAATCATTACGCTGCTTGTTATTATCGGTGTTGCGATTCTCTTTACCAGTTATGTGCTTGGCCGGGTGACCCGGCGCTTTAAAACGCTTCAGACGGCTGCCCACCGTATCGAGAATGGCGATCTGACCGTCCATATTCCGATCAGCAGTAAAGATGAACTGGCAGAGGTAGCGAAAAGTATAAACGCACTTG
Source organism: Sporolactobacillus mangiferae (assembly GCF_023336505.1). Classification (GTDB taxonomy): domain Bacteria; phylum Bacillota; class Bacilli; order Bacillales; family Sporolactobacillaceae; genus Sporolactobacillus; species Sporolactobacillus mangiferae. The sequence continues at coordinate 40,570 of NZ_JAMAST010000019.1, read as the reverse complement.
CGAGCACGAACCGGAAAGCATTTAAACAGATGATCGATGTGTCCCATCAGATTACCGGTGCCTCCCAGACTCTAGTAGCAAGTGCTGAAGAGAACGTTGCTTCGGCAAATGAGATCAGTGCAACCGTTACGGAAATTGCGGCCGGTGCTTCAAATCAGTCTCAGTCGATTGACGAGAGTCAAAGCACCATGCAAACGCTTCTTGAAGCAGTCGGCAGAATAGACGCGCGAAGCAAGGATGTGCTTCAGGGGGCTTACCGGATGACTGATTACGCGAAGAACGGACTCGACAAAATGAATCATTTGTCCACACAATCAAAGACATCTTCAGAGACCACCCAGCAAATCATTCACACGGTTCTGCGGCTTGATGAACATGCGAAAAATGTCCACAAGATCATTGATGTGCTGGATGGCATTGCGCGGAGAACCAATCTGCTTTCTCTTAATGCCAGCATAGAGGCGGCACATGCCGGCGAACAGGGGAAAGGATTTGCCGTTGTTGCCGATGAGATTCGCAAGCTCGCTCAGCAGACCAATCATTCGCTGCAGGAAGTAACCGACATGATTGAGTCGATGAATAAAGAAATCCAGGAGGCCGTCGCTTATTGCGAGCAGACCAACCAGACTTTGGAAGGTCAGCATGAAGCGGTTGCTGAAGCAAATAAAGGTTTTGAGGAAATTAAAAGAACCATTGAATTAAACGTAAAAGGTATGCAGACCATTGCTGATGCGATTATCTCGACTAATAAGCAGATTGAGCAAATTAATCAGGGCATGCAGACCATTGCGTCGACGAGTGAGGAAACGGCTGCAAGCACGGAAGAAATGAGCGCTTCGGTTCAGGAACAGACAGCTTCGATGGAAGAGCTGAATAAACTGGCTGGTGATTTGGAGCGACAGGCGCAATTGATGCAGAATGAAATTAAACGGTTTAAAATCTGATCTTTTACATGATTATTGAAGCATCCGGTGAGAATCGGTGTGTGCCTGGCAGTGTCTCTCCCAGCTTACATAAATGGATCAAGGGCTGCGTGGATTCATCAAAACGTGAAAGTTGTCTCCATACCAAAAAAGGCAGATCGGAATCAATGTCCGATCTGCCTTTTTTCTTATATTCTTGAAAGTTTAAAATTCAGCGGATTATATATAGTATCAGTGCGACGGCGTCTTTGCTATCGCTAAAGGCTTGGCAAAGCCAAGTTTTCTAATACTATAAGAAAGTATATAAAATTTAAGGAAAATAGTATAAGTGCAACTAGAGCTTTGCCTTAGTTAAAATATGGCAAAGCCAAGTTTTCTAATACTATAAGAAAGTATATAAAATTTAAGGAAAATAGTATAAGTGCAACTAGAGCTTTGCCTTAGTTAAAATATGGCAAAGCCAAGTTTTCTAATCTTAAATGGCCCAGTTGCCGCCCCGGAAAATCGGTATGCGCGTGCCGTCCGAAGCTTCGCCTGTGATGTCAAGATCAGCGGAACCAACCATAAAATCAACGTGCATCAGACTCTGGTTCATCCCTGCAGCAGCAAGAGCCTCCTCGGACATGTTCCGTCCGTCACGCAAGTTGAATGGGAAACCGTGGCCGATGGCCAAATGACAGGAGGCGTTTTCGTCAAACAACGTATTATAAAAGATAAGGTTTGTCTCTGAAATGGGTGAATGGTGTGGCACGAGAGAAACCTCACCGAGATAATGCGCCCCTTCGTCAGTCTCAATGATCTGTTTCAGCGTATCCGCTCCCTGCTCTGCATGATAATCAATAATCCGCCCATCTTTAAACGTAATCCGAAAATTGTTGATGAGACTACCGCCGTAATTCAGCGGCTTTGTACTGGAGACAGTGCCGTTGACCCCGTTTTTCAGTGGCATGGTAAATACTTCTTCAGTCGGTATATTTGGCTGGAACGGAACCCCCTGATCATTAGTCATACCTCCGCCAACCCAGAGCTGGTCAAAGGGAAGCTCGATTGTCAGATCTGTGCCCGGCGCCTTGTAAAGCAGTTTTTTGAAACGCTTTTCATTCAGATAATTCAATCTGTCTGTGAGCGTTTGAATGTGTTTTTCCCATGCCTCCTTCGGATTTTTTTGATCGGCACGGGTAATTTTAAAAATCTGCCGCCAGAGTGCTTCGATGCGTGCATTTTCGCTCTTATCCGGGAAAACAGTTGCGGCCCATGCGGAGGTCGGGACCGACACAATTGTCCAGCTTACCCTGGCACTGCTTTTATCATTGGAGAACTGCTTGTTTGCAGCCGCTGCTGCTTTCTGTGCCGCCGCGACGCGCAGCGGATCAATGCCTTGAAGCAGCGTGGGATTCGGTGAATAGATATAAAGGAATGCTGCGTTCTGCTCAGACAGTTCTCTGTAAGCGCTCGAACGCCACTCCGGATAGTGACTCAGTGCCTTCATCGGTGCCCGTTCAAGATTAAGTCGCGTCGTCTGTTCGTCCGACCATTCGACATAAACATGGCTTGCCCCGGCTTCATAGGCCTTTTGCACGACCTTTCTCACAAAATCCGGCGATTCAATTGGAGCAAAGATCATTACCTGCTGATTTTGCTGAACATTAAGGCCGATCTTTACGGTAACATCGGCATATTGGTTTAATAAGTCTTCAAAGTTTTCCATATGCAAAGCCTCCTTATGTGATCCGTACCATAAAACCAGACAGTGATGTGTCCGATACATGAATCATTGCCATTTTATCACAGTAAACACAGAACATCATGCCGCTGAAGATGTGGTATCGGTGTTTTTAAAAACCAGCGAAACGATCAGAGACAGCTGCATAGGATATAGGGAACTTGACTGGAGGTGATGAGCATCATGGGTGCTTCTGAAGGCATTGGCAAAAACTTCGGATTCGCATTGCTGGTTGTGCTTTTTATTCTCTTAATCATCATTGGCGCGGCCTGGTGCTATTGACAAAATAGGAATCGGCAGTGGTTGCTGTCGATTTTCGTACATAGCTTTTAAATTTCCGTCCCATACACAGTGTGGAAGATTTCTTTTTTTCGGGCAAGAAGGTCATGTTCAGATAGGGCAAACGGATAGTGCATCAAGAGGAGATCGACACGTGACCCGGACGGTCTCAGATCCGGCTGGGTGTAGCCAAATGAGCAGAGGATGAACCCCAGCCGCTGATAAAAATCGATGCGGCGCGCGGCAAGCTCCGAAGCTGACGGCCGTTCCACTTCGATGAGCACAGGTTTATCGGTCTGACTGAGGTAGCTTTTCAACATTTCCGAGCCAATTCCTCTTCCACGCAAGGTTGGTTCAACCGCGAGCTGCTCAAGAAAGGAGCAGGTTCGGAAGCGCCATTCAGCGATGAAGCCCTCGATTCTTCGCCCTGATAAGTCGTAGCGGACAAGAACGGAGAATGCCTTCTTATCCAGCAAGTGAAGTTCTTCATCATACGCGCGATATTCCTCCTCAGGAAATGAGGCCTCCATCAATTGATAAAAAAGGTTAAAGTCTTTTTTGCACAGCGGCTTCAGTATCTGACTCATGCATGCTCTCCTCCATGACAGGTTGATCGATTGTTCTCTTTCATTCTAGCATCATAAGCATAGAAGCGTAATGGTGCAGTGCCGGCAATCCGTTCATGGTGGTCTGAACCCCGTTTACGATCGATGGTCGGAAACCCATTCACAATGGTCGGAAAACCGTTCATGATGACCGGAAATCCCGCTGCACGAACGGCAAACCGTTCGCGATGGCTGGTAGCCAGCTTAGAAACCCCGTTAGCATTTTCCGTGCACCCACATTCATCTGCAGTACAAAAACACCAATGTCCAGAATCGCTGACATTGGTGTTGCTTTGTACTATAAAAGGAAACGGTGGCTTCGCATTTGTTTTAGCGAGATCCGATTTTCCAACAAACTCGGTCCATTTTATTTTGGTCGCCGACGCATTTGCACATGGATTTTTTTCCAATGCGCTTTTTCTATGAGCCTTGCCTGAGGGTCGGTCTTTCGGCGGACAAAAGCAAGTTCACGCTGCAATTTCAGGTAGCTTCTGTAGCGCTCCGCACTCAGACGGCCGTCTTTCAGTGCTTTTTGAACGGCGCATCCGGGTTCGCTTTGGTGCGTGCAGTCGCCGAATCGACAATTTGCAGCCAGTGCTTCGACATCCGAGAAACTATGATCGAGCGATGAATCAGACGCGGCCCAGAGCTGTAATTCGCGCATACCTGGTGTGTCGATGATCACCCCGCCGCCCGGAAGTACGATCAGCTCGCGATTGGTTGTCGTATGCCGTCCACGGTCATCGTCTGTCCGCACGGCATTGACTGTCTGGATTTGCCGACCGCAGAGCCAGTTGGTTAATGTTGATTTGCCAGCACCGGAAGAACCAAGGAATACGCCGGTTTTCCCGGTGCCAAGGTAGGGAGCAAGCTGCTCTTTTCCTTCATCATTCAATGCACTGACTGTAAGTACAGGTACACCGAAAGCAATGGAATCGACGGCGGTTCTTTTGTCCTGAAGATCGTCGCATAGATCTGCCTTGCTCAGTAGAATTACCGGGTTGGCGCCGCTTTCCCAGGCCATAGTCAGGTAACGCTCAAGCCTGCGCAGGTTAAAATCGTGATTAAGTGCCATGACAAGAAAGACCGTATCGATATTTGCGGCAACAATTTGTTCAGTGGTAGCAGAACCGGCCGTTTTGCGTGAGAATTTGCTGAAGCGGGGCAGAATCCGATCAATGGTTGCTTTGTGCTCGGAATGGCGCTCTCGGACGACGACCCAATCGCCGACAGCCGGGAAATCCTGTCGCGTTTCTGCCTGATGGCGCATTTTCCCGGCTACCTCTGCCAAGTATTCACCACGCTCCGTGATCAGTTTGTATTGTCCTTTATACTCAGAAATAATGCGTCCAACCGATTGATCGGACATCAAATTCAGGGGCAGGTCTTTTAAATGCTGATTCCAGCCATATGTGATTAAATTCAAAGAAAATCCTCCTGTTATAAGAAAAATTAGGGATTAGAAAACTTGGCTTTGCCAAGCCTCTGACGAGGGCAAAGATGACGTCGCACTTATACTATAATCCGCTGAATTTTAAACTTTCTTATAGTATAAAAAAAGAACCGTTCACACGGTTCTTTCGCAGCAAACGGATAGACCCCTGTGACGGCCGCCAATCCCTAATTGTCCGTATAACGTTCAGAAAATCACGGGCAAAGAGGACTGGCGGCGTGCAGCAATGAGATTGTCTGAAGTCGTGCATAAGCTGTTCACCATAAAACATGTCCCCTTCCCATTTTTAAGTACGGGCATTGTCTGATCTTGCACTCACTTTTCTAAAATGAGCCGGTGCCCTCTTTCGCATAGCTCAAGTATAAAAGGCGCAGTCTGCTTTGTAAAGCCCGATTCAAAAGGCATGCCCGGGACAAGCCGCGCATAAGATGGAACAAATGCGGTCTGTAAAAATGAACGGATGAGAAGAGGGCGAAGGCATGAAGCGTAAACTACTCAACAGTTTGCAGGTAGCGGCAACGTTTATCGGTACCATTGTCGGTGCCGGATTCGCCTCTGGAAGAGAAATCATTCAGTTTTTCACTCAATACCATGGATTAGGCACGATTGGTGCGATCATGAGCGGTATATTCATGACGTGGGTTGGCACAAAAATGATGATCTATGCACGGCGTATCCACGCCTACTCGTTTAATGAATTGCTGACCGCTTTGTTTGGCAGGCAGGTTGGCAATGTCATTCAGGCACTCCTGTTCTTCATCATATTAAGCATCACCGGGGTTATGCTGGCAGGGTCGGGCGCAGTATTTGCTGAACAGATAGGGTGGAGCAGGGAGCTGGGTATTTTTGTGACCGTATTTTTTGCTGGACTGTTTCTTGTCAGAGGGGTCCGTGGGTTATTGCTCGTAAACGTCATTGTCGTTCCGTTGCTCATCGGGCTTATTTTTTTCGCCTTTTGGACCAATGGTACCGGGGCACAAATTTTTCCGGAAAGCAGACATATACGCTGGTTCCTTGCCTCATTCAACTATGCAGCTTTTAATCTGTCGACTGCGCTCGTTGTCCTTGTTCCGATGGCTATGGCTTTTAAGGATGAACAGGTCATCCGTTGGGGCGGCATCATTGGCGGCCTGGGGCTTACACTGATTCTCGTGCTGTCACATCTCATGCTGTCAGGAAAATCAGGGATAGAATTATATGAATTGCCGATGGCAGAAATGGTTCGCCCGTTTGGAACGCTCCTGCATTTCACTTTTGTTACTGTAATCTTTGGAGAAATTCTCACCACATTTGTTGGCAATATATTTGGCATGACCCGGCAGCTCTGCAGTATTTTTCCGGCACTGTTTTCCCTGCGGACGGCCATGTGTCTTCTGCTGGTATGCACAATGATTATTGGCCAATTCAGTTACAGCTCGCTGATTGCCACGCTTTATCCATTGAACGGCGTGCTCTGTGCCTTTGTTTTTGTTTATATGTGCATGGTCCGCCTCCCCGAGAAACACCGCTGAACGGCTTCCTTTTATGAAATAAAATTTTCCCGAAATCTACTTTTTAAAAAAACAAGTTGCAATATACGGGCGAATCAAGTAATTTAATGATAGGCATATAAGTTTCTTGCGTGAAACTTATATTCTTTGAGCGAAAAAAGGAGGAACGTCATGTCCAACCAGGAACAGGCGGCGGGCGGACTGAACCGCTTGAACAAAAAGATGATGAACGGCGGACAATCTTCCGAGGAAAATGGGTCGGTTCCCCATATGCAGTCTTACGAACAGGCAGTCGGCGCAACCAAAGGATGGCGGCAGATGCTTCCCTTTATCGGACCGGCATTTATTGCGGCGGTTGCTTATATTGATCCGGGCAATTATGCAACCAATATTCAGGCGGGTTCTCAATTCGGTTATCTGCTGCTTTGGGTCGTCGTGATCTCTAATCTGATGGCTATTCTGATTCAGACGCTGTCAGCCAAAATCGGTATTGCGACGGCGCACAACCTCCCGGAAATTATCCGTGATCGCTGGCCCGGGAAAGTCACTTTCTTTTACTGGGTGCAAGGTGAAATTATGATCATGGCAACCGATCTTGCCGAGTTTATCGGGGCGGCTCTCGGTTTTCATCTCGTTTTTGGCCTGCCGATGATTCCGGCAGCAATCTTAACGGCACTCTGTGCTCTGCTGATTCTCATGTTCCAGGTCAGAGGCTATCGTCCGCTTGAGCTGGTCATTGCATTAATGGTTTTTGTTGTTGTCCTTGCATTCAGTTTTGAAATACTCTTTGCATTACCTGAATTCAGGCCCTTCGTTCAAGGCTTCGTTCCGCGCTTTCAGGGAACAGAAAGCGTGATGCTTGCTGCAGGTATACTCGGTGCGACCGTCATGCCGCATGCCATTTATATGCATTCCGGGCTGACCTGCCGCCGTGTCATCGGCAAAAATGCAGAAGAGCGGAAGAAGATCTTTCGATTTGAGCTGGTTGATATTCTGATCGCCATGATCATTGCCGGACTGATTAATGCTATTATGCTTGCTGTCGCGGGTTCAACGTTCTTCGGCAGAGAAATCATTGATGATCTGACCTTGGCTTTTCATGGATTCAGCAATTACATTGCACCGGCAGCTGGCATTCTGTTTGGTATTGGACTGCTGTCAGCAGGGCTGTCAAGTTCATCGGTGGGGACATTGGCCGGGGATATCATGATGCAGGGTTTTATTCATAAACGAATTCCGGTTTTCCTGCGCCGTATCTGTTCGATGCTGCCGCCACTCATTCTGATTATTTCTGGCGCCAATCCGACGAAAGCGCTGGTCATGAGCCAGGTTGTTCTCTCTTTTGGCATTGCGCTTGCCATCATTCCGCTGATTATTTTTACGAGCAATAAATCGCTGATGGGCGATCTTGTCAATAAAAAACGAACTACGGCTGTCGCCTGGTGCATTGCCGCAGTAGTGATCTCATTGAATGTATTTCTGCTTTATCAAACTTTTTTTGGGTGACAGGGCGGGAGAGCGATGGAACCAGAAGCTTTGCGTTGAAAATATTTTTTTGCTGATATGTGGTTCCTGAAACTTTGTTCACAGGATTATTGAATTTGCCAAATTGACTTTATGACAGAAAATGACGTAAAATGAAGGCTGTGAGATAAAAAGATTGCTGCTCGCTGCAGCGACTGTTTAAGCAATAGCATCGGACATTGCTGTTGTCCAACAAACTCTTGGAGGTTATAAGTAATGGTTAAAATTTCTAAAGGCAAGTTTGAATTTCTCGAACAATTGTCTGATAAGAACGGTGTGATCGCTGCTCTTGCAATTGATCAGCGTGGTTCTCTGAAGAAAATGATCGGTGCGGCTAAAGGCTCCGACGCTACGGTTGAAGAACTCTCGGATTTCAAAACACTTGTGTCTAAAGAACTGACTCCATATGCAAGCGCAATCCTGCTTGATCCTGAATTTGGCATTCCGGCCGGAAAAGCACGTGCGGCTTCCAGCGGTTTGCTGACATCCTATGAAAAGACCGGCTATGACGCAACCGAACCTGGCCGTATTCCGGATCTGCTGCCAAACTGGTCCGTAAAACGTATCAAAGAGAACGGCGGTACTGCTGTAAAACTGCTCGTTTATTTTGATCCTGATGAACCGGATGAAATCAACGATGTAAAAAAAGCATTTGTTGAACGCGTTGGTTCCGAATGCGAAGCAGAACAGATTCCTTTGTTCCTTGAAATCGTTACCTACGATGAAAAAATCTCGGACAAAGCAGAATATGCAAAAGTTAAACCGCACAAAGTTATCGAATCGGTTAAAGTCTTCACCGAACCGCGCTACGGCGTTGACGTGCTCAAGCTGGAAGTTCCGGTTGACATGAGCCGCGTTGAAGGCGTTGGCGAGAATGAACCAGTATATTCTGCTGAAGAAGCAAAGAAATACTTCCTTGAAGTAGAAAAGACTTCACCGATTCCGTATATTTGGCTGAGTGCTGGCGTATCGGCTGAACTCTTCCAGAAAACACTTGTTTTTGCCAAAGAAGCTGGCTCCAAGTATAACGGCGTACTTTGTGGCCGTGCAACATGGCGCGGCGGTGTTGAAGCTTACGGCAAGGGCGGAGAAGCTGGCGCTGTAGAATGGCTGAGAACTGAAGGTAAGAAAAACATTGAAGATCTTAATGAAATTCTTGCCGAAAATGCGACACCTTGGTACGATAAGTTCGGCGGCAAGGACAAAATCGAAGTCGTTGACTGATTTATTACTTAATAAAGAAGAGAAGGCGCAACAGATGAATTTCTGTGCGCCTTTTTATTTTAGAAGAAAGTTTAACATTCGGCGGATTACCATATAAGTGCGACGGCATCTGTGCCTTCGCCAAAGGCCTGGCAAAGCCAAGTTTTCTAAAAAGCGCGCTGGCGCCTGCGGAGCGTTCCTGTTGATCAGCGATCCGGAAGATCCCGCAGGAATTGGTCTGCCCGCGGAGACTTCCAGATCGCCCGCGGCAAGCGAGCACAGGGCAATAGACGATGAAAAACAACCGCAGATTTTAACGGGCTCTTTATTTTTGGTACTGCGAACCTCTGGCTTTTCAGCCTGGTTTTTAATCACAGGAAAAGATTCACATTATATTAGGTACATGGTATGATTCGTTTAGACAGCATCTGCAAAGACAGATCAGCGAATTGTACGTTGATTTGTGAATTTAAGAAGAAAAGGGTAGAGAAGATGAAAAAGAAAATTTTACTGACGATCGGTGGCATTATTGTCGTCCTGTTCGCAGCGGGGGCAGGCTATGCCTGGTGGATGTATCATTCGGTAGCGTCAACGGCAGGCGACATGTACGAAGCATCAGCCGGCAAGGGAAATCACGACGCGATTAATCAGAAAAAACCGATTAATCTGCTTCTTCTTGGCGTTGATGAGCGCAAGGGGGACCGTGGGCGTTCAGATACAGTTATAGTAGCAACGCTTAATCCTAAAACGAATACGATGCAGATGGTCTCCATACCGCGCGATACCCGCACGGAGATTGTTGGAAAAGGGACCTTTGATAAAATCAATGCCGCCTACGCATATGGCGGAACAAAAATGGCACAGAACACGGTCGAAAAATTCATCGGTGATATTCCATTTGATTTTTACATAAAGATTAACATGGAAGGTATGAGCAGCCTGGTTGACGCAGTCGGCGGCGTAACCGTCAACAATAAACTGGATTGGCATGATGAAGGTTACTATAAGAAAGGTTATCATTATGCGCGTGGTGAAATTACTCTTGATACCGGTGCAAAAGCGATGGGTTATGTACGTATGCGCCATCTGGATCCTCAGGGCGATTTCGGTCGGAATCAGAGACAGCGCGATGTCATCATGGCGATTGTCAATAAAATGGCCAATGTCTCTTCGGTTTCCCGCTATTCGCAGATTCTCGATGCACTTGGGGACAACGTGAAAACAAACCTGACCTTTGATGATATGAAGAGCCTCGCCTTCAATTATCGTGATACGCGCAAGCATACGATTGACTACGAAGTCAAGGGCCAGGGCCAGAAAATCAACGGTATTTATTATTTAGTCGTGGGCTCTGCCGAGAAGCAAAGGGTACATGACATGATTAATGAACAATTGGGCCAGTGATTTGAAGACCGCGTTTCTTCCAATGGTACGTACGTATTTAATTGCATTAAAAGCGGCGAAAGTGAAAACAATGGCAAATACAGCAAACATTAACTGAGACAGTAAAAAAACCTGCAACTGCTGAAAATCATATGACTGCAGCTGCAGGGTTCGCGTTAAGCCTTTGAAAAGGATCGGCATTGGAAGAAGATGCCGATTTCTTTTTTTGTGCTTTTGAATTGTCAAACTAAGTGCAACACCCGATAATAAAAGGCATCAAAAAGCGTTCGCCATCCCAGACATTTGCGTAGACGGTGGTTCAGTTTATCAACATGATGTTGAACGTCAGCGTCAGAAACTTGCTTCAGGTCGTGCCCCCTGAGAAAGTATTCGCGCAATAGGCCGCTGGCATTTTCATTGCTGCCACGTTGCCAGGGCACGTGGGGCGCCCACGGCAACGATGGATACCAAAGGAATGGATCAACGGTTCATGTTCGGAGATTGTGAGAACGGCGATGACCGGTAAAATGTCGCGAACGACCGGAAAACCGCACCTAATGGCCGGAAAACCACACCTAAAGGAATACCTGGTACTAAAAACAATCTCACTTTTTAACGGAGCCTTTTATAAAGAAATGCCTGATATGCGTAATGACATCGCTGAGACACGTACTGATCAGGAGATGCTCTGGCATTGATTGATCGGATAGATCCACATGCCTGCCGGGAACATGGACGAAAACAGTTAAATTCGGGAATTCACTGGCTATCTGCGAAAGCAATGTATTCAGCAAAGCACAATGACTTCCATCAATAAGTGAGACGACCAGGTAGTTTGCTTTGCTTCGGCGAAGGCGGGCATAGATGGCGCTTACTTCATCGATCTCTGGTAGAAATTCTGTTTTCCATCCGTTCAGAGTAAACAGGTCGTCGATTAATTTTGTTGGCACAAGTCCCTGAAAGGCATTCAGGTTCGCAACGATGACATGCCCCATATTGTTGCCTGGCAGCTGATGCAGGTTTTTTAACATTTTCCAGCTGAGCAGTCGTAAAAGAGTCATCGCAGCAGACATTGACTCACTCACCATAAAGTGCTGAAGGACCGTTCCTTTCTGTATTTCGTTCCAGGCATGCTCAAAAAGCCTGACAAATACATCCTCAATGCGCATGCCGTCGGAAAGCGTGTCGAGGCAGTCTACTGCTTTGACGCTGTCACCGTTAATCAGGAACCGGATATAGTCCTTCCAGGTCTGTCTTGCCTGCAGCACGACCTCACTGCTGTCCCAGCTTGTGATGCTTTCAATAGTCAGCGACAAGTCGCTGGGCAATTGGACAATCTCTCCGCTGCGTTCCAGCTTGATACGTGGCAGGATGTCTGAACCGGAAGGATTGGCAAGAATAACGCCGGGCTTACCGGAAGTCAGCAGCACACGAGTTGCGGGGGGAAATATATGTATAAAATTTATAAATAAGTAACAAATGTTCAGATCGAACAGATGGCGTTCGGCACTGTCAGCAAGGATAATCTGCATCGCTTTCGTTGCGTGCATCGGCTTTCGATAAGAACGATTCAACGTTAACGCGGAGTATACATCGACAATCATCATTAATTTTAACGCGCGATCGTCTGCCTCGATGTGCAAATGATCCGGGTATCCGCTTCCATCTAAACGCTCATGATGGGAACGGACGACACGGCATGTCTCCTCCGGAAAGTGCATATGGTACATCAGCTGATAACCGTCTGTGGTATGCTGCTTAATCTTATGGTATTCGCGCTGCGTCAGTTTCCCCTGTTTCAGTAGGATCTCAATGGGGGTGTACAGTTTGCCAATATCGTGCAGCAGGCAACCGAGCATAAAATCCTGGCTGACGGTCCAGCCCACATGTTTGAAATAAAGACTGGTCAGTACGAAGACGTCAAGCGAATGAATATAGCAAACCGGATCCCACTGTTTTAAAGCGTCCATGAGAAAGCGCACGGTCGGGTTTGAAAAAAATTTCACATAAATGGCATGGAGCCAATGATAGGAGGATTCGGAATGCAGAATACGTCCATAGCGCAATTCATTCGCGATCTGTGTCATCTCATTCTGAAATCTTGATGTCAGTTCTTTACGCTCATTTTCAGTCAGTTGTGATTGAGGGGTAAACTGCTTTCGAAAGGGAGCAATTGGAGGTGCATCGAAAATAGTGACTGATCGGACACCGATGCGCTTAAGATAATCAATAAGCTCGGAGGTGATCAGCATCCCGGTTCGATAGAGTACGGAGGAATTGAAATAAATATCTTTGGCAAGAACACAGCCGTCTTTTAGGCACTCAAGATTTACGACTTTTGGCATAGGTTTCCGACACTCCCGTTCACTGAATCGAAGTCTGTGATATATGAAATCTCTGTTTGTGGTTCGCCAGTGAAAGCAGCGATCCAAGCGGGGGTGGTTCCTGATGCGTGCATTGCACCAAAGATTATCAGCCATATTTCGACAACGAACCACAATTAACATTGTATCAAGGGATGTAAAAAAACGGAAGTGGAAAAATGAGAATCCATACAATGAAACTTTCGAAGTGCATCTCCAGAACGAGGCACTGGCAAACAGTCCAAAATACCCATTTATGATTCGGGTCATAGGTCTGACGAATTGATTTTAAAAAAAGTCTTGAATATATCCTGTAAATAGCCGATAAAAAAAGTGATTGGTATTAGAGCAGCGGAAAGGGTTGACTTACATGGATGTAGCAACAGTCATCGGCCTGCTGGTCGGTCTGCTTTCGTTAATTATCGGTTTTTTGCTTGAAGGCGGCGAATTGGTCGCTTTGCTGAAAATTACTGCCTTCTTAATTGTATTTGGCGGAACGATTGGAGCAGTAATTGTCAGCTTCCCGGGGAAAATTCTGGCAAAAACCCCTTTTATTTTAAAATATGCATTCACACGCCCAAAGGAGCGTCCGAGCGATACAGTTGTCGAAATGATTAACCTGGCCAATATTTCACGGCGTGAAGGCTTGCTCGCACTGGAAGGCGAACAGGATCGATTTGCGGACGATTCGTTTATGTCAAACGGCATTCAAATGGTTGTCGATGGTGTTGATTCTGATGTCATTGACGATATTATGAATCGCGATATGGAACTTTATGAACAGAAGATCCTCTCCATAGCCCGGATCTTTGAATCCGCCGGCGGTTATGCACCGACGATGGGCATTATCGGCACGGTTATGGGGCTTGTTCACGTCCTTGGCAGTCTGGAAGACACTTCTGCGCTCGGTCCGGCCATTGCCGTCGCTTTTATCGCAACTTTGTATGGCGTGGCGAGCGCAAATGTTATTTACCTGCCGATTCATACAAAAATCAAGAATAATCTTGCCATTGATATATTAACCAGACAACTTAAAACGGAAGGGATTCTCTCAATCCAGTACGGAGAAAGCACGATGATTCTTAAGAAAAAGCTTTATGCCTTTCTGACAGATGAAGAACGCCGAACTGTTGAAGAACAGCTTGGCGGCATATCAGCAAACCATGTCAACAACGGACGTGCGTTCCAAGAAGCGGGTCAGCCATGAAAGAGAGAAAGAGAAGGCGTTATTCAAAGCCCGAGGAACCGAGCCATAATCAGGAACGCTGGCTGATTACCTATTCAGATTTAATCACATTGCTGCTTGTCTTTTTTATCGTGATGTATTCAATAAGCAGTGTTGAGAATCAGAAATTCGATGCGTTGATGGAATCCCTGAAAACGTCCTTTCAGGGGAATTCCATACTTCAGGTTATCGGCAACTCCAACGGAGACAAAGGAAAAATGTCTTCGTCTGTCCCTGTGGCAGAAAAATCACAGCCGATCAGCCAGTCCGAAAAACAAAAAGACAAAAAGAAGCTGGACGCGCTGTACATTCAGCTGAACGCGTATATCAAAGAGAATCACCTGAACCCGGAAGTCTCGTTAATGGAGACAGAACGAGGTGTACAGCTGACTTTCCGCGAAAAAATTCTTTTTGATCTTGGCAAGGCCGATCTGAAAAAGGGTGCAAAAGTGGTTCTGGGACGTATTGGAAGTATTCTGAATCATGTGCCGAACGAGATCAGTGTCGAGGGGCATACCGATAATACCCCATTTCGTAACGATGACGGCGGCGTCCATTCGAACTGGGAGTTGTCCGGGTTACGTGCCCAGAATGTGATGAACTTTCTGATTGAAAATGACCGTCTCTCACCGGAACGCATGCATTTTGTCGGCTACGGTGAATATCGTCCGGTCGTGAAGAATGACACACCGGAACATAAATCAATGAACAGACGTGTCAACATTGTGGTGATTCGCGAAGAGAAGCAGGCCACAGAGAGTGACTGAGAAAAAACGGTGAGACAAGACAGATAACAGATTGCATCCGGCCCTCTTAATCGATATAGTAATTGTATGAATCTATTTTTATCATACATCGTACATAATGCAGAAAACTGAGGGTGGGCAGATGTGAAACGTATATGGCTTATTATCGTCACAATTCTTTGCCTTTCGAGTTTGATCGGAGGCAGGCTGTACTGGAATCATAAAGTGAATGAAGTGAAAAAAGCAAGCCAGCAGGGACAGATAGATGCCTCGAATATTGACGAAACGGGCAGCGGCCAGAGTTTTTCAGATCGGATTAAAAAGTTGCCGAAAGCACTGCGCAGTGCGGCGCAGAATGCCAATCGGGAAAATGGGCAGGTACGTGTTGCTTTGCTTGGAACGAGCAATGAGGAGCAGCTTGCGCCTCTGCTTCAGCAAAGACTTGATCAGACCTTTGGTGAAGCATTTTTTAAGGTTACTGCAAAAAACTTGGGAAAAACCACTTCACTTGCTCTGAATCGCGCTAAGATCGCGGATCTTGTACAAAGTGCTGATGGAAAACCGGATCTGGTTATTTTTACACCGCTTGTTTACAATGACGATCGTCAGGTAAGTACGGCTGATACACGGACAGCGGCATTGATTCTGGAGAAAAAAGTAAACGATGCCTATCCTAAAGCATCATTTCTTGTGAATCTGCCAAACTACTCTTCTAATAAGGCATATATGAATGACCGCATTGACGAATTAAGTGCCTTTATTCGGAAGCAGGACTTGCCGTTGCTTGATTATCTGTCCGACTGGCCGGATGGTGCGAAGAGAGCAGATGTTGTTAAAGAGGATGGGGAGACAATGAATGCCTCCGGACAAAAAATCTGGATCGATTACGTCAGCAAGCAATGGGGACTGAACAAATCATAAACAGTAATCAAGGTGTGTCTCAAAGCCATTTTTATTGGCGGATGGACCACCTTTTTTGTTTCTACTATAAGAAAGTATATAAAATTTAAGGAACATAGTATAAGCGGTCCGAAAAAACGCCGCGTCCTGCGGCTTATCGGACATTAGGCCGTCCATGGCCGCGCAACGGCGGCTTCGCCCGTGCCAAAGGTTCGGCAAAGCCAAGTTTTCTAATGTTCACCTGGATACCCTGCATGCAGGTATCCAGGTGAATTAAAATGATTGGCCGTAGCCGGCAAGCTGCCAAAGACGCGCGGTATTCGCAGCCGTTCGGATTAAATTAAATCGCGCATGGTGCAGTGCCTGATCAAGAGAAACCGGACCGGGAACAATCGGCAGCAGTGCGTCTATGCCATGATCATATACAGCCTCGCAGCCTTCCCCCAGTGATCCTGCCAATGCAATAACCGGAAGATGTGCCCTTTTGGCGCATTGTGCGACTCCGACAGGGGTTTTCCCAAAAACAGTCTGCCCGTCAATTTTTCCTTCACCCGTAATGACCAGTGCAGCATCCGCCATTTTTTGTTCTAATCCAGATTCTTTAATGACTAAGTCAATGCCCGGCCGAATGGAGCTTTTTAAAAAGAAAAGGGCTCCTGCACCAAGACCACCAGCTGCTCCGCTGCCTGGAGGGGAATTAATATCAATGTGATAGTCGCGCGCTACAATCCGTGCAAAGCGGGTGAGTGCCTGATCAAGCAGGCGAACCATGTCCGGGGTTGCACCTTTTTGCGGCCCGAACACTGCAGATGCGCCCTCAGGTCCGGTTAAAGGATTGGTGACGTCCGTAGCGGCCTCAACACGCACATGATTCAACCGCTGGTCCATCCGCGATAAGTCGATCGTTTCCAGATGGATCAACGAAGCTCCGCCTTCAGACAATTCATTTCCACCGTTATCAAGAAGGCGGGCACCAAGCGCCTGTGCCATGCCGCATCCGCCATCATTCGTCGCACTGCCGCCTAATCCGAGAATTATATGGTTTGCCCCATGATCCAATGCGGAGCGAATTAATTCACCGACACCGTATGTGGTTGCATGAAGCGGATCGCGGGATTCGGGGCCTGTTTTCTCGATTCCCGCTGCCGCAGACATTTCAATCACGGCCGTGTGTCCATGATTGATCAGTCCATAGAACGCTGCGGTAGGGGTGCCCAGCGGACCGGTTACTGTCTGGGTGATGATTTCACCGTGAAGCGCGTCAACAAGGGCACGCACCGTCCCTTCGCCGCCGTCAGCCATCGGAACAAGCACATACTCGGCATTCGGCCATACTTGTCTCAGGCCGTCGCGGATCGCCTCAGCAGCTTCAAGGGCGGTCAGGCTCTCCTTAAATGAATCAGGCGCAATGACAATTTTACGTATTTTCATCCATGGTCCCGCCTTTTCGTTAGCGTCGTTTTCATTGTAACAGATGGGCAGATCATATGTCAGAACGAAGCAGATATGCTGCTTCTCTTGAAATAGAAAAAGGATGTCTCAGCGTCATAAAAGACTTCTGAGGCACCCGCACAGGATTCATTATGAGTCGTTGCCCGGACCATTAAAGATCAGAATGGCCGCCCGCCATGAAATTTTCTATTTCTTCCGTAGTGCGCGGCAGACCGGTTGTTAATACCTCTGCGCCTGTGTCTGTAATCAGCAGATCATCTTCAATACGAATGCCAATGCTTTCTTCAGGGATATAGAGTCCGGGTTCGTTTGTGATCACTTCGCCGGGAACGAGCTCCATCTCACGATATGGGCCGACATCGTGAGTATCCAGACCAAGTGAGTGACTGACACTGTGGAAGTAGTATTTGCGCAACTCCTCAGGCGTTCTGATCAATCCGATTTTTGACAGCTCTTCAGTATAGAACTGGATTGTGAAGTTGTTCAGGTCTTTAAAGGCAATCCCAGGCTTCGCCATTTTTGTCACTTCCTGATTGCAGCGCAGGACGATGTCATAAATGGTTTTCTGGCGCGGGGTAAAGCGGCCGTTTATCGGGAATGTATAACTGATGTCCCCATTGTACAGTTGATACTGGGCACCAAGATCGAGAAGCACAAGATCACCGTTTTCGGCTGTTCCCGTATTTGCCGAATAATGAAGCACCGTTCCGTTAAAACCGCTTGCGAGAATAGTAGGAAAAGCAAATTCGGTACATCCGCGGCTCTTCAGAACGAAGTTGAAGTAGGCTTCAAGTTCATACTCCTTCATGCCCGGTTTTGCATTGGCAAGCACATATTTAATTCCGTCTGCAGTAATTTTTCCAGCTTCGCGGATCAAGTCAATTTCTTCAGCCGTTTTGACCACTCGAAAACGTGAAAGAACAGGATATAAATTATGAATGGTTAAATAAGGGTAGATAACAGCAGCCTCGGATGCGAATTTATTCGAAGGTTTTGCCGTGAATTCCCATGATTTCGCCTCAAGATCGACATAGAGATGCTGATACACACGATTGTCAAACTGGCCGCGTACATAGCTCTCAAACTTATCAAGCAATTCAATGTTCTGAATGCCGGAAGCTTCCTGAGCCTCATTTGGTGTAATCGTTTCACCGACCCAGCGCGCCATCCACGGATCCGCACGTTCAATAAACAGTGTTTCTTCAATTTTTCCATTAAATTTTGCCGCGGCAAAGATCACCTTTGGTTCTGCAATGCCGGTCATGTAATAAAAATTCCGGTTCGGATAGAACGGATAACTTTCATCAGCGGACTGGTGTGCCGCTTCGCCGGCAAAAAGAACGGTCAGCGATTGATCCTCAAGGGATTCATACAGTTTCTTCCGGTTCTGAATAAAAAAATTCTGTTCCATGCAGATCCTTCCTTCGTCAGTAAGTTCATCCTCTATTATTCTAGCATTAACCTTGTAAAAAAGGGGGGGATATGAATACTGTTGCTAAATCTCTCCGCTCATTTCTCATCAGTAACCGAAATATCATGTCACGGCAGAGCAATGAATCTTAGTGGCGGCTGCTCCACTTCAGCCAAAGTACTTTTGCGAAAAATTGCGCATGGCCGACAACATTGCGCTTCCACATCCGCTGCGGTTCCAGTGCCATTCGGAACAGCCATTCCAGGTTCAGACGGCGCATCAGCTTAGGTGCACGTGGTTTTGTCTCGGAGGCAAAATCGAAAAAACCGCCAACAGCGATACGTACCAGTGGAGCGAGCGCATGCGTATTCCGGTCAATAAACTTTTCCTGAAGCGGCATGCCCATGCCCACGAGCAGGACGTCGGCTCCGGACTGATTAATTTCCGCGATGATTTGCTCGTCTGAGTCAAAATAGCCATCATGGATGCCGGCAATGTGCAGATGCGTGTGCTTCTCTGATAGTTTCTGCGCGGCTGCCCGGACAACCTTTGGCGCGGCACCGAGCAGATAAACCGACCAGTGATTTCTGGCACATTGATCGAGAAGCACGGGAATCAGATCCGTACCGTTTAAATTCTCACGGAGACGGATTCCCCACAATTTTGCGCCGAGCTTGATTCCGATCCCGTCATTAAGTAAATAGTCCGCGCGGTTCAGCACTTCATTATACTCCGGGTCTTTTTGAGCAATATTAAATCCATGATCATTAAGAAAATAGAGATTCATGGGTTGATGACGGTTCATATTTTGGGAAAACAGGGCCGCGAATTCCCGCTTTGTCTGAAAATCATTCATATAGAGTGTGCCTACTTGTTTTTTTTCATGCATTGCCATTCCATCCTTTAACGTGCAGATATGATATATAGTTCTCGAATATGCGTTGTTTATTTCAGTTGATCATCAGCAAAAAGAGTGACCTGGAATCATCAAAAAAATCCCGATTTTGATCAACAGCCCATTCAATATTGTAAACTAATTTTAACGGATTGTGTTGACCGTTAAAATATTGTAAAGTTTTTAGGCACGTTGTCTTTACATTGTGGTATAATTTCGATTAAGAAAGTTTGCAAGTCTGCCTGTGTTTATCTGGCAGCGCAAATCTGAATCTATTGATAAGGGCGGGACTGAAAGATGGTCTATGTGACATTCTTGATCTGTTTTCTTGCTGCGGTTGCTTTGACGCCGCTTGTCAGGAAATTAGCGATTCGTATCGGTGCGACCGATCTTCCGAACGCCCGCAAAGTTCATCAGACAATTATGCCGCGAATGGGCGGGCTGGCTATTTATCTGGCTTTTCTTGCAGGAATGCTGATCCTGTGGCCGGACAGCAGCTTTACACTGCCGCTTCTAATAGGCAGCGTCATCATTATTTTGACTGGTGTTCTGGATGACCTGTATTCTCTGTCCCCAAAAGTGAAGATTGTTGCTCATTTTTTTGCTGCTCTGGTTATTGTGCAGAGCGGCATTCAGGTTTCTTTCATCAATCTTCCGTTCAATGGGGTACTGCATTTATATTGGCTCAGTGTTCCGCTCACACTGCTGTGGATTATGGGCATTACCAATGCGATCAATCTGATCGACGGTCTTGACGGACTTGCCGTTGGTGTTTCAAGCATTGTCCTGCTGACGATGGCTGGACTGTCTCTGATCCAGGGCAATATGTTCGTCTTTACAGTCAGCACACTCTTACTGGGCAGCGCGCTCGGCTTTCTTCCTTACAATTTTCATCCGGCGAAGATTTTCATGGGCGATACGGGCAGTTATTTTCTCGGATATGTCATTTCGGTGCTTGCGCTGCTCGGATTTAAGAATGTGACCCTGTTTTCTCTTGTTGTACCGATCATCATTCTGGCAGTTCCCATTTCAGATACACTGTTCGCTATTATTCGCCGACTGGTCAATCGAAAGCCACTGACGGCACCCGACAAATCACATTTGCATCACTGTCTGCTGCGTTATGGATTTACGCAGAGGCAGACCGTAGTCCTCATTTACGGCATGAGTGCGATGTTCGCGCTGGCCGCGATCCTGTTCTCAACCTCCACTTTGCTCGGCTCGCTGATCATTATTATCAGTGTGATGCTGATCATTGAATTGGTAGTGGAAGGCGTAGGGCTTGTCAGCGCAAATTACAAACCGCTTCTTAATGCATACAAGCGGATCCTGGGACTGGCAAAAGTCAAATAATGAATGTTTTCACTGTCTGAAATTAATGAACGAATAATAGTGAAAATATATATTGAAGAAACGGTTCTTTATGAGCCGTTTTTTTTGTACTATAAGAAAGTTTAGATTTTAGCTAAGCATAAAAAGAGTGTAGACCAGACACGAAAGTGCGCTGGCGCCAGCGGAACGTTCCTTTTGATCAGGTGCCAGCATGATCCCGCAGATTCCAGTTTGCCCGAGGAAGCTCGCGGCGCGCCAATGGCAAGTGAGCAACTACTGAAGCGCCGATTCAGTAACATAAAGACACGAACCCATGACATGTGGCTGGAGATTAAGGACCAGGCATGCCCGTGGAGGTTCCTGGACTCCTCGCGGCAAACGAGCGGATCGATGGCAAAGAACCGGGCGTAGCCCTGTTTTCCTGTTATTTTCGATAGAAGCATTCATTTTCGTTATTGTGAAAATTGTAACAATATGTGAATGTAAAATATGGAAAAAACACCGATGTAAGTAGTAAGCCTTATTTCCTTAGTCTGATCATTTTATGGGTGATAAATGCATAACTGAAACGGTCTCTTTGGATGAGAGAATGGCTGAAGAATCTCCCTTTTTGTGAAAGATGAAGACCGTCACGTAAGACGAAAAAACAACAGTGGAGCTTAACTGCAGCAAAAAACATGAGCGCGCACAATGGGGAGTATTATTGAAATGGCCGAGAATGCTGGTTATGCCACAAACTTTTAAGCGTTTTTCCCGTTAAATAATTATTATATGCAAAAATATGTTTGAAGTGCATGGATACAGTCAATTTAATTAATGTAAGAAAAGATTATGGATAATTAAGTAGCCCCATGATGACGGCTTCAAGTACAGAAGAATCAGGGGAGGAAGTTACAATGAGAAAAAAGGTTGTCATGATTAAATTTCTGGATCGAAAAAGAGCCGTCTGGTATAAGACAGATGAACTTTTCATTATCTGCCATAAACGACATTTTAAGAAAAAGGCTCTCATCAGGATTGATCAGGAGCCATACATTGTCATCGATGATCATTTGTATTTACGTGTTTGCCGATTAACCGATTATTATCCGTGTAAATATATCAGTGCAAATGAAAGAAAGTCTGATATTGAGCAGGCTTTTTCTATACAATCGCTGAGCGGATAATCACGATCACGTACAGTGAATAAAAAAGCACCTGATCTAAATGCACTTGCTTTAGATCAGATACTTTTTTTACAAGATAGAATTCAGATAAATTTTGTGAATGTGCGACGGCGTCTTCGCGCTCACCAAAGACTGGGCGTCATCCATTTTTAATGGTGATTCCTTTTTCATTGATTGCTTGCGCTGCCGGATGAATCATTTACGATACCTGAAGAATCTTCATCCGCAGTTGCTGGTGCCGTACTGCTGCTTTCCCCATCATCACTGCTCTCGGAAGCTGTTGAATAATTTAATTGCTGTTTCAGTTCATCCCGCACTTGATTCAAATAATCTTCGTCAAGCGCATAATAATAGACACCGGAACTCATGTCGTCGGTACCTTTCAATTGCAGTGAATCGATCTTGGATAGTGAGCCGGCATAGCGGCGCAGGCTGAGCAATTGCCCAAAAGTCAGATTGGTTTCAAAATTATTGTCAAGCGAATCAATAACCTTGCTGTACTTGGTCACTGAGGACAAAGTTGCACTCTTTTTAACGATCGCCTCGATCATGGCCATCTGACGTTTTCCGCGTCCGAAATCACCGCCTGATCCTGGAGATTTTCGGTTGCGGACCAGTGCAAGTGCCTGCTCACCGTTGAGCAGCTGTTTGCCCGGTTCAAGTACAACGGCATCCTTACCCTTCTTATCGTTGCTGTTCTGCGTCACCAGTTTTACCGGAACGTCCATCTCAACACCGCCAAGTGCATTAATAATTTTTATAAATGCCTTGAAGTCGACTTGAACATAATAATCCACCGGTACTTTAAAGAGATTTTCAACCGTGGCGATTGTATAGTCAGCACCCTGATTATTGTTTGCGTCACCATACGCATGCGCATGCGTGATTTTGGAAAAGCCGTAATCATGTGTGCGGGTTGGATCAACGATCTGTACTTTGGAATCACGAGGAATGCTGACCATATGCACCTGATTGGACTCATGATTAAAGGTTGCGAGCACAAGTGCATCGGAACGGCTCGGCTCGTTTTTTCGTTTGTCGATTCCGATAAACAGGATAGAAAAATCATCCTTAACCGGATCTACTTTTTCCGCGCGAAGATCTGACTTGCTGCCACGTGCCAGTTTATTTTGCGCATTTGAAGTTACATTTTCGAGCTTTTTTGATAAATAATATCCATATGCCGCGCCACTCCCGACCAGCAGGAGAAATACCGATATAACAATCCAGACGATTATTTTCCGCTTAGTATGTTTTTTGCTTTTTCGAGTCTCTGTTCTGCTTAGTGCCATCTTTGACGTATTCTCCTCCGGGTTTTTAGTCTTTCACAGATAGGCGCCAGTTTTTTAGAAAGTATATGATTACTCAATAATAAACCAAAAAAAGTATCACGTCTGTGCATCAAAGCCGAGATGCAAGACCGCCAGCGATATGCATCCAACAGGCATAAATCAATAAATCATGATAGAGAAGGAACTCTCGCTGGTTGTAAAAGAAACTTCTACTAACAATGTAAGGAAATTTCGCTAAGGTCGCATACGTCCTGTATGCAACGCGAAAGCCATCACGTCCTGTGAAAGTACGCTCTGTGAAAATAGGACCGGGAGCTTTTTGCCCGGTTTTTCTAATATTATTAAAAAAGTTTAAAGTCTTCAGCGGATTATAGTATAAGTGCGGTGGCCTCTTTGCCTTCGCCAGAGACTTGGTAAAGCCAAGTTTTCTTATAAAACAATCCGACCGTTGCTTAATTAATAGACCGTTGGTCATATTCACAGGCAATAGTCTTATTTTATCGAAGTCCGTCTGTTCCATCAATGTAATTCAGTGTATTTTCGGCAAAATTCGCAAAATAATTGTATATATCTGTTTCTTGTGTCTCCGTAAATTTACGGGCCAGTCAGTTTTCGCCTGTGGACGGTAACGCTTCCTGCACATATAATTCGCGTTTCTTTTCGATTTCTGCCTGACCGTTCGTCAAATTGGTCATGAATTCAATAAACGCTGAGTGATCCTTCTGGTCTGTTAACAGATCAAAAGTCACTTTGTCGCTGTAGCCGATGCTCTTGACGGTATAAGGAGATTCACGCAGCTTGTTCTCCAGCATGCCGCTCTGATGGTAGTCAACGGTGACAGTCCATTGTTCCGAAGGCACTTGCCTGATGATCCCTGCCTTGTTTAACCCGGCACTTGTTGAATGGGCATATGCACGGATTAAACCACCGGTACCCAGTTTTGTCCCGCCAAAATAGCGAGTGATAATGACAAGCACGTTGCAGATGCTGCGTTGCTTCAGTACTTCAAGCATTGGTGCACCAGCCGTACCGCTAGGTTCGCCGTCGTCGCTTGCTTTTTGAATTTCCTGTTTCTTTCCTATGATATAGGCAAAGCAATTATGATTTGCTTTCCAGTGTTCCTTGCGAACGCTTTCGATCCATTGTACCGCTTCTGTTTCGCTCTCCACGGGATATACAGAGGAAATAAAGCGTGATTTTTTAATCTCAGATTCTGCTTTGGCAACAGATCGGACGGTAAGATAAGTCATGAGTGTCATGAATGTTCCCTCTCTTTCCCATTTCGGTTAAGTGCTTCGGGTTGATGGCAGAAAAAGACGCGAGGGTCCAGAAACGTGCAATTTTCCACTTTTACTTACTTTCGACAGGTCTATTGACTGTTTCGTCCGTAGGCGAGAAAAAACTGGAATATTAGAAAACTTGCCTTCGGTGAGCCATCGGCGAAAGCGAAGGCATAGTTGCACTTACACTAAATTCCACTAAATCTTTTATTTTTTCATATTTGTGTTAGAAAACTTGCCATCGGTGAGCCATCGGCGAAAGCGAAGGCATAGTTGCACTTACACTAAATTCCACTAAATCTTTTATCTTTTCAAATTTGTGTTAGAAAACTTGCCTTCAGCGACCGCGGATGCTTCGTGCTTTTGTGTCCTGAGACGGCTTCATGATGAAATGGCGCTAATCGTTGTATCAACGCTGTAAAATCTTATACTTCTTATAGTACATGGAAAATCCATCTTAAAATAGGTCCAAATAATCGGATATTTATTCATAGCGCTTTGACGGCGAAGCGCATCATGGTAACATTTACACTTGCTATCTGATTTTTGTTCATCAACAATGGGTATAGATAAGCATTAACTTTTCACTATGTCGAATTTGCTAGATTTAAAATGTGGAACAGGAGCAATGGCTTCCGCATTTGAAAATTTGTTCTTTATTAATTAGTGCGAAATACCCATACACAGATAGGCACAATGCGGGTAGCACGTCTGAAACAGTTCGGCTACAGTTATGATGGAGGGAAATTATGTCAGCCAGTAAACCTGTTGATCTGGATGTCAAGCATCTTGATCTGATTATCAATAATATGATTGATAATGTGAGCGACAGTAAAACTCAGATTTTCGAGATCGGCGAAGAATCACGAAAAGAGTATGACGCACTGGTTAAAGAACTCCAATTGGTCAAACAGGAATTGAACGGAATTATTGATCGAAGCGACACACTTGAGATTGAAGCAAGAAAATCGAGAGGACAGTTAGCCGAGATCAGTAAGGCGTTTACCCGGTATGGCGAGGAAGATATTCGCCATGCCTATGAGAACGCGAATTCAATTCAGAATGAACTGTCCATCGTGCGCGAGATGGAACGGCAGATGAAAAAAAGAAGAAATGAGCTCGAACGCCGCCTCGTTCAATTGCAGGCCACCATTCAGAAAGCAGAGACATTGGTCGGGCAAGTGACTGTTGTCCTGAACTATCTGACAAGTGACCTGAAACAAGTAGGCGAGGTGATCGCAAGCGCAAGGGAGCAGCGCGCGTTCGGGCTCAAGGTAATCGAAGCACTAGAAGAAGAACGGAAGAGGCTGTCGCGTGAAATTCATGATGGTCCGGCTCAGACATTGGCACAGGTTCTGATGGGGCTGGATGTTGTTGAACGTGTTGGCAAAAAAGAAGGTATGGCAGCTTCACATGCCGAATTGCAGAAGTATCGGGTAATGGTTCAGGGAGCACTTGCCGAGGTACGCAGAATTATCTACGACTTGCGCCCAATGAGCCTGGATGATCTCGGACTTGTTCCAACGCTGCAGAAATATCTTCATCGCGTAAATGGTGACTATCCTTCTGTACACATCAACTTTAACTGTGTCGGAGAAGATAAACGGCTGCAATCGAGAATTGAAGCCGCATTATTCCGGTTAGTGCAGGAAGCGGTGCAGAATGCATGCATCCATGCGAAACCGTCGGTCATCAACATAAGGATTGAATACCGAAAAGATAAAGTACTGATTCTTGTTAAGGATGATGGAATTGGCTTCGACATGACAGAGACAAAAGAAGGCAGCTATGGCCTGGTTGGCATGAGGGAGCGAACCGAATTGCTGAACGGTGAGCTGATGATCCACTCGGCAATGGGGAAGGGGACCAAAGTGCTGGTTCATATCCCGCTTCAGAGTGAAGACATACTTGAATAATGCGGCAACGAGAAAGGCAGACAGGGTCAATCCCGGACGCTGTCTGCATCGACAGAAAAAAAGAGAGGTGAAAAACTGCTGCGGCACGGGATCAGCGGTGACGCTTGTCAGACAGCAGAGAATTGTGACAAATGTTCGGCCTAAAGTGACAACGATTGCACTGATTGATGACCATCGTCTTTTTCGGGAAGGCGTAAAAAGAATATTGGATATGGAAACCGATTTTGAAGTCGTTGCTGAAGGCGATGATGGAAGTACTGCAGAAAAATTAATTGAGGAATCCAATCCTGATGTCGTGCTTATGGATATCAATATGCCAAAATTAAATGGCGTTGAAGCAACAAGGCAGCTGATTAAAAATCATCCCGGCCTGAAGGTGATCATCCTTTCAATCCACGATGATGAAAGCTATGTGACCCACGTGCTCAAATCGGGTGCGCTCGGCTATCTGCTCAAAGAGATGGATGCAGATTCAATGATTGATGCTGTGCGGATCGTTGCACAGGGCGGCGCATACATACACCCGAAAGTGACACACAATTTAGTCAATGAATTTCGGAGACTGGCGACACAAGGGTACTCCACTGAACTTTCCGGATTTCGGGATCTGGAGTACCGTCCGCCCCTGCACATTCTGACTCATCGCGAATGCGAAGTATTGCAGCTGATGGCGGATGGAAAAAGCAACCGGGCAATCGGCGAATATTTGTATATCAGTGAAAAAACAGTGAAGAACCACGTCAGCAACATTTTACAGAAAATGAGTGTTGAGGATCGCACCCAGGCTGTAGTTGAAGCGATTAAGAACGGCTGGGTAAAAATATATTAAATCAAGTCATGATGAACCGCGTGCAGACCACGCGGTTTTTTAATAGGATTATAAGTGCGGCGGCTTCGCCCGTGTCAAAGGCCTGGCAAAGCCAAGTTTCTAATGCTGAAATAAAAATTCACATGATTTTTGAAGGATTCAAGCAGCAGATGTCGAATAGTAACTAAGAGTACAATTTTCTCTCAATGTGCTTGATTTTCCTCATTTTTATGTACGCTGTTTTTTTCGACATGCAAAATCCTCAATTCTTGCCCCTTTTTTGTTTTTAAAAAGTCCTCACTCATTCTCCGAAAGAAGGTAGGTATGCCTATGCTTTTGCTTTCCCGTAAATCCGTACCCACACCAAATGATTTTACGGAAGTGCAGCATGCGCTGCATGGGCGGGAGTTTCGCGCTGAAGAGCTCCCGTTTCCCGAAAAGCGTCTTAAGGAATACGTGAATGCCGGTTATGTCTCCGTCCGCCACGGCATCATCCCCTTGAATGAAAACATTTTTGATCTATTAACTGGAAAGAAAAAATGGTTGTGTGTCCGCTGCGGCAACCGTGAACAGGAGTCATTTGCTGTCTGTAGCTGTGCCAGATGCGGGAGCAAATGTGTTTACTGCCGGCATTGCCTGACAATGGGCATTGTGCGTGCATGCACAAAACTGGTCACATGGTGCGGCCCTGTGCCGGAACTGAGACTGCCTGAAGATGTCTTAATCGGGCGGCCGCTGTGCCACTGGAAGGGCAGCTTGTCCTCTGATCAGCAGAAAGCCGCGGAGGCGTTGCTTCAGGCTCTTGAAGCGCGCGAATCTTTTCTGATCTGGGCGGTTGCCGGAGCAGGCAAAACCGAAATCATTTATTCGGCACTGGAACAACAGCTGAAAAAAGGGCATCGGGTGGTTCTGGCCACGCCACGAACGGATGTGGTGCGTGAATTATTGCCGCGTATCCGTGCGGCATTTCCGGATATCCCAGTCAGTGGGCTTTATGCTGGCAGTAAGGAAACGATTCCCGATGCGCCGCTGGTAATCTCAACCGCACATCAGCTGATTCGTAGTGCCAATCGATTTGACTGCGTTTTCATCGATGAAGTGGATGCATTTCCTTATCATTTTGATGCGATGCTTGACTATGCTGTACGGAAAGCCGCAAAACCGAACGCGCCTTTTATCTTTTTGACAGCAACACCTCCGGACATTCTGAAAAATGCGTACTTATCAGGAAAACTGCGTGGCGTCATGCTTGCGCGCCGCTATCACGGTTATCCGCTTCCCGTTCCACGCTTTCAATGGATCGGGAACGGGGCGCACGCTGCATGCAAGGGCTGGCTTCCTTATCCGCTCAGTCTTTGGCTAAGAGAGAGAATCACGCAGAAACGGCAGGCGTTTATCTTTGTTCCGTCCATAGCGCTCGTTCATGAACTGACGGAACTTCTGCAGCGTTCCGGGTACACGCGTATTGCCGGAGTTCATGCTGACGATCCGCATCGCCATGAGAAGCTGGCCGATTTTCGCGAGGGCAGGTTGGCCGCTCTTGTGACCACAACGATTCTTGAACGCGGGGTAACGGTTCCTGGTGTTGAAGTCGCTGTATTCGGCGCTGATGATCGGGTATTCGATGATCGTGCGCTTGTTCAGATTTCCGGGCGCGTCGGTCGATCTGGTGATTGTCCCAGGGGTGACGTTGTCTTTTTTCATAATGGAAAAACGCTGGCCATGATTCGTGCACGCAGACAGATTGAGCAGATGAACCGTGCCGGAGGATTTAAGTAGAATGCGCTGTTTATTTTGCGGAGCTGATTTTTTAAAACCCCTGACTTTTCAAACCGTGTTCGTTTTAGATGATACACCGTCCTTCTGTGATACATGCCGCGGACGTCTGGCCGCGATTGCGCCGGATGCATGCTGCCGATGCTGTGGGCGGGATCTTTCTCTGCTTGAGTCGACCGCCGTTAAACATCACATTTGCCAGGATTGCATCTGGTGGAAGCATAGTGGACGAAATGGTCTATATGGGACGAATAATGCATTGTTCAGTTATAATCCATTGATTAAGGAAATGATCACGCGCTTTAAATTTCGTGGAGACACTGCTTTGGCGGCCGGCTTTGCATGTGACCTGAGATGTGCCTTTCACCGGATCGTGAAGAAAGGAAGTACCTGGCGGCAGAGGCTTTTCATGACGGACAGCTCACAATTTGTGATCATCCCCATTCCCGTGAGCGCGCATCGGCTTCGGGAACGCGGCTTCAACCAGGCAGAAGTGCTCGCCGAACTGATTGGGCCCCCCATTGTGCAGGGGCTTGTGCGCGAGAAGCACGAAATGAAGCAGAGCAAGAAAAATCGACGTCAGCGTCTGGCCTCCCGTGAATCTCCATTTCAATTAAACAAAGAGTGCATCCATCTGCTGGAAAATAAAAAAATACTGCTCATTGATGATATCTATACGACGGGTGTAACCATGCGTCTGGCTGCGCACACATTGATTCCAGCCCATCCCTTAAGCGTCGATTCGCTTACCTTGATTCACGGCTGAAAACTAAAATCTTTCCATGATTGGCCAATTATGGTGGATTCGGTAGACACATCGAGCTTCAACATTAGCAGGCGCTGCCTTCTTCATTGAGGGCGGTGCCTGTTTTTCGGTGCGCGAGTCAGTACAGAGCCGGCGGTCATGGGAAACAGACCGATACAATATGCAAAGAGACCGATACAATTAAGGAACAGACCGATAAACTCCCAAAACAGACCGATACAATTCAGAAACAGACCGATAATGTACGAGCTCGCCCTGGTTTCCGCCCCATGTTCGATCCCGATCCCTGCGTTCAGCTTTGTGAATATCATAAATTTAGTGTGCTGCAGTAGCTGATTGCTTGTTTTTCCATCTATTCCCGTGCTTTAATAAGAGCGAGCGGCCTATAGTTATGAATTCTGCCCGCTCCTTTCAATGCCGGTTATGCGGATAAACTTGATTTAAGATCATTCAGTACGAAGTTTTCGTTTCTCACGGTGAAAAGGCCCGCATTTTTTACGAATGAGTCGCCCGTGCGCATAACAACTGATTTTTTCATATGGTCAGGTTTGTTCGGCACATGAAGTGATTCTTCCAGATGACGAATAGGTAAACTGTTTGCCTAAAACTTACCGATTCCATACCGATAATAAAGTCAGATTCAGATTACAGCAGAATGTTTTACAGATGAGGAGGAATCCCGTTGCCAGAACTCGAAAATTGTAAAGGATGCGGTCGGCTGTTCGTCCGTGTTTCCTCTCCTTATTGTCCTGATTGCCTGAAAGAACAGGAAAAAATGTTTGAAATCGTTTATAAATTTATACGCCGGCAGGAGAACAGGACCGCCACGGTGCCACAGGTTCACGAAGCAACCGGTGTCAAAACCGAGTTGATCTATCAATGGATTCGTGAGGGACGTCTCGAAACGACCGTGTTTCCGAATCTTGGTTATCCATGCCGTTCATGCGGGAAATTAATTCAAACAGGGACACTGTGCGACGATTGCAGAGGAAAATTAGAACGGGACATTGAAAGTAACCGGAGACAAAAGAAAATCATTGAGGAAATCAGAGGAAAGACATACCATACGGAAAGGCACGTGCGGCGGAATTAAATAATTTTCCGCAGATGCCGATATAAAATGTGGAAAGCATAATCCTCTGGAGATGAGGTGAGTATATTGAAAATCAGTGGATACGGATCTGTACAGGCCTACTCAAGTGCCTACCAGACAGCAGCCGGTTCAGGTGAACAGCCTGCAAAACCAGCGAAGACAGATGACAGACTTGAAATATCAACGGCCGCGAAAAGGCTTCAGGGGTCCCATAAATTCGATGAAACACGGAATGAAAAAATAGAGCAGCTGAAGTCGCAGATTGAGAACGGAACTTATGAGGTTCCGGCTCAGAACATTGCGGAAAAAATGTACCACTATTGGAACAGGCAATGAGAGGTGAGCAGGCATGACCGTTGCACACATGAAATCAATACTGAAAACGATGACCGAGGAACATGATGCGTTGCTCAGACTTGCCGATTTAAAAAAGGAAGCAATAAAAAACGGTGATGTGCAGTCAGTCGACAGAATGACCAGGGAAGAGACGGTACTTGTTGACCGATTGCGCCGGCTTGAAGAAGAGCGTTCAGCTGTGATTCAGGAAGATCTTGGTTCATCGCACGCAAATGCAACGTTCACTGAGTGGTCACAGGCGGTGATGGACGCAAAAGAACGCGAGGAATGGCAGACTATTTATTTAGCGCTGGCGAGCCGCGTTTATGCATTGAAACAGGCAAATACCCTGAATCAGCAGTTGCTGCACGATTCGCTGATATGGGTCAGACTCAATCTCAGCCTGTTCGGACCGAAAAAAAAGCTGGGCAATTATGATAATCCAAGACATGAGCATGCGGCGTCTCCAGGCTTTGGCGGACGCATTGATTCACGAACATAATCAGGCGGAGGTGCTGATCGGTGATTCCGATTTTTTCAAGTTTAAATATGATGCAGCGGGCGCTGCAAGTGACGCAGACGTCCATTCAGACAACAGGTCACAATATATCCAATGCAAACACCGACGGTTATTCCCGCCAGCGCGTTAATCTGGCGACATGGCTGCCTTATCCAAGCATTGGTATCAATGCTGCAAGAGGAGCAGGTCAAATCGGAACAGGTGTGATTGATGAATCCATTACCCGGATCCGTGATCAGTTCGTGGATCTTCAGGTCCGGGACAATACGAATCTGAATGGCTATTGGAGCACCATCAGCGATGCATACAGTCAGATGGAAGATATCATTAATGAACCGACGGATACGGGAATTTCAGCGACGCTTGACGATTTCTGGAGCGCACTTCAGGATCTTGGAAGTGACACAGATTCAACAGGTACGGTTGTGCTGCAAAAGGGAGCTGCACTGGCGGACACGTTCAATTATATTTCGCAGTCGCTTGGCAAGGTGCAGGACAACCTGAACAGTCAGATCACGGAAAATGTTGATCTGGTGAACCAGTATGCGGATCAGATTAACACGTTAAATCAGGAAATCGAAAAGCAGGAGGCCAACGGAGAGCTTCCAAATGATTTATATGATAAACGCGATGCACTGGTTGATAAATTGTCGGAAATCGTGAACGTCAAAGTATCGACTGACAAAAGCGGTGGCAATCCTTCGAAACTCGCTGAGGGCAAGTATTCCATTGAGATTGTTAATGGTGATGGGGCTTCTTATGATCCGCCTGCGCAATTGGTGGATGGTGCTAACCTGACGACAACGCATCTGGATGATCCGGAGATCACAGGGGCAGATACAACGAGCCCTTCAGTCACCATTTCAATGGCGGGCCAATCGCTCACCGGTTTCTCCGGCAAACTTCAGGGGCTGGTTGACGCTTATACAACGGACTATCCAAGTGTGCTGAAGAGTTTGGACAATATGGCGAGTACACTGGCTGCAGAATTTAATAACGCCTATGCAACTACTGAAGGATCAGTCTCTTCGGGAATCACAGAATTTTTCCAGGGTGAAGGCGGTTCCGTCACCGCGGCCAATATTCATGTTAATGAAGATCTGACAGGCAATGACATTACGGCAAACAAGAACGGTTCACCGACCGGCGACAACAGCGGAGCGACCGCGATGGCGGATGTGATTGCAAGCAATACTTACGATGTTGACGGCAATGGGGATGACCCGGTTACACTGAAAAAATATTTGGAGAGTCTTGTCGGGCAAATCGGCGTTAATGCTCAATCGGCCAATCAATTCAAGAGCAATTCCGAGACAACACTTGAGGCAGCGCAGAATCGGCGCATGTCCGTCAGCGGCGTGTCAACAGATGAGGAATTAACGAACTTAATCCAGTTTCAGCATACGTACAGCGCTTCAGCGAGAGTGGTCACCACACTTGACTCGCTGCTGGATACGCTGATCAATAAGATGGGGAGCTGATCATTGATGCGTGTGACACAGGGAATGATGAGTAACAATATTTTGCAGGATATTTCGAATGGATACAGTAAAATTTCTGATTATCAGAATCAGCTGTCGACCGGAAAGAAGATCAGCCGGCCGTCTCAGGATCCGATTGTTGCCTCCATGGGCGTTGCCTATCGCACTGATGTCAGTCATGTCGAGCAATATAAGAGAAATGTAACCAGCGCCACTAAATGGCTGGACAGTTCCGATGACGCGCTGCAGCAGGCGAATGATGTGCTGACGAAGATCCGTGAACTGACGAATGAGGCAAGCAATGGCACACAGACTGCAGATGAACGGAAGGCGATCGCCACGGAAGTTGATCAGCTGACGCAGCAGCTGGTGACTTTAGGGAACACGAAGGTTGGCAATCAATATATTTTCAGCGGCAGTAATTCCGATCAGCCTTTATTGACGGAAGAAGCAGACGGAACGATTACGGCAAATGCTGAAGCTCTGGCCAATCCCGATTACAGCGTAGCAGTTAATGACGGTGTTCAAATGACCATCAATGTTGACCCCAATACGGTGTTTACGGAAGGGTTGTTTAATGATTTGAATAATTTAAAATCTGATTTAGAATCCGGAACGGCGGATGAAAGTCAGATTAGCGGTTATCTGGATACAATTGACACGCATTTAACTGAGATCATCAATGCGCAGGCAGATCTGGGTGCCAAAACGAACCGCGTTGAACTGATCAGCAGCCGTCTGGACCAGCAGAAAACGGTGGCCACCAAAGTAATGTCCAGCAATGAGGATGCAGATTATGCAGAGACACTGGTTAACCTCAATCAACAGCAGAATGTGTTTAACGCGTCCCTTTCCGTCGGTGCAAGAATCATACAGACCTCGCTTGTCGACTTCTTACAATAATGGTGCGCGGCAGGGTCTCATGTGAGATGGTGATATTATGATGAGTACAGATCCTCATCTGGAGATGCATCAAGTATTCGGCAGAATTTCAATCCAGACACAGAAGGCTGCGCTGACGATCCATCAGCCGAAGGCGACGCAGACGATTGAGCAGCCCAAAGCGGAGATGACCGTTGAGCGCAAGCCTGCACAGGTTCGAATTGATCAGACAGAAGCATGGCATAATCTTAATCTGAAATCGGCTCGAGTACGTGTTGCAGAAGCAGCAGATGCTGGAAAACAGGCGGTTCTGGAAGGAATTGCGCGACGGGCAAGAGACGGAAATGAGCTTTTGCATATCGAACGTAATAAAGGGAAAAATTTAATTGCCAAGCAGGCGGCTGACCATGTAGAATTAAGTGTGATCGGTACTCACTATGAAACAGGCAGTACCCCGCTTTTTCAGGCCGTTCGCTATGATGTTGTGCCTGGAAGTCTTAAGATTAACTGGCAGACACACAAGCCGATTGTACGCGCAGAACCGCAGGCTCCCGAATAT
Organism: Sporolactobacillus mangiferae; assembly: GCF_023336505.1. GTDB lineage: Bacteria > Bacillota > Bacilli > Bacillales > Sporolactobacillaceae > Sporolactobacillus > Sporolactobacillus mangiferae. Next base: position 5,788 of record NZ_JAMAST010000019.1, on the reverse strand, counting down.
GCCTTTCAACCCGGACAGGTGACGATTTCGATGGAACGTTATCCTTCGCTTGACATTCAGGCAGTCGGATTGTATGTGGATGAGAAAGGATAGTCGCGACAAAATGATGATTCAGACGAAGTATTTTGGAAAACAGGAAATCACAGAAACGGATATTGTTCGGTTTTCATCCGGCATTCCCGGTTTTGTGCAGAATAAACAGTATGTCATTCAGCCGTTTGGCGAACTGTTTTCCGTTCTCCAGTCAGTGAATGAAGCACATGTTGCGTTCATCATTACTTCTCCGTTTTTTTATTTTAAGGACTACAGTGTTGATCTTCCCGATCATTTTATTGATCAGTTACATATTCAGTCGCACGAGGATGTGACGGTCTGGGTCATTGTCAGTGTGCGGCAGCCTTTTTCGCAGTCAACGGTTAATCTTAGAGCACCGATCATTATTAATATTAAGGACAGAATCGGCAAACAATATATTCCGGAGCGATCCGGTTATTCACTCCGGACGCCGATTAACGCAAACCTTCAGGAAAAGAAGGTGTGACCGATGCTTATTCTGACGCGAAAAAAAGGTGAATCGATTCAAATCGGCGATACCATTGAAGTGAAAGTCGTTGCGGTCTCCGGTGACCAGGTCAAGTTGGGCATTTCGGCACCACGGGAAATTGACGTCAATCGTGGCGAAATTTATGAGGCTATCCAAAAAGAAAACAGCGATGCGGCAAGCAGTGCACTTTCGGACGAAATGCTTGATATCATGAAAAAAATGAAAACCGATCCTCCCCAATGAACACGGACCTGCCGTGTTTCTTTTTTTGTACTCTTGAATTTACACTTTAAGTGCGACGGCGTCTTTGCCTTCGCCAGAGGCTTGGCAAAGCCAGGTTATCTAAGCCCTTTTGAATCCTTCAGCAAGCAAAGTTATGTAAGCAGTCTGTATCTTTCACAAACAAACAAATAAGCCAGTCCATAGTGAAAAAGTCCCGCTCTCAGCAACAAAGCAGTTGCCTGGCTGGGCGTTCTGGCGAAGACTGGCGAAACCTCGCAAATGCTGTTTTCCCGACAATGCACGCAGAATCAGATTTTTAAATCCCTATCGGAAGCTCTGAGGTGCATCCCCTGTATTTGTTTTCCATCCTTATGAATTTGAATTTTGATACTCTATTTTTACAATTTTTGAACTTATTTTCTCTGATTTTCTGATAGAAAAGTTTTATATCGAGATAAAATAGGTCTAAAGAACTTGAATCTTAAGAACTACTATGTAAGAATGTACATACACTAAATCTATTCAATCGAAATGGCACTCCTATTGAAAAGTAGGGTCGCAAAGCTACGGGCCTAAGGTGAGGAACTATGGCGGCCGGGTTGCCGAATGGAAGCGGATACAATCATGCCTGACTTCCACATTTATTCGGTGCGTCGTTTTGTTGAACAAAGAGGCGAGGAATCATGTGGTTTTTTCGTTTACTCCAAAGTGAGCGTTTTTTTCATCATTATCAGCCAATTGTTAATTTGCAGACTTCAGAGGTTGAAGGTTATGAGGCACTCTTTCGCTCCAAAAACTTTCGTGATCCGAAAAATGCCTACACAGCGGCGATTCGGAAAAATCGGCTTTTCGAACTTGATGTCCATTCGATACAAAAAGCCATACATATGTTTGCGCGTCATGGGCCCGTAAAAAAGGGCAGGAAGCTGTTTCTGAATGTGTATCCGTCAACGATCATGCATGAAGATTTTTCCTCTTTTATGCTCCAGATGATTGAACGTTATGCTCTTCCCGCTGGCCAGATCGTTCTGGAAATTGTTGAGCACGAGAAAATAACCGATTTCAATTCAATGTCAGATACACTCCGATTTCTGCAGCAAATGGGTATTATGATTGCTGTGGACGATTTTGGCAAGGGTTCGGACGATATTAACCGAACCATCGAAATCGACACGGATTACATTAAACTTGATCGCTATTTTTCAGTCGATCTGCTCCGTTCCAGAAAGAAGCAAGCCTATGTCATGTTTCTTGTGCATTACTGTCACCAGTTTAATGTCAAACTGATCTTTGAAGGATTGGAGACAGCGAATGATATTGGCTGCGCGCAAAGACTGGGCGTTCTCTATGCTCAGGGATACGCGCTCGGGAAGCCGCAGCACATATCGAAGATATCGAGGAGTGATGAGCATGTCTGACAATACAATTCTGATGACAGGTGTAATCATTGAAGGACTGTTTTGGGCGGCTGTGCTTGGCGCGTTTATCATTCATTATCGTAGAAATTTACAAAAGAATCACGAACTGATCACGGAACTCAGAGAAAAAGCAAATGCCGCAGAAAAAGTGATCGGTATGAACAGCAAAGAAAAGCGACGTCATTATCGTCTTAAACTGGAAGACCAGAAATGCACGGTGCGGGTCATTGATTTCGGAGATCAGGCGCTGCAACGCCTGAACAATAAATCATTTGATGTCGAAATGTGCGATATCAGCCAGAGCGGAATGAAGATCAGATGCTCCATTAATTTTCCAATCAGAGAGAAAGTGCTTTTAATCCTGTCGTTCAAAAAAAAGGATGGTACCCTGATCAGAGTCAGGGGGAGCGTCATGCGCAAGGAAATGAAACACGACTGTGACACAGTGGATTACGGGATTCAGTTTGTTAGTTTAACAGCAAAGGAAGAAACGGAAATACAGTCGTTTATCAATCAGAAAGAACTGGCTAAAAAAGTGCTGAGATCAGCTTCCTACCGTTAATTTTTTTGAATTATGGATCTTCATTGCTCGACGCTCCAAATAGAAAATGCTCAGATAAAAAACATGGCATTTCGGAACATCCATTGAAATGACAGAAAGAGGCGATGTACGATGAGCATTGAACAAATCGAGACCTTTCTTGCTGTAGTCAGGCATAATGGTTTTCGCCATGCTTCGCGTAAACTTTTTCTCACGCAACCTTCAGTGAGCATGCGGATTCAAATGCTTGAGAAAGAATTAAATGCTTCGCTGTTTATTCGTAAAGGACGAAAAATTGCTCTGTCCGATCAGGGGAAAGCGCTCCTCCCGTATGCCGAAAATATTCTTCATATATACCGGGAAGCCGTGCGCGCGCTTCGAACGCATTCAATTCACTAGATAAGAAGTATATTTTGACAGATCATGCAGTTCACGTTAAAATAAGAAAAAATTCATGGAGGCTGACGAAAATGATGAGAATCGGTGATCAGGGTCATTTGCCTGTTTATTTTTCAAATGATTGTGAAAGGTAACTATTTTCCGATTCTTATCGTATGATGGACAAATACATTTTTTTCGTCAGAATTGCGGTTAGAGATGGTCGCATTCTCAGACACCTGTCGCTATCGGCAACGAGTGCGTACGAAAAAAGATCAAGCAGACAAAAGGAGGATGCAATACGTGATGAATCATCTGATGAATGCCAAAATCGATGACTATCTGGACCTGTACCTCTTCGCCGCGAAAATGAATGATCATGCCTGGCAAAAGGAGATCAAAGAGAATCTGGCTGCTTTTATCAAAGAAAATGCTGATCTCGAACGTCGGCGATTAAGTGATCTGCGTGTGCAGCTTGGCTATGTCAATCGCCGAATCCTCGGTTTGTATCAGCAATTGCGCCAGCGCAATGCCGCCCTCACCGAATCGATGAAAAATGAACTGTATGCGCTCAAACAGCGCCGTCTGGAGCTGGAAGCTGAGCTTGGTCAGATCAGAGAGAAAAATCGCCGTATCGGCTGAGTCGTTAAAACAAAACGGTCGCCCCCCGAATAAAGGGAGCGGCCGTTTTTCGTTTCCTGTATTATTTTCGCCTGTTTCATGAACACTTTGGCAACGTGAAAGTTCAATTCTCATTCTTCTGCTGCACGGGTTTTCCTCAATCCGCCACCGTTTGGACATGAAATCGCCCTATAACACATAAAACATATAAATATAATATGAATAATCATTGACGACTTCTTTTGAAGGTCGTAAAATCTAAACCAACCAATGTTTGTGACATTTCGTTCATAAAACGACGCGTCAGACAGGTGCAGTTTTCGAATCTGGGAAGGCAAAAAAAGGATCGTGATAAGTCATGACCATTGATCAATTAAAAACCTTCTTGATGGTCGCGAAATGCCTCAGCTATCACGCCGCGTCCAGGCAGCTCTTTCTTTCGCAGCCTTCAGTGACTTCACGTATTCAAGCTCTGGAAAGGGAGTTGAATGTCACGCTTTTTGATCGCAGCAACCAGCATGTTCGTCTGACTGAAGAAGGGCGGAAGATGGTGCCGATAGCGAAGCGGATGGTCAATATGTACAATAGGGCACGAGCGACTTTATCGCCGGCTCCGTTATCAAAACAGAGACCAATAAAATCCGATAAGAAAACTAACGATTAATCTATTGACAAACTTAATCAAATGCGTTAAGTTTTAAACAATAAAATAATCTTATCGAGAGTGGTGGAGGGACTGGCCCTATGAAACCCGACAACCAACACATTTATGTGCATGGTGTTAATTCCAGCAGATCTATTCTGAGAGATAAGAAAAATAATGCGGACGGCTACAGCGGTTATTTTTCCAAATCTTACGGAAAAATGCCGCTTTTCATTTTGAAAAGATGCCGGATCATTCTTATCGAGAGAGGCGGAGGGACCGGCCCTATGAAGTTTCAGCAACGGGCGATGAAAAAGCAGCACCGTGCTAATTCCGGAATGAAGATAAGAAGGGGTATTTTAAATGTTCACAAGGATGAAGAATACGCAAATTGATGATTGTCTGGATCTGTATTTACTGGCAAAAAGACTTCGTGATTCTGAATGGCAGGAAGAGATTAGACTGAAGCTGGCCGGATTGACTGGCGGGACTGACAAACACGGACAGGAGACAGAGCGAGCACTTCAAGAACAATTTGTATCCGTGAACCGCCGAATTCTCTATCTGTACCGTCAAATCCGGGAATTGAACGGTAGGGCAACAGACCAGATGAGTGCGGAACTGTTTGCGTTAAAACATCGCCGAATCGAGCTGGGGAAGGAAATTGATCGGTTAAAACTTCAGAACCCAAGTGTCTGTAAATGAATAACGTGAAAAATAAGAGTTTAACTCATATGTGATAGAAATTTTCTATCACTCTATCTTCAGAAATGGGCGTGAGACTAGTAAATCGCGCCCTGTTTGACGTTCGCTTTTTTTAGCGAAGGGTTGAACGACTTTGAAGCGGGCACTTTTTCATGGTAAATTAAGGATGCGGGAAAGATTGTCCACCGACTCACAGCGGCGAACAACGCTCCTCAAAACAAATCATGGAGGGATTTACTATGGAAAAGATGGACATGATGAACAAATCAATGATGATGCCGATGAGCATGATGATGATGATGGAAATGAATAAGATGATGAGCCAGATGAAATGCATGCAGATGATGATGGAACGAATGTCGAGCATGGACATGATGGATGACAAGATGATGAACAAGGATGAAATGATGAGCTGTATGCACAAATGTGATGAAATGATGACCAAAATGATGGACATGATGGGTAAGATGAACTGATCGAGAGCTCTTTTTTTCAGGTTCTCATGACTGAACACATAAAAGGCAGCAAAAACGTTTCACTTCTGTTTTTGCTGCCTCTTCTTTAATGCTATAAGAAAATTTAAAACTCAGCGGATGATCGTATAAGTGCGACGGCGGCTTCGCCCTGCCAAAAGCTTGGCGAAGCTAAAGACATTTCTTAGATCATTGCTGATTTTCTATCTGGGAAGTGCGTGACGATGCGTTTGTCTTAGAAGG
>NZ_JAMAST010000018.1 GCF_023336505.1 Sporolactobacillus mangiferae | reverse complement strand
ACCCGGTTTTCCTAAACTTGCAATCTTTGTCTCTGCTTTCCCAATAATTATTTCATTTTTTGGAAATATTATTGATTTTTTATGTTATTATATACGTACACAAAAAAAGGCAGATTTTTACCATAAGAACTTGAAAATCTGTTTATATCAGAATCTAGGAGGAGTTTACATGTCAGAGGCGTATGTTTATTATCAGGGGAAAATTGTTAAAGAGGACGAAGTTAAGATCAGTGTCCGCAGTAAGGCGTTTAACTATGGTCTTGGTGTGTTTGAAGGCATTCGTGCCTATTGGGATGACGAAACACAGCAACTGTATGGCTTTAAGCTGAAAGAACATTATGAAAGGCTGAAACAGTCAGCCAAGACCGTTAACCTCGACTTCGATTTTTCTGTAGATGACCTTATTAAAGGAACGATTGACTTACTGAAGGCAAATGAATGCAGAACGACTACATACCTCCGCCCAATCGTTTATAATGATGCTCAGGACATCGGACCTACATTGGATGGAAAAGATGTAAAGGTGGTTATCTATACACAGCCACTGAACAAATATGCGGGTAAGACTGAATTAAGCGTCGGCGTTACCTCCTGGAAAAGAATCTCAAACAACCAACTGCCACCACGCACAAAAGCGACGGCTGCTTATATGAATTCCGCACTTGCCGCACTGGAAACAAAACGTGCCGGATTTGATGAGGCCATATTCCTTACTGACGGTGATCGTGTATGCGAAGGATCCGGAGAAAATATTTTTATCTTCCGTAAAGGAAAGCTGGTCACGCCACCTCCTGCTGACAACATTCTTGAAGGCATTACACGTGATCTTGTTATGAAGCTTGCCAGAGAGGAACTCGGCTTGGCAGTGGAAGAGCGCAGTATTTCAAGATCTGAACTCTATGTCGCCGATGAAGTGTTTTTCAGTGGGACCGCAATGGAAGTGACCCCTATTGTTGAAGTGGATCATCGGACCATTGGTTCCGGTCATGAAGGAGAAGTATGCCGCCAGATCAAAGATCTGTTCTTTGGCCTAACAGTTGGCCGCAATTCAAAATATGCGGAATCATGCACTCCGGTTTATGATAAATAATTTTTGAACAGCATCAATTTTTTAAAACAGAAAAGGCATAAAAAGAGAGTGATTCTCTTTTTATGCCTTTTTTCTTATACTATAGAAAGTTTAAAATTCAGCGGATTATTATATCAGTGCAACGGCGGTCTTGCCTTCGCCCGAGGCCTGGCAAAGCCAAGTTTTCTGAAAATCATTCATGTGGAGCTTTTACAGACTATGCATGATCATTCTCGAACAATGCATCTTTGAGAATCAGAAAAAAGAGAATGAGCCCGATTGACAAAATAATATGGCCCATGCCCGCAAGACCCGCAATTGCTGGTCCTGAAGTAATGCCAAGGACATCCAGGGTTCCGTGAACGGCCATCATACCAATTGTCCAGATAACGCCAGTGTTGTAAATCCAAAAGAAAAAGGAGAATCTCTTGTTTTCACTAAGGAGAAATAACTTTTCAAGAGCAATCAGGATCAGAAAAAAGAACATACCTAAGATCAGTAAATGTGTGTGCAGGATTGCGAGCATTGTATCACCGCTGAAATGTGTTATTTTCGTGATTTCACGATAATAGATCCCCGACACAAGACCGGCAACCATGTAAGCAAGTGCAGATACATACAACTTTTTCATCATAAGTTCTCCATACAGTATAAATCACTCAATTTTATTATATCGTTTTCCCGGAAATTGAGCAGCCGGTTGCATCGATAGAACATAGCTTGGTAAACTGGTTATGGAGATCGTGAATAAGTTGAGTAAAAGTGAGGGGAAAAATGACACTTATTGTTGCGCATTTAACCAAAAGTTTTCAAAATTTCCTGGCTGTAGATAATTTGAACTTTATTGCTGAACAAGGTGAGATCTTTGGCTTGATCGGCCAGAATGGTGCCGGGAAAACCACCACATTTCGCATGATTCTGAATCTGCTCGCACCGTCATCAGGTACCATTAATTGGTCAGGTCAGTCGATTCATGCATTGGAACGGGATCAAATAGGCTATTTGCCTGAAGAACGTGGTCTCTATCCAAAAATGAAAGTTGAAGATCAATTACTGTTTTTTGGGAGGTTGCGTGGTCGGTCAAACCACGAACTTAAGCACGATATAGACCATTGGCTTGAACGTTTTGAACTGACAGACAAACGCAGGTCACTTACAGAAACACTGTCAAAAGGAAATCAGCAAAAAGTTCAATTAATTGCAAGTCTGATTCATAAACCACGGTTATTAATTTTAGATGAACCATTCAGCGGCCTTGATCCGGTAAATGCAGGTCTGCTGAAAGAAGCGATTATTTCATTGAAACAAAAGGGCACGGTGATCATTTTTTCAAGCCATCGGATGGATCATGTCGAAGAACTTTGCGATCATATCTGTCTTCTAAAAAAAGGAAAATCCTTATTCTCCGGAGCCATTATTGATTTAAAAAAGCAGTATGGGAAAATAAATTTGACCGTCCGCGGACCATACAGTGAAAAAGAACTCAGATCACTTCCGGGTGTTGTTGAAATCACGCGAAAAAAAGATCTTTTTCGTCTGCGATTAAGCAGTGAAGAGGAGGCGCGGCCAATTTTTCAGGCGCTTGCCAAAGACGGGTTTATTGAACGATTCAGTTTGGATTACCTGTCACTTGAAGAATTATTCAAACGAAAGGTGGCCGGTGCCGATGAATAAATTCATTCTTCTTTTTTCACAGTCGTATACGAATAAATTAAAAACGAAATCATTTTTACTGACGACTCTGCTCCTGCTGGTGGGGCTGCTCTGCCTTTTTATGTGGCCTACAATCAGCAATTGGTTTTCATCTGAAGGAAAGCAGCTGAAAATCGCGATTTCTGATCAAACCCATTCAAGAACAGCAGCATATTTTCACAGTACCAATCAAATTCGTTTCACGTCATCAGCCCTTCCATATAATCAGGAAGAACAACGTGTTTTAAAGGGAAAGGAAGACGGGCTGCTTATTCTTTCCAGAAAACAGGATGGGTCACTGAAGGCAGAATTGAGAACCCAAAAACCACTTGAGCTGACCAATCAAAAAAATATTGAGGAGCAAGTGCGTACAGCAAATCGATTGTTTACCATCGAACAATTGAACTTGAATTCAGAACAGGTGCAGAAAATTATGAATCAGGAGATCGATCTGCAGCAGACAGTGCTTTCAAAAAATGATGCTTCTGGTAAAAGCAGTGCACAAAAGGCAACAGCAACCATTGTTTCATATGCGGTCGCTTTAATCATTTATTTATTTGTACTGTCCTATCTTTCGATCATTTCTTCTGAAATTGCAGCTGAAAAGGATTCTCGAATTATGGAGATTATCATATCCAGTACGTCTCCGATTGTACATCTGCTCTCACGTGTTTTCGGTACACTTTTTCTGGCAATGACTCAGTTTGCAATACTGATTGGCTCTGCTTTAATTATGGCTCGAAGCTTTCATAATGGAAAATACTGGACACAGATCAGTGACTTAATGGGCGGACTTACTCCTGGATACACAGTCTACGCGATCCTGTTTTTCTTGCTTGCTTGCCTGCTCTATACGCTTGTCGGCGCTGTACTGGGTTCACTCGTGAACAAAGTTCAGGATGTCGGGCAAGCGATGATGCCGGTCACAATGATGCTCATGATCGGATTTTTTATCGCTATCAGTGGCATGAGCAATCCGGACACACTATTAATTAAAATCTTCTCTTATGTACCATTTACTGCATCTATGATTATGCCCATGCGTATTGGTGCTACGGATATGGCATTATGGCAGGCATTTCTGTCTCTGATGTTGCTCTTCATAACAATCATAGGATTGTTTGTGTTCAGCCTTCGGTTTTATCGCGGCTCAGTGCTTACTTATGCAAGTGGTTCTTTTATAAAAAAAATAAAGCAGGCCATCCAGCTTTCCAAATAAAACGACAACGCCCGAGATTCGGATTTCTAAATAGAATCACAGGAACAAAATATTTTTTTGATGTATAAGTATGTTTTTTGAAACATAGTTTGGACAGATCACGTAATTAATGTTACAGTGAATCGATGATCGGTGATAAAATCAAATAAAGATGTTTTGTTTGGATTCAAGGCTGAAACAGCTTTCAAGATAAAAGGAGCGAGTAGACAATGAGGTTAGCGATTGATGCGATGGGTGGGGACTTTGCGCCAAAAGCGATGGTTGAAGGGACTTTGAAAGCATTAAAAGAATTCCCGGAACTTCAGATTACATTGGTCGGCGATAAAAACCAATTGGTAAATCTGCTTGGTGATCAGGATCGCATTGAGATTCTCCACACGACTGAAAAAATCGAGGGCACTGATGCGCCGGTTCAGGCAGTCCGGAAGAAAAAACAGGCATCAATGGTTTTAGCAGTTCAGGAAGTACGTGAAAAACGTTGTGATGCCGCTATTTCAGCGGGAAACACGGGGGCATTAATGGCCTCCGGCCTGTTCGGAGTCGGGCGAATTAAAGGGATTGATCGGCCGGCACTTGCCCCTACCTTGCCAACTATTCATCAAAATAAAGGATTTTTATTTTTGGATGTTGGGGCGAATGCAGAAACAAAGCCTGAAAATATGCTTCAATATGCAATTATGGGCGGCATTTATGCTGAGAAAGTGATGAATAGGCCCAATCCGAAGATTGGTTTACTGAATATCGGTGAAGAGCCTGGTAAGGGCAATGAACTGGTGAAAGAGGCCTATAAGCTTTTGAGCAATGCGCCCATTAACTTTATCGGAAATGTTGAATCACGCGAGCTTCTTGAAGGACCGGCAGATGTCATCGTTGCTGACGGATTCTCGGGCAACATGGTGCTTAAAAGCATTGAGGGAACGGCAATGTCGCTGATGAAACTACTCAAGGAGACATTGGGAGGGTCACTGTATACCAAAGTGCTTACAGGCCTTATGTACGGCAAATTAAAGGCGATTAAACAGCATATGGACACGTCTGCATATGGAGGTGCGTTGCTTTTCGGACTTGCTGCTCCAATCATTAAGGTGCATGGCGCTGCCAAAAGTGAAGCAGTGTATACGGCAATCAAACAGGCACAGCTGCTGGTCAAAGAAAACGTTGTTGGTACAATTGAGCATACGTTTCATGATAAACAGTACGACTGGGTGAATAGAAAAGCTTGAGTCCATAACTGTGTATTATGCATAAGAAGCTCGGACATTGCGTCCGAGCTTCTTTATGTTTGGCGTTGCTCATTTTCTCCATTTCGGAATGAAATTTTGCAATTTAATCTATGAAAAGAGAAAAGCAATATGCCTTTTGTTAATCCCACTGGTAAGGAGTTGCTTGATATACATAATAGTTCAGCCAATTTGAGAAGAGCAGGTGGGCATGCGAACGCCATGTGTTGATCGGTGTTTTTCCCGGATCATCATCAGGGAAGTAGTGTTTGGGCAAATTTGGATTAATCCCTTTTTTCAAATCGCGCTCATATTCCTGTGCCAATGTTCCCGTGTCATATTCTAAGTGCCCGGTTACCATGATCTGCTTTCCGTTATTTGCCAGAAGAATAAATGGACCAGCTTCTTCTGACCCAGAAAGCAACTTAATCTCTGAATGGGCATCCAGTGAGGAACGATCAAGATCAGTGTAACGCGAATGAGGTGCAAAAAAGCGATCATCAAAACCGCGTAATAATTTTTCTTTTGGTTCATAAATGGAATGCGTAAAAACACCGGATAATTTTTCTGGATAAGGAATTTTATTAATCCCAAAGTGATAAAATAACGCTGCCTGCGCGCCCCAGCATATGTGTAACGTCGAAGTAACGTTCCTTTTTGACCAGTTCATAATTTCCGTCAGCTCATTCCAGTAATCCACCTTTTGAAACGGATATTGTTCAACAGGAGCGCCGGTAATAATCATGCCGTCAAATTTTTTGTGCTTAATCTCTGCAAATATCGTATAAAATTGATCAAGATGAAGCGGACTTGTGTGTTTCGATTGATGTGTGGCTGTTCTCATAAACGTAACGTTGACTTGCAAAGGCGTATTTCCAAGGTGGCGAAGCAACTGAGTCTCTTCCATTTCTTTTTCCGGCATTAAATTTAAAATAAGTATATTTAAAGGACGGATATCCTGAGTTGTGGCACGATCTTCATCCATAATGAAGATGTTTTCTTTTTCAAGAATTTCACGCGCAGGAAGCAGTTTCGGAATTTTGATCGGCATAATATTAGTTCTCCTCATGGCATACTTGGTATTGTTATTATAATCTGTTTTTTTTAATCATTCTAGTTATCAGGAAAAATATTGATATGGAAAACGGATGATGTATTTCAATTTCATTATGGTATCATTTTTTAACGGATTTTACGAATTCAGACATTAAATTCGAACATTTACATTTATCCAAATAATATTATTTTTATTAATATAATGAAAACGTTTTTATGTGCGGTATTAAGGGATTTTTTTACGATCAGGAGAGGAACTCACAATAAATTTAATGTCAGAATATCTGACATAGACAATGACTATATTATTATAATTAATTATTATGTTTCTAAAGAGCCGCATTAAAAATAGAGAAATAATACAGCCTTATTGCGGGGGTGAGTCCTACATAATATTATCTGATTTTTTTGAGTTGTTCCGTTTTTACAAAAAGGAGGGTTAAAATGAAATTAAAGAAAATGGTTCCTTTAGCAGCAGCTGTCATAATTGTGCTTGGGTTAATCAGTGGCTGTGCCTCAAATTCTGGGAGCTCAGGCGGTAAAGAAGTTATTGAAATTGGCAGCCAGTCTCCATTGTCCGGGTCCAGCGCAACGCTAGGCGATGCAATCCGTCTTGGTGCCCAACTGGCGATCGAAGATCAGAAGGCAGCTTTTGAAAAAAAAGGATTTACGATTAAACTCAAAGATCTTGATGATCAAGGGGATCCCAAAAAAGGCGTTGCAAATGCACAGATTCTTGCTTCGGATAAAAATGTTCTGGCATTAGTTGGTCACTTGAATTCCGGCGTTGCAATTCCATCATCCGAAGTTTATGAAAAGAATAATCTTGCAATGGTATCTCCGGCAACGACCGCAACTGTAGTGACCGACAGAGGTTTGAAATCGGTAAACCGTATTTGTGCACGTGACGACTTTCAGGGACCGGCAGGTGCGAACTTTGCTGTTAAAACACTGAAAGCAAAAAAGATTTTTGTCATCCAGGATAAAACAGCTTATGGTTCAGGACTTGCCGAACAGTTCAGAGATCAGGCGAAAAAGCTTGGTGCAGAAATTGTTGGTTATGAAGGCATTACGGTTGGTGAAAAAGACTTCAGCGGAGTATTAAGCCAGGCAGTTGCCAAAAAACCGGACCTCATTTATTTTGGCGGTGTTTATGCGGAAGGCGGCCTGATTATCAAGCAGGCCCGTCAAAAAGGATTTAATGGCCCGATCATGGGTGGTGACGGACTCGATTCGTCTTCAACCGTGCAAATTGCAGGTGATGCAGTTAAAGGTGTCTATCTGACCTCTGTTGCAGGGGATGTTACGAAAACGGAAAAAGGTCAGGAATTTGCTAAGAAGTACAAAGACAAATTCGGCAAGAATGTTGAATCTTATTCAGCGTATGGCTATGACAGTGCTGCCGTAATTCTTAAAGGACTTATGAATGCAATCAATGACAATGATGGTAAAAAGCCATCGCGTGAACAAGTGGAAAAAGCGATTCGTGCAGTCAAAGATTATGACGGTGTGACAACGAAAGTAAGCTTTAATGATAAAGGCGACAATACTTATGCTAAAGTTTATATCTACAACTTCGAACAAGCTAAATATCCGCCGGTTCAAAAAGCAGAAATCAGCCAATAATAGTGATCGATGACAGCATTGATACAGCATTGAACATCGATAAATAACTTGTTATGTACTAAAAGGGTATGGATGAACAAGCTGTACCCTTTTAAGTTTTTTCTTAAGAAAATCAATCACATATAGAGGGACTCTCTTCAAAAATACATCCATTTATAATCTGTTTGGAAAGTGGTGAGATAATGCTTGCACATATCATTCAGAATCTTCCCCAGGTACTGATTGACGGTCTGACACTCGGAGTCGTTTATGCCGTGGTCGCGATCGGGTACACAATGGTATACGGGATTCTTGAATTGATTAACTTTGCTCATGGCGATGTGTTTATGACCGGATCCTTCATCGGAGCAACTGTTCTCTTCCTTTTTATGGGTATGGGCTTTTTAACAGCTTTACCGGCATTGATTGTGTTTCTTATTGTTATTATCATTGCAGGTATTGCGACCGGACTATTGGGCGTAGGAATCGAACGGGTCGCTTATCGGCCACTGCGACGAAAAAACGCTCCGAAATTGATCGCACTGATCACGTCGATCGGCATTTCCTTTGTCCTTGAAGATTCAGTGCGCTTTATCGCTGAGCTGAAAACGGGAAATTATATAGTAACTGCACCTTCGATTTTTAATCATCGGTTTACCTTGAGTGCACATGATTGGTTTCCGTTTTTTAATAATGCGACTTTTCAGGGATCGTTTATTCTTGTCCTTGCCGTGACTGTAGTCATGCTTGTCTCTTTGGATCTATTTGTCAATAAAACGAAGTGGGGTATGGCAATGCGTGCGGTCGCTCAAGACCGTGACACGGCTTCCTTAATGACGATTAATGTTAATCGTGTTATTTCCGTCACTTTTTTCATTGGTTCGGCACTTGGCGGAGCTACAGGCGTCCTGTTTATGATTCAATATGGGACGATTGATCCATATATTGGATTTATTCTTGGAATCAAAGCGTTTACTGCTGCTGTTTTGGGCGGTATCGGAAATATTCGCGGCGCGATGTTCGGAGGCGTAATGCTTGGTCTCCTTGAAATGTTTGCAGCTGCAAATCTGTCCATAATTACTCATGGCGCGATGGGCGCAGAATACAAAGATGTTTTTGCCTTTATCATATTAATTCTGGTTCTGATCTTTAAACCAGAGGGATTGTTTGGCAAAGCAGTCGTAGAGAAAGTGTAGGTGACAAGTTTGGGTGCATTGTTTAACAAAATTGCCGAAAGTAAACGGAATCAAATCATCCTGTTTATCGCATACGTACTTGTGACGGGTTTGGGACTGATTCTTTTACCGGACTCAACGGTTGCGTTTTTGCTTTTGCTTTTTTCAATCCTGATCTTGTACTACATTGATTTCAATTTAAAAGCAAAGTGGATTACAGGTCTTGTCATTCTTGCGGTTATTGTTCCTTTTATTTCGAGTTTCAGCGGATCATACCAAACCTACATGGAAGTGGGCACACTGGTTGGTATTTATTGCGCGATGGCATTGGGATTGAATATCGTCGTCGGATTTGCCGGACTGCTTGATTTGGGCTTCATCGCCTTTTTCGCGGTTGGCGCGTACTCCTACGCAATCTTTGCCAGTGGCCAGGCCGCCAAATTCATGCCATTCGGACATTATCCACTGCCAGGAGGGACATTTTGGATTTTTATCCTAATTGGTGCCTTTGTCGCTGCACTATTTGGAATTATTCTTGGTGTTCCTGTTCTGCGCGTACGTGGCGATTATCTGGCCATTGTTACTTTGGGCTTTGGGGAAATTATCCGTATCTTGCTGAACAACATGGACCATCCGATCAATATTACAAATGGCTCAATGGGCATCGCTTCCATCACGCCTCCAAATTTCTTTGGCATATCGATTGGAAGTTCAAGTCAGTTCTATTATATTGCACTTTGTATTTTCCTTGTCGTTATTTATATCGTGCGTAAGCTGGAAAATTCAAAACTGGGCCGTGCCTGGAAAGCAGTGCGAGACAATGAAATCGCTGCGCAGGCGATGGGGATCCCGCTGGTAAAAACCAAGCTTGCCGCATTTGCTATCGGCGCTTCATTTTCAGGTATGATGGGTGTCGTTTTTGCAGCTAAACAAATGTTTGTTGATGCGACAAGTTTTACTTATCTTGAATCGACGATCGTATTGGTTATGGTCATCTTGGGTGGTATGGGAAGCGTCCCTGGCGTTATTCTCGGTGCCGCAGTCGTGATTATACTAAGAACGCAGGTTCTGACCAACATTTCCAATTGGTTATCCAGTTTGAGTGCTACGTATGGCATTCCGATTCCGCCGGCGTTATCCCCGGAAAAAATGCAGTTGCTTATCTTTGGGCTTTTGCTGATTATTTTTGCATTGTATCGTACGCAAGGGCTAATTCCGCATAAAAATCGGAAAGTGGATGTGGCGCGTCTTGAAAGAGAATCAGCAGAACTTGCCCATAAAGCTTCATCAGGAGGTGCCGATTCGTGAACATATTGGAAGTAAATCATCTTACCAAAAAGTTCGGAGGGCTGACGGCAACTTCAGACATCACGATGAATATTGAAAAAAACTCAATTACGGCAGTTATCGGTCCGAATGGAGCGGGAAAAACAACGTTTTTCAACATGATTACGGCGGTATATAAGCCCACTTCCGGTGATATTCTTCTGAATGGAAAATCATTGGTTGGCTTGAAACCGCATCAAGTATCACAGTTTGGAATTACACGTACGTTTCAAAATATTCGTTTGTTCAACGATATGACTGTTTTGGAAAATGTACTGGTTGGCATGCACCAAAATCTTAAATCACATTGGGTCGGGACGCTGCTTCAATTACCGCATATTCGGAGAATTGAAGAAAATGCCAAAATAGAAGCCTACGACATTTTGAAATATGTTGGTCTTGACAAATATACGAATGAGAATGCCGGGAATCTCGCATATGGTGCACAACGACGATTAGAGATCGGCCGTGCCATTGCCGCAAAACCGAAAATTCTGCTGCTTGATGAACCTGCTGCCGGAATGAATCCGAAAGAAACGGATCGACTGACCCAGTTAATCTATGATTTACGCACGAAACTGGATGTAACCATTATTCTGATCGAACACGATATGAAGCTGGTCATGAAGATTTCTGATTTTATTTATGTGCTCGATCATGGCGAACTGATTGCCTCGGGAAAACCAGAGGAGATTCGATCAAACAAACGGGTTATTGAAGCCTATCTTGGTAAGGGGGCTGTTGCCAATGACTGAAACAACGGCCAAAAATTTTCTGAAGATAAGTAAAATTGACAGTTATTATGGTCAGATTCAAGCATTAAACGGGATCGATCTGTATATTGATAAAGGGGAAATTGTGACCTTAATTGGAAGCAACGGCGCTGGCAAATCGACAACACTGAAATCGATCAGTGGTCAGGTACGTCCGAAACAGGGAACAATTAGTTTTGATGGTATAGACATTACGAAAAAACCGGCACATCAAACAGCTTTGCTGGGTATTGCTCAGGTTCCAGAAGGAAGGCGCATTTTTCCGCGGTTGACGGTACGGGAAAATCTGCAAATCGGCGCTTTTTCAGAAAAAAACAAAACTGTTGTTTCCGAAAGAATGGAAAGAGTATTCAGTTATTTCCCCCGTCTTAAGGAACGTCTCAGCCAAAAAGGCGGAACGATGAGCGGTGGGGAACAACAAATGCTTGCAATAGGCCGTGCGCTGATGATGAAGCCAAAACTGCTGATGCTTGACGAACCTTCAATGGGACTGGCTCCGATCATCGTTGAACAGATTTTTGACATCATCAAAGAGATGAACAAAGAAGGCATGACTATTTTACTCGTTGAACAAAATGCATATCAGGCACTACAGATTGCTGATCGAGGCTACGTTATCCAGACCGGCCAGATTGTACTTGATGGAAAAGGCGAAGAGTTAATGAAGAACGAACAGGTCCGTGAAGCATATCTTGCCTGACTTATTGATTAACGTATTTTCATTAGAGATTACGCCAATGGATCGTTAAATCTGCAATAAAGAGAGGGCTCGATGGTAACTTGACAAGTCGCCATTGAGCCCTCTATGTGTCATGAATCCACTTAACAAATTGACCCATGATTTTTGGACATCGCCGTTGTTTTAAAAACAACCTTTTGTTTGCTCCCTGCCCAGACTTACACGTATAATAAAAATAATATCATTTTGAAGGGGGGTACCCCTTTTGAACCGAACCCTAAACTCTGTTTTTCAGACATTGAACCGATTGTTTCGTGGCAAACAATGCGTGCTGTGTCACAGGCAGGTAAGAGGAATGAGAAAATATATCGATGATCACGGACGGATGATATACATTTGTCCTGTATGCAGCCATTATGCAGAACGAAGAGCCTTCAGAAAAGTGAACGTATAGAGAGGATGAACATGAATGATGAAACAACAAAAAACTTATCCAGCGGAAAGTGCGGATATTAAACACTTTGTCTCAGGAGAAAAGAAAAAAAATGATCATTTTTTGCATGCCGTCATTCGTTTTGATCGCATGATTGAAGAGGATTTACTGATCCAGGCCGTTCATTCAACATTGTCTGCTCTTCCCCTGCTTTCCTGTCGCTATGTTGAAGCAAATGAAGAAGCATTCTGGGAAGAGGCGGGGTGGCAAGCTCAAGACATGGTCCGTATTGTCGATACGAGATTTCCGGATACGGCCATTCAGGAGCAGTTAACCAGGAAACTGAATGAAAAAAAAGGACCACAGCTCCAAATTGCTGTGATCAGACATCAGGAGAAAGATACACTTGCCATTCTGTTAAATCATATGATTTGTGATGGAGTAGGCATTAAAGATTACTTATATTTGTTAAGCGAATGCTATTCACGACTTGCTGAAGGCCTGCCACTGCGTCATCCGTTGATTGCCAACCCCAACGCACGAAGTATTCATCAGGTTTTTGATTCAATGAGTGTTCAGCAGATGGAACAAATTAAACATGCCCGGCTGACTCGATATGATCAAAGTGCAGCAGATCATCTGCCACTGCAAGGGAACAGCAATCATCCGTTTATTCTTACTCATCAGGTCGCCGCAGAACGATTTGAGTCAATTAAAAAGTATGCAAAAAAACGGGGAGCGACGATCAATGACGCATTGTTTGCAGCATATGTATGCGCGTTGTCCGAAATTGTCCGTGCCGACCCAATTGTCCTGGACTGCCCTGTAAATCTACGTGCCTTTTTACCGGAAAACAGTCAGCCTGGATTCTGTAATCTCACTTCGAATATTACTTGTGTTGTTCCAAGCCATGTCGGCGAACGTTTTGATGAGGCCCTTTACAGTGTAAAAAAAGTAATGGATGCTGAAAAAGAAAGCCTTGAGCCTCTCCGGGTGTACTGGGACTTGGAGGAAGCATATCGGACGCACAGTCTCCAGGATGCGAAAAAGCTATTTCCAACAATTTACAGTATTCCAGTGAACGGTATGACCAATATCGGAATTATCAACGATAAGGCGCTTCAATTCCATGGACTTGAAGTATTAGACGCATATATTTCCGGTTCAATTAAATATGCACCATTTTTCCAGGTCGCCGTAACCACGTATAAGAAACAAATGACTTTTTGTACGAATTTTCATGGAACCGAGGAGGATCATCAATTTCTTGATGATTTTGTCAATAAAATAATTGGCTTCCTGCCTAAATAATTTTCCCGGCACGTGTCAATTGGATCGTTCATTTTGACTATACGTCCTCGGTTTTCTGAATTTACCAAGGAAACAAATTGTTAACCTGACCCGGAATGGCTGCTTTATATCAGCTAAGAACCTTCCGCTTGTGACCCAACTTTCTTTGGTAGCAAAAGAAAAGAAAGACAGCCTTCACGGTCAGATCTATTCCTTGCGCGATCCAAATTCCTGATATACCCATATGTGCGCGTATTCCGAGCAAATAAATGAAAATCACGCGAATGCCCCACATGCCAATGGCAGTACTGTACAATGGTGTTTTCGTGTCACCTGCTCCTTGCAGCGCCCCTGCCAGAACCAAACCGATTGCAAGCGGCGGCATAAAGAAAGCATCGATTCTCATTGCAAGCGTAATCATCGCAGCAGTGCTTGGCTGATTTGTGAACCAGACCGCAAGAAAGGGAGTAATGAAGTAGAGCAGTATACCGCTGACCGTCATGATTGCGGCTGAAATTGCAGAAGCAAGAAGTCCAATTGTATAAGCTTCTTTATACTGGTTCGCACCTAATCTTTTTCCAACTAAAACGGTTGCGGCGACACTTAATCCCAGTCCGGGGAGATAAGCGAATGTTTCTATATTTTCAGCAATGGCATTTGCGGCGTAAATTTCAGTGCCCATGATGACAACCATCCCAAGATAAACCACTTGTCCCAGACGCATAATCAGCCGTTCACCGATTGCCGGAACAGATAAACGGATGATTGGCCAGACAAGTACTTTTTTTGTCGGTGATGCCCGCAGTGAAAAACGAATGGGAGAACGGCGGATTGCTGCATAAAGAAAGCAGACCCCGATAATTCTTGTAAACAAAGTAGCTGCGGCAGCACCGCCGACTCCGAATCCCTTAAATTGAAAAATGCCGAAAATAAGCAGATAGTCAAGAACAATATGGATAATATTCATCCAAATACTGATCACCATAGGTGCTATGGTGTTTCCAGAGGCGCGGAGAACATTGCCGAAGTGAATCATCAGAGAAATAACAAAGGATGGCACGCCGACAATGCGAAAATAAAGAGTGCCCTGGCTGAGCACCTCTCCATCGGCGCCCATCAGGCGTAGCAACTGTTCAGCAAAACACAGTGTGAAAATTCCCAAGGCAAAGCCGGCAATAAGTGAAATCCAGCTGGATTGACGGGCCGCGTCCTTTGCGTCATGATAATCGTCGGCACCGGTAAATTTGGCAATGATGGATGAAGTGCCGATTCCAATTGCCATAAAAACAGCAATATAAACAGCGAGCAGTGTATTAGCGACTCCTACGGCAGTGACTTCAGCCAGTCCCAGGCGTGAGACAAACAAGGTGTCGACAAATCCGACAATCGTTTGAAGCAGACTTTCAATCATTGCCGGTACGGCTAATGAAAGTATTTCAATGCTGTTCTTCTTAATTGTTTGATTCAAAATTGCTGACACACCTTACTGACTAAGCGACTTGCCGCCTTTTTTGGCCGTTCCGAGTTCTTTTTTTGAGACAATAGACAGTTGCGAGTCAAAATGATAAATAACCGGAATGCCGGTTGGCACATCAACATTTACAATATCATCGTCAGAAATGTTTTCAAGATATTTAACGAGTGCGCGAAGCGTGTTACGGTGGCTGACCAACAGAACATTGTTACCTGCAAGAAGGCGCGGTGCGATTTCATCAGTCCAGCACGGCAATACGCGATCAAGTGTCGTTTTCAGGCTTTCTCCTGCCGGAAGTATACGCTGATCCATGGATTGATAGCGTCGATCATGACTCGGATGTCTGGGGTCGGAAGGATCAAGCAGCGGCGGCAGTGCATCATAGCTTTTTCTCCACCTGCTCACACGTTCTTCTCCTTGTTCTTTGGCGGTTTCTGCTTTATTGAGACGCTGCAGGGCCCCGTAGCTTCGTTCATTCAGTCGCCATGTTTTATGTACAGGAACCCATTCTTGATCCATTTCTTCCAATATGTAGTTTAACGATCTTATTGATCTCTTTAAGACGGACGTGAATGCATAATCAAAAATCATTTTCTGCTGAGCAAGCTGCTTTCCAGCTTCTTTTGCTTCTTGTATACCTTTTGCTGTGAGCGAAATATCTTCCCAGCCAGAGAACAGATTCAACTCATTGTAGGCACTTTCACCGTGGCGTACAATCACCAGCTTCATGATGAACCCTCCCGTTTTTGCAAGAAATATTGACGGACATTTTCATACTTGTTAGTATACTGTATAAAAAAATTTTTTCCAATTGGCCGCGAAAGGTCTGAATCAGGTATATCATTTATTAAACGCTTTCAATTTAAATTAAACGTTGTTTTTCTCCATTGTAAACTTACTGAAATACAGACGGAAGTTCGTTTTCATACGAATCGAAAAAATGACAGTAAAGTTTAACAATGCCTAATAAAAAGTGGTTAGAGACATCTGGACGTTATATAATTAAATGAAGATAAGAGCAGCTCAGAGAGGAATGATGAAGGTGAAATTGACCGCAACGGAGATTGAAGTCGCTGAAATTCTTGAAAAAGATGCGCGGCTCAGCGATGACGACCTCGCAAAAATGGTGAACATCAGTACAGATCAAGTTCGGCAAATTGTTAAAAAACTTGAAGAAGATAAAGTAATTGTTCGCTATGAATCACTTGTCGATTGGACGAAGGTTGACGGCCATCAGGGCGTTACGGCAATGATCGATGTTAAAGTAACTCCAAAGCGTGATGTCGGATTTAATGATGTCGCCGAGCGTATTTATCGTTATAAAGAAGTTAAATCAGTATATCTGATGTCTGGAACATACGATCTGTCAGTGCAGGTGGAAGGACAGTCGGTTAATGATGTTGCCCACTTTGTCAGTCAGAAGTTGTCGACGATTGAAGGCGTTATTTCAACGACCACGCACTTTGTCTTAAAAAAATATAAACATGACGGAACAATCTATGACTCAGACGATCAGGACCGTCGAATTGTGGTGTCACCGTGATGGCGATTAAAACGTCTTACCTGGCAAAACACGTACGTACATTAAAGCCTTCCGGAATACGTAAATTTTTTGATGCGACTGCAGGAATGACGGACGTCATTTCGCTTGGCGTCGGTGAACCGGATTTCGTCACGCCGTGGAATGTTCGCGAGGCAGCCATTTTATCATTGGAAGAAGGATTTACTTCCTATACGGCAAACGCCGGACTGCCTGAACTGCGCGAAGCTATTGCCCGTTATGTTGATGACTATTACTGTGTCTCTTATGATCCGGAAAGTGAGATCACGGTCACAGTCGGTGCGAGTGAGGCCATAGACATTGCACTTCGGGCAGTTCTCGACCCCGGGGATGAGGTTCTTGTTGTTGAGCCGTGTTTCGTTTCTTATGCACCGCTTGTATCGCTTGCTGGCGGAGTTCCGGTCAGCGTAAAAGCAAAAAGGGAACACGATTTTAAGGTGCAGGCCAGGCAGCTTGAAGCTGCTGTAACCGGACGTACAAAAGCGATGATGATTTGTTCACCGAATAATCCAACCGGCTCAATGCTCAGCAGAGCGGAAATGGAACAAATTGCCGCAGTTGCAAAAAAGCATCATTTGTTGATCATTTCTGATGAAATTTATGCAGAACTTGTTTATGATGATCTCTACACAAGTTTCGCTGCACTGAATGGAATGAAGGAACAGACGATTTTAATCAGCGGATTTTCAAAGGATCTGGCGATGACCGGCTGGCGTCTTGGCTTTGTCTGTGCACCACGTGAACTCTCTCAGGGAATGCTGAAAATCCATCAATATGCAATTATGTGTGCCTCGACCATGGCTCAGCATGCAGGACTGGAAGGATTGAGACATGGGCGTTCAGATATGGCAGATATGCGAAAAAGCTATCGTCAGCGGCGCAATTTTATTGTTCAATCGCTGAATGACATGGGATTGCCTTGTTATAAGCCTGAGGGCGCATTTTATACATTCCCGAATATAGAAGCAACCGGACTGGATTCCGAGACTTTTGCAACGCGTCTTCTGCATGCGGAACGTGTGGTTGTTGTTCCCGGAAATGCGTTTGGAAGCAGCGGTGAAGGCTTCGTCCGCTGTTCCTATGCAACCTCAATGAGCCAGCTTCAGGAAGCCATGAAACGGATGCGCCACTTTATGAAGAATCTTTGAATGAATGCTTTTCTCCGGCAGATGATCGAAGGCGGTTTTGTTTAACGATTGCAAAGCCTTTCGACAGAAACGTCTTCCCTTTAAGAAGTTGACAAAGAAGGCTCTGTGAGCTATAAAAAGAGTATTAGCACTCATCGTTCATGAGTGCTAATCACTGCGTGAATTTAGTTTAATTATGGAGAAGCGCGAGAAAGGGGATTACTGATGGCCACGAAAGAATTTAAGACAGAATCAAAAAAATTGTTGGATATGATGATCCACTCCATCTATTCGCAAAAGGAAATCTTTTTAAGAGAAATCATTTCAAACGCCAGTGATGCGATTGACAAAATCTATTATCGCGCACTGACTGATGACAAACTGAATTTTGACAAAGACAATTATTACATTCAAATTACACCAAATAAAGACAACAGGACTTTGACGGTTGCCGATACTGGCATTGGCATGACCGAGGAAGAATTGGAAGAAAATCTGGGAACCATTGCGCAGAGCGGTTCATTAAAATTTAAAACGGAAAATGATTCAAAAGATGATCATGATATTATTGGCCAATTCGGTGTCGGTTTCTATTCTTCTTTTATGGTTGCAGACAAAGTAACCGTCATCAGTAAGGCGCTGGGCAGTAATCAGGCATATAAATGGGAATCCGAAGGCGCCGATGGTTATACGATTACACCGGCTGAGAAAGATTCTGTCGGTACAGAAATTATTCTCACGCTAAAAGAAGATACTGATGATGAAAAATACAGTGAATATCTCGAAGAATACCGATTGCGCCAGATCATCAAAAAATATTCGGACTTCATTCGTTATCCCATTAAAATGGAGGTAACTGAAAGCCGTCCGAAAAAAGAGAACGAAAAAGAATTTGAAGAAATTAAGGAAGTTCAGACGATCAACAGCATGGTGCCAATCTGGCGTAAAAACAAATCAGAGTTAAAGCAAGAGGACTATGATAATTTTTATATGGAGAAACACTATGGCTATGACAAGCCGCTCAGACACATTAACATCCAGGCAGATGGTATGGTTCGCTACCATGCAATCTTGTATATCCCGGAAAGCATTCCGTTTGATTATTATTCTAAAGAATATGAAAAGGGCTTGGAACTTTATTCAAATGGCGTCATGATTATGGAAAAGTGCGCCGATCTGCT
This sequence comes from Sporolactobacillus mangiferae, assembly GCF_023336505.1. Classification (GTDB taxonomy): domain Bacteria; phylum Bacillota; class Bacilli; order Bacillales; family Sporolactobacillaceae; genus Sporolactobacillus; species Sporolactobacillus mangiferae. The sequence goes on along the minus strand of NZ_JAMAST010000018.1, from coordinate 33,739 downwards.
TCCGGACTATTTCAGCTTCGTCAAGGGCTTGGTCGATTCTGAAGACCTGTCGTTGAACATTTCACGTGAAATTCTGCAGCAGGACAAGCAATTGAAACTGATTGCAAAAAATATTAATCACAAAATAAAAAAAGAGCTTGAGAAGTTGCTGAAAGAAGACCGGAGCCAGTATGAGACTTTTTATAAGGCGTTCGGCCGTCAATTGAAATATGGCGTTTATATGGACTTCGGCCAGCACAAGGAAGACCTGCAGGATCTGCTTATGTTTTATTCATCAAAAGAAAAGAAAATGGTTACGTTGAACGAATACGTATCGCGAATGCCTGAAGATCAAAAATATATTTACTATGCGGTCGGTGAATCCAATGAAAAAATAGATAAATTGCCGCAGACAGAATTAGTTGCTGACAAAGGCTATGAAATTCTCTACTTTACCGAAGATATCGATGAATTCGCTGTCAAAATGCTGATTAAGTATAAAGAAAAAGAGTTCAAATCTGTATCAAGCAGCGACCTTGGCATTGAAGATGAACAGGACAAGAAGAAAGATGAGGCTGAAGAAAAAGCCAACAAGAACCTTTTTGATAAAATGAAAGAGGTCCTGTCGGATAAAGTGAAGGGTGTCCGCGCTTCAAAACGATTAAAATCTTATCCGGTTTGCTTTGCGACGGAAGGCGAAGTCTCAATTGAAATGGAAAAGGTGCTTAACCAAATGCCGAACAATGAAAACGTCAAAGCAGACAAGATTCTAGAAATCAACACGAGCCACAGTGTATTCAAGGCGTTAAAGGTTGCGTTTGATCTTAATGACCAACCTAAGGTTGAGCGCTATACGAATTTGCTGTATAATCAGGCGTTGCTCATCGAAGGACTGCCAATTCAGGATCCGGTTGCTTTCTCAAACAGCATTTGTGAATTAATGAATTAACCATCTCGGTTAAAAAACTGCTTCCCCTCACATAGGAAAGCAGTTTTTTTACACACGGATTTGAATGAATCTGAATTATTCAGGCAATGCACTTATTGCATCTTCAAGGTCGTTCAGTTTTCCGCACGAACAGAAATAATATATCTTTTTTCTGCTATCCACCAGAAAACTTATGGCTTCCTGTTTGAGGACGCATAGAATAGGGGAGCATCCTGGAGCAGTAATCCATTTAAGATAGGGCGGGTGTCGTCATGCTTGTTTATGAAAATAAATCAAAAAAGATAAAGGCTTTTGCGTTGGATCGCGAACATTGGCATGACTTTTCCATTCTTTTTGGTGAACGAGGCGCTTGTGGCGGATGTTGGTGTATGAACTGGCGATTAAAAAAGTCCGATTTTGAGGTTCAGAAGGGAAAAGAAAATCAACTGGCAATGCGCCGGCTGGTTGAGAGCGGTGAACCGGTTGGCATACTGTTGTATGTCGATGGAAGCCCAGTCGGTTGGTGCGCGGTTGCTCCCCGGAAGCAGCTTATCCGTTTAACGTATTCACGTGTCTTTAAACAGCTTGACGATCTTCCGGTATGGTCAATCACTTGTTTTTTCATTGCCAAAACTCACCGAAGAATGGGATTATCGGCTGAATTGATTCAAGCGGCAGTTCGATACGGCATGCTTCAGGGTGCCCCAATTATTGAAGCATATCCGGAATATCCATATGATTCGAATGTACCGGATGCTTTTCTATGGAAAGGAGTACCCAGCGTTTTTCGGAGAGCGGGTTTTACCGAAACAGTTCGTCATTCGAAATGGAAACTGATGATGCGCTACATCGTTGATGAAACTTCGATTTAAGTTCAATAAAAGAAAGCAGTTTTCCAAATCAAACGGAAAACTGCTTTTTTAGGCGATCGGCATTCCGCCGGTCACACCGTAGATCTGTCCAGTAATATAGCTGGCTTCGTCAGAAGCTAGCAGAACATAAACGGGAGCAATCTCTGCCGGCTGTCCTGCCCGTTTATAAGGCGAGGATTGTCCAAATTTGGGAATGTTTTTCTGTAGTTGTCCGCCGCAAATCTGAAGTGGTGTCCAAATCGGTCCGGGCGCAACTGAATTCACGCGAATTCCTTTTGCAATTAATTCCTTCGCCAATCCTTTTGTGAAGGCAACGATCGCACTTTTTGTTGGCGCATAACTAAGCAGCTCAGGATTCGGGCTATACGCTTCAATGGAACTGGTCGTAATGATTGATGCACCTTCTTTCAGATGCGGAAGCGCCGCCTGAATAATCCAGTAGAGTGAAAACACATTGGTTTCAAAGGTTTTGCGCAGGATGTCTGTTTGTATGTCGGCGATACTTTTGTATGCTTGCTGCATGCCTGCCACAAGTACCAACGTGTCGAGTCCTTCCAACTGATTGAAGGCTTGCTCTACTAATTGTTTACAGAAATTCTCGTCGGTTACATCACCGGGAATCAATACGGCCTTTCTTTCGGATTGTTCGATCAACTGTTTTACATCTTCGGCATCCGATTGCTCATAGGGCAAATAATTAATTGCGACATCGGCACCTTCACGGGCGAAGGCAATTGCTGCGGCACGGGCAATGCCAGAGTCGCCTCCCGTTATGAGCACTTTTTTCCCCTGAAGTTTCCCTGATCCGTGGTACGTTTTCTCACCGCAATTCGGAATCGGAGTCATCCGTGACTGTAATCCCGGCCTTGGCTGCTCCTGTTTCGGATAAGTGCCGGATGTGTATGTTTTGGTTGGATCTTCCGTAACTGCTTGAACCATATAAACTCCTCCTCGTATCCTAAATTTTTCATTATATAGCATGTCTCAAATTCATAAGTTTTATTTCCGTGACCGCATGGGGTAATTTCATCGTGAATAAAATGAAAACAAGCAGATAAACATGTGGAGGTGAACAAGTGTGTTCAAAAAACGGGATAATTCTATACGTGTGTTCCTGAGCTTTACTTTGTGCAGTGTGTTTCTGTCGGTCATTTGCACTTTGGTCGATTATCTTTTCCGCTTTCATATAAATGGATTAAGTTTTTTATTCAGGTTTATTGCTGCAGAAATACTTTTGTTTGTCCTATATAAAACCAAATGGCAGTTCAATGGTTTTTTTAACGGAAAGAAACGTCAGCTTCTGCCAGAAAAGCTGACACGCATCATGATCATCGCCGCAGTGCTTTTCATTCTGGCAGCCCAGTTTCTCAGCCTTCAATAAAAGAGTCGATTTTTTTTGCGATGTTAAATGTCACTGCTGGCTTTCAAGTTCATTTTTTAACTAAATTGCCATAATGTTAGTTTGCGCTGCAAAAGATGGGGAGTATAATCTGTCAATGTGCGGTTTGCATTTTTTGTTTACGGATTAATTTTTATGTAAACATTTATGTACAAACCAACAGGTGCGCTCTGGGTCAAAGGTCGATACCTGTACTACACATGTGCAAAACTGTTGAGATGGAGGAGGTCGATCTGACTTGGACGCTGTAAAAAAATTATTTCCTGGTATTACATTTGCAGCAGTCGCAGCGTGTCCGGCATGGATTGCCGGGATATATTTGCCGATTATTGGCAGTCCGATTATTGGCATTCTGCTTGGTCTTATGTTTTCATATTGGAAAAGACCTGAAAGGTTAAATGCCGGAATCACATATGCGGGCAAAAAAATTCTGCAGTATTCAATTATTTTGATGGGTTTCGGGCTCAACTTATTCAACATTATCCATGCGGGCGCTCAGACGTTGATTCTCATGATATTTACACTGACTGCCACATTTCTAACTGCGTACATCGCTGGAAAGTTACTCAAGAATGAGAGCAGGACAACGGCACTTATCGGTGTTGGAACGGCCATTTGCGGTGGATCGGCTATTGCAGCAACCGCCCCGGTCATTCGTGCCAATGAAGAAGAAGTGGCGCATTCCATATCTACCATTTTTCTTTTTAATGTTATTGCTGCTTTTTTATTTCCTTTTCTTGGGCACTTATTTGCCATGAGTGATCACCAGTTTGGGCTGTGGGCTGGAACAGCAATTAACGATACATCGTCAGTTGTTGCTGCCGGCTATACATATAGTCAGGATGCAGGGAATTTTGCAGTTATTGTGAAACTGACACGTACATTAATGATTATTCCGGTCACAATCGGGCTGTCCATGATGATGGCGCACAAAGACAGGGGAGTATCCGAACATTTTTCGATTATGAAAATTTTTCCATGGTTTGTTATCTGGTTCATGATTGCTTCACTAATGAGTACGGTTATACCTCTTCCTCCAGTATTTCTGGGCACCCTGGTCGCCATAGGCAGATATATGATTGTCATGGCAATGGTATGCATTGGGATGAATACAAATATAGTCAAACTGCTTAAGAATGGAGTTCGTCCGATAATTCTTGGCATGATTTGCTGGTTATTCCTTGCTTCCGTCTCCATTTTTGTCCAATATTGGCTTTTATAATCGTAATGCGTCGTTATATTTTTGAAGAAATAAACGGCACCAAGTAGGAATTTTCCTCCTGCATGTATAAGGTATAAACAGTTATATACTTTGAGAGATCAGGAGGTTACGTCCATGCGTGCTGATGAACGTTCAATCGGCTACTTTACTAAACTCGCCTCTGAGAAAATCGGTGTCACTAAGGACAAGCTTAGACATTTAACCATGGGATTAGAGAAGCACGGCTACCGTTTCACGCGGAATAAAAGCAATCAAAGAATTTATTTCAGGGAAGATCTTGAGACAATCAGGCAACTCCTTGAAAAGATAAAAGCAGGAAAAACTATTGATAAAGCGGCTCAGGAAGTATGTGAAAACAAAAAAAAGGAACAGTTGCCAGCTTTCGGATCAGCTGACGTTGACGCATCTCAGACTGCTGAAGAAATTCATATGAAGCAGTCACAGTTTCACTTGATGATTGAAGAAGTGGCATCATCCGCGGCAAAGCATGCTGTGGATGATATGATCAATCATTTCAGTACTGAGTTTGAACGAAGAATTGAACTTAGAGATAAGCAACTAATGATGCAATTAAGAGAGACAGTCGATGAAAAAAAACGCAAAAAAAATATTGTCACCCGTTTATCCCGATTATTTGGATATTGAGTGCAAAAGGGCAGATTTGACATAGCGAATCTGCCCTTTCTGTACGATAAGAAATTTAATGATTTTGCTCCTTATCAAATTAACAAAGCCATAGCTTGGCAAGAGGTACGTAGAGCACCCTTGCAAAAGGAGGGTGGCCTGGCCCCAATCAGAATAAAAGGAGTCTTTGCTAAATAAGTGCACATCCTCTGTACATAACGCGTCATGCAATGATTCTGAAGAACTTCACCTGCGTCAATGGCGATTTTCACGCTCAAAACATGCTATAATTCTTCATCATGGTTTCTTTTTATATAGAATAGCTTGTGCTGATTCATTCCGCTGAAACCAAGCTTTTGCATAGGAGCATACGGGATCAATGGTCTTGTGTTCCTTAACCGCCAGATCGACGACGGCCTGAATTAATTGCTTTGCAATATGTTTTCCTCGATAGTGTGGATCAACATATGTGTGGTTGATGCTGAGCACAAGTGGATGCTCTTCTGTAAAAGTCACTTCACCTATTTCTTTATTGCCGTCAAGCATATAAAAACGCTGGATTCCTTGTTTTATTTCCATGATACATTCCCTCCATCTTCATCTTTGTCGACTCATGAAATAAGAGCACGTGATAGTTTTATTTCATTTAAGCACATACGAAAGCGATTTATCAAGCGATGATACGGCAAAAAACAACATTGATTATTATTCGTTCACAAAAATACACGAATGAACCGGCTGCTTTGTCCATAGCTATCTATTCAGTAGCTCATACACTATTCATGTAAGGTCATTAAACAATCAAGGAGGAATTTGTTTATGGGCTGGAATGATTTTGTATACGGTCAGAATACGGGTTGCGGCTGCAATAACTACAGTAATGACAACTCCAATCAATACAGCCGTCAATGTGATGGCAGGGATTTGCTTGAAGGTGTCTCCAAAAACGATTTTATCAAAGTTTTTTTGAAAAGTTCACGTCCTGTAAAGGGATTTTTTGCCGGTGTCTCCAAAAATGTGCTTACATTGTTTGACTGCGATAGGAACAAAGTTTCAACTACAGACATTTGTCTTGACAATGTTGTCGCAATAAAAACATTTGAACCACGCTTTGACTTCGATGACGATCACCATGACCACGAGAAATGTGACTAAATAATCAAGATTTCAACGTCAAACTCAGGACTTTCCTGAGTTTTTTTATACCTTGAAAGTATATGATTTTGACCCATATGAAAACCAATAAACCAGTGGCTTGCCGAAAAAACAAAGCGGAGGTGCGCTGGCGCCTGCGGTGCATTCCTGTTGATAGCAGTCCAAGTTACCGTACCTTCCAGTAACATTTGCATGTTTTTGCTCTAAACGTTAAGATTAAAAATAAATTTACAGCAATGATCTTGACTAACGGAGTGAAATTGATGTCCAAAAAAAAGAAATTTGCTTTTGCCGCTGCGCTTACAGGAGCTGCCGCTGCAGCTGTTACTGCAGGGATGTATCTGCGTCAGGAAGCACTGAAACGCAGACCTTTTGAAATTGAGGAAATGACCATATCACAGATGCAGAAAGCATTGAAACTTGGCCAGGTAACTTCCAAAGAACTTGTTCAAAAGTATCTGGATCGGATTGAGCAGATTGACAGGAATGGTCCGATACTCAATTCAATCATTGAACTGAATCCAAACGCTCTGCATGAAGCGGAAGCTTGCGATGTCAAGAGATCAGTCATACACGAGGTAGGGCCATTATTTGGTATTCCAATTATCATCAAGGACAATATCAATAGTGCTGGCATGCATACAACTGCGGGTTCCGTCGCCCTTCAGTTCAACCGCACTGATGAAGACGCTTTTCTGATCCGGCAATTGAAGCGTGCCGGTGCCATTATTCTCGGTAAAGCAAATCTTACCGAATTTGCTAACTTCATGACGGAAGGGATGCCGAATGGATACAGCTCACTGGGCGGGCAAGTACGCAATCCCTATGGTCAGGCATTTGATGTCGGAGGTTCCAGCAGCGGTGTGGCTTCGGCAGTTTCCGCAAGTTTGGCTGCGGCCGGTGTGGGGACCGAAACATCCGGCTCAATCATATGCCCTGCCGCTTTCAATTCACTTGTTGGAATCAAGCCGACTATTGGGCTAATCAGCCGCACCGGGATAATTCCTTTATCACACAGCCAGGATACGGCAGGACCGATAGCGCGTACGGTTAAGGATGCGGTGCTGCTGCTTAATGCGATGATAGGTATGGACGAGAATGATGAAGAAACGATTTGGAGTCAGGGAGATGTATCGAAGGACTATACAGTCTTTTTAAAACGTGGCGCATTGAAGAAAGCGCGCATTGGTGTCGATCGGCGTTATCTTGATTCGGTCAGTGATGAAAAAGTGAATCTGATCAATCATGCACTTGAATTTATGCGTGATAAAGGGGCTGTGATTGTTGATCCAGCAATTATTCCATCTGCGGATACACTTAAGAACCGAAAATCCTCCGTTATGATTTCTGAATTCAAGTACGATATGGATCGATATCTTGCAGGTTTATCAGATCAAGTGTCTGTACACAGTTTAAGTGAATTAATTGCTTACAATAAAGAACACGCAGATGAAGCACTTAAATACGGACAAACATTGCTTGAGGAAGCAGACCGGTTAAATGGAGACCTCGGTGATCGACAATATCTGGCGGACCGTGCAGAAGACTTGCGTCTTTCCCAAAAAGAAGGTCTTGATGCAGCCATTAAAACGAGAAAGCTGGATGCGCTTGTTTTTGCGGATGATCAGGGATCGGACATCGCAGCAAAAGCGGGTTATCCGTCCATCACTGTTCCTGCAGGCTACGTGTCAAACGGGGAGCCTGCAGGTATTACGTTTGTCGGTCTTTCATTCAGCGAACCAAAGCTGATTGAACTTGCCTATTCTTATGAACAGGAATCGCGGCATCGCAGAAAACCAGTGCTGTAAAGTAGACCTGGCTTTGACAATCCCCGGCGAATCCATTGGTGCACTTATACTATATTCCTTAAAAGATCCAGAAACATGATTTTTAATAAGACATTTTTAATAAAATAATAGGAAAAGACATGTCCTGTAACATACAGAGACGTGTCTTTTTGGTTTTGTTTCCATGATTGCTGGGACTAAAGGCTACATAACCTCAGTTCTGAAATGACAGGATAATCACCAATGTGGATCTGATCCCGTTTTTGCGCTCTGTCTGAGTCAATATAGTTCCCATTGCTTCACCGATTCCGGCGTCCTGAACGCGAGGTCTTGTCAACAAACTTTGTCGTCATTTCCACATCATTGTTTGCAAATCCCTCACCAAATACTTCATGAACGTCATTGACGGTCACAAAAGCATTCGGATCAATTTCATGGATCAGACTTTTTAAACGAAACACTTCGTTGCGGCTCACCACACAGTACAGCACATTCATTTCCTTCCCTGTATAACCGCCCTTTCCATCCATGAGCGTTACACTTCGATCCAGAACACTGATAATCTGTTTTGCGATGGTTTCGCTCCGTTTTGAAAAAATCATGATTGCCTTAGCCGAATAGGCACCTTTTTGGATAACATCAATCATTTTGGCACCCACAAATACACCAACCAATGTATACATCATTTGCCGGTAATCTAAATAGCACAGAGAGATAATAATGACTGCCGCATCAATGACAAGCATAGTCTGACTCATGGCCCAGCCGAATTTTTTATGCGTGATCCGTGCAACAATGTCAGAGCCGCCAGTGGTTCCACCGTAACGAAAAATGACTCCGAGACCACCACCGATAAACGCACCGGCAAACAAAGCGGCCAAGAATAAATCATGTGTTAAGGAAAAATCAAACGTAATCCAATGCTGGAAGATATAGAGAAAAAACGAGAGTGAAAAAGTTCCGATTAACGTATAGATAAATTCGTTTCGTTTGAAAAAACGCCAGCCTGCAAAAAATAATGGAATATTAAGAACGATATTACTAACGGCCGGGTCAATGGATAACAAATTATAAAGAATCAGCGTGATCCCTGTAACGCCGCCTTCAGCCAACATATTTTTCATATTGAAATTTACGAGACCGAATGCATAAATTGCAGCGCCAAGCAAAATAAATAAAATGTTTTTTGTCTGCAAGTTCCACTTCATTGTGCGTTCAACCTTTCCATTCAAATTGCATTCTCTATCATACGGTTTACTTGCTCAGACTTCAATATGTGATCACACATTGAAGAAAAAAATGAAGCGGCTCGGATGAGATCTGCTAAAATCGCGGTTGAATTTTAATGTTTACTTTAACTTAGTCATTTTTTGGCATCTTGCATTTTTTCCGTTACAATAGGAAGCGGAGACAGAGGGGGCGATTCTGTTGTCATCTAAATCTATAGAACAGTTGCAAAAAGAAGTTGATATGTATATTAACCAATTTAAAGAAGGTTATTTTACCCCACTTGCGCTGACTGCACGTTTAACGGAAGAATTGGGGGAGCTGGCAAGAGAAATTAACCACTATTATGGGGAAAAGAGGAAAAAACCAACAGAACCGGAAAAAACCGTCGAAGAAGAGTTGGGCGACCTTCTTTTTGTCGTCATTTGCATGGCAAACAGTTTACATATTGACCTGGGACAGGCAGTGGAAACTGTGCTGAATAAATTTCAAACTCGGGACAAAGATCGATGGACAAAGAAAGACTGACGGAGGGATGTAAATGAACAGTAAGGACAAGATCAGAGTAGCTGTAGCTGGTCCAAGAGGCCGAATGGGATCAGAAACTATTCATATGGTCACAAATGCGCCGGATTTGCAGCTTGTAGCGGCAATCGATCACAAACATGAAGAAATTGCGTTTCCAGACATACCTGTGTACACGGATATCGATGCGTGTTTTTCAACAGAACAGATTGATGTCCTGATTGATTTTACAAATCCACAGGCAGGAAAAATGAACTTGCAAAAAGCAATCAATTACGGGATACGCCCGGTTATCGGAACATCTGGTTTTTCAAACGATGAAGTCATCGATTATCGAAAACAAATGGAGCAAAAAAAGCTAGGTGGAATCATTGCGCCAAATTTCGCGATTGGCGCGGTGCTGGTGATGAAGTTCAGCCAGATGGCTGCAAAATATTTTCCCGATGCGGAAATTATTGAATTACACCATGATCAGAAAAAAGATGCACCATCGGGAACAGCCATTAAAACCGCTGAATTGATGGCGAAAACGCGCGGGGCAAAAAAACAGGGCGCACCGGATGAGAAAGAAACCATTCAAGGCGCACGCGGTGCGGATTTTGATGGTATGCGTATTCACAGTGTACGACTTCCTGGTCTTATTGCACACCAGGAAGTCCTGTTCGGTGGCAAAGGCGAGCTGCTGACGCTTCGCCATGATTCAATGGACCGGGCATCATTTATGCATGGTGTCCACTATGCGGTCAAAACAGCCATGAATTTAGAAACACTTGTATACGGGCTGGAAAATATACTGGACTGATTCATCATTAAAGGGAGGAGGAGTGAAATAAATCATGAAAATTGCATTAATCGCGCACGACAAGAAGAAACCTGAAATGGTTGACTTCGCAATTGCCTATTCGCAGGTTCTAAAACAGCATGAGCTTTATGCTACAGGAACAACCGGAAAAAAAGTGATGGATGCAACCGGTCTTAAGGTGCATCGATTTCAGTCAGGACCACTTGGCGGCGATCAACAGATCGGGGCGATGATTGCTTCGAATGAAATGGATATGGTCATCTTCCTTCGTGATCCGCTCACCGCCCAACCTCATGAACCAGATGTCAATGCCTTGCTCAGATTGAGTGATGTCTATCGGATTCCGCTTGCGACCAATCTGGCATCTGCGGAATTGCTGATGCATGCATTAAGTCGTGGAGAAATGCATTGGCGCGAATTAGTGCATCAACGCCAAAGCAAAGCCTGACAGAGAAATGTTTATGTTCATTAAAAATGGGGTGACCCTTTTGCGTTTTCCTTTTAAAAATGCCGCCTGGATCATCGATCAATTGATAGGTCATGGATTTGAAGCCTATGTCGTCGGTGGTGCTGTACGTGATTATTTAATTGACAGACCCATTCATGACGTGGATATCGCAACATCGGCGCGCCCGAACGACGTTGTTTGCCTTTTTAAACGAACGGTCCCGGTCGGTATAAATCATGGAACGGTTGCTGTTCTTCATCATGGCCGAACGTATGAAGTTACGACATTTCGCTCAGAAAGCGGTTACGAGGATTTCCGCCATCCAAATCACGTTTCGTTTGTGTCTTCTCTGGATCAGGATTTAATGCGCCGTGACTTCACGATCAACGCACTTGCAATGGATCGCGCCGGAAAGATCATTGATCTGTTCGGCGGACAGGAGGATATCAGACGGCAACAGATACGTATGGTTGGTCGTCCGGATGAACGAATTACAGAAGATCCGCTACGAATGATGCGGGGTATTCGTTTTGCTTCGGAACTTGAATTTTCACTTGGCCATGCAGAACAGAATGCTTTTTTGAGAAAAGCTTCACTGCTGAAGAAGATCTCAATTGAACGGATTGATCAGGAAATGGTACGGCTGCTCGCAGGACAAGGAGTACAGCAGGCCATACACCTTCTGTATAAGACTAAGTGTATCTTTATGCTCCCTTTGCTTGACCATGCAGACGCACTCAATGAAACGGCTGCTATTCAATACAGAATTCTTCAGTCAGATGAAGAGCGCTGGGCAGCATTCCTCTCAGGGTGCAGGATTATGAAGGTGAGTACGTTTGCAAAACACTGGAAATGGTCCAACGAGAGAAGCAGAAACGTTGCAAAAATCATGCACTGGACGCGATTCCGAATGAAAACTGATTGGGATGTCGCGTCAGTTTACTTTGCCGGATGCTCCATTGCAATGGCAGTGAACCGTCTGCTTGTTTCCGTAGGTTTGATTAAAGAAGCCGCTTTGCCGGATGCACAGCAGGAAGTGCATCAACTCTGGGAAAACTGCCCGATCCATTCAAGGAGAGATCTTGCCGCAACCGGACATGATTTCATCGCATGGTCCAATGAAAAGCCGGGACCATGGATGACATCAGTGATCAGTGAACTGGAGAAGCAGATTGTCAATGGCCGGATCGAGAATGAGAAGGAGGCGATCCATGTATGGTTCAAAAGATGGCAGGACAATCGAAAACAGCCGTATTGACGCTTCTTTATGAGCATAAAAATGAATTTTTGTCCGGACAAAAAATCTCCCGGATGATCGGCTGTTCGCGTACGGCCGTGTGGAAACACATTCAATCACTTGTGGCAGATGGTTTTCTTATAGAATCTGTCCAAAAAAAGGGATACAGACTCACGAATGTTCCAGATGAACTTAATGAAGCTGCTGTTACAGTTGGTCTCAAAACAAAGCATCTTGGGCAGTCCATTCATTTTTATGACACCATCGGTTCGACACAAAAAGAAGCGCTGCGTCTCGCGGATGAAGGCGCAGTCCACGGAACGGTCATACTGACGAACGAACAAGTCAGCGGGCGAGGCCGTCTCGGACACTCCTGGCAATCACAGCGCGGGAAGAACATCGCTTTAAGCATGATCCTCCGACCTGAGCTGCCGATTGAAAAAACGCCGCAACTCACTTTGCTGACTGCTGTTGCCATTGCTAAGTGCATCGAAAAAGTGACCAATCTTTCGTGCGGCATTAAATGGCCGAATGATATTCTCTGTGATGGGAAGAAACTTGTGGGGATTCTAACTGAATTACAGGCAGAAGCTACCTATGTCAAAGCAGTTGTTATCGGTGTCGGTATCAATGTAAATATAGATGTCTCTTCTTTTCCGGCAGAACTGAAAACTTCGGCCGCCTCACTTAAATCATTGACAGGAAAAAATTATTCGCTTGCTCTGATCATCCAGGAATTTCTTGAATCCTTCGAAGCACTGTATACACGGTATCTCAGCGAAGGGTTTACGTGTATTCGCCCGCTATGGGAACAGCGGGCTCTCAATCTTGGAAAACAAATTAAAGTGCGCCAGCCCGGCGGATGGATTATTGAAGGGGTCGCAAGCGGGATCAGTGACGAAGGAGTCCTTCTTCTGAAGAAATCAGATGGTTCGATCGCAAAGATATATTCTGCGGATGTTGAATGGGGCTGACTGATGACTTAAAAGTCGTTTAAAAAATCGAGCGGCTTTTTGCTATAATGAGAGTGCCGATCAGAAAAAAATCTTGCAAAGGCTGCATTTCAATGAAAGCGGTACTATGATTTTATCTGATCGAGTATTGCTGTATTCAGTCTGCTATGATCCGGGATCGGACATGGACGGAGAGACGAGTGCAGGCATGTGCTCGAAACTCCTCAGGACAAGAGGAGGAATAATAATGCGTCTGCTGCGCGCAAAAAAAATGCTTCAATTCAAGAATCCGTCTGATGTATACGCTTTTGCTTACAGGCAAAAAAGAGACGGAAAGACTATTGGTTTTGCCCCAACGATGGGGTACTTGCACGAAGGGCACGCCTCGCTTTTTAAAAAAGCTGCGGCAAATTCAGATGTTGTGATTGCCAGCAGTTTTGTTAATCCGACACAATTTGGAGAAAGAGAAGATTTTATTCATTATCCAAAAAATCCGGTGCGGGACGCAATGCTGGCAGAATCATGCGGCGTTCATGCACTGTTTCTCCCGAATACGGAAGCCATCTATCCAAATGGAGAAGAAATCACGGTTAAAGTCAATGCAAGGACAGATGTACTGTGCGGAAAAAGCAGGCCAGGACATTTCGATGGAGTTGCTACTGTATTAAGTAAATTGTTCACCATTGTGCAGCCAGATCACGTCTATTTTGGTATGAAGGACGCGCAGCAGGTTGCCATCGTTCAGGCATTAATTCAGTCGTTTCACTTTCCGATCAAATTGATTGCCTGCCCAATTATTCGCGAGCCTGACGGTCTGGCAAAAAGTTCCCGCAACGTAAGACTCCGCCCAGACGAGCGACGTGAAGCGCCCTTCATTTATCAAGGGCTGCAGCACGGGCATTGCTGTATCAAAAAAGGTGAAAGGAATTTCGACCGTATCATTGCAACGGTTAGTAACTACTATCATAGCCATCTCAAACTTGGTCAGATTGATTATGTTGACGCTTTGAACTATCCCGAATTGAAACGCATGCATCCAGAAATGCACGGGAAAATCATTATTGCTGTCGCCGTTTGCTATGACCAGGCGCGCTTAATTGACAATATAACTATTGAATGTTAATGAAAGATTGCTGGTTCGGTCCAGTGTTTATACACATTTACACTTGCATTTCTTCTTAAGAATCGATACGATTAATTTGCTTTGGAAGCAGGCATAATCCTTTGTGTGCCAATGTTTCAAATAATGCTTATGCTGTATAATTTGTAAGCGGGGATATACTGTCTCCGTGTGTACATAAATCCAGGTGATGTTTTGAAAAAAATACGAACAATCATTCTCATTGTTGCAACGGCATCAGCTCTTTTATTTCTGATTGGTGGGTGGAAACTCTATACAAGTAATATCAGTGGTCAAAACCGTTCGGCGGAGGATGCAGTCAAAAGGGCTCATCAGTCTTATACTTTCAATCATGTAAAATCTGTTGTACCTTATAATGGAACAGAGGCTTATCAGGTGATTCAGGCCGAGCGAAACGGCCAGGATATTTACATTTGGGTACCTGACCATCCCAAAAGAGCACCGTTTATCTTACGGGCGGCTCATGCCGGCATTACAAAAAAAGAAGCACTTCAAAAATTATCAGACAAGAGACTTGACGTAAAAAAAATTATTTCCATTCGTCTTGGTGCGATTAACGGCAATCCTGTCTGGGAAATTACATTCCTGAATTCAGGAAACAACTATAATTACGTTTCTTTTTATTTTAATGACGGTAAAGAAGCACAGCGTATTTTGGACGTGTAAAAAACAAACAATAGACAACATTTGCGGGAGGAACAGAAAAATGCGGCTTTCAAAGCGAGTGGAGACGATTACCCCATCAAGCACCTTGGCAATTACAGCGAAGGCAGCAGAACTTAAGGCACAGGGATATGATGTCATTGGGCTTGGTGCAGGACAACCTGATTTTAATACTCCCGACTTTATTATTGAGGCAGCTTACGCAGCAGCAAAGGCCGGACATACAAAATATACGGCGACAGGCGGTCTCTCGGAACTGAAGGCAGCAATTGTCGGCAAACTGAAAAGAGATCAGAACTTTGATTACGATCCGACACAAATCCTTGTTGGAAACGGAGCGAAGCATGTTCTCTATTTACTGTTTCAGGCATTGCTCAATTCGGGTGATGAAGTCATTATTCCGGCTCCATATTGGGTAAGCTATCCGGAACAAGTCAAATTGGCTGGCGGCGTACCGGTTTTCATTGCGACAGCCGAGCAAAATCATTTTAAAATGACAGTTGCTGATCTGGAAAAGACCGCAACTCATAAAACAAGGGCTCTGATCATTAGTTCGCCAAGCAATCCGACTGGCATGATTTATTCAAAAGAAGAACTCGAACCGATTGCTTCGTTTTGCCTGAAGCATAATATTTTAATCATTTCAGATGAAATTTATGAAAAGCTGATCTATAATGGCAACACATTTTTTTCAATTGCACAACTCTCTGAACGTGTAAAGAAAAATACGGTTGTGATTAACGGTGTATCAAAATCACATTCCATGACCGGATGGCGCATCGGTTATGCGGCTGCTGATGCAGGGTTAATTAAAGCGATGACCGCCGTTGCAAGTCACAGCACATCCAATCCCGTATCTATTTCTCAGTATGCAGCAATCGCGGCTTATAATGGACCGCAGGAGAGCATTGAAACGATGCGGCAGGCTTTTGAAAAACGTTTAAATACGATTTATCCGCGGCTGTCTGCACTCCCCGGAGTGACCTGTATCAAACCGCAAGGCGCATTTTACCTGTTTCCCAATGTCCGCAAACTGAGTGATGCATGCGGCTTTTCCAGTGTAACTGAATGGTCAGCTGCCTTGCTCGACGAAGAAAAAGTGGCCATAGTTCCGGGAGCGGGATTCGGCATGCCGGACTATGTTCGCCTTTCCTATGCGACTTCATTGGAAAATCTTGAGCATGCACTTGACCGCATCGAACATTTCATTAAGAAACACCGCAAATCATATTGAACAGATTAAGCAGGGGGCACATAGATTCATGAAAGCAACTATCTCAGATGTGAAAAATCATGTCGGTTCTGAAGTTACAATCGGCGTCTGGCTGGCAAACAAGCGTTCCAGCGGGAAAATCCAGTTTCTCGAGCTTCGAGACGGAACCGGCTATATTCAAGGAGTCATTTTGAAAAACGAAGTCAGCGAAGAAACCTGGCTTAACGCTAAAGAGCTGACACAGGAAAGTTCTTTATATATCACAGGCACTGTTCGTGAAGACAGACGCGCACCAAGCGGGTTCGAGCTTACCGTCACCTCGCTGAAGACCATTCAGATCGCACATGATTATCCGATTACACCGAAAGAACATGGGGTAGAGTTCTTAATGGATCACCGCCATCTGTGGCTTCGTTCGAGCAGGCAGCACGCCATTTTGAAAATTCGTGATGAAATCATTAAAGCGACTTATGATTTCTTCTATGACCATGGTTTCACTAAAGTGGATCCTCCGATTCTGACTGGCAGCTCGGCCGAAGGGACCACCGATCTTTTCCATACAAAATACTTTGAGCGGGATGCGTATCTATCCCAGAGCGGCCAGCTTTATATGGAAGCTGCTGCAATGGCGCTGGGCAAAGTGTATTCATTTGGTCCCGCATTTCGTGCTGAAAAGTCCAAAACCAGACGACATCTGATCGAATTTTGGATGATTGAACCGGAAATGGCATTCTGCACGCACGAAGAGAGTCTGGAAATACAGGAGCGCTACGTCACCTATCTTGTACAGCGGATACTGCAAAAATGCCAAGCAGAATTGCAAACAATCGGGCGTGACACGACAAAGCTTGAAAAGATCAAGGCACCATTCCCACGAATCTCCTATGATCAAGCAATTGACTTTTTAAAGCAGGAGGGATTTACCGATATCGAATGGGGCGACGACTTTGGATCACCGCACGAAACAGCAATCGCTGAGCATTTTGATGTTCCGGTATTTGTTACCGAATATCCGGCAAAGGTCAAGGCGTTCTATATGAAACCAGATCCCGATCGAGAAGAAGTGGTTTTATGTGCAGATTTGCTTGCACCGGAAGGTTACGGCGAAATTATTGGAGGCAGTCAGCGTATTGACGACCTGGAATTGATGAAAAAACGTTATGAACAGTACCATTTGAATGATCCGTCCTATAAATGGTATCTGGAACTTCGTCAATATGGATCAGTGCCTCATTCCGGATTCGGTCTTGGACTGGAACGTGCAGTTGCCTGGATTTGCGGGCTTGATCATATTCGTGAAACGATTCCGTTTCCAAGACTGCTCAACCGAATTTATCCATGATCACAGTTGATCCAGATTTGTGTTAAGCCTGGTAAACAATAAACCAGGCTTATTTCTTTTGGCTTTATACGCCTGATGTTATTTGGAGTCTACAACCGGAGTGCTGCCACATCTGAACTGAATTCCATTAAAGAAGGTCAATCCATGGTATAATGTCTATAGAGGTGTCGCAAAATGGATGTAAAATTTCTGGTGAAACTGATTGAGAACAGCACTGTATCCGTACCTTCGTTGCTGATTGAATATTACCATAAGATCGGCTTGGACGAACAGGAATGCATGATGCTTATTCAAGTACATTCTTTTCTCGCAAAAGGCGATGACTTCCCTACCTTCGATGATCTGGCAAAACGTATGAGTCTTGATGGAACCGATTGTGCCGATTTGCTTCGCAAATTGATTCAGCGCGGATATCTCTCAATTATTCAGAAAAACGACCAGCAGCTTTACGCGGAGGCATACTCACTTGATCCATTGTGGGAAAAACTGATACGTGCTGCGTATCGCAGTGAAACAGACATGTCTGTAAAAGATAATGAGAATACCTTATATACATTGTTTGAAACTGAGTTTGGAAGACCGCTCTCACCGATTGAATGTGAAACGCTGGCGATGTGGATGGATCAGGACCGACATTCTCCCGTGCTCATAAAAGCAGCATTGCGTGAGGCAGTAGTGTCCGGAAAACTGAACTTTCGTTACATTGATCGCATATTATTTGACTGGAAGAAAAACGGAATTAAAACGCTTGAACAGGCGAAAGCACATGGAGAACGCATTAGAAGCCGCCAAATACGTTCATCAGAGAAAAGGGAGCCGGACGAAACACCGAAAATGCCTACCTACAATTGGCTTGGTCAGGGCGAATAAAGGAGGCAGTAAAACTGAACCAGATACAATTTGATGCAATCATCAATACAATTGAAGCAATGTTTCCAGATGCACACTGTGAACTTAACCACAGCACTCCTTTTGAGCTGGCGATTGCCGTTATGCTTTCTGCACAATGTACGGACGCATTAGTGAACCGCGTCACGCCAAAATTATTTCAAAAATATCATGAACCTGATGATTATTTGGCTGTGCCATTGGAAGAACTTCAGAATGATATTCATTCGATCGGACTTTATCGAAATAAAGCCAGACACATTAGAGAAATGTGTCAAATGCTTATCGAGCGCTATAACAGTGTCCTGCCGAGAGAGCGGGATGAGCTGTTGAAGTTGCCTGGAATCGGAAGAAAGACAGCAAATGTCATTGTTTCCGTTGCTTTTAACGAACCGGCTCTTGCTGTTGATACGCATGTAGAGCGAGTAGCCAAACGTTTAGGGATATGCCGATGGAAAGATAGTGTTCTTGACGTAGAAAAAACACTAATGCGCCGGCTTCCGAGGGAAAAGTGGTCGGAAACGCATCATCGGCTCATCTTCTTCGGCAGATATCACTGCAAAGCGCAACGTCCGAATTGCCCGGAATGCCCATTGCTGGACGTATGCAGAGAAGGGAAAAAACGGATGAAAGGAAGTGCAGCAGGCTATGAACGTTTTGCCGCGAAATCTTGAGATACCTGATTCCTTTCGCTTTGCACCGTTTTTTGTAAATCAGAAAAGAATTGAAAAGTGTTCTGTTTCCAAGCCCCATACTTTTCAAACGCCTTTTCTATACGACATGCTTTATCATCACAACGTTCTGCTTTCTTTTCCATGGCCATGGGAACAGGAAGAAAATTATTTTCATATTTACTGGAAAAAGAACCGAGATGCGCTCTGCTCATGCTTTCATCAGCGAAAGTATGAGCAGGCCAGGGCACCGATGATTCGGTCCATTGCCGCATTGATTGATCAATTGTTCTGGACAAATGGGTGTCCGGTTCAATCACTGGATGAAGTAGATTTGTACGAAAATATAAGTACTCTGTCCGCTGTTCCGCTTAATTGCAAAGAAAGGCTAAATTATTTACTGCATCAGCCGAGCCGTTATCTATCTTTTGTTCAACTGGATGAGCTGGAGCGGGAATTCACAAAAAAGAGAGCGGCCTATCTGCAAAAAAGAAAACGTGTGTAAAAATGATTATGGTATAGGTGATTCCTTACAGAAGATTCAGCGAAGAGACGTTCTTGCCGAAAGACACAACACATTAATCATTAATTGAAATATAAAAACAGCGACCATTAGAATGACGGTCGCTGTTTTTAATCGGTCCGAAAGTAGGGAAGCACACAAATGCGGGCCATGTTTTCTTTACTGTGAAACCTAAAAAACAGAATTAAGGATTAGGTTCTTCTCCCGTGTTCGCCGGTGGGGCAGAAGTACTACTGCTTACCGGATTACTGCTTGCTGGCAGAGTAGAACTACTGCTTGACGAACTGGTGCTTTCCGGTGGAGCGGAGCTGCTACTGCTTGCCGGATTCGAACTGCTGCTCTCTGAATTGCTGCTTTCCGGTGGAGCAGAACTGCTGCTGGAACTGTCCGACTTTTGTTCCTGTTTAAAATGATTGCTCACATTTGAATTTTTAACCGCCAATTCTCCTCCACTAAGAACGGTTACTGAGTTCGGACGCCTGAAATCAGATGCACCAGGCATGAATCCTGACATAATATCCTTAAAGATTGCTTTGGCATAGGACTGCTCGTTTGGGCCTAAGTAAGAGCCGTAAGATTTATCGCCAATTTTTTTCTTATTTGCATCATAGCCAGTCCAGACTGCAGCAGTTAATCGGGTGTTGTAGCCGACAAACCATGCATCGAGAGAGCCTTTGCTGCGCCCGTATGCATTGATATTAAATTGATCCGCGTAATCGGTCGGTACATTTTGCGTACCCGTTTTTCCTGCAAGATTGGCGCCGGCTATATTGGCACTTACACCTGTTCCCCGTGTCATGACATCTTTAAGCATATCCGTAATCATATAAGCTGTGTAATCATGCATCGCCACATGCCGAGCATGATCAAGCTGAATAACCTCTCCATCCGGTCTAACAATCTTTATTACAGAATAAGGCTGATTATAGATACCATTGTTACCATAGGCAGCATAGGCACCGGCCATCTGCAGCGGATTGGAGGCAAAGCCACCGCCACCGATCGAATACGATTCTCCCAGATTTTTTAAGACTTTATCTGTAAATCCAAGCTTTTCTGCAAAGGTACGAATGCTTTTTGTGCCGCCAAGCTGATCTTCAATTTTCTGGAAAGTCTGCAATGCGGGAATATTCCTTGACAAATACAGTGCTTTGCGGATGGTCATTTTCCCGAGTGTCTTTCCATCCCAATCGTTGATTTCTTTTCCCCAGCTGTATTTAATTTCTTTCGAGTCATTGACTTCGTAATCAGTCGGCCATTTTAAATACTCGATTGCCGGTCCGTAATCAATGATCGGCTTAGCTGTTGAGCCGACATTTCTCTGTGCATCGTATGACCAGTTCGTATTCAAATATTTATAATTTCGTCCGCCACCAAGGGCGCGAATTGCTCCGGTTTGTGTGTCCAGGACAGACACGGCAGCCTGGAAGTTCTTCTGGACATTCGGATATAACTTTTCGTTGTTCAGCACGTCTTGTGTCTGCTGCTGAATCTCCGGATCAAGTGTGGTATATATTTTTAATCCACCAGAATCAAATTCTTGCTCTGTGATCACTTTTTTTACCTTAACGAGCTCATAACGCACATAATCCAGAAATGCGCCGTACTTACGATTGCTTACCGGTACGCTATGGTGCCCCTTAGTCATCTGTTTCATTGGAACCGCTTTTGCTTTTGCCGCTTCAGCAGCTGAAATCGCTTTGTTCTTAACCATTAAGTCAAGAACGAGATCCCGTCTTTCTTTGGCTTGTTTAGGATGCTTAATCGGATCGTAGTAACCTGGATTTCGCGTCATTGCCGCCAGCATTGCAGCCTGATCCAACGTCACGTCTTTCACATTTTTTCCAAAATAGCGTTCTGAGGCTGCAGCAACGCCATATGTGGGCCCGCCTCCAAGATAGATCTGGTTCAAATACATTTCGAGAATTTGTTTTTTTGTATACTTCTTTTCTAACTGAATGGCAAGATACATTTCCTGTATCTTTCGTGTAAATGTCTTGTTCTGCGTCAGCATGGCATTTCGTACGACCTGCTGAGTAATCGTGCTCGCTCCTTCAGATTTATACCCTTTTGTAAACTGGGCAACGCCTGCACCCATAATACGGATCGGATCAATACCGATGTGTTTGTAAAAACGGACATCTTCAGTCGAAAGGTATGCATCTTGAACTGTTAGTGGGATCGAATCGATTGAAACATACTGTCGATGCTGTCCCGAATCAACGGTTGTAGCTTTTTTTTCGTTTTGGTCATAAATGACAGATGATACTTCGTTATGAAGCGCGTTTTCATTCAATTTTGGCGCGTCTCTGATCACGGCGAGCACAAAAATAGTACCGGCAAGAATCATAAACAGAAACGTCAGCAATAGAATGATCAGAATTCTTTTCATCCAATGCTTCTTACCGCCTGACTTTTTTTTCTTTTTTATCGGTGCGTGCTGATTTCCTTTTTGTTTTTCTGTTTCGGCAGCGCGCCGTCTTTCCATTCGCGTATGGTATTCAACCATGTCTGATCCTACCTTTCCAAAAGCCAATCCCATGGTTTACGTTTTATAGTATTCGATTGTTTCAAGAGATTATGACCTGTTTAAAAATAGACCTCATTCACAACGCGAAGATAGTCTATTCGGGGAAGATAGTTTTGAGGAATCATGTAGCCATGATCACCAAAAAACTGCCTGGGGATTGATTTTCTGCCTCCATTTAAAGAAGCGTCCCAGAACATTGCCAGATAATCGGCATCAAGCAGGAACGTTTCCGAACTTTGCGTGAATTTAACGATAATGAATCCAATGCCACCGTGGCGCTTAATGCGCTTCATGTGCTCGACTTGATGGATGTGAAAGTTTTTTAACGGAATATATCCGGCATACGTCGTTTCTTTGGCCTCGAAGTCTATGTACTTGCCCCGGTATACACCATTATAATCAGTAGTCGATGCCTTGCGAAAATAAGCTTCAGTAATTTTTGCCGCACTTCTTTTGGGATAGGCAACATGCACGATCTGAACTGGGGTCGGCTTCTTGTAAATCACTGCCTGATCGGTTTCTATATAATAACGATTGGTGGCATTTAAGTCATCTTCCAATGTCATCCCGCGGTGACCATACACAACATCAGACTCCGTTCTTTTATCATTAGTCTGCCTGGCGCTGCGGTAAGGCTGCCCGTTAGGATAAAAGACGGTCATGAACAATCAGCTCTCCTTTTAAAAGATTCATGGTTTAGCAGGTTATTTCATAAATCAGTATACCAAAGTCCGCCGCATAGAGGTTATGTTTTCGCATGATTATCTTCTCTAGTAAAAACAACAGCAGATTTTAGCAAAGCAAAAAGCAGGAGGAATCCTGCCTATTTGCTCTAGTTTTGTGAGATTGCTTCTAGTTTTGTCGAGAGAGAAGGGGATTCCGGCTGTGCGTGGAAATTCTTCACTATTAACTCGGAGAGAGAAGGGAACAGGATGCATGCAAAGCAGGGAATAAGTATTCAGGAACTTCACTTTAAGATTGATTATTTGATGATGCAGCTGGAGCAGGTTGAAAATAAAGTTATTCGAAAAAACGAGGCACTTATCGACAACCATCTTTTCTTATGCCAGGCAAAACTTTCAGAATCCAAAAAGAAAATGCATCAAATTGGAGACCTGCTGGCACATGCCGCGAGAGGCGCAGATCCATATCAATCCGGCCGGCTTGAGTCGATCCTCTTTGGCGGAGAGACTGGCAGTGTATGCAAAAAAAGCATAAAGAAGCAAAAAATTCAGTTGCTTAGTTAAAGGGAGCGGAACTTGTGCCGTATCAAAAAGATTATTTTTGAAACAGGTTCAGGCAGAAATGAAGGCCCGTTTATAAGCGCATGGTACACTGAAAGAAATAATGTGACTGGAGTGAGTGTACTGTGGATCAGGATATGGAAGCACAGCTGTACCGGCTGACCCGACAACTAAAAGATTTAAATCAAGCCGCCTATCGTCAGTTTACGGAACGGACACAACAGGAGAACGATCAAGCAGATTTTTACCGTGAAATTAAACCATTTGCGGATCACATGCAGATACTTATCGATAAGTGGCGTCCACTTGCTGAAAAATGGGCTGCGTTTGAGAGACCGGCGCATCTTTTCCCAGTTCAGATTAAAGACACCTACGATAATCTGGCAATTGTTTGCGTGACCGCTTTTCAGAAAGATACACGGAAAAGAAGGTTTTATGAAACCATCAAATCAATTGATTACGTGCTGGATACCATGCTTCAGGCAACCAGTGAACGTCATGTCTAATTAATGGTTCATACGAATAAATGAAATGAGCACATAAAGGAAGTAGGGAACACCCAGGAACAGAATGATACGATACATTGCCTGAGTAATCCAATTCAAGCATTCTTCAGCGGACAGACGCTCGATTTTTGCGGTGATTTGTTCCATACGTGCAGAAATGTGATTTCGTTTGGTCGTATAGGTCGATGTGTCTGTTTTTAACATGGCTTGTTTCCTCCCATTTCGGCTTGTTTTAGTAGACTATATGGCCTGTCCAGAGAAATTATTACTGGATCAGAGAAAAATGGGAGGACGGTTATTGGAAAGTATGCAGCATACGCTTTAATTCAGGTATTGTTTTCCCGCTAAATTCGTGAAATCCATCTTCCAAAGCAATTGTTTTACCCAAATAAAGCGGATAAACCGAGGAAAAGCCATTACTTAAAATGAATAATCCTGATGAGGAATAACGTGTTAAAAACAGCACATATTCTCCGTCCGCAAGCGGACCGGTATATTGCTTGTTCAGTGAGTCGCTGGGAGCAGGGAGCGGTTCGATGCCCGTCGTCAGCAAGTTCATCGGTATTGCCGTATGCCCTTTAAGTATTTGCTGAACATGAATCTCTTGTTCGGCATTTACGAAATGGGCACCAGATGGGAGGCGCTGCCCCGTATCCCATCGATTTATATGCTCATCAAGACGCGCATGTACAATAAGATCAGCTTTCTGGATAATAGCGGTACCGCTTTCTGCAGGTTCGCTTTTAATCAGCTGATCGACCGCCGCTTTGCTTACAGAAGTATCTGTCAGCAATAAAATAAAAAATAAGAGCGTGCTCACTACCACAGATTTCCAAAATAATATTCCTGTCCGTCTCATAAATAAAACCCCGATTTGTTTCACCTAAGTAGCTTTATTTTGGTGTATCACTCGTTATTTTATACAACGGATGCTCGTGCTTGATGAAACGATAGAGATGTAGTAAAGTTAGTTTGTCAAAATAAAATATGAATAGTTCGTCCACTAGGGGTGCATATCATATGCTGAGAGGGAAATTTCCCGACCCTTAGACCTGATCTGGATAATGCCAGCGTAGGAAAGTGGTTGAAAAGAAAAACAACAACCGCTCTCATGATTATGAAAGCGGTTTTTCATTTTCGGACTGGTATTTCTTTATGGGATCTGGATGAAATATTCGTAACAATTAAGGGGGAACCTTTGCCATGAGTAAAGGAAAAAACACTATACTCAATTTAACCGATATTCTTGTTACGATCGTCATTGCACTTGTGTTCGGACTTGTTTTTCGACTGATGGGGCCAGTCTATGATCTCGTTCAGCCGTTAGGTCTGCATCTGGATGCGTTGCTGTACGGCATCTGGTTCATTGCAGCGCCATTTGCGGCACTGCTGATTCGCAAGCCTGGTGTTGCCTTTCTTGCTGAAACGGCAGCCGCACTTGCTGAAATGTTGTTTGCCGGAAGCGGCGGAATCGTTAATCTATACTACGGCTTGCTTCAAGGCGCTTTTTCCGAAGCAGTCTTTGCTATTTGGCGGTATAAAAAGTTCTCAGTCAGCGTCGTCTCTTTGTCAGCATTTGCTGCTTTAATTGCATCGATTATTCTGGATGCAGGTTACGCCTATTTGCCGATGCTTGCCGGATGGAATTTGATCCTGTATTTAATTTTTCGCATCATTGGTGCCATCCTGCTTTCCGGACTGCTCCCGTATGTGCTCGTTAAAGGGCTGGAAAAAACAGGAGTAACACAGTCACTTCGCCCGGTTACTAAGGAAGACTATGATGTCCTTGACAAATAAAGAGGACCGTTGGGGCGTCGAAAAACTTCGCCTCGCATTCCCTAAGAAAAATACCATGCTTTTTAAAGATGTTTCCTTTCATTTTGAAGCGAAGGAGAAAATTTTGCTTCTTGGTCCGTCGGGCTGTGGCAAATCGACTTTTTTACATGTGTTATCCGGCCTTGCTCCAAAAAGTATTGAACTGCCCATGCGAACAAAATGGAAAAGGATACCGGAGCGCTGGGGCTATATTTTCCAAGATCCCGAAACACAGTTCTGCATGCCTTATGTGGATGAGGAGATTGCCTTTGTACTTGAAAACCGTCGTATTCCGAGAGTGAGGATGCCGCAACTGATTCAGTATTATTTAGATCTGGTCCAATTAAAGTTACAGAACAGCCATCAGCTGATTCGGACGTTATCAGGTGGCATGAAACAGCGTTTGGCCATTGCCAGCATTCTTGCTCTGGAACCGGAGATTTTATTTCTGGATGAACCGACCGCGTTGCTTGATCCCGAAGGAACAGAAACACTTTGGCAAACCGTGCGGCGTATCGGTCACGATCGAACCTTGATTATTGTCGAGCATAAAATTGACCATGTCCTGGATTTCATTGACCGTGTCGTATTGTTCAATGCGGACGGCGAAATTTTCGCGGACGGTCCCAAAAATGATATTCTGACACGTTACAAAAGTAAGCTTGATGCATTTGGCATCTGGCATCCGGACGCGTGGGCCGGTTATTCAGGCAGAAAGGAACTACAGAACACCGACAGTATTGACAGAGACTCCCCGGTGCTTACGCTTAAGCATTTTGTTGTTTATCGACAAAAAAAAGCGCAGTTCACTGCTGAACAGCTGACCATTTTCCGTGGTGAGTGGGTTGCCATTATTGGACGAAACGGAGCAGGGAAGAGCACCTTAATCGAGGGAATAATGGGATTACTGCGATCAAACGGACAAATTCAGTGGCCATTTAAAAAACCTGAAGACCATGTCCAATTTGTCTTTCAAAATCCTGAGCACCAATTTATTACCGATACAGTTGAAGATGAACTCGCATTCAGCCTTCGGATACAGAAACTAAGCGACGACGAAATCGAACACAGGGTCAGCCGTCAGTTAGAAAAATATGATTTGAAAAATGAACGCCTGCAGCATCCTTTTCAGCTATCGACAGGACAGAAGCGGAGGCTCAGTGTTGCTTCCGCGATGATTAATCATCCGGACGTGCTGATACTGGATGAGCCGACATTTGGACAAGACGCACGAAATACATTCGCTTTACTGGACTTATTTCAGCAATTGCAGAATGAAGGAACAACCATTGTAATGGTTACACATGAAATGGAAATTGTCCGACGCTTTGCAACACATGTGGTTCATGTAGATGGCGGCCGAATCATCAAAGATGACTGTGATGGCTATAAACAAAGTGGGGGAGCGGAATGGGTGACATCATAGCGAACCGAGGCAAATTATTTTTTAAAGTTAATCCCAGTTTGAAATTTCTGCTTACCTCATCGCTGTTTATTCTTTATTTATTCGTACACAATCTGAATACGATGATCTGGGCTTCGGTTTTCTTTTTAGTACTCTATGTTTTTGCGTGTGGGTTAAGTGGGAAATGGTCATTTGGTTTTGTGCTCTTAACCTTGATTCTCTCTCTGTTCAGTGCTTCAGCCATGATTCTGTTCGGGAAAGGGAACACAGTCATCTTTCACTATTCGCTGATTATGATGACACAGGAAAGTCTTGCACGGGGAATTATGCTCGGATTAAGAACTTTTTGCTTCAGTCTGATCGGCATGGTTTTTGCGACGACTACATTACCGGTCCCGTTTTTCTATTCATTGATGCAGCAATTAAAAGTGCCCGTCCGTTATGCGTATGGATGTCTTGCCGCCTTTCGCATGCTTCCGGTCATGGGGGAAGAACTTGGACATATTCGTCAGGCAATGCGTGTTCGTGGCATGGCAAACCAGCACGGCGTGAAGGCTTTTTCTAATAAAATGATTCGTTATTTACTGATGATGCTGGCGCAGTCCATTCGTCGCGCCCAGCGTACAGCAATTGCTATGGAGGCAAAACGTTTCTCAATGACAGAAGCCCGAACCTATTACTATGAAATTGGATGGAGCGTATATGATCTTTATTTTTTATTCATTCTGTTGATCACGGTGACATCAGGATTTATCTGCTCATCTTTATTCCCGGTTACTCCTTTCACGAATGTACTTGATCATTAAGTTGAGTGAACAAGGAAGGAGCGATTGAGAGAGGTCGCCGCAATCATGTCGGCAACACAGGAAACAGAATGACATAAACCGGCTTCTCCCATAGAGTTTATCGTGCCCAATCGGGACTTCGCTATCTGCATATGCATGATCTGATCAAACAAGAGGGCATCTCATCGTCAAATGACTTTTGAGACACCCTCTTGTTTTATTGACAGGAATGAATCTATGGGATTTTTTAGGTACCTGTTTCTGATGACATGGCAGGGAAAGGCATTATTTGCCTTGCTTTTCGCCTGCGCGACGCAATTCCAGTTCACGAAGCTTTGACCGCATGATTTTTCCGGATACGGTTTTGGGTAAGTCGGATACAAATTCAATCGCTCGTGGATATTTATACGGCGCGGTTTGCTGTTTCACAAACTTTTGTAGTTGCGGAATAAGTGACGGATCCGCTGTGTAGCCATCTTTAAGGACAACAAATGCTTTAACGATATTGCCACGAATCGTATCCGGTTTTGCAACCACCGCACAATCTTTAACCGCTTCGTGCTTCAGCAAGGCATCTTCAACTTCTGTCGGTCCGATTGTATATCCTGAACTGATGATCACATCATCACGCCGGCCCTGAAACCAGAAATAGTTGTCCGCGTCTCGGGACGCGCGGTCACCTGTGAGGAAGTAATCGCCAAGCACGGCTGCCTGATAACGTTCTGGTTCCTGATAATACGTTTTAAACAAAGCCGGAAAATCCCGACGCACAGCAATATTACCGACAACCCCTTCAGGTACTGGATTGCCATCTTCGTCAATGATCGTAATGAATTCATTGAGGATAGGCTGACCCATGGAGCCGATACGTACATCTTTTCCCACGAGTGTGCCAATAAGCAATGTACTTTCGGTCTGACCATAACCGTCTTTCAATTGAATGTCAAAGGTATTTTTAAAAATGTCAATCACACCGCGATTTAATGCCTCTCCAGCTGAGCAGGCGGTATGAAGATTCGAGAGATCATATTCTTTAAGATGATCGACTTTCGACATCAATCGATATTCGGTTGGTGTGCAGCAAAGTACATTGACTTTGTAATCCTGAAGCAGCTGCAGTTGCTTTTCCGGATGGAAACGTCCAAAATAAACCAATCCGGTCACGCCTTTCCCAAGCACTGACAGGAACGGACTCCATATCCATTTTTGCCAACCGGGACCGGCAGTTGCCCAGACTGTATCCCCCTCCTTAATGTTCAGCCATTTTTTAGGTGCGATTCTAAGGTGGGCATATGCCCAGGCATGTGTATGAACGACCCCTTTTGGTGTTCCCGAGGTCCCGGAAGTATAAGTAAGGAATGCCATATCATCTTTATCGGTGTCGACTGTTGAATAGACGTCCGATGCTCCGTCCATCAAAGCGTTCATTGACAGCCATCCATCCGTATCACCGGCTACCGAAATTTTATATTGCAGTGAAGTCATCTGTTCCTCGATATGATCTACCTGATCTGTGAAATCTTTATAAGTAATGATCGCTTTTGCCTGGCCCTGATTAATTCGAAAGCTGATATCTCCGGAACGGAGCAGTTCCGAACCAGGAATGACCGCAATGCCGGCTCTCAGAGCGCCCAAATATATAATATAAGCATCAATAATTCTTGGTACAATCGTCATAATCTTATCGCCCTTTTTGATGCCCAATTTGTTTAACACATTTGCAAATTGTTTGCCCTTTGTAATCAACTCGTGATACGTAACCGTTCGTTTTTCACCGGATTCATTTTCCCAGCGCAGTGCAATTCGATCTGAATTAAATCGATCGATCTCGCTCGTCAGGTTGTATTTCTGTGGTGCAATCAGATCCGTGAATTCCATATCGATCTCATCTCCCTTATCAGTACAGAAAATAAATGCAATAGCAACATTTATACCTTAATACTAATACCAGGTGCTAAATATTACAACTCTTTTTATTTTTTAATCACATGTACAAGTGCTTCGGCAAACGCCTTTGAACTGCGTGTAATTTCCTGCTCGTTATTATCGATACCGCCGATTTCGACGAGAATTGCATTTTTCGACAAATCCTGATTATAGACACCGTTCCCGGTTAACTTTGTCTTGCCAACAATACCACGCACCAGATCCGGATAGTGCTTATCCAGTTCACTTTTTATTTCTTTTGCCAAATAAAGATTAGCCGAATAATTTGGGTTGGCTTCACCAATAACGATGCTGATCCTTGCATAGTCGACACCATTGCGACTCATGGTTGTTATCTTTCTTCCGGAAGAATCACGATGGATATCGATCAGATAACTTAATGTCGGCGTTTCTTTCATTGCTTTCTGAACGATTGCGCGTGAACTTTGATAGGCTTCATTATAGCCCCAGCCCTGTTTAATGAGATGAACATAGCCAATGTTATTTTGAGCAAGAATTCTGCCGATTTCATTTCCGTCAATCGCTACACTTTTGTCTGGATTTGTTGTTGTTGCCTGCCCATTATTAATCGGGTTATATGACTCCCACGGGTGTGTATGATAAATCAGAACCGTTTTTTTGAGCTTTGTATTTGATTGATCTGCATTTTTCTCCTCTGATTTTTTCGGCGCAGGCGTTTCGATGTTAATTTCAGGTGGCGGAGGATTGTCCTGTGGCAGGTTATTGTAGTTTAAGCCTTTTCCCGCAACAAAAATACGCGTGTTGTAGATAGTGAATCCAGGCAGTTCTGATCCGAACAGACTTCGGTTATCGTCAAAATGGAGATCCGTCGCTGCTTCAAATAAAAAATGGAAGACTGATTTTGGACGCTCCTGCGCTTTAATTGCGTGGTTATAAATAACATTTTCGCCACCAAAAGTCTCTGTCAGCAATACACTTGCCGGTAAATTGGCTTTCTGCATTGCATCTTCAATATAACTAATCTTCATTTGACTGATGCCAACGAGGATGGCGAGTCCGTAGATCAGGATCAAAACAAAAACGTAGTGGTAGAGTAGTTGCTGTATTATTGTACGATGAGTTGTATCTGGTGATTTTATCGGATTCAAACCCGTCCCTCCTCATGTCATTATCTCTTTTGCTCTATTAATTCTATGAGGAGAGAAGGGGAAGATAGACTATTTATTTGTGATTTTTCGGCTCTTTTAGCAGAGATGAAAAAGGATCAGATCAAAACGAATAAATAGTGTAAATATGAATTTTACAATTTCTTTACATAAAATGGCTTTTTCGAAGAAAAATTTCCTTGATACTAATAGAGTAGGCAATGAAGCACAGGACAACGGGGGGATGATTTTGAAAGGCAACATTAGAATAATGCGATTGCCATGGACAGATTTGACTATCAGCATGAAGTTTTCCATTGGACTATTTATCGTTTTGTTTCTTACGCTTATTTCCGCAACCGCGTCGGCAATTATTTTAGAGCAGACGATGCAAAAAGCAGAGAAGGCCCGGGAAGCAGGGGAGCGTGCGGCGCAAATTACTGAAATCGGTTCTCTGTTTCGTGCCAAGGATGCGAGAGTCGTTGATTATTTGCTCAATCCAGGCGATCAATCAGTCAAACTCTATACAAATGATCAAATGAAGCTGACAAAAGCGGAGAAAAGATTGAAGCCGTATATGAAGACGCCAGAACAAAAAAAATGGTTTACCCAAATTATGAGTGCGGATGCACGTACATTTAATCTATTCCAAAGTGAGTTTGTGCCGGCTGTTTTAATGAATGATAAGCAAAAAATAACAGAGGTTCATAAGGAACAGGTCAAAGTGCAGCAATCTATTATCAGCAATGTCAATAAATTGCGCCAGTCAGTCATTAATGATGAAAAGCGTGCGATTGAAAATGTGCGCAATCAAGTACTTGGGGCATTAGTGTTTTTATCAGTCAGCGTCATTCTGACTATTGCAATCAGTGTTGCCGTTACCATGTGGATCGGCCGGCAAACACGCACGGCCTTTAAACAAGTGATTGCTTCCACTGATCGTATTGCCTCCGGTGACTTAAGCGAAGATAAAGAAAAGATACATAATCACAAAAAACGTGATGAACTTGCTTTAATTGCTGATTCAATTGAAAAGATGAAACTTAATTTGCTGACGATCGTTCAGGCAATCAGATCGGCAGCGGAGATGACGAAAAAAAGCGGCAGGACACTGATCGAGACAACGCAAACAGTCTCTCAGGAAAGCAATGAAACAGCAAAAGTGATGAATGAAATCGCCCATGGTCTGGAGGATCAGGCGGCAAGTACAAGCAATATGGCCAGATTTACCGAAGACTTCATGCATAAGCTGGATCAGGAGGTTGGCACATTAGCCTCCGTTGTGAAAAAAACAATTAATGCCTCAAAATTGACAGAAGAGGGCGAGGGGCTTGTTGAGCATTCACAATTAACGATGAAGTTGATCGATTCGAGTATTCTTGAAGCAAGACAGAAGATGGAACATTTTAAAGCTCGCCTCAGCAACTTGAATCAATTGACTGAATTGATCGATGAAATTGCCGGTAAAACAAACCTGCTTGCCTTGAACGCGACGATCGAATCAGCACGAGCTGGGGATGCGGGAAAAGGATTCCAGATCATTGCTGATTCCATTCGAAAACTATCAAACCAGACATCAGAATCAGCAAAGGGAATGGCTGAACTGCTGCAGGACATTCATGAAGGTTCAGAAACTGTAGAAGAGGCGCTTTCAGAAAGCAGAAAGCACGCTGAAACAGGTGTGGGTCAGATGAAGCATACCGATGAAGCACTGGCATCTATCAATAATGAGGTACAGATAATCGGTGTGCACATGAAACAAGTATCCGAACGTTTGCAGGAAGTCAATCAGATTGGCTTTGAGATGAAAACATCCATTGATGCAGTGGCAGCGGTGGCACAAGAAACCTCAGCAAGTGTCACTCAAGTCAATCAATCGATGAATCGAATTGAGCAGACAATGACCGGAATAACAGTGGAAGCACAAAATCTGGAAGAAACCTCCGAGCACTTCGATCAGGTCGTTAAGCAATTCAAATACTGATCATACAAGGCAGTGGCGAGCATATCCACAAAGAGCGGATATGCTCTTTTTATTTTTCTTTCTACGCTATTTCAAAGACTATTCCATTACGTTAAGGTTTCCATTAATTTGGGAGGTAAAAATAATTAGACATCGTATACTTATTAATATATACTTACTTACATAAAGTAACTATTACGTTTTTAATGGGGGATTGCAAATGGACTTTCAGAAAGCACCATACACTTATGTTGACCGAGTCGATCTGTATGTAAAAAATGTGCAGAGATCAAAGGATTTTTATACAAAAATGCTTGGATTAAGCCTCTTAACAGAGGAGGCAAATCTGATCACATTTACTGCTAACGGGCTCAGCCCGCTCATTACAATTGAACAGAAAGATGGCGCACTGCCTCTGGAGAAGCGGAGTGCCGGTCTCTATCACTTTGCGCTGCTTGTGCCAACACGAAAAGATCTGGCAGCGATAGCCGCACATCTTATGAAAGAAGGATATCCGCTCGTTGGCGGTGCTGATCATGCAGTGAGTGAAGCGCTGTATTTAGAAGATCCAGATGGAAATGGGATCGAAATTTACCGCGACCGTTCTTCGGATTCATGGCAATGGGAAAACGGACGTGTTTTCATGCCCACGGAAGCTTTAGATGAGCACCTGCTCGATGAATGGGATCGTGCACCTTGGAAAAGAATAGCCGTAGGAACAAAAATGGGACATCTGCATCTGCAAGTTGCAGACATCAAAGAAACCGAAAAGTTTTACCTTGATGGCCTTGGATTTGACTTGGTCGCACAATATGGCCCATGGGCAGATTTTATCTCAT
>NZ_JAMAST010000017.1 GCF_023336505.1 Sporolactobacillus mangiferae | reverse complement strand
GGATCCATAGCTATTTGAATCAATCAGGGGTTTAACCCTTGTCAATCACGCTTGGCTTTTGTTCAGTTTTCAAGGAACATTCCTAGCAATTAATGACAACTGATTCATCTTATCAAAAAAGATATATGTTGTCAATAACAATTCGATGTTTCGTATATAATTATAACAGTTGCCTGTCACATATGTCAATATTTTTAAACTCATTTTCATAGGACAGCTTTTTAAAAATAGCATTAATAGAATTAGATGTCAAGCATATATTCCGTTTTGCTTCAAAAACCAAACACATTCGCATTATATGCTGCTAAATGCCTTACGTGTCTCGGAAATCCATGTTCTTGCCGCATAAGATAAGTAATGATTTTTTTTCCATATCATAGACAAACGCCAATTAAGTTCGGAATCCGCAATTGGAATCGAAACAATTGATTCCCTGTTTTGATCAACCCTATCGAGAATGCTCTTTGGAAGGAATGCAATACCGAAACCTTCCGACACCATCTTAACCATAAGCTCCCATTGCGAACTCTCAAAAACAATATTCGGTTGAAATCCCGCCTTTTCACAGCTGTTCAAAACCATGCTTCGCAACGAAAATTCCTCTGGGAATAAAATAAAATGTTCATCGCAAAGATCTGAGAGTCGAACTTCATCGAATGTCGCAAAAGGACTTGATGTATGCACAACAAGGCAAAGATCATCCTCAAAAAAGACGAATGAATGAAATTGTTCCTCATCAAAATGGCCAACGGTAACGCCAACTTCCAGCAAACCTTCCGAAACACAATCCGCAACTTTTTTTGCTCCATATTCAGCGATGTGCAGATCAATACCTGGAAATTCCTTGTGAAAACGGCTTAGAATGCCTGGAAAAAATTGAATGCCAATCATCGGTGACAAACCAACAGTCAGTTTTCCTTTCTTTGCATGCATTAAATCGCTCAGTTCATCCGACAGATGCCCAAAGGACTGGACAATCTTCTGAGCCTGCTCGAATACAATTTTACCAGCATCAGTCAGTTCGATTTCTTTACCTGTTCGATCAAGCAAAACCATACCCAGTTCGTCTTCTATGTCACGCACCATTTTACTGATGGTCGGTTGCGTCACATATAAATGATGCGCCGCTTTTGTAAAACTCTTTCTGATTGCGACCTCCAAAAAATAATGCAGATGTTTAATGTCCATATTCACCGCTCCCAAGCTATAGGTGATCGGAATGCATAAATTCCTGATATCTATTGTACCTGTATATTCAACTTTTGTATAATTAACTGTGATGTATATCACAGCTGTTTCAAAAAATAAGGAAGTGTCACTATTTTGCTTATGTTTCTTCGTATTGTTTGCCAGATTTGTTTCCTGTATCTTTTTGCGCTCGTAGGCAATATGCTTTCCGGCTGGTTTCACTTGCCTGTTTCTGGAAGCATTATTGGGCTTTTCATTATTCTGGGCCTGCTGCATTTTAAAGTATTGAAGCTGTCTGCAGTTGAGGCAGGAGCAAGTTTTCTCATGTCAGAAATGCTTCTCTTCTTTATCCCCTCCGCGGTTGCAATCATCCAATACAAGGATGAAATTCTGCGGCATGGTTCACAATTTCTCGTTGTCATTTTATTAAGCACAATTACCGTCATGACCGTCACAGGTGTTGTTGCTCAATTTTCAATTCACAAACTGGCAAAACATAAAGGAGAGACCGTTAAATGATTGCATTTATATGCATTCTGTTTACCGTGTTGGTTTATTATCTTTCAAAAAAAATATACAGCAGGATTAAATACGCATTTCTTTCCCCTCTTCTCGTAGCCCCCTGCGTTCTGTCATCAATGCTTGTCGGTTTCCACATTGATTATTCTGATTATGACAGCGGAGGACGCTGGCTGAGTAACTTGTTACAGCCTGCGGTAGTCGGTTTTGCCGTTCCTCTGTACAAATTCCGCAAGGTTATGAAAAAATATGCAAAAATCATTACAATCAGCATGACGACGGGCGTTTCGGTTGCATTGATCAGTTCCGGTATATTCAGCCATATTGTTAAATTAAACGATCACTACCTGCTGAGTCTGCTGCCGCGCTCAATCACCACGCCAATCGCGATGGCAGTGTCCGTAGATATCGGCGGAATGCCGACAATGACCGCCATATTTGTTATTGTGACAGGCATTACCGGCTTGATTCTCGGCCCCATGATCATTCGCTATTTACACATTAAAGAAAAGCTGGCAAAAGGACTGTTATTAGGTATGGGGGCACATGGCGCCGGAACGTCGAAGGCACTGGAGTTCGGAAGTGAAGAAGGCGCTGCCGCAAGTCTTGCCATGGTACTTGCAGCCATCTTTACACTTGTATTTGCGCCAATCCTGACACCACTCATTCTTCTGTAATGTTTTTCCAAATAATATTATACGCTCCCCGTTGAGACGGAGCGTTTTTTTCATACAGGATGAAAAGTAAATGATTTTCCTCGATAGCAAACAAAAAACTGCGTCATGCCCAGGCATCAAAGCGAATACGTGCTGGCGCCCGCGGCAAGCGAGCATCCGCAGCGCTGATGCAATCGGGCAAGCATAAATCAATAAATCATGATCGGAGATTGCAGACTGAGCGTTTTTTTCTGGTTTCTAATGCTAGTCATAAAAATGCCTGTACAATGAAATATTAAGACTCACCTGCAGTTTCACAATTTTCTATGCCTGTGCTTTAAATATTGAGTGCTTTAATAAGAGCATTCATGATATGATGGCTGAGGACAACACTTTAAGGCAGGTGAGTATTACGCTTGATCTCTGTATTTATCTCATGAACGATCCATCATTGCCTGTGCTTTTGATTGCCTTGGAATTTTCACTTCAATTTATTCAGCAGGCTTTGTATACTCATGAAAAAAAAGCATATGGATCCCATTGCCAAACTTGTACAAAATACATGAGATCATTTTATAAGCAGTGTATTTTGCGGTTAATTAGCAGCTGTTCCGCATGCACGCTATCACGAACTGTCAGGCGCAAAGAAGCCGCACATGCAGATTCCGAGGATCATTGTCCAGCTCCTGGTTTGTATATCTAATAAAACAAATACAGGAGGAACACCATGCACGTGCTTATCGCTCCTTTTACGTACTTAATTCAAAATACCGCGTCACTTTTTGGCAACAGTTATGGTTTGGCGATTATAGTATTGACTCTTTTGATTCGACTGTTGCTCGCGCCAATGATGGTGCGACAATATATTCGACAATTTGAGGTTCGGGAAAAAATGGATAAATTGAAACCCGAACTAACCGAAATTCAAAAGAGGCTTTCTGAAACAACAGACCCAACGGAAAAACAAAAAATACAGATGGAAATGATGG
The DNA here is from genome assembly GCF_023336505.1 of Sporolactobacillus mangiferae. Lineage (GTDB taxonomy): Bacteria > Bacillota > Bacilli > Bacillales > Sporolactobacillaceae > Sporolactobacillus > Sporolactobacillus mangiferae. The sequence goes on along the minus strand of NZ_JAMAST010000017.1, from coordinate 49,607 downwards.
CGCTATACAAAAAACATAATCTGAACGTCTTTTCTTCGATGGGATGCCTGCCTGTTTTCATCCAGATGCCGATATTAATGGGATTTTATTATGCAATCAGAAACTCGCACGAAATTGCTGCCCATCATTTTCTCTGGTTTAATCTGGGGCATACCGACCTGACATTAACCTTGATTGCCGGCATCGTTTACTTTCTGCAGTTCCGCATCAGTCAGAAGCTCATGCCGACCACTGGAAATGAGCAGCAGAACCGTTCACTTCAATGGATTGGTCTGATGTCTCCGATTATGATCGTCTTTGCGTCTATGTCAACTTCAGCAGCACTTCCTCTTTATTGGGTGGTCGGTGGGCTTTTTCTGATTGGACAATCGTATTTTTCACATCTTCTCCTTCGAAAAACAAGAAAGCAGAGACAGACTGGTTAAGAAAAATCGAGCAGCCGATCCGACCACGAGATGTTGATTGAGTCCTTTTAAGTTTGGTTGCTGGCTTGACACGAGTGCATCCTGCACCAACGCTTTGATACGCAGCTGAACCATTTTTTTATTGATTGGGTACGAGGCAAAAACGTATACTTTCCTTACCTATGTAAATATAAAAAAAGACAGGCAGGTTCGGGTATTACCCCAAATCTGCCTGTCTTTTTTACGAAAATTATTTTTCTTTGCCAATTCCCTGTGCAGAAATCACATTGTCAAGTGCTGCGGATGCATCTTCCGCATCGGAGCCTTCCGTAACGATTTTAAATTCCGCACCCTTCATGATGCCAAGTGCCATAACACCCATAATGCTCTTCAGGTTCGCTTTCTTGCCATTATATTCGATGTTAATGTTTGATTCAAATTTGCTTGCTTCACTAACAAGCACGGTAGCAGGGCGTGCGTGAATGCCCGTTTCATCAGTGACAATATACGTTTTTTCCATTTTTCCAATCGCTCCATTCATAATAGTTGAACTGAACAGGCATCTGTTTTTGATTAGCCTGCGATGTTCTTTAAAGAACCGTTTACATCTTTACGATGACAAGATTCTTCAAAAAGTCTAGTTCTATTTTATCATTCATTTTCATTCATGTCATGACTAAATCATTAAAATTTTGAAATCGTTTCTTTTCTTTCCTGATTCATCTTTTTATAAACCAAGGAGAATGCCGCCAATGATAATCACGAGACATCCAATGAATAACAAATTCATCTGATTTCTTGTCTTTTTTCATCAAGCAAATAAATACTACCTAACGTTGAGAGCATGGTCCTAAGCTGAGACATTGAAAAACCAATCGTAACTCCTTCCATTTTTGTTGCAACTAACAGTGACAAATTGCCACCGGCCCGCATGAGCCTGGAAATGATATTATAAACAGTATGACGATTGTAAATTGAACGACAGAGCAAGCGCTCCAGCAATCATACCCGTTGTCTGTGGCATAATCGCAGACCATCCATCAATTCGAAATAATTGCAGATGCACAATGTATGACACATACCCTAGTGTGGACACAAAAAGAAGAATAATTCCTTTAACCGTTGAATTTGTCTGATGCTTTCGCGTTCGTTTTTCTCTTGAAGTAAGCAGAACCCCGATTACGATCAGAACAAGTGCAGAAATGCCTAAACTCATACACTCAAGAGTAGCCCATCATGGAATATAATGATACCGCATAACGCCGCACCCGCAAGCTGGCATTGTCTTTGGAATGCCAAGCATTTTCATTGCGGCAAACTGATGAAATTGGCCAATCGCCTAACAAAACCCAGAGATGAAACTCATAATAACAATCATTAAATTTAGCATTGGAGAAGCGAAAAAAAACAGTGTAGTTGAAAAAATCAATCCACCGATTGCCATGCGAACACCTGATGATAGGGTGTACCTCCCATTTTAGCGCTGACAAGAGAAATTGTCCCCATAGAAGGTGACGGAATCATTGAAATAAATAAGCCTACCAAACGTTCCACACCTTTCTAAACGGTATAAAGTGATAAATTGCCAAATTTAATACATAATAACCGTGATTGTTTGTCCCTGATCGACGCAAAATTAATGATCGTTTCACCACATAGCTCTGAAAGCGAAAATGAAATGAAAAAAGGTATATTTTAGATATGAATTGCCTTAACATATCGCCGACACTCATCCTAATCTTCTGATTTCATGAATAAAAGGTGCCATTGTAATCATCCATTAACCTCTGTGTAATGACCGATTGATATACTTAAATGTAATGTTGCTTTGTTTGCACGATCAAGTTCAACTCAATTCCTACTTTTCAACTGAGGAGGTTTCTACTCATGAAAAAATCAGCTGCTCTTTTTACTGGGTTGTTGTGTATGATGCTGATCAGCGGTTGTTGGGGCGGATCAAATCAGGATCAGAAATCGAATACGTCCAAAGAGCCGAATTCAAGTCAAGTAGCGCAGAGTTCATCCGAAAGCGCGGGCAGCAATTCATCAACATCCGATGCTTCATCCAATTCGACGAATGAACCGTCAGCAGAATCTAAAACGAAAAATAGCGCTTCTGAATCAAGCGTGCTCAATGAAGTTCGCAGCAAACTTAAAATTGATGTCGTGCGCTTGCCGCAATTCCTTCCTGTAGCAAACGGTAAATATCTCTCAGCTCTTGTCAGTTCGTCAGAAAAAGGGTACTCTGTTACCTTCAAACAGACGGATCGCCAAACAAAAGTGAATGATTCAGCTCTGAAAAATGCTAAAACCATTGCTACCATAAAAGCAACCGTTTTTCCCAGCGCTGCAGATGCAGAAAAGCAGATTCCATATCGTAAGTACACATCCTCCGATGGAAGCACAGTCAGCCTTGGTCATAATATCACTGGCTATTCAGACGCTGGTGCCGGCACAGCAGGCATTTCCTGGAACGAAGGCAGATGGATGCTTGCGGTTCTGTCTCCGACCTCAGAATCCCAGAAGGGTACGAATCTGGCAAGACAGGTCGTCGGATTTTTAGAGAAAACTGCGTTGCCTGTTCCTCACGCTTATGGGACGGCTCAAATGTATACAGATAGTCGAAAAGACACGATCAGTTGGCAAAATGGAAAAACCGTCTATACAATAAATGATACGTCAGGTGCGCTTACCCTGCTTAAAATAACGGCATCAGTAAAATAAATAAGCCAGCCCTCCATTTCTACATCATGTATCATTCGCCCCAAAAAATCGGGTCCTGGATCTCCTAACACCATCCGAAAGAGATGGTTACGATGAATAAAGGCGAAACTCATAAGCCGATCAGGAGATTCAGCCATTTTTATTGAATTTTCCTTCTGACAGTACATTTATTAATTTTTATAAAAAGAGTAAGACGCAGCCACAATTGAAAGGATAAGTAAAATCAACGGTATCCAGATGAGCGTTGAAGAAAAATAAGAATAATCTGTATCACCTGTTTGCAGCACACCGCCTGAAAGCAGCATCGAATAAACTTTGTTTAGCAGCTCGATACAGAAAAACATTGCAGCGCTTGTTATAAAAAGGACGAAGGCAAACTTTATGTACATGTACTTTCCTCCAAACTTTAATAAGACAAATCGTTTATAGTTTCAGTTGCACAGTATACACTTTTCCGATTAATTAAGTGTTCCAAACAGGCGCGTCTGGTTAACCGACTGTTAATCGGCTCACCTCATAAATCCAAAAATGTCCGCACTATAATCGAAAAGCAGAACTTAACCCGTCATTTTTCTTTGAAGTGTTTTCTTATTTCGCATTCTCCATTTCAAACTCTGCCGCAAATTACTTTTATCACCTTTCGATAAGCATGAACAGCATACATGGCTGTAGAAACAACAGGAAAAGCCAGGAGAAACGACCAATCCATTTTTTGCAAAACTTTTTCAACAATACACGTTATCATCGCTCTAATTTTCATCACAATCCTTTTCATCCGGAATTCTATAATAAAACTGTGATTCATGCAGATTAGGGCCATGCAGGAAAAGTACTGCCCTTTCATATCTTCCAACTGAGCAATCGATTCCTTGGATTTCTGAAAAAAGTAAAGAATGGGCCAGATGTTTTGTTGGTTTGTCCTTTACTTGTGAAAAATTATTTATAAAATATGAGACTGTTCCAAAAGGTACCGAACTTATACTGCGTTCCGGTTGGCACCAACAGGGACATTCCGCAGAAGTCTTGCATCTTCGCCTTAATCCCAAAATATACGTAATTTTAAAGGGTGTCCCGTCGTCAAAAGACTTTTGAGACACCCTCACCTTTTCGTTTAAATCGTCAATTCTTTTGGGTCAGGCCCATATTTATTGGTTTTATCCTGGCTGTCTGTACAAAAGAAAATGAGCAGGACAATAGCCCCAAGAAGTGGAATGAAAGCAATGAGCTGCCACCATCCTGTTCTCCCAATGTCATGAAGTCTGCGGGCCCCAACCGCTAGACCAGGAACAAGAACAGCCAGCGTATACAAAGTATCTGTAAGACGTAGTCCGTTCAGTATAAAGTGATCAATCAACATAGCGGCAACTGAAAAAATAACATTAAATAAAGTGAACATCCAGTATTCCATGCGCGTTGCACGACCGCTAAAGACCGCATAGTTCTTAATGACATCAATATACCAGTTCATCGTTACCCACCTTAGAAAATATGTATTTATTATTTATTTCAACCTCCATTTAATTTTACCGCAAATTTCAATTTGCGGGACCGCATTTATGATGCGGGACCACGCATTTATTTGTGCGGGATCGTGCGGGATCGCGCATGAGCAACGTGGAAGAAGATTAACTTGCGTTTAAATGTTGCAAGTTTATTTGATTTTTTATAAATTACCAGTGGACAAATCAGTAAACAAAGATGGATTAACAGGAGATCAATTAGTGGAACAATTTTTTATTCTTATCATAATCCTATCGGTTACAGTCATAATAAAATAAAAGATTGCAACGTCTAATGCAAAATTAGTAAGCAAAATTACAGTATCCCAAAATCCGTTCAAAAAGCTTCTTTTTATCGGTTCACCAAAGTGATAGATTCTCACGTAATCCAATGGAAAACCTAATGATAAAAAGCAACTATGTCGATCTGCATAAAGTAAAGTAGAAAGGCAAAAAATAATAGATACTAATAACTTCATTTTTCTGGACAATAATAAAACTCCTTCTGATGCATTAAGAACTGGCTGCGTTCGCTAATAAAATCTTGCCTGATTAGCCTTTACCCATTTTTCTAGCTCCCTTTTAAAATTCTCTTCTCGATCTTTATCCTGAAATATCTTTTTCAAATGATATTTTTTTATAAATCTCCTAAATTTAGGATCCTCTAATATTTTTCTGTTATAATTCCGTCTAAACCATTCCTTACTTTCAAGAGATGCAAGATTAGACTGAACGCGATTTTGAGGTGCAAAGATAAACTCAAATATTCCAAAAATCAGATCAATCAGAATATCCATAATTAAAATTCCCTTCAAAATACATAAAGTCATTTTTGTGCAGGTGATCATTTAGATCATTTAATTGGTCAGTTCTGTTTCTTTTCTTACGAAAACCATGAACAGCTATTTCCTGTTGTTTTGGTTCTATATAATCATGGTGTTTCTATATATGTACCATCTTCATAAACTTTAAATTTTGTCACTGTCCCCGTGCTACCATTTGCAATGGCACTTTTTGATGCTTCACGAATCCAATAATAATAATATCCCTTAGTGCAGATACCCTATCCGATGATTGATCAATGGTCTTCTTATCGGCTTTTTCGTCAACATTCTGTGAACTGTCATTACAAGCACTTAATAGAAATAGTAAAGTCAATCCCATTAAAACTGGAATTCATTTTTTCATAAGTCCTCCTCAGTTTGAAAGGCAAGCAGAAACTGAAACATATCTTGATTTTTATGCTGCCGTCTCTATTTGCCTGAAACGGAAATCAACCATTACAATTTTTGTTAAAGCAAGGTTGGCAAAATATTTCTCCAGAGGAACTTTTTACCCATTGATTTATGATAGGTACAGTCATTCCTCCGTATGATTTTTCCGGCGACTTTCCTATGATACACACAAATTCCCCTGGATTGATTGCTCGGCCGCAGATAGAACACTTTAAAGTATTTCGATCACTTATTTTTGAGAAAAAACTCACTTACTCACCCTCTCTTTTTTCATTTTTATTTTTCTATTTGCTGTTTCAGGTTTAAAAATGAGCATGACATAGATCCAAATCGGGAACAAGACAAAAAACTCAAGAAATCGATACCATATTTTATGATTTAAGCTATATCCTACTGATACGTCCATGTCAATCAAGGATAATAAAATGGCCACGATCAGCCAAAAAAAGAATTTTTTATATTTCATTGAATTCCATTTCCTCCCTTTATTTTTAACTATACCGCAATTTCCTTTTTTTGTTATCACATTTACAACTCGCGATTCGGCATAGTTATAAAAAATATTCAGTTCCGTGAGAGGGCTGGCTTATTTGACATGATATATTTTGATCACGGGCATTTTAATGCAATCACGAGAATGCATTTTCTCTTTAAATACAAAGTGTATTTTTGAACTTGCTGATTCTCAACTTCAGCCACTTCATTAAAAGTTTTTGGGACAAACTTTTGGAGATGCAATACAGCATGAAATTTTCAATATACAAAGAGTCCTTCAAAAAATAAACACCTTCATTTATTGAATTTCTTAACCCAATAAATGAAGATGTCATTCAAATTGAAAGAAAAAACAGGTGGCCTTCATTATGACAACTGGTTGGTAAAACCGTTTAGTTTCCACTTTACCCCATGTACCGGAAGTTCACGCATTCACAAAATCTTCATCGATTCTTCCGCACGGTTTTCGATACGCAGCTTATCGGCGACCATGGCGATGAACTCGGAATTGGTCGGCTTTGCTTTCGACATGGATACTGTGTAGCCGAATAGCTTAGAGATTGAATCAACGTTTCCTCTGCTCCAGGCAACCTCAATGGCATGCCGAATGGCTCGTTCCACGCGACTTGGCGTTGTTTTATACTTTTTTGCAATGTCTGGATAAAGGACTTTGGTTATCGAACCGAGCAGTTCGATATCATGGTAAACCATTGAAATAGCCTCACGAAGGTACATGTACCCTTTTATATGTGCAGGTACGCCAATCTCGTGAATGATGTCTGTAATGCTTGCGTTGAGATCATGATTTTTATCGGATAATGATGGCTTTTTGATGGAACGTGCAGAGAACATCGGATTCATTGCTTTTTTCCCGGCAACCTGACGAATGTGGTTTGCCAGATTATCCATGTCAAAAGGTTTTAAAATAAAGTAAGAAACACCTAATTCAACTGCTTTTTTTGTTACATCCTCCTGGCCAAAAGCAGTGAGCATGATAATGCCTGGTTTTGCAAACTCAGGATTTTCATGGATTTGTTCAAGGACGCCCAGTCCGTCGAGATGCGGCATAATAATATCTAATAAAAGCACGTCTGGAGTCACGGTTTTCAGCATTTCAAGGCAATCCTGCCCATTGCTTGCAGTACCGACAACTTCCATGTCATCCTGTGTTTTTATAAATTCTGTAATCAAAAAAATCAATTCCTGATTATCGTCTGCCAGGCAGATCTTAATTGTTTGCAAAATCAAATCCCCCTTGTCAAAATGTTCTACATGTTATCTTTTCGACAAGAGGGAAGAGTATCCTTTTTATTCTTTTTCACTTCAGTTTATTTTTTTCCTTCATTTTCCTCAAAATCATCGTTAAAAAATCATCAATCGAACTTTTTCTACATATTTTTACTTGTATCTGTCGAATATTATTGGTCAGCTTGCTATTTCTTTATTTAATACCTGCTGATTTCTCTGTAAACCTGCCTCATCGATCATCCATTCAATGTGTACGCCATAACCGCTCGTTGGATCATTCACAAACACATGTGTTACTGCACCAACCAGCCGGCCATCCTGGATAATCGGACTGCCACTCATTCCCTGAATGATGCCTCCTGTCGTTTTAAGCAGCCTTGAATCCGTAATTTTAATGACCAATCCTTTTGTTTCCGGATGTTTCTGCGGAATGGAATTTAAAATTCGAATATTAAATGCCTCAACTTTATTTCCGTTAAGAACGGTAAGAATTTTTGCCGGTCCTTCTTTAACCTGGCTTGCAGTTGCAATTGGAAGCGGCTTTTTAAATATATCTGATCGCGTCATATAACTTTTCCCCATTTTTCCGTAAATACCAAAAGGAGTATTTTTTATGACTGAACCGATACCTACTGCATGTTCGGGAAAAAATGCGATTTTTTCACCCGGTTTACCTTCCTGCCCCCGGTCAATCGCCTGCACAATTGATCGAACGATATGGCCATCTTTAACCATCAGAGGCTGCCCGGTGTCTCGATCGGATATCACGTGACCAAGTGCTCCGTAAATGCCCGTGTTTGGATCATAGAAAGTCATTGTGCCTATGCCTGATGCTGAATCACGAATAAAAAGGCCCAATTGATAATGACCGTTTCTCTTGTTCAAAATTGGCTTCAGCTGCTTGACTACGATTTCTCTTTGACGGAGAACCGTGACCTGCAATGGCCTTCCGGCTTCTGCTCGGCGCATGATCTGACGTACATCGGTAATTGATCCCATATTTTGTCCATTAATTTTTGTGATCACATCACCAATGCGAATACCAGCGGATTCTCCTGGAGACGCATCTCCTTTTTCTGTCAGAATCAGATGATAGCCAACAACGAGCACCCCTTTTGTATTAAGCTGTACACCTATGGATTGCCCACCGGGAATTAAATAAATCGGCTGCTTTTCTGTATTGACGGTATAATCTGCCTGCCTCAGCCTATTATCGGTTTCCCGATCTTCTTGTATCGATTGAACTTTATGTCTTTTTGCAATCATAGCAATCGGTGATCCACTCGTTCGTTCGATACGTTCTGAAATGCCAGAACTGCCAAGACTCAGGTTCTGCCATACATGTACAACCGAAGTTCCCATGCTTATGCTTGAACTCATCATGATGAAGCTGAGAAGAACAAGCACAACCCTTAATGCCCAATGTTTTCTTTTTTTCATAACTCACTCTCCTCGCTCCAATACCCGCACCTTGTCGTGCATTTATTAAAATTTCCTGAGGCGAGAAGAATTATGAGCTATGCATGCAAAGGATTAATTCCAGTAAAGGGTACGGATACCAGCTGTAATTATTGCTTCACTTGTTCAGCCATTCGAATTAATTCTCGTGCATGTTCCCGGGCCAGATCAGTCATCTGAGACCCCGAAATCATTCGGCTTATTTCTCTGATTTTTTCCGGTTCTGTTAATAATTTGATGCTTGTACCCGTCCGATGCCCTTTCATCATGTGCTTCTCAATAAACATATGATGATCTGCCATGGCTGCCACCTGTGGTAGATGGGTAATGCAGAAAACCTGAGCATTCTGAGATAAACGGCTGATCTTCTCGGCCATTGCCTGCGCAGCCTGTCCGCTGACTCCCGTATCGACCTCATCAAAAATAATCGTCGCTCCACCCATCATTTTCTTAAAAACAGATTTGATTGCCAGCATTATCCGTGAAAGTTCGCCGCCTGAGGCAATTTTTGCCAGCGGTTTTGCAGGTTCACCGGGATTGGTAGCGATGTAGAACGTAACGCAGTCAATGCCTTCGGAAGTAAAACCTGTAAAGGAACCAAGATCATTGCTGAGATCAACATGAATTTCCATGCGCGCATCTGCCATGCACAAGTCCTTAAATTCTCGATTAATTGCTTTAACCAGCTGTTTTCCCGTTTCTTTTCTGGCATCTTTAAGTTGCATTCCCTTTTCTCTTAAATCTGCCAGACCTTCGGCTAATGCTTTGCTTAGTGTCTCCATATTTGCATCCCGTGCACTTAATTCTTCCAGTTCTTTTTTTGCGTGCACCCAATAATTCAGGATTTCTTTGATCGTGCTGCCGTATTTGCGTTTCAGCAACTGGATGTCGCTTAATCTTTCCTCAATCTCATCCAGGCGTTTGGGATCATACTCCATTTGTTCCATGTAGTTTCGAATCGTTGAGGTTTGTTCCTCTAAAAGATAAAAACTGTTGGCCACTGACTCGGAAACATTTTCCAGCTGAGGATCCAGATCACTGACTGAATCCAGGCCTCCTGATACGGTCCGAAGCATATCCAAAACGGCATGCTCCCCATTCAGTGCCTGGTAGCTTGATTTAAGTGCACTAAAAATCTTTTCATAATGGACCAGCTTACTTTTTTCCTCATTGAGCAATTGTTCTTCATTAACACTTAACTGTGCAGCGCCAATCTCCTGAATCTGATATTTAAGCAAATCGATCCGTTGTGCAATTTCTTTTTCATCACGGCTGTACCTTCTGTATTCCGACACAACTTCAGCCACATGATCGTAAGTTTTTTTATATTTGCTTTTCAGGCTTGCGATCAATGCACTTCCATATTGATCAACGAAACGTATATGATTCGCCTGATTCAATAATCGCTGATGCTCATGCTGACCGTGAATGTCAATAAGCAGTTCACCAAACTGCTGCAGTATAGAAAGCGTAACCAGTTTGCCATTTATCCTGCAGACACTTTTGCCTGAGGCGGCAATTTCTCTTCTCAGTATGATCTGATCTTCCGAAATATCCATACCTGTCTGTCTGATCAGAGGTGCCAGACGTTCCGGATCTTCAATTTCAAGCAGCGCTTCTATCTCTGCTTTTTTTGCACCGTGACGAACATATTCTGATGACCCACGTGCACCGGCAAGCAGGGCAATCGCATCGATAATCATTGATTTTCCGGCACCTGTTTCACCGGTAAAAACAGTCAGACCGTTTTCAAAAGATATATTCAGTTTGTCAATAATGGCAAAATTTATGATCTGCAATTCCGCTAGCATAAAAATTCACCTCTTCCATCCGAACGCTCGTTCCCTTTTTCTATTTTCCACTGTTTTTTTTAAAACGTCAACTTATTTATGACGGAAAAAAATTAACGATCAATTGCATTAGAAAACTTGGCTTTGCCGAGCCTCTGACACGGGTGAAGTCGCCGTCGCGCTTATACTATTTCCTTAAAATTTATATACTTTTTTTAGTATGAGAAAAAGCATAACCGGAAAACAAATCCGTTTATGCTTTGCGATTAAAATGCTGGTGCGCTTCTTTAACAATCTCTGCAGGCTGGTTTTGAAGCAGATTCTTTGCCTGGCTCTGGTCCGAGCGCATATGGAGTAAAAATTCAATATTTCCGTCTCCTCCGGTAATCGGAGAATAGCTTAGATCAAGCAATGAAAAGCCGCATGTAAGCGCGAAGCGCAGAATATCATCAATAACAGTAAGGTGAACTTTTGCATCATGGACAATTCCCTTTTTACCTACCTGATCCCGTCCGGCTTCGAATTGCGGTTTAATCAATGCAACTGCTTCGCTGTGACGCTTAAGGATACCGATGAGCGGCGGAAGGATCTTTTTCAATGAAATAAAGGAAACATCAATCGACGCAAATTCTGGAATGCCCTCTAAAAAATGTTCCGGTCTGCAATAACGAAAATTGGTTTTTTCCATTACGATGACACGCGGATCGCTGCGCAGCTTCCATGCCAGCTGATTGTATCCTACATCCAGCGCATATACTTTTGCGGCGCCATTTTGAAGCGCGCAATCGGTAAAGCCCCCGGTTGAAGCCCCAATATCCAGTGCAACAATATCTTTAAGATTTAAATGAAAAACCTTAATGGCCTTCTCAAGTTTCAATCCGCCTCGACCAACATATGGAAGCGGGTTTCCCTTGATATGAAGATCGATGGAACTCTCCACCTTGCTGCCAGGTTTATCAATGCGCTGCTCATCATGATAAACAAGTCCAGCCATAACCGCTCTCTGGGCTTTTTCTCTGGATTCAAAAAGTCCTTTCCTCACAAGCAGGACATCGACCCGTTCTTTGTCTTTCATGAAGTAATAACCCTTCTGATCTTGTTTTTTCCTGACTTCATTCGCACCATACTTTTTATTTTTGAGCCAATCCGTTCACTCGTCAGACCGACGGAAGCAAGCAGTTCCTTTACACTTCCATGTGCAACGAAACAGTCATCGATGCCCATACGCTCAATGATTAAGTTATGGAAGCCTTTATCATGCATATATTCCAGAACGCTTGAGCCAAATCCCCCCGCCAGAATTCCTTCTTCAACAGTCAGAACAGGTGCCTCCTGCTCAGCCAGTTCGGACAGCATTCGTTCATCAAGCGGTTTGATGAAACGTGCATTGATCACCTTTAAATGGATGCCTTCACCCTCCAGCTGCTTCGCAGCGGCCAATGCAGGCTGGAGCATCGGTCCAAAGGCAAGCACCGATGCATCATGACCATCACGCAAGATCTCCCACGTACCAATTGGAATCTCCGTAGGGCTTTTGCTTATCACCGCGCCGATCCCATTTCCACGCGGATAACGCACCGCAATTGGACCCTGATCATAACGCAGCGCCGTAAAGATCATATTTCTTAGTTCATTCTCGTCCTTACCCATCATGATCGTTAAATTGGGCAAACTTCGCAGAAAGCCAACATCAAACACGCCTTGATGCGTTTCTCCATCTGCGCCGACCAAACCCGCCCGGTCAACGGCAATCACCACATTTAAATTTTGCCGGCAGATATCATGTAAAATTTGATCGTATGCACGCTGCATAAACGTGGAATAGATCGAAAGCACCGGTTTCATATGTTGTGTTGCCAATCCCGCAGCAAAGGTTGCCGCATGCTGCTCAGCAATCCCCACGTCAAAAAGCCTGTCTGGAAACTCCTTTGCAAAGCCTTCAAGTTTCGATCCGACAACCATGGCAGGCGAAACGACCACAATCCGTTTATCTTTTCGTGCAAGTTCCTGCAGGATGTCGTTGACAACTTTGCTGTACGCAGGAGCTGCGGCAACCGGTTTTATAAAGGCCCCGGATTCAATTTTGTACGGACCTGTACCATGCCATGTTCCGATTTCATCCAATTCTGCGGGTCTGTAGCCCTTGCCCTTTTGTGTCAGTACATGAATCAAAACCGGACCTTTTCTTTTTTGTGCATAATTGAGATTGTCAATCAGTGCATTAAGGTTATGCCCATCAACGGGGCCAAGATAAGTAATCCCCAGTTCTTCAAAAAAAACACCGGATACAAGCAAATATTTAAGTCGATCTTTTAAGCGTTCAGCAACGGAAGCAAGTTTGCCTCCAAATGCTGGAATCTTTTTCATAAGATATTCCAGATCCTCTTTTGCACGTGTGTATTTATTCGCTGAACGGATCCGGTTTAACATATTATGAAGTGCCCCGACATTTGGCGCGATGGACATTTCATTATCATTCAAGATAATAATCAGGTTTCTCTTTTGATGGCCGATATCATTCAAAGCTTCCAAGGCCATGCCTCCGGTCAGTGCTCCATCGCCAATCACCGCTACGACATTGAAGTGCTCATGCTTCAGGTCACGCGCGACAGCCATACCGAGCGCAGCCGAAAGCGATGTGGAACTGTGACCTGTTTCCCACACATCATGTTCGCTTTCATTGCGTTTTGGGAAACCGCATAAACCGTTAAATTGCCGGAGTGTATCAAAGCGATCTCCTCTGCCGGTTAAGATCTTATGCACATAGGTCTGATGCCCGACATCCCACACGAGCTTATCGGTCGGACTGTTAAAAATTTTATGAAGTGCAAGCGTCAGTTCAACGACCCCAAGATTCGGTGCAAGATGCCCGCCTGTTTTGGAGAGTTTTTCAATCAAAAAAGAGCGGATATCACCGGCAAGATCGGTCATTTGATTGACGGACATTTTTTTTAAAAATTTTGGGTTCTTAATTTTAGAAACATCCATGAAGATCATACATCCTTTCTTGCCGTTTTTCTCTTCTTGCTCTTTTTTTTCTTTTTTGTATCCAGAACTTTGAGAATCGGCAGATGCAGGCGTTCTTCGATAATATAAATCGCGTAGCCGACCTTAAAAATAATTTTGGTTGCGTTTTTAATGGCGAAGCCCTTTCCGAGCGCCTTCACGAACACCGTTAAGGCAGCAACGCAGCTGGTCACAATGACAGATATGACGTATTCCGCAACACCGTTCTTATTGTATACGAGCAGCGCCATGAATTCCACCACGACAACCGAAGCAGCCGTCCCGCTGATAATCGCACTTGCATCACCAATCACATCTGTACAAAATGTATTGACCCGATCGGCATTTTTGGTTAACCAAACCGAATATTTTGCGCCCTTAATCCCCTTGGAAGCAATGGCATGAAACGGCGCTTCACTCGAGGCAGTCGAAGCAACGCCGATCAAATCAAAAAAAAGGGCTACAAATATAATAGCGATAACGACAATAATACCACTGAAAACGCTGGCATTGCTAAGCACTGCAGTAGAGACAATTGAAAAAATAGCCGCCAGCACAAACGTGATCATAGCTAACGGCAGTGCCCATCGAAGCGATTTTTTAATTTCGTTTTTCATAAACTTCCAGCCTTTCTAAAAGTCCCTGAGGCCGGGCCAGATCTATCGCATCCTTATTAATCCTTCATTTATATATAAAATAACACATAAAAAATAGTTAAATTATGTAAAAAGGCCATTTGAGAAGTAAATATTGCGGCTTAGGTCCAGTAGGTTTTCCCATCAAATTACCTGTTGTCGCCAAGCAGGCAGTTTCCTTTTAAAATTTGACCAGTGCCGTTGCCGTACACTGAACTGGAACACCACTCAGACCGCACTATAATCCGACTCAAATGCTGCAACTGAAGCAGACAGTCTAGGAGATTTCCTCAGGCACTCTTGAAGCTTCGCTCTAGCCTCTTTTGCAGAATTGATTTCAGGTAGGCACCCCTTATCATACCGGCCAAGTATTTCAAAGTTCTGTGCCAGCCATCCCCTCTTTCCCACTCAAGGCAGGCTACGCTGTTCGCTTTCCCCTAACGAAGTACTTACGTAACAGGTTTTCCACACAGTCATTGCCAAAAGCAAACAACGTATGTGTCTCCACGGGCGCAGGGTCTTCGCCCACATGCCGTTGCGGATCGCCCTACGCCCTTTACTCCCAGCACAAGCCCAAAGCTGGGCGCCTTAAGCCGGCACCAGGAACTTCATCGATGTGCCCTTTGACGGATTTTTAGCCCCGTCTTCAAGCGAAGTAGAGTGACTAGAATACTGCACCTTCAATTATTGCAATTTAGTTTATCACAAAATTGTCAAACACTCAATCAATACATGCAAATCAATGGGTGCGTTCAAGTAAATACAGCGCCAGATCATTCAGCAGGCTGCTTTCACAATTTATACGCTTCAACTGTTCGATGGCGGCATAAATTTCCTGTGAAAGCTTTTCTTTTGCGCCTGTCATCCCAAGCAAGCTGACGTATGTATTCTTATGATTCGCGACATCGCTGCCAATCGGTTTCCCCAGTTTCTTTTCATCACCGACAATGTCAAGAATATCGTCGCCAATTTGGAAAGCCAGTCCCAGATGCTCCGCATAACGCACCAGAGTACTGTAGATCTCTTTTTCCACTTTGGCAATCACCGCAGCTGCTTCAACAGGGAACCGCAGCAATTTCCCGGTTTTTCTTCTATGGACAAGAATTAAGTCCTGCAGACTCAATGTCTTTTCTTCCGCTTCGATATCATCCTCCTGACCACCGACCATACCCTCAGGTCCGGCTGCACTTGCCAGCAAGCTAATCATTTCCGTTCGGGTTTCGAGTTCCAGCATCCGGTCCTCTGCAATGATTTGAAAGGCCGAGGTCAGCAGACCATCACCGGCCAATATAGCTGTCGCTTCTCCAAATACACAATGATTTGTCGGTTTTCCGCGACGCAGGTCATCATTATCCATTGCCGGAAGATCATCGTGAATCAGCGAATACGTGTGAATCATCTCAAGCCCAATAGCCGTTCGGAGCCCAAGGTTTTCATTTTTTCCAAGCATATTCAATGTCGCAAAAATCAAAATTGGACGGATCCTTTTGCCGCCTGCTTCCAGTGAATATCGCATGGCCTGCTTTAATTTAGGAGTGATTGGTGCATCCTGAAAAATCAATGACAGTTGCGTGTCAAACCATTTTCTTTTCTCAGACATAAAGGTTTTTAAAGTAGCGTTCACTGTTCCACATTCCCTTGAACTGAAAAGGGTTCAGGATTCCCGTCCGTTCCAATCAGCCGATCCATTTGTTTCTCAACAGATTGAAGTTTCTCGTGGCAGAGTTTAGAGAGTGCCATGCCTTTTTGAAACAGCCCGATCGCCTTCTCCAATGGGACATCACTTTCCTCCAGTTGCTTTACAATTTGTTCCAGATTCTCCATTGCTTCTTCAAATGCCAATTCTTTTGAATTTTCTTCTGCTTGCTCACTCATGTATGTTCTCCTCCTCAATGCCCCAAACCTGGCAGTCGATTTTCCCGTCGTGCAGCTGGAGGCAAAGCTTTTCACCAGGTGCTGTATCATGTACCGACTTGATGAGATGATCTGCTTCATTGAATGCCAGTCCATAGCCCCGGCCCATAATACTGAGCGGGCTTACGCTGTTCAACTGCGCAGTCATATGCGCAAAATGATTTTTTCGATCCCTGAGGTAAATCTTAAACGTATGCATAAGCTGCTGTCTACGCTCTGCCAGTGTGTATTCTGCCTGCCGGATCAATTGCTGCGGATTGCTCTGCCCGAGCAGACGACGAAGCATGATCAGCCGTTCGCGCTTACGAAGCATTTGATTCTGTACGGCATTGTTCAGCAGATTGATCACTCTGTCATATTCCTGTTCTTTTTGAAGAATCAGCTGTCTCGGATAGCGAAATGCATATGATTGCCGGATACGCTGCAGTCGGACATTAAGCGTGCGGACTTGTCCCAGCAGAGCCTGAGTCAGACGAGTCTGCAAATTTTTGATTCTCAGATCAAGATCCGCACGATTCGGTACTGCAAACTCACCAGCTGCTGTAGGTGTTGGCGCGCGTTTATCTGCAACGAAATCAGCGATAGTAAAATCAGTTTCATGGCCAACAGCAGAAATCACAGGGATTTTCGAACTGAATATTGCCTCTGCCACGATTTCTTCGTTAAATGCCCAAAGATCCTCAATCGATCCGCCACCGCGACCAACAATTAAAACATCAAGTTGTGTGAACTGATTCGCCTGCTCAATAGCTGCCGCGATCGATGGGGCAGCTGCGGCTCCCTGAACGAGCACCGGAAAAACCGTTATTCTGGCAGCAGGGAATCTTCTTTTTATTGTCGTAAACAGATCCCGTATTGCAGCACCGGTCGTAGAGGTCACAATGCCTACTTCATAGGGTATCGCAGGAATCGGTTTTTTTAATGAAGGATCAAACATGCCTTTTTCCTGAAGCTTCTTTTTTAATGCTTCAAAGGCAAGATAAAGTCTGCCTAATCCATCCTGTTCCATATCGCGAATATAAATCTGGTATTCTCCATATGGTTCATACACGGCGACCGATCCCTGTATGAGCACCTTCATTCCGTCTTCAGGCTCAAAATTTAACCGGCGCGCGTTTCCAGCAAACATAACGGCACGGATTCTTGCATTTTTATCTTTAATTGTTAAGTATAGATGTCCGCGTGAATGGCGCTTGAAATTAGATATTTCCCCGCGCAGCCATACATCCTGCAGTACATCGTCAGTCTCCATGAGTTGCTTGATATACCGAGTCAATTTTGTCACGCTTATATAATGATCGTTTTCCATCACAATCAGCTGCCCTTTTTGCGCTGCTGTTCAGCCGCAATTAATGTATGTTCCAAAAGCATGACACGAGTCATCGGTCCAACACCGCCGGGAACCGGCGTAATCAATGATGCCTTGTTTTTAACTTCTTCAAATGCAACATCACCGACAAGGTTTCCTTCAGCGCTCCGAGTCATGCCAACGTCTATGACAATCGCGCCCGGTTTAATGTCCCCCGCATGAAACAAAGCCTCTTTTCCTGTTGCTGCAACCAGAATATCCGCCTGCCTTGTATACTGGAAAAGCTGCCTGGTTCTCGAGTGACAAATGGTCACCGTCGCATCCTGATTTAAAAAAAGAAGGGCGAGAGGTTTACCGACGACCGTGCTGCGTCCGGCAATCACCACGTGCTGACCGGATACAGAAACACCGGTTTCCCTTATCATTTCAATGATGCCTGCCGCTGTACAGGGGACAAAGCCACCCTCATTGGCGGCCACTTTCCCGATGTTAACCGGGTGAAATCCGTCAATATCTTTTTCCGGGCCAATCGTCTGAGCAACTTTCCATTTGGAGATGTGCTCAGGAAGCGGCAGCTGAATAAGCATGCCGTGAATATGATCATCGACATTCAACGCTCTGATCTCACGGAGCAACTGCTCTTCTGTAACATTTTCCGAAAAACGAATAACCTCCGAATGGATACCTACTTCTATGCAGTCACGAACTTTTCCTCTGACATACGCCTCAGAAGCAGGATCGCTTCCAATCGAAATAACGGCCAGCCCTGGTATCATTCCCTGTCTTTTCAAAATATTTATGTGTGCCTTTATCGCTTGCCTTTTCGCAGCTGCAATGGCTTTTCCATCGATTAGCTTGGCCACCATCGTTTGACCCGTCCCCTACCTTTTTTTCGTCTCCATTTCCTTGGAAATACCTGATAAAACACCGTTGACAAAAATTCTTGTCTGCTCGTCACTGAAAACCTTGCAAAGCTCAACAGCTTCATTAACTGTCACGGTAACCGGAACATCGTCCATAAACAGCATTTCACCAACCGCAAGTCTAAGAATCGCTTTATCAATATTTCCAACACGGGTGAGTGACCAATTCTGCAAATGCCTGCTAATCAGTCGATCAATTTCCTTATCGTGCGCCAGAACCTGATCCAGTAACTGATTGACAAAAGGATCAATCGGTTGTCCGCCCTCATTGAGCGCTTCCAGTGCAGTCGTGCGATCCGTGCCGCTGAGTGACATTTGAAACAGGGCTTGTAGAGCCATCTTGCGTGCGTCTCGTCGATTCATGCTTATTCCCCCTCCTTTGCTGATCGTTATTAAGCCTTAGCACAGATAGAAGCGCCTCCGCTCTATACTGCAGGCTGCATAAGGTTATGCACTGGATCCAGTTCTAAAAAATTTTTAAATGACGTGTACCTGATCAATTTCGTCTGTAAAAACAATGCAATGATACGATCTTCCAGCATAAGACGCATGCAATCACAAAAGAACATTATGCCCATTTTGCACGCATATGAAGAAGAGACTGTCCCAAAAGGTACTGAACTTTATACTGCGCTCCGATTGCTCGTATCAACAGGGCCGACGCGGACGATCAAGGAGGCTCCTCGTCAGATCCTACAACGCCTGCGAGGTCCACTTTGGCTCGTGATCAACAGGAACATCCCGCAGGAGTCCGCTACCCGCGCACGTAAAAGATGTCCCATTGTCAATAGACTTTTGAGACATCCTCTTTTCAGCCTTCTGAGATGTTACTGTCTTTATGCTGGAAATGGATGCCGACGACATGAATGTTGATTTCGTGAACGTCGAGCGCAGTCATTCGTTTCAGTGCCTGAGCAATATTTTCTTGTACCCTTCCCGCAACGTCCGGAATTGAGACTCCGTAATTCATCGTTAACTGTACATCAATGGTAATGCCGTCATCATTTAAATCCACTTTTACGCCCTTCCGATAATTACGGCCGCTCAGTTTCTCAACCATTCCTGAAGCAAAATGGCCATGCATATCGCTGACACCAACCACTTCTACTGCCGCAAGGCTTGCAATCACCTCAATAACTTCTGGAGAAATTTCAATTCTCCCCAGATCCTCCTGCTGTTCTTCAACTTCAATTGACCGATTTTCATTTTCAGGCATGTGTCACACACCTCCATAGTTAGCTCTGTTCATTTAACGGATATTTTTCCAAAAACTTGGTATTAAAATTACCGCTCACAAACACAGGATGCTGAAGCAATCTAAGGTGAAAAGGAATGGTGGTCTTGATTCCTTCAATCACATATTCGTCCAGTGCCCGCTGCATGATGTTAATTGCGTCTTCACGTGTTTTTCCATAGGCAATAACTTTGGCAACCATGGAATCATAGTAAGGGGGTATAAAATAACCCTGATAGGCTGCCGAATCAATGCGTACGCCGGGACCGCCCGGAGCTAAATAGGTCTCCACACGCCCGCAGGAAGGCATAAAGTTCTTTTCCGGATCTTCAGCATTGATGCGGCATTCAATCGCATGTCCGTTTAACCGGACTGCCTCCTGATCTATAGAAAGCGGCTCCCCCGAAGCGATACGAATTTGCTCCTTGACCAGATCGAGACCGGTTACTGATTCGGTCACTCCGTGTTCCACCTGAATTCTCGTATTCATTTCCATGAAATAGAATGACCCGCTTGGTTCATAGATAAATTCAATTGTGCCGGCACCCCGATAGTTTACTGCGCGAGCGGCACGCACCGCCGCCATACCCATTTCACGACGTTTCGCTTCATTCAAAGCCGGTGAAGGAGACTCCTCAAGCAGTTTTTGTAATCGTCTCTGAATCGTGCAGTCTCGCTCGCCGAGATGGATCACATGCCCCTGGCTATCCGCAAGCACCTGGATCTCTACATGACGGAAATCCTCAATATATTTTTCAATGTAGACTCCGGAATTGCCGAATGAAGTATCTGCTTCCTGCTGCGTAATCGTAATGCCATGACGCAGTTCTTCTTCGTTTCTGGCAACCCGGATGCCCTTTCCGCCACCGCCGGCCGTCGCCTTGATTAAGACCGGATATCCTATATCGCCGGCAATCTTTACTCCGTCTTCCACATTGCCGATGACTCCGTTCGATCCGGGAACAACCGGCACACCGGCATTTTTCATCGTTTGTTTTGCGACATCCTTAATCCCCATTTTATTAATGGCGTCCGAAGTAGGCCCTATAAATATAAGATTACATTCCTCGCACATTTCAGCAAAATCCGCGTTCTCGGAAAGGAATCCATATCCCGGATGAACCGCATCGCAGCCGGTAAGTGTCGCAACACTGATCATGTTCGTGTAACTCAGATAGCTGTCTCTTGGGGCGTTCGGGCCAATACAGTAGGCCTCGTCAGCAAGCTGGACATGCAACGCGTCCTTATCCGCCTGAGAATAGACCGCAACGGTCTCTACCCCCAATTCTTTGCATGCGCGGATAATTCTAACCGCAATCTCTCCTCTATTTGCAATTAAAACTTTTTTTATCATGAATGTATGAACTCCTTAATCTTCCCTGACTAGAAATAATGGCTGCCCGTATTCAACAAGTTGACCGTCCTCTGCGAGAATATCAACGATGGTTCCCTTGCAGTCCGCCTCAATCTCATTGAATAGTTTCATTGCTTCGATAATGCAGACCACTGATTTCTTGTCAATCTTCGATCCTTTTTGAACAAAAGCATCCGCATCCGGTGATGACGAAGAATAAAAAGTCCCTACCATTGGGGCCGTAATTCGATGCAGTGATGCTTCCTCCGCTTTATCAGCGTTTACTGTCTGCTCCTCAGGCGCACTTTGCTGAGCAAAAGGCTGCGGCTGCGCCGGTACCTGAATTGGCGCAGATTCGGGAATCGCTTGAACAACGGTCTTGCCGGCAAATGCATCGGCCTTCCTCAAAGTCACTTTCGCATCATCCGACTCAAACTTCAGTTCACTGATCGAAGATGAATCCATCTCCTTTATTAATGCTTTTATTTCTTCAATAGTCAACAAAACCAGCACTCCTTTGTCCGTACCTTTGTTCCCAATTATAGCATATCATCGATCGTTTTTCGGAATCAACAATCATCCGTTCACCAATAATCAGGCAAAGGTTTTCGTCTGTTTACAGGCACTGTTAAACGTCACCGCTTGAAAAACAGCATGCTTCTTTAACACAACCTATAATTAAATATCAACAACTTGTACGCACTCATGCAGCAAAATGTTTCTTACAGCATACAAAAAAACTGCTGCAGATGATTGCAACAGTTTCTATTCTACCGAATTTCAAGCTAAAAATCTTCTCTAATTTCCATAGTTGTCATTTTTCGTTTAACGCATAGGTAACACTGACTACTCTGCCTGTTCCCAGATACTCATTTGTCAATTGGATCAGATTGTTCGCCTGCTTATCAGTTAATTTATTTGAGTCCACAAAAATTTGAACCTGGCTTCCACTCGTTTTCACAACACTGTTTTTAAACCCCTTGGACCGAATCACATCTTCAAGCATTTTTTCACTGTCCGCCAATGACTTCAAAGTGGACATCTGATCATATGCTGCACTGATTTCCTTTGCAGAACTGCTTTTTGAGGCAATGACGCTTTCATACTTTTTTTCAAGCTGTGCACGTTCATCATTCTTGCTTAATTCAATATCAGCCAGTTTTGCAGCCACGGCACTTACGTTCGCATCGGTAGATTTACCGTTCTTTACATCAGCTGATACAGACTGTGCTTCCTGTGCAGATGGTTTGGCTTCCTGACCTGAATGACTGCCTGAAGTGGACAAAGCATAGACCGACAGAACCACAATTAAGCTTAACATTGTAAGCAGCCAGATCGTTTGTTTTTTTAACATTTGGATTGCCTCCTCATTCATTTTTATCCAATACTTCAACCTTATAAGTAGGGATGTCCAAAACCGTCGCAACTGCATTCATGATCTGTACTTTAATGGTTGGCTCGGCAGCTCCCTGTGCAACGACGATGACACCACGAACCGTCGGCTGTTCCTTCCCGATAACAACCGGTGCCTTATTGCCATCACGATCAATCATCACAACTTCCGTGTCCTCATTCCGTTCGTTCACTTCACGCTTCCCGCCGTTTCGATCCGTCTCGCTTGTCTGATTATCTTGTGTCTTAGTATTATTTTGATAGATGTTCTTTTCTGTTGAGGCAAACGTGACCATCACCGATACATTGGATACACCACGGATTTGTTCTAATATATTTTTCAGATTTTGATTCACATAGGATTCATATTTTTCAATCGTCGTTGACGCATTCTGGCTGCCGCCAGCCTTGATCTCCGACAAATCTTTGGAATCCTTGCTGCTGAATACTGTTTTGCTTTCCTGCGTTGCGGAGGAAGGTTTTCCTGAGAAAAAATGATTTGCCGTGAGCAGCGCCATGCCGACCAGTGCCAGCATCACAAGTTTTACAAACGTATTTTTTGTATTTTTTGTAAACTTTCCGTCATGGTCCTGATTACCGAAAATCATTTGCAGCATAGGTTTGATCCATCGCATCTCGGGTTAACCCCCTCCTTCAGTATTTATTTTGATGAGGCCCGGATCAAGCGCCCATCGTTTGCCAAGGAAGGAGCGGACGCCGCTCAGCTTTTTGTATTCATATTTCTTACTTTCAGGCACATGTCTCGCTTTACCTATGTTGATTGAAACACTTTTAACGGGTTGAATGGTCTGACTTCCTGATTCTTGGCCGCCTGAATCTGTATCTGCTTTGCCCACAGTGACCGTAACCTTGTCCAAAGAAAATTCTTGTCCGGTATTTTTTTTTGCAGTAAGTGCCAAATGGGTGATCTGCAATCCGTATTTCTCATTCAACTCCTCCTTCACTTGATTCTTCATCTGGACAACCACTTGTTCTTGAATATATGCGGCTTGATCCTTTTGTATCTCACTTTTTTGCCGGTATGTTTCATTTTTTACGGATCCGTTGTACCGCTCCGTATTCAGATCTCCAAGAAGACTATTTGGATCCACATGGAACAGCCGGATGACAGGATCCAAAAGCGCAACAATGAGTACAAGCCCAATAACAAACTTGATGTATTTTTGAAATGCTCCGGCCGGTATAAGTAACTCGAGAATAACGGCAAAGAGAACGATCAAAACAACTTCTGATACCCAATGGACGAGATAGTTCATATTAAAAATCCCCCCTATCGAACCATCAGCGAGAGATTTCCCGACGCAATGATGATCGTGATTGCAAGAAAGAACATCAGTGAAACAACGGCAAGCGAAGCAAAAAGATAAAAAACACTTTTCGCCATAATAACAAGGCAATCGATAACCGGTCCGCCACCAAGCGGCTGAAGGACCGCCGCTGCCAGATTGTATATAAATGCGAGTGACAGAATTTTTATAAGTGGAAAAATAGTTATGCAAATCAAAATAAGTAAGCCGGCGATACCAACCGTATTCTTAAGTAACACGGATGCGCCCATAATTGTGTCCGCTGCCTCTGTAAACATTCGCCCAACAACAGGAATAAAATTTCCTGTAAAAAACTTTGCCGATTTCACCATCAGTCCGTCAGATATGGCTGTTGCCGCTCCCTGAACTGAAATCACACCTAGAAAAACGGCGAAAAAACCAGCTAAAGTAAAGAGCGCTACGTTTTTCAAAAGGTCACTCAGCCTTGTCAGTTTGTAATGGTCAGAAAGGGTACTGACAATTGCGAGCAATGCGGACAGGATCAGCATGGGAATGACAAAGGATGAAATCAGCCAGCCGGATGCATTCACAAGAAAGATCACAAGTGGATGAAAAAAGGCAACCGATGCCATACCTCCCGTAACAGCAGTCAACGCAAAAATAAGCGGAATGAGTGCAACAAGAAAATGGCTCATCGTATTCACCGTATCATTCATATAGGTAATGACAAGGTGAAAACTGTTGAGGAGAAGAATGATCAGCACCATTGTCACAACGATATAAGCAACCTTTGATACTGCTTTATGCTCAAATGCAGACTGAATGGTCTGAAGCAATGTGGAGAAGACGGTAAGTAAAATCAGCGTGCCAAGAAGCTTACTGCTCACCAGCAGTTCATGGAACAATGAATGTACCGCCCCGCTAATCAGCTGCTTAACAAAGCCCTGCTTATTTGAATGCACAAAATTTTTGAAACTCGGATCGGTCTCGGGAAGATAACCGCCATAATCGTTAACAACCTTTTTCCAATAGGTCTCGATCTGAGCAGTATCCAATTTATCCAGCTGCTGATCAGACCATTCTTTAACTGAATTACCTGACTGATCCGCATAAACCGGCTTGTCCGCACAAAAAATAAAAAACAGAACTGCCATGAAAATAAAAAGAACATGCAGACCATCTATCCTTTTGCGGACCGCCATTTTAACCACCTCCCATTTGCGGCATTAAATTCATAATCGTTTCAACGATCGCTGTCAAAATCGGAATTGCCATCACAAGAATAATGATCTTTCCTGCCAATTCAATTTTCCCTGCCATCGAGCCCTGGCCGGCATCTTTCGCAATTTGTGCCCCAAATTCCGATATATAAGCAATGCCAATGATTTTAATAATAGTAGCCACATAAACGTTATTTAAATGTGCATTTTTCGCCATGCTTTTTAACATATTCATGACCAGCTGAATCTGGTCGATCAACATCAATAAAATAAAGACACTCGCTGCAACTGAAACCACCAGCGCGAACACTTGATTTTTTTCCTTAAGTACGAGGGCGAGAAATGTGGCGGCGAGTCCCAGCCCGACGATCTGAAGTATATCCATTGGCCGTCTCCCCGTTACATGTTCAGAAATACCTGGCGTATTTTCTCAAACAGATCATCAATGAGCGTTGCAGCCATGTAGAGAATCACAATAAACCCGATTAATGTGACCCATTGCGCCCAGTCCTCTTTTCCCATTTGTTTTAAGACTGTCTGGATCATCGCAACAATAATACCGATGCCTGCAATTTGAAAAATCGTATTTACATCTAATGACACGGGGCCCCCTCCTCTCCCTCGCAGCACATGAAAGTCAGCTTTAATTTATGGATCTGTTAAAGAGTCATCTTGTATTCCATCATGTATTCAAAGTAAGACTTGTTCTTACACAAGTTCAGCAAACCAATGAATCAAAAAAGCAGCAGCAACGCTGAACAGAGCCTAACTTATAGAAATAACAGAACGATCAAAACTCCGGTTAAAACACCTAAACTTCGCATCATTTTCTCATTGGATTTCTGAGCCTGACGTGCATCTGACTCCTCGCGTGCCAAATGAGCGAGGGCGAGCTGAATATGCCTTTGCTGATTTTCTGCATCCTCCGCTCCAAGTGTTGAACCAAACTGGAGTATAATTTCTTTTTCGGGCTGCTTCATTGAGGTCCTCGTCCAAAATTGATGAACCGCTCGAATCCATGCATCCTGAAGTGGCAGGTCTTGTCCGTCCAGTAATTCTTTAAGTAAAGTAAAAAAATCTGAAAGCGGTACCGGCATTTGCCTGGACAGATCATCCGCCAGCTGATCAACAGGCACACGTCCATAGACAATTTCAGCTTCAATCGATTGAAGTGCCGAACGCCATTGACGGATTTCTCTTGGACGATCACGATATCGCCTGGCAAGCAGCAAGCCAATCGCAGTTGATGAAAACAGGATTAAGAGTGACCCTATGATCTTTATCACTGCCAGATCCCTTCTGTCGCAGACATCTTTCTACCTGACTGGTCCAGTATCGTAAGCCGGCAGCCCGTTTGTTCAACGTAACTTCGTCGCGAAAGGATCACATAACGGTCAAAAAGACGGGCATCGACAAGCGGCCGGATGGAAGGGCGCTGAGCAAGCTGTTCAAAGGTAAAGCCATGTGCGGTTGCAATAACCGAAACCCCGGCATTGAGTGCTTCAAAAAGGGCATCTGTATCTGCTTTGCCTCCAATTTCGTCAACAATAAGCACCTCAGGACTCATGGATCGGATCATCATCATCATCCCTTCCGCCTTTGGACAGGCATCCATAACATCCGTACGTGATCCTAATCGATTTTGCGGAACGCCGTTCACACAGCCGGCAATTTCCGAGCGCTCATCGACGATTGCCGTTTTACGTGATTGGATATATCGTTCAGGCATCCCTTCGCTCACAAGTCGTGCCAAATCTCTCAGCATCGTCGTTTTTCCTGTTTGCGGTGCGCCAATCAGAAGGGTATTGTACCATCGAAACCGATTATATAAATAAGGCACAAGCGGGAGAGCAGCACCGATCTTCTGTTTTGCAAGCCGAATATTAAAGAAGGTGACATCGCGCAGTCGAAGCACATGACCGTGTTCTGTCAATACCCGTCCGGCAAGTCCAATGCGGTGCCCTCCCTGAATCGTAACAAATCCGCGTTTTAGTTCTTCTTCCAGCGTGTACAATGAATATTTACTGATTTTTTGCAGCAGCTGCCTGGCCTGTTCTCTGTGGAAAATGGGAAGTTCGGTTCCTTCTGACGGTTTCCACCTTTTCCCTGATACAATCAGTTCAAGCGGCCTTTCCGTACGCAGGCGTATTTCTTCAAGCATTTCACGGTCATGTTCAGGCATCCGAAAGATGATTTGCTGAAAAGCTTCAGGTAGATAAGGAAGGATCTGTTTCAAGGACATTCACCTCGGATCAATGACTTGCGGCAGACAACTAATAAGTCCTCTTCAAAATATATGTCTGCTTGTACACAATATGATTGATACGTCGGCTCATGACAGATTCATTCTTATTCCAAGTCTCAATTTTTACCGTTGTGAATCACGTGAAAGAATACTTGTTAACCCATTAGAAAGCTTGGCTTTGCCAAGCCTTTGACACGGGCGAAGCCGCCGTCGCGACAGCCATGGACGGCCTAGTGTCCGATAAGCCGCAGGACGCGGCGTTTTTTCGGACCGCTTATACTATGTTCCTTAAATTTTATATACTTTCTTATAGTATTAGAAAAACCGGGCATAGCCCGGTCCTCCATCTCCAACCATGATTTATTGATGCCCAGGCAAGGCATTGTATTGTTTTGCTAGTTGCCTGCAGGGCACCATCTTATCCTTCTTTAACCTCTTAAAAAAACCAGCTTCCGAAGAAGCTGGTTTTGCATCGCATATCCATTTAGTTTAAGCAAAGAATCAATTACGCCCGGGAAACGTAAAGTCCGGAACGTGTATCAATAACGAGCTTATCGCCCTCATTTACAAAGAACGGAACCTGAACCACGTAGCCTGTTTCCAAAGTAGCTGGTTTTGATCCGCCGGATGCTGTATCTCCTTTAATGCCCGGCTCGGTAGCAGTCACTTCAAGGACCACCGTGTTCGGAAGGGCAACACCCAGGGTTTCACCTTCATAAGACTGGATGTTACACTCCATATTTTCTTTTAGAAAATTAAGCTGTTCTTTAATCTGGCTTTCATCCAGATCAATTTGTTCATAGGATTCCATATCCATAAATGTATAAGTGGGACCGCTTGAATACAAATATTGCATTTTTCGGTTTTCAATTCGTGCAGGGTTGACTTTTTCACCACCGCGGAATGTTTTTTCCTGAATGGCGCCGGTACGAAGATTTCTCAGTTTCGAACGAACAAATGCCGCACCTTTTCCCGGCTTGACATGCTGGAATTCAATAACGGATAATATATCTCCATCAACTTCAATCGTCAAGCCTGTTTTAAAATCGTTTACAGAAATCATAAGCTTCCTCCTTTAATGCATCGCTTGCAGCAGCGGGAAACCATGCACAGCATTCTTTCAAAAAGAATGCTGTGCATGAACACACTCATGAAAAAAGCATGCATTCACCTGAACGGAAAAAATGCATGAACAGAAATGTAACAGTGATTTACCCGCCCACATCAATGAACGACACGCAAAAAAATTCACTTTAGCCATTTTACCACAGCATTACTGATTTGAATAGCTGTTCCCGGTTGAATTTTGTTCTTCAAAATCAAAAGAAATCGAATAACCGATAAATAAACCGTAGAGTGCGAACAAACAAAGTGATGTGATCAATGTATTTAAATCCAGGTTTTTCAGATGCGGCAAATGGTTTAAAAACGGTCGACACAGGAAAAAAACGCCCCCCCATAAGCATAGACCAAATCCAATGGAGAACCACATGGATTTTATCCTGCTGAATGCAACAAGATACAGCATGGCAACGAAGACCGAAAGCACACTGATGCCGGCGACGGCAAGCATCTGTCCGCTTAGCTGACTCCTCCATGACCAATAGGGAAAAGGATCAAATAGCAATGCAGGTCCGATTTTACTAAAATTGAGCAGATAGCAGACTAGCCCGATACTCGCCCAAAAGAAACCACCGAATAATCCGGTAATTGCAGTTCTTCCCAATGACTTAGCTAATGGTTGCTTTTTTTTAGAGGATTTACTTTTTTTTGCTCGTCTGGCCATCGCCCACACTTCTTCCAAACGTTTTTTATGTGCATCATTATGCCCGAAAAGCCTGCAAAGCATGTACATTAAACCGCGGTTCACACGAAAAAAATCCCGATTGGAAATCGTTATACAGGAACAGCAGAAATGTAGAGGTTTTAACTAAATTCAGGTAGAATAAATATAAGTATATAAACATTAAATCAAAAAAGAGATCGGGCTGATTCAATCATGCATAAAAATCTTTCAATATATGGCGGTCAGGCTGTCATTGAGGGTGTAATGATGGGCGGCAAATACACAACGGTAACAGCTGTGCGCCGCAAAGATCATTCCGTCACCTATTTCGAGGCACCTAAAAAAACGTTTCGCTCATTGTCGTTTTTTCGAAAAATACCAATTATACGCGGTATGGTAGCGATTATTGAAGCAAGCGCAATCGGAACAAAACATCTGAATTATGCGTCCGAAGTCTTCGATGAAGATCCAGGCGATGATAAACGTATCGAAAATGAGCCCGAAAGAGGCATTCATCTGGAAACCGTTATTGGGTTAACCGCACTTGGCATCCTGTCCTTTCTGTTTGCCAAATTTGTTTTCACCCTGGTTCCGGCATTCGTCGCCAATCTTTTTGAGCCCATAATATCTGGAGATGCTGCTCAAGTATTGCTTGAAGGTTTCTTTAAAATTCTGCTTCTTGTCGGGTATGTTTATTTTGTTTCGCTTACGCCAATGATGAAAAGACTGTTTCAATATCATGGTGCAGAGCATAAAGTAATCAATACATTTGAAAGCGGCGAATCGCTGACCGTTGCAAATGTAAAGAAGCATTCAAGACTTCATTATCGCTGCGGATCAAGCTATATTCTGTTTACCGCAATAATCAGTATCTTTCTCTATTTCTTCGTCCCGACTGAACCGCTCTGGCTCCGCCTTATTTATCGGGTTGCACTGATTCCGCTCGACCTGGGGCTTGCTTATGAGATCCTTCGGCTGACCAATAAAGTGCGGCATATTCCAGTTCTAAGATGGCTTGGCTACCCGGGACTTTGGGTTCAATTGCTGACGACAAAAGAGCCTGACGACGAACAAATTGAAATCGGTATCTGTGCATTTGAAACCATGCGACGCAGAGAATCGGAAATCGAAAAAAATCAGACACTTGTACAACAAGTGCTGTAACTTAACGGGGGTGAGTGTCCTTGAAAACATTTTTTTATTCTTTGACCTTCCTTATTATCGGAGGGCTCGGACTTTTCGGACTGCTCTCCATGTTTCTGCCGAGCCAGAAAACAGTGATTATTACTCAATTGATTATTTTGGCTCTCGTTGTCATCATTGGTTTATTCTTTTTCAGACGTCTTGCAGAATGGACCGGGAATGTTGATCAGGCACGCTATAAGAAAGCAGCGCGCCAGTCACGAAGACGGAGAAGGGTTGCCGCTTACAGCAGGAAAACGCGTAATATGCATGCAGCAACAAAGCTTAAAGTAATCAAAAATGGTACGTATTCGATAAAAAAACTGACACACCAACAGAATAAAGAGCATGGTCATTTAACCGTCATTGAAGGGCGAAAAAACAAAAAAAAGAAAAGATTACTTTTTTAATACTGTAAGCAAATATATATTTTTAATAACGAATAAGTGCAACGGCAGTTTCGCCAGGGGCTCTGGCGAAGCCATTGTCTTCCTGACGATTTTCCGGAGACCGTGAGAACTCTGGAAAAAATACCTTTATCATTTGCTCTGTTAAATTTTTCGGCTCATTTATACTCATAAGCCACTTTGTGATGAAAAATAACATGCTTCACTAACAACAGAACCACCATTTGGGGATGTCTCAAAAGTTTCTTAACGGCGAGACATCCCCTATTTGATATGAGCTCACGCAGATGATCCGCGAAGGTTCAAAGCTACCGGATTCCACGTTGCTTTTTTTATACGAATACATAGTCCGGAAAATCGAGAATCGGAACAGAACATATTTGATGCGACATATTTAGTTGATTAAAAAAGCAAAGAATAGGGATCCGCACCCTTTGAACGGATTTTTTCTCCGGTTCATACTAATAGCTCCACTGACTTAAAAATTTTCTTGCACAATCCGCCCCAATCTGAAATAGCCGTTCACGTTCTTTTTTGGCGATTTGTAAATCTTTTGTCTGTACACTCCCAATGGGAAGGCAAATAATATTGGAGCCCTTAAGCCTTTCAACCACGCGATCATCATGTGCTTCGCGCATCGCCTTGAAGATACCACGAAAAAGATCTGCTGCATTGTTTATTTTCAAAGTTTCAGCCTCAGAATTTTGATCAACAATTTGCAGACCAAGGAACGGGCGGGCGGGCAGTTCACTCTCCCTGTCATAAATCCACAACGGAAAGTTGCTCAGAACACCTCCGTCAACGATTAGTGATTTAACCCCGCTTGCATCATAAAGTGGGACCGGCTCAAAAAAGAACGGCAGCGAACAGCTCATCCGCACGGCGCGTGCAACCGAAAAGCGGCCCGGCTCAATTCCGTAATCTTGCAGATCATCAGGAATGACGACAAGTTTTGCTTTTGTGGCATCCGATACAACAATCTTCAACCGGTCATCGGGTAAATCAGAAAATGTTTCTATACCCTTCTTCTTTAAAAGTTCCGCAATCCACTGTTCAAGCTGCTTCCCGCTAAACAGCCCCATCTTAAAATAAAGACGCAGCCACTTAACAAGCTGAAACCGTATCCCACCTGCAGAAGGCTCAATCAACTGATTCGTATCCATCTCAGCCATGATCTCTTTTAAATCATTTGCATGATAACCTGCGGCGACAAGCGAAGCAACAATTGAACCAGCGCTTGTTCCTGCCGTTCGTTTGAACGTGTATCCGGCTTTTTCAAGAACGTGAAGTGCCCCGGAAAAAGCAAAGCCTTTAACCCCGCCTCCTGAAAAAACAATATCAATCAGCACATCGCTCACCCTCCTCACTTATCATTAAATGATCGGAAAATGAAAAAGAGACCGGAAGATTGCCTTCCGATCTCTTTTATTCTTCTTCATCGCTTCTTTCCTTTATCTCAAACAACTGGTGCACACGTTGCGGATCTTCTTCAAAATACTGCACAACGTCACCAATCCGATCAATTGAATCCCAGCTGAGGTGATGCTCAATGCCTTCCACATCTTTGTAGACATTTTCTTCATGGACACCAATCAGCTTTAAGAAATCTTCCAGAAGTTCATGTCTGTATACGAGACGCTTCCCCATTTTTTTGCCCTTCGGGGTCAGGATAAAACCTCTGTATTTTTCATAAATTAAATATTGATCTTTGTCCAGCTTCTGTACCATTTTCGTCACGGAAGACGAATGTACATCAAGTGCCTCTGCAATATCTGAAACTCTTGCATAGCCTTTATCCTGAATTAACCAGTAAATACGTTCAATGTAGTCTTCCATACTCGGAGTAGGCGACATCATGTCTCCCCCTAACGGCTTCCCATGTTCACTTTCCCATGTTACTATAATGGCACTTAAAAAACAAGAATTATCCAAATCAATGCAGATGCATATCACACTTGGTACATGCTTTCTCCGCACTTGCGCTTCTCTGCATCTTTCATAAAATTAGATAAATCGTTATAATGATACATGAAAAGAAATAGGGGGACAATGGTCATGGGTTGGATTATTTTAATTGCTATGATTGCTGCATATTTTGGCTATTTTTTTATTGCCAGGTATTTACAGAAACGCTATCTCACTACGCTTTCAGAGGTTGATTTTCGTGCAGGTTACCGTAAAGCGCAACTAATCGATGTGCGTGAACCGGATGAGTTTAAAAACGGACATATTCTGGGTGCAAGAAATATTCCGCTGACTCAATTAAAAATGCGTCATACAGAAGTGCGCCATGATATGCCGATCTATCTGTATGACAGTAATGGAACACGCAGTGCACGGGCTGCACAAGTTCTAAAAAAAATGAACTATACAAATCTTTATCAGCTTGACGGCGGCTTTAAAAAATGGAATGGCCGTATTAAAAAAGGATAATTTAGATTTTTTACAAGGTAAAGTAAGTATATGACAGCCAATCAATCAAACAATGGCTCAGCTGAGCATACGGGCAGATATGCGACAACGGCAAGCAGGCAGGCTACAGCAATGATGCAAACAAAAGGAACAGATTAGCGACTCATGGTCGATCTGGAATAAACAAACAGTGGAAAAAGCACCCATTCGGGTGCTTTTTCTCTGCAAGAAATTTTGTATGGATTGAGCTATATTAAAGCAACATGTTGTTATCACACGAATGACGAAGCTATGAAAAAGTATTTATATGGCGCTCAGCCACGTTTTCTATTTGTATAGAATGGATTATTGCTTTCTATAACGCAAAACCGGATGACGTGCTGCTCTCGTTTCATCAAGCCTGCCGATAACCGTATGATGTGGTGCTTCCTGAACAATCTCGGGTGTATTCTCCGCTTCCTCTGTAATGGCAATCAAATGATCAGCAAAAGCATCTAAAGTTTCTTTTGATTCTGTCTCCGTCGGCTCAATCATCAAAGCCTCGTCAACAAGTAATGGGAAGTAAATTGTAGGCGGATAATAGCCAAAATCGAGCAAGCGCTTTGCTATATCAAGTGTTCGGACGCCTAAATTTTTCTGCCTGCTTCCGGAAAGTACAAATTCATGTTTGCATATTCGCTTAAATGGTGTGTCGAAATGATCGGAAAGCCGTTTTAGCAGATAGTTCGCATTTAAAACAGCATCCTTTGACACTTGCTTAAGCCCTTTACCGCCCATCGTACGAATATAGGCATACGCCCGGACGTTAATCCCGAAATTCCCGTAAAACGCTTTGACACGGCCAATGGATTGCGGACGATTGTTGTCAAAGCCGAAGCTGCCGTCCTGCTTTTTTATGATCAACGGTTTCGGAAGGAACGGTTCAAGCTCTGTTTTAACGCCAACAGGGCCAGAACCCGGTCCACCGCCTCCGTGTGGACCGGTAAAAGTCTTATGAAGATTCAGATGCACAACGTCATAGCCCATATCACCGGGACGCGTCACTCCCATAATCGCATTCATATTGGCCCCATCATAATAAACTTTTCCACCGGCCTGATGAATAATGTCGGCAATCTCCTGAATATTCGTTTCAAATAAGCCCAGTGTATTCGGATTCGTCAACATCAAGGCCGCTGTGGTTTCGTCCGCAACCCTGCGAAGATCATCGATGTCAACCAATCCGTGTGCATTCGATTTAACTGTGACCGCTTCAAAACCCGCGACGGACGCTGAGGCAGGATTCGTGCCATGTGCGGTGTCTGGAATGATCACCTTGGTGCGCTTAAAATCTCCGTTTGCTTCGTGGAAAGCGCGAATAATCATCAAACCAGTCCATTCCCCGTGAGCACCGGCAGCTGGCTGGAGCGTTACCGCATCCATTCCGGTTATTTCCTGAAGATTGTTCTGCAGTCGGTAGAGCAACTCCAGCGCACCTTGGATTGTCTGTTCATCCTGATAAGGATGAATATGCGTCAATCCATCAAGACGGGCAATGTATTCATTCACTTTTGGATTATACTTCATCGTGCAAGAGCCAAGCGGATAAAATCCATTATCTACACCAAAGTTTCTTTTTGAAAGTGCCATATAATGACGAACAAGCTCCAATTCAGATACCTCTGGAAATTCCGGACTGTTTTCACGCAAATAGTCCGGACCAACCATTTCATCAAGCGGCTTTTCCGGAACATCAAGTTCAGGCAGACTGTACGCTGTACGATTTTTTCTGCTGCGTTCAAAAATCAGCGGCTGATTTTGATTAGTCACCGATAATCCCTCCTAATACTTCCGTCAATTGATCAATTTCATTTTTCGTTCTCAGTTCCGTAACAGCAATCAGCATTTTATTCTGCATTTGTTCATAAGCACGCCCTAAATCAAAACCACCGATGATCCCTTTCTCCAGCAGCTGGCGATTTACGCTGGATACCGGTTTGCGGCAATCAATGATGAATTCATTAAAAAATGGATGACCATCGGTAACGGAAATACCTGATTCCTTCAGTTTTCCAGCTGCATAATGCGCTTTTTGAATGTTCTGATAAGCGAGTTCCGTAATGCCCTGCTTTCCAAAAGCATTCATCGCGACTGAAGAAGCCAATGCATTGAGTGCCTGATTAGAGCAAATATTTGATGTTGCCTTTTCTCTTCGGATATGCTGCTCACGCGCCTGAAGTGTCAGCACATAGCCGCGCTGACCTTGTTCATCCACTGTCTCACCAACCAAACGGCCGGGCACTTTTCGTATCAGCTTTTTTGAGACAGCAAAATAGCCGCAGTGTGGCCCGCCAAACGATTCAGTAATACCAAGCGGCTGACAGTCCCCGACAACAATATCTGCCATAAGCTCACCCGGCGAAGTAAGTATCCCTAATGACAGCGGATTGCTGGCAACTATAAAATGTGCTTTCTTTGCTCCATGCACAATTTCCTCAATATCTCTTAATAGCTCAATTTGACCGAAAAAGTTCGGATATTGCACAATCACACAGGATACATGATCATCCATTGCAGCTTCCAGTTTTTTGAGATCGGTGCTTCCGTCAGTACCAGGTACTGTCTCGATATCCAATCCGCGTCCATGTGCATACGTTGCCAGCACTTGACGGTATTCAGGATGAACGGTATCAGAAACAACAATTTTTTTGTTATGGGTGACGCCGCTTGAAAGAAGAGCGGCTTCAGCAAGCGCCGTCGAACCGTCATACATGGACGAATTCGCAGCTTCCATTCCCGTCAATTCACAAATCAATGACTGAAACTCAAATATCGCCTGCAGTTCACCCTGTGAGACCTCAGCCTGATATGGGGTATAAGCCGTATAGAACTCTCCGCGAGAAATCACGCTGTCCACAACAGACGGAATGTAATGTTCGTACACCCCTGCTCCGAGAAATGACGGATATTCACTCGTACTGATGTTTTTTTTGGCAAGTCCATTAAAAAAACGCAACAATTCCGGTTCGGACAGTTTCGGTTCCAGCTTTAATTCTCCCTTAAAACGAATCTTTTCAGGAACATCCGAGAAAAGATCTTCATCCGATTGAACACCAATGGTTGCGAGCATTTCCTGGCGATCTTCCTCCGTCACCGGTAGATAACGAAACTCTGACATATATAAATCCTCCTCAGCTCTTTTTATAGAAAGGGGTCTTGATTACTTTGGCTTTTTTCCTTTTACCTCGAATATCGACTTCCACAATGGTCCCTGTTTTCGTCCAATTACTGTCAATCAGTGCAAGTCCCAGATTTTTACCGAGTGTCGGAGATTGTGTCCCCGTTGTGATCTCGCCGATTTTTGTTGCCTCTGCATAGACAGAGTAATGAGTGCGTGGAATTGCACGGTCAATCATCTCAATTCCGACAATTTTGCGCTTCAATCCATCCGCTTTTTGATTAATCAGTGCAGATTTGCCAATAAAATTTTCACTTTTCTGTGTTTTTACCGCAAAGCCGATTCCTGCTTCAAGCGGTGTAATTTCAGGACTCAATTCCTGCCCGTACAGAGGAAGCCGCGCCTCAAATCGGAGCGTATCACGTGCACCAAGTCCACAGGGAATTAATCCGTCTTTTTCACCGGCGATAAGCAGTGCGGCCCATATTTGCGGCGCCTTTTCCCATGCACAGTAAATTTCAAGGCCATCCTCACCAGTGTAGCCAGTTCGAGAAACAAGACAGGGAATGCCGCCAAGGGGAACGTTTTCGACAAATTTAAAGTGCTTGATCGTTGATAATTCAAAATCAGTAATTTTCTGAACAATGTCCAGAGCCCTTGGTCCCTGGACAGCAAGCAATGCTGTTTTATCCGATTGATCAGTCAGGATAACCTGTTGGGGTGCATGGTCAGAGATCCAAAGAAAATCTTTTTTTATGTTTGCGGCGTTGACCACGAGCTGATAATGATTTTCACTCAGACAGTAAACGAGCAAATCATCGACCGTACCACCATTTTCGTAGCACATTGCTGTATAAATCGCATCTCCCGGCTGCGCTTTCGATATATCATTTGTCACCATCATTTGGAGAAACTGGGCTGCATGGTCACCCCTGACTAGAAACTCACCCATATGTGATACATCAAAGATGCCCGCCGCAGTTCGAACCGCATGATGTTCCTGCTTAATTCCCGATATCTGCACAGGCAATAAATAACCGCCGAAATCAATCAGTTTTGCAGACTGTTTTTTGTAAAAATCATACAATGGCGTTGTCTTCAAATCCGGCATTTTTAATTCCCTCCTGATCAAAATTTTTAAAAACTGCAGGCTGATGTTATTCAGGTTACAAAGCATGTGAGACAAACCAATCTTCATCTTGTATGACCCATGATTTCTAACTTATGTAACAGGATCAATTTTTTATAAAAAAAAGACAGAAGAAGACACTTATCAGTCTTCCCCTGTCCTTATACCTGAAAGTTTATCGCTTTTGCATCAGCCTGAAAAAAGCGGTATCCCCTTTGGTAGCCCCGTGGCACTCTCCAGAGGTGCGTCCATTATGAGTCCTGTTTGCCTGAGAGATTCGCTGTTCGCTTGCTCCTTCGGCGACCGTTTTAAATCGGTCTCTCCCCACAAATTCATCCGCATTTCATTCAA
The DNA here is from genome assembly GCF_023336505.1 of Sporolactobacillus mangiferae. Lineage (GTDB taxonomy): Bacteria > Bacillota > Bacilli > Bacillales > Sporolactobacillaceae > Sporolactobacillus > Sporolactobacillus mangiferae. The sequence continues at coordinate 11,809 of NZ_JAMAST010000017.1, read as the reverse complement.
TTTATACATCCGTTTAACTCATAGCAATGTCGTACATACTAACAATGTTATCCTACCATTTCAACGATAAATTTAGCAATACTTTGTTCACAAAATTTTAACATACAAAGGTGTTTCAAATGAAATCGCTGATTCATTTTGACAGAAGCTGGCATGAACCATTTTTTAAACGAATTAAAGATGACGGGCCATGGTCAAAAGCAGAACACTTTTCACTTGCCTATCTTGCAGCAAAAGAGCGGATCGTCCCTAACTTTCGCGGCCTGATTGCGCCCAGCCAGCTGCCCCAGCTGACGTTGCATCCTCATCAGGTCGAAACAGCCCGGATGGTCATCGAAGAAATGCACGGCAAGGCCATTCTTGCCGATGAAGTCGGACTTGGAAAGACCATTGAAGCCGGTTTGATCATCAAAGAGTATATGATTCGAGAACTGGTCAAAAAAGTGCTCATTCTGGTTCCCGCTTCTCTTGTACATCAATGGGTTTCTGAACTGAACACTAAATTTTATATTCCTGCCGTTGCCCAGAGGAAAACCTATGTCTGGAGTCAGTGCGACATCGTCGTTTCATCGATCGATACAGCAAAGCGGGAGCCGCACCGTAAACTGGTCAGACAGCAAAATTATGATCTGATTATTATCGATGAAGCACATAAATTAAAAAACCATAAAACAAAAAACTATCAATTTGTTCAATCACTGAAGAAAAAATTTTGCCTGCTGCTTACAGCAACGCCGATCCAGAACCGTGTGAATGAAATCTTTTATCTTGTTTCACTTCTCAAGCCAGGATATCTGGGTGACGCAGAGAACTTTTCCAAAAACTACAAATCAGGTGAGCGAAATGTTAAAAATGAAGCAAAACTGAAAACGCTTGTTAATCAGGTTATGGTACGCAACCGCCGAGAGGATACCGGTCTCAACTGGCCAAAACGTATCATTAAATCATTTGATATTCCTTTTACTGCTGAAGAACAGGCATTTTATGATCGCCTAGCTCTATTGAAACAGAATGAAATGATCCAGCCGTTTACACTGCTCACTCTCCAGCGTGAAGCATGCAGCAGCCGCGAAGCGGTTTTTGTTACGCTCAATAAGATTTATAAAAAAACCGCATCACCAATGAACGAGTATTTGTGGCATGATATTTTTGAAAAATTAAACCGGATCAACCAAAATGCAAAAGCAGAGAAAGTACTCGAACTCATCAGTCAGATTAATGACAAAGTCATTATTTTCACAGAGTATCGTGCGACTCAGCTCTATTTGCAATGGTTTCTGAAAAAAAACGGAATTTCATCAGTCCCCTTCAGCGGTGGATTCAGAAAAAACAAAAAGGATTGGATGCGCATGCTCTTTCAAAATAAAGTTCAGGTGCTTGTTGCCACTGAAGCAGGCGGAGAGGGAATTAACCTACAATTTGCCAGTCATTTAATCAATTACGATTTACCATGGAATCCGATGCGTATCGAACAAAGAATCGGTCGCATTCATCGTCTGGGTCAGAAAAATGACGTGCATATTTATAATCTTGCAACACGGGGAACAGTTGAAAGTCACATTTTACATTTGCTGTACAACAAAATTCATTTATTCGAGCAGGTTGTCGGTGAATTGGACAAAATTCTTACGCACATTGATTTAAAGAACGTGGAACGCCAGGTTTCCCGAATTTTTGAAGAATCCGATTCCGATGGAGAAATAAAAATCAAGTTAGATAATCTTACCAGTGTCATAAATTTTGAGCAGCAACAGTTAGCAAAGGAGGAAAAACATGAATCAAGCGGAAATTCGTGATTTTCTCGAACGCTTTTTTACAAGCTCCGATTGTACCGTGCTCTCTCCAAAAAATGATCCGCATTTTAAAGTAAAACTGACGAAACAAATGGACAAATTATTAATGAATCGTCCATTTTACTGGCATTATATCGAGCAAACCCGTCAGAAAGCAGAAACGGCCGTGCTGGCTTTCAAATTTGATGATCGTACTGAAGATGGTGAACTCATACATTTTGGTTCCCCGCGGCTTCATCAGATCTTTCATGTCACGGAGGAATTAGGGCGTTATATTCGCCTTTACCAAATTATTCCTTATCAACAATCATCTGCTCTTGAGCCGTGGATTGGTATAAATATGAAAGTCAGCTATCAATGTGATCTGAAAAAGGAGCGCTTAACTTCCATTGGGCTTCAACTCATTAACGGCACGCTGATTGAAGGATTTCAGACAATGCTTACTCGCCTGCGCCTCAATCAAAAACTGCCCGACTATTGCTATACTCTGAAACCTCTGATTACGATTCAAAGCGGTATCAGACGAATTGAACAGTATATCGAATCAGAAATTAATGCCGAGTCCTCAAAGTGGGCAGAAGAAGCGAAAAAGCGATGGGAAAAGGACCAGTCTCTGCTTGATTCCTTTTATGAGCATAGGGCCGAAAAGCCTGAACGCTATGATCTGGAAAAACAGGCGCTTGAGGCACAATACAAACCATATATTCATATTCAACTCATCAATGCTGGGCTGTTTTACCTCAACTCAGCCACTTTTCTGCCCAATACCGTCAAAACCCGTTAATCATTTGAAAAACGGGCAGTAAAATGGAGAGAAACAATAAGAGTACAAAACCGCCGATAAACATGAGCAAAGCTGGTTGACACATGGCCAGCAGCCCCTTGATTTTTTGTTCCATCCTTTTCATCAGTTCGTTGCTGTAATTGTGGAGTCCGTCTCCAAGCGATCCCTGCACACTTCCTTGCACAATGACCGTCTGTAATTCTGGAAGATAGTAAGCAATATTCTCAAGCGTTTTTTCTAATGAGATTCCCTGGGCTAATAAACGATTGATTCGAGTGGATTCCAGTTCAAGGAAAGCTGAGGCGCCTTTTTTTGTGAAGATATCGATTACCTGTCCCATTGACAATCCTGAACGCAGCAGGCTGCTGACGTGAAAAGAAAACTGATACGTATAGTGGAGCTGAATAAACGACTGAATCCATGGCACGCGAGCAATGAATGCAATTTTGGAAAGCAAACTGAAACGGCGAATGAAAAACGCGACTAACAATACAGCAGCAAAAAGAACAACTAAGATGCCCAGCATATAAACTGTGTGTTCAGCAAAAAAAAGCATCCAGCGTGTGATAGCTGGGAGCTCCAAAGCCATTGAGCGATACATTTGAACAAAATTGGGTAATAAAAAACGCCCGACAACGTAAATAATCATAAACAGAAACCAGATGAGAAACAACGGATAGCGAATCAGGCGTGTCAATGTTTGCCGGTAAATTTCCCGTTTCATCAATGAATGTCCATTTTCGATCAGTGCATCAGACAGTTTGCCGCTTGCCTCGGAAAAATAAATGACACAAGAGATATCTTCTGGAAACCGACTTATAAGCAGCGTTTCGTAAAATGGTTTTCCGCCTTTCAAACATTCGATCATTTGCAAGATTTCATTACGGATCCGTGATCTGTTTCGATCTGCCTGAATTTGGAGTGCGCTTTTCAATGGATATCCGCTTTTCATGCATTCTCCAAGATTAATTAAAAAATGAGCCTGTTCCCTTCTCGTCCAGTTTTTTCGCTCGAACATCTTCAGGCGCCCTCCTCGTCGCTTTTTCTGCTATCCACCCAGCTTCGACACCTTCTTCAAGGAAATCTTCAATCGTTTTGTATGCGGGTATGGATGGCCGTTGCATCTTACCTGACAGATAATCATAAAGTGGCATACCGGCAAGAATCTCGAACACCCCGGTTCGCTTTGGATGATGGCGATGCGGACAATCAGGACTGCATGTCTGACCACATTCAGGACATTGAACAGTTACCAGCCGCTCAGCGATAACTGCAACGAGAGTTTCTTTAAGATCAAAACGCGGAATACCCAATTCCGTCATACGCTGCACAGTCAAAGGCGCATTCGACGCGTGAACCGTAGATAGCACGAGATGGCCTGTCAGCGATGCCCGCACAGCTATTTTTGCGGTCTCTTCATCACGGATCTCACCGATCATGATCATATCGGGATCGTGACGAAGCAGTGCGCGAAAGCCACTGGCATAAGTGAAATTAGCCTTTTCGTTGACTTCCATTTGGATAAACGCATCGTATTTCTTCTCAATTGGATCTTCAATGGTAATCACTCTTGAATGGTATCGTTTCTGAAATGCGGAGAGGAGCGCGTAAAGGGTTGTTGTCTTGCCAGATCCGGTTGGACCTGAAATCAAGATCAGCCCGCTTTCATAGGCAAGAAGTGAGGACAAACCTCTTTTTACTTCATCAAATACGGTTAAACTCTCAATCGTTAGTTCATTTTTCTGCGGGAGAATACGAATAACCAGGCTTTCTTTATTTGGGGTTGGCAATACGGACAGTCGAAGTGCAAAGGACTGATGTTTGATCTGTACCTGCATCGCACCGTTTTGTGGGAGGCGGTGTTCGCCGATGTCCATGCCCGCAGAGAATTTGAAGCTGGCGATCAACCGGTCAGCGACTTCAGCATGCAGAAGTTCATGCTCATAAAAATAACCGTTGATTCTGAATTCCACGAGGGTGTGATGGGTACGCGGAATAAGATGAATGTCCGAGGCACCGAAGCCGCACGCATATTCAAGCAGCTTCCTTCTGAGTTCAGTCATGTCTTGATAAGGTTGGGTCATAGGTCACCTGCTTTCAAATTAAATTAGAATGCTAAGCAGGCTTATTTCCAAAAATCAGGGTTAATAATTAATTCTCTATATCTTGAATAAACTCCTTTTTTATTAATTAATTTTTTGGCTTCTTTTTGTTGTAACCTTGATGCCCGCGTTAACTAAGCAACTGTAAAACAGCCGGCACTATGAGAGACTCCGACTGTTAACTGCACTATACAAGTTTACTTTCCTGTTTATGTTTATCTTTTTCTGAAGCAATTCGGCGTAAATCTTCTTTATGATAACCAACAACCAAATGTTTTCCATCCGTAATAATTGGACGTTTTAATAGCTTAGGATCATCTGAAAGCAGCTGAATTGCCTGACTAAGCGGAAGATCGTTCAAATTTACTTTTAAACGTTTATATGTGTCGCTTCGCTTTGCAACCAGTTCTTCAACGCCGGACTTTGACAATTTAAGCAGTTCCATTAATTCATTCGCATTCGGACGATTGCGAAAAAGATGACGCTCTTCATAATTAACTTCGTGATCGGTCAGCCAGACTTTGGTTTTTCTGCATGACGTACAGCTAGGATAGGTATAAAAAATTACTTTAGCCATCAGCCTCCCACCTGTTCCTGTATTGTGTGTATTTTCTTCTACCCGCTACACTAACTTTTTAAACATTTTTGTAAACAAACTGTTAATCTTTACTGTTGATTTTCGTAGCACCAAAATTATATTGATTGATAAGAAAAACCGGGCATAGCCCGGTCCTTATTTCCGCACGATGCGGTGGCTTTCGCGTTGCATACAGGACGTACTTTCACAGGATGCCGTTTGACTGCGATTTACCGACCATTCAGCATGATTTACCGGTCACTAATCATCATTTACCGGTCATCGCGTGTTTTCACAGTTTTCTACCGGAGTCTTTGATCTGTTTGTTTTGTTGACATCATCGCTTCAGTGCTCGCTTGCCGCGGGCAAGCTGGAATCTGCGAGGTCTCCTTTGTCTGCGATCAGCTGAAACGCTCCCCGCAGACGTCCACTCCCCGCGCATTTAATATCCAAAACGTATGTCATTTTAAAGGGTGCCTCCATTGTCAATAGACTTTTGAGACACCTCTTGTTAACGATTAATTTAAAAAATTCAGCGGGTTGACCGCACCGTTATGTGGCGGCGGTGTCCAACGTCCTTTGTATAGTTCAAAATGCAGATGTGATCCGCTTGATTCGCCTGTATTGCCCATCGCACCAATCGACTGCCCCTGAGACACACTCTGTCCATCTGAAACATAGATCGCCGATAAGTGTGCATAAACGGTTGTGTATAGCTGTCCATTGATCACATGTGAAATCATCACACAATTTCCGTAACTTGACGATTGATAAGCGCGGAACACGATGCCATCCGCAGCCGCGTGAATTGGCGTGCCCGTACTGTTGGCAATATCAATGCCCGGATGAAATTCTCCATCAAAGGTTCGATAGCCAAACCCTGAAGAAATATAACCGGCCGCAGGCATCACGAACATACCCTGACTGCTGGAGGAAGAACTGTTGTTCGAATCAGTTGTCTCCGCTGAAGTCTGCGTTGTACTTGTAACTGTGACCGAACGGTTGTGATCAGCTGACGCAGCTTTCTTTTCATCAGCTTTCTTTTTTTCCACTTCAGCTTTTGCCGCCGCATCCGCACGTGCTTTAGCCTGCTGATCCGCCAACTGCTTCTTGATGACCGATTCCTGCGCTCCTAAAATGCCCGCCTGTTCCTTTGAGGACATCATCGTTTTCTCAATATCCGATGCCTGATCCTTTAGGCCGGCAAGCAATTCCTGCTTATGAGCTTTTTCCTGATCAAGATCATTCTTCATTGTCTGAAGCTCATGCAAATCGTTGGACGTCTGTACAAGGACTGCGCGGAGCCGTTTCTGTTTCGTTTTCTGAGCCTGTTTGTCCTTTTTTTGATCAGTGATAATCCGATTATCCTGATCAGTAATCATTTTAAGTGCGAGCAATCGATCCAGAAAGTTACCGAAGCTTTTCGACCCGAACAAAACATCAAGGTAGCGGACTGCGCCCCCGCTTATGTATATTGAACGAAGCCTTCCTTTTAATAATTGATTACGATTTTGTATGCGCTTGTCAATTTTTTTGATTTCGCTTTTGAGTTCAGCCATAGCTCTCTGATTTCTCTGTACACGATTGGAGGTGTCCTCAATTTTCTGATTCGTTGAAGTAATTTTCTTCTCCGATTCTTTTAAATTACTCACAATTGTATCTTGCTTCTCTTGATTGTCTGTCAGCTTTTGCTTAGATTCAGAGATTTGATTTGTATTTTCTTTTTTCTGGCTTTGAATCGCATTAAGCTTAGCCTTCAGTTCAGACTGCGATTCAGCATGTACTGGAATGCCGGTTATACTCCACGCAAGTGTGCATGAAAGGCATACAGCAGCAATTCCGTTCATTTTTAACTTCATAACGACCGAACTCCTTGCAGGCAGACGATGCAGCACATCATCAACACAAATTTCACTGGACTTATAAACTATGTATCAACCCATCTGTTAAATCTTTATATCTCTATTATAACAACAGTTTCTCCCTATTTCCGACAAATTTTGATTACAACTTTATTTCAATTAACCGAAACTAAAAAAGTGTTAAAAAAACGGTCAAAAAGTGAACTGACCTTCTGAAGTTGGCAGCAGCGATTTGAAAAAATGGAAATGAGTGAGTTAAAAAAGAAACGAGGACGTCGCCAACGGGAACCAGAATTGTCTATTACTCTCACAATCAGCGCGCTAAAGAATACAGATCCGGTGATAATAATGTAAAGATGTGGTGTATGCGTGGACTATTATAAATTTCCTTTTTTAATTTCACAATTGACAAATGCATTGTCAGGATCAATCTCTAATATTTTTTTTGCTATCATTTTGCCATCTTCTATTAGTTACCAGTTCAACTGGCTCAATCCTTAAATGTGAAAGATCAGCAAGGTAATCAACATAATTCGGATCGTTCTCACTACTCAATTCAACTGCTTTCTTTGCATGGTACAGGGCTAAATATGGCATTTTGTATGACTTTATCTAATTCATGTCACATTGACAAGACTACTGGCAATAAATTACGACATTTAAGAATTTCTTTCAAAATAGATTGAGCCCAGTAATAGAATAACAAACCCTACATTGAATAATATCGCTGAGCCTAACAGCGGCCATATTAGCCATGAGTACTTTGTAACAGCAAATAACACAGCAAAAATAATTGTTAATATTAGACTAGTATTCCAAACGATTTTTTCAAAAATCATTGCGACTTTGTATTCTATGAGTCGATTACGTTCATCTTTTTCATCTCTAAGATCTTTCGCGCTCGATTTCTTTGATAAGCTTCGCATGATAAAAGAAATCGAGATAAGAAGAGAAAGACTCCCTAAAGCAATCTCTGAAAACGATAGCTCTTTATGTCCGATGACTGTAATTATTATTAAACTAAGAAAAAGCACTCCAAAAAATAAGCCCTCTGCAAAATTACGCTTATGATAGATTCTCATTACTATAGCATTCCTTTCCGGTCGTTTTCTTTTAGACAAAAGAGTTCTTCAATGGGTTGATGGAATAATATTGACAAATGAAAAGCTAACGCAATTGAAGATCGGTGATCGCCTTTTTTATTAATTTATGAATCAGTCATTCTGCCACTCAGTAGCCCAGGCTGCGATCTACACGATTTTCCAGATTTTCGCCAAGTATGAAATGTTTCAGGTTTCGTTCAATCAAAGCAGCTCTTTTTTGATATTTTCCGGGACCTACTCCGAGTGAGTGAGACGTAATGAGTACATTGGAAAAACCCCATAAACGACTCGCTGCCGGCAAAGGTTCTTCAACAGTCACATCAAGTCCTGCACCGCCAACGTTTCCTGACTCAAGCGCTTCGATCAGCGCGGTTTCATCAACAGTGCGGCCTCGGCCGACATTGATGAACAGCGTGCCTCTTTTCATTGAATCGAAACGTTCCCGATTAATGACTGAGTCGGTTTCCTTCGTTAATGGGAGGACGTTAATAACAATATCCGATTCATTTAAAGCGCGGTCAAAGTTGTCCAGATCAAACACTGCGTCAGCATCCTGCGGCACTTTTCCTGCATTTCTTTTTACTGCAAATATCCGTGTGCCGAATGCTTTAAGTCGATGCGCGATTTCCGATCCAATATCTCCAAAGCCAATAATAGTGGCTGTCGATCCGTCAATACTGAGACACTTGCTCCCTTGTTGCCAAAGATGCTGCTGTGCCTGCTTCACATAAAGTGGAATTTCCCGGGCCAACGCCAGTATGAGCGCCAACGTATGCTCCGCACCCTGCACACCAAACACGCCGCTTGAATTTGTAAGCACCACACTTTTTGCAAGATCAGGATGGTTCACAAAATGATTTGCTCCGGCACTTGGCAATTGCAGCCAGCGCAGTAACGGCATCTTTTTCAGCATCTCATCTGAGGGGGCGCCGACAAATGCAACTGCGTCAGAAATAGAAACTCCGTCTGGAATTTTATCCTTCTGTAAAATCACAAAAGAGCATTGGCCCATGGTCGTTTGTTCCAATTTATGAAGTTCCTGCTCGTTCAAAAAAAATTCTTCATTAAAACCAAATACGATTTTATTCATTTGATCACCTGCATTCTTTGAATTCGACTTCTGCCTATAAGCAAGTATATAAGCATTCAAACGATGAAGCGATAAAAATGGCTTTGAAATAACATCCATGCTAAAAATGCATAAAAAACAATACAAAAACTCTGCATTTTTCGATTCATTTACGTTGACACAGCTATAAAAAAACGACTAGTATAAAGTTCACACACACTAACTGAAAAAATTAAAAGCTTCATTTCATTTCACTAAGGAGCGAATGCATATGGCACTGCAACTCATATCAAGAATTGCACCGCAGGAGTATATTTCGGAAGTCGGAGCCTATGATCGACTACCATCTGCATTGAACGCGCGTTTTATCAAAAAAGTACTCTTCCTGCATGGCACCAAATCATTGGGGAAAGCGGAAAAGTACCTGCCGGATTTGCCTGCGCACGGTTTTCATGTCATCGATATCACATTTAACGGTGAATGCTCGAATAACGAAATTGATCGTGTCATTCAATTACTGAAGAACGAAAACGCTGATGCGATCATTGGGCTCGGCGGCGGAAAAGTGATGGATACCGCCAAGGCGGCTGCATATAAAGCCGGATGTGTTCCTGTCATCCTTCTGCCCACAATGGCCAGCAACTGCGCAGCCTGGTCCTGTCTTTCCGTCATGTACAAAGACAACGGCGAATGTATCGGGCATGAGATCTTCCCTTCGCAAACCAGTCTGGTACTGGTTGAACCGCGTGTGATTCTGGATTCACCGATTGATTATTTTATTGCCGGTGTAGCTGATACGATTGCCAAGTGGTATGAATCGGACCTGCAGCTTCAACAGGCAGAACGAAGCGGAATCGCGCTTTATTTTTCACGTGAGGCTGCAAGACAATGCCTTGAAATTCCGCTTCAGCATGCGGAAAAAGCGATTCAGGATATGCGGGAAGGAAAGCTGAGTGACGACTGGATTCAAGTGATGGAAACAAATATTATGGCAAGCGGACTGGTCGGCGGATTCGGCGATGAATATGCACGCGCAACGGCGGCGCACGCCATTCACGATGCGTTAACCATCAGGAAGGAAACACACCATCTGCTGCATGGCATTAAAGTTGCATATGGAATCATGGTAGAGCTCGTTATCGAAGAAAAATTCGATGAAATGAAACGTCTGCTCCCCTTTTATCGCGCACTCAATTTGCCCGTAAGTTTGGAAGATCTGTCTTTAGGAAACATAACCAGGCAGGAAATCCGTGAAATTGCCGTTTCCGCATTAAAGCCGACATCACTGATTCATAAGTACCCAATTCAATGTACGGTCGATCGTGTATATGACGCAATTATCGAACTTGAAAAGTGGGCAAATCAAAACGCAGTAAAGTGACCTGAACCGGCCATCTCTGTGGCGCAGGCACTGATATGATCATCTTAAAATTTTTACCGTCCAAAAAAGAGAAACGATCAGAAATGAATCGCTTCTCTTTTTAAGCTATAAGAAAGTTTATAAATTTTAAGGAACATAGTATAAGTGGTCCGAAAAAACGCCGCGTCCTGCGGCTTATCGGACACTAGGCCGTCCATGGCCGTCGCGACGGCGGCTTCGCCTTCGCCGGAAGCTTGACGAAGCCAGGTTTTCTAATTAAAATCACTGAATTTTACTGTCAATTTTTTCATGAATGAGCGAACCCACTGCAGAGAACATTCGCATTCTTTACATAGCATTTTTGTCGGTCGTAAAAGAATCATTCAAATCAAGTTCAATTGGACAATGATCTGATCCGGCTACTTCACAAAGAATTTTCGCGTCGATCATCCGGTTGCGTAAACGTTCAGAAGTTACGAAATAATCAATACGCCAGCCAATGTTTCTTTGGCGTGCATTGAACTGGAATGACCACCACGTATATGCACCTGTTTGATTCGGATAAAGCGCGCGAAAACTGTCAATAAAACCGCAATCCAGCAACGATGAAAAATCTTGTCTCTCTTCAATGGTAAAGCCTGAATTCCCCTTGTTGCTCTTAGGATAGGTCAAGTCAATTTCTGTATGTGCAACATTGAGGTCTCCACAAAAAATGACCGGTTTGATTTCATCCAATTGTCTCACATAATTTTTGAATGCTGTGCCCCACTCAAGACGATAATCAAGTCTTGTCAGGTCACGTTTCGCATTAGGTGTATAAACCGCGAGCAGGAAAAAACGCTCGTATTCAAGTGTAATCAACCGCCCTTCCTGGTCATGCATATCAATACCCATTCCATAGGTCACATTTACGGGTTTGTATTTGGTGAAAATGGCCGTGCCCGAATATCCTTTACGCACAGCATCATTCCAATATTGATAATAACCTGGCGTATCGAATTGAACCTGGCCCTGATGCATCTTTGTCTCTTGAATACAGAGTGCATCCACATTGTTTTTCTGCATCCAGGCATAGACATCCATTTTTCGCAACAATGCCCGAAAGCCATTAACATTCCATGAGATAAGCTTCATTTTCGTCTCCTTGCAATTCTTATGT
>NZ_JAMAST010000016.1 GCF_023336505.1 Sporolactobacillus mangiferae | reverse complement strand
GAATTTTCTCCAACGAACCGAATGCATTGCGCAACAGCTATCGTAATGGAATGGGTTCTTGCTTCAGAAAATGCTGAAATTGTCACCTCATTCGGATCAATGAATGGCTATGCATCACTTGAAGAAATAATCATGGCGCTTTTCGTGCACCATTGCCAAACGAATAAGAGCGACTGCCGTTATCTGGCAGAAATCCGTGACTTAATAGAGAATATGACGCACGTTCCCTTTGCTAAGCATAAACCGGTCATCGGCAGAGAAATTTTTCAGGTTGAATCCGGAATCCATGTGGACGGAATCATGAAAAATTCATATTGCTATGAACCTTACAATCCGGAACGCGTGGGTCAGAAGCGAGAAATTATCTTAGGGAAAAAGAGTGGGCGGGCTTCATTGACATTGAAGATGAAAAAATTGCACATGAAGCTGTGTGACTGTCTGTTACCGCAGATTCTACAGCAAGTGAAGGAATTAGCCGTTGAGAAAAATGATCATGTGACCGATCATGAATTTATTCGGATTGTGAATGACGTGAGCAGAAATAATAGCGTGAGTTCGTTGACTTCAGAAGCGAGAGAGGGATGATGGCGATTCGAACGCGTAAATTCATTGTCGATACAACGTTGAGAGATGGTGAGCAGTCACCTTCAGTGAATTTCACAAGACAGCAGAAGCTTGATATTGCGTCGCTATTGGATGACGTCGGCGTCACTCAGATCGAGGCAGGAATCCCGGCCGGAAGCCGTGAAGAAAAGGAAACAATCTGTCAGATCATCAATCGCTGCAAGCATGCGAAGATCGCGGTATGGTCCCGATTAAACATGAATGACTTGCGGCAATGCATGGACTGCGGACCGGATTTGATTCATATCAGCATTCCGGTATCTGATCTTCAAATTTATTCAAAATTGCGTAAAGACAGACATTGGCTCATTAATCAGTTATTTAGCAGTCTGGAGTTATTGATTGATCAGCATGTCAATATGAAGCATATATCGATCGGATTTGAGGATGCTTTCCGTGCCGACAATGAATTACTCATTAAACTATGCAACATTCTGTTGGATTTTAATATCCGCCGTATACGTTTAGCAGACACGGTAGGCACAATGGTCCCTTCATTATGCAGAAAACGATTTACAGAATTGGCCGAAGAGACAGGGCATTCGGCGCAATTCGGTTTTCATGGTCATAATGATTTGGGAATGGGCCTGGCGAACACCATTGAGGCTCTGAAATGCTCCTGCAATTATGCGGATACAACGTTGATGGGTATCGGCGAGCGGACGGGAAATTGTGATTTTCAGCAACTTGTCTCCGTGACCCAGCATCTTTTTGATTTTGGTTTGACGGCTAAGAGCGCAAGAGATGTGCAAAAAGAATTCGTTAAAATCATTCACCAGGCTGCCTGAAGATAGGTTATATAAACCTGCATCTCAGAAGTCTCATGTCTATAAGAAGGGAAGTGAAGGCGATCTATGTGCAAGATCACAGCCTTTTTATCAGCAAAAGGTTTAAGTTCATTTATTGAAGCGGATCGGTTGGCCATTTTTTGCAAAAGTGAAATGGGCTGGCTGAGGGAAAAAGAGATTGAGATTGTTCAAAAGCCGCCTGCTTCAATTCGTGAGCAGAGGCAGCGAGTAGAGCAGCTCCTTTCGCAAATCGTTGACAGCCGGATCCTGGTGTGTCAGGAAATCTCCGGAATTCCCTATGTTGTTTTTGATCAGGCACATTTTCATATCTTTCAAATCAATCAATTATCTGCTGAACTTTTAGATGCAATTGTCCATAAAGTACAGTCCATTGAAAATCAGCAAAAGATAACCAGAAAGAAACTGGAATACGCTTCCCCGGTGAAAACGAAGCAGAAGGGTATCTATCAACTGGACCTGATCAAGGTTCAGCAGGATTATCCTGAAATTACTTCAAAACAGGCGTTGATGGGTTTCTTAGCCAAAACATCTTTTGCAGAGCTGCATTTACATTGTCGGCACACACCACCGTGGATTGAGAGAGACCGCCGATTTACGATTGAAAAACGTTCATAAGAGCCACATGAGTACATCGTCGTCAGGCCAAAGTGAACGGGTGAAAGGAGGGGGTTCCGGTGCAGAACTTTCAGATGATCAATGATGAGATGATCAAGCTGCGCTCAGGTGTTTTTGGTTCGGTTGTTTCCTATCGCAGCTATCCCACCGGCGAACTTGAAGGCATCAAGCTTTCCGGAAAAAATATGGTGCTTACGCATATCGGTGAGCTCGTTCCTTTTTATACCGAGACGGAACGAAGAAAGAACAAGTATTCGGTTGAGTTTTACAAGAGCGGAATGATTAAATCCGTTGCCTTGGAGAAGCAGCAGCCTATTTATACGGCGATTGGTGAATTTCCAGCTGAGCTTGTGACATTTTTCGAAACGGGTGAACTCAAACGTTTCTTTCCGCTGGATGGAAAATTAAGCGGATTTTGGACGGAAGATGATGAAAAGTCGTTGCAGATTCCCTTCCGTTTTGATCTTGGCTTTACTTCGTTTAAAGCAATGATTAATTGCATCGCCTTCTGGAAGGATGGCAGTATACGAAGCATCACGCTGTTTCCGACTGAAACAGTCAACGTGCGCACCCCGGCCGGGGAGGTCGAGGCAAGAGTGGGCATTTCCATCTATCAATCTGGTGAACTGGAGTCATTGGAGCCTGCCGCGCCGATACAGATTCATACTCCGATCGGCCTTTTGACCGCCTTTGATCCGGATGCAACCGGTATTACAGCGGACAGTAATTCGATTGTTTTTAATAAAAAGGGTCAGCTGATCCAGTTAGTTACTTCAGAAAACCGGATAGACGTCCAGACTGAGGACGGTCATTTGAAAGTTCTTGAACCGAAACTGATCAACAATCCGCTCGATGACGAAACGGTTCAGCGTGAAGGCATGACCGTTCGGTTTGATTATGAGAATGATGCAGTGCATTTGGAAAATGGTGACGGTGATCAATCCTTCTCGCTTTCTAAATCAGGGTTCTCGATCGAAACGGTAGATAATCCTTATTGGAGCTGTTCACCTTCACAATGTGCTTCATGTTCACTTTCATCAATTTGTTTCAAGGACCGGAACTTGCAGTGATTCAGCAGTTGCAAAATTATTGTTTCAAGGAGGGTTCATGGATGGCCAGAATAAAAAAAACGATGGATGGAAATACTGCCGCGGCTTTTGCCAGTTATCCATTTATTGAAGTAGCGACAATATATCCAATTACCCCATCGTCACCAATGGCTGAATCGACTGAGGCATGGTCGGTCGGTGGCTTAAAAAATTTATTTGGTGACCAGGTACGTGTCTATGAATTGCAAAGCGAAGCGGGGGCTGCGGGCGCGATGCATGGCAGTCTGAATGCGGGCGCGTTGACGACAACGTATACGGCAAGTCAAGGCTTACTGCTGATGATACCTAATATGTATAAAATTGCCGGTGAGCTGCTGCCGTGTGTGATCAATGTAACTGCTCGTGCACTTGCCTCACATTCTCTGAGTATTTTCGGCGATCATCAGGATGTCTATGCTTGTCGGCAGACCGGCTTTGCAATGCTGGCCGAAACAAATCCACAGGAAGTTATGGATTTAACACCAGTGGCTTATCTGGCTTCATTAAAAAGCCGAGTTCCGTTCATCAATTTTTTTGATGGTTTCCGGACCAGTCATGAGATTCAGAAGATTGAGACCTGGGATCAATCGCAATTAGCGAAAATGATCGATAAGGACGCATTGACTGCCTTCAGAAAGCGGGCTTTGAATCCAGAACATCCGACGATGCGTGGCAGCCATCAGAACGACGATATTTATTTTCAGAACCGTGAAGCAAGCAATCCCTATTACAATGCACTGCCGGGGATTGTTGAAGACTATATGAATCAAATTAATCAGAAGATCGGCACGAATTATCAATTGTTCAATTATTATGGAGATCCAGAAGCAGAACGTGTGATCATAGCCATGGGTTCCTTTTGCGATGTTGTCGAAGAAGTGGTTGATTATTTACTGGCAAAAGGTGAAAAAGTGGGACTGATCAAAGTTCGGTTATATCGTCCGTTTTCCGTAGAACATTTTCTTGATGTCTTACCTGAAACGACACGTAAGATTGCCGTTATGGACCGTACTAAAGAGCCCGGAGCCATTGGCGAACCGCTTTATCTTGATGTGGTTAAGGCGTTATATGGAAAATCAAAGGCAACAATCGTCGGTGGACGTTATGGGCTGTCATCAAAAGATACTCCTCCTGCCAGCGTCTTTGCTATCTTTGACGAACTGAAAAAGAAGCAGCCTAAAGAGCAGTTCACTGTTGGGATTGTCGATGATGTGACAAATCTGAGTCTGCCGGAGCGCAGCGATGCTCCGGATACAACACCGGCGGACACGATTTCCTGTAAATTCTGGGGAATTGGTGGAGACGGAACAGTTGGCGCCAACAAGAATTCCATCAAAATTATTGGTGATAACACCGATATGTATGCTCAAGGCTATTTCCAATATGATTCGAAGAAAACCGGCGGTGTAACGATCAGTCATCTGCGTTTCGGGAAATACAAGATTAAAGCCCCCTATTATGTGAAAAAGGCGGATTTTGTTGCTTGCCACAATCCTTCTTATATTGAAAAGGGCTTTCGTATCGTTCAGGATATTAAACCTAATGGCACGTTTTTAGTTAATTCGCAGTGGACCGACGATGAACTTTCAGAAAAACTGGGTTTGTCTGCCCGAAAATATATTACTGAGCATAAGATTCACGTCTATGCCATCAATGCCACAGACATTGCTCGGCGTATTGGGATGGGAAAACGAACCAATACGGTCCTGCAAAGTGTGTTTTTTACTTTATCAAAGATCATTCCGCAGCAGCAAGCCATTCAGCTTATGAAGGCATTTGCTTATAAAAGTTATGGAGCTAAGGGTGATGCCATCGTTTAGGCAAACTATCGTGCAATCGACGAAGGTGCTGCCAATATCCGGGCGGTGAAGATTCAACCTGCCAATCAGAAGGATCAGTACACCTTCAAACTGAATCTGAAAGGGAATAATCCTAAGCTGGAAACGATGGTTGATAAGATCATGTATCCCATCGGTCATATGGATGGTAATAAATTACCGGTTTCTGCCTTCAGTGATCATGCTGACGGAACCTATGAACTTGGGGCGGCACAGTATGAAAAAAGGGGAGTTGCTGTTGAAGTTCCTGAATGGGATCCGGATTTATGTATCCAGTGTAATCGCTGCGCTTTTGTTTGCCCGCATGCCGCTATTCGTCCTTTTGCGCTAGACGATACGGAAACTGCCGCATTACCGGATCAGGCGAAAGCTGTTCCGATGAAAGGCAGAGGCATGGAAGGTTATCACTATATCCAGGCGATCAGTCCGCTGGATTGCATGGGTTGCTCAGTTTGTACTGATGCATGCCTGAAGTCAGGTGCGTTGACGATGAAACCGCGCGAGACGCAAATGGATCAACAGCCGGTTTTTGATTATCTGGTTGACCATGTTGATAAGAAACCCGGCATGATGAAAGATTCCACGGTTAAAGGCAGCCAGTTTAAAAAACCACTGCTCGAATTTTCCGGTTCCTGTGCCGGCTGTGCAGAAACAACTTATGCCCGGCTGATTACTCAGTTATTTGGTGACCGTATGTTCATTTCCAATGCGACAGGCTGCTCGTCAATCTGGGGCGGCCCGGCGGCCACTTGTCCTTATACAACAACGTTTGATCATAAAGGTCCGGCATGGACAAACAGCTTGTTTGAAGATAACGCAGAGAACGGCTTTGGCCTGTATCTTGGACAAAGGGCCATTCGCGAGCGGCTTATCGGTACGATTAAAGAAATTGCCGAATCATCGGATCAGGAAGATATCACTGAGGCTGCCGATGGTTTCTTACAGACAAAAGATGACGGTAACGCCAATAAAGCAGCGGCAGAAGAATTACTGAGACAAGCGAATCGTTTTGCCGATCAGGATCTTCGCCTTCAGAAGATCCTTGACAATAAAGATTATCTTGAGAAGAAATCAATCTGGATTTTCGGCGGCGATGGCTGGGCTTATGATATTGACTTTGCCGGTCTGGACCATGTGATTGCTTCCGGTGAAGATATTAATATTTTTGTATTTGATACAGAGGTCTATTCCAATACCGGCGGCCAAATCTCGAAAGCCAGCCGTATCGGACAGGTTGCACAGTTTGCGGCTTCAGGCAATCAACGGGCAAAAAAGAAACTGGCAGAAATCGCCATGGTTTATGGCAATGTCTATGTGGCTCAGGTGGCCATGGGTGCCGATATGAACCAGACGCTGAAAGCAATTACTGAAGCAGAGAGTTATCATGGCCCGTCTCTGATCATCGGCTATTCGCCTTGTGAGATGCATGGCATTAAAGGCGGCATGGCAAACGCACAGAATGAGATGAAGCTGGCTGTTGAGACGGGCTACTGGCACAATTTCCGTTTTGATCCGCGCAACCTGGCAATAGGAAAGAATCCGCTGATGATTGATTCTCGTGAGCCGAAAGGGAATTATGCTGATTTTATTAAAAATGAAAATCGCTACACCCGCCTTCAGCGTTCGTTCCCTGATCGAGCAGCTGAACTGTTTCAGGAAGCCGAATCGATCAGTAAGGAGCGTTATGCACATCTGAAGAAATTACAAGCATTTTTTGAACCGGAGAATGCAGTAGTAACCGCGAATGAATCAGGATTAAAAGGTTAAGTAAAAAGGGAGAGAAGAATCATGGCTTATAAAATCAATGAATTCTGCATTGCTTGCGGGGCTTGCGAACCTGAATGTCCGTCGGCTGCAATATCTTTTGATGGTATCCAATATGTCATTGATCCTGACAAATGCACGGAGTGCGGGACATGTATGGATGCTTGTTTTAATGAAGCGATAGAACCTCCAAAGAAATCATAAAATAGTTCATCAACGATCATCAACCATGTATTCTCATCATGACGATGGAAAGATAACAAAGTGATCGTATAGTTGATTGCTAATCTGTGAAACGGAGGATTTAAATCTTGGAATGTAAAAATAACAATGAATCACGTTCTGTGACCTCGTTTCAGGTCATGCCAAACGATGCGAATACGCATGGCACACTTTTTGGCGGAAAATTGATGATGCATGTTGATAATATTGCCGTCATGGCGGCAATGCGGCATTCTCGCAAGACGGTGGTGACCGCATCTGTCGATTCAGTAGATTTTCTCTATCCGATTAAAGTGGGATCATCTGTCTGCCTGGAAGCATTTGTGACATGGACGCATCATACTTCGATGGAGGTTTTTGTAAAGATCGTGACTGAAGATTTAACAACTGGGAAACGTGTGCTCTGCACGACCTGTCTGCTGACATTTGTCGCTCTGGGATCAGATGGGAAGCCGTCTGCAGTTCCCAAAGTGATTCCGGAGACCGAAGAGGAAAAGCTAATGTATGCATCCGCTGAGCAGCGGTATCATCATCGTCTTGAGAGACGCAAACAGGCCAAGGAGTTTCAGGCAAAACTTCCGCTGGAAAAGCCATGGGACAGAAGACGAAAGACGAAAGACTCTTTCTACCCCATCGGATGAATTGTGCTGATGGTGTCCGGTCTTGAGCAGCTAAAAATCAGTCTTACAAATATAATTCAAAAAATTCAAAAATATTTATATCGGAAGAAGGGGACGAATTGAATAAAAGTTCAAACAATGCATTAACCCTGACAAAGTGTCAAGTGAAACGCATAAAGAGAGAAAAAGATGCCTACATCATTTTGCTCCTTCTTCTGATTCTGCTTATTGTCTTTGCTTTTTCTTTTTGTATTGGAAGTTATAAGTTATCAATTGGTGAAGTGATTACCATTTTCTATGGTCGCCTGATGGGTATCAAGCAACAGTTTCGGTGCAAATGT
The DNA here is from genome assembly GCF_023336505.1 of Sporolactobacillus mangiferae. Lineage (GTDB taxonomy): Bacteria > Bacillota > Bacilli > Bacillales > Sporolactobacillaceae > Sporolactobacillus > Sporolactobacillus mangiferae. The sequence continues at coordinate 48,927 of NZ_JAMAST010000016.1, read as the reverse complement.
AGATACTGTCGTTTTTTTAGTACGAATGCCAAGAATCATTGCTGCACTGATCATCGGTGGCGCATTGTCAGTCGCAGGATCGTCGTATCAGGGGCTATTTAGAAATCCAATGGTTTCTCCCGACATTCTTGGTGCTTCGGGTGGTGCCGGATTCGGCGCTGCATTGGGTCTCCTGCTTTCATTAGATGCGTTTGAAGTACAGATGCTTTCTTTTCTCTGCGGACTCGGAGCGGTACTCGCGGCGGTCGGTATCCATTCGATCATCAAACGTGACGGCGGCGGATCGCTTCTGAGCTTGATCATGATCGGCATTGTCATTTCCAGTCTTGCTCAGGCATTTATATCACTGATTAAATATGTCGGTGATCCCGAAGATAAATTACCGGTGATCACATTTTGGCTGATGGGCAGCCTGTCGACGGTTACCATGAATGACCTGTTTTTTCTTCTGATTCCGGTCATCATTGCGATTGTTCCCCTTTATCTTTTACGCTGGCATTTGAACATCCTGTCCTTCGGGGATGAAGAAGCTACGGCACTGGGCGTCAACGTGCGAAAAATGAAGCTGGTTGTGATCATTTGCTCAACTCTGGCAACGGCTGTGACCGTATCCGTTGCAGGTGTTATCGGTTGGATCGGGTTGATTATTCCACATCTGGCGAGAATGCTGGTTGGCCCCAATTATAAGCGGGCTTTACCTGCTTCCCTGTTGATCGGCAGTATTTATCTGATTCTTGTTGATGACCTTGCCCGGATGTTTACGATGGAGTTGCCTCTGGGGATTCTCACATCGCTGGTTGGAGCGCCTTTCTTTCTCTACCTGTTATTTAAAGGAAGGAGAGGATGGTCATGATTCTGAAAATAGAAGATGTATCATGCGGATACGGACTTGATCCGCCGATTGTCAGCCAGATATCCATGACGATTCGTTCAGGTGAAATATGGTGTGTTCTCGGGCCCAATGGCGTTGGGAAAACAACTCTTTTTAAAAGTGTTCTTGGATTCCTGAAACTGAAATCAGGACGCATTACGATTGACGGTCAGGATATCCGGTCATGGACTCAGAAGAAAAAGGCACAGGTCATTGGTTATGTACCACAGGCACAGAATAACCCGTTTCCTTTTTCTGTTAAAGACGTTGTGCTGATGGGACGGACATCCTATCTGAGTGAACTGGGTTCTCCGGGAAAGAAAGATGTCGAAATTGCTGAGCGGAATATTCATATGCTTGGCATCGGCCAGCTGGAAAACAAAAAATACACCGAGTTGAGCGGCGGCGAAAGACAGATGGTGTTAATTGCCAGGGCACTGACGCAAGAGCCGGATATATTGATCATGGATGAACCTACCTCTAATCTCGACTTTGGTAACCAGGTAAAAGTATTGAAATACATCTCTGACCTGTCCAGGAGGGGATTGGCTATTCTTATGACCTCACATTTTCCGGACCATGCTTTTTTATGTTCTTCAAAAGTAGCTCTGTTTCGGCAGCATCAATTTGTCATTGGTGAAGCAGATAACATTGTCACGGAAGCCAATTTAAAACAAGCCTACGGTGTTAATGTACAAATTGTCAGCGGCACTTCAGAACAAGGAAAAGAAATAAAATCCTGTGTGCCATTACTGGATGATTAAATTTTTAATATTAAATCTAATATTACTACGAGGAGAATGTAAAATGAAAAAAAGAATCGAAGTAATGCCATCCGTCTGTTCACTCTGGTTTGTTCGCTTATTCTTTTAATTGGCTTTACATCGGCATGTTCCCAGACTGGCAGCAGCAGTAGCAGTAGCACGCAGTCAAGTTCAACCGCAGCTTCGGAGAGTAAAACAGTTGTTACAGATTCAACAGGTGCAAAAATTACGGTGCCAAATAACATCAGGACAATTGCAGATGCCTGGCCGGCTCATAATGAGATTGTCGGCATGCTTGGCAGTGCGGATAAAATCGTTGCCACTATAGATGCAAAAAACCAGTATCCATGGCTGTACCGCGTATTCCCGGGAATGAACAAGGCAAAAATAATTTTTACGAAAACGACCGTCAATACAGACAGCCTGGCACAGTTAAAGCCTGATGTATTGTTTAGTTCAACCAATCCCCAGCTGATATCAAAGACGAAAGAGCTGGGGATCCCAACGGTGCAATTAATTTTTCAGAATTATAATGAGTTACAAAAAGTTGTTACGATTACAGCGAAAATATTAGGGGGTACGGCACCTGCAAAGGCAGAAAAATTCAACAACTATCTGACTGAACGTCTTCAGAAAGTAAAATCCATAACGAGTAAAATTCCTGCTTCAAAAAAACCAACTGTCTTACATATTGAATCACTCAAACCACTGGTCATTGATGGAAAAGATACAATTGTTGACGAATGGATCAAAGCCAGCGGTGCCAAGGATGCGGCCGGCATATCCGGGAATCAGAAACCTGCGTCAGTGGAACAGATCATCAAATGGAATCCGGATATCATCGTTATCGGAAAAAGCGGGCTGAGCAACCCAAACAATGTCACTGCAAGCTTGAACGCACTCTATAAGGATCCTCAATGGAGCCAGATCAGTGCAGTCAAGAAACATAAAGTACTGGTCAATCCAATGGGTGTCTTTTTATGGGACAGATACGGCATGGAATCCGCTCTTCAATTCCAGTGGCTGGCCCAGGAGCTGCATCCTGATCAATTTAAAGATGTGAATATGGTCACGATAACGCAGCAATTCTATAAAGAGTTTCTTAATTATGATTTAACGGCAGCAGAAGCAAATAAAATTTTACATGCTCAGAATCCTTGAGAATGTCTCTACCCGGTAAATGATGTTTTAAAGGCAAAGTGCCAGTGGGTCGAAGGTGTTCTTAGAAGGGAGTGGAGGGTCTGTTTCTCTTTGACCCGATCCGTTTTTCAGCACGTAGATCAAATGCTGTACCGTCAACGGATTTGCGTCCTTGGTAAGGCATGCTGTTTTCGTCTAATGGCAAATAGAAATCACTATTTATTTTTAGATTGAGATCTATAACATCTGTTTTCCGACCATCAAGACGGAAATAGACATGGTTTGTGGGACTAAAGACTGTCAATTCGTCTGACAGCACTTTTATTTCATTCGAAAGTCTGTCCTCGTTATCTAACGTGTAAGTGACCGGTCAACACGCGTGATTCAGTAGCCGACTGTAAAAACGGAATGTGACAGTCCGGGACATTCTTATAGAAAAAGAGCCCTTCAACCTTAGCACACTTAGGATGAAGGGCTCTCTTGGTATTACCCCATCAGGATTCGAACCTGAGCATCACGGAATCAGAATCCGTTGCCTTACCGCTTGGCCATGGGGTAATGAATCAGAACAAGAAATATTATAACCAGATTAAGCGTATATTGCAAGAAAAAATTTAAAAAAATAATTCACTGTCGTTTTTGACAGGGGGGAGTGCGTTTCGGGGAGGGTTATCTGCGTAAAAAAAATCGTGACAGCAGCTACGTCAGTGCCAAAAGCAGTCCACTTTTTTGATGGTGCCTTCAGACCAGCATGCCTGATCCGTAAACGCACCTTTATGCATGGAAAGGATCGGAGCATTGTTGCTTTACCGTTTCCTCCTGGGACGAATCCGTGCTCCCGGTAAACACGATGATTGATATTGATCGCGGTTTCCATTTAGTGGCATAATAGATGTAATAAAAGACGCTGTTTCAGAATCATGTGGTGCTTCGGATTGTTTTATTTGCGAACAATGCGGGCTGTTCATATCCTTCCGCTTGCCGATGATACACGAATTAAAAAAATGGGGCCTCGGGTGTTCACCTGCTCTTCAGCAAACGAATGAAAGATGAACTGAAAAAGCAACAACAACATTTTGACGGTATCAGTAAAAAAAGAGAAACAGATCGATTTTTACCGCATAGAACCTCTATGTGAATGAAAGATGTCGAGGAGAGATGACCATGCGATTAGTTTTACTATCGGGCGGTTCAGGAAAACGGCTTTGGCCGCTTTCGAATGATGCGCGATCCAAACAATTTTTACGCGTTCTGGAGAATCAGAATAAAGAACTGTCTTCAATGGTGCAGCGTGTCTTCGGCCAGCTGAATGAGGTTGGACTCGGCAGTTCAACGGTCATTGCAACAGGCAAGGGGCAGGTGGAAATGCTGGAGAGCCAGCTCGGGAAAGCAGTCCCGCTGATTGTCGAACCGGAACGCCGGGACACTTTTCCGGCAATCGCGCTTGCGGCGGCTTATCTCTATACGAAGGGCGAAGCTTCACGCAATGAGGTAGTTGCCGTGCTGCCGGTTGATCCATATGTAGATACCGCTTTTTTTAAACGCATTCTCGACTTAGAGGCACTGCTTGATCGGACAGGGGCAGATCTCGCGCTGATGGGCGTAAAGCCGACGTATCCGTCAGAGAAATACGGATATATTGTGCCGGCCAGGGGCAAGCACGGCGACTACATAGACGTTGATCACTTTACTGAAAAACCCAATACAGCACTTGCGAAACAGCTGATCGGTGAGTCGGCCCTCTGGAACTGCGGCGTCTTCGCGTTTCGGCTGAACTATGTGATTTCGATTCTGGAATCGCTTGGCTTGCCGCTTAATTATGAGGCACTGTCGAAGCAATTCGCCAGACTTCCGAAGATCAGTTTCGACTATGCGGTTGTAGAGAAGGCAAAAAATATCGTTGCACTTCCCTATGAAGGATTCTGGAAGGATCTCGGTACATGGAATACTCTGACCGAAGAAATGGCAACGAAGCAAATCGGCAAGGGAATCATCAGTAACGATTCGGAGAACACGCATTTAATCAATGAACTGGATCTTCCGGTTACGGTACTTGGCGTATCCAACGCGATTGTGGCAGTCAGTCCGGACGGCATTCTCGTATCTGACAAAGAGCAGAGCCCACGCATCAAAGAAGTGATGAAGGGTTTTGACCAGCGGCCGATGTATGAAGAACGCAAATGGGGGTCGTACCGCGTGCTCGACTACTCCCGTTACTCTGCAAACAATGAAGAGGTACTGACGAAAAAGGTCGTGATTAAAGAAGGCGCCAATCTAAGCTATCACTGCCACCATATGCGCAAGGAAGTCTGGACGATTGTCAAAGGTCACGGGCGCTATGCTGAGAACGGTGTGATTCGCTCGATCAAACCTGGGGATGTTGTGATTGTGACAGCCGAGACTCTGCACGCGATTAAAGCAGATGAAGCCCTTGAATTGATCGAGGTGCAGATTGGCAGTCAGCTGATTGAGGAAGACATTGATCGCAAAGTCATGAAATGGGATGAAATTGAAGCTGCCTGTTCTCAAGTGCGCGGGTAAGTAACATTTTTTGCGGTTTTGATCCGTTTTTTTCTTTTTTCAGGCTTTGTGCTAGAATGCAATGTAAATAAAACATACATGTGTCTGCCTGCTTTGAGCAGGCCATTGATAATTGGTATAGAAAAGGAAGGCGGCATGATGAGCCAGATGAATACAAAAGTTGATGAAGGATCGTTTTTAGCGGATCTCGCTGAACTGATCGCGATTCCGAGTACGAAGGACGCAAGTCAGGCAGGGGAAGGCGCACCGTTCGGTCCCGGACCGCTTGCTGCTTTGGAAAAAATGCTGGAAATCGGCAGGCGCGACGGATTTCGCACAAAAATGCTTCAGGGCTACGCCGGTTATATTGAATACGGTCCGGAGGAGGCCAAAGACTATATTGCGGTACTCGGCCATGTCGATGTCGTACCGGCAACCGGAAAATGGGCACATAATCCGTTTACTCTTCACGAAGAGAATGGGACCCTTTATGCACGCGGCGTGATCGATGACAAGGGTCCGACAATGGCCGCCTATTATGCGCTTAAAGCGCTGAAGAATTCGGGCGCTGCGATCAGGCATCGGATTCGGCTTGTGATCGGGACGGATGAAGAAAGCGGCTGCGCCTGCATGAAAAAGTATAACGAATTGGAGCCGATGTCGCTGTTCGGTTTTGCGCCGGATGCCGAATTCCCGCTGATTTTTGCGGAAAAAGGCCAGATCCGCGCATGGATCAAAACACCGAAATCAGGCAGCAGTAATGCATCTGTCCGCCTTGTGTCCTTCTATTCCGGAGAACGAATGAATATGGTACCCGACCATGCTTACGCTATTTTATCCGGAGCAGATGCAGAAAAGTGGGCCGTAGAAGCGCAGGCGGCACTGAGCGCCATAAACGTACCGTTCACTGCGGAAAAGACAGATCAAGGCTTCAAAATGACGGTTAAGGGAAAGTCAGCGCACGGTTCGGAACCTGCGGGCGGCGTGAACGCGGCTTTTCTCCTTGCATCGGCATTAAAGAAGCTGCCGCTTGTCAAAGAAGAACATGCTTTTGTCACGCTGCTTTCCGATACGCTGAACAATGATTTCGGAGGCGAGCGCCTCGGCATCAAATATCAGGACGATGTCTCCGGCGAACTGACAGTCAATGCAGGCGTCATCCGCTTTGGTGATGACGGCGGAACCGTATCCCTGGACATCCGCTGCCCGATTAAGGCCTCATTGGATGATCTGGTTCAGACGCTTACGGCTTCCGTTCGGCAGCTCGGTCTGTCGATTGGCGAGCTTGGTACGAGCAAGCCGCTCTATATGGATCCGAAGCATCCGGCGGTCCAGATTTTGAAAAAGGTTTATGAAAAGCATACGGGCCTGAAAGATGTCAAACTGCTGACGTCCGGCGGCGGAACCTATGCACAGTATCTTGATGCCGGTGTTGCGTTCGGTGCCTGCATGCCGGACTACCCGTATACCGGCCATCAGGTTGATGAACATGTTAAGCTTGATGACCTTCTGCTTGCCTCGGAGATCTATGCGGATGCCATGGCTGAGCTTGGGAATCTTGAAGGATAAAGTATATACATCTGAATAAACGTAAGTCATTGCGGCGAGCAAAATTCTGCTCACCGTTCATTTATACTATAAGAAAGTTGAAAATTCAGCAGATTATCGTATCAGTGCGACGGCGGCTTTGCCTTCGCCAGAGGCCTGGCAAAGCCAGGTTTTTTAATTGCACTTTAAATGAAAACCGGGTTACTTTTTATGTCGATTGCTGATAGAATATGAATGTTTAAGAAATACGGCAGTTGAGCAGTTCTGTGCCGCTTCCACTGGTGACGCATATAACAGCAGTGCAGACATAGTGTTTTTTAAGGATTACATGTGATGCGCATGATGAACTCATTTGAAAAATAAGCTGAAAAATCAACAGGAATTTTTCACAACAGTACCTGATATCCAGACGCCTGGTGTCAGTGACAGAACAGGAATCTCTTTGACGGAGGCATGAAAGTAAATGGCAAAAGGTTTGTTTTGGCTGTGTTTTTCTGTATTACTGAACGCATTTGGCAATGCGCTGACCATTAAGGCAGCCTTTGGATCAGCGCCCTGGACAGCGGCGAGCATTAATATTTCATATGCCACAGGGCTGACGGTGGGGACGGTTCTGGTTATGATGGGCAGTATCGTTCTGATTGCGGATGATCTGCTGAGACGGCGGTGGAACGGGATTAAAGACATATTCAATTTTCTATACATGCTTTCTTTCGGTTATCTGATTGACTTCTGGCTGTTTGCGCTGCAGACATTTACGATCAGCGGCTGGATTGTGCGGATTGGCGTTTGTGTGTCAGGCATTCTGTGCATCGCGGCAGCATTGTCCATTTATTTTCAGGTGAATCTTGTCCTTCATCCATTTGATGATCTGCTGAAAATTCTGCGCGAGCAATATCTGCATGGCAATGTCGTGCGGGCACAGCGTATCTCACTTGGTATCCCGCTCGCGATTGGCCTTACGATCAGCCTCTTCCGCCACCAGTTTGTCGGCATTAATCTCGGTACCGTTATCAGTTTTCTGTGCATGGGGTATTTTATTCTTCTTTTTGACCATTATATCCATCTGCACATTAATCGGGATGCGCTCACGCACTGGCACAGGCAGCATGCTTTCCATCGTTTAAAACATTCGAAGGCATAAAAAACGACTTGACATTTACAGGCAGTTGACTAATATTAAATTTACATATAATCAAAAGCGATGAAGAGAAGAAGTAGAACGCGCGCTTTTCGACAGAGAGCTTCGGTATGGTGAAACGGAGCAAAAGCAAGGTTCGAACATGGCCTCTGAGCTGCAGAGCTGAACGGTGACGGTCACCGAAGTAAGCCGAGCCAAGTTAAGGTTCTTGTTGTAAAAACCGGAGTATAGACGCAAAGTGTCCGTACTCGCTGAGACCGATTATGTGAGTAATCGGTAAACCAAGGTGGTACCGCGGAGTTCTCCCCCGTCCTTAATCAATGGATTAAGGGCGGGGTTTTTGGTTTTTCAGCGATCCATCTGTGGAATAATGAGACACGTGATTACAAAAAGAGAGGGGATTCAAATGAGTAAAGCACTGGTTTTTCAGACGGACTTCGGGCTTGTTGACGGGGCGGTCTGCGCGATGTATGGCGTTGCGAATTCCGTTGATCCGGCATTAAAGATATATGACCTGACTCACGATATTCCGCAATACAATATCTGGGAAGCCTCATACAGACTGCGCCAGACAATTGATTATTGGCCGGAGGGGACCGTATTTGTATCGGTTGTCGACCCCGGTGTCGGGTCAACGCGCCGAAGCGTGATTGCCCGGACACGCAAAAATCAATACATCATTACACCGGACAATGGGACGCTCACGCATATTAAAAAAATTGAAGGTATTGAAAGTGTGCGGACGTTTGACGAAAAGGAAAATAAACTGCCGACTGCAGGTGAGTCATTCACTTTTTTTGGCAGAGATATTTATGCTTTTAACGGTGCGAAACTGGCGGCGGGCATTATTGATTATGAGCAGTTCGGGGAATCAGTGCCGATTGAATCGGTCACTGAACTGCCGATTATTCCGTCCTACCGGGAGGGCAATCAGGTGAGTGGAACGATTGACATACTCGATGTGCGTTTCGGCAATCTCTGGACAAATATCGGTCATCTGCTTTTTCATGAACTGGATGTGGCGCGCGGTGACCGCCTGGCTGTAAAAATCAAGAATGATACACGCACCGTGTACGAGAACACAATGGTGTTTGGCAGATCATTCGCTGAGGTAGCCATTGGTGAACCGCTGCTGTATATTAATTCGCTTGAAAATGTCGGTGTGGCGATTAATCAGGGCTCGTTTGCAAAGGCATACTCCATCGGTACGGGCACGAACTGGCATATTTCAATCCGCAAAGTGTGATTTTCGAATCAGTGATAAGGTGGTGATGTGGACAGGGGAAAGAAGAAGTGCTGCATGGATTGGGTCGGTGAAAGTTAACAGTTAAAAAGGAGATGGGTTTGATGAAAAAAGATTGGCTGTCTATTCGTACCGTTGTTGCTGCTGGTATCGGTGCCGCTATTTTTATTATCCTTCGTTATATTTCAATTCCTGTCGGTTTTATACCGAATACAACCGTGCAACTTTCTTACATTTTTCTTGCTCTGATTGCTGTTATTTACGGACCGGTTGCCGGAGGACTGATCGGGTTGATCGGGCACTCACTCGGCGATGCACTTCAGTACGGCAGCGTCTGGTGGAGCTGGGTAATCGTTTCCGCGATTGTCGGCATTGGATTTGGTCTTGCTTCACGCTTTCTTAAAATATCGGACGGTGAATTCGGGTGGAAATCAATTGCTGTGTTTAATGTTTTTCAATTGGTGACCCAGGCGATTGGCTGGTTTCTGATTGCTCCAGCCCTGGATATTGCCATCTATGGCGAACCAGCAAATAAGGTATTTGTGCAAGGCTTTACCGCAGGCATTCTGGATATTGTCACGGTCGGCATTTTCGGCACACTGCTGATCTGGCTCTATGCACAGACACGGACAAAGGCAGGAAGCCTGAAAAAAGAAGCCTGATTGATACACATCCGGGAGGTGTTTTTCCTGTTGCTGCTTGAATGGCTGTCCTGGCGAATAGATAAGGACGAACATACAGGAAATAAGCTGTCATGAAGAAAAAGATCATCGCTTTCAAAGCATTCAGCTTTAAATACAGAAGCCAGGAAAGCCCGTCGCTGCACGCGATTAATTTAACGATTCATCAAGGCGAACGGGTTTTAATTACCGGACCGTCCGGATCGGGAAAAAGCACGCTTGGCCGCTGTCTTAACGGTTTAATTTCGAATGCGTATAAAGGTGAAATCAGAGGGACGCTTGAAATAATGGGGGCACGATCGGACGATCAGACGCTGTCTGCTCTGTCGAGAAAAGTAGGTACTGTACTTCAGGATACCGACGCTCAGTTCATCGGACTGACGGTAGGCGAAGATATTGCATTTGCTTTGGAAAATGACGCGATTCCGCAAGCGAGAATGAAACGTGCCGTGCAACAGGCCGCTGAGCGGGTTGGTATGGAGCGCTTTCTTAAACAGTCACCGCATGAACTGTCGGGCGGGCAGAAGCAGAGTGTCGCAATGGCTGGCGTGATGGTTGATCCGGTAAACATTCTTCTGTTTGATGAGCCGCTTGCCAATCTTGATCCACTGTCGGGAAGATCGGCGATGCATCTTATTGATCGGATTCAAAAGGAAACGGGTGTGACCGTGATCATTATCGAACATCGCGTCGAAGAGGTGCTTGAGATTGGGATTGATCGCATTGTGCTTGTTGCAGACGGCCGAATTGCTGCCGATGCGCCGCCGGATCAGCTGCTTAGTTCCGGCATTCTTGGCGCACATGGCGTACGTGAACCACTCTATCTGACCGCCTTGAAACGTGCAGGTATCCCGATTACCCCGGAACTGCACCCGGAATCGCTTGACCGAATAAAAATGGGCAGCATCGTAAAATCACTGCGCGACTGGGCAGAGGTGACCATTCCGGAAAGAGCGCAAACGAGTGGCCAGCCGATTCTGGAGCTTTCACACGTCTGTTTTGGTTATGAGCCGAATCGGCCGGCACTTGAGCATGTTAGTTTCTCTGTGCAGGCGGGTGAGCGTATTGCGCTTGTCGGCAAGAACGGTGCCGGGAAATCAACGCTTACGAAATTAATATGTGGTTTGGAACAGCCGGATTCGGGTGCAATTTATGTCGGCGGCGTGGATATTCGTACGCAGACAATCAGGGAACGGTCGGCGAAGACAGGGCTTGTGATGCAGAATCCGAATCAAATGCTTTCACAGAACATCGTTTTTGACGAAGTTGCATTTGGATTAAGAATTCGAGGTATTGATGAAGAAAAAATCGGCTCCCGAGTCTGTGAGACGATGAAGGTCTGCGGGCTCTATCCCTATCGGAACTGGCCGGTATCCGCACTCAGCTTCGGACAGAAAAAGAGAGTGACGATTGCGTCCGTTCTGGTTCTTGAGCCGAGTCTGCTCATTCTGGATGAACCGACGGCCGGTCAGGACTACCAGCACTATACAGAGATTATGCGTTTTTTGGAATCACTCAATGATAAGGGCGTCACGCTGATTATGATTACGCACGATATGCATCTGATGCTGGAATACACAGACCGGGCGCTGGTGATGGCTGACGGACAATTGATTGCCGATCGGCATCCTGCCGATCTGCTCTCTGATTCCGAGATTGCAGCACGTGCCAATTTGAAGACAACCTCTTTGTATCATTTGGCTGAACGTGCCGGTTTTTCAAATCCTTCGGCACTCGTGTATCGCTTTATTCAGGGTGAAAAAAGGAGGCGATCGCGTAGTGAAGATGCAGATGCTCAGCTACATTGAACGCGCGACACCGATCCATCGAATGACCGGAGCCGCTAAGCTGGTTTGTTTTATCATTTGGTCGGTGATCGCGATGACAACCTTTGATACGCGCATTCTTGTGTTTATGCTGATCGCGGGCATCGTTATTTTTCGAATGGCTAACGTACATTTGCGCGAGATAGCCTTTGTGCTCGGCTTCATCCTGATTTTTCTGCTGCTTAATAATTTGGGCATATATATATTTGCGCCGCAGCAGGGATCGTCAATCTACGGGACCGTGCATATCCTATTGCACTTGCCGGGAAGCTATTCATTGACGCTTGAACAGCTTTTTTATCAACTTAATGTGACGTTAAAGTATTTTGCGGTCATTCCCTTTGCGCTGCTTTTCATCGTAACCACACACCCGAGCGAGTTCGCCGCATCCTTAAATCGAATCGGGGTCAGTTACCGGATTGCATATGCTGTATCGATTACACTCCGTTATATTCCCGATGTTCAGCGCAGCTATCATGAAATTACTCAGGCGCAGCAGGCGCGCGGGATTGATTTATCTAAAAAAGAGAAGTTATGGCGGAGAATGCGCCAGGCGGCGGCTATCATTATTCCGCTTGTTTTCTCCACGCTGGACAGGATTGAAGTGATCAGCAACGCCATGGAGCTCAGGCGGTTCGGGATGAAAAAGAAGCGGACCTGGTATGATGAGCGTCCGTTTGCCTGTATTGATTATTTAGCGGTCGCCTTTTCTATGCTGCTCCTCATTCTTTCACTCTGGCTCTCCTTTCATCGTGGCAGCCGCTATTATAATCCTTTTAATTGAAAACGTGAAAAGAAGACAGCTGCATTCGGCTGTCTTCTTTTCTGCTCTGCAGCGTATATTTTTCGGAATCTCCGGCTTATACTTTAATGGAGATGATTTTAATGGATATTTATTTAATAAATGCCCAGCACATCAACGACAAAACACTCGAATTGCACCAGATGTATCTGGCCTACTGGCTTCGGCGGTACGATTATCCGGTGATCCCATTTACCGACAATTATTTTCCGTCGAGCCTGACGTCACTGCCGGTAACCGTCATGCTGCTCCTGCAGTATCGCCCGGTTCGAAATCCATTTTTAAATGCTTTTCTGTACGTGGTGCTTTCGATCATTGGGCTTTCGATCATTCGGGCACTTGGCATCGTTACACTGATGAACTGGAATCTCATGTACAGTGCACTCATTCAATATGTGATTTTTATATGTGCCTGCTTTTTAACAACAAGAAAAAGATTTGATCCGCTTATTTAGCCGAGAAACTTACACAATGTCCAGGGGAATCTTCTGTGTCGGACGTGGAAACGCATGATTCAGAGCATCCTGTTCTTCTTCAGTAAGCCTGATGGCGGCTGCCTGAGCGTTTTGAAAAACATGTTGTGGCTGCGCCGCTTTCGGGATCGAGATTATGCCGTCTGATTCTGCGTGACGAATCGACCAGGCGAGCAGAATCTGGAGCGGCGTTGCCTGATGGTGGTTTGCCGCTTTGAGTACGGCCGGATCGTGAAGCAGCTGCGCTTTCAGTGAACCGCCTTCCGCGAGCGGGCAGTAGGCCATCATGGGTACATGGTGCGCGCGCATCCAGGGAAGAAGATCTACTTCAATGCCGCGCGAACCGAGATGATAGAGCACCTGATTTACGGCACAGTTGGTACCGCCCGGAACTGACCAGAGTTCCTGCATGTCCTGTGTATCAAAATTAGAGACACCCCAGTGTCTGATTTTTCCTGCCTTTTTTAAGTCCTCCATGCCGCTGACTGTTTCTGCAAGCGGTGTCGCACCGCGCCAGTGAAGCAAATAAAGATCAAGATGATCGGTGCCAAGCCGCTTCAGGCTTTCATCGCAGGCGTGCACCAGTTTTCTTCGGGTTGCATGATTTGGATAAGCCTTGCTGACGAGAAAAACATGCTCACGCATCCCCTTGATAGCCTCGCCGATTAATGATTCCGACCGGCCCTCACCATACATTTCTGCAGTATCGATCAGTTTTATTCCCAGACGGATGCCGAGACGGATGGCTGACACTTCCGTACTGCGCGTGAACGGATCATCACCGATGTGCCACGTTCCCTGACCGATAACCGGAAGTTCGGTTCCGTCTGCAAGCGTGACGCGACGCACTTCAGCCTCCTTTCTTAAAGTATCGAGTTGCTGTTCTGTCCATTTCATGAATAATCCTCCCCCTTTTTATAAAATAGTGCAGGCATGATTTATATGCTCGAATTAGTGTCCGGAGATCCTGAATGTTCTGACTCTATGCGGAACTGACGAAAAACATAGTTTCCTGAATAACAGATACGGCAAGTTTCCTTTTTGCGGCATGCTTGTTTCCGCAGAATCACCCTATTAGAAATTGTACAGTGCGGGCGTATTCTCCTGCCTCTGTTTGTTAATTTTCTGTTTGCCCTCCTTTAATAGTTCAAAATGGACGAAAGCTATATGGATGAAGATCGCTGCCGGTGCGTTTCACACGGTTGCTTTCCTTTTTAATGAACCGAAGCACAGCAGTAAAATTTAACAGCATCTTTTTCTTTATACAACGACTGGTTGTTGTAAAATATAAGAATAAAAGATTAGCAGTGATGAACGAGCAGGACAAGGAGTACGTAATGGTGACCACTTTCGTATTTGTAAAAAAAATTTTCCGTTCCGCTTATGTAAAAGTGTTTGTGCTTTGTCTGATCACATCCGGAATCATGTTTCTTCCGTCAATCATAGCAAATAAAGGCCTGTTTACGCTCGTCGGGGATTTTAACTATCAGCAGATTCCGTTCAATATGCTGAGCAACCGGGCGATTAAGAGCGGTGACTGGTTTTGGAACTGGTCGACTGATCTGGGCAGCAATTTTATTGCCTCATACAGTTTTTACACGCTGGGGAGCCCCTTTTTCTGGCTGAGCCTGCTCTTTCCTCCATCGGCTTTCCCGTACGTTATCGGGCCGATGTACATGCTGAAATATTGCGTAGCGGGTATGACTGCCTTCGGATATGTTCGCCGCCACGTTTCGGATGAGCGCTATGCCGTGATTGGCGCTTTACTTTATGCGTTTTCCGGATTTACAACAGTTAATCTGATGTTCAACCATTTTCATGATGTGGTTGCGCTGTTCCCGCTTCTGATGGCGGGCTTTGACCGGCTTGTTCTTGAACGGAAAAAGGGCTGGTTTGCGGCGGCGGTTGCACTGAATGCGACGTTGAACTTCTTTTTCTTCATCGGTGAAATCGTCTTTCTGCTGCTCTATTATTTGCTTCGCTTTATCGCGGAAGACTGGAGAAGGTACCTGCGCCGACTGCCGCATGTGATTTGGGAAGGAGTGCTTGGCATTGGCATGGCGAGCGTGATCTTTGTGCCAGCCATTCTGTTTACGCTTCAGAACCCGCGCCTTGATTCTTTCTTATACGGACCGAATGCGCTCGTATTCAGTGGCAGCCGGTACCTTGAGATCATTAAGGCATTCCTTATGCCGGCAGATCTGATGCCGCATCAATCGGCAATCTATGCTTCGGATTTTACCTCAAGTGGTGCCTACCTGCCACTGTTCGGTCCGGTGCTTGTGCTTGCCATGATGTTCGGCGGCAGGAACTGGATGCGCCGACTGATGATCGGCTGTTGTATTGTTGCCGCGGTCCCGATTCTGAACAGTCTCTTTTATGTGCTGAATGCTTCGTATTACGCGCGTTGGTTCTACATGCCGACGCTCATCATGGCACTGATGTCGGCAGTCGCTCTGGAGAGGCGAGAATCGCTTCCTATGAAAAAAAGTCTTTTAATCTGTGCTTCGGCGCTTGCGGCACTGGCCGGTTTTCTGCTCTTTTATCCGTGGAGCGCGACGCAGCGAAGTGCGGTATTCCATTATGACCAGTTTTTGTTTTATCTGACAGCCGCTGCTGCGGGTCTGGGCGCTGCCTATTTTCTGGTATGGCGCTTCCGGCAGGCAAAACACTGGCATGCCGCTGCACTGATTCTGACTGTTATTTTCTGCGGAGGACTTGGTTTTTTTAATATTTTTGCAACGCATAGCATCTATGATTATCAAAATGGTCAGGCCATTCAGGATACGGTCGTCAAAACAGGGCAGGAACTGAAGCGCCGCCTTCCGAAGGCAGAAAATTACCGTATAGGTATCAGCGATGACGGCTGGAATCTGGCCATGGTTGCCGGTCTGCCGACAGTCAATTCATTCACGAGCATGGTGAACGGATCAATCTTCAAATTTTATGCATCGATTGGATCGCCGAGAGGGGTGAAGACCATTATCCCTCCCGATGCATCTGCCCTTAAGCCGCTGCTTTCAGAGCGTTTTTTCGTAAGTACGGCGAAATTAATCAATAAGCCACTGTACACCCAATTCAATAATGGTACCAATATGGTTTATGTTTATGAGAATAAAGAGATGCTTCCAATAGGGTTTACTTATGATTATTATGTTCCGGAGAGCAAATTCCGCCATATTTCTGATGAATATAAGCCTTCGGTGCTGCTTCGGGCAGTCGTGATTAAAGACAGTGACGTGCCCAGGGTGAAGAATTATCTTGTACCGCTGCCGGATTCACAAATGTTTACAAATTCTAAAGGAGACTATCGTCAGGATCTGAACGAACGTGCAAAGGAAGCCTCCCTTTCTTTTCAACGCGACCGTAACGGATTCAGTGCTGAAATTCAGGCCAATACGGATAAATATGCGTTCTTCAGTGTTCCGTATGATCAAGGCTGGTCGGCAACGGTCAATGGCCGATCCGTCCGGATTCTCAATGCAGACGGAATGATGATTGTCCCGGTCGCTGAGGGCGCAAACCATATCCGTTTCAATTATCAAACCCCGGGCCTCACTTCAGGAATCGTTATCGCGCTTCTTTCAATTGCCGGATTTGCAGTCTATCTGTTCTCAGAACGTCTGAATTTCCCGCAGCGTATGCGTCGCATGCCTGAATTAAGCAAATAAAACGTCAGAATCAGAAACTGCAGATTCCGGCATTTATGTGCGGACAATTCTTTAACACTGCAGCGCATTGTATCGACAAAAGAAATATTACTTGATAGAATAACAGGCAAGACTAAAAGCAGAGAGAAAAGGGCAAAACAGAAGGTTGGAGGGTATTGATGTGAATGATGAAAACAGGAAAGAACGGATGAACGTGAAGACATTCACGAATCATGTTCTGAATGGTCTGGCGGTCGGTATTGTCGCCGGACTGGTGCCGTCCGCATTGCTCAGTGAAATCTGCAGGGCACTTGCCCCGCGCCTGCCGATTTTCGGCGTAATGCTGCAAATTGTGACCATAATTATGTTCGCCGTGCCGCTTCTGATTGGTACGGCAATCGCTTTACGATTCAAATTCAATCCGATCCAGATTGTCTCCGTGGCTGCTGCGGCCTATATTGGATCAGGAGCGTTGAGTTTCACTGCCAAAGGTGTGCTTGTAAACGGCATGGGTGACCTGATCAATACTTTGCTGACAGCCGCCGCCGCAGCTGGTGTCGTTCTGATTATCGGCGACAGGCTGAAGGCATTTGCTCCGCTTCTTCTGCCTACCATTGTCTGTGTCGTGGCTGGCGGAATCGGATTATGGCTGCTGCCCTTTGTCCGCAAAATTACGCTGGCGGTTGGACAGCTTGTTGACAGTTATTTTGCACTTGCCCCGATTTTGATGGGTATCCTTGTTGCGGTCAGTTTTTCAGTTATTATTGTTTCACCGATCTCGACTGTGGCGATCGCAACCGCAATCAGTATGAGCGGGATTGCTTCGGGTGCAGGGAATCTGGGTGTTGTCGCGGCCGCGGTCGGCATGTTCATCGGAGGTGTGCGCGTGAATCCGATCGGGCTCTCGCTGTCCGCATTGCTGGGCACTCCGAAAATTATGATTGCTGCCATTGTCCGCAAGCCAATCATTTTAGTGCCGGTTGTACTGAATGCCGCTGTGCTTGGCATTCTGGCGGTTATCTTTCAGATTAAAGGCACACCGATCAGTGCCGGTTTCGGATTCTCCGGGCTGGTCGGGCCGGTGAATGCGATCCGTTTCATGCCGGGCGGGGCAACGGCAGTGAATATGCTGATCATTTTATTCGTTTTCATTATTCTCCCGTTTTTGTTCGGCTGGTTTTTTGAATGGCTGTGCCGGACAAAGCTGCATCTGTATACAAGGGAAGATTATATCGAAAATCCCTGATTGTACCGGCATACGTACAGTATGGTTCCAGCCGTTTTTCCAGATAGAAGAGAGGGCGTCTCACCGTGACTGAGTGAGGCGCTTTTTTCAGGTGAAGAAAGTATAAGATTTTAGCTAAGCATAAAAGTGCAGCCAGATACGAAAGTGCGCTGGCCGGTAAATCATACCGAACACCGCAAGACTTCCACCTAACTACGAAAAAGTTCCACCGAACACTGCAAGACTCCACCGAACTACGGAAAAGTTCCACCGAACAGTGAAAAAGTTCTACCGAACAGTAAAACTTCCACCTAACTGTGAAAAAGTTCCACCGAACACTGCAAGACTTCCACCGAACTGTGAAAAAGTTCCACCGAACACCGCAAGACTTCCACCGAACTACGGAAAAGCTCCACCGAACAGTAAAACTTCCACCTAACTGTGAAAAAGTTCCACCGAACTGTAAGACTTCCACCGAACTGTGAAAAAGTTCCACCGAACACCGCAAGACTTCCACCGAACTACGGAAAAGCTCCACCGAACAGTAAAACTTCCACCGAACTACGAAAAAGTTCCACCGAACACCGCAAGACTTTCACCTAACTACGAAAAAGTTCCACCGAACACTGCAAAACTTCCACCTAACTGTGAAAAAGCTCCACCGAACAGTAAAACTTCCACCTAACTACGAAAAAGTTCCACCGAACACCGCAAAACTTCCACCTAACTACGGAAAAGTTCCACCGAACTACGGAAAAGTTCCACCGAACTGTAAAACTTCCACCGAACAGTGAAAAAGTTCTACCGAACAGTAAAACTTCCACCTAACTGCGAAAAAGTTCCACCGAACACCGCAAGACTTCCACCGAACAGTGAAAAAGTTCCACCGAACTGCAAGACTTCCACCGAACTGCAAGACTTCCACCGAACTGAAAAAGTTCCACCGAACTGGTCGGTAAATCGCAGTCAAACGAGATCCTGTGAAAGTACGTCCTGTAAACGCGAAAGCCACCGCATCATGCGGAAGTAAGGACCGGGCTATGCCCGGTTTCTCTAAGGTAAAGAAAGTTTAAGACCTTGCATTAATCCAGCAAGACAATATCATGTTTAAGCATCAAGGCAGAGGTTTTCTTTGCCATGGGATCATAAGTTAAAAATGAACAAATTGTGAAAAGGCTGAAAATTTCAGAAAACAATGGAAATAAAGGATTGAAATTTATAAAATCCATTTTATAATATTAGATATAAATGCACGGGCCAAAAGAATTATTTGCCGCCGCGCATTTTCTCTCCTATCAAAACCGCTGAATGTTCTTACCCCGGGAGCGGTTTTTCCCCAACCAAATTCGTTGTCGCTCATGTCTGTGTTTTGCTCAAAAAATGAGATGAAGTGAGGTATGCGAATGAAAATTCGACAGCATTATATTATTCGCCCGGAGACCATGGCGCTTCTCCCGTATCAATTTGCCGACGGACATTTGGGTACGCTTGTGGTTGAAGAAGGAGGTGAAGTCTATGCTGCAGGGCTGCCGAAAGCGATTGTCGAGCGGTCGTGCGGCTACTACGGATCCTCCTACACGGGCAGAAAAAAATGTGCCCGGGAGATGGGCTATAAAAGTATGCCGCCAATTTGTGTCTGCGGCGAGCTTGGCATCATTTTTGTCGCGTCGATGACCGAGCGTTCAGACTATTGTGCGTGGCTTGCCTTTTCTCACGTACTGCAGTGGCATGAAATCGGCAAGCACGGAACTGTGTCTGTTTCTTTAACCTGTGATAAAAAGATTGAGCTTCCAATGAGTCCGGGTCCGTTCAGCGGACGCATGATGCGGGCAATGCAATATCGCCACCAGCTGCGTGAACGGATTTCAAAATATACCTTGGAAAACGAGTCAAAAAGAAAAAACAAACCGCAAAGAATCAGTTACATGGAAACCGGTACATTTTATATTCATCCGGAATCACATGAAGATGATCGTCAATTGCCTGTATAAAAAAGATGAGTGATCCTTATCCCCGCCGGCACTGCCCGGCGGGTTTTTGCATGTTCTGCCCTGTATCAAAACAATGATCTGGCTGAACAACGCGGGCGCCTGCGCTACAGACGCTGTTGATACGAGCAAAGGAAGCACCATTTCCATTTATCTGAAGAGGCTCACGCCTCCTGGCGTTTCGGTCGATAAGCTTAACAGTACTTTGCTGAAAACAGGGAATAGTATGAGAGGCAGAGACACTTAAAAGAATTTCATCACTTTGACACATTGGTTGCGGTTGCAATAAATTTTCATGGGTGAATGATCTGATATACTGAAACTGTAATATAACAGAATGAATAAAGGAGCATTATTATATGACAAAATCCTTTCTTTTTCTTTCCGACTTTGATGGGACCTTGTCCGATAAAGATTTTTTCCATGTCCTTATTGAACGCCATTATGCGGATCAGCAGGATCAGCTATACGCAGACTGGGATCGGAAAGTCATGACCGATCTTGAATATTTAAGCCGCTTGTTTGGTTCGCTGGATCGTGATGAACGGCAGATTGCCGAGGATATCGATGCCGTTCCGTTCGATCCCGATGCCAGGCGGGTGATTGATTGGGTAAAGGAACACGGCGGTGACTTTGTAGTAATCAGTGCAGGTACAGATTATTATATCAAGCGAATTTTTGAAAAACAGGGTATAACAGATGTGAAAATTTATTCCAATCCCGGTGTGTATGAAAACAGAGGGATTCAATTAAAGGTTGATTCGGACGGTCCTTATTTCTCTGAGTTCTACGGCATTGACAAAGCCAGACTGGCCCGTGAATTAATGAAAGATTATGATACAGTGCTTTTTGCCGGGGACAGCCGGCCAGATTTAGAAGCAGCGATGCTCGCCGATACGATTTTTGCTAAAGGAAAACTGCAGAAACTGCTTGATCAGGAGAACAGGCGCTACGTTCCGATCAATAATTTTAAAGAGGTTGCGGACTATCTTGCCGGGCAGGAGGAGGTTTTGATCCATGGTCGCAAATAATCATCAAATCGTTGTGCCGTCTCTGCTGGATGTACGCAAAGGGAATATGGCGAATATCGGACGGCTGCTCAGCCGCCACCAGTTCAGGAAGGTTGTTGTGTTTTTCGGCACAGGGCTTACGGACATGCTGGGTGAAACGGTGTTTGGTTCGTTGAAAGAGGCCGGAATTGAAATGCTGGGGACAAAGGAAGTCAGCGATATTGATATTGACAACGTTGTCGACCATGCTTTTCGGCTGCCATTTCAGACGGAAGCGGTCGTCGGCATTGGGGGAGGCAAGGCGCTTGATGCGGCCAAATATACGGCACTGCTGCGCAAATGGCCTTTCGTCAGTGTACCCACTTCGACTTCTAATGACGGTTTTTCGAGTTCAAATACATCGCTGACCATCCATGGGCGCCGTATTTCCGTCCACGCAAAAATGCCTTATGGCATCATTATTGACATTGACGTGGTCAAGAATGCGCCGAACTGCTTTATCTATTCCGGTGTCGGTGATCTTGTTTCTAAGATTACGGCCGCTGAAGACTGGATTTTTGAAGAAAAGAACGGACGTACCCGTGTGGACGACTGTGCATTGATGATTTCGAAGAAGGCGGTCAACAGCTTCGTGCGTACGGACTTTGGTACGATCTGTGACGATTTGTTTATTAAGGAACTGGTTGACTCACTGACCATGGCGGGGATTTCGATGGAAATTGCCGGCAGCAGTGCGCCGACGAGCGGCAGTGAACATCTTATTTCGCACGCGCTTGACACGTATTCCGCAAAGCCGCAGCTGCACGGTATTCAGGTAGGCGTCGCGACCTACTTAATGAGTAAGGTTCAGGATCATCGCTACCGGCGAGTGACGAAGGTACTGCGCGATACAGGCTTTTTCACATTCGCCAAGACGGTCGGCATGACGATGGTCGACTTTGACATGGCGATTGATCGGGCACCGGAGATGAAACCTATGCGCTATACCTTTCTGCATGTTCCGGAATATCGTGCGCGCGCGCATCAGATTCTGCATGAGGACCCCGTTTTAAAAGAGATACTTGTCTGACGCGACAGAATCCGCATTCCCCAGAGATGGTTTCGGCTGTCTCTTTTTTTCATGCACTGCCTTCACTCTCGCCAGAAGCTTGGCAAAGAGAAGTGCTGGCGACAAATGAGTATCGGCGGTTGTGAGTGACGGTCACGGCAAGGTATAATAGAAAAAATGTGATGAACGTAAGCAGGAGAGGGGTGCATTTGATGAGTGTGATTCTGTACAACGATTCTTTTTTAATGCGGGAACAGGGAAAGGTAGATATGGAAGATCGCGGCTACCAATTTGGCGATGGTATTTATGAAGCACTCCGTGTTTACAACGGCAAAATGTTTTTGCTGGATCTTCATATGAAGCGCCTGGAACGAAGCGCACGTGAGCTGAGGCTTGACCTGCCCTATGATACACCGCATCTGGTAGATCGTCTGAAGACGCTGATTCAGAAAAACGAAATGAATGACGGCTATGTCTATTTTCAAGTGACACGCGGGGCCATCGCGCGTAAGCATCGATTTCCGGAGAAGAAAATTGATTGTGTACTGACAGGCAGCGTGGAGGCAACGCCAAGAGACGAGGATCTGCATCCGGACGGAATTAAAGTCAGCCTGCTTGACGATATTCGGTGGCTACGCTGTGATATTAAGACGCTGAACCTCCTTGGCAATGTACTGGCTAACCAGGAGGCATATGAAAAAGGGGCCGATGACGCAATTCTGCATCGTGGCGGCATTGTGACGGAAGGAACAACCTGCAATGTATTTATGGTTAAAGACGGCACGCTGATCACACATCTGGCAGATCATTTTATTTTAAATGGCATTACACGCCTTTTTGTTCTCGGGCTTGCCGAACAGCTCGGCATACCGGTTGAGGAGCGCACTTTTACAACCGAAGAATTGCTCAATGCTGATGAAGTGTTCATTACCAGTACGGGTGTGCGCGTATGTCCAGTCACGAAAATCGATGAACACCCGGTTGGCGATGGCAGGCCGGGGCCGGTCAGCCAGCAGCTGCTTGATGCTTTCAATCGTGCTATTGTCAAATTTATTGCAGAGTAAGCGCAAGCGGTGCGAAAAAAAACGGCAGGATCTTCGAATCAGTGTCCCCCGGCAAGCTGGCGAAGGACAAAAAACAGCAGCAGATTTGAACTGAGCCGTGTGTTAAAAAAACGATTGTCAGATACGAGAAAATAAAGTATAATTCAGAAGCTGTGTCACGAACGAGACGATTAATGACAGGTAGGGATGACCAATGGCTGTGCATAAAGGCAATGACTTTCCAGGCAAAATTGTTTCTGCTTTGCCGCAAAATTTAATGTCTTTATGTCCGTACGCACAGCTATGCCGAATGTAATGTAATGACGATGGATGAGTCCGAGTCTGCTGCATGGCATCATGGTGCCGTGCGCAGGCTCTTTTTGTTTGAATAGAGGTGGAAGTTGCAGTGAAGTGGCGAGACTGGGACATTAATTTAAAAGTGAGACTGCTTGGCGAAGGTTTGTTTAATATCCTTTTCTGGATGTTCTTTCCGTTTATGGCGATTTATTTTTCTGATCACTTTGGCCAGGAAATGGCAGGCATGCTGCTGATCATCTCTCAAATTTTCGGCACGGTGTTCGGACTGTTCGGTGGCTATTGCGCTGATCATTTTGGCCGTAAACGGATGATGGTTTTTTCTGCGATTGGTCAGGCGGTTTGCTTTGCATTCTTTGCTTTGGCCAATTCACCATGGCTTGTCTCTCCATGGCTGACTTTTATCAGCTTTTCACTGCTCGGTTTGTTTGGGCAGCTGTACTGGCCGGCAAGCAGCGCCATGATTGCTGATGTGGTGCCTGAAGCGCACCGGGCCAGTGTGTTTGCAATTTTTTACACGTCAATTAATGTGACGGTAGTCATTGGTCCGCTGCTTGGCGCCTTTTTCTTCTTCAATGAACGCTTTTTCTTTTTGATTGTATGTACGGTAGTCAGCCTGTGCTTAATTTGGGCGCTCCAGCACTGGATCCATGAAACTGTGCCGCATGCAGAACCTTCCGAAGATCAAGATGTAAAAAGAAGCTGGTTGAAAAATGCGTGGAGTCAGCTGAATGATTACCGGGTCATTTTTACCGACCGGGTCTTTCTGCTTTATCTGTTAGCCGGGGTGCTTGTTGCCCAGACATTCATGCAGCTTGATTTGCTGATTGCTGTGTATACGACTGATCAGGTACCTACGCAGACATTGTTTTCGATCGGAGAATGGCAGGCTACTATCGATGGAAAAGGTTTATTCAGTGCCATGGTTTCAACCAATGGTCTGTGTGTCGCTTTGCTGACCGTTATTGTGACGAAATGGATGGCCCGTTTCCGTGAAGAAAGTGTTTTCATAGGATCTGCATTGTGCTACGGTGTTGCCATGTTTCTGCTGGGTTCCACGGTCAATGTCTGGTTGCTGCTCTTAGGCATTGTGCTTTTTTCGTGGGCGGAATTAATGGCCGTTGGCGCGCAGGACAGCTTTGTCGCCAAACTGGCTCCGGAACGTCTGCGCGCACAGTATTTTGCGGCTGCAGGCCTGCGCTTCTCACTTGGACGATCGATTGCGCCGATCGCTGTATCGATGACGGTCTGGTTCGGCTATTCGCTCAGTTTTATCATTCTGGGCTCTGTCGCTTTAGTCGGCATGGGCACATACGGACTGATGTTTTTGCTCCGTGATCGCCGCAGGCCGCTGGCTTCCGGACAAAACATGCAGTGACAGCCTGAATGGTGTGTTTTTTTACACATATTCATGACCTGCTTGAGCGTTGCTTCCTCAGCAGGCGATGCGCAAACAAAAAGGAACAGGATCAACAACTCAGGGCAAAAAGTGTGGAAAAGTGATGGCCGGTAAATCACGATTAATCAAACAGACCGATTAAATACGCGAACAGACCGATACATCATGCAAACAGGCCGATAACCCGCGTTAATTAAGCAACTAAAAAGAGAGCACTCAGAAGTCTTTGACGACGAGTGCTCTCTTTTTATACGAGCGTACCGATCAATATGCACGAGATGTGGCCACATGGAACGTCCGCGAAAGCATGGCTCTATTGCTTATTACGATACAGATGCATCGTCAGCGGCGCAAAGACGAGGATCAGAACAGTCGATGCAGTCAGGACCCAGAGAATTTCCGCCAGTGCGGGACGGCCGCCCATCAGATGACGTACGGCAGTGGTCAGTACCGATACCGGATTGATGTCAACAAATGCGCGCAGCCAGCCAGGCATCGTAGCCGGATCAACGAAAATGTTGCTTGCAAATGTGATCGGAAACAGCAACGTCATACTGATACCCATCACGGCTTTTGAGGTCTGAAGAAGCAGACCGACAACGGTAAAGATCCAGGAGAGACTGAATGAAAAAATGAGAATGATGAGGATGCCGGCAATCACACCAAGAGTACCTCCCAATGGCCGGAATCCAAGAATCAGGCCGAGAGCGATGACAATGATTGACGCAATCGTATAGCGTACAGTGTCCGCGATCAATGCGCCGACCAGAGGGGATGGACTCCAAATGGGAAGTGATCGGAAACGGTCAAACGTGCCTTTAGAGATGTCATCGTTCAATGAGACGCCAGTATACACAGTTGTGAAAACCACCGTCTGCACCAATATCCCTGGAATCAGGAACTGCAGGTATGCCGAGGTTGACCCGGCGAGCGCCCCGCCGAATAAATAAGTGAACATTAACGTGAACATCACCGGGAAAAATGTGACGTCAAGCAGTTGTTCCGGAACGTACTTAATCTTGAGCAGTGCGCGCCATGCAAATGTCAGTGAAGTCGAGATGCCACCTGGCTTTGCAGGACGTTCATGTTCAACGAGCGCGGCCTTCATTTTTTCCATATGCTGTTCTGCGTTCATGACTTTGCACCGTCCTTCTGAACATCGTTTTCGGTCGGTTTGCCGGTCAGAGTTAAAAAGACTTCGTCGAGACTTGGCTGACCGAGAGAAAACTCGCTGACCTCAATGTTATTTGCGTCCAGTGCGGCGAGTGCCTGAGTTCCTTTTTTCTGGGCGGTCAGCTGCGCCGACAGTGCGGCAGGGTCCGATGACAGATGGACAGGAGCCCCGATTGTATCGGCAAGCAGTTTCTGAGCCTTTGCCCGTGTTGCCGGATCCTGCAGCCGTACATGAAGTACACCGGAACCGACGGATGCTTTCAATTCTCCGCTTGTCCCCTCAGCAATGATTTTTCCATGGTCGATCACTGCAATCCGGTCGGCCAGCTGGTCCGCCTCGTCGAGATATTGTGTGGTTAAGAGAACGGTTGTGCCGGTACTCACTAATGCGCGGACGATGGCCCAGATCTGATTGCGGCTGCGCGGATCAAGACCTGTAGTTGGTTCATCCAGAAAAAGAAGATCCGGGCGTACCACCATACTTGCGGCAATATCGAGACGCCGCCTCATGCCTCCGGAATATTTCTTTGCCTGACGCCCTGCCGCTTCTTCAAGTCCGAATGCATCAAGCAGTTCGCCCGCTCTTTCTTTCGCGTCCTTACGGGAATAACCCATCAGCCGGGCGATTAAAATCAGATTTTCGATTCCAGAGAGATCTTCGTCAACCGAAGCGAACTGACCAGTGAGACTGACTCGGCGGCGCACCGCATTCGGCTCAGTCAATAGATCATGGCCCATGATATGTGCCTGGCCTTCATCCGGCTTCAGCAGAGTGGCCAGCATCTTCATCGTGGTCGTCTTTCCGGCACCATTAGGACCGAGAAATCCATAAACGGTACCCTGAGGTATGCTCAGATCGATACCGTCGACCGCGCGCTGTTTTCCAAAGCGCTTAACCAGTCCTTCTGCGTGCACGGCGAGTGGGCGGTCATCGTGATTTATAATGTTGTTCATTGAAGCCTCCTTAATCATTGAAAATATCTCGAAACAGGTTGTTACAGAAAAAGTGGATATATGACAATTATATGAAATATTTTCGATAAAGGCGAATGAGAACAGGTTACACCCATTGAAAAATTGATGCTAAATATAGGAATGACTTCGAGAGACGAAAATGATGCGTACAGGGGTAACTGATGATCGAACGAATGATCATTCAGTTGATAATGGTGTTGATCGTTTGTTCGCAGCAGTTGCCTAACCATGATTTTATTCAGCCATTTGTTCGTCTGACCTATGATGATCAAAAAATGTTTTCAACTCTTTTTTTCTGTCGGCAGGCAACAAATGCCAGCGAATCCCTTGCACTGCTCCTTCCAGTGCATAAAGTTTGCTCAGGCAGGCAGTTGGATCAATTTCTTTTATCGCAAGATAGGCGCGCTCGCTTCCTTTAGTTCGCAGTTCTTCCACAGTGTAGATATTAACTTTATTTAACGTGTGAATAAGTACCGGACCGAGGTTGGGAAGATCGGGTAGCTCAGTCATCAGAATTGCTCTTCCATGCAGGAAGTTTACTCATCATGAATGCCGCGGATTTTTGCGCGACACCGGGATTGAGTCCCTGGGTTCTTATGATGAATTGGGTCATAGACGACAATTTTTCATCGTAATTTTGCATACTCCCATCCGGACGGGCACAAAATTTGCAATAGTCCTTCGTTGTGTCGCCAAGTGGATAGTCGTCAATTTTTTTCATCGGCATGCCGCATGCGATGCATTGTTTCATTTTTCATCGACCTCCGAATCAAATACGTGAAGCGCCGGTTCCAGACAGGCCGCGATGCCTTTGATTCCGGAGACGGTCAGCGTCATTAAAATGGCTTCCTTTAATTCATCACGCGAAGCGCCAATCCTTTTCAACATCCGAGCATGAGCGACTACGGCGGCAGTGTCACCTTGCGACGCCCTCATGGCGGTGTAGATGAGCTGTTTTGTCTTTGGATCAAGTCCTGTAGATTCTGATAGCGAGTTGATGAGCCCATTAAATGCTTGCGCAGCTTCAGGAGCTTCCTTCATAAAAAAGTCCATTGTATTCACTTGCAATCCACCTCCAGCAGTTTTATAAAATTTGCGATTAATTGATCTTTGTAAAAAGCAAGGACTGATCCATGCGGTGCAAACAGCCTGCGGTTCATCAGATAGTAATGAATAAGTCCGATCCATGTCGTGAACAGGAAAGAAAAGCTGAGATCCTTTATTTTCTTCTCTTTCTTCAACTGGCCTATGACTTGATCCATATGATGGGCAATCACTGATTGAATGCCGATCACGGTTTGCTGTGCTTCTTCTGGCAACTGTGGCAGGTCCAGAATCAAATGCGTATAAAGCGCTTCGCTTGCTTCAATCGCGTCCAGATGTGTGCGCAGAATGTCACTGAGTGAATGCCCTGGTTCTGATGCTTCGTGAATTTGTGCCGTTAATGCCATTCCCAAATGTTCAATCACTGCCAAAATTAGTTTTTCCTGTGACTGGAAATGGAGAAAAACTGTGCCGTGAGCGACTCCGGCTTCTTTGGCAATCATCTGTGTTGATGGGCGTATAAAGCCATGCGCCGCATAAATGTGGTCGGCGGCGGTAAGAATGGTGGCACGTGTCTGTTGCCTTTGCAGTTCACGCTTATTCATATAATGACTCCTCACTCACTGACTATATAGTCATTATAATTCTATTTCTCTAGTTCTGCAAGTCACCAGCCAGCAAACGGCGTTGACAGCATTCTTTTGCTATGCTTCAATCATGTTATGAGATGAAAAAACACGATCCGGTCGGTAGTCCGGATGTATCAATGATGATATCAGTATCCTTCCCTCCTCGGGATGTCCGTCATTTCATGAAACAACTGAGGAGGCGCTTTCTATGAAATTAACGGTGTATTTCGATGAACAGTATTGGGTCGGTGTTGTTGAAGCAGTGATCGCGCGGCATGTGTTCGGACCTGAACCGAGCAATCCCGATGTCTTATCTTTTGTTCTTCGTGATTTGGATCGACTGATTGATCAAAGTCTATCTATGCCCTCGGCGAAGAGAACAAGACGCCCGGGCAAACGGATCAATGCGAAGCGATTAAGACGGATGGCTGCAAAAGAGTCTCGAGGTTCAGGCATCGGGACAAAAGCGCAGACAGCTATGAAGGAAGCAATTGAACAAAAAAAGAAATTGAATCGCATACGCAGCAGGGAAGAAAAAGAACTTCTAAAAAAACAAGAGTATCAACTGAGAAAAAGGAAAGCCAGGTTAAGGCATCGCGGGAAAGGCTGATCCCTCAATAAACAAATAAGCGGAGAGAAAGATTCAACCTTTCTCTCCGCTTATCTATTTTTAAAGATTTCTGGAACCGCTTATTTTTTTGAAGGCCTGCTGTTTATTCAGATTTTGCAGCGCTTGCTTCAGCAACCATCTGTTTGGAGAGATCGGTTGTTTCAAGCTCATCCTGCTTCCGGCCGACATTAAAGACAATATTCAGAATAAGCGCGGTCAGACTGCCGGCAACAATGCCGTTATTGGTAAGGATCTGTACGAGACTCGGCAGTTTGGCGAACAGTGCCGGCTGAACGGTAACGCCGAGACCGACACCAATGGAGCAGGCAACAATCAGCAGATTATCCTGCCGCGCGAAATCTACCTTGCCAAGCATGCGAACACCGGAAGCGATCACCATACCGAACATGGCAAGCGTTGCACCGCCGATGACCGCATTAGGAATCAGCACAGTCAAAGCTCCGATTTTTGGAATCAAGCCAAGGACAACTAAAGAAAATCCGCAGACAATCGCGACTTTACGTGTTTTAACTCCAGTCATCTGAACAAGACCAACGTTCTGTGAAAAGGTGGTGTATGGGAACGCGTTGAAAAGACCGCCAACGAGAATGGCTAACCCTTCCGCGCGATAGCCGTGCTCCATCGACTTTTCATTGATCGGCTGTCTGGTAATATCGCTGAGTGCCATATAAACACCGGTGGTTTCGATTAAGCTGACCATACCGACAATCGACATCGCAATAATCGCATCAGCGTGAAAGGTTGGCGCGCCGAAACTGAACGGCTTGATCATGCTGAACCATCCTGCACTTGCGACCGATGAAAAGTTGACCATACCCATTAATGCTGCAGCAAGCGTACCAATAACGATGCTGAGCAGAATTGAAATCGTGCGCAGAAATCCTTTAAAAAAGCGGTTCATGATGACGATCAGGACGAGTACGCCGAATCCGAGAATCAAATTCTGCGGGCTGCCGAAATTTTTGGCGCCGCTTCCGCCGCCTAAATTGTTTACAGCAACCGGGATCAGCGTCAGTCCGATAATCATCACCACTGTGCCGACAACTACCGGGGGAAAGAATCGGACGATTTTACCGAAGAAAGTCGAAAGAATCAGGACGACCAATCCGGATACGAGAATCGCTCCGCATATGCCGGGCATCCCGTATGACTTGCCGATAATAATCATTGGTGAAACCGCTGTGAAGGTACAGCCCATGACGATCGGCAGACCAATGCCGAAAAACCGGTTTTTCCATGCCTGAAGCAGTGTCGCAAGACCGCAGGCAGCCAGATCAATCGAAACGAGCAATGCAAGTTCTGCACTATTCAGACCGACCGCGCCTCCGACAATCAGCGGCACAATTACCGCTCCGCCGTACATCGCCAGCATGTGCTGAATGCCAAGGGACAAAATTTTTCCGGGATTCTGTGCTGAATTCATGAATCACACTCCTCTTCAAATTGACGTGAGCATACAAAAAAGAAATGATGGCTTAGCTTTCCTGCCAGACAGAGAAAGCAATACCTCAAATTTTATAATAAATTGGCGAAAACTGCGATACTGTATGAAATAATCTTTCATTTTTTTCTGCCTGGCCATCAGACGAGCGGCCGATTTGCTGAAGCCGTCTTTCGTTCACAAACCGGATGTGACAAAAAACAAACACTAAAGCGCAATCATTTTCGGTCTAAAAGAATGGTATAATAGGTTCGGATTGATTTGACAGAACGGGGGACGATCTCGGATATGGATAAAACACCACTTTTTCTACAACCTTCATTTCGTGAAAAAATTTGGGGCGGCACGCGGCTGCGTGATTTGTTCGGGTACACGATCCCAAGTGACACGACCGGCGAATGCTGGGGCATCTCCGCACATCCGAATGGACCGGCGGTGATCATGAACGGATCACTGGCCGGTAAAACGCTGGCTGACGCGTGGACGCAGCATCGGGAGCTTTTCGATCATTATGCCGGTGACGATTTCCCATTGCTGACGAAAATTCTGGATGCACGCGAGGATCTGTCCGTGCAGGTGCATCCGAATGACGCTTACGCACAGGACAAGGAACATGTGCCGTTCGGAAAAACGGAGTGCTGGTACATTATTGATTGTGATGAAAATGCAGAAATCGTGTACGGCCATACAGCCTCATCGCGCGAAGCATTCCGCAGAGCGGTTGCTGAGAAAAAATGGGACAGCCTGCTTCGGCGCGTCAGAGTGAAGCCAGGTGACTTCTTCTATGTTCCGAGTGGCACGATTCACGCAATCTGTGGCGGCTGTCTGATTCTTGAGACGCAGCAAAGTTCGGACATCACCTACCGTGTGTATGATTATGACCGGCCGGGAGCAGATGGCAAACCGCGTGAACTGCATATTGAGCAATCGATCGAGGTGGCAAACTGTCCGCATGTCGATCCTGAACTGACCTACCATGTGCGTCAGGAAGCTGAGGCGAAATTCACCGAACTGTTGCGTGAGCACCTGTTTACGGTCTCCCATTGGGAAGTGCGCGGCCGAACAGAACCGATCAAGAAAAATTGGCCGTTCCTGCTCATGAGTGTGCTTGATGGCGAGGGAAAGCTGCACATTGATCAGACAGGTTATGCACTCAGAAAAGGTGATCATCTCGTCGTTCCAGCGGCAGTGGACGCTCTGCAAATCACTGGTTATGCTGATTTGATTGTGTCCAGTCCTGTATAATGAAGATTCGATTAAAAAAGCCGATGATCATGGTCGTCGGCGCTCCTCCGCGCGAACGTTATTTGCCGGTGAAAAGGAAACGAAAGAAACCGGCAGTGATCCGGCGCTGCGATCAAAGCTGCGCGCGCGTTGTCTTTCTGAATGGTGAGGGCGAAAAGCTGAAGGAAAAAGAGCTGGCCCGGGCTGAACGGAGCATCGCCCGCTGCCGCACCATCCTGCTGCTGGAAAATGCCGCCGTCGGCATTGCGCTGCAGACAGCTTCACTCGCCAGCAAACATAACGTGCATGTTCAGGTTGATACCGTGCCAATGCTATCACTTTCTGAAAAAATCAGGCGAGTGGCCAGACAAATCACTGCCGACACACACAGAAGCATGAAAAAGCATACCTCAGGAAGAAAATGGCGGAGAAGAAAGGCATAGCTAAAGGAGCAGAGCTGCGCGCCCTGCTCCTTTATTCATCAAATGGAAATGCTAAAGTTGTCAAAATGAATCGACAAAAAGTTCAGCCGCAACCGAATAATGAAAAATGTCGACTGAACCGGCGGAATTCAGTTGAACAGCGTAAAAGTGACCGCTTGTGCTGCTGCGTGAATAGACACACCCCCGGCGGCTTCCGAACGGCATCTAGCCCCAGATTGGCCTGCTTTTATTTTTTCTTCAGGAAGTCGTAGAGTGTCGCAAAATCGTGCGTACCTTTGCCCTGCTGCTGGCAAAGACCGTACATCGCTTTAACTGCATTCGAGAGCGGCAGCGCGAAGCCGTGTGTGTACGCTTCTTCTGAGGCGAGTTCCATATCTTTGTAGATGCTGTTCACTTTGAAATCCGCATGCGCGAAATCTTCGTTCATGAATTTGTCCGCTTTGAAATGGAGAATCGGTGCGGCTGTCGGTCCGGCAAAAAGAGAGCGTATGATGCCCGCCTTATCCAGTCCAAGGCTTTCCCCGAACGCAAGTGCTTCGGAGAATGCGGCGACGGTCTGTCCAAGCATCAGGTTGTTGACCAGTTTCATGGCCGCTCCTGCGCCGTTTGTACCCTTGTAATGAACGGCCTTGCCCATGATTTCCAGCAGTGGCCGTGCTTCTTCAAGTGCTTTCTCGGACCCTCCGACAAAGAATACCAGTTCCCCTTTTTCCGCAGGGCCGGTTGATCCGGCAACCGGTGCGTCCAGAAAACGAATCTCTTTTTCTTGGGCAGCTTTCGCAAGTCTGATCGACTGTGTCGGACTGATCGTGCTGCTGTCCACCCAAAGGCTGCCTGGTTTCAGCCCGTTGAGCAATCCGTCTTCGCCATAGGCGACTGCATCGACAGCCTGAGGATCTGCGAGCATTGTAAATACGATGTCAGTCTGAGCACCGACCTGCTTAGGTGAATTTGCCCAGCGTGCTCCTTTTATGATCAGCGGTTCCGCCTTTGTCCGTGTCCGGTTATAGACGACCAGTTCATTTCCGGCGTCAATCAGACGCCCGGCCATACGGCTGCCCATCAGACCTGTTCCGATAAATCCAATCATGTCTTATTCACTCCCTGACCATGCGCATTTGCAAGTCCATGATTTCATCTGCGCTCAATCTGTATATACATTAGCATAGCACAAAAACAACCTGTGCCGATGAGTGACGCTCACAGTATGTTAGCGTTCATGTTATAATGAAGCTTACGGAATGAAAGAATGCGGAGGTATGACTTTGATTGAAATCATTGCGACGGCAGAATCAATGAATCAGGCAGAGGCGCTGATCGATGCGGGAGCGGACCGTCTCTATGCTGGTGGTCATCCATTCGGTCTGCGTCTGCCGCGCCCGCTTGGCCTGGAAGAGATCGAGTCGATCGTTCGGCTGGCACATAGCCGCGGGAAGGCGGTCACAGTGGCATGCAATGCGCTGATGCACAACAAGCAGATTGATCAGTTTGCAGCCTATCTGACTCAGCTGGCTGAGATGAAGGTGGATGCTCTTGCAGTCGGAGATCCTGGGGCCATTCTTATGCTGAAAGAACAGGCACTTCCGATTCCATATATTTATGATGCGGGTACATTGGTTACTTCGGCGGAGCAAATCGCCTTTTGGATTGGTCAGGGAGCGTCCGGTGCTGTCGCCGCACGCGAACTGACCTTGAAAGAGCTTATAATGATGCAGCAAAAACTGGATCGACCGATCGAAGTGCTTGTATACGGTCCGACCTGCATTCATCAGTCGGGGCGGCCGCTGCTGACCAATTATTTTCACTATACATCAGGTGACAGGGCCTCCAGGCTGGATGATCAGGTCCTGTTCCTGCGTGATCCGAAAAATGCCGGCAGCCAGTATCCGATTATCGAAGATACAGACGGTACACATATATTTTCAACTGAAGATTTAACGCTGATGGGTCAACTGAAGATCATGCATGAAAACGGTCTGGACACATGGAAACTGGACGGTGTGCTGCTCCGCGGCGACGCGTTCGTGTCGATCGTTGCCTTGTTTGATGAAGCAAGACGGGCCATCGAAGCAGGGGCTTTTGTTCCAGAGTCGTTCATCAACCGATTAAAGAAACTTCAGCCTGAACATCGGCCGCTTGGCACGGGCTTCTATATGAAAAATCCCGAGGACGTTCATTAACCATTTTTTGAGTTGCGATGAAGGAGTACGATCATGAAGACGATGGTAAAGAAACCTGAAGTGCTTGCTCCAGCAGGCAATCTGGAAAAATTGAAAATGGCGATCCGCTACGGTGCAGATGCAGTCTACATCGGCGGGCAGGCTTTTGGTCTGCGCTCGCGGGCCGGGAACTTTTCATATGAAGAAATGGCTGAAGGGGTCGCCTTTGCCCATGAACGCAGTTCCAGGGTATATGTCGCCGCGAACATGGTGACGCATGAAGGGGACGGCAGAGGTGCGGACGCATTTTTTAAAACCTTGCAGTCTATAGGTGTGGACGCGGTCATTGTCTCTGATCCGGCGCTGATTGTTGTTTGTTTCAACGCGGCGCCCGGTCTGCCGGTTCACCTGTCGACACAGGCATCGGCAACGAACTACAAGACGCTGGAGTTCTGGAAAAGTATCGGCCTTGAGAGGGTGGTGCTTGCGCGCGAAGTAGGCATCGAAGAGATTCGCGGCATGCGCCAGCATACAGATATCGAGATTGAAGCGTTCGTGCATGGCGCGATGTGCATCGCCTACTCAGGACGCTGCACGCTGTCCAATCATATGGTTAACCGCGATGCGAACCGCGGCGGCTGTGCTCAGTCATGCCGATGGAAATACGATCTGTTTGATCTGGATGACGGTGAGGCACACAGCCACGTGCAAGGGGGTGAACCGTTCTCAATGAGTGCCGTCGATCTATCGATGCTGCATCACCTTCCGGATATGATTGAAGCGGGTGTCAACAGCCTGAAAATTGAAGGGCGCATGAAGTCGATTCACTATGTTTCAACTGTTGCCAATGTGTATCGCAGCGCCGTTGATGCCTATTGCCGTGATCCGGAACACTTTGTTTTTGATCCTGCATGGGATGAAGAAATCTGGAAGGTGGCCCAGCGTGATCTGTCTACAGGTTTTTATTATGGCGTCCCCAACGAAAAGGAACAGTTATTCGGGAAACCGCGTAAAATCCCGAAATATACCTTTGCCGCACAGGTCCTGGCCTATGATCCGGTGACACGACGTGCCACACTGGAGCAGCGCAATAACTTTGGCATCGGCGAAGAAGTCGAGTTCTACGGTCCAAATTTTGTCCACTTCAAGCAGACGGTACACGACTTATGGAATGAAGACGGGGAAGCGATTGACCGTGCGCCGAATCCGATGATGACGGTTACGATGACGGTTGACGCACCGGTAGCACCTTATTTTTTAATGCGAAAAAAGTAAGTGAAAATGAAAACCGATGACTGAAGAAGGAAGCTCAGCACAGGCACTGAGCTTCCTTTTTTACATATATCGCATGCCACTCTGGGAAAGTGTGCAAAAACTACTGGGCTCGGTCTCTTTTGCAGCAACCGGTAAAAGGCACTTGAATTTTCCGAAAAAAAAGATTACGCTATTGTTAGCAGTCGATCACAGTGAGTGCTAATCCACAAAATTTCATCTCAATCCTATTCTCATTCATGTGTCCTGTCACTATTGAATTTCAATTTAAAGGAGTGCGATTTTCGATATGAGTGAACAGGTAGCCTATGTGAGCACGTATCTTCCCCAGAAATGCGGGATCGCAACGTACACGTACCATCTAAGACAAAGTGTGCAGAAAGCCAAGCGCGATTCCCTGTCCGATCCAGTTGTGGTCATTAAAGATAAGGATACGATGTATCCGAATGACCCGTTTTTCAAATGGTCAATTGAAAAAGAGTGCAGGGAGGACTACATCCGTATTGCCGAAGCACTGAATCAGAGTTCCGTATCCGTTGTTTCACTGCAGCACGAATTTGGCATTTTCGGAGGTTATGCCGGTGCGTACATTCTGGATTTTGTACGCACGCTGAAAAAACCGCTTGTTACTACCTTCCACACCGTTTTTAAAGTGCCTCAGGAACCGTATGCACCGATTCAGCACGAACTGGCCGAACGCAGCGACAAACTGGTCGTGATGAATCATAAGGCCGTTTCTTACTTAGTGAACAGTTTTCATATACCTGAAGATAAAATTACTTTCATCCCGCATGGCACGCCGGTTCCGGATATGAAAAAACGCACGGATTTTCGCTCCAGGATCGGCTGGCATGACCGCAAAGTAATCATGACATTCGGATTTCTGAGCCGGAATAAAGGCATTGAAGCCGTTCTTCATGCGCTTCCCGACGTTGTCAGAAAGGTGCCAAACGCGCTCTACGTCATTATTGGCCAGACACATCCTAATGTGAAACGCCAGGAAGGTGAGTCTTATCGAAAGGAACTGCAGGCGATGATTCGCGCGCATCATCTGGAAAATCATGTACAGATGATCGACCGTTTTATGACCGAACAGGATCTTGTAAGCTATATCACGGCCAGTGATCTGTATATTACGCCTTACCCCGGGCTCGATCAGATTACCAGTGGAACGCTTGCGTATGCCATTGGTCTGGAACGGCCGGTGCTGACGACTCCGTATCGCTACGCACAGGATTTGCTCAGGGGGTATGAGGAACTTTTTGTTTCTTACAGTGATCGGAACGGATGGATCAGGAAAATGAATGCCTTGCTTTCTGATGATGCCCTGCTTGCGTCCTATCAGGCGAAGATGGCACAGATTGGCAGACAAATGAGCTGGCCGAGAGCGGGAAAAAGGTACAGCCAACTGTTTTCAGAAGCAGTAACGATGACCGGGGTGGATACGATTGCCGGAGTACAAAATGCAAATGACGCATCTTGAGCGGATGACGGACGATACAGGGCTGATCGAACATGCACTTGGCAATATTCCACGGCGGAGTGAAGGATACACAACCGATGACAATGCCCGGGCACTCTGGCTTGTCTCAGAATGGCAGCAGATTGATGACCGGGATTCTGTCATTCGCAGGCTGCGCCGATTATCGGACATCTATTTATCTTTTCTTCAGTACGCGCAGCAGCCGGACGGTCATTTCCACAATAACTATGCCTATGACCGAACGCCGGAAGAAGAGTTGCCATCGGACGATTGCCTCGGACGCTCGCTTTGGGCGCTGGGGTGCGCCTGCCTGAATCTGCCGCATCGGGACAGTCGTTTCGCGGCAGCGCTCCTTTTTCAGAAGGCATTCGGAGCGGCGCCCAAAATGACTTTCCCACGCGGCATCGCCTATGCACTGGCCACTGCCAGTCACATGCTCAATCGCAGCAACGATCTGACTGAGCTGCCTGAATTCTGCGATTTTATTCGAAGAGAGGCACCGGAGCTGATTGAGGAATCTGAAGCGCGGCTTCTGTCTCTTTTTGAGACAAATTCGGAGAAGGGCTGGCAATGGTTTGAGCCAATGATGACCTATGGAAACGGTGTCCTGCCATGGGCGCTTTTCCGGTCCTTTCAAGTCACCGGAAACAGTGATGCATTGCTGATTGCCGGAGAATCGCTCGATTTCCTGATCGATAAAATGACCAGTGAAAGGGGAAACATTCGACCAATCGGCAACCACGGCTGGTGTACGGCCGCGCGATGCAGCCAGTGGGCACAGCAGCCGGTAGAAGTAATGGCGCTGGCGCTCGCTTCCGAGCAGGCGATCCAGCTGCTGAACAGGCCTGAAAAATATCTTGCCGTTTTAGAAAAATGCAGATCCTGGTTCTATGGCGGTAATGATCTTCACGAATGCATGGCCGATGCAGAAGAAGGCGGCTGCCGCGATGGTCTTGAGGCAGGCGGTGCCAGTCGCAATCAAGGAGCCGAATCAACCCTTTCCTATTTAATGACGGAATTGATCTATCGGCGTGTGATCAATACGAATACATCAGGACGAACTGCTTTTTTTGCGAATCAAGAGTTCTGACAGAGATAATGCCTGATCACTGAATTCCAGCTGACCGCAGGCATTATTTTTGTGCGATAAGAGCTGCGGTTTGTGCAGCGCTAATTTCTGTATGTCACTGATTTATCGTTTGTCATTGGCGATGTGACGGCTTCGCAATTAATATGGTGTGACAAAAATATAAAATCACATCTAAATACTATGAATAATGGTTGACTTCTCTGCAATGGGCCTCTACGATAAATGTATCGCAATGATGATTCTGCGCATGACGCGGAATCGGGAAAAATAAGGGGGGACAGGCTTATGGCTGATTTCAGCAACAGTGATTTTTCGACGCGCTGCGTTCACGTCGGCAATGACATTGACAAAGAGACCGGTGCGATCCGCCGGCCGATCACGATGGCTAACAGCTACCGGCTGCCAGACGACGCGTCAACGCTTAACTGGAGTGACCCGAACAACATTATTTATACGCGAACGACATCAGCAAACCAGCTCTATCTGCAGGAACGTCTGGCATCGCTTGAAGGCGGCGAGGACTGCGTGGTACTTGCAACTGGTGTGGCCGCCCTCGCCGGCGTCTTTTTCAGTTTTATCGATAAGGATGCGCATGTGATCTGCACTGATGTGTCGTACATAGCGGTTTACCGGCTACTGCATGAATATTTTCCGGAGAAATACGGGGTTGAGGTGACGCTGGTCGATACTTCGGATCCAGAGGAGGTTCGGAAGGCGATCCGTCCGAATACAAAACTGATTCATCTGGAAACGCCGGGGAACCCAACGACCCGTGTCAGCGACATCGCTGCGATTTCCGATCTGGCACATGAGCACGGTATTCTTGTGTCCGTTGACAGCACCTTTGCTTCGCCCTGCATTCAGCGACCGCTTGAACTTGGTGCTGATCTTGTTGTGCACAGCCTGACCAAGTATATTAACGGTCACGGTGACGCGATGGGCGGCGCAGTGATCGGCAGGCGCGAACTGATCGATAAGATCAAGCGTGAAGCGATGGTCAATATCGGCGGCGCAATCAGTCCGTTCAATGCCTGGCTCATCATGCGCGGAGTCGTGACACTGCCGCTGCGCATGAAGCAGCACAGCGAAACCGCACTCAAGGTGGCGCAATTTCTGGAGGCGTATCCTGGTGTTACCTTTGTCGCCTATCCAGGCCTTGAAAGCCATCCGCAGCACGCAATTGCCAGAAAACAGATGCACGGCCTGTATTCCGGTGTGCTCTCATTCGGCATTAATGGTGGAGTCCAGCAGCATAACGACTTCGTCAATGCGCTTAAACTCATTATTTCTGCGGTCTCAATCGGTCATGACGAGAGCCTGATTGTCTACACTGGCCCGGACGACGAAAGGATTCATTTTTACCCGGAAGAATTTCAGAAGAACGGATTCCTGCGCTTCAGCGTCGGACTCGAGAGTGCCCATGACCTGATCACTGATCTGAAGCAGGCGTTTCAACAAGTCGGTCTGTAAAATTGATGATAACTCAGGAATCCGGTTTCGGATGCCTGTTTTTTTTGCACTTTAAGAGGTATGAGCGGTGCCTCAGCGGCAAGCACAGTGATGATGCAATCAAAAAGGAATGGATCAAAACTCATGATTGACGAAGGAAATTTCGAGGGCTACAAAGGAACCCTCAATAAAG
Source organism: Sporolactobacillus mangiferae (assembly GCF_023336505.1). Taxonomy (GTDB): domain Bacteria; phylum Bacillota; class Bacilli; order Bacillales; family Sporolactobacillaceae; genus Sporolactobacillus; species Sporolactobacillus mangiferae. The sequence continues at coordinate 9,035 of NZ_JAMAST010000016.1, read as the reverse complement.
CACTTCCGCTGTTGCAAGCGAACTTTCAATAACTATAAGGAACTTTCGCTGGTTGAAAAGAAACTTCCACTAATGTAAGGGCATTTCAATAACTATAAGGAACTTTCGCTAAGGGCGCATACGTCCTGTATGCAACGCGAAAGCCACCGCATCCTGTGACAGTACGTCCTGTATGCAACGCGGAAGCCATCACATCCTGTGACAGTACGTCCTGTATGCAACGCGAAAGCCATCACATCCTGTGACAGTACGTCCTGTATGCAACGCGGAAGCCATCACATCCTGTGACAGTACACCCTGTGCACAACGCGGAAGCCATCGCATCCTGCGGAAGTAAGGACCGGGCTGTGCCCGGTTTTCTTATACCCTGAAGCCAATTATTCGGGCAGTAGTGGTAGATACATGAGATGTCAAAACCTGATTCATTTTTACGGACGAATAAATAAAAAATATTTAAAAAAAGGTTAAAAAATATGAATAAATTTTTACCAATACGAGTGAAATAGATGCCTAATGATGATCTATATGTTATTATTGTGATAACAAAAATGAATAATTTGCCGGTCTTGTGTATGACCGCTCAAGAAATGTCAGGCGGTTTTACTTTGATGTTTCTGTGAGGATCAGGCAGATCATTTTACCTGGATATGAACAATCATGTACATTAGTTAATAAGGTTAACTAATTCGAACGGATATTTTTTCATTTATCCGATGATTCTTAAATGATTCTGATCTGCGACTATTCAAAAAAGGAGATGTTTAAGTGGCTGAAGCAAAATTCGCTGAACGCGCTCAATCACGTCATATTGCCAGCAATATACTCAAAGGTTCCCTGGGAAATATGATTGAATGGTATGACTGGTATGCATACGCTGCCTTTGCAGTCTATTTCTCAACCGACTTTTTTCCGGCAGGTGACACAACATCACAGTTGCTGAATACGGCCGCCATCTTTGCCATTGGATTCCTGATGCGCCCGATCGGCAGTCTGATCATGGGCCGCTATGCCGACCGTCACGGCCGCCGCGCCGCCCTGACGCTGTCCATCACCATCATGGCCAGTGGCTCGCTCGTCATTGCGGTCACGCCGAACTATCAGACCATCGGCGTTTTCGCACCGATTATTCTAGTCCTGGCACGACTTTTTCAAGGGCTGTCGCTCGGGGGCGAATACGGGACATCCGCTACCTACCTTTCTGAAATGGCCAATAGAGGGCGGCGCGGTTTCTACTCCAGCTTTCAGTATGTGACACTGGTCGGTGGCCAGCTTGTCGCGCTCGGCGTGCAAATCATTTTGCAACTCATACTTAACGAGGCGCAGCTGCAAACGTGGGGCTGGCGCATTCCATTCGTTATCGGTGCATTCGGCGCCCTGATCGTGCTCTGGCTTCGGCTGACCATGGACGAATCTGAGCAGTTTAAAAACATGTCCGGAAAAACGAAAAAGGATGCCGGTACGCTCAAAGCATTGCTGAAGTATCCGCGTGCAGTCCTGACGGTCGTTGGCCTGACGCTTGGCGGAACGGTCGCTTTCTATACGTACACAACCTATCTGCAGAAATTCATGATCAATTCAGTCGGCCTCGATAAAGAAGTCGTCAGCATCATCAATTTCGTTGCCCTGCTGATCTTCCTGATCCTGCAGCCGCTCGCCGGTCTTCTTTCAGACCATATCGGGCGCAAACCGTTGCTGTATGTCTTTGGTATCGGCGGCACCATCGTAACCGTACCGCTGTTCATGCTCATGCAAAGCGCGCACAGTGTGACCGCAGCTTTCCTGCTCATGATGCTCGGTCTGCTCATTGTCACTGGCTACACGTCAATCAACGCAATCGTCAAAGCCGAACTCTTTCCAACCGAAATTCGCGCGCTCGGCGTCGGCCTGCCCTATGGCCTGACCGTTGCCATCTTTGGCGGCACGGCCGAATTCGTCGCCCTTTGGTTCAAAAGCATCGGCATCGAAACACTGTTTTTCTTCTACGTTGCCGCCTGCATCTTCATCAGCCTGCTCGTATACTGGCGCATGCAGGAATCATCGAAAAGTTCGTACATTGAGGCAGAGTTGGAGGAGGAGTAAGGCTAATATCTTTCTGAGATTTAGGTAATGACAATGGGGAAAAATACAATTTGAAAAAAGTATAAAGTTTGAAGAAAAAATCTACCATTCATCTCACAAGAAGATTCGAGGCGGATGGGTTTTGTTTATATTAAGAGAAGTAGTTGAACGGTAGGTAGAAATAGAAAATGATTTCCTCTACATTAAAAAAATCATTCAAATGGATTGGTATTTTAGTAGGTGTGTAGAAGGACATATTTTTGTTAATATTATCAAGTATCATTAATCTATATGAACATTTGTGGGATATAAACTATATTTTTTAGTTATACACAAACAATTTATCTGAACATAGTGGGTAGAAGCGCGGAGATGATTAAGGCTCTGCGTTTTTTTTAATACCCTAAATCTTAGTAATAAAAAAAGGAAGTTTATTATATTTGTTGAAATAGTAAATGATGGAAATCGACACGATTAAATAAAAAAATACAAATAAGGATAAAACTTTCGCTATAAATGTTGACTAGAAAAATGACAAGGATATAATAAACATATATTAATTTTAATAAGTAAAATATATAAGGAGGTAAAAATATTGAGAGCAAGACTAACTTTTTCGATAAATGGTTTTCCACTTGCCTTTCGACTCGGAGTAGTTTCTTTTGTAAAAGAGTGTATACGCTCTGAATCAAAGACATTCTATCATCAATTGTTCCATATAAGAGAACGGCAGTGCAAGCCATTTACATTTGCAGTCTATTTTCCAAGACTGAAGGTACAGGATGATACAATTATTGCTGATCAAATGATCATAACCATTTCAAGCGTATCGTATGAGCTAATGATGTATTTATTTAACGGAAGTCAAAAAAATAGAGAGTATCTCTACAAGAAGTATTCTATGAATCTCAGTAAATTTGAATTGCTCAGAGAAAAGCAGATCAGCAGCAGCCGCATTTGGATGACTACTTTGTCACCAATTTTGGTAGAAGATAAGGAAGGGAAGCCAGTTCTCTTTAATCAGGCGAATTTTGAGCGGGAATTTAATATCATAATGCAAAAACGATTAAGATCAAGTGAAAATAGGGATCTTTATCGACCATTAATTTTTAGGACAATACGGATGAAGAAAATGGTCATTAAAGAAAATTTTCATCAAGATATAAAAGATTATTTATACTTTACAACAAATACAGGAGATTTCTTAATAGAAGGGGACATCAGAGATTTAGAGTATCTATACAAAAATGGGTGCTCACTCAGATCTCAGTTAGGTTTTGGCATGGTTGATTTATTGGGATAAAGGAGGTGGTAAGATTGGTGGTTCGCTTAAGGCTCGGTGATTGGATGATTAATCAGGGGATTATTGGTTTGTATCGCATTCTTAAAAAGTGCACGGCGTTACCAATTACTATTAATCATGATGGTTTTTTGTTAACGAGAGAGCATCTTGAGGCTTTACCGGAAGCTTTCTTTAACTATTTCATAAAAGAGTATAGTGTGGCGGATCGTGAGTCCAGAAAAGTTGATTTATTGGTTTCGAAATGGAAGTATGATAAAAAAACAAAAAAAGATCTTGATAAAGAAATTAGGGATTTTTTGAAGTCCAAAATCCAAAAATACTTTCTGAATAATGAAGAAGGACAAACCATTATTCACTTAGGTGAAAAGATACTGGAACTAGAAATCTATGAAGATAATGGCAACCAATTGATTGAAAATTACAAACAAAGTTTGCATGCCCCTGTTGTTAACAACAAGTTAACTCTAAATTTTGTTAAAGCAGTGATTTTTGGCCCGTATTTTGGACAACCTTCTTTTATTAATGTATCGAAAAATAAATTGTCTGTGAGCGAACAATGTGACGTTTTCAAAAAAGACTACGTAGATCCAATACTGAAAGAATGGGATCTGAACAATTTATTGGAAACGTCGACTGAAAAAAAAATCATGGACTTTTTGGATGATTGTGTGAAAGTTCAACCATTATTTTTACCCCTTCGTCAAGCTTTTAAAAAAAAGAGCGTTGATTCAATGAAAGAATATATGAAAAAAAACATTAACAAATGCAGCTTTTTTGATGATCAACTTGGTCTTGATAAATTGTATGAAGCTCATTTTTCACCACTTGTATTAGGAGAAAAAAATGGTCGGAATTTTGTTTGGGATGCTAGAAAGAATATCATGCCACCAATCAGTTCATTGGCAAAATTAGTCTTATTCTGTAGTCCTGCAGGGGCCTCCATTTTTCATGGCCGTTCGCTTTTCATACAAAAGGAAGATACGTTTAAAGGATTGTTGAACGTGAATAACATCTATCTTTCAGGGCTAAAGAAAGATAAGGCATTTGATGAAATAATTTTCGACTCATTAACAGCCGAAGAAAAAAAAGCAGCCCACACATTAAATAATTACTTAATTCTTGAATATTCATCTGATTATCGTTCCAAAAAAACAATATTGAATTATATGATGCTTACCCCTGCATTGGCAAAGCTTTTGAAAAATGACGGAGAATTCTTTAGATTTCTATCCTATCGTTCAAGGTGGCCACTCCTACATGCAATACTATCATATGAGGATTCAAAGTACGTGATTTTCGATTTATTGAGGGAAAAGATTGCATCAGGATACTCTTCTAAAGAGGCGATTTTTGGTATAATCCTTCGTCATTTAAATCAGAAATATAATCAAGAGGTGAAAGAGGGAGTGAAAATGGACAAAATTATTGAAAAAAAACGTGTGTGGCACTTATATCTTAGTGGAGTGAAAATTAAGAATAAGATGCTTTTGGAGCGAAAAGTAAATGAAAACAAAATAAGAGGTATGGCTTATCGTTTGCTAAACGCCGTACGATCAGGTGATAAAAATACTTTTATGGATACTGCAATGAGACTCTATATTTCTTCCGATAGTGAAATGCCTTCTATACTACTTGAACTTCTTTATGAAAAAGATATGGATTTTGAAACAGTTGCCAATGCATGGATCGCCGGACTCATCTCAAATGAGAATGAGGTTCGAGTAAATTCGGAACAGATATCAAAGGGGGAATCACACAATGAACAAAAATAAATCGATTACATTCACAGCAATATTTAAAGCGGGTTCACTAAACTATGGTGAGGGAACAGCAAATATCTCTGAATTAAAAAAGTATCATAGGGGAACGGGAGATATCTATTCATTTGCGTCGCGGCAAAGTATTCGGTATGATATTGTTCGTTTAGGAAATGAACTATTTGATTGGAATTTAAATGTTGTTGATAAGTCTCAAGGTGTGATTCAATTTAAAGCGGATGCTACAATACGTGACTCTGTTGAAATGGATTTGTTTGGCTATATGAAAACAAGGGCAAAAGAAGGTGCTGATAAAAGATCTGCGGTAGTGCGTCTTAGTCATGCTTTTTCACTTGAACCATATCGGAGTGATCTCGAGTTTTTAAATAATATGGGTCTCGCAAATAGAATTGGTGAAAATGCCAATTTGGCAACAATAGAACAGCATACAAGCTTATATGCTTACACGGTAACTATTGACTTGAAAAAAATCGGTGTTGACGGTGAAATTGAGCTCGATCAGCAGCAAAAAACAGAGCGTGTTCTTCAATTCCTTCAAATCACTAAATTTCTTAATCGAGAAATACGTGGGCGACAAGAGAATCTTTCACCACTTTTTATTATCGGAGGCATTTATCCTATTGCTAATCCCTTTTTTCTTGGCCGCGTATCTCTTAAAGACGGGACAGTCAACAACTTGAACTTACCAGAGCTTATTGATACAACTCATTTGTCTTTATTCGGAAATTCGGTGAAAGATCAAACTAAAATTGGTGTTGTATCAGGATACTTTGAAAATGAAAATGAATTTAGTCAGATTGCGGATAAGGGATCAGTGGATGATTTTTACCGGTTTCTTGAAGAAGAGGTGTATGCATTTTACGGAGCTGAGCGCGAATGAAAGCATTGAGATTGAAATTATTTCAAGAAACGGCATGTTACACTAAACCATTTTCTCGAAAAGTTACAGAAACGTATCCTCTTCCTCCATACTCTGTGATTAAAGGAATGATTCACGCTTTGCTTCATGCGGATCGATTAATTCCGATGGCGATCAGTATTCAAGGTAACTATGAGTCAAAGGTTGTTGATTATAGAAAAACATATATGGTGAAAAAAGGTCCTGCATTTCCGATTATTATGGACGGACTCTCTACGGCGCCTAACTATTCAAATGCACAAATGACGTCAATGCCGTTGTATTCACACATGTTGTTTCATGTTGAATTATTAATTCACATTACTGCTGAAGAATCAATTCTTCAACAAATTTTTTACTCCTTGTCAGCATCGGATAGTGCATTGAGTATTGGACGTTACGAAGATTTAGCTGTATTGTTAGACAATCCGGCCTTTGTTGAGGTTAAAGAAACGGATGAGGTTAGTATTCATCAATACTCAATGTACATCCCTGAAAAGTATGTCTACAATGACCTATCTCTTGATGGAATTCCGTATCAACTGAATTGGACCTATGAAGTTATCAATGGTATACGTCAATGGAGAAAGATACCGAGCATTTATGTAACTTTCCCTCGTTTTCTAAATACTGAGACTGTATTAACGGAGGCTTTTGTTGATCAGGACGGACATCCTGTGTTTTGGAATATCTAAAGAAGAGGTCATAACCTCTTTTTTTATTTGGAGGGATATAAATGTTTTACGCAAAGTCTGAACCGCTGCCATCTGGAGAATCACTAAAGGAACATACAAGTCAGCTACTGAGCAGGCTAGATACCCTTAAATCTGACTATTCGTTTTTATTAACAGAACATCAATGGGAAATCCTGAGACTTGCGGCGTTATATCATGATTTTGGGAAAGTGTACACTCCTTTTCAAGAAAATATTAAGAAGGCATTGGGGAAACCATTCAATAAATCAGATTTAGATTATGAACCACATGGATTTTTATCACCGTTGTATTTACCTTTGAAAGAATATCACCTCACGCGGATTGAAAAAAAGATACTCGTTCAAGCGATTGCTTATCATCATGAAAAACAAAACCTATATCCAGGTGAATTAAAACTCTCTGAAATATGGGAAGTGGATTTGAGAAAGAAGTCATCTCAGATTGAATATGATTTTAATTGTCCAATATATCATGAGACACAGGCTAATAAATCACCAATTATCATGATGAATCCAAATTCTAGAATAAGGCCTGACGATCCTTACTATTTAACCTACATTTTAATTAAAGGCTTGTTACACCGGCTTGATCACGCAGCTTCAGCACATGTGAAAATAGAAATTGATGCTAAAGTAGATTTGAGTGAAATAGTGAAAAAAAGAATGCAACAGTTAGGCTATCATTTGCGAGAAATCCAAAGGTTCGCTAGCCAAAATAAAAATAAAAATCTTATTTTAATAGCACAAACCGGCATCGGTAAAACAGAAGCAGGACTCATGTGGGCAGGAAAAAAGAAGACTTTTTTTACTTTACCAATTCGTGTAAGTATTAATGCATTATATGACCGTGTATATAATATGGGGTATCAAAATGTTGGGCTGATGCACTCAACAAGCGTTAATTTTCTAGATGAACATAATGTTGAAAATTGGGAGGTTATCAGTGATCAGTCACGCAATTTGGCCAGTAAGTTATTATTCACTACTATTGATCAAATTCTAAAATTTCCATTTCTTTTTTTGGGTTATGAAAAATACTATGCTACAATGGCCTATTCAGCTGTGATTATCGATGAAATTCAAGCGTACGATCCCAAAATTGTTGCTGTGCTAATTCGTGCTTTGGAAATGATTCATCAAATAGGTGGATGTTTTTTGATCATGACTGCAACTCTTCCAAGAATCTATCTTGAAGAAATGTTTAATCGAGGAATTATTTCTCAAAAAGATGTAGTTATGAAAACCTTTTATGATCCAGTACTGGCAAGTAGACATAAGCCATTTCTCGTGCATGAACCCATTGAATTCGGATTGAGTTCAATTTTAGAAAGTGGGAAAACCAAAAAAATACTCATTATATGCAATACGGTAAGAAAAGCAATTGATTTATATAATAGTCTCCGTTCTCATGCGAAAAAGATTCATTTACTTCATGCCCACTATATTCAAAAACATCGAAACATGCTGGAGAAAGCCATACAACGGTTTGATAAAGAAGAAAGCGAGGGTATATGGGTAACCACTCAACTTGTTGAAGCATCCATAGATATTGATTTTGATGAATTGCACACAGAAATTTCAACTTTAGATAGCTTGTTTCAACGTTTTGGGCGGTGCTATCGACGTAGAAATCTAGATAAACATGAACCAAACATTTATATCTATACAAAAAATCCCAGCGATTCTGGTCATGTCTATGATAAAAAAATAGTGGCGAATGGTTTAATGATGCTTGAACCCTTCCACGACAGAGTCATTGGTGAATCCTCTAAAGTAGCATTAGTAGATAAATTATATTCAAAAGAGAAGCTCATTGGCACTGAATTTTTAGAGCGATTTCAAAATTCATTGAGCGAAATGGAGGAACGATTTAGTGAACCTTACGAACTCTCGGCCCAACAGTCACAAAAACTATTACGGGATATTGACTCCTTCCAAGTGATTCCCAAGATTTTTTATGATGATAAGGTCGATTTATTTAAATTACTTGAAACTGATAAGGATCAAGATCGAAGACGAGAAATTCGTCGAGAAATTCTACAATACTCGGTTTCAATTAGACCGGGTGTCTTATATAAGAATGGAAAAAAGATGACAAATTTAATAAATGAAGTGCCACACTATAGAACGTATGGAAACGGTCGAAAGTTCAATGTAATGCCCAATTTATATATTCTTTCAGATGAGTATGATTTTGATGAAGGCACTTTAACGGGTGTAGGTATAAATATTGTTGAAAGGTCATTCGAGTTTGAATAAAGGGAGGAGAGAAAGGTGATTGGC
>NZ_JAMAST010000015.1 GCF_023336505.1 Sporolactobacillus mangiferae | reverse complement strand
CTTCGCTGTCGTTTCTGAAGCGACTTGAACATTTTATCAAGTAATCAATCACATGTCAACAGGTAGTCCACAAAAAATCAAGTGCTCAATAAAAAGTGTTCAAAATCAAAAACGATATTATTTACTATACATAAACCGGAACTGCATGTCAATACAATTGACTATTTAACCGGTAACAAAAGAATATTATCAGCATATTTCTCATTTGTCAATAATATAGCAGTAGATGAATTGCCGCTCACTTTCTCAATTATTTCTCTGCACCGTTTTAATCATTTACCACAAATCCGCCATACAGGAAGAAGCTGCCCCAAAAGGGTATCAACTTATACTGCGCTCCGCCCGCATCAACAGAGACGACCGTGGACGATCCTGCAGCGGTGCGGGGGCCCCTTTGACTTGCGATCAGAAGAAACGCTTCACAGGAGTCCGCCACCCGCGCACTAAATTCCAAAACGCACATATTTTAAAGGATATCCCATCGTCAATAGATTTTTTTGAGACATCTCCTTTCTTCTAAAGTAATACGCTTAAATTGCAAATTTAAGCGTATAAAAAATGTCTGCACATCGCATGCAGACTAAATCGAATTATTTTTATTAATCTTTTCTTCTCATTTGTGGAAAAAGCAATACGTCACGAATCGATGCTGAATTCGTCAGCAGCATAACCAAACGGTCAATACCAATGCCGAGACCACCGGTTGGCGGCATACCGTATTCCATCGCTTCAAGAAAATCTTCGTCAATGATTTGTGCTTCGTCATTTCCAGCTTCACGTTCACGCATTTGCGCTTCAAAGCGCTCACGCTGATCAATTGGATCGTTTAGCTCACTGAAGGCGTTACCATGTTCCCTTCCTACAATAAACAGCTCAAATCGGTCACTGAACCGCGGATCTTTCGGATCTTTTTTTGCCAGCGGAGAAATGACAACCGGATGTCCATATATAAAGGTTGGCTGAATCAATGTTTCTTCCACTTTTTGTTCAAAAAATTCATTGACAACGTGACCATAGGTCATATCATCTTTTACAGCGACGCCATGTTCCACAGCCAGCTGGCGTGCTTCTTCATCGGTCATTTGCGGCCACAGATCAACACCGGTCTCTTCTTTAATGGCGTCTACCATATGTACACGACGCCAGCGGGGGGTTAAATTAACTTTTGTTTCACCGTACGTAATTTCCATAGTACCAAGTACTTTTTCAGCGACTGAAGCGATCAGGTTCTCAGTCAGTTCCATCACATCGCGCAGATCCTGATAAGCAGTATAGAGTTCCATCATCGTGAACTCAGGATTATGTTTCGTTGAGACACCTTCGTTGCGGTAAACACGACCGATTTCATATACCTTTTCAAATCCGCCAATAATCAGCCGTTTCAAATGCAATTCGATCGCGATTCGCATATAAAGATCCATGTCCAGTGCATTGTGATGTGTGATGAACGGCCTCGCCGCCGCCCCACCCGGAATGGAGTGCATGGTTGGCGTTTCAACTTCCAGATAGCCTTGGCCGTCAAGTTCATCCCGGATGGCCTTAATCACCTTGCTTCTAAGAATAAATGTTTCACGCACTTCAGGATTCACAATAAGATCCAGATAGCGCTGACGATAACGTTGTTCAACATCCTTCAAGCCATGAAACTTATCCGGAAGCGGACGCATCGCTTTAGAAAGAATGCTGAAATTGTTTACTTTTATCGAGAGTTCGCCAACATGTGTCTTAAATACCGTACCTTCAACACCGACAAAATCGCCAATATCAATATGTTTGAAAATTTCGTACTGCTCTTCTCCGACGGCATCTTTGCGAATATACAACTGAATCCGGCCACCGAAGTCCTGGATATCAGCAAAACCCGCTTTGCCTTTGCGCCTCTTTGCCATCAGCCGGCCGGCCATAACCACCGGCAGAGCTTCAGCCTCAAGCGTTTCCGCATCTTTGTCTGCGTATAACGAACGAATTTGCGCCGTATCATGCGTACGCTCATAACGGCCGCCAAACGGATTAATTCCTTGTTCAGTCAAAACCTTCAGCTTCTCGCGCCTGGCTTGAAGCTGATCGGTCAGATCTACTTCCTGACTCATTATTGTTCTACCTCCAGTTGTATATCCTGCAGCATCACAAAAGCCTAAATCCAATGATCTTCCAACTGCAGTATGAGAAAACTTAGCTTCGCCAAATCCCTCCAGCACAGGCGAAGTCTAAGTTACCTTGCGACAATCCTTAAAAGTTTCAGTATAAAGAAAACTGCCAGTAATACCACCGGCAGTTTGGATATCTAATCGAATTATAGAGAATTAAAAAATGACTGTCAACCTCAGACCGTTACCGGTAAATCATACGACAGCCGATCCCTGAAATCAATAAGAATCTGCCGCAGCTCAGCGGCTGTCCCACACTGATTAATCTGCTTGCGCACCTCATTGCCGCCGCGCAGTCCTTTCATATACCACGCAGCATGTTTGCGCATTTCAAGCGACGCAATGTGTTCACCCTTCAGTTTCGCCAGTTGATCGAAGTGGATCAGGCAGACCTCCGCTTTTTCCTTTGCCGTCGGTTCCGGAGGCAACACGCCGCTCTCCAAGTATTTTACTGTCCGATAGAGCAGCCATGGGTTACCCAGCGCGGCACGACCAATCATGACACCATCTACCCCGGTTTCATCAAGCAACCGCTTCGCGTCCATCGGTGTCCGAATATCTCCATTGCCAATCACCGGAATGCTTACGGACTCTTTAACCCGACGAATGATCTCCCAGTCCGCACGGCCTTCATACATCTGCACGCGGGTACGACCGTGAATGGCTACCGCGCTCCCACCCGCACACTCAACCGCCTGAGCGTTACGCACAGCATAGATATGATCGTCGTCCCAGCCTTTGCGCATTTTAACGGTTACCGGTTTTTCTACCGCATCAACTACCGCCGCAACCATTTCATATATCTTGTCCGGATCAAGCAGCCATCGTGAACCGGCATCACATTTTGTTACTTTCGGTACCGGGCACCCCATGTTTATGTCAATGATATCCGCATTCGTATGCTGATCCACATATTTTGCAGCCTGAACAAGTGTTTCTTTGGAACCACCAAAGATCTGCAGGCTGAGCGGTTTCTCACGTTCGTCAATGTAAAGCATATCCAAAGTCCGCTGATTATGATGAATGATGCCGCGGTCAGAAACCATTTCGGCACAGACAAGACCCGTGCCAAAGCGTTTGGCGATCAAACGGAACGCTGAGTTGCAGACGCCGGCCATCGGTGCGAGCACGACTCGATTTTTCATTTCAATTGAACCGATCTTTAGCATCAAATTATCCCTTCTTCATCGTTAATTCCTTCATTTCCTGAAGGGTTATTCCCAGCGTATCACAAATTTTGATCACAAGTTCTGCTTCGGGCTCCCGGCTTTCTCTTTCAATTTCTCCCAAAAGTGTCAGAGAAATGCCTAATTCCTTAGCAAGTGCGGCCTGAGTGTATCCTTTTAATTTTCGAAAAGCCCGAATTTTCCTCCCCCATTGTTCGTTCTCCATAATTGCACATCCTCTCCCCCATTGAGATTTTGCCACAAATCCATGACTGATCGATGGAGACCCGGAACGACCAAATGAGGCGCAATCTCAACAAGCGGTTTGAGGACAAATGCACGACGCGCAATTTCCGGATGGGGCAGTGACAACGCTTCAGAGCAGGTCACCTTTTGACCAAAAACTAAAAGATCAAGATCAATCGTTCTCGGTCCCCAATGCACTTCCCTCGCCCGGCTCAGCGCAGTCTCAATCTCCTGCAGTTTTCTCAAGAAAGGAAGCGGGGGAAAGAACGTTTCAACCTGCGCGACCATATTTAAAAAATCAGGTTGCCGGACCGGGCCATAAGGCTCCGTTTCATATATGGACGAGCAATGCACTACTCTAATCTTTTGTTCCGCTTGCAACGCCTCGAGCGCACGTTCCAGATAACTTTCCCGATTGCCAATATTTGATCCAAGTCCCAGATAAGCGGTCGTTCGGGAACGCTCAATTTCTACGGAAACTGATTCATAATGACCCGCAATCGGTGGATTCGGTTTCATGACTTTGACCAGGCATTTCGTTACTTTTGAAAAGCTGATCAAGACACGCTCTGCAATGTTTTCCGCCAGTGCCTCAATGAGCATAAACGGAGGTCCCTCGACAATTTCTTTCACCTGATCAAAAACAGCAGCGTAATTCACCGTTTGATCAAGCTGATCGGTTGTCCCGGCCTGATACAAATCGCAGCTCAATTCCAGATCGACAGCAAAAAGCTGACCCAGTTTCCTCTCCTCGGGCAAGACGCCGTGGTAACCATAAAACTGCATCCGATTTAAGCGTATTCTATCAGCCAATGTCTGCCTCCCGCATCATTGCGTCCATCATTTTCGCCATACGCGCAATCGGAAGAACATCATGCACACGCATCAGCTGACATCCCTTGGCAATTCCGAGGCAAACAGTCGCACCAGTACCCTCTACACGACGATCCACAGTTAAATTTAATGTTTTTCCGATAAATCCCTTACGTGATGTACCGAGCAGAAGGGGATAACCCAATTCATGAAAAGCCTCAAGATGATTCATGACATAGAGATTCTGCCTGTAATCCTTCGCAAAACCAATCCCGGGATCAAGAATAATTTTCTCAGGTGCAACACCGGCATTCAGGGCAATTGTAATACTTTCTCGCAGATCGCTTTTCATATCTTCAATAATATCCTGATAATGATTATCATCACGATTGTGCATGAGAATAATTGGTGCCTGAAACTCGGCAGCTACCTTCGCCATATTCGCATCAACCTTGGCTCCCCAGACATCGTTAATAATATCGGCACCGGCATCAAGCGCTCGTTCCGCCGTTTCCGCCTTATAAGTGTCGATCGAAAGCGGGATGTCGGTTGCCTTGCGAATCGCCTTAATCATCGGAACGACACGGGCAATTTCTTCATCCGCAGTAATCGGTGTATGTCCGGGCCGTGTTGATTCTCCGCCGACATCGATAATGTCAGCGCCTTCATGTTCCATCTCCAGCGCATGCTCCACTGCCAGATCTGCCTGGTTGAAACGTCCGCCATCGGAGAAGGAATCCGGAGTCACGTTCAATATGCCCATAATTACAGTCTTTTTTCGATAGTCAATCGTTTTATCTCTGATCTGAAGTAGATGGTAAGGTGAAAGATGAAAGGTATTCACAGGCTATATGATCCTCCTGAAATCTTCGCTTAATAAAAACAGTATAGCACAGATAGCTGACCAGCCTTAGCGAAAAAGACGCTTAATCAAAGTTAAAATGAATTTCCGGATGCACCAGGCTGCATCCTGCGGTACCTTTTTATTGTTCGTGCAGAAACCATTTTTCAACTGACTGATTCGCAAGGTTGACAACGAAAGCCATCCTGTACTTCAGCAGATCAGCGAATTGTTCAGCAGACCAAAAGGCATAAACAATCTGCATGTTCACTTATGAGCGTGGTAAAAAACGACCGGTCCCCCATCTCCGACTATGATTTATTGTTTTATGCCTGTTGATGCATTACCGCTACGACTGCTCACTTGCCGCGGGCGATCCGGAAGCCTCCGTGGGCAGGTAAATTCCTGCGGGGTCTTCCTAGGCTCGCTGATCAACAGGAATGCTCCGCAGGCGCCAGCGCACCTTCGCTTTGATTTTCGGTAAGACACTGGTTTATTGGTTTTCATATGGGTCAAAATCTTATACTTTATTTACTTGCTAGAAAACTTGGCTTTGCCAAGCCTCTGGCGAAGCCAAAGTCGCCATCGCACTTATACGATAATTTGCTGAATTTTAAACTTTCTTATAGTACAAGAAAAAAACCGAGCAACAGCGCCCGGTCCTTCAGAATTCTATATATTGTTCTCAGCTGATCCTGTGTGTTTAAGACGGCCCACACATTTTAATCTTCAACTTGATACAGCGGTGTACTCAAATAACGTTCTCCATTATCCGGGACAATGACAAGGACTTTTTTACCCTTACCAAGTTTCTTTGCTACCTGAACGCCACCGTAAATCGCAGCGCCTCCGGAAATACCGGCCAGAACGCCCTCTTTTTTGCCAGCCAGACGGGCATACTCAAATGCCTGTTCATTCGCTACATCAATCACTTCATCGTAGATTTCCGTATCCAGTGTATTCGGAATGAAGCCCGTACCGATGCCTTGAATCTTATGCGGACCACCCTTGCCTCCGTTTAATACCGGAGAATCTTTCGGCTCAACTGCATAGATACGAATGTCCGTGAATTTTTCCTTCAGGGCCTTGCCACTGCCGCTGAGCGTACCACCGGTTCCGACACCGGCCACAAAAGCATCTAACGAATCAAATGCTTCCGTGATTTCTTTTCCGGTTGTTTCATAATGTATTGTAGGGTTAGCAGGATTTTTGAACTGTTGCGGAAGGAAATACCCCTTTTCTTTTGCAAGTTCCTGAGCCTTCGCAATTGAGCCCTTAATCGCCTGTGCACCTGGCGTCAGAATAACCTCTGCCCCGTAGGCTTTAAATAATTTGCGCCGTTCAATACTCATCGTCTCCGGCATGACCAAAATGGCTTTATATCCCTTTACAGCCGCCACAAGTGCCAGACCGATACCTGTGTTGCCGCTGGTCGGTTCGATAATCGTATCATTTGGTTTTAGTTTTCCTTCTTTTTCCGCCGCTTCGATCATTGCCAGCGCAATGCGGTCTTTAACACTGCTGCCCGGGTTAAAATATTCCAGTTTTGCATAGAGTTCCGCATCATTTTCATCCGTCAAATGGTTCAAACGGACAATCGGTGTATTCCCAATTAATTCAGTAACCGAATTTGCAACAGTCATTTTCCATCCTCCTTATAATCCTCAGTTGTCAGATGAGATTTATATATTATATTATCAGTAAGTGTGCGGACCGTCAATAATAGTGATACGCAGAATTTGCGCACACAATGCAATCTGTTAGTGACTCGGGAGCAGTTTTCTTAATTCGTCAGCGGTAAAAGTGTAGTGCGTTTGGCAAAACTGGCAAGTGATTTGCGCTCCGCCGTCTTCATCGATCATCGCCTGAATTTCCTTTGCACCAATGCCGGCGATTGATCCGGCAAACTTTTCTTTAGAACACCCGCAGTGAAAGGCCACCGGTTTTTTTTGCAATACCTTATAGTCCCTGTCCGGAAAAAGGTCATCAAGCAGTTCTTCCGGAGAATGCCCGGCATCAATTAACTTGGAGATCGGGGGTATAGTGTTCAGTCGTTCTTCCAGCCTGCTGATTACTGCGTCCTCCGCTCCGGGCAGTACTTGAACAATGAATCCACCCGATGCCTTAACTGACTGGTCCGGGCTGACCAGAACGCCGACTCCTACTGCAGAGGGCACTTGTTCAGATCGCGCAAAGTAATAAGTGAAGTCATCACCGATTTCACCGGAAGTCATCGGCACGCGCCCAATAAAATTGTCTCTTAATCCAATGTCTTTGACAACACTGAGAAAACCGGTATTTCCGACTGCGCGTGCCACATCAAGCTTTCCATGCGCATTCAGTTGAAAATGGACTTCGGGGTTGGTTACATAGCCCCGCACCTGCCCCTCTGTATTGGCATCCGCAACAATCGCACCGATTGGCCCGCCACCTTGAACGGTAACAGTCACTTTTTTATCGCCTTTCTCCTGCGCCGCCATCATCATTGTTGCGGTCATTGTTCTGCCCAATGCTGCCGTGGCCGTTGGCCAAGTACCATGCCGCTTTTGCGCTTCTCCTATGGTTTCGGTTGTTATCGAAGTGATCACTCTCAGCTTCTCGTCACACGCCAGAGCCTTAATAAAATAGTCACCCATTTTATTCACCTCTTTCTTTTAGATTGACACCATTACTTTTGTTTTTCGATTTACTTTTCACAAGTCTCTGAACCCCGTGATGAAAACCGGCACTTTTCATGAGTGAGCCAGTGTCCATTCACATGGCCTTTTATAGATCAGCAATTACGTTGATAGATAAGAAAAAGTCCTTTGAGTGTTAACAGTGGGTCAACATGATCAATTATATCCGTCTCATGAGCAATCAGCGTGCAAAGCCCTCCGGTTGCTACCACCACCGGGTTGACCACTGCCTGTCTTTTCATTCGAGTGACAACACCTTCCACTTGTCCGACATAGCCGAAAAGCACACCGGACTGCATGGCATGAATCGTATTGCGTCCGATGATGCTGGGGGGTTTTACTATCTCAATTCTTGGCAGCTTAGATGCCCTTTCGTAAAGTGCTTCAGTTGCAATATCAATGCCTGGTGCAATCGCCCCGCCGATATACCCCTTTTGTTCATCAATATAGGAATAAGTGGTGGCTGTCCCGAAATCAATGACAATAATCGGTGCCTGGTATTCATGGACTGCCGCAACAGCGTTTACAATTAAGTCTGCACCGAGTTCTTTCGGATTATCATATTTTATATTCAATCCCGTCTTAATCCCCGGGCCAACAATGATCGGCTTCAGATGAAAATACTTTGTGCATAAACGTTCAAGTGCAAACATAACGGACGGAACTACCGATGAAAGAACAACTCCGTTAAAGTGGGAAAAAGAAAGCCCTGAATACGTGAAAAGTTCATGGATCAGCATACCGAATTCATCTTCTGTTCGCTCGCGATCCGTTGACACGCGCCAATGATGGGTTAGCTTTCCTTCGTCAAATGTACCGAGCACTATATGTGTGTTTCCAACATCACAAACAAAAATCATCGCCGTTTCCCCCTGTTTACCCGTTTGCTTATCAGAATTGTTGCCTGAACGGGTAAAAGCTTTTTTAACCTGCAAAAAGGAGGCACCCCCATCCAGAGAAGCCTCCTTTTATCACATATACGCTCAATCCGCTTAAACATTAAAGCTTATCGCCGTCATCATCTTTCTTCTCGGATTCAGACGGCTTCGTCGCTTCGGCCGTTTTTTGGATTGCCTCTTCATCTTTCGGATGGATCGTTACTTTAAGATTTGTCCCCGGTTCAGCCGCAGATTCAGATGGCTCTGATGAAGGGGCTTCTTCTTCATGATCCGTCTTCGAAGAAGCATAGCGATTTTTGCTTGGTTCAATGTATTTACCCGTTTCGTACAGTGATTTAATCTGCTCTTCTTCCAATGTTTCCACTTTAAGCAGCGTCTGGGCAATCAATTCCAGTTTGTCTCGATGCTCAAGAAGCAGTTGCTTGCATCGTTCATATTCATCCTTCACGATACGCTGTACTTCCTGATCGATTTCAAATGCAATGGCATCACTGTAGTTCTGTTCATTTTGAATATCACGCCCAAGGAAAACCTGGCCGCTGTCATTGTTCCCAAACTGCATCGGTCCAAGCTTATCGCTCATGCCGAATTCCGTCACCATTCGACGCGCTAAATTCGTTACGCGCTGCAGATCATTGCTTGCACCAGTCGAAATTTCACCGAAAGTAATCTCTTCCGCAACGCGTCCTCCGAGCAGTCCGCAAATTTTTTCCAGCAATTCCGGTTTAGTCATGAAATAGCGATCTTCTTTGGGAAGCGAGACTGTATAACCGCCCGCCTGACCACGCGGAATGACGGTCACCTTATGCACTTCATCAGCGCCTTTCAGTGCCAGACCGATAATCGTATGACCCGATTCGTGGTAAGCAACAATATTTTGCTCTTTTTTCGAAATAACACGCGATTTCTTGGCAACACCGGCGATCACGCGTTCAACAGCTTCGTCAATGTCTTCCATATTAATGACTTTTTTGTTGGCACGCGCAGCAACGAGCGCTGCTTCGTTCAACAGATTTTCCAGGTCAGCCCCGGAAAATCCCGGTGTCAGTTTTGCCACTGTCTTCAAGTCAATTTCTTTTGCCAGTGGTTTGTTGCGTGCATGAACGCGAAGCACAGCTTCACGGCCAATAAGATCCGGACGATTGACGGGAATCTGGCGGTCAAAGCGCCCCGGACGCAAAAGTGCCGGGTCAAGAATATCCGGTCGGTTCGTTGCCGCAATGATGATAATCCCTTCGTTTGCCCCGAAGCCATCCATTTCAACAAGCAGCTGATTCAAAGTCTGCTCACGTTCATCGTGACCGCCGCCGAGACCCGCACCGCGCTGACGGCCGACCGCGTCAATTTCATCAATAAAAATAATACATGGTGCATTCTTTTTTGCTTGGTCAAACAGATCCCGAACACGGGACGCGCCGACACCGACGAACATTTCAACAAAATCCGAACCGCTTATGGAGAAAAACGGCACACCGGCTTCGCCCGCAACAGCACGTGCGAGCAATGTTTTACCGGTACCGGGAGGCCCCTCAAGCAAAACACCCTTCGGAATTCTGGCACCAAGTGCAACGAACTTTCTCGGGTCTTTCAGAAAATCGACGATCTCCACCAGTTCCTGCTTTTCCTCATCTGCACCGGCAACGTCTCTGAAGGTCACTTTCTTTTTATCCTCAGAGTACAGCTTCGCCTTGCTTTTGCCAAAGTTCATCACTCGGCCGCCGCCGCCCTGTGCCTGGTTCAAAAGGAAGAAAATCAGGAAAAAAATAATGGCAAAGGGGATGAGCGAGGTCACAAATGTAATCCAGCCGCTTGTCCGTTCTGCGGGTTTCACATCCAGATTCAACTGGTTCGCCAGATCAGTCACCTGATTTACCGCTTTGTCGCTCGCAGGCAGATACGCTTTGAAAGTTGTATTTTTATCAGCACTCTTCAAATGCCCTGTTGCCGAGTAAACGCTGCCCTCCGGTTGTAAGGTGAGTTCATCCACGTTTCCTTTGCTTAAGTTGGTTTGAAAAGCGCTGTAAGTCATCGGTTTTACAGTTCTGTTGGTTTCTGTCAGCCAACTGACGATGCCGATGATCACTAAAGCAATAAATAAATATATAATAATGTTTTTAAAAAGTCGATTCATGCCTTACCTCCTCCCGCTCTAAAAGCAAATCATACTTTATAGTACCACATAGCAATGTAGCCGCCAAACCAATTGCATTGAGCAAACAGGTTGCAAAAATATTGAAAAACGCTTCATATTGATTGCTTATACACTAGCCTTAAAATTATATACATTCCCACAGTACAAAAAGATACTGTACAAAACGTTTTTTATTTCCTGTATATTTCAGGCTTCAGTATACCAATGTATGGAAGATTTCGGTATTTTTCCGCATAATCCAGTCCATAGCCCACCAGAAACGCATCAGGAACTGTAAATCCTGACAGGTCGGGAACAATATCCGCTTTCCTCCCGGACGGCTTATCGAGCAGCGTCACGATTTTAATTGATTTTGCCCTTCTCGTTTTAAATAATTCGACCAGGTAGCTCAGGGTCAGTCCGCTGTCAATAATATCCTCAATAATCAGAATATCTCTGTTTTCCACAGATGTATCCAGATCCTTAAGAATTTTCACTTCGCCTGAGGAAACCGTAGAATTCCCATAGCTGGAGACATCCATAAAATCAATTTCAATCGGGGTCGTAATACTCTTGATCAGATCCGCCATAAAGGGAAGCGCACCCTTGAGCACACCGATGACCAAGGGAAATGTATCTGCGTATTCCGCGGACAGCTTTGCCCCAAATTCATGTACCTTGCTCCGGATCTCCTCTTCCGTAATTAATATTTCCTTGATGTCTTCCTTCATCCCTGAGTCCTCCCAAAATCCGAAAACGGTATGAATTTAAGTTTTATATAATTTTTTTTCTCTGAATATGGAGGAGATGGAAACGGGACCCCCCTCTTCAACAATGGCAGCCAAAGCACACGCCCTTTTGCGTCCGTTATTACAGGCCACACCATTCGCTGCATACGATCAATTTTTTCATTTATAAATATGCGTTGCACTTTCTGAATACCCGTCATCCCGTTCGGACGCATACGGTCACCCTCGCGCCATGTCCGCACGTAAAGAGGGAAAACAGCATCATCTTCTTCAATAATGAGACTGTCACCACCTACCGAAGCACCACCCCGCACTGATTCAGTACTCACGTAAACGGTATCAAAGATACCAGTCAAAAATTCCGTCTGTCCCGGAACAAGAATGATCTTTTGCCTGGGTTCGATGTCGCGCTTCCGTGAAAACCCGATTTGGCAGCAATTATAGGATTTTCTGGCGACCAGACCATGCGGAAGAAAAATACAGCCTGACGAACGCTCAGAGCGCAGCAATTGTAATGATTGTTCTATATGTATTGGCTGGTGCATCGGCTGCAGCTTTTGATTTGTGTACAGATAACATAATAGTAGATGAATTATTCGTCTTTGTAAAGCCGGATGGATACTCAGAAAATCGGGTATAGAAAGCGTGCATTCTGTGTTTCTTTTGCTGAGCATCACGCTGGCAAGCTTTTCCTCCGCCAATTGTCGCAGCAATGCTTCATCCTCGGTCATTCGTTCGCTTTCATATTGAAATTTCAGATGAACCTCGGGATTCTCACGTTTCAGAAAGGGAAGTACGTATTTTCTGAAGCGATTTCTTGTGTGTGCATCCGAAGCATTCGATTCATCCTGGCGCGGATCAATGCCGTGTTCCACGCAATAGCGTGACAACTCTTCTTTAGTCAGTGCCAGGAAGGGGCGAATTAATCTCTTCCCATGAAAAGGTCGCTGCACAGGGATGCCTGCTCTTCCGGGGCCAACCGTCCCCCGCACCTGCCGCATCAGCATAGTCTCCACCTGATCATCCCCATGATGCGCCAAAACAAGCGCATCCGCGCGAAAGGAGTCAACAGCTTCAGCAAATGTTTCATAACGCAATTCACGGGCCGCTACTTCAAGGCTAATCTTTTTTTCACGGCTGCGTGCCTGCACATCCACGGTTTTCCCAATAAAAAGAATACCCCATTTGCGGCAAAATGATGCGACAAAATTCAGATCTTCTGCACTCCTCGCCCCTCTAAGCATGTGGTCAACCGAGCAAACAGCAAGAGTCAGATGCCATGTTTCTTTTTTCGAATTAAAAAAATGGAGGAGAGCCATCGAATCCGCTCCGCCACTGACACCCAGCACGAGCCTTGCGCCTGAGTGAACCAGATCATGCCTTTTAATAAACTGCGTGACACGCTCTGAAAAGTCCATTACTGATTTCTCCTATCGCCGCATGAATGATGTCGTATATTCACGATACCCCATTTTTTACATCACGTAAATAACGACGAAGACGATGTATGCTGTAATGATCATCGATGCTGCAAGCCAGGCAGGCGTCCAGCCATTTGATTTGCGCTTTGTTCTTGGACGCGGATAGCGGGCAGCTGCGGCATGAGAATTGTGCCGCTCATGTGATTCAACCGCCATCATCGCACGAACCAGTTCTTTTCTCATTTGTTCCGCACTTGTATAATCGCTACTCAGTGCGCTTAGAAGGAAATGCCGATACGGCACCAGTTTTCCCTGACTGTCAATAAAGTGTTTCAGTTGATTTTGAGGTTCAGACGAACGTGTTATTCTTCGTCCCGCCGCTGCATAAATAAGAATCATTGCACATGCAAACAGATCATAAGAAGGTTCTGCCCGTCTGCTTCCAAGCCCCCAGTAACCACGATCATAGAATTCGGTATACTCACGAACAGAGCGGCCGATTTTGGTCGCACCGCCAAAATCCAGACAGCGGATCGAGTAGCCTGGGCGTATGAGCATCAGATTTTCCGGTTTCAGATCACCAAATATATATCCGGTTTTGTGCAGCTGAGCCAGCTGTTTCAGTAATTGAAGTACATAAACCAGCGACCAGTCAAATGCTTTTTTTTTCAAAACTTCGGATAAAGAAGTACCCTCCAGGTACTCCATCACACAAAATCCAACCGTGCTGCCTCCGGTGACCCAATCATCGCTGTCATATAAAGATGGCCCCAAAGGGTCCCCCTGGAGCCGTCCGAACTGTTCAAGTATATGTGCTTCCGAGATGAGTGAGGAACGATCTTTGGCCAGCTTGATGGCAACTGGATGTGCGTCGCCAGAATGGCCTAAGTAAACCGTGCCCTGCGCGCCACTGCCCAGCAACCGGATCAGCTGATAGCGATTTCGGTGCCATTTGCCAACAATCATTGTACCTGGCGCGTAGCAAAGATTATCTGGGTCCGTCATCATAAGCCTCGTCGTCTCCATCATAAAATGCGCGCTTGTGGGCGATCGATGCGAAGCTTTTAATAGCTTCTTTAATTGCAGGTCCTGTCGGTGTCACACCATGCGAGCTGATTTTCTCAAAAACGCGCTCAATACTGTCCAGCTGCGGCGTCCATGCAATCACTTTTTGCACCGGCTTTCTTTTCCCGGGAAATAAAAACAGACAAAATTGGTTTTCACCCATTCGCGCAGACAGACTCAGCGACAGATCGGTCAACGCTTCTCGCACCGTCGGCAATTTGTTTTTCATACTGGCACTCGTATCAACAAGAATACATACATTCAAGTCAGCTGTTTCTCCAACCTCATCCACGACTTCCATCACTTTGCCGCGTTTTTCCGGAGGAAGATCCTCTACCGTTTCTCCATCGCCTAAGATATCCTGTAATTGCTGATTGATCACACCCTTGATCGTTTGTGTCATCGCCTGCTTAGTGACCATTTGCACCGTCTGCGCCAGCTGACGGGTCTGGACAATCTGACTGATGCCCCCGCCTGACTGCGCGATTCCTTCCACTTCCTGTAATCCATGCCCACCCTCAGAATCATACTGATCGAGCACACCAATGACATTGACCGTGATGCCCTGTTCCCGTGCAAGGGCTGCCATGGCAACAGGATCTTCACCCTCATTCGAACAACCGTCCGTGATTAACAGAATCTGCTTTAAAGTGCCTTTCTTCATTAAATCTTTCAGCTCCTCCCTGAATCTAGCATCATCATGGACAGAAAAGCTAGATTCTATACCGCCCCCCATGTAAAATTTGTTGCAGAGCTGCCTTGCTGGCCAAAATTCAAAAGGTTGTTCAGGCTCTGGATGCGCGCCGATCATTTTGCTCAGAGGAAAAAGCAGACCATTCTGGAATATGGTGGTTGATTCGGGCAGCAATCACCGTCATGTCATCCTGGATGCCGCCATCTCCAGCACGGATCACTTCCTCAAGCAGAAGATCAGCAATTTCCTGAGGATCATTAGTCTGCAATTCTTTTATTTTTCGCTTTACCCACGCTTCCTTGTTTTCAATGTGTACCGGTGCATCAAAAATACCGTCACTCATCATAATAAGTAAATCACCCGATTTCAGTTGCTGTGTTTTGGCATCCACCTCAACGTGACGGATCATGCCAATCGGCAAATTGGCTGCATCCAGCATGATGACATGTCCTCCGCGTTTGATAAAACTCGGATTCGACCCTATTTTCAGAAATTTTGACTTTGCATTTTGCAGATCAATCAGCGCCATATCCAGGGTTGCATAGATTTCCTCCGTTGAGCGCAGCGACATAATCGAATTAATGGACTTGATCGCAAGCGTCTCATGAATGCCTGATCTCAGCACTTTATTCAGCAGCTGCAACGTGTCCTTGCTCTCCTGATCCGCTCGTGCCCCATGACCCATACCATCGCTGATAGCCATCACATATTTTTTGGAACCGATTTCAAAAAGGGAATAATTATCTCCGGAAATACTGCCGCCTCCACGCGCTGCGGTTGCAACACCTGTTTCAAGGTCATATGCTCTTGCAGAGATAAAAACAACGCGACTCGGTCCGCCCGGTAAATCAGATGCCTGCTTTTTCTCAACCACAATGCTTTCACCGAGAATATCCGATAAAAGCGGGGCAATCACTTTCTCACATGCACCGTAATGATCTACCGGCAGTATGGCCTCGATATCAATGGCACCGGATTCCAGATTATATATTTCAATACTCTCGACATGCACGCCGATCCCATTGAGCCTTGCTAAAATCATTTCTTCCTGCCACTCATGCAGGCCACGTTCACGTTTCATTTCACCAGCGAAATCACCCATTACTTGAGAAACACCTTTGAGCTGATCAGCAACAAGCCGCCGGCTTTCTATAACATTCCTTCGCATTTTTTCGTTGAGCTCCGCCAGTCGCCGCTCTCTTTGGATCGCTTCCAATGTATGATCTGCTTTAGAGCAGAGTCCGCGCCACTTATGTTCCAGACGGGCACAATCACTGCGCCCCCCATGATGAGATATATCGCGCAATTGCAGCATCATTTGCTGCGTCCGCTCAAAATTATTCACCCAGCAGAATTTCTTTTTAAAGCAATTCTGGCATGTTCTTGCGGTCACTTTACTTAGAAACTCGCGATCATCATCATGTATTTCGTTCTCTGCGGCTGGATAAAAGCTTTTTGCAAGCGTCTGGAAAAGCCCGGCAAACTGTTCCACTCGGCTGACCGTCACATCGCGGAGCTTGCGGACATATTGCTGTTGCTCCGCCTGATATTCACGCGTTCCCGGGATAAAGGAAGCCATTTGCTTAATCATGCTTTTCGGTGTCAAAAGAAACAGAATAATGGCCACAATCGAATCAAGTGTCTCACTGCCAAGCCCTGCGTACCCGCCCCCATAGACACCAATCAGCAGGGTAGAAATCAACAGCCCAGAAGAGACACCGATTTTCCCCGCTTCTTTCAATAAACCGCCAAGCACGCCCGAAAACGCGAGCAGGCTCATCTGGTAAAGGCTTGATACGCTGGCCATACCCAGAATCAGACCGATAACGACGCCGACCGTCGATCCGATCGCCGCCCCGCCTGCATAAGCAAACAGCAGGACAGCATATCGAGCAAGTACATGATCAACAGATAAATTATAGATATGCCACCCAATCGTGCCGGCAATCACGGATGAAATCAGAATCACGAAACAAATAATTTCTTCATTACGAAAAAGTTTATGGCTGACACGCGTCGACATGAGCGGAACACTCTGCATGAAAATCAGGGTGACCAAAGCCGAAAGTGATGCCTCCGCTCCGCCCGTCAATACATCGGTCCATACGAGATTCAATGAAAAAGCAGCCTGATAGAGTAGCCGTACAAGAAATCCGGCAATAAAAACGAGCGCCGGAAGCCAGTGTTCCTCCCGCAAAGAATGAGAAAAGGCCTTTAAAATTCGGCGCCCCGCCAAAAAAACAATCAGACCGAGCAGCGCATAAAATGCTTGCCCAACCGAAAGCGTCAGCCCACCGGCAAGTACCGCCATTGAATCTGCCCATCTGCGCTTGCGCTTCATCCAGAATACAGTTGCAAAGAAAGGAAGAACAAACGGAGTCAGACTGGTTATGATAACAGCTCGTCCCAATAAAAAACCGGCCGTCATGAAAAACAGATCGGTTCGAAAAAGCATGCCAA
This sequence comes from Sporolactobacillus mangiferae, assembly GCF_023336505.1. GTDB lineage: Bacteria > Bacillota > Bacilli > Bacillales > Sporolactobacillaceae > Sporolactobacillus > Sporolactobacillus mangiferae. The sequence goes on along the minus strand of NZ_JAMAST010000015.1, from coordinate 41,938 downwards.
GCAAAAAGGTTTGGAATGAACGGTTCGTTTTCGCTCGTTCTTTAAGCGGGCCTTTTTGCAAATAGGAATCAAGCACACCTGCCGCTACACTGCCATTTTTTTGAATCATAACGCTCGCCGCCTTTAACTTATGATTGTATGATCCATTTAAGCACATCAGACATTCATAATTTGTCAGAATTGCATACGTGCTTTCAAAAAAACTTCGACGGCATTCATGCTGTTCGATCATAAATGACAGGTGATCAGCTAAAGAACGATCGGCAACTGGCTGTTTGCGTCTATAAAAAACGAAGAAGCAGGAGATTAGGGTCATTCATCGACAGGCTTTTTTGTCTGCGGATTTTCAGAGCGCTTTTCACGGAAAACAGCAAATAATGACGGCCAGTCACCTCAAGCGCTCATCCGCAACACTGCTTTATGAGTTGCTGCAGAGCCATTTTTCTTGCCAGCAAAAAACACTCAAATTCCCTTTCGGAACTTGAGTGTTGGCTTTTAAATCTGTATATAGATATGCGAAAGCAGCGTTCAGCCTCTGCGGGCACCGCGCCCTCCGCGTTTAGACTCTGTCTGGCGCTTAATGGTCGAAAGTCGATCCTCGCTGTCCTTCAAATATTGAGAAAGCTTATCTTCAAAACTGGGTTCGCGTGTAAACCGCTTCCCTCCGCCATACCGGGATCCCCTCGGTGACGATGCAACCTTTGGTTTATCGACAGCTTTTCGAATCGACAGACCGATCTTTCCGTCAGGAGCGACTTGCAGCACTTTAACGGTTACTTCATCTCCAACCGACAGAACATCATGAATGTCCTTCACGTACCGATCCGCAACTTCACTGATATGAACCAACCCTGTTTTGCCGTCCGGCAAATCAACGAAGGCTCCGAAGTTCGTAATTCCTGACACTTTACCCTTCAGCTTGCTGCCTGCTTCAATTGACATAAAAAAAAGCTTCCTCCTAAATTGGTATCAATAATTATAATATTATACAAAGCAAAAAAAGTGCCTGTCAATCCTTGCTGCGCTCGGGCTTTGCAAAAATAATCTCGCCTTTTTTGGACAGCAGATAATCACGTCTTGCAACTTCTCCAATATATTCTTTATTATGCAACAACTGAATCCGTTTTTTTAAATCAACAGCCTGAGACTTCGATTGCGTGAGCTGCTTTTGCAGACTAACTTTTTCCCGGCCGGCCTGGCTAAGCTTATGAGACTGGGAAAACAATGTTGTGATCATGAAAGTGCAGGCAAGAGCAAAAACGACGAAAAAAGCGATTAAACGCCGAATCAAGCCTCTTCGCCGTTTTCTTTTTCTCTTTTCATCCAGTTCATGCGTGTGTAGATACTGCGTCTGCAATCGTGTGACTCGCTCTGCGCCGGCACTTTCCATAGGGCTCCCTCCGATCATTTCCGCTTCACTAATAATGATAGCCATTGCCGAAACTTCTGCTGAATCCGGATCCTTTTCTTTGCTGCATAAATCAATAAGCGCTCTGGAATAATAAGCCGAACAACGCCTCTGAGCAACTTCAAAGGAATCAAAAACAGAAAGCGCATAATTTTCAGTAAGGTATATACTGTCATTCTACACAATCTATAGGCAAGCATCAATAGAAAAAAAAGCGGATAGATCAATAAATGATAGACAGTTTTTGCAATAAAACGCCCTGTTCGAACAACCGTTGCAACGCATTTGCCGAAAAAACGCATAAACGGTCTTTCAATGAGTGCCTTATAGAAGGAAAATCCCAAAGCAATGGCTAAAAAATAATAAAAGCGCAGTTGTCCCTGATTAACAGGCAGGAGCAGTGCAAAAAGAAGAACGGCCTGCAGGATCCAAAAAATGGGGTCTGAAATCAGCAAAAGCAAGCGACGCTTTTTTTTCGGATGCACAAAATACTGATACACCGAAAACGAAGCGCCAAACCATACACCCATGACAAGCATCAGCATCAGTGACATGGATTGCTGATGCAGTGTCATCGAAACAATTTGCTGAAGAAGCCCTTGTGTGCTTCCCCGCCCTGATCATCCAGATAGCTGATTTCAATGATTTGCCCCTCGATCAGCACTTGTCCCTGTTCTACGTTGAGATTCTGCATTTTCAGCCCGGATCCTCTCACGGCAAGATAGCCCAGCACGGTTTCAAGCAGAAATTCTTCATGATCAAAGCTTTCAACATGTTTCACGCCGGTGATCTCTATGGATCTCCGACTTTTAACGGTAATATTCTGGTTTTGCGCCGGCTTGTCTTTATTAGGGATCTGAGACGAATAGAATTGACTCATTGAATTCCCCTCCTCTGCTTCCTACATTATGAAGAAGCTGTCCTATTTAGAACAGGGAAGGAGATTCATGAGCAGATACACATTTCAACGATTAATTACTTGGCGGATCGTTAATAACCTCATAAAGCGATGCGGCTTCCTCTTTCTTGACCGTTTCCTTCAAAAGCAGCACGCGAACAACCATTGGTTTCTGACCGAAATGAAGCGTCAGGACATCGCCAACTGCCACACCTGAACTTGCTTTCCCAGGCTGCCCATTTATATCCACACGTCCCTGATCGGCCAGTTCCTTGGCCACCGTTCGCCGCTTGATCAGGCGGGAAATTTTCAAATATTTGTCCAGCCTCATTTTTTCACAGCATCCTTAAATTTATTTCCAGCTCTGAATCCAGGTACACGTGTAGCCGGAATCGTAATCGTTTCACCTGTTTGCGGATTGCGGCCGGTCCTGCTCGCGCGCTCGCGAACCTCAAACGTGCCAAAACCGACAAACTGAACCTTATCATTCGCCTCCAAGGCCTGGATCACCTGATCCAGTGTTGCATTGACCACTTTCTCAGTATCTTTTTTCGAAATGCCTGTCTTCTCTGATACTTGCTGAATCAATTCATTTTTATTCATGTTAATCATTCCTCCAAATAATAGTGATCATGACTCACAAAATCCCTAAGCAGTATTTTTTTTATTCTAACATAAGTCACTGGCGGTTCACAGCTTCCAGAAGCGCTCGGTATCCTTCTCATCATCAGCTCCCCGAGTCGCATGATGCATGAGCAAGCCCGACAATGGAAGGCGCTTCGCGTCGTGCCTGTCCAGAAAACGGACCCCATAAAGCAGCACCAGAAACACCGCACCTCCCGCAAAAGTACAGCATACAGCGGTCAATGCCGCGGCCGGCCGCAGTGGCATGGAAACGATAAAGCGACTTATAAACAATTTGCATACATAGACGGATGCCAACATTCCAATAACAGCAATACCGATTTTAACAATTACTTGAGAGGAGAGCCGTTTAATCAGATGCCGGCGATACATATAAATCAGACACAGCCACACCGCACATGCTGTACCTGCACATGTTGACGCAGCGGCACCGGCAATGGACCATTGCGGGACGAGAAGAATATTCAAAGCTGCTTTCACAATCGCTCCGATCACCAAAAAACAAACAGGCAGCCATGGCTTGCCATCTGCCTCCAAAATCCCTGAGGAAGTCAGAAGCACCGAAAGCGTCAGCATAGTCAGTGCAGCAATCGTGAACGCCCCTGTCCCAGCGTCATTCCGGAACAACATGATGTTCACTTCACGGCTGATTGCCATCAGCCCGGCGGCAGCAGCGGCACCGAATGCCACACTGATTTTGATGGCAAGCGTGCTCTCCATGCAAAAATCATGATGCCTGTGCAAAGCCGCCAGATGAGCAAGACGCGGAACGATTGCTGCTGTCAGCGAGGTGCTGGCGATCATCCCAAACTGTGTCAGGATATAGGCACGATCATAAATCCCCTTCATCGCTCGCGGATCATCAAGATGCATCTTCCCTAACAGGCGCAGCATGGTCATTGAATCAATAAACTGAAAGGCAAGCAGTGGCACGGAAAGCAAGGAAAACAGGCAGCCGGCAACCAGAATCGATTTGATGAACGACCAGTTGACCGCGACTTTCTTCGAAGAAATCAATCCGTGAAAAAAAGCCTTCTTTTCAGGAAGACAGAAGGTCAGAATGGCCACAGTGATCAGAGGTGCAAATACCGATCCCGATGTTGCGGCAAGCCCGAATTGATAGGCCGTACCGTGGTTAAAAAATAAATAAAGAGAAACGCCAAGAATCAGACAAACGCGTGTCACCTGCTCACCAATTTGTGATAATGCGGTCGGCAGCATATTTTCTTTTTCGCCTTGAAATGTGCCGCGCAAAAGTGAGATGAAGGGTACCAGCAGATAGATCAGCGCAGCCATGCGTATCAGATTTTCCAGATGGCGATCGCCCGCAAGCTGTGATAATGGCGCTGCAAAAAGAGTGAGCATCACAAAGAAAAAAGCACACAAAATAATGAGCGCGAGCAGCGCATGCCGCTGCACCGATTTTTTGTCGTTCTCCTGTTCCCCTGCCGCTGCCATATATTTTGAAATCACGATCGGAAAACCCGCGCCGCCGAGTGCAACCGCCAAGGCATAGAACGGATAGACCTGCTGATAAACATAGAACCCGACATCGCCGGCGAAATTCTGATAAGGCAGCCGGTACAGAGCGCTCAGCAGTTTGACCAGCAAAGCAGCTCCTGTCAATATTGCTGCACCTCTCCATACGCGGTGGCTGCCTCTTTTTTCATTCCCCATATGCTCGCTCGCTTTTCCCATCATTCTAAATTGGATTATAGCATATCTTGAGCAAAACAACGATCAGCCTGTAATTTTCAAGTTGCGAAATATCCGCAGTGTAACGAAGCCAAACGATGATTCCCCGCAAGCACTTCGTAAGTTTATCATTCACCACAGGGATCGGCCTAATAAAGTCGCAATGGCACGTATGGATTTGCCCAAAGTGACCTGTTCCAATATATTTTCCCGTTCCAAGGGATTAAGATGGTGATAGTGTCTCATTGCTGTTTACCTGTTTCAATAGTTTCCGCAGATCCTATTTGTACAGGGAAGGCTCAGCAATGAGTCCTTTTATTTTCTAAGTGTTGCACTTAAAGTGTAAATTCAAGAGTATAAAAAAAGGCGGTAATCCGCCTCTGTTTTCTTCTTTAATGCTCCATCTGTCTGCCGAGAAAGCCGGCCGCAGTTTCCGCAAGTTTTACTTCGATCTCGCTCATTGACTGCTTGTCTTTATCAATCAGAATAATCGTACCGATTGGATCACCGCCGGCAATAATGGGTGCTACAACATAAGGATCAGACATATTTTCATGGCCCTCCAGCAGTGGATCGCCATGATTTTGCTCCAGAATGGTCTGCCTCTGTTCCATAGAACGTTCAGGAACAGAAAGTAGCCGCTTCTCTAAATAATCCTTTTTTGGACCACCGGCAACCGCAATCACGGCATCGCGGTCACTAATTAAAGTCAGTTTCCCTGAATTTTCCGCTAATGATTCCGCATATTCTTTTGCAAAATCGCCGAGCTCGCTCATCGGCGAATATTTTTTTAGAATGACTTCTCCGTCATGGTCAACAAATATCTCCAACGGGTCGCCTTCACGTATACGAAGAGTTCGCCTTATTTCTTTGGGAATAACTACCCGCCCAAGATCATCGATTCGGCGGACAATACCAGTTGCTTTCATACAAGGATGTCCTCTCTTTCCGCTGTCGCAAAAATCTTTTACTCCTTGCATTATTATTTGCGCCCTTGGCCAAAGTATGCATTCCCCGCCAAATTTATCCTACCTTCTCTGAAAGCTTCTGCAACTGTTCCATGCGGCTCAGCAATTGGCTTACTTCCTCAAGCAGGGATGCCGCATTGCGTTTATTCTGCTTAATCGTCACCTTCATTTTCGATCCCTCTGTGCCAAGTCCAACTCCGGAACCCATTCGACTTATCGCCTTGAACATGGCTTCTCGATCCAGTGACTTCCAGCCTGTTTCCGAGAAAATAATTGTAGCCTCCGAACCACGCTGCTTAATTTCTTCAATCAACAGGCGATTGGCGGTCACGCGTACCTCGGCCACTTTAAACAGATCAGCAACTTCTTTCGGATAATCCCCGAAACGGTCGATCATCTCATCCTTCAATTCATCAATATCCTGAATCGATTCAGCAGCTTTAAATCGCTTGTACATATCAATTTTCTGCAGTGAATCTTCAATGTAAGCATCTGGGATATAGGCATCTGTATCCATTTCAATCGTTACTTTCGGTGGCTGCGGTACGGATTCAGTGCCATTTTCGTGATTACGCTTAGTGATCGCGTCCTGAAGCATCTGTGAATAGAGATCAAAACCAACCGAATCGATAAACCCGTGCTGCTGCGCACCAAGCAAATTGCCGGCACCACGAATCGACAGGTCGCGCATCGCGATCTTGAATCCAGAGCCAAGCTCAGTAAACTCTTTAATTGCCTGTAACCGTTTTTCCGCTACCTCGTTCATCACCTTGTCGCGCTGATACGTAAAATAGGCATACGCGACACGGCTGGACCGCCCTACGCGGCCGCGCAACTGATACAGCTGCGCAAGCCCCATCCGGTCCGCATCATAGACAATCAATGTATTGACATTTGGAATATCAACACCGGTCTCAATAATGGTCGTACTGACAAGAACATCTGCATTGCCATCGAGAAAATCAATCATTGCAGACTCCAGTTCCGACTCCTTCATTTGTCCATGTGCATACGTGACGGATGCATCGGGAACAAGGTTTGAAATCACGTCCGCCATACGCTGAATGGTTTCTACGCGATTGTACAGAAAGTATACCTGTCCGCCACGCGACATCTCGCGTTCGATTGCTTCACGGATCAGCGAAGCATTGTATTCCATCACAAACGTCTGCACCGGAAAACGGTTCTCAGGTGGCGTTTCAATCACCGAGAGATCGCGGACACCGAGCATCGACATATGCAGCGTACGCGGGATCGGCGTCGCCGTCAATGTCAGTACATCAATATTCGCCTTAAGCCGCTTGATTTTCTCTTTATGTGTCACACCAAAACGCTGTTCCTCGTCCACGATTAACAAACCAAGATCCTTATATTGCACATCTTTCGACAGCAGACGGTGCGTCCCGATCACTAGATCAATCGTGCCCGTTTTCAATCCCTTCAGCGTCTCTGTCTGCTCTTTGCGTGTTCGGAAACGACTAAGCAAGCCGATCGATACAGGAAAATCTTCAAACCGTTCACTTGCCGTCTCAAAATGCTGCTGCGCCAAAATCGTGGTAGGCACAAGAAACGCGACTTGTTTTCCGTCAGCAATCGCTTTAAAAGCGGCACGCAGAGCAACCTCTGTCTTACCATATCCGACGTCACCGCACAGCAAGCGATCCATCGGTTTTGGTTTCTCCATATCTTTTTTTATTTCTTCTATAGCCTGGAGCTGATCAACCGTTTCCTGATAGGGGAACGCGGCTTCAAATTCCTGCTGCGCATCCGTGTCCTTTGAAAAAGCATAGCCTTTGCTGGCTTCACGTTTTGCATACAGCTTAATCAAATCATCGGCAATATCCTGAATGGACGAACGTGCCTTACTCTTTACTTTTTTCCATTCGCCACCGCCAAGCGCATAAATTTTCGGTTCCTTGCCTTCGGAACTGACATATTTCTGGACTTGGTCAATGTGCTCTACCGGCACATAAAGCTTGTCGTTCCCTTTATAGATGATTTCCAGATAATCCTTATGCGTACCGTTCACTTCAAGGGTTTCGATGCCTGCATACCGGCCGATCCCGTGATCGACATGCACCACGTAATCCCCGACTTTGAGCTCATTGTAATTTTTCAGGCGTTCTGCGTTTGACAGCCTTTTCCCCCGGTGGCTCATTTTGGCAACTTTTTTGGTAAAAACTTCACGCTCAGTCACCACAGCCATTTTCTTCAGAGGCAATTCAAACCCGTTTTCAAATTGACCAACCGTAATTTGACTGATTCCCTGAACCGGGAGTGTATCCGGTGTCACGAGCTCTGCTGAAATCCCGTAATCAGACAATACCTGATCTAATCGCTTCGCACGCTCCTTGTCTGATGCAAGGAAAGTAACTGAAAAACCGCTTTTTTGCCAGCGTTCGACTTCTGTTTTTAACAGAGGAATTTGACCGTGAAAATTCTGCATCGCCCGGCATGTGATGCTGACAACATTCTGTGGCTGAAACTGGCCATGATACCTGAGAAATAAAGAAAGTAACAGAAGCGGATGCGACAGTCGGTCCGTCAGCCGTGTCCAATCCATTGTCAGCGGCAAATCGCCGACCAGCTCACCCCGCTGCAACAGATCAACGCGCCATTCCGCCTCTTCGCGATCCAATTGGGCGGACATTTCCTGAATTCTGCTGATTTCATCAAAGATGATTAACGCATTCGCTGGTAAATAATCGTTGATTGTTGTCCATTTATCATAGAACAAAGAAACGTACTTATTTATGCCGCTCACAAACTGCTTTTGTTTCAGCGCTTCAATGTCAGCCGCGCAGTGCTCACTCAGCAGCTCTTTCGCTTTTGCATCGCTCATTTTGTCCAAAGCGCGAGCGAGTTCCCGCCCCAGCCCTTCCGCCGCTGCCGTAAAATGTTCATCGTAGAGCACCCATTCACGTGCCGGTCCAACGAGCAGGCTTTCCCGGATCATGTCCAGAGAACGCTGGGTGTCGCTGTCAAAAAAGCGCACGGAGTCAATCTCATCATCGAACAGCTCGATACGAATCGGATGTTCCTCCGTTAATGGAAAGAGATCAATGATGCCGCCGCGAATGCTGAACTGTCCCGGGCCGGAAACCATCAGTTCACGCTCATAGCCGAGTGCCGTTAACTTTCTTGGAACCTCATCCAGATCCAGTGTCTGTCCGGTCTCAAAACGCATTAAGCTCGCCTTCCACAAGTAACGCGGAGCGAGCAGCTTTTTCAATCCGGCGACCGGTATGATCACAAGTATTTTTTGTTCCTGAACAAGCCGATTCAGTACATCGATCCGCTGCGCGAGCAGTTCCGGACTCGCAACAGCAAGTTCTGAAGCAATCAGATCATTTGCGGGATATAAAAATAATTCTGCTGTATCAATCAATCCCGACAGATCATTATAAAGCTTCTGTCCCTGATATAGATTATGGGTGACCACCACCGTGGTCTGCTGTCTCTTTCGATAAAGTGCCGCAATCCACAATGACTTCGCTCCGCCGGAAAGACCGGAAACGAACTGCTGCTTCATGCCCCGCTCATAACCTTCAAGCACCGCTTGAAGTTCATCTACTTTTTGCTGATAGTACTGGCTCAGACCAAGCATTGACTACCCTCGCTTTCTGAAAACCGAAAACCTCTGATACCTTCGAAGCTTTGCAGACATATTCCCCAAGAGCCGGTAAAGCGGGATAAAACTTCTATGATTATACCCTCGAGGTTTTCTACTTATTCGCATTATACCTATTCATAACCTGCGGAAACGGAACGGTCAGCCAGTCCTTCGCTGCATCAGCGGCACGCGTAATTGCCGAATCGATTAGAATCTGTTCATCATTCGAAAAGCCCTGAAGCACGTAACGAACAACCGATTCCCGCGTATGCTGTGGATGGCCGATTCCCACTTTAATTCGTGCAAATTCCTGCGTTTTGATGTGCTGAATGATCGACTTTATCCCGTTATGACCGCCGGAACTGCCCTTCTGGCGCAATCGGATTTTACCGACGGGAAGATCCATATCATCATGAATGACAAGCAAGTCACCTGCTGTCACTTTAAAAAATCGGAGCAGCGGTGCTACCGCTTCGCCTGAAGCATTCATGTAAGTAAGCGGCTTCACCAGCAGAAGTGTTTCTCCGTTCACTGTGCCTTTTCCAAACAGAGCGTTAAATTTATTCTTTTGCAAATGAATCCCGCTCTGCCCCGAAATAGAATCAATCACTTCAAATCCTATGTTATGCCGTGTATGTGCATATTCAGAACCGGGATTGCCCAATCCGACAATCACTTTCACCGTTGTTCCCCACTTTCACCGAAGCAAAATTCCTGCCGTACTGTAAACCAGCGCATGTGGTACTGCAAATCGCTAATAAGAACAATTGGCTTTGCCAGGCCTCTGGCGAAGTCAAAGCCGCCGTCGCACTTATACTATTTTCCTTAAATTTTATATACTTTCTTATAGTATAAAAAAGACGTAACACATAGGTTACGCCCTTTTCAACCCCGGTAATTCTTATTCTGCAGCATTTTCACCGGCAGGCTCAGAAGCAGCATTATCAGCAGCTTCTTCTGTCGTTTCGGCTTCTTTTGCCCCATAAGAAAGCGTAACGATAACGTCTTCCGGTTCACCAAGAATTTTATACTCTGTGTTATTGGTTGCCAGATCGCTCACACGAATCGCTTCGCCAACCTTTAATGAAGCAACATCGACTTCAATCGCACTTGGCAAGTTATTTGGCAATGCACGAACAGTCAGCTCTGAGATCTGGTGATTGAGCACAACATCGCCGGTCTCAACTTGCTCTGCATTTTTAAGAACGACCGGTACGACTGCATCGATGTCTTCATTCAAGTTAATTTCAAGGAAATCAATATGCCGAACTGTTCCCTTGATCGGATCATACTGCAGTTCGTGGGCCATGACCGTATATTTCTTTTCTCCTTCAATATCAAGATTAATAATTGCATTTCTGCCTTCGCTGTTTAAAAGTTTGTTTACAGCACTGGCTTCAACGGCTACGGATTGATTGCCAACTGTTTTACCATAGACTACAGAAGGAATCTTACCTTCTTTTCTCAGCTGCTTTGCGTAAGATTTTTTGAATTCTCTGCGAATAGTCGCATTTATTGTTGCCATGCGTCTTGCACTCCCTTTCAATTAAATCCGCCTTATTCATCAATATTAGACGGAAAATCTATCACCTAACCCTGCAAGGCATTCAAACCGATAAATCAATCGTTAATTAAACAGCCGGCTAACCGACAATTTTTCATGAATGCGAATAATCGCTTCGCCGATCAGCGGGGCAACAGACAATTGTACAATCTTATCACTTTTCTTTTCCTCAGGAAGCGTAATCGTGTTCGTCACCACGAGTTCGCTGATTGCAGATGTCTGAATACGTTCGATTGCGGGACCCGACAGAACAGGATGTGTACAGCAAGCATACACCTTTTTTGCTCCGCGCTCAACCAGCGCGTTGGCGGCTAATGTAATCGTTCCCGCCGTATCGATGATATCATCAACAATGATGCATGTCTTGTTCTGAACATCACCGATAATGTTCATCACCTCAGCAACGTTCGGCCGTGGGCGGCGCTTATCAATAATTGCGATCGGTGCTTTCAGTCGATCAGCCATCTTGCGGGCACGCGTGACACCGCCGTGATCCGGTGAGACAATGACGATATCGCTCAGCTGTTTGCTCATAAAGTATTCTGCTAAAGTCGGAACGCCAAGCAACTGGTCAACCGGTATGTCAAAGAAACCCTGAATTTGCGGCGCGTGCAGATCCAGAGTAAGCATTCGGGTGGCACCTGCCGTTTCCAGAAGATTCGCGACCAGCTTTGCGGTGATCGGTTCGCGGGCACGTGCCTTACGATCCTGACGCGCATAGCCGTAGTATGGAATGACCAGGTTAATGGTCTTGGCCGACGCACGCTTCAGTGCATCAATCATGATCAGCAGTTCCATTAAATGCTGGTTGACCGGATCACTGGTCGATTGAATCACGTAAACTTCACTGCCGCGAATACTTTCTTCAATGCTGATTTGAATCTCACCATCACTGAACGACGTAACCAGACATTTTCCGAGCTTAATGCCAATGTGCTCGGCGATTTGCCTGGCAAGATCAGGATTGGAATTGAGGCTGAATACTTTCAAATTTGGATCTAAATAACTGACCATCGAGTGGTTCCCTCCAGTTAATGGTTTACCTGTATCTATTATTTTGTGTTTATTGTCCGGATCTTGCGTTGGACTCGCCGATTGTCTTTAGCGTTCGGTCCCGCCCCGTTCTCCAATATCCATGTTCCCGGCATCGACAGAATGTCCCGCATTTACCCGACCATGGACCTTGGACAGCGGGCGAATATGGGCAAATGGACCGATCTGTACATCATTGCCTATGGTTACACCTTCAAGTACAGACTGGTCGATCTGTACACTGTTGCCAATGATACAGTCACGAATGTATGAATGCGCACCGATGCGGCAGCCGTTGCCAATGCGGGTGTTTCCCTCAATTACTGCGCCCGGATAAACAACAGTATCTCCGCCGATAACACAGTCAGCTGACAAGTACGTTGTACTCGGATCGATCAATGTGACGCCATTTTGCATCACCGCACGATTAATTCGATCCTGCATATATTTCCCTGCAGCAGCCAATTGCATTCGGTCATTGACCCCAACCGTTTCTTCAAAATGCTCCGTCGCGTAGGCGATCACTTTTTCAGACTTCTGAACCAGGAGCCCAATGACATCAGGGAGATAGTATTCCCCCTGAGCATTATGGTTAGTTACTTGTTTTAAAAGAGCAAATAATTTACGGTTGTCAAAGCTATAAATACCCGTATTAATTTCTTTTACTCTTTTTTCATCCGAATTTGCATCTTTATCTTCGACAATTTTCGCAACATGACCGGAGCGGTCCCTGACAATTCGTCCATAACCTGTCGGGTCTTCCAGATGAGCGGTAAGCACTGCCGCCGCCGCATGATGCTTTTCCTGGACCTGCATGAGTCTTTCGATGGTCTGATACGTAATCAGTGGTGTATCACCGCAGAGAACCACGGTTGTGCCTTCCTGCTCGGATAATCTGCCTGCTGCCTGTAGAACGGCATGACCGGTTCCCAGTTGCTCCCGTTGCGTCAGGCATTCAGCATCTGTGCCAACTGTAGCCTCTACTTGCTCAGCGCCATGACCGACAACCACATACACCTTTGAAAAATCGGCGTTTTTTACAGTGTCAACAACGTGGCGAATCATCGGTTTCCCGCAGACTGGATGCAGCACTTTATATAATTTTGATTTCATTCTCGTCCCTTTACCCGCAGCAAGAATGACCGCAAACCGCTTCGACATAACAAACCCCCATAGTTTCCACTGATCCTTGAACGTCCATTTTAGACTATAGCTTAAAAGCCCCCTATTTTCAAGACGGCAAAGATGAAATTTACATGCGCTGTTCCGTATCTTTCAATTTGCTGGAGCAGCGCCTCTGCAAAAGAAAAAAGAACCGATTCGGTTCTTCCTGATCCAAGCGTACGGCGGCAATGAGCTGTTAAGAAGCTCCTGCCTGTTCAAAAGTGGGATCACTCTCACATGCATGTTCATATTCATTAAGTATGGCGGACTGTATTTTCTCTCTGGTCTCCGGAGTAATGGGATGGGCAATATCCCGAAATTCTCCGTCCGGTGTCCGTTTGCTTGGCATAGCAACAAACGTGCCATTATTACCGTCGATGACACGAATATCGTGAACAACGAACTCTTTATCCAGCGTTATAGAGGCAATCGCTCTCATGCGCCCGTCCGTATGCACAAGCCGCAATCTGACATCCGTTATTTCCATTAATTAGACACCACCCTTTTCCCTAATGCGTCACTCGTAGCACATACTACTTGTTTCAACAAAATGGGTGGGAAATCCTGCTAGCAGTGAAAGAAATTTCGTTGTTTTTATTATTTTCGGATGTTTCATTCATATAGCATTATGTCCTTGATTCCAAGGTACCTGCTCCTGATAACCACTTATATACATTGCCGTTTTCGATGGACAGCATCTCTTTCTGCCCGGGTATGGATAGCTTAAGGAGCGACACATAGTGGTCAACCAGCTTCGGGTGCTCATCTTTCGTCTCAACAAACACGGCAACTCCAGCGACCTCGGCGCCGAACTCCGCAACCAGATTGGCCATTCCCTTCATCGTACCGCCGGCTTTCATAAAATCATCTACGATCAAAACACGCGCATGCGCTTTTAAACTTCTTCGCGGCAAAACCATCGTTTGAATTCTCCGTGATGATCCGGAAATATAGTTAATGCTTACCGTTGATCCCTCAGTCACTTTGCTGATCCGGCGTACGACAACAACCGGAACATTCTGCTGCGTAGCCACCGCATAAGCAAGTGGTATCCCTTTGGTTTCCATCGTCATCACCGCATCAACATGTTCATCAATAAATATCGAAGCAATTAATCGTCCGATTGCGTTCACATAGTCCGGCTTCCCGAGAATATCCGTCATGTAAAGATACCCGCCTGGAAGCAGCCGCTCTTTCTGGGCCATTTGTTTTTGCAAATGTCCAAGCAATTGTTCGGCTTCCCTGCAACCCATGGAAGGCAAGTAGCTGACTCCTCCAGTCGCCCCCGCCTGCGTCTGAAGCCATCCAATCTCTTGGGATTCAAAGTTCTCCTTGATAATTGTCAGGTCTTCGCTGATCGAGGATTTGGCAGATTCATAACGCTCCGAAAAATAAGAAAGCGAGATCACCTGATGAGGATGCCGCAGCAAATAAGCCGTCATATCGACAAGTCTACTGCTTCGCTTAAGTTTCATGATAATCCTCCAAATCCGAATAATTTAAAGCAATTCTACACCATTATTCGTATTCAGACAAGAGGGAGACAGTTTTGCACGGGCGTACGGCAAAGACTTGAGAACAGTATCCTCTCATGCCATTCATCAGGCGTTGCATGCGGGATTCATGCTGCGTCAGGGCGAACACGGTCGGACCGCTGCCGCTCATCAGGATGCCTTCTGCACCGATCACTTTCATATGCGCTTTAATTTTTGCAATATCGGCAACCTTGCGCATCGTTGCTCCCTCCAGCGCGTTTCCAAGAAGGCTGCAGATGGACGCGAAGTCTCCGTGTTCGATAGCACGGATCATGGCATCAACATTCGGATGAACAATCGGCAGACTGTCTATATCTTTATAGATCTGTGCTGTTGAGACAGACACCGGCGGCTTAACTAATACGACCCAGCACGGCGGCAGCGGCGGCAGCGGTTCAATCTGCTCCCCTCTCCCGGTAGCAATGGCTGTGCCGCCCTTGACACAAAATGCAACATCAGATCCGATCTTCATCGCGATCGCCAGCATTTCTGAATAGCTCATGCCAAGGTCCCATAGTTTATTCAACGCGCGTATCGTTGCCGCAGCATCCGTACTGCCGCCGGCAAGTCCCGCAGCAACCGGAATGTTTTTTGTGATCGTAATCTCCACACCGCGATCGATGTGATAGGTTTCTTTTATGTACTGAGCAGCCTGATAAGCGAAGTTTCGATCATCTTCTGGAACATAAGAGGCGGAAGTCCGAATAACGATTCTGTTTCCCTTCAGGTCACCACATTCTACACGATCCGCCAGGTCGATCGACGTCATCACCATTTTAACTTCGTGATAGCCATCACTGCGTATGCCAAGCACATCCAGAGACAGATTGATTTTCGCCGGCGCTTTCTCAAGTATTTTCAAACAGCTCCCTCGCTTCTGTTAAATTGCACAGTGGCACTCCTCTTTTTTACTGTCTCTAGTGTAAAGGAAACACGCTTGAAGAAAAAGGGGGTCCCATCCGTTTCATGGACAGAATCCCCTTTTTTTATGCTCAATCATTGTGCTGATTTTTAATGCCGGCAGTTGCTGACTCAGCTTTCTCAATGGCCAGGCGTACCATGTTACCCGCATCGCGGGCTTTTATGCCACCCCAGCCCTCTTTCTTAACCGTATCATAGAATCCCAGCTCTTTGGCAAGTTCCTCTTTAAACGATTCAGACATAATGCCTCTTCGTCTGGACATGATCGGCACAACTCCTTTCCAATGGTCGAGCAGAAATAGGTTGTGTCAATTTACTTTCTTCTATTCGCGAAACGTGCTAAAATAAGTCTGATGAAAAAGATGCAGACAGCATAAACGCGCATACCTTTTTCATTGCCTGCATGCCAGACCATGAGGGTGCGCGCATCCGCTGTAAATAGTGATCAGTTGTCAGGGAAATGAGATGAGTCTTCATGATTATTGACCGCTTGCCATTTCCTCCAAAAAGGTGAGTTCCACCGAGTCTGTGAGCACATCCGTATAACTGTAGGACACACGTTCGTATGCATTCGAATCTTTGTCCAGTCTCACAATGAATACCGACGGATAGGTCCCCTCCAAAACACCAATGCGTTGAATGGTTTTGCGTCTGCCGCCGTTTGCTTTCAATGTCAAACGTTCGCCGACGCGTTCATCTAGAGCGCCTTTGATATCGTTAATGGTTTTTCCCATCTCGACAATCCACCTCGCTTAATTATAAGTATACCACAATAAAGGTCAAAAAATCAAATAGTATGAATTATATCAGGAAATCAGAGTGACTGTCAATACATTTTAAAGAAAACTTAGCTGAATGATCGTGTTACATAGAAGGCCGCTCCTGATCGTACCTGCACCATTTCCCTGAGCATCTCTTTCCTGCAGGGCAAGGAACCCGCAGATTATTCAGCCGGATAAGGCAGTCCAGTACGCAGCATGCCGCGGCTTTCAACACCGCCGAGGCCGCCGGCGCCAGTCAATGTATTCCGCAGTACCTCCCATACATTAACGCTTTCCATAAATGATGTGAAGCTGATCCGGGCCGCAAGATATACCGGATCAAGCGCATGGATGTTCACGCGATCAGGCGAGCTGGCAAAATTTGCGCCGGCTCGAATTAAATATTCAAAATGAGATTGGCAGGCACCCGAAAAAATGATCATTTGATCGAGACTGGGCCAGTGATAACGAATTTCTTTAACCGTACGGATAAAATAACTTGAATTGCGATAAGCTTTTAATTCATTCGCATTGCCCTTGTTTTTCATAAATGCATCATGGCCGGTCAGGACGAGAATGTCCGGCCGGATCTGTGCCACCAGTTTAGGTGCAAGGTCAGGCATATCCGTCTCCGGCATATATTTTCCAATAACCGGAACGCGTAACTTTTCATAAAAGGACAGACATTTTTTTAAATAATAAGAATCGCCATCAATATGCAGCACTCTGCCCGGCATCTCAAAATAAGAAGCACCCTCCCGGTAACCGTTTGTCGCCGTGTAGCCTCGTTTCAATTTCATTTGTTTATAGTCCTGCCGAAACAACTTGAAGGATTCAGCTTCTTTGGAGCGCGTCACTTGATCATACTTTTCCCGTTCATCCTCAGTTACCGGAACCAAATCATTCAGCGGTGCATCAGCATAAAGGCGCAGATCATGTCCGTTCAGTTCTGCCATTTTTGTCTCTGCATGAATCGCCACCACACGAAAAGGAAGGTCGCAATGGTACGACGTGCGCGCCACAAGATCCCCGACCTGTACCGTCATATCCCAATCCCTCTTTTCAATCGCAGCCGTTATTGAGAAAAGTCAAAGCCGTCCTTTTCATACTATGAATAACCATGAATGAATATGTGTGAGCAATATAGCCTCGTGGTGATTTTCACGCACCTGATCCTTATTCACATCACCGAAGACGCCAGGCACATCACGTTTAGAAAAACCAGGCCACGCCTAACCCTACTTTCACAGGATGTGATGGCTCTCGCGTTGCATACAGGACGTACTTTCACAGGACGTGATGGCTTTCGCGTTGCATACAGGACGTATGCGCACTTAGCGAAAGTTCCATATAGTCATTGAAAATTCCCTTACATTAGCGAAAGTTCCTTCTCGACCATGATTTATTGATTTATGCTTGCCCGATTGCCTCGGCGCTGCCGCTGCTCGCTTGCCACAGGCCTGGGTCGCGCTGGCACCTACTCCCGCAGGCGTCAGCGCGCCTTCGCTTTGATGTTTAGATATGTATGTTTTGTTGGTTCCTGCAGAGCAAAATCATATACTTTTGCGCGTAAATACCAGTCTTTATCCCATGACATTTTCATTCAAGCCGTCATGGATATTTCTTTACTCCTGCAAAAAGAGGACGTCTCAAAAGTCAGATTTTGACTGTGAGGCATCCTCTTCGGCCGTACGAAATCTCGCTGCATCGATCGTTTAACTCATATCTGTCAGCTCACCGAGCGCATCGCTTAAACGAGCAAATTCTTCGATCGTTAATGTTTCTCCGCGTCGTCCCGGATCAATCCCAACACGATTAAGAATGTCCAGGAGAAGTTCTTTGTGATTTTTGTTATATAAATTATTAATGAGATTATTAATTAATGTCTTTCGGCGTTGGGCAAAGCTGGCTCTTACCAGCCGGAAGAAAAATGGTTCATCGATAACCCGAACCTTTTTCTCTGTTCGGATGTCCAGACGAATCACCGCTGAATCAACATTCGGCTGCGGCACAAACACTGTCTTTGGAACCGTCATGATGATACGTGGTTCAGCAAGGTACTGGACCGCAATGGACAACGATCCGTAACTTTTTTCGCCCGGAATGGCCTCCAGACGGCTGGCTACTTCTTTCTGAATCATCACCACCATTTTATTAATGGGAAGCCCGTCCGTCAGTAATCGCATCAAAATCGGTGTCGTCACATAATAAGGCAAGTTAGCAACAACGGTCACTGTGGCATCCGCTGGAATTTCTTTGCTCAGAATGTCATGAAGATCCAGTTTCAGTGCATCGCCAAAATAAACGGATACATTATCAAAACCATAAAGAGTGTCGTTCAAAACCGTCTCCAGCCTGCGATCAATTTCTACAGCTACAACTTTCTTTGCCTGATCGGCAAGCACCTGAGTCAGTGCGCCTGCTCCCGGACCAATTTCCAGCACATAGCTTTCTTCATCAAGGTCAGCGGCAGAAGCAATCTTATTCAGGATGTTTTCATCGACAAGAAAATTCTGTCCCAGGCTCTTCTTCAGTGTAAATTGATGCCTGCGGATCATATCCTGCATCACTTTCGGTGATGAAATTCTTCGGTTCACGATGCTCACCCCTCTGATTGAATGGCGTGAAGCGCCTGCATCAGGTCACTTTCAGTAATTTGAAACATACGCAGCCGTTTATACAACTGTTTGCCATTTGCATAACCAATATTCAGGTAATCGCACAGCCGTTCACGAAGCGATCGTGACGCTTTGCTTCCAAGAAGCCCGAGCTGGCGAAGTGTCTGCATGCTGATTAACTCTGCCGGCTCTTCAAACTGAGTATAAACTTTTGCCAGCGCCTGCCGGATGATTGGCGGCGCAGCATGCTCAATTCCCAGGCTTTCGCCGTCTTTTCCTTTTCCCTCAGCACGCGTAATAAACGCATGCTTACAATTTGGAACCGCACGGCTGACGATCTTCCGAATGCGTTCACCCGGATAATCCGGATCTGTAAAAATGATGATGCCACGCCGGATCTGTGCATTTTGAATAGCATGTATCGTCCGTCTGCTGACGCGTGAGCCGTTCGTCTCAATTGTATCCGCGTCAATTGCCCGGCGAATTGCCTCCGTATCGCTTCTTCCTTCAACGACAATAATTTCTTTAACAATCATATAAAAGCTCCTTAGCCATGTTCATGAATATGAAAACAACGCTGTGCATTTTCTGTCGTCGCCTGTGCCACTTCCTCAAAAGATAATCCTTTCAGTTCGGCAATTTTTTCAGCGACAAGGCGGACACGCGCCGGCTCATTGCGTTTTCCGCGAAACGGATGCGGACTCAAAAAAGGGCAATCTGTTTCAATGATCAGGCGATCAAGCGGTACCTGGACCACTGTCTCCCGCTGCAGCGCCGCATTTTTGAAGGTCACCGGCCCCCCGAAGCTGATATAGAAATTAAGCTCGATAAACCTTTGCGCCCACATCCAGTCGTCACTGTAACAATGCATGACCCCGCCGACTGTCTCGGCATGCTCCTCTTTGAGGATTCGAAACATGTCTTCAGTGGCCTCTCGATTATGAACGACCAGCGGCAGTCCCGCTTCTTTTGCCAATTGAATTTGCCTGCGAAAAACCGTATGCTGCACTGAATACGGCGACTTGTCCCAATGATAGTCCAAACCGATTTCGCCAAGCGCGACGATGCCCGGATGCGAAAGATTCTGCTTGATGAACCGGAAATCGTCTTCGGTCATGTCCACTGCATCCTCGGGGTTCCAGCCGATCGCGCCATAAATATGCTGATGTTGATCAATGATGGGAAAGACCCGTTCAATGGTTGAACGATCAACGCCAACGACAATCATCTGTCTGACACCGGCAGCCTCGGCACGATGCAGTACCTCGGAAAAATCTGTATCAAATGCTTCATCATTAATATGGGTATGCGAATCAAACAACATGGACATCCCCACCTTTACACCTTCGTATTTAAGCAGAAAATCTATATAAAGGCATGCCCCATTCATGAGTCAAAATGGAGCTGCATCCAAGAAAAAAGCGGGAGTTCAAGACTCTCCCGCCAGTTCACATTTTAGTCTCTCAGCGAATTTTCGTGCCGTTTGGAAGCGGACCGGAAACGGTCGCAACCTTAAGTTTTCCCTCAGCGTCCCCCGCCAGCAACATGCCTTGTGAAATTTCACCGCGCAGTTTCACTGGTTTTAAATTAGCAATCACAATAATCTTCATGCCAACCAGTTCTTCCGGCTTGTAGTACTCAGCGATCCCAGACACTACCTGTCGACGTTCATAACCAAGATCAAGCTGAAGCTTAAGCAACTTGTCAGCACCTTCGACCTTATCCACCTGCAGCACCTCGGCTACACGCAGATCAATTTTCTGAAAGTCGTCCAAATTAATCTGCGCAGGTGCCTTTGCCACAGTTTTTGACTTTTTCTCTTTATTGCCGTTTGGTTTTGTCTCCGCTGCACCGCGCATTTGCGATTTGATGTATGCAACTTCATCTTCAATATCCAAACGCGGGAAAATAGGCTCTTCCTTGTGCACGGTCCACTGACCGTGGTTCACAGCTAAGTCACGAATAGAATCCCACGCCTGATCCGCTGATTCCTTCACACCTAATTGACGGAACATTTTCGCTGGCGTAGACGTGAAGAACGGCTGAATCATGATCGCAACGCTGCGAATCGTATTGGCCAAATGCGCCATCACTGATGCAAGCACGTCACGCTTTGTGTCATTTTTTGCCAAAACCCAAGGCTGTGTATCGTCAATATACTTGTTGGTTTGGCCAATGAGTTTCCAGATTGCTGACAGTGCAACAGAGAACTGCAGGTTTTCCATCTGTTCTTCAACCGTTGCTACAGTGTCCGTCAATGCCTGCTCCAGTCTGGCATCGAATTCAGTGATCTGACCTGTATAAGCAGGAACTGCCCCTTCAAAATACTGACTGCACATTGCGACCGTACGGTTCAGCAAATTGCCAAGGTCATTAGCCAAATCAAAATTGATCCGTTCGACAAAAGCTTCCGGCGTAAACAGACCGTCCGAACCGAACGGCACTTCCCGCAGCAGGTAGTAACGGAGCGCATCCAGACCGTAACGGTCGATCAACGGTTCCGGATCGACAACATTTCCCTTTGATTTGGACATCTTGCCGTCCTTCATCAGCAGCCATCCATGTCCGAAAACCTTTTTCGGCAGCGGCAGGCCAAGCGCCATCAGCATAATCGGCCAGTAAATCGTATGAAAACGAACAATTTCTTTCCCGACTAAATGAACATCCGCTGGCCAGAATTTCTTATAATTCGTCTCATTTTCCGAACCATATCCAAGCGCAGTAATATAGTTGGTCAGCGCATCAAGCCATACATATACTACATGTTTCGGATTATTTGGTACTTTAATTCCCCATGAGAATGAGGTACGCGACACGGCGAGATCTTCCAGGCCCGGTTTAATAAAGTTGTTGATCATTTCATTCTTACGTGACTCCGGTTGAATAAAATCCGGATGTTCATCATAGTATTTTAATAAACGGTCGACATATTTGCTCATTTTAAAGAAGTAGCATTCTTCTTTGACCTTCTCAACCGGGTGGCCGCTGTCCGGACTTTTGCCGCCGATCACTTCACCTTGGTCATTCTTCTCAATGTCGACAAGCTGAGATTCCGTATAGTAGGTCTCATCAGGTATGCTGTACCAGCCTTCATATTCGCCAAGATAAATATCCCCCTGGCGTTCCAGCTGTGCAAAAATTTTCTGGACGACCTTCGTATGACGATCCTGTGTCGTACGAATGAAATCATCATAAGAGATGTCAAGCTTCTTCCATAACTGCTTAATTTGTGCCACCATATCATCAACGTATTCGATCGGTGAAACACCTTTTGCCTTGGCTTTTTCTTCAATTTTCTGGCCATGTTCATCAGTTCCCGTCAGGAACATGACATCGTAACCGCGCAGCCGTTTATACCGGCACATCGCGTCTCCGGCCACCGTTGTATAGGCGTGACCAATATGTAGTCTACCGCTCGGATAGTAAATAGGCGTTGTCAGATAAAAAGATTTCCGTTCCTCTGTCATGAGCCCGCATGCCTCCTTATTCTATACCGCTTCCAAAGAACCCTGTCTTTAAAAACTATACGTTTCACATGAGTGAATGTCAAGAAAGCGAAAGGGCACGTGTCACCCGCACTTTTCCACAATTAACTCAGTTTTTCCCATAAATAATCGCTGTTATTCAAAAATATATTCTGGACCAGGCTGCGCCGCGGCAACTGTCGATTCATTCGCCACAGAAGCAGCGTGAGCATCCTCGGCAAGTTGGAATCTATGGGGCTCCTTTGACCTGCGATCAACAGGAACGTTCCGCGGGCATCTCGTGCTTTCGTGTCTGGCTGGCTAAAATCATATGCTTCCTTATCATGTTAGAAAACTTGGCTTTGCCAAGTCTCTGGCGATGGGATGGCAAAGCCGCCGTCGCGCTTATACAATTTTCCTTAAAATTTATATGCTTTCTTATAGAGTACAAAAAAGATTCGCCCGTGACGAATCTTTAATTTTATTCGTTATCAATTTGATGATAGATACGATAAATTTCTCGTTTCGGCTGCAGGCGATCCGCTGCTGCCTGCTTAATCGCTTCTTTGACATTCCAGCCCTTTTCATGAATATAATGATCAACATGTTCCCGAACGGTGAGTGCCGACCACCATACTGTCTCAGCACGCGGCACCTCTAATTCATCACTTCCATTAACGATGAGGCAGAATTCACCCTTCTGCGCGTCCTCCCTTTCCAGAAAAGCAGCAACCTCTTCAATCGATCCGCGTATAAACGTCTCATAACGTTTTGTCAGCTCCCGCGCCAATGCGACATTTCGATTGCCGAATACAGCTGCAATCTCTTTTAAAGTATCTTTGATACGAAACGGCGATTCATAAAAAATAAGTGTATAAGGAAATGTGCGCAGTGACTTAAAAGCTTTTGCGCGCTCTTTTTTTACTCTGGGAAGGAAGCCATAAAAGAGAAAATGATCCGTGGATAAGCCGGACGCGATCAGGGCAGTTAGCGCTGCATTCGCGCCAGGAAGCGGAACAACCGGGATGCGGCGCCGCACACACTCAGCTGCCAGATCCGTGCCAGGATCAGAAATACCCGGGGTTCCCGCATCCGTAACAAGCGCTACCCTTTTCCCGGACTCCAATTCAGCAATCAGATGCGCCCCGCTCTTTTTTTTATTATGTTCATGATAGCTGATCAAAGGTGTGTGAATATCAAAATGTGTGCACAATTTCATCGTATGCCGTGTATCTTCGGCTGCGAGAATATCGGCGTGTTTTAAAACATCGAGCGCTCGATAAGTAATGTCATCTAAATTGCCGATTGGCGTCGGAACAAGATAAAGACACCCTTTATAGTCATCCTGAAAACTTCGCTGCTGCCACATCCGTGCCGCTCTCCTTAATCAATTTCAGTTTCTGCTGCCGTGTCAGGTGCTTTATTGCCCATTCCCGCTGCATCGCTGCCTGCTTATCCGCCAATCTTTCTTGATAAGCAATGCGCACCGGTTTATGACTGCGTGTGTATTTTGCGCCTTTTCCGCTTTGATGAAGCGCAAAGCGCTTCGCTACATCGGTGGCGTAGCCTGTATAGAGGCTGCCGTCAGCACATTCAAGAATATAGACACTATAGCCCTTCATGATTTCGGCAACACATCCTCAGTATAAGTGCCGTCCTGATGATAGACAATGATCGGTGGCAGCACGGAAAGTCCCGGCCGACCGCCTTTGGTTCCTTCAACAAGCACCATATTTGCCGGTTTATGCCGATATGGATGGACGTATTGCATCCGTTTCGGCTCAACTCCCTGGGCGCGAAACCCTTCTATAAGATCCGCCAATCGCTCCGGGCGGTGAACGAGCGCCATTTTCCCGCCATATTTAAGCAAGCGTCCGCCAACCGCAAGCACATCCTGAAGAGCGATCAGCACCTCATGGCGGGCAATCGCCAAATGGTGGTTCAGCTTCACGTCACGCGCGGCGTTCGTTGTAAAGTAAGGCGGATTGCAGGTGACCACGTCACAGCTGCCTCTGCCGATTTTTTCGTCAATCTGTTTGGCATCTGCACGTAAAAAAGTAACACGTGCCTCCAGATGATTCAGAGCCGCGCCGCGCTGCGCCAGCGCGCACACTTCAGGCTGAATCTCAACGCCCGTGATCTGTCCCTTTGTCCGCTGCGACAGTAAAAAAGGGATCACGCCATTTCCGGCACAAAGATCAACCAATTTTCCCTTCTGAATGGGCACATAGACAAAGCGCGCCAAAAGCACGGAATCCAGTGAAAACGGGAAAAATCTGCTGGATTGAACGATTTTTAAATCTGTGTCAAAAAGATAATCCACACGTTCGTCATGCCGCCCATGCTGTCCGTTCATTCGCTCCATCTGCTGCACCATCACTTTTTATTCAGAAACGAAAGACAGAACAGACAGTCGCCGTCATTTCGAACACTGCCGTAATGGAGATTGCATATATGAAAGCCTTCTTTATAAAGCCGCGCCAAATTATCATAGCCCTCGCCGATATCCGGCTCAGACATTGTTCCGGTACTTCTCGGCGACTGCTTCGGGGCATCCTGCAGGCGCATATTGGAAGACTCCAGCCGCTTCCTCAAATTCTCGTTTTCTAAAGTCAGATTCTGATTTTCTTCAAGCAATGCGGCCAGCTGCGCTTTCAAATGCCCGAAATCCACATAAATCTGTCCCAGCTGTTCCTCCAAATGACTGACTTGTGAGAAAACATCCTTCTTCTCCAAGCTCATCCACCTCTTATTTAGTGGCTTCTGAAGAAATAACCCCTTCTTCGATAAGCTCATCTAGTGTATACTCAACGACTCTGTTTTGTTCCTTGAGCTCAATCTGAACCAGATGCTCCAGTATATTCAACCCGACGACTCGCCCCGGTCCGTAATGGACATTAATGGGCGCGCCAATATCCGGCAGAGCCTTTTTTGCCGACTCATATTGATCGTTTTCATATTTCAGACAGCACATCAGCCGCCCGCATACGCCTGAAATCTTCGCCGGATTTAAGGACAGGTTTTGATCTTTGGCCATTTTAATCGACACTGGCTCAAAGTCGCCAAGAAAAGTCGAACAGCAGAGCATTCGTCCGCATGGACCGATACCGCCTAACATTTTCGCTTCGTCACGGACCCCTATTTGCCGTAATTCAATTCTTGTCTTGAATACAGCCGCAAGATCCTTGACCAATTCTCGAAAATCAACACGGCCGTCAGCCGTAAAATAAAAAATAATTTTATTGCGGTCAAATGTATACTCAACATCCACCAGCTTCATTTCCAAGTGGTGATTGTATATTTTCTGTAAACAGATATCCATAGCTGCCTGTGCGTCTTCTTTGTTCCTGCGCACCTGCAGTTCATCAGATTCCGTTGCAATCCGCAGCACCTTCTTAAGCGGCAGAACAACATCTTCCTCATTTACCGTTTTTTTCCCGATCACTATGGTGCCGCATTCAATGCCGCGCGTTGTCTCGACAACGACATGGGCGCCTTCTGAAACAGCCAGCTGATCGGGATCGAAATAGTAGATTTTACCGGCCTTCTTAAAGCGAACGCCGACAATATCATAATTCATTTATGTTACCTCCTAACTTGATTGCCAACCGCTCCATTACACTCACACCGTTCACATGGGCATCCAGCTGTCTGCGGGCATCCATGACCAGAGACATTGCCTGAATCGTTTGTTCCGATGACCACAGAAGTAGCTGCTCCTTCAGTATATCCATCTGATCTTCGTAGACGACTTCACTCTGGCGACCCAGGTGAAGCGACAGAAGATCTCTATACCAGAAAAGCATTAAATCCAGGCCGACAGTCAGTTTCTGATTATCATCAAAGTTGGGAGAGAATTTTTCGTAAATAAAGGGTAGTACAGACGAAAAAGATTTGAACAACCTTTTCATTAATTGTATCACTAGCGAACGCGCCTCGGCAAACCATTCCATTTTACATAACTGGGCCGCTGACTCATAATCGTGCGTCAGTGCGGCCGATGCCTTCAGCAATGCGTTCGGAAGCCCGTCCTGTTTCAGTCGCTCGCGAAGCTCCTGATCAGAAAGCGGAGCAAAGGAAAGAATCTGGCACCTTGAAACAATGGTATCCAGGAGCTGATGTATGTGCTCGGTAATGAGCAAGGCAAGCGTACCTGGATGCGGTTCTTCAATAAATTTAAGCAGACTGTTTTCCGCCTGCGCCGTCAGCTTTTCTGCCTGATCAATAATAAATACTTTACGGCTCGATTCCACGCCGCGATAAGCGAATTCTTTCATCAGATAAGCGATCTGTTCTTTTTTTATCGACGCCGCGCCCTCTTCAGGCGCGATCCAGACAACATCAGGATGATTGCCAGAAGCAATGCGCCGACAATTTCGGCAGGTCATGCACGGGCGCTCATTCTCTGGCGACTGGCAGAACACCGTCTGCGTTACCAGTATGGCTGCCTCGCGCTTTCCGGTTCCGCTTGGTCCTTCAAACAAATAGGCATGGGCAAGTGCATGGCGATCGATTGCATGGCGAAGCACCCGCGCCGCTGTTTGCTGCTGTTTGGTTAATTTCTGCCAGTCCATGCTTTTTGCTCACTTTCTGATTGACTTAGTCTTGACTTTTATATATACAGATTAATCAGCATACCACGTATTTCATCCAGCTGATCAAGTAATTCGAGTCCCTGCTTGTTTTTATCCAATACATCATTCGTCAGTGCGATCAGTTTCTGGTCCACAGTCTTAACCAGTGTCTGCTGCGTTCCCCCCTGCTGCCAGGAAAGAGACTGCGAGGTACCCAGCCCGGTCTGCACGGCTTCCCGAAGAAAAGACTGCACATACTTTTTATACAATTGCAAATCGCGGACCGTTCGCGAAGCCAGCACACGTTTTGCCTGCTCGTCAACCTTATTAAGCAGCGTCTTAAGTGCATCTCCGTGCATGGCTTGCTGTTCCGTCTTTAACGTCAGATCAAATCCGGCACGCGGCGCAGCGGACGTGTTTTCGCGCTTCGTCACCGACTCTCCGAGATGGGTGGACTGATTGATTTTTATCGCCATGGATCACAAACCTCCTATTCATTACCGTACAAATTAGAAATGCTTAAATTGATCAACGTCAAGTACAAAGACGGTTGCGCCGCCAACCTCCACTTCAACCGGATGCATCATATATCCGTCCGTGTTGGCGTCCAGCGAAGAAATCGGTGCGATCACCTGATTACGGCTGTGGCAGTGCTCCCGAATCAGGTCAAGCAGCTTGTCTACACGAATATCCTCGGTTCCAATCAGGAACGTTGTGTTCCCAGAACGAAGAAAGCCTCCCGTACTTGCCAGTTTCGTTGCATGAAAATTCGCATCCACAAGTGACTTCTGCAGCAAATTACTGTCTTTATCCTGAACAACGGCAACAACCAGTTTCATAATATACTCATCCCTTTCATGCGTTTATCAAAATAACCTCATCTCAGTTGATTTATCAATGAAAAAAAATCGGATACAATCGTCTGGAAAATCTGTTCCGGTTCCTGTTCACCATTAATCAGGCGGATTCTCTTTTTATTTTCTTCATAGATGGCAAGAAATCCTTTTCGCACACGCCGATGATAGGCGAACGCCCGGCTCTCAATCCGATCCAGCTCATCTGCAGCCTGTGTCGCGCCTGCTTCCGGTGCCCCGGCTCTGCGCTTCATACGTTGTCTGCCCACTTCCGGGGAAACGTCGATCAGATACGTTCGATCCGGTGACATACCGCCAGTCGCAAAGTCATTAATCTGTCTGACCATCTCAATCGGTTGCTCCAGCCCATAGCCCTGATAGGCAATGGATGCATCAATATAGCGGTCGCACAGCACGACCTGCCCCTTTTGGATTGCGGGCATTATTTTCTGAGCAATATGCTGGCTTCGCGAAGCCGCATAAAGCAGGATTTCTGTCTTGTCGGTCAGCTCACTATGAGCGGGGTTCAGAACAAGCGTCCTTATCTGATCACCGATTTCCGTTCCTCCTGGCTCCCTGGTCAGAAGGTACGGAATGCCCCGGCTTTCCAATTCCGCTGCAAGTCGCTGAATCTGTGTTGTTTTCCCCGAACCGTCCGGACCTTCAAATGTTATAAAAAGTCCTTTATGTGTCATGCTGATTGCTCCCTTGACTGATAAACCTTTATTTTTCCTTGATGAATGCCTTCATTTTGAAAAGTAGCGCCCGCGCGTTGCCAGAAATGAATCAACTCCAGACTGCGCTCGGTTATGCGTTCGCCCCCCAAAACAATTGGGATGCCGGGCGGATACGGAACTACCGGTTCCGCTGCAATGGCGCCAACTGCCTGATCGAGCGCTGACCAGCTGCTGGCTAGATTCTTAAAGTGCCGGTATGAATCTGCGAGCATGGTTATTGGCGGAAACTCAGTAATCAAAGTGCGCACTTCCGATTGGCCGGGCATCTGGTGTGCCAGTGCTTTTTCTATTTTTCGCACTGCATTCTGGTAATTAATTGAATCCGACAGTCCAAGCGTCAAAAGAATATGGCGGGGATCCGCCATTTCAGGATAAAGTCCCAATTGAATGAACCGGCTTTGCAGCTCAAAGCCGCTCACCCTCGTTTCCGGCTGCAGCACTATTTTAAAAGGATCGACTAAAAAATGTTCGGGATCTGCTTCTAGGACGGTGAGTAGATTCATTGACTTCAATGCCTCGACAAATGCATCGCGACGATTCAAGACATCGGCAAAAAACTCAGAATCCATCGTTGCCATGAACGCACGCGCTAAATCCAGCGAGGCCATAATCGGGTATGACGGGCTTGAACTCTGCAGCATCTCACGGACCATCTTTACCTTCTCTATTGAAATCCGAGTGGAATTAACATGAAGGTAGGCGCCCATGGTCATGGCAGGAAGCATTTTATGCGCCGAATGAACGACCAGATCGGCACCCATGTCCAAAGAGGACGGAGGCACAGGCGCGCCCATCCTGAAATGCGGTCCGTGCGCCTCATCCACAAGAACGTTCATCCCCGCCTCGTGAGCTTGGACAATCAGGCGGCGCACGGTGCACGGCGCCACCCCATAGTAACTGGGGTAGGTCAAAATCAGCGCTTTAGCATCTGGGAAGCGGCGCAGCGCTTCTGAAAAAGTCTGCGGTTCAATACCTGTCGCAAGTCCCGACCGTGTATCAACGGAAGGCGCCAGAAACACCGGACGCACGTCGGCCAATTTCAATGCATTAAAGACAGATTTATGACTGTTACGCTGAACAAGGACAACATCGCCTGGTGCACACGCAGCAAGTACCATGATCAAGTTACCGACTGTTGACCCGTTCACTAAGAAACAGCTCATCCTCGAACCATAATAATTGGTAAGCAGCTGTTCTGCTTCACGGAGCACGCCCTCAGGATGATACAGATCATCTAAGTCAGCGACCTCCGTTGCATCCAGTGCCAGAATCGACTGAAAAGAGAGCAATGCCTTTTCGGGGAAAACAAGACCGTCTTTATGGCCGGGAACATGAAAAGAATACGCTTGATCTCTCCCATACCTGATTAAGGCATCGTAAACGGGTGTTTGATGCTGATCCATTGGCGCTCTCCCTCGAAAGAAATAAGATAGCTTTATTTTAGCATAGTCGGTAATTTTTCAGCTATCGAAACACTAATCTTTCTTTTGTTCAGCATAGACCAACGCGATCTTTAAAGTGCAGGCATCCTGTTTATTTTTTTCCCATTTTCATTGACAGCTCACTAATGACAATAACAAACAGAGCAGCAATGAACAGCGACAAAGCCGCCGCGCTGCCAAATGAATCGTAATGAAACATGATAAGGCTGAGCACGAAAAGTAAACTGCCAATAATATATCCGGTTGAATGCTTCATAACTATCAGCTCCAGAAGATTAGAAAACTTGGTTTTGCCAAGCCTCTGGCATAGGCAAAGGCTTAGTTGCACTTATACTATTTTCCTTAAAATTTATATACTTTGTTATAGTATTAGAAAACTTGGCTTCATCAAGCCTTTGACACGGGCGAGGTCGCCATCGCGCTTATACTATAATCCGCTGAATTTTAAACTTTCTTATAGTATAAAAATTCAGAGTGGTTTGAGGAAATCACGGAGGAAATCGTACTGCTCACTACAGGTCAAAAAGATAAACATCTATTTTTTTGATATGTAATCCTTTATTTTGTAGACATTGTTTCTGAGATATACTCTTTCATCCATTGCTTGCTTTCCATCCAGCTGAAAAGGACACAACCGAGGAAAACGCCAAACCCGTTAAGAATCAGTACATCCAGATCAAAGAGATGTTTTGGAAAATGCGGGATATGATTCATCACGTAAAGCATCACTTCAATAATCAGGGAAGCTGTAAAACCAGTAACAAAAAGATTGGAGAATCCAATTTTTCCGCGCCGCAAAAAGCCGACAAAGAAGATAAACGGAATCGGCAGGAAAATACTCCACATAAGCAGCCAATGCCCCTGTACACTTTGCAGCATTAACGTGATGATACGAAAAGGACGAAGATTGACTAGAGGACTGCCAGGTACGACAATCGACCATTCGGCAGGACTCATCGGCTGAACGGTCAGCAGCAGCGTCAGCAGCATGTAGCCTGTGAAAAGTGACAGAAAAACGCCTCGGTTATAAGTCAGCGTTCGCCGCACCCATTTCTCCCACAGCACGCAGACACCAAACAAAATAATGTAAACTGTAAAAAATTCAAAAATGGTTGGATTAAGTATATGGTTCATTTGCAGGCCGCCTCCCAGCGTTTGCAGAATCCCTTATACTTATCTTAATATAGATAGGCCCGCACAACCCCGCATATTTCATGCGTGATCACGCATTTTTTGATGCGGGATCACGCATCATCTGGTCGCAACGCGTGCACGCAAGCATCATGCAGGTATTCATTTGCTAATAATCCCCAGTTCGTTTCCCTTTTCAACAGCCTCAACTCGTGAGTGGACACCCAGCTTCTGGAAAATACCCGTCAGATATTTTTCCACGGTCCTTTGTCCAATCAACAGATGATGTGCAATCTCACGATTTGTCTCACCGCGCATGACCGCTGCCAGAATTTCTCGTTCATTCTGATTCAGATGTACCTTTGCCGCTGCTTTCTGTGCAGAATCGTTTACACGCAAACGCTGAAACAGCCAGATTGGCAGCAATACTTCGTCCCGAAGCGCTGCGTTCAGCGCGGCAATCAATGAATCAATAGATGCAGATTTGCTGACAACGCCAACAATTCCTCGGCTGATCATTGATGCAAACAACGGCTCGATTTCCGTTTCATAGCCTGTATAAATAATAATCTTCGCATCCGGATCCAGATCAAGGATCAGATCGGCAGCCGCCATACCATCCATATCCGGCATATTCAGATCAATCAAAAAAAGATCAAAGTGCCGCTGTTCCAAAAGAGATGCAACCGTTTGTGTCGATGTTCGGGTGTCCACTTCAAATCCCGCATTCTGAAGCACTGTTTTTGTTCCGCTTGCAACAACCGCATGATCGTCAATAACTAATACTGATGTCATATCTTCAGCCCCCTCTATACTGAATTCCTGCATATTATAATGACAATGGCAATTGAATGAATACCGACAAACCATGGACAGTCTGCCCCTCATCCGGACCACCAAAAGAAATGCTGCCGTTCATCCCCTCGACGCGGCTCACAAGCCCCGACAGTCCCGTTGTACTGAATAATGAATCAATGGCAGATTCATGCAGGCCTACTCCGTTATCCTTATACAGAAGGTTGCACTGACTGCCGTCATAGGTCAGGGTCAGCTGGACCTGTGTTGCTCGGGCATGTTTGATCGCATTACTAAGCAACTCCTGAGCCGCGCGGAAGACGCAAAGCCCTGTTTCTTTCGCCAAATCACTAGGTGCGTGCGCCACATGTGTTTCCAGTCGAAAATCTGCTGACAGATTCACCCTTCGAAACAGTGCATCTAATGCCTGCTCTAATCGGCCATGAAAAATCTCGGCAGGGTACCACTCCCGAATCGTCCGACGCATTTCGTTTGCATTGTCCAATATGCGCTCACGAATAAAACGCAACCGCTTAGCCGTCTCTGGATGTCCAATGGTTCTGACCGCCGCATCAATTTCACGGGCAATGGCTAATTGATCCTGAATATTTGTATCATGCATGTCTCTTGATAAGTGCGCGCGCTCTTGTTCAGAAATCGAAAACAGCCATCGGTTCATTGCCTTTGGAATGCGGTCTCGATCATCTTCCATGTTCTGAAACTCCTGCATTAGTCCTTCAATTTTGTAAAGATTATCGACAATAACCCGTGCATAACTCACTAACGTCTCAAACCAGATGTGCTCATCCAGATTCAATGTCCTTCCCGGATTCATCCACCGGCAGGTAAACAGCACGTTCCTGTTTTTGTCTTTTTTAATCCATACAGTGAAGCCATTACAGGTCTTCCTGATCCTGCCTTCCTTATCTTCGGAGACAGGCACAGGCCCGGCTTCTTGAAACGAACTGCTGATCGCGTGTGCATCACCGTTTTGATTCACCAGCAGCAGACCTGCCGCCTTCATCGGAAGCTCAGTCAATACGGTACGGCGCAGCATCATATCAACATGGCGCAGTGTGTACTCTGTCGTTGATTCTTGCAGAAATCGCTTTAGCGCTTCCTGACGTACCTTTTGTTTAGGGTGAAGATAGTCCATCAGTCGGTCGTCCATATAGTCCTTGAAATACAGAATCATTACACTGATAATAAAACAAGCCACACCAAGCTGAGTCACTTCAACAGGATTTTGGTTAATATCCCTCTCGACAAGGACAAGAAATCCAAACAGAATCAGCAAAGTGCCCACGAAACTGATGGCACAGTAATAACCCAGGCGTCCGATATAAAAGGACATATCGATCAACGTCGATGAGAGCACAATATAGCACAAGGTGATCGGCAGCATGATCAGCCAGGGCGTCGTCCATTCCACAGGAACAAGAGACGTTCGAATAAACATGTTCGGAACCGCATAGAAGGCGATAAAAGGAAACATGGCGATCCATGCCCCGGCTATTAGAAGATGAATAATGCGGCTGTACTCTGACGTGCGGATCTGGTAGTAAAGCCGGGTTAGCTGGATACACAGCAAGCCGAAGATAAATACGGAAAAAACCAGTTCCTGCAAGTAGTAGGCGCTCACTTCTCTCGAGGTCAGTAAGCAGCTGTTTATCACAATAAATGTGCCGCAAAGGTAGAGACACCCAAGCATCCAATTGGAAACAAGTAAGAATCCGCACACGGAAAAGTACGCTCTTAGAAAATGAACGAGAAAAATCATGCTGAATACGATCGCCACACTGGTCAGGCGCAGACTCCAGCTGTCGTGTCGTGCATTGGCAGCCATTTCAAGAAGCACCGGACTGATCGCAACCAGAAAAGCGCTCAAAGAACGGACGACCGGACCGCTCTCTTTGCGCAGATAAAGAAACAGAACCGCAACAAAACAAGTGGTAAAGAAAGCAAGCGGGATCATCAGATAGAAAAACAGTGCACCTTTTGAGACGCGATTATCAATCGTTAAAAAGAATACGGAATCCCCCTTTGCCAGTTGCAAGCTTTTTGCCTGACCGACCATGGAAAAATGGGTGATCATCCGGTTCTCTGCCGGAGATTTCCCATCAACCCCGAGGATCATATCACCCGGCTTTATACCGGCAGATGACGCCCAGCTATATGGTGCAACAGATCGAACCGATACCTGTTCTCCTTGAGTAACCGTATAAATGCCAACATATGGCCGATCAAGGATCACCATCATAAAATGAATGGCAAGCACCATAGAATATACAAGTGCAACCAGAATGAGCAGTGAGCGTACCCATCGTTTATTGTATATATCGGTGATCATTCCGCTCTCCCCCTGCTTCATGAGCAATCGCGCTCTTTATCTGCCCATTGAATCACAATGGACACGCCCTTGCCCTTCTCTGATTCGATAGCTGCCTGCCCGCCAAGCCCCTCCACACGTCCGATCATGCCTGGAAATCCCATTGTCCCAAAAGAGTATCCAATCCCGGAAACGTCCATCCCGATGCCATCATCGGCATAGGCCAGCAGAAAACGTCCATCCTTCTTTCTCAGATCAAGTGTTACAAGCCTTGCTCGAGAATGCTTTTGGGCATTATTCAGCAATTCTTGAACGATGCGATAAACTGCCATTTCCCAATCATGCTGAAATCCGTCCAGATGCTCATCAATTGACCACCGCAGCGTAAAATCTGCGCGCAGATTAGCCTTATCAAAAAGGTCAATCAAAGCTTTTCGAAGCCCCGTCCGATAAATAAATTCCGGATGAAGATCATTAATCACCTGGCGAAGTACAAAAATACTGTCTAAAATCCGTTCACGAATATTGACCATCAACGCTTTGTTTTGCGCATCCTCCGTTTCTGCAGCCCAGACATCCAGCTGACGGGCAACGTCAAGCTGATCCTGCATGTTCTGATCATGCAGCCTGCGCGACAATTTCCAGCGCTCACGTTCCGAAATACGCAGCATCATTTTTTTTATGGTCAGCGGAAGGGATGTACTCGGTGCAGAAGCTTCCTCCAGGTTATCAAGCATGTCCTGCGTATTCGTCAGATTTTCAATCACGATTTGTGCATAGTTGATCAAGGCATCAAGCCATGCGCGCTCGTCAGGATTCAGACGTCTGCGTGGCATTTTCCACTTTCCCGTTAACGCAACTTTCGTCTTCACACTTCGGGCCAGTAAAATGCGAAATCCATCCTGATTCGTTGCCATTTTCCCAAGTTCTTCCTGTTTTGAATCCTCAGAACACATCACATCAGTCTCATTGCGCGTGTGCTGAACAAGACTGACACCCTCCACCGGCAGAGAAGCCTCCATTTCTCTGGAGAGGATGCGTCCGATTTCCGACCGGTCACTCGTTGATCTCATCCATTGGAGCAAGCGGTTCAGACTGGCCTGAAAATCCAGCCGTTTCGGATAGAGACGCTTTCTGAGCGAGTAATCAAGATATTTCTTTATATACAATGCTGCGAATAAAACAACAAAAACAACAGCAGAAAAGCGATAACTGTCCAGACCGTTCACGTCAAAAGTCATCAGATCCCACTGATTCAATATGTAGAAGAGTGCGCCAAGCAGAGCAGCCATCGGTGCGGCAATAGCGGCACAATAACACACACGCGTCATGAAATACGATATGTCGATAAAATGTCTGAATACAATTATATAAAATATAAGCAGCGGCAGAATCATTGTAAAAATGCCGGCCAGCTGACTGAAAATCAGTTGGTCCGAAAAGATGGACGGAAAGACGGATAAGCCGAGATTTGGAAAAAACGCGAACACCAATCCGAGCAGCAAGGTTTGCAGCAATGGCTGATAAGCGGCATTTCTGTAACGCCTTAGAATACGGAACGTGCAAAAGACCGCAAACAGTGTGGCCGCACCGACAATCAACATTGCCAGCCGGGCGGCATTTGCAGTATGAGGTGCGAATGCCGCAAACATCATAGCCGCTGCAATACTGCCATATAATGTTCTTTCCTCTCCCCGACTCATCCATCTAAGACGCGAGCGGCCGAAAAATTGATTCAGCACCCGCACGCAAAGCAAAAGGCTGACTGCATAAATACCCAGGCACAGGAGATTCTCGATCTCAGAATGCCCCGTTCCCCAGACAAACCATAAAAGGCTGATTATGGACTGGAACAACATTAGCGTATCCCAACGTGTTTTCATAAACCATAAGCTGACACCCATACCAAAGCACACAAGAAAAAAAACAACTGAAAGAACCACATGGAACAATGAATCGCCGTTCTTAACACACATAATTGATAAAACAACAGCGGCAATTAGTGCAATAGCCTGTCCGGAAAAAAGCAACCACTGTTTTTTCTGAACTTTTGAATTGCCACGCACCGAAACCACCCCCAGATATCGCTCAGCCGATTTCCTTTCTTCAGTGTAGCAAAAAGCGCAGGCGCATAAAATACTTAATTACATGGAGTGACGCTGACATTCAAAAGATTTAGCTTTTTTTCAGTTTATTCTTTGAACACAATGACCATTTTTCGGCTTATCGCGCAAAAAAAAGAGAAGCATCACGATTTACCTGCTTCTCTTCCCGAACCCGAGCCAATGCCGATTGCCTTCATCGAAACAGACTGGCTGATTTTCAATTTGGCAAGTTTATTCATGTAGAATCTATATTTCCAGTCCATTACATCAGTTTCAACAATTTTTTTCTGACAAGAATCACAGATTAATTGATCACAGATATGAATGCCTTCAACCTGCGTCTTCCCGCAGATTAAGCAGCGTTCTTCGCCCCGTCCCTGTTCATGTACCGCCACCTGACTCACCTCCGCTTTCTAGTTTTCCCATACATTCAAAAACTATTCATCCTACCGCTAGCAAACTATGTGCACGTCTTCAGCTGTCAACTGTCCTTCTCAGTGTATGTTTTCCAGGCTTGCCCCGTGTGATTGACAGTGCAGAAAACCCAGGCATAGCCAGATCTTACTTCCACGGATTGGGATATGCGGGATCTACCCTGGCTCACCATCACCGAAAACGCCCACGAGCAACTCCGCTGATTAATCAGCGGGCAAATCCATAATAAAAATTTACCGGCACCAACAAAAAAGCAGACGTTTCGACTCTCTTACGAAACGTCTGCTTTTTCAGTTTAAGAACTTAAGTATATTTTGAATGCCATGTGTCGCGCCTTGCGCCGCCGCCATCCGGTCTATATAGTCGTACCGGTTCCTATATACTTCGGTAAGTGTACGCTGCAGTTCCTCAGACGTCAGCGTATCATTGTCCAGCACTTCGCACAGACCTTTCTTTTTAAATGCTTTCGCATTGAGAATCTGGTCACCACGGCTTGTACTCAGCGGCAGCGGAATTAGAATCATCGGTTTTCTCAGAGCCAGAAATTCAAAAATCGCATTGGAACCCGCCCGGGACAGAATCATTGATGAGGCAGCCATGACGTCCGGAAGCTCCTTGTCAACATACTCAAATTGCCTGTATCCAACCGTCGAAGCAAGTGTCTCATCGACATTGCCTTTACCACACAGATGAACAACTTGATAATTTTTTACCAGCTGTGTGAGCGAAGCGCGCACCACTTCATTGATTTTCTTCGCCCCAAGGCTGCCGCCCATAATCAATAGTATCGGTTTGTCTCTCTGAAATCCGAGAAAATCCAGTCCTTTTCTTCGATCTCCCTTCAACAATGCATCACGAATAGGCGCTCCGGTATAAACCACTTTATCCTTGGGAAGATGTGCCCCCGCTTCTTCAAAGGTTACAAACAGTTTTGTAGCGAATCTGATCGCAATTCGATTCGCCAGTCCCGGTGTGATATCCGACTCATGAATATAAACCGGAACACGATTCAGCCATCCGGCAATCACTACCGGAACAGACACGAATCCGCCTTTTGAGAAAATCACATCCGGCTTAATTTTTCTTAAAATCAGATAGGCCTGCATCACACCGGCAAGTACTTTAAAGGGATCCTTGAAATTTTTCATATCAAAGTATCTGCGCAGCTTGCCACTGGAGATCGCATAATAATCAATTCCATGATCCTGCACCAGTTTTTTTTCCATCCCTTCTTTTGAACCAATGTAAGTCACGTCGCAATCTTTCAACTCATCAATAAGCGCAAGATTCGGGGTCACATGTCCCGCTGTACCACCGCCGGTGAACACAATTCTTTTTGTCATCATTCTGCCTCGCTTTTTCAATCTTCACTTAAAAAGTTTAATATATTTGCCCGTAAAGTAAAACTGGAAATAAAAAAAGCCGAGGAATGGTTTCGGCTTAGGGCATGCTTAGCCAATTTCCTGCTGATGCACCGCATCGACAAATTGGCTGTTATACAAATCTGCATAAAATCCTTGTTTCTCAAGTAACTTTTGGTGTGTTCCCTGCTCAA
The DNA here is from genome assembly GCF_023336505.1 of Sporolactobacillus mangiferae. Lineage (GTDB taxonomy): Bacteria > Bacillota > Bacilli > Bacillales > Sporolactobacillaceae > Sporolactobacillus > Sporolactobacillus mangiferae. The sequence goes on along the minus strand of NZ_JAMAST010000015.1, from coordinate 3,695 downwards.
TCACACGTCCGTGATTCATGACCAGAATCAGATCCGCCTCTTTGATTGTCGAGAGTCTGTGGGCGATCACGAAGCTTGTGCGATTCTTCATCAGGGTGTTCATTGCCTTCTGTATATGCATTTCTGTCCGCGTATCCACACTGCTCGTTGCCTCGTCCAGAATAAGGATCACCGGATCAGCCAATAAAGCACGCGCGATAGTCAGCAGCTGCTTCTGCCCTTGTGAGATATTCGTACCCTCTTCATTGAGAATGGTATCATAGCCGTCCGGCAATGTACGAATAAAGTGGTCCGCATTGGCTGCTTCGGCAGCACGGACAATCTCCTCTTCCGTTGCATGCTTGCGGCCGTAAGCAATATTCTCCCGAATGGTTCCCTTGAAAAGCCATGTATCCTGCAGAACCATGCCGAATAATTGATGCAGCCGCTCTCTTGACAGGGAACGGATGTCTGCACCGTCAATCAAAATGCTGCCTGAGTTGACCTCATAGAAACGCATCAGCAGATTGACAAGTGTTGTTTTTCCTGCTCCGGTTGGTCCGACAATCGCAATCGACTGACCCGCCTTAGCATGAACAGAAAGATCTTCAATCAGCGGCTGGTCCTTTTTATATCGGAAGCTAACATGGTTGAAAACGACTTCTCCTTTTGGATGGGGCAGCGTCACTGCCTTTTCGGCATCCTGAGTATATTCCTCCTCATCAAGAATCTCAAAAATACGCTCTGCAGAAGCAATGGTCGACTGAATAATGTTTGAGATATTGGCAATCTGGTTCAAGGGCTGCCCGAACTGACGCGCATACTGAATGAACGCCTGGATATCGCCAATCTGGATGGAACGTTTGACAACCAGAATGCCCCCGACAACCGAAATCAGCACATATCCAATGTTGCCGACAAACATCATCAGTGGCATCATAATACCGGACAGAAACTGTGCTTTCCATGCGGAATGGTACAGCTTTCCGTTTATATTTTTAAACGTATCATAGGATTCCTTTTCTTTTCCAAATGCCTTAATCACCTGATGACCGGTGAACATTTCTTCTACGTGCCCGTTCAAGCGGCCAATTTGCTCTTGCTGCTTCTTAAAAAAGCCTTGTGAGTGTTTGGTGATCTGCATAATTCCTACCAGGCTGAGTGGAATCGTCACAAGCATCACTACCGTTAATAGTGGGCTAATGGTCAGCATCATCACAATCACGCCAAGAAGCGTCACTATGGAAGTCACTGACGTAGCCAGGCTTTGCTGCAATGTATTGCTGATATTCTCTGAATCATTAACTGCGCGGCTGAGCACATCTCCATAAGGATGCGCGTCATAATAGCGAATCGGCAGCCGCGCCAGCTTCTCATTCACCTGTTTACGAAGTGTGTACACCATTTTCTGTGATACACCGCTCATTAAGTATTGCATCATGAACGTAAACAGCGAACTTAGTACATACAAAACGATTAGTATCCAGACGATATTCCAAATGTAGTCAAAATCAATATGCGCCCCCGGGATCCCTTTAATCCGCATCATCATACCTTCAAATAGCTTTGTGGTCGCATTACCCATTAGTTTCGGTGCTATAATGGTAAATACCGTACTCAGAATGGCGGTGAAAAAAACGACAAGCAAGGTACCATAGTGGGGACGAAGATAACTTAGCAGCCTGCGAAATGTCTTTTTAAAATGCTTCGGTTTTTGGACGGGCACGTGCATCCCGCCGCGAGGGCCAAACCCGCCCTGTGGCCGGTTTTTTCTTTTTTCACTCACGCCAGCTCCTCCTTTTTCAATTGTGATGCCACAATTTCCTGGTAAACATCACATGTTTCCATTAACTCCTGATGTGTACCATAACCTACAATTCTGCCGTCATCCAGGACAATGATCTTATCGGCATGCAGTACCGTACTGACACGCTGCGCAACCATAATAACAGCCGAGTTCTGTGTCATCCTGCTCAGCTCTGCCCGTAAGTGCGCGTCTGTCCGATAATCCAGCGCAGAGAAGCTGTCATCAAGCAGATAAATCGGTGCTTGGCGCACTAGTGCGCGGGCAATGGCCAGACGTTGCTTTTGTCCGCCAGAAACATTTTTTCCGCCTTGAGTGATGAGCGACTGATAACCGGCACTCATTTTAGAAATAAATTCAGCCGCCTGTGCAATACGCGCGGCTTCCCTTATCTCTTCATCCGTAGCCTGCGCATTGCCGTAACGAATGTTGTCAGCAATCGTCCCTGTAAACAGCACCGACTTCTGCGGGACATAGCCGATTTGCGCGCGCAGACTTTCAACAGGCAGCTTGCGGACATCAACACCGCGCACGAGTACCTCCCCACTCACCGCATCAAAATAGCGCATGATTAAATTCAACAGCGTTGACTTTCCTGCGCCAGTCCCGCCGATAATGGCAGTGGTTTCACCCTGATTGGCCGTAAATGATATATTCGACACTGCTGGCGCTTCAGCACCCGGATAGGAGAAAGTCACCTCTCTGAATTCGATGCTTGCTGGTTGCTTACTGACGGCGGAGGATGCACTTGTCTTCCCATCTTTGACCACGGGGACAATATCAAGCACTTCGTTGACACGGCCCGCAGAAATTTGTGCTCGTGGGATCATGATAAACATCATGATTCCCATTAAGATCGAAAACATAATTTGCATCGCATATTGAATAAATGCCATCAGATCGCCGACTTCAATCGAACCGCTGTCAATGCGCAAGCCGCCAAACCAAACAATGGCGACCGTCGATAAATTCATAATCAGCATCATGAGTGGCATGGCAAGAGACATAAATTGATTAATTCGGATCGAGATCTGCGTAATATCCTTATTGGCCTGATCGAATCGTTCTGTTTCATGCGCGGTGCGATTAAACGACCGAATGACGCGAATGCCCGTTAGTTCTTCCCGTAAAATCAAATTCAATCGATCCATTTTCTTTTGAATCACCTTAAAAAGAGGCAGAGCCCTTGCCGCAATTAATAAAATCGAGATAATCATGATCGGCAGGGCAACAACCAACACTAAGGACAGCCGGGAATCTTTAGAGACGGCCATAATAATACCGCCAATCAACATCAGAGGAGCCATCGTCATCATTTTCAGGATCATCATATACACTTGCTCAATTTGTGCAATATCATTCGTTGTTCGGGTAATCAGTGAGCTTGTTCCCACTTGGTCGAACTCATTAAGCGAGAATGTCTCAACATGTGCGAACATCGTATTCCTTACATCCCGACCAAAACCCGAAGCCGCTTTCGACGCTAAATAGTTAGCTGCAACCGTCAGACCCCCAGCAACAAAGGTCACTAGCAGCATATAACCGCCCATTTTATAAATATAAGGTAAATCACCCTTCACAATACCCGTATCCACAATATCCGACATTAATGTGGGTAGATACAGATTTGCCAATGACTGAAAAAAAACAAAAAGAATAGAAAATAAAGCCGGCCATAAATACGGCCGCATGTATTTTGCCAGACGGATCATTCATTCATCTCCAATCTTAAATTCAGACGCGTTGCTATGACCTAGTGTAACGTTACAATGTGAACCGATTATGAATACATTAGCTGATTTTTCACTGATTAACAATGTGCTAAACGTTGAGCTTGAAAATGCGTGTCTGCTGTTGACTGCACGTCTCTTCGATGCATACCGGAGACTGCGCACGTGCCTCTAAGCAGCCG
>NZ_JAMAST010000014.1 GCF_023336505.1 Sporolactobacillus mangiferae | reverse complement strand
ACTTCTTGTCGTACTTCCAGAGAGAGGAACGTCTGCTAAAGTCGTGCACGTCCTGTGCACAACGCAGAAGTCACCACATCTTGTGGAAGCTAAGATCCATAGCTTTTTGAATCAATCAGGGGTTTAACCCTTGTCAATCACGCTTGGCTTTTGTTCAGTTTTCAAGGAACATTCTTCGCTGTTTTCTTCCAACAGCAACTTTTATATCTTAACAGGATGCTGTTAGAATGTCAACAACTTTTTTTTGGATTCTTTCTCATCGCCTTTCAGCGACGATTAACATGTTAACACGCGATTAACATAGCGTCAATACATATTTTTAATCAGCAACAGAATCCATTTCAAAAAGACAACAAAATTCATTCTACCAGCAAATGAAAAAATGTCAATTGTTTTTTAGATACAGCATATATACAGAAGCTTGACCATACAATGGTACAAACTTTTGAACGAGGTGGACACTCATGCTTTGGATCATCAACGGAAAAAGGATAAAAAATATTATTCTGATTATGATTGCTGCTTTTTTTGCTGCACTGATTTTGTTTGTACAGAAGCAGGAGACCAGTGTCTTTACGCCGATCCAATCAAATGGTGCGCTCTCAAAAATAGTGACGAATCAAAAACATATAGCACTGACTTTTGATATCAATTGGGGCGACCAGCAGCTTCCGCTCATTCTAAAGACGCTTAATGAAGAGCATGTAAAAGCAACGTTCTTTATCTCCGGAGAGTGGGCGGAGCGGTATCCGAATCTTGTTCGAAGTATAGCGAAATCAGGTCACGAAATTGAATCTCACGGCATGCACCATGAAGATTACACGCAAATCGAGATCAAACGTGTCCGTTCAGATATTTTATTCGGCCGTGAAACCATATATAAATCACTTGGCGAGCGACCGAATATGATTCGACCGCCTTACGGTAATATAAATAAAGCAGTGCTGGAACAGGCACACGCGCTCAATCAGCAGGTCGTCCTATGGAGCGTCAATCCCCGTGATGAAACAAATCCCGGATACAAAACAATTGTTCACCGCGTCCTGCAGCAGACAGGCAGGGGAGATATCATTAAGCTCCATGCATCAGATATCGCCAAAAGTACTAATCGCGCCCTGCCGCTCATTATAAGAGAACTTGAGAATAGAGGATACACATTTGTTCCGCTTAAAAGTCTTATTTCCGATACAAGATCAAACAGCAAGCTGATGGATTAGGGCTCCTGGTTACTTTGATTTAATTGATCTTTTGATTTTTTCTGCTCTTTCTCCAAAGCATTCATAATCGCATCGGCAAGCTTTTTCTTATAGAGCGGAGTGGTCATCAGTTCACCGATTGTTTGCTCAATCTGTTCACGGAATGGCTTGCTTTGCAAAAGGCTCAGATATTGCTGCTGCATCTCAGGCGTTTTGAGAACGTTCATCATCATTCCTTGATAGCCTGGATCTTTCATCATCCGTCTCAGCAGTTTTTCATTTTCGCTTTCCATCGTTTTCGCAAGCTCTTCCGAAAAGTCCGGATCGCTGAGCATCTGGCGCCACAAATTCTGCCCCTGCTCCGTGGTTAATGTTTGAACAATGGTTTTACGGAGTACCGGTTCATCCAGTGTGATTGCCTGACGAAGTTCACGATCTTCCAACAAGTCACGCAATGTCTTTTTCCCGTCGTCCGTTTTGAGCAGATCGAGAACCATTTTTTTGTTTTCCTGATAGGACGGCTGCTTGGGTTGCCCACCGCACGCCGTTAAACTCACGAGCAGCACTGCACACAAGAAAATTGTTCCTACTCGAGCCATAGTGGATTCCTCCCATCATGGTGTATCCTCGACTTAATATGTGTGATTCAGATTTTTCTATACCAGAACGCCGCTTAAAGTTCGAATACAGGTAACGCCGTCTCTTCAATTTACCGATGTTTTTTGTAATCATTCTCGAAAACCGAGCATAGCCCCATTCTCAATCTTCAATCAGGATTGTTGGTTTACAATGAGAGTAGCCGGGTGTAGATTTGTATGAATTCATTGAGGAGGTTGAAATGATGGCTCTTAGAGAGAAGTATATGAAAACCGACGATGCGGTTAAGCTTTTGGAGATGCTAAAAATAGCGACTAAAAACGGAACTGTGGATAAAGAAATGATTCATCACTTCAACAAAATGTATTCACAATCTATTAAAGGCCAGACGCCAGAAAATCATTATAATCCAATTTCAGTATCCAGAATGATAAAAAAAGAAAAATCTCAGAAGCGTTGATGCGAGTGGATCAGCGCTTTTTTTCACAAGATATGAAAGTATACGATTTTTCCCCGCAGGTACCAGCAAAACAATCACGAAAAGCTGTATCAAATTCATCAGAAACCGCAGGAAAGACGTAGCAATTTCTGGAATCGAAATAAAGAGCTTCAAATCTGTAACTAATTTCCGAACATGTAACGGAATCGCTTCGAAATCCGATCCAACTTTTCTATAGTTCGGTTGAAGTTTTGTAGTTCGATTTTTTGCCTCGTTCGAAGTTTCGCAGTTCGGTCCAACTTTTTCATGGTTCGGTTGAAACTTTTCATAAGTTAGTCCAGCTACGTAAAATCAGCCGTCTTTAGTCAATTACTGTTTTTTTGCAAAAAGAGGGTGTCTCTCATAGTCAAAAAAACGACTTTTGAGACATCCTCTTCTCTCCAAGTGATCTTCTGAAAAGTTCTGTATTTTCATAAATGACATTCGGATCACGTTCTCCATACAGTTCTAGTGCTTGCTTCTTCACTGCATCATTAAAGTGCTGAGCGATTTCCTTGTCTAATTGTTCATGAGGTAATCTTTTGTACAAATCAAACAGCTGATGTGGATCTTCTGTTTTTAAAAACTCGTCTCTTAAATTCACGATCTCCGCCTTTTGATAAAGTTGTAAAATTTTTTGCCTTTCCTTTTTCAGGTAGATCTTATCCTTCAGAAAATTATTACATGAACCCATTTGCATTTCTGTCCTTCAAACCATCATCAGACAGCTGATGACCATCATCGTTTTCACCAAATTACCCGATGCCAGACAAAGCACAGCTCTTCCGACTTTCTCAAATGATTCGTGCAGATAATTGGTTCACTCGCATTTTTCGATTACCTTCTGGGCGATATCGTTATAAACCAGAGCAATGGGATCATCATTAAAATAAACTCCGGGAGCAAATACATCCTTTTGTGGCTGCGGCTGTGCGAGCGGGATGCGGCCGAGCACGTCTGTATGAAGCAGACCGCTGAGTTTATCACCGCCGCCCTTACCAAATACATACTCGACTTCGCCGGTTTTTCGACTCTTATAATAGGCCATATTCTCAATGACTCCGAGAATTTCATGCTGCGTATGAATCGCCATGGCACCTGCGCGTGCGGCAACGAAGGCCGCAGTTGGATGCGGTGTCGTCACAATAATTTCCTTGGAGTGAGGCAATTTGCTGTGTATATCCATTGCTACATCTCCGGTTCCCGGCGGAAGATCCAGCACCAGATAATCGAGATCGCCCCAGTACACGTCATTAAAAAAATTATTCAGCATTTTACCGAGCATCGGTCCACGCCAAATGACCGGCGAATTATCTTTAACAAAAAAGCCCATGGAAATCACCTTAACGCCGAATCGTTCAACCGGGAGAATGCGCTCATTTTTCACCGAAGGCCGATTTTCAATGCCCATCATATCCGGCACACTGAAGCCGTAAATGTCGGCATCCAGCAAACCGACTTTCTTACCCTGCCTTGCCAGCCCGAACGCTAAATTGACGGAGACCGTCGACTTGCCGACGCCGCCTTTTCCGCTTGCAACAGCAATAAATTCTGTTTTGGCATTCGGTGAAAGAAGTGTCGGCATCTTTTCGGGAAAGCCACCCAGTCTTTGAATTTCCTCTTTGCTGAGCACAGTGAATCGGATGCGTACGGCTTCAGCGCCCTGTTCCTTAAGTTTCGCGGAAATTTCAACCTGTGTCTGCATCTGCTTCACCCGATCCGGCCTGGAGAGGGCGATCATTAATTGAACATGTCCCTCCTCAATGGTGATTTCCTTTAGCGCATGGGTTTCCAGCAAATTCTTATGTAAAAAAGGGTCCTGAACGGTTTTCAGTACGTCCAAAACCTGCTGATGATTGATCATTGTGTCACCGTTCCTTCCTGATTCCTGCATTTCCAGTATAGCAAGCAGCCCCTCAAAATCCCAGCAACTGTACCTTTCAGTCGGAAGGAACTTTTTCATTTGTAAAGTAACGCATGACTCCCTGACCGATCGACGCCGCTGCCTGTTTCTGATAATCACGTTGCACAAGCAACGCCCGTTCCTGTTCATTGGACAAAAAGCCCACCTCTACCAGCGCGGAGGGCGCCTCTGACTTTTTTAACAGATAAACATGACTGATCGGTTTCGCGAAACGTGTTGTATTTCCAAGATTGCGTTTGATTGAATCCTGAATAAACAGTGCAAGTTTGCGGTTTTCGCTGTATTTCGGATGGTAAAAAGTTTGCGCGCCGTGCAGCGTCGGCATCGGAATGGCATTGAGATGCACACTGATAAAAGCATCCGGATGTGTTTTATTGATTAATTCCGCGCGGCGAACAAGATCCTGCCTTTTATGACGTCCTTCATAATCATCATCAGACAGATCAGTGTCGTTGTCTCTGGTCATCACCACAAGTGCACCCATTTCCTGTAGATAATGACGCACATCCTTAGCGATTTTCAGTGTAATCTCCTTTTCCTCCGTGCTCCCACCAACCGCGCCGCCGTCCGGACCGCCATGCCCCGCGTCAACGACAATCACCCGTCCTGCCAGTGGGGAATGCCAGTTTTGACTGGCATGCCAGCTGACCATCCATTTCACTCCTGCAATGATAATAAATCCGAGCACAATCATCATGCAGCCCCAAAAAAGCCATCTTCGTCTCAAAGCCAATCCCCCTCGCCTGCAGACCTGTCTACCTCATGTATATGGACAAAGTATGCAAATATACCGAGGGAGGGTGATCGATCAGTTCAGCTTCATTCGCCAGCGTTTCAAAGAGATGTCAAATCCTTCTGACCACCAATCAAATAAATAGTTTCTGCATGTGCTCTGCAGATCATCCAGTGACTGCCAATCAGCACCCCAAAAAAGCCAAAAATTATAAAAGTCATCATAAAGTCCGTAAAGTTCAATTTCGCATCGCTGAAATACAGCCATTTTTTCTTCTCCATAAAAGCCAAAACGCCCTTTCGAGGAACCGAGCAGATAACTTTCCAACGCATATTCAGCGCACATCTCTTTTCCAGTCGCAGCAGCGGCCGGAACAGATACTAAATATTGGTCAAAATAACGATGAACGGCTTCTTCAATCTTTGTAAACGACAAATCCTGAAGCGCGCGCCTTTCCATGTCCATTTGCTTATGCCTCTGCTTCTCTCTGAAGTCCATGACGATCCCCATCACCAAATCGCTCCTCCTTTCTTTCTTTATCATCTGGCAAGAAACACTCAGGCAACCGTAACAGCTTTTTCCAAGCCTGATCCGATTGCAAGGAAATTTGTGGTATGCAGAAAAAAAGCCCGTATGATTCTGTCTAAAACAGCAAAAATTAATCCATATAGTTATGAGGAGGATGACATCTCGTGCATCTGAAGCAAAAAATACTTCTTCATTGGCTGCGGTTCATACGGCAACCATCTATGCTTCTGATAATTGCCGGACTGGCTATTATGCCTTCCGCCTATGCCTGGATTAATATTAAAGCCATGTGGGATCCTTATAAAAACACCTCGGGATTAAGTGTCGCGGTGATCAACGAAGATGCGGGGAGCAGGATTCAGGGAAAATCGCTGTTTGCCGGGAAAGAAATTGTCAGCCAGCTGCGGTATAACCACCAGCTCGGCTGGCAGTTTGTGAACAGAAGCGAAGCAGACCGCCGTTTAAAAGAGGGGACCTGTTACGCAAGCATCCGAATTCCCAGGGATTTTTCCGCACGTATCTCCAGCATTCTTAAAGATCGGCCCGTGCGGCCAACGATTGATTATACAGTGAATGAAAAGATCAACTCGGTAACCCCCAAAATCGCCGGCAGTGGTGCAAATGAATTGGTAACACAAATCAGCAACACTTTTGTTAAACAGGTAAGTCAAGCACTGTTTCAAGGCTTTCACAAGGCAGGAATTGCATTTAAGCAAGAACTCCCGCTCTTCAATAAAGCGAAAAGCGATCTTCTCAATCTTGAGCAGCTTTTACCGGAGTTTCATCATCTTGGCGCAGAATCCATTGAACTGGAGCAGCGCCTGGATCAATTAAAACAAAAAACCGGGAAAATAAAAGCATTTCTGCAGCAAATCGAGGACATCAGACAATCGGCGGAGGAACTTTCACAGCTTAACACTCAGTCTTCAAAAATCAGGGAAACCTTGAACGCAATCAGCCTTTATAACGATTATATGGATACGGTTCGAGCAATTCCCTCTGTCCTTGACCGGACCCAATCTTCAATAAATAAAATTGAAAATAGTGTTTCCGCCTTATCGACGACATCAGAAGCACGTCAAACGAATGCGCGACGCGATTTAATTGAGAGCCGCAATCAGCTGCATGCCATTTCAAATGATCTGGATCAGCTGAACCAGGAAGCAAAACGCAACGCAGACGAACTCTCAAATGTGTTAACCCGCTCTAATCAATCGAGCGATCAGATCTTATCTGATGCATGGCCGCAGGCCATGCACAGCGGTGCGCAGTTTTTCCAGAAGAACCTGTCACCCGCCATAGATCGCGTGCATCAATCCGGTTCATTGTTTCAAGAACACTTAGCGAAAATCGAACGTACCATTCATCAGGCGGCACAGTTCAGCAAAAATGATCTTCCGGTATTTGAAAGAAGTGTGCGGATTGCCGCCGATAAAATCCGTCAGTTTGACTCACAAGTCAATTTAAATGAAATCATTCATATGCTAACGCTTGATCCAGAAAGCCACAGCGACTTTCTTGCAAGTCCAATTGCGATGAAGACGACACATCTGTTTCCCATTCCTAATTATGGAACCGCTATGGCTCCTTTTTATACACTTCTGTCTCTTTGGGTCGGTGCGACGTTAATGATTTCCGTATTGCCGATTAAACCGATCTTACCTTTTCATTCAGCAGCACTTTCCGTTCATTTCGGACAACTGGCCAAATTTACAGCTCTAGGTCTGGTGCAGACATCTATTGTTACTGCAGGGGATCTGCTTTTCTTAAAAATATACGCACTGCATCCGTGGCTGTTTTTCTGGTGCTGTTTGTTCTGCAGCATGATCTTCGTCTGCATTACCTATACGTTATGCGCTTTGCTTGGGACAATCGGAAAAGGGCTTTCGGTTATTCTGCTCGTACTGCAGATCTCCGCATCAGGAGGTACTTTTCCGGTCAGTATGACACCTGCATTCTTTCAAAACATTAGCACCTATCTTCCATTTACGTATGCCATCGGTTTAATTCGCGAGACGATCGGCGGCGTTGTTCCCACCGTGGCAGTTCGGAATCTCTCTGCGCTGTTTCTGTTTTTCATTGCTTTTATTTTACTCGGCGGTCTCTTCTGCGCGACAACAGTCAAAACAGCGATTAATGGAACGACGTGAACAACCCGCAACACCATCACAGCCTATTCCGAAGCACACTGTCCATCAATAGGTGTTGTGTGTATTCATTTGAAAGCCGCTTTTCCTTACGTAAGGAAAGCGACTTTTGTTATGGCTCTTTTTGAAATGTTGTTGACTATTCAGTTGAACTGTATTATGTTATTATTAAGTTGAACTATATAGTTGAGCTGAATAGAAGGTGCGGATATGAAACATAAATTATTACCGTTGTCTGAGACCATGCATTATATTTTATTAGCGCTGCGCGAACCACTGCATGGCTACGCCATCATGCAGAAGATAGAAAAGATGAGCAATGGGACTGTTCTTTTAGCAGCAGGTACATTATACGGTGCAATTGATAACTTGAATAAGCAGGGTTGGATTGAACCTGTGGACCAATCAGGTCGGAGAAAAGTTTATATGATCACCGCGGAAGGAAATGCCATTTTGAAAATGGAACAAAGCAGACTATTGCATATTTTATCCCTGTATGAAGGAAGGGAATCGAATGAAAAAATTTAAGATCTTCTTTGATATTGAAAAAGAGGAGCAATGGTTGAACGCGCAATTACAAAAGGGTTACCGCTGTACAGATATTAGTGGATTAGGAATGTACACGTTCGAAAAAACCGATAAACGGTATGTGATACGGCTGGATTATCAGGATTATTTATCAAAGAAAAAGTTCAGGGATTACAAAGGAGTATATGAAGACTTTGGTTGGATTTATATAAAGGGCTCCCGGCTTGGGGGCATTCAACATTGGCAAAAAGAAGATGATGGTCGAAATGAAATCTTCTCTGATCGCCAGTCACAGAGTAGTTATTATAAAAGACTGATGAGTTACTCATTTGGTTTAGGAATACCGTTATTGGCTTTTTCTTATATGCTTTACAAGGATTCAGGCTTATATTTAACCGAAGGTCTCTGGAGTATGAAAGGTTCATTATTTTGGAAAGCATTTTTATTTGAAACGCCATTTGCCCTTTTGAGGTCACTTCCCGCCTTTATGGTTGTTTTTTTTGCAGGCAGTTTCTATAAAGCTTATCGAAAGTATTCAATGTTTAAAGAAAAATAACGTAAGGAGTTTTTTAATTCAAAATCATGTTGAAATTTAATATTTTTCTGAGCCGCGGCAAAGTGCATGCCTTCTTGCGTGACTGTTCCAATTGATGCGTGCCAGCAATATCCCGCGGATCTTAGATGGTCTGTATTTCAAACCGCTCAGAGCGCATAAATATTCAAATGACACAAAATCACGATCTGGAATGAATACCAGAAAAAAAGCATCGGCAAAATGCCAATGCTTTAAATATGTTAAATGCTTTGTACTATTAATAATTAATTTGAACCAACTTGACGATATATCAGCAAGTCGATTAACGTTTTGAGAACTGCGGTGCGCGACGTGCGCCTTTGAGTCCGTATTTCTTACGTTCTTTCATTCTTGGGTCACGTGTCAGGAATCCCGCTTTCTTCAGAACCGCGCGATATTCCGGATCAGCTTCCAGAAGCGCACGGGCAACGCCGTGACGGATCGCGCCTGCCTGACCGGTAAAACCGCCACCTTCAACATTAACCAGAACATCATATCTGCCTTCTGTTTCCGTTGCAACGAGCGGCTGCTTCAGAATGGTACGCAGCGTTTCGAGATTGAAATATTCATCAGCACTACGGCCGTTAATTGTTACATTGCCTTCACCCGGTACAAGACGTACACGAGCGACAGAACTTTTACGGCGTCCGGTGCCGTAATATTGAACTTGTGCCATAATTTATTTTCCCTCCCTGATCATCCGCGAAGCGTGTAAGCTTCCGGTTTTTGTGCAGCATGCGGATGCTGCGCGCCTTCGTAAACATGAAGTTTCGCAAACATTTTACGTCCAAGACTGTTGTGCGGAAGCATGCCCTTGATTGTCCGTTCCAGCATGGCGCGTGCGCGCGTCGCTCGCATTTCCTGTGCGGAGCGGGCCTTAATACCACCCGGGAATCCGGAATGGTGAATATATTTTTTCGTCAGCAATTTCTTGCCGGTCAGTTCAATCTTGTTTGCGTTAATAATGATGACATGGTCGCCACAATCAACGTGTGGTGTAAATGTCGGTTTATTTTTACCGCGCAGAATAGCCGCTACTTCGCTTGCCAGACGGCCAAGTGTCTGACCTTCGGCATCGACAACGAGCCATCTATGCTCAACTGTAGCACTGTTTGCCATATAAGTTGTACGCACAATTATTTCCTCCTCTAAACAAATCAATCGTTCATTGCATGGCCCGCTGCGACCCACAACCGCACCGAGCTGAGCGCCAAAAACAAACGCCCTCACCGTTTCACTTCATCTATTTTGAACCAATATCTTTGGGGCTAATAGTGGTCAAATTAGAAATGCCGAAGTATATATTATAACACCCTTTGGCCAATGTCAAGCCGTTACACATATTTATTGCGGGTTACCGTGTTTTTCAATAGGTCACCTGCCAAAGCGTCAGTCCATGCGGCGGTGCGGTTGCCGAAGCGTTCTGGCGGTCACCGCCTTCAATGATGCCGGCCATCCGGTCCGGTTCCAGTTTATGCATACCAATATCAAGCAATGTGCCGGTAATAATCCGAACCATTTGATACAAAAAACCGCTGCCGATGATCCGAATAACGGTTTCATCATTATCTGCCTTGCTGATCGATATATGGTAAACGGTTCGCACTTTATCTTTGACATTCGTATTCGCTGCACAAAAACAGGAAAAATCATGCGTACCGACAACGGCTGCGGCCGCCTGATTCATCGCTGCCAGATCGAGTGGCTGCGCAACATGCATCGTATAGGTGCGACGAAACAAATCCGGTTCAGGACGCGTCAGAAGCCGATAGCGATACTCTTTTTTCTTCACATCATAACGAGCGTGAAACTGATCGGAAACGAATTCCGATCGCCAAATATGAATATCATCTGGCAGCATGCTGTTCAGTGCCATGGCCCAACGTTCTTCAGGAATATTGAGCATCGTCTCAAAATGAAATACCTGTCCAAGTGCATGAACACCGGCATCGGTTCTCCCTGACGCGACGATTTTTACCGTCCGGCCATGATGCATACGGGTAAGCACCTTTTCTATCTCTCTCTGTACTGTGCGTTTTCCCGGCTGTACCTGGTAACCGTGGAACTGTGTACCATCATAAGCAACCGTACATTTGATTTTTGTCATGATTCCACCTAAAATCAATTTCTTGTCAGTATCAGAAGGACGGTGAGCAGTAGAATTGCCGTAAGCAGCATCGTATCGCGCCAGCTCCAGTTCAGCTGATGCAGCTTGGTGCGCCCGGCATCACCGTGATAACCCCTTGCCTCCATTGCCATCGCCAGATCTTCCGCTCTTTTGAACGCACCGACAAACAGTGGCACAAGGAGCGGGACAAGTGCTTTTATCCGGCTTTTTAAAGATCCGGTTGTAAAGTCAGAGCCTCTCGCCGCCTGAGCTTTGATAATTTTTTCCGTTTCTTCGAGCAGTGTCGGAATGAAACGGAGCGAGATCGACATCATCAGTGCAAACTCATGTACAGGCAGTCTCACTTTTTTCAAGGGATTGAGCAGGCTCTCCATCCCGTCCGTAATTTCGATTGGCGATGTCGTCAGAGTCAGCAGGGTTGTTACAACAATGATAACAAGTATACGGATTGAAATAAAAATGGATTGCATCAATCCTCCTGACGTAACACGAAGCCATCCCCACTGAAACAGCGTATCCCCGCCCGACGCGAGAAATAAGTTCAATAGAAAAGTGATGAAAACAATAATAAAAACGGAGCGAAGCCCCTTGTAAATAAATGAAAAACGCATTCTCGAAAGCAGGATGCCGGTGAAGCAGAACAGCACCATCAACCCGTTCGTCAGCCAGTTATCAGCAAGAAAAACGATCACTACGAATAAAAAAACGCCGATCAGTTTGGAACGCGGATCAAGACGGTGAACGTATGAATCACTCGGTACATATTGACCGATCACGAGATTAAACATGATTCTTCACCCCATTCAAAATCTGAATGACCACATCGGCCGTCTGATCAATCGTGAATGCGGGAATCCGTTCTTTCTTTCTCGCCTTAGCCATGACCTTGTCCAAAAACAGCATGGTCTCCGGGCTCTCCAGTCCGACCCGGCGCAGCTGTTCCGTTTGCAGAAATACGTGTTCCGGAGGTCCGATCATGAGCGGCTTTCCATCATTCATCACGATCACTTGATCTGAATAAATTGCGGCATCACTCATATTGTGCGTAACCATAATAACCGTCATTGACAGGCGTTTATGCAGCTCGGCAAACAAATCAAGCATTTCCTGCCGTCCTTTCGGATCAAGACCTGCTGTCGGTTCATCCAGAATGATTGCCTGAGGACGTGCCGCAAGAACACCGGCAATCGCAACGCGACGCATCTGACCGCCGCTGAGATCGAACGGAGAACGATGCCAGTAGGAGGCCGGGATACCAACCAGATTCAGACTTTCTTCCGCCCGTTTCGTTGCTTCCGAGTCTGAAACACCGAAATTCATCGGTCCAAAGCACACATCTTTGATGATCGACTCTTCAAATAGCTGATGCTCCGGATACTGAAAAACAAAGCCGACCTTCTCCCGGAGTTTTTTAAGACTCTGTTTCTTTTCATTCGCGCGAATCACGACATCGCCGGCGGTTATTTTCCCCTTGCTTGGCTTCAGCAGACCGTTTATATGCTGAACCAATGTCGATTTTCCCGATCCAGTATGTCCGATCACTGAGGTAAAGGATCCGGAAGGAATGTGGAGACTGACATCATCAAGAGCAAGCTTTTCAAAAGGTGTTTTTTGACCATATATGTGTGTTACATGCTCGAATGTAATGTCCATAGCTCATCCACCAACTCTTCCTGAAATAGCGCGTTATCTGAAAGTGAAATTCCCTTCTTCTGCAACGCCTGACGCATTTTAATGGCAAAAGGCAAATCCAGCCCGACTTTCCGAAGCAATTCCGTAGATTTAAAGAGTTCACGAGGAGCGCCTTCACGAATCAGTTGTCCATCGCTCATGACCAGCAGCCGATCAGAGTGAATGGCCTCTTCAAGATCATGCGTGATCGAAATAACAGTTAATCCACGCTCTTTATGTAGCGTCCGGACGGTGCGGATTATTTCCTTTCTTCCTTCTGGATCAAGCATGGAGGTCGCTTCATCCAGAATAATAATCATCGGTTGCAGGGCAACAATGCCGGCAATTGCCACGCGCTGCTTCTGTCCGCCGGAAAGGCGATGCGGCTCACGCGCTGCGAAACCATCCATTTTCACAAGACGCAATGCCTCTGAAAGACGCTGAATCATAACATCCCGCGGCACTCCGTGATTTTCCATGCCAAATGCCACGTCATCCCGGACTGTGGCTCCGACAAATTGGTTGTCAGGATTTTGAAAAACCATGCCGACCAGACGGCGGATTTCCCAAATATGCGCTTCATCAGAAGTTAAATAACCACCGACATGGACGGTTCCCTTCTGCGGCTGAATCAATCCGTTCAGGCACTTTGCCAGAGTCGATTTCCCCGAACCATTATGGCCGACAATGGACAGCCATTCGCCCTTCATGACATTGAAGTGAATGTTTTTTAATACATAAGGATGTTCTTCAGAGTAGCGATAAGATAGATCGCTGACCTCAATTATTTTCTCCAAATACACTCCGCTCCTCTCAAACCTGTCTCTCTTCCATTTCTTCTCTACAAAAGCAGATCTGGCGTGCTTAAGCGCAACTATTTGTTATCCAGCTTCAGATTACAGATAGCAGTGGTACTTCACCTCTTCGCGGACTCTTGGCAAAAGTTCTACCTGCACTTGAGCGTAAGACTACTGACTCGCGCCTTGACACCGTCCTTAAATGCGAACCGGTTTACAGTATAAAGAAAGGGAATGAGACACTGCTCATCTTGACTGAACTTTTTTCATATGATGCATTATATACGATTTACCGCTGTGCATCAAAGTGATTACTCGCCTGATCCTTCACTGTACTGTATAGAAAAAAGGCAGAAATCCAAGCTCATCGGAACCCGGCTTCTGCCTCTCGTAATTAACTGATTCTTATTTAACCAGCTCAATGATTGCTAATTCGGCACCGTCACCTTTGCGCGGACCTACTTTCAGAACACGTGTATATCCGCCCTGACGCTCTGCATAGCGCTTTGCAACATCGTCGAACAGCTTCTGTACCGCATTCTGGCCCGCTTCCTGATCAGCGACTTCATTACGGATAAAAGCTGCAGCCTGACGACGTGCGTGCAGATCACCGCGTTTTGCCAGCGTAATCATCTTTTCAACGATCGGCCGAAGCGCCTTAGCTTTGGAATGCGTTGTCTGAATACGTTCGTTAATAATCAAGTCGGTCGCTAAATCGCGGAACAGTGCTTTCCTCGCAGCTGAATCCCGGCCTAACTTTGCATATGCCATTTATTTATACCCCCTCTTTATTCATTTCTTCAAATCTTTCTTTTTTGCGCAAAAAAGAAAAATAATCACGAGTATGCTATGGGTTACTCTTCAACTCTCAGCCCAAGACCAAGATCATGCAGCTTCTCTTCAACCTCTTCAAGCGATTTACGGCCAAGATTCCGAACCTTCATCATGTCTTCTTCACTCTTCTGGGTCAGTTCCTGAACGGTATTGATCCCTGCACGTTTCAGACAATTGTAAGAACGCACGGACAGATCAAGTTCTTCAATTGTCATCTCAAGCACTTTTTCTTTCTTATCTTCTTCTTTTTCGATCATGATCTCGGCTTGTTGCGCCTGATCCGTCAGTCCGACGAAGATATTCAAGTGCTCGGTCAGAATTTTAGCGCCTAATGCAATTGCTTCTTCGGGGCGGATACTTCCGTCCGTCCAGACGTCAAGTGTCAGTTTGTCATAATTGGCCACCTGACCGACTCTGGTTTTCTCGACTTGATAGTTGACACGTGTAATCGGCGTATAAATGGAATCAATCGGAATGACAGCAATCGGAAGATCTTCGGATTTGTTTCCCTCTGCAGGAACATAACCGCGTCCTTTTTTAGCAATCATTCTTACATGGAAATGTGCGCCCTCATCCAGTGTCGCGATTTCCAATTCCGGATTCAGAATTTCTACGTCGCTGTCGTGGATAATGTCAGCCGCTGTGACTTTCCCCGGCCGCTGAAGATCGATTTCCAATGTTTTTTCTTCATCTGAATACAGCTTCAGACAAAGCTTCTTGATATTCAGTATAATCGCCGTTACATCTTCGACAACGCCTTCAATAGTAGAGAATTCATGAAGTACAGTATCAAACTGTACCGTTGTTACAGCCGCGCCTGGGAGGGATGAGAGTAAAATACGACGTAAAGAATTACCCAGGGTCGTGCCGTATCCACGTTCGAGCGGTTCGACAACAAACTTTCCATAGCTTCCGTCTTCGGCTATTTCAACTGTGTCGATCTTTGGCTTTTCGATCTCAATCATCAGATATAAACCCTCCTTCAAAACGTCGATACTTTGGTCAGCGCGCGCTCCCAAGTTTCGGGCCGCGGCGTGCTTCTCATTTTTTGGTAATACACGTTTAGTCATAGTTGCATTATTAACAGATTAATAGCGAGCTATACAATCAAACGCGGCGACGTTTCGGAGGACGGCAGCCATTATGCGGAATTGGAGTGACGTCACGAATGGCGGTCACTTCAAGACCGACAGCCTGAAGAGCACGGATTGCTGCTTCACGTCCGGCGCCTGGTCCTTTAACGGATACTTCAACAGTTTTCATTCCGCTGTCAAGCGCATTCTTGCCGGCAGCTTCCGCTGCTGTCTGCGCTGCGAACGGCGTTGATTTTCTGGATCCCTTGAAACCAAGACCGCCTGCGCTTGCCCATGAAATCGCATTTCCGTGCGGATCTGTAATCGTTACGATCGTGTTGTTAAAAGTGGAACGGATATGAGCCACCCCGTTCTCAACATTTCTTTTTACCCGACGTTTGCGTGTACGTTGTTGTGCTTTTGCCATAAATGTTTTAACCCTCCTTTACTTATTTCTTTTTGCCAGCAATGGTACGCTTAGGACCCTTGCGTGTACGTGAATTGTTTTTCGTGTTTTGTCCGCGAACCGGCAGACCTCTGCGGTGGCGGATGCCTCGATACGAACCGATTTCAATAAGTCTTTTAATATTCAGAGAAACTTCACGCCTGAGGTCACCTTCAACACGATAATGGTCAACGACTTCGCGGATGCGTGTCTGTTCTTCCTCGGTCAAGTCACGGACACGTGTATCTTCGGAAACATTGGCCTCAGCCAGAATTTTCTTAGCCGTTGCCAAACCGATACCGTAGATATAAGTCAGAGAAATAACAACACGTTTTTCTCTTGGAATGTCGATACCTGCAATACGAGCCATACGTCAGAGCACCTCCTTATTAACCTTGTCTTTGTTTATGCTTTGGATTTTCACAAATCACCATGACAACACCTTTACGGCGGACAATCTTGCATTTTTCACACATCTTTTTTACTGATGGTCTTACCTTCATTATTGAACCCTCCTTATACACCGCAGAGCAATTATTTATGCCTGAACGTAATACGGCCGCGAGAAACATCATATGGCGACAGTTCGACCGTTACTTTGTCTCCGGGCAAAATGCGAATGAAATGCATACGGATCTTGCCCGATACATGAGCTAAAATCTTATGACCATTCTCCAATTCTACACGAAACATTGCATTTGGCAGTGGTTCGATAACGGTGCCTTCAACTTCAATGACATCTTCCTTAGCCATCGGCTGACTCACCCTTCCTCTTGTTACTGATTTCTCCATCCAAAAAATGAGCGATGGCAAAACGCAGCTTTCCATTTGTCACGCGTCCAATCTCACGCAGACTTTTCTGTACTTCGACAGAGATATATGACTGAAGTTCAAGATGGTTAATGTTCTTTTTTTTGGCATTGTCAAATTTTCTTTTGTCACCGTCAGCAATTTCAACAAAACGCTCATTAATAAGATGCACAATGACAAAATAAGAACCCGATTCTTTTCCCCTTAGCACGCGGACAAGCTGACCGGGAACGGGTAAGGGGGCCTGATCGTTACCCATCCATCATCACCTTCACTTATTGCTTTGTCAAGATTTCATTTCCATATTCCGTAATGACAATTGTGTGTTCAACGTGCGCGCACGGTCTGCCATCCTGGGTCATTAAGGTCCAGTTATCATCTTCAACCATCCAGATGTCCCGGCTGCCTTCGTTGATCAAAGGCTCAATGGCCAGCACCATTCCGGGCTTCAAAACCGGCCCTCGGCCGGGACGACCGTAATTGGGCACATCCGGTGGCTCATGAAGCTCGCGTCCAACACCGTGCCCGGTTAATTCACGGACAACGGAAAATCCACCTGACTCAGCACACCGCTGAATTGCATGGGAGATATCCGACAACCGGTTCCCCGGTTTTGCTTCGGCGATCCCTCGATACAGCGACATTTCCGTCGTTTTCAGAAGCTGTTGGGCCGTTTCAGAAAGCGTGCCTACAGGGAAAGTCCAGGCGGAGTCTGCATGAAAGTCTTCATACTCGGCACCGATATCGATACTGACCATATCTCCGTCCCGCAGAACATAGGAACCGGGCATGCCGTGGGCCACCTGATCATTAACCGATGCGCAGATGCTGTTTGGAAAACCATCATATCCTTTAAACGATGGTTCAGCTCCCGCATCCCTGATCAGACGCTCTGCCAGCGTATCGAGTTCAATAGTCGATATGCCGGGACGAATAGTCTGGCGCAATTTTTCCAGTGTTTGTGCCACTATTTTCCCCGCAATACGGATCTTATCGATTTCCTCAATAGTTTTCCGCGTGATCACTTCGTAAGAACACCCAGTATCTCTGTTACTTCACGGAAAACATCATCAATATCCTGATCACCATTGATCGTTTTCAGGGATCCTTTTGCTTCATAGAAATCAAGTAGCGGCTGCTGTTGTCGCATATTCACCTGCAGTCGTTCATGAACGGTTGCTTCATTGTCGTCTGCACGCTGTTTCAGAGCACCACCGCATTTGTCACAAACGCCTTCTCTGGCCGGCGGATTGAATGTCAAATGGTAGGTTGCCCCGCATTCAGAACAGATTCTTCGACCGGTCAGTCTTGCAAGCAGTTTTTCAGGATCAACACGGATATAAAGCACAGCGTCAATCTTCTTTCCTTTTTCCTTCATCATCTGCTCCAGGGCCTCCGCCTGTTCAACAGTTCGAGGGAAGCCATCAAGAAGGAACCCTTGATCCGTGTCGTCCTCAGACAAGCGTTCATTGACAATGCCAATGGTTACCTCGTCGGGAACCAGTGCACCCTGGTCAATAAAAGATTTTGCTTTTTTCCCAAGCGGCGTGCCACCTTTAATTGCTGCACGAAACATATCACCGGTCGAGATATGAGGATAACCGAACTTATCAACAATCCGCTCTGCCTGAGTTCCTTTTCCGGCACCAGGCAGTCCCATTAAAATAAGATTCATTGTACTCCTCCTGACTCATTCACCGCAAGTTGCCTTACCTTTTTCTAATGAAGCCCTGATAATTTTTCTTAATCAGCTGGCTTTCGATACGTTTCATCGTATCAAGTGCAACCCCGACAACAATCAGCAAGCTTGTTCCACCGATCCGGGCGCTTGTTGGCAATTCGCCAATTTCCCCGAAAACAATCGGGAGAAGCGAAATGACCGCCAGAAAAATAGCGCCGAGAAAGGTCAGGCGATAGAGAATTTTGGTAATGTATTTCTCTGTGCTTTTCCCCGGCCGGATACCTGGGATATAGCCACCTTGTTCGCCAAGATTTTTCGCCATCTTCTCAGGGTTTACCTGGACAAATGTATAGAAATAGGTAAATGCGATGATCAGCACTGCGTAGATGACCATGCCATACACCGTTGAGTAATCGAATACCCGGATAATCCATGCAGTCACATCGTTCTGCGGAAAAAAGCGGGCGATTGTCGGCGGCGTGATCATCAGCGAGATTGCAAAGATGACCGGGATAACACCGGCCGCATTAACCTTAATCGGCAGATGCGTCGGCTCTGCACTATATGTTTTTGTGCCAATTGTCCTTTTCGCATATTGTATCGGAATCTTCCGCATACCCTGCTGAACGAAAATCGTTCCAACAACAATCAGGAGGACAATCACAACAATAGCGAGCAAGCCAAGTACTTCCATAAATGTGTTGGTTGACGATGCAAACCGCTGTGCGTAGATCTGGCTGACTGCCGTGGGAATTCTGGCAACAATTCCGGCAAAGATAATAATGGAAATACCGTTACCCACGCCATAAGCCGTAATCTGATCGCCAAGCCACACGAGAAAAGCCGTTCCCGTTGTCAGTACCAATGCAATGATCAGAAAGGTCCAAATGGTCGGATTAGATACCAACCCTTGATAGTTGCTATTGAACGTATAAGAGAGACCAAGGGCTTCAATAAAGCCGAGAATGATCGTCCCGTATCTTGTCAGTTGATTCAATTTACGCCGGCCCATTTCTCCCTGCTTTGACCATTCCGTCAGTTTCGGGACAACATCCATTTGCAACAGCTGCACGATAATTGAAGCAGTGATGTATGGCATAATGCCCATCGAAAAAATGGAGAAATTCTCAAGCGCACCACCGCCAAAGGTATTAAACAGACCAAAGGCACTTGAATCACTGAAATTGATCAGCTCTGTATTAATATCTGGGACGGGAATGAATGTCCCGATCCGGAATACAATGAGCATAAGCAGTGTGAATACTATTTTTCGGCGAATATCGGCTTCTCGCCACATGCTGGAAAGCACTTGAAACATCAAATCACCTCAATGTTTCCGCCGGCAGCCTCAATTGCTTCTTTAGCAGAAGCAGAGAACTTGTGCGCTTTAACTGTCAGTTTGGCTTCAAGTTTGCCTTCGCCCAGAACTTTGACTCCGTCATTCAGTTTGCGGATGACGCGTGTTTCAAGCAGCAGTTCTGGTGTAATTTCCGTTCCGTTCTCAAAACGGTTCAATTTTTCAATATTAACAACAGAATAGATTTTGCGCGTCGGGTTTTTGAAACCCTTTTTCGGAAGCCTTTGCAAGAGCGGCATCTGTCCGCCTTCAAATCCGAGACGTACCTTGCCGCCCGAGCGGGCTTTCTGTCCTTTTTGTCCTCGACCAGATGTTTTGCCAAGCCCTGAACCGTAGCCGCGCCCAACTCTCTTGCGAGCAAACCGGGATCCTTCAGCTGGTTTCAATTCATGGAGTTTCATCTTGGCACCTCCTTATTCACAAATTCACTTTATCTTCAGTCATTCAGTTCACGAACCTGCACGAGATGGGAAACCTTGTTGATCATGCCGCGAATTGCCGGATTGTCATCCTGTACAACGGTCTGATACGTTTTTCTGAGACCAAGCGTTCTTACCGTCACACGTTGTGATTCAGGGCGTCCGATCACGCTGCGTTTGAGGGTAATTTCCAGTTTTTTAGCCAATGCCTCTCCCTCCTTATCCGAGCAGTTCTTCTACTGATTTGCCGCGCAGCTTTGCTACATGTTCTGCACGTTTCAGGTCTTTCAATCCGGCAATGGTTGCGCGAACCATGTTGATCGGATTGTTCGAGCCGAGCGACTTTGAGAGGATATCGCCAAGTCCGGATAATTCGAGCACGGCACGCACCGGGCCGCCGGCAATGATTCCGGTACCTTCGGATGCCGGTTTCAGCAATACGCTGCCGGATCCCGCGTGACCAGTCACCTGATGAGGAATGGTCGTGTTTACAATCGGAACATTGAATACATTCTTTTTCGCATCTTCAATGGCTTTGCGAATGGCTTCAGGAACTTCATGTGCTTTCCCTTGGCCGTAACCTACATTGCCTTTCTTATCGCCAACGACAACCAGCGCTGAAAAACGGAACCTGCGTCCGCCTTTAACAACCTTCGCTACGCGGTTGATCGTTACAACGCGTTCTTCAAATTCTGATTTATTGCGATCATTATTATTAGCCATGGATTCCCCTCCTTAATTTTAAAATTTGAGTCCGGCTTCCCGGGCGCCTTCAGCAACAGCCTTTACACGTCCGTGATAAATATAACCGCTGCGATCAAAAACTACCGTGTCAATTCCCTTCTCAAGGGCACGTTCACCGATCAATTGACCGACTTTTTTTGCAGCAGCGACGTCGCTGCCTTTTTCAAGATCAAATGCTTTGTCAATCGATGACGCGGAAACAAGCGTTGTCCCCTTTACATCGTCAATCAGCTGCGCATATATATTCTTGGAAGAACGAAAAACATTTAAACGCGGACGTTCTGCAGTGCCCGCAATCCGGTGACGCACATGAAAATGTCTTTTCTGACGCAACGCGTTTTTGTCTTTTTTTGTAATCATACTGTCCGTCGCTCCTTTCTCGTAGAAATTAAATTCAATTACTTACCTGTTTTACCTTCCTTGCGACGCACATTTTCGCCTTCATAGCGAATACCTTTACCTTTATAAGGCTCAGGTGAGCGGACGGAACGAATATTTGCGGCAACTTCGCCGACACGCTGTTTGTCGATTCCGGAAACGGCAATCTTGTTGTTGCCTTCAACAGCCAGTTCAATTCCCTCTTCAGGAACGATTTCTACCGGGTGGGAGTAGCCGACATTCAGCACAAGCTTCTTACCCTGTTTGTTGGCACGATAACCGACGCCGACAAGCTCAAGCTTCTTAACAAAACCCTTCGTTACGCCTTCAACCATGTTGCTGATCAAACTGCTTGTCGTACCGTGCAGGGCGCGATGCTGGTTTGAATCATCCGGCCTTTCAACTTTTACTTCATTGTTTTCCTGCTTAATAATCATATCCGGATGGAATGTCCGGGATAACTCGCCTTTAGGGCCTTTGACCGTTACTGTCTGACCGTCAATCGTTACCGTTACGCCATCAGGAATGGCTGTCGGTCTTAATCCTATACGAGACATCTGTACACCTCCGTTCTTGTTTGCTCCTTACCAAATGTAGGCGAGCACTTCGCCGCCGACTTTCTGCTGGCGGGCTTCCTTATCCGTAACAATGCCCTTTGACGTTGATACAAGCGCAATTCCGAGACCGCCAAGCACTCTCGGCACTTCATCGGCTTTTGCATAAACGCGAAGTCCGGGTTTGCTGATTCTCTTCAAACCGGAAATAACACGTTCTTTGTTGCTGCCATATTTTAAGATGAGACGAAGCACACCTTGTTTATTGTCTTCAATGTATTCAACATCTTTTATAAATCCTTCGCGCTTCAGGATTTCAGCAATTTCCCTCTTGATTCTGGAACCTGGCAGCTCAATCTGTTCATGGCGAACAATATTGGCATTACGAATGCGGGTCAGCATATCTGCTATGGGATCTGTCATGACCATGCAAATCGACCTCCTTCCCTGTCACTTAAAATTTTACCAGCTGGCTTTTTTAACACCTGGGATTTGTCCTTTATAGGCAAGTTCGCGAAAACAAATTCTGCATAATTTGAATTTCCTGAGAACCGAATGAGGACGTCCGCAGCGTTCACAGCGTGTGTATTCCTGCACTTTGAATTTTTTTGGGCGATGTGATGAAACAAGCATAGACTTTTTTGCCAAAATTCATATCCTCCTTACGATTATTTTTTTACGAACGGCATGCCCAGCAAGGTCAAAAGTTCCGCTGCTTCTTCATCTGTCTTGGCAGTCGTTACAATAACGATATCCATACCACGTACTTTATCCACTTTATCATAGTCGATTTCCGGGAAGATCAGTTGTTCACGAATACCCAGTGTGTAGTTGCCGCGACCGTCAAATGCCTTCTTAGAAACGCCACGGAAGTCACGGACACGCGGAAGCGCAACGGTAACCAGCTTATCAAGAAAATCGTACATACGATCTTTTCTAAGCGTTACTTTTGCGCCGATCGCAACACCTTCACGAAGTTTGAAAGCGGCAATTGATTTCTTTGCGCGTGTGATCACCGGTTTCTGACCGGAAAGAGCAGTCAGATCTTCCACAGCACTGTCCAATGCTTTCGAATTATGAACGGCTTCGCCGACACCCATATTAATGACTACTTTTTCAATCGCCGGGACCTGCATTACCGATGTGTATTTAAACTTTTCAATTAAAGCCGGAACAACTTCCTTGTCATATTTTTCTTTAAAACGGCTCATGTGTTGACCTCCTTTCACAGACACTCCGTTTATTCAATAATTTCGCCTGATTTTTTTGATACGCGGACTCTTTTGCCGTCCACTATTTTATGTCCTACGCGTGTAGGTTCGTTTGTCTTTGGATCAAGCAGCATAACATTTGATACATGAATCGGCGCTTCTTTCTCAAGAATACCGCCCTGAGGAGCTGCCTGACTTGGCTTTGAGTGTTTCTTGACAATGTTGACGCCTTCGACAATGACACGTTCTTTTGCCGGAAATGCCGCCAGAATCACACCCTGCTTGCCTTTATCCTTGCCGGTGATTACTTGAACCTTGTCGCCTTTTTTTACATGCAGTTTTGCCATGTTGCATGCCACCTCCTTTTTCAGACCATTCAGAATCACAGTACTTCCGGTGCAAGAGAAACAATCTTCATAAACTGGCCTTCACGCAGTTCACGGGCTACCGGTCCAAAGATACGTGTGCCACGCGGGCTTTTGTCTTCCTTAATCAGAACAACAGCATTTTCGTCAAAACGAATATAAGAGCCATCCGTACGTCTTACACCATGTTTTGTGCGTACCACGACAGCTTTCACGACGTCGCCTTTCTTAACAACCCCGCCTGGTGTTGCTTGTTTAACCGAGGCAACGATCACATCACCGATGTTGGCAGTCTTGCGTCCGGATCCCCCCAAAACTTTAATGGTAAGGACTTCGCGAGCACCAGAGTTATCGGCAACTTTCAAACGGCTTTCCTGTTGAATCATAACGTGCAACCTCCCTTCGATCTCCGGATACGTCCGACAGATCAGATAATAACGGATTCCTCAACAATTTTCACAAGACGAAAACGTTTATCTTTAGAAAGCGGGCGAGTTTCCATGATTTCAACAATATCGCCGACTTTAGCCTGATTATTCTCATCATGTGCTTTGAATTTCTTGGAATACTTCACGTGTTTTCCATAAAGACGGTGGTTCTTGTACGTTTCAACAAGTACCGTAATGGTCTTATCCATTTTGTCCGAAACAACACGACCGACCAGAACTTTACGGGCATTTTTGCGTGTTTCTTCTGCCATTTGCGCTACCTCCTTCTCAGCCGTTTTGAACATTCAATTCACGTTCACGCAAAATCGTTTTTGCGCGAGCAATGGATTTGCGTACTGCGCGAATGCGAGCCGGATTTTCCAATTGTCCAGTAGCGAGCTGGAAACGCAGATTAAACAGTTCTTCCTTCAAGGACTTCACGTTTTCTTCAACTTCAGCAGTGGTCAAATTACGTAATTCCTCAGCCTTCATTTGCGTCACCACCCACTTCTTCGCGTTTCACGATTTTCGTTTTAATAGGCAATTTGTGGCTTGCAAGTCTCAGTGCTTCATAAGCCACTTCTTCACTGATACCGCCGACTTCAAAAAGAACACGGCCAGGCTTTACAACTGCTACCCATCCTTCAGGAGCACCTTTACCGGAACCCATTCGGACGTCAAGAGGTTTCTTTGTGTACGATTTTTGCGGGAAAATTTTGATCCAGACTTTTCCGCCACGTTTCATATAACGTGTCATCGCAATACGTGCTGCTTCAATCTGGCGGCTGGTGATCCAGGCGGATCCCAGTGCCTGCAATCCGTATTCACCGAACGTTACCGTAGCACCGCCCTTTGTTTGTCCGCGCATTCTGCCACGGTGCTGTCTGCGATACTTTGTGCGTTTAGGCATTAACATAATTATTTGCCTCCTTCCTTATTTGTCGTTCCTTTCGTAGGAAGGACTTCTCCACGATAAATCCATACTTTTACACCGATTTTGCCATAAGTAGTATCAGCTTCTGCTGTCCCATAATCAATGTCGGCTCGCAAAGTATGAAGCGGAACAGTTCCTTCACTGTAATCCTCTGTACGTGCCATATCTGCGCCGCCGAGACGTCCGGCACATTGCGTTTTGATTCCCTTTGCGCCTGCGCGCATCGCTCTTTGCAATGTCTGCTTCTGTGCGCGTCTCCAAGAAATACGGCTTTCAAGCTGACGGGCAATATTTTCAGCTACCAGCTTTGCGTCAAGATCTGCCTGCTTAATCTCAAAAATGTTTACGTGAACCCGTTTGCCTGTAAGAGTGTTCAAAGCCTTACGAAGATTTTCAACTTCAGAGCCGCCTTTTCCGATGACCATGCCTGGTTTCGCAGTTCTAATTGTTACATTAATGCGATTGGCGGCACGTTCCAGTTCAATGCCGGAAACAGAGGCATCTTTCAGCTTTTCTTCAATATATTTGCGAATTTTGATATCTTCATGAAGATACTCAGCATATTCTTTATCCGCATACCATTTGGATTCCCAGTCACGAATGACACCGATTCTGAACCCAATAGGATTAATTTTCTGACCCACGCGTTATCCCTCCTTCTTTTCCGACACAATAATTGTAATGTGACTGGTCCGTTTGTTAATTCGGCTCGCGCGACCCTGAGCGCGCGGACGGAAGCGTTTTAAGGTGGCGCCTTCATCAACAAACGCCTGTTCAACATACAACGTTTCTGTGTCCAGATCGTAATTATGTTCCGCATTGGCAATCGCGGATTTCAAAACTTTTTCAATAATCGGTGACGCTGCCTTCTGAGTGTTTTTCAGAACGGCCAGCGCATAACCGACATCCTTGCCCCTGATAAGATCAATAACAAGACGCGCCTTACGAGGAGCAATACGAATTTGTCTAGCAACTGCTTTAGCTTGCATCAAAAGTTCCTCCTTTCGTTAGCGTGCGCTTGTCTTCTTATCGGTAGCAGCGTGTCCGCGATAAGTTCTTGTCGGAGCAAATTCTCCAAGTTTATGTCCTACCATGTCTTCTGTAACGTACACCGGCACATGTTTGCGTCCGTCGTAAACAGCAATGGTATGGCCGATGAATTCAGGGAAGATGGTTGATCTGCGCGACCAAGTCTTAATGACTCTTTTTTCATCTTTCTCATTCAGGCGGGTAACTTTTGTCATGAGATGATCATCGACAAAAGGTCCTTTTTTCAGGCTTCGGCTCATGAGTAGGCCTCCTTCCAAAATAAAATATTTATCCGGGACGGATTATTTTTTACGATGTCTGATAATGAACTGTTCGGAAGCTTTCTTTTTGCTGCGTGTCTTGTAGCCCATTGTTGGCTTGCCCCAAGGAGACATCGGCGATTTACGTCCGACAGGAGCCTTACCTTCACCACCGCCGTGTGGGTGATCATTCGGGTTCATAACTGATCCACGGACCGTCGGACGGATGCCCTTCCAGCGTGACCGGCCGGCTTTACCGACAGACACAAGTTCGTGTTCCAGATTACCGACCTGGCCGATCGTTGCACGGCACGTTTCAAGAACCATACGCACTTCGCCGGAAACCAGACGAACAAGCACGTATTTGCCTTCTTTACCAAGAATCTGAGCAGATGTTCCCGCAGAGCGCACAAGCTGTCCGCCTTTTCCCGGTTTCAGTTCAATATTGTGGATGGTTGTACCAACCGGAATGTTTTTCAAAGGAAGCGCGTTGCCTGCCTTGATATCGGCATTTACACCGGACATAATTTCAGTTCCTACCCGAATGCCTTTCGGAGCAAGAATGTAACGTTTTTCTCCATCCGCATAATGAATCAAAGCAATATTTGCAGTACGGTTCGGATCATATTCGATCGTTGCGACCTTACCAGGCACATCATCTTTATTTCGTTTAAAATCAATAATACGGTATTTGCGTTTATGGCCGCCGCCCTGATGACGAACAGTCAGTTTGCCCTGATTGTTTCGGCCCGCCTTTTTAGGCAATGCCGTCAGCAATGATTTTTCCGGCGTATCCGTCGTAATTTCCGCGAAATCCAGCGACGTCATATTTCTGCGGCCGTTGGTTGTCGGTTTGTACTTTTTAAGTGGCACAATCAGTAACCTCCTTCTTTAATAGTCCTTATTCGCCTTCAAAGAAGTTGAGTTCTTTGCTTTCCGGCGTCAATGTAACAATGGCTTTCTTACGTCTATTCGTAAAACCTGTGTAGCGGCCGTAACGTTTCGGCTTGCCCTTCACATTCAATGTGTTTACCTTAACAACTTTAACACCAAAGATGGTTTCCACTGCACGTTTGATTTCAGACTTGTTCGCCTTTAAGTCAACATCAAATGTGTATTTCTTATCAGCCATCTGGGCCGTTGTACGTTCAGTCAGCACGGGGCGCTTTATAATATCGCGAGGATCTTTCATTATCCAAGCACCTCCTCAAGCTTTGCTGCGGCTTCCTTAGTGACAATCAGCTTATCATGAGCGACAACATCAAGGACGTTGACTTCGTTTGCAGCAAGCACCTTTACACCTGGGATATTACGTGACGACAAGACAGCCGTTTCATCAACATCATTTGTAACAATCAGTGCTTTAGCCGCCACCGATAAATTGTTCAGTAAAGCAACAATTTCTTTTGTTTTTGGCGCTTCAATAGTCAACGCATCAAGTACAATCAGATCATTGTCCCCTGCTTTACCTGACAGTACGGACTTAATGGCAAGTCTGCGCACTTTCTTCGGCAGTTTATAGGCATAGCTGCGCGGTGTCGGTCCAAATACCGTGCCGCCGCCAACCCACTGCGGCGAACGAATAGAGCCCTGACGCGCGCGTCCTGTTCCTTTTTGTTTCCAAGGTTTGCGTCCGCCTCCGCGTACAGCGGAGCGGTTCTTTACAGCGTGTGTTCCCTGGCGCAGAGAAGCCTGTTGCATGACAACCGCTTGGTATACGACATGTTCATTAGGTTCAATGCCGAATACAGCATCTGCCAGTTCAACAGATCCAACTTCAGCGCCTTTTTGATCAAATACAGTTAATTTTGGCATGGAAGCGTCCTCCCTTCTTATTTAGCTTCTTTTGCTTTGAGTGCAGATTTAATAACAATGTAGCTCTTCTTAGCGCCTGGCACGTTGCCGCGAATCAGGATCAGCTTGCGTTCCGGGTCAACTTTGGCAATAACCAGATTTTGAACAGTTACCGTTTCGCCGCCCATGCGTCCGGCAAGTTTTTTGCCCTTGAACGTATGCGCAGGATCAATAACACCCATGGAACCCGGACGGCGGTGATAACGGGAACCGTGAGTCATCGGTCCACGAGATTGATTGTTTCTTTTAATTGGGCCCTGATAGCCCTTGCCTTTGGATGTTCCAGTCACATCAACAACATCGCCGGCTTTAAATGTGTCGGCGGTTACTTCCTTGCCTAATTCGTAATCGTCTAACTGTACATTACGGATTTCTTTAATGAAGCGCTTAGGTTCGGCTTTCGCTTTTTCAGCGTGACCCTTTGCCGGCTTGGTAATACGTGATGCTTTCGTATTGTCAAAGCCGAGCTGTACAGCTTCGTATCCGTCCGTTTCAGCTGTTTTCTTTTGAAGAACAACATTATCAGACACATCGATAACCGTAACAGGAATCACATCGCCGTTTTCAGCAAAAATTTGAGTCATGCCGATTTTCTTGCCTAAGATTCCCTTGCTCATCCGTAACACCTCCTGTTTTACTTAAATAAATTATAATTTGATTTCAATATCGACACCTGACGGCAGGTCCAGTCTCATCAATGAATCCACCGTTTGCGGCGTAGGCTCAACAATATCAACTAAACGTTTGTGTGTACGCATTTCGAATTGTTCACGTGAATCTTTGTATTTGTGTACCGCACGCAAAATCGTATAGATCGATTTTTCAGTTGGAAGCGGAATCGGTCCGGACACCTTTGCGCCTGAACGTTTTGCCGTTTCAACAATTTTTTCAGCGGATTGATCCAGAATACGGTGATCATATGCCTTTAAACGAATGCGAATCTTTTGCTTTGCCATGTTATGTTCCCTCCTTTTTTCGTCCATTTTTTAAAAATAGACTTGCTCCACGAAAATTTCCGGACAGCCCGCCTTGGCAAAGGAGCCGGGTGTATCCGCAACCTTCCGCATCATTGCCAAACCAACTTCACTATTATACCTAAAGATCAGGCGCAAAGCAAGGTGAACGGCAGTTTTTTTCAGCAACTGTTACATTATATAGATTTTTTCAGGAAAATTCAAATTTAAATTTATGTTCGGTAAAGAATGACATGAGGCTTAACCACAGTCAAGCCCTCAAATATAAATTATTGATCTATCTTTTGTCACATCATTGTTACGGCTGCCCGCTGTGGCCGCATGTCAAAAAGATGTGTGCAAAATAAAAGAGCCCTCCGAAGAGAGCTCTTTCTGAGTCAAAGATTATTCAACAATTACAGATACAGAACCGGCGCCTACCGTACGGCCGCCTTCACGGATAGAGAATTTCGTTCCCTGTTCGATCGCGATCGGAGCGAGAAGGTCAACATCCATTTCTACGTTGTCGCCAGGCATTACCATTTCAGTTCCTTCAGGAAGTGTAATGGTTCCGGTAACGTCCGTTGTCCTGAAATAGAATTGCGGACGATAGTTGCTGAAGAACGGAGTGTGACGGCCGCCTTCTTCTTTCTTCAACACGTATACCTGAGCTTTGAACTTCTTGTGTGCCGTTACAGTACCTGGTTTAATCAGAACCTGACCACGTTCAACACCTTCACGATCAACACCGCGAAGCAGCGCGCCAATATTGTCGCCAGCTTCAGCATAGTCAAGCGTTTTACGGAACATTTCAACGCCCGTTACAGTAGATTTCTTAGGAGCATCAGTCAATCCAAGGATTTCAACTTCATCGCCGATTTTAACCGTACCACGTTCAACACGACCGGTTGCAACCGTACCACGACCAGTGATCGAGAATACGTCTTCGACTGGCATCATGAATGGCTTGTCATTTTCACGAACCGGAGTCGGAATGTATTCATCAACTGCATCCATCAGTTCAAGGATGTGTTTTTCTTCTTCGGCGTCGCCCTGCAGTGCCTTCAAAGCGGAACCTTTAATAACCGGAACATCGTCACCCGGATAGTCATATTCGCTCAGAAGATCGCGAACTTCCATTTCTACGAGTTCAAGAAGTTCAGGATCGTCAACCTGGTCTGTTTTGTTCAGGAAGACAACGATCGCCGGAACACCAACCTGCTGTGCAAGAAGGATGTGTTCACGAGTCTGAGGCATTGGGCCATCGACAGCGGAAACAACAAGAATCCCGCCGTCCATCTGAGCGGCACCAGTGATCATGTTCTTGACATAGTCAGCGTGTCCTGGGCAGTCAACGTGTGCATAGTGACGCTTGTCTGTTTCATATTCAACGTGAGCCGTCGAAATCGTGATTCCACGTTCACGTTCTTCAGGTGCACCATCAATGGAATCATAAGCGCGTGCCTGAGCTTTCCCTGATTTTGCGAGTACGGTTGTAATAGCAGCCGTCAGGGTTGTTTTACCGTGGTCGACGTGACCAATTGTACCAATGTTAACATGTGGTTTTGTACGTTCATAATGTTCTTTAGCCATGGATTGTATAATCCTCCTTTAATTCAATAGAAAGTTTTAATTTATATGCAGTAAGAAAGTAGGCACCGTGTGCCATCTTCCCTAGCTTACAATAAAACACGCAGTGTGACAATTAATTTAGCAGACGGGCAAAATGTTGATTATTCCCCTGTTGCTTTCTTAATTATTTCTTCACTGACACTCTTCGGCACTTCTTCATAGTGATCAAATTGCATTGTGAAGGTACCGCGTCCCTGAGTTGCAGAGCGAAGGTTCGTCGCATAACCGAACATCTCCGCCAGAGGAACATGGGCACTGACGACCTGAACACCCTGGCGCGCTTCCATACCGTCAACGCGGCCGCGGCGGCTCGTGATGTCGCCCATGATATCGCCCAGATACTCTTCGGGCATGCTGACTTCAACTTTCATGATCGGTTCAAGAATAACCGGCGCGCAGACATTTTTGGCTGCTTTCAATGCCATAGATGCTGCGATTTTGAATGCCATTTCACTTGAATCGACATCATGATAAGATCCGTCAACCAGGCTTGCTTTCACGTCAATCAATGGATATCCGGCAAGCAGACCATTTTGCAATGCGTCTTTCAAGCCTGCCTCAACTGCCGGAATGTATTCACGCGGAACAACACCGCCGACAATCTTGTTTTCGAATGTGAATCCTTCGCCCTCTTTTTGCGGTTCGAATTCAATCCAAACATGGCCGTACTGACCGCGACCACCGGACTGGCGAATGAACTTACCTTCAGCTCTTCCAGCTTTCGTAAGCGTTTCGCGGTAAGCAACCTGCGGGTTGCCGACGTTGGCGTCAACTTTAAATTCACGGCGCAGACGGTCAACAATAATGTCGAGGTGAAGCTCGCCCATACCACCGATGATGGTCTGGCCGGTTTCTTCGTCCGTATGTGTCTTAAAAGTCGGATCTTCTTCAGCAAGTTTCGCAAGTGCGATACCCATCTTATCCTGATCCGCCTTCGATTTTGGTTCGATCGCGACATGAATAACCGGATCCGGGAATTCCATCGATTCAAGGACAATGGCGTGGTCGCCATCGCATAATGTATCTCCGGTCGTTGTATTCTTCAGCCCTACTGCTGCGGCAATATCACCGGAATAAACTTTTTTAATTTCACTACGGTGATTGGCATGCATTTGCAGCAGGCGGCCCAGACGTTCGCGGGTATCCTTTGTTGAGTTGGCAACATAGGAGCCTGCTTCAATGGTTCCTGAATACACACGGAAGAAAGTCAGCTTACCAACAAACGGATCCGTCATAACTTTAAAAGCCAGTGCCGAGAACGGAGCGCTGTCATCAGCCGGACGTGTAGCTTCTTCACCCGAATCCGGGAGTGTACCTTTGATCGCCGGAACATCAAGCGGTGAAGGCAGATAGTCAATGCATGCATCCAGTACGTGCTGTACACCCTTGTTCTTGAATGCCGTACCGCACAATACAGGATAGAACTTAACGGCACAAGTCGCTTTACGAATAGCCGCTTTTAATTCTTCCACAGAGATTTCTTCACCGTTTAAATATTTTTCCATGAGTTCATCGTCGACATCGGCAACGGCTTCGATGAGTTTTTCATGGTATTCTTCGGCCTGCTCCTTGTACTCATCCGGAATTTCTTCCGCATCGACAATGGAACCAAGGTCGTCTTCATAAATATAAGCCTGCATGTTAACCAGGTCGATTTCACCCTGGTAATTGTCTTCAGCGCCCATCGGCAGCTGAATCGGATGCGCATTCGCCTGAAGGCGATCATGCAGCGTCTGGCAGGAATACAGGAAATCCGCACCAATTTTATCCATCTTATTAACAAATACAATTCTCGGTACACCGTACGTTGTTGCCTGGCGCCACACTGTTTCTGTCTGCGGCTCAACTCCGGATTGCGCATCAAGAACCGTTACTGCACCGTCCAGAACACGCAAGGACCGTTCAACTTCGACGGTAAAATCCACGTGTCCAGGGGTGTCGATAATGTTAATTCGATGACCCTTCCATTGAGCGGTTGTCGCAGCAGAGGTAATCGTAATGCCACGTTCCTTTTCCTGATCCATCCAGTCCATCTGTGAAGCCCCTTCATGGGTTTCACCGATCTTGTGGATACGACCCGAATAGAAAAGAATACGCTCGGTTGTCGTCGTTTTGCCGGCATCGATGTGCGCCATGATACCGATATTACGCGTCTTCTCCAGGGAGAATTCCCTTGCCATGGATCTCTCTCCTTCCTATTTTGACTGTTCAAAATCATGGATGAACCTCCATTTTGAACAGTAGTGAGCCTATTACCAGCGATAGTGAGCAAACGCTTTGTTTGCTTCAGCCATCTTGTGCATGTCTTCGCGTTTCTTGACTGACGCACCCGTATTATTTGAAGCGTCAATAATTTCACTGGCTAACCGTTCAACCATCGTTTTTTCGCCGCGAAGCCTTGAATAGTTAACCAGGTAGCGAAGCCCGAGGGTCGTCCGGCGTTCAGGACGTACTTCCACTGGTACCTGATAGTTGGAACCGCCGACACGACGTGCTTTGACTTCAAGCACCGGCATCACGTTTTTCAGTGCCTGTTCGAACACTTCCATCGGTTCCTGATTTGTACGTTCTTTAATTAGATCAAATGCCTGATAGAGAATCGTTTGCGCTTTTCCCTTTTTTCCGTCTTCCATAATCCGATTGATCAATCGAGTGACCAGCTTTGAATTATAAAGCGGATCAGGCAGTACATCGCGTCTTTCAACAGGGCCTTTTCTAGGCATGTGATTTCCTCCTCTCAGTTAATAATTAAGCCTTAGGCTTCTTTGCGCCGTATTTTGAGCGGCCTTGCTTACGGTCGACCACACTAGCCGTATCCAGAGCACCGCGGATAATATGATAACGCACACCAGGGAGGTCTTTCACACGTCCGCCGCGAATCAGAACAACGCTGTGTTCCTGAAGGTTGTGACCAATTCCCGGAATATAAGCATTGACTTCAATGTTGTTTGACAGACGAACACGAGCATATTTACGAAGCGCTGAGTTCGGCTTCTTCGGTGTCATCGTGCCAACACGGGTGCACACCCCTCTTTTTTGTGGAGCAAAATCATTGGTCAGCGATTTCTTAAAACTGTTGTAACCTCTGTTCAAGGCTGGTGCCGTTGACTTTCTGATTTTTGACTTGCGTCCTTGATGAATTAATTGATTGATTGTAGGCATTTACCTGTTCCTCCTTTCAAGTTTCTAAACCCACTGATCCAGGCGGTTCTTTTCTTGCGCAAAAAAGTGTTTTTGCAGGCTATTCCTGCAAAAACATCATTTTTTTATCGCAACAGCCGAGGCTCCGACTTCAATACCGCAGGCCTGACCCAACTTCTTCATTGAGGCTACCCGGCTCACTGGTACATTCAGTTCTTCCGCAAGTGTCAGTACTTTATTGGTTACACGCGCATCGGCATCTTCGGCAATAACAATCTCTTGAACACGATCTTCTCTTAATGCCTTGATCGCCTGTTTCGTGCCAATAAACACATCGTTCTTTAATTGTGTCACTTTTTCATAAGACATAATCATGTATCCTCCAAAGCAACAAGTGTAAAAAGAACACTCAGATATAATAGCACTGGCAATCAGCCATTGTCAATGGCTGAATCAGCTTTCCTGCTTAATCAATACATCTTCGGATTCTGCGGGTTCGTTGCGTTCGTCTTCTGTTTCAACGACTACATTACGATATTTCGGCATACCCGTACCGGCGGGAATCAGCTTGCCGATAATCACGTTTTCCTTCAGGCCAAGTAACTCATCAACCTTGCCTTTAATCGCGGCATCCGTCAGGACACGTGTCGTTTCCTGGAATGATGCTGCGGAAAGGAAGGAATCTGTCTCCAGGGCAGCCTTGGTAATTCCCAGCAGTACCGGATGGCCGGTTGCCGGCATTTTACGCTGTACCAGTACATCGTGGTTCTCATCTTTGAACCGGTGAATGTCCATAAGTGCACCAGGCAGAACAGATGTATCGCCACTGTCAATAACGCGGATTTTACGCATCATCTGACGTACCATTACTTCAACGTGCTTATCACCGATTTCCACACCTTGCATGCGGTAAACCTTCTGCACTTCGCGTAACAGATAGTTCTGTACGCCCTGTAGTCCAACGACGTGCAACAGTTCTTTCGGGTCAATGGAGCCGCCGATCAACGGATCTCCGGCCTTTACTTCGTTGCCCTCCGCTACTTTCATACGGGCACTCAGTGGCACTGTATACGTACGCGTTTCCAAGGTACCTTTAACGACGACCTCGCGCTTATCTTTCAATTCGCTGACTGATGTAACCGTGCCATCGATTTCAGAAATAACGGCCTGCCCTTTTGGATTCCGCGCTTCAAAAAGTTCCTGAATACGGGGAAGACCCTGGGTAATGTCGTCGCCGGCAACGCCGCCGGTGTGGAAGGTACGCATGGTCAGCTGAGTACCCGGTTCACCGATCGATTGTGCGGCAATGATGCCAACTGATTCACCGACTTCCACTTCGGAACCGGTTGCCAGATTGCGGCCGTAGCACTTTTTGCAGACACCATGACGTGTCTCACAGGTGAATACGGTTCGGATTTCAACCTCAGTAATGCCCGCCTCAACAATCCTGGTTGCCGTGTCTTCATTGATCAGTTCGTTTTTCTGTACAAGCACTTCATCAGTATCCGGGTGATAAACTGTCTGGTTGGCCGTACGTCCGACCAGACGATCGTACAAGCTTTCGATTTCTTCATTACCTTCGCGAATGGCGTGAACTACGATACCCCGGTCAGTGCCGCAGTCATCTTCTCTGACAATAACATCCTGTGCCACATCAACAAGACGACGGGTCAGATAGCCTGAGTTCGCGGTCTTAAGAGCCGTGTCGGCAAGACCTTTACGGGCACCATGCGTTGAAATGAAGTATTCCAGCACAGTTAGTCCTTCACGGAAACTGGAGATAATCGGAAGCTCAATGATACGGCCGGACGGGTCAGCCATCAAACCACGCATGCCGGCAAGCTGAGTAAAGTTAGATGCATTACCACGAGCACCGGAGTCACTCATCATAAAGATCGGGTTTGTCTTAGCAAGTGAGCCCATCAGTTTAGACTGAATGGTATCTTTTGCATCGCTCCAAATACCGACAATACGTTCATAGCGTTCATCTTCCGTGATCAACCCGCGACGGAATTGTTTAGTCACTTTTTGGACATTGTCCTCAGCTTCATCAA
Source organism: Sporolactobacillus mangiferae (assembly GCF_023336505.1). Lineage (GTDB taxonomy): Bacteria > Bacillota > Bacilli > Bacillales > Sporolactobacillaceae > Sporolactobacillus > Sporolactobacillus mangiferae. The sequence goes on along the minus strand of NZ_JAMAST010000014.1, from coordinate 25,169 downwards.
GTATCTGCTTCTTTTCAGGAAGCACGATTACATCGGATACGCCGACTGTAATACCTGCTTTCGTCGAATACTGGAATCCAAGCGCCTTTAAGCGATCAAGAAACTTGGATGTCTCAGTAACTTTATAGCGTTTGAAGACTTCTGCAATGATATGCCCGAGATAGCCCTTTTTGAATGGCGGAATTTCATCGCGCTCAGCAATCAACGCAGGAATATCAGATCCCATTGGAACAAAATATTTATCCGGAGTTGCAATCTGCAGGTTCTGATCCGTCGGTTCATTAATATAAGGGAAGGCCGACGGCAGAATGTGATTGAAAATCAATTTTCCCGGTGTAGTCAGCAGGTACTGCTTATTCTGTTTCTCTGTGAACGTCGGATTATGCGTTGACGCCGCGGGAATGGCAATGCGTGAATGCAAGTGAACATAGCCGTTGTAATATGCAAGCATCACTTCATCGCTGTTCTTAAATACTTTACCCTCGCCTACGGCTCCCTTGCGTTCCAAAGTCAGATAGTAGTTTCCAAGCACCATATCCTGAGATGGTGTCACAATCGGTTTGCCGTCTTTCGGATTCAAAATGTTCTGCGCGCCGAGCATCAGCAAACGGGCCTCTGCCTGTGCTTCTGCGGACAGCGGTACGTGAACGGCCATCTGATCGCCGTCAAAATCCGCATTGTATGCCGTACATACCAGCGGGTGAAGACGAATGGCGCGTCCTTCTACAATTCTCGGTTCGAATGCCTGGATACCGAGACGGTGCAGCGTTGGCGCACGGTTCAGGAGAACCGGATGTTCCTTAATAACGTCTTCAAGGACGCCCCAGACATCTGCGTGAATTTTTTCAACTTTGCGTTTTGCACTTTTTATGTTATTGGCAATGCCGCGGCTGACCAGTTCTTTCATGACAAATGGTTTGAAAAGTTCCAAAGCCATTTCTTTTGGCAGTCCGCATTGATACATTTGCAATGTCGGACCTACGGCAATAACGGATCGACCGGAATAATCGACACGTTTGCCAAGCAGGTTCTGACGGAAGCGGCCTTGCTTTCCTTTCAGCATGTGGGAAAGGGATTTCAATGGTCTGTTACCAGGTCCGGTAACCGGGCGGCCGCGACGGCCGTTATCAATCAGCGAATCGACCGCTTCCTGAAGCATACGTTTTTCGTTTTGTACAATAATGCTTGGCGCTCCCAATTCGAGAAGGCGTTTCAGACGGTTGTTTCTGTTGATGACCCGTCGATACAGATCATTCAGGTCTGAAGTGGCAAAGCGCCCGCCATCCAGCTGAACCATTGGACGCAGTTCAGGCGGAATGACCGGCAGTACATCAAGAACCATCCAAGAAGGTTCATTGCCGGATTCGCGGAATGCCTCAATAACTTCCAGACGTTTCACTGCCCGTGTTCTTCTTTGGCCCTGAACACTTTTCAGCTCTTCCTGCAAAGTCTGGGATTCTTTGTCCAAGTCAACATCCTGCAGGAGCTTTTTAATGGATTCGGCACCCATCCCCGCTTTAAAAGCATTGCCGTATTTTTCGCGGTAAGCGCGATACTCTTTTTCAGAGAGCAGTTGTTTCTTCTCCAGAGGGGTATCACCGGGTTCGGTCACAACATAAGATGCAAAATAGATGACCTCTTCCAGAGCTCTTGGTGACATGTCCAGCAGCAGGCCCATTCGGCTTGGAATCCCTTTAAAGTACCATATATGTGAGACGGGAGCGGCAAGCTCGATATGGCCCATACGTTCTCTGCGGACTTTCGCCCTTGTGACTTCAACACCGCAGCGATCGCAAACAACACCCTTATAACGGACGCGCTTATATTTACCGCAATGACACTCCCAGTCTTTGGTCGGACCGAAAATGCGTTCACAGAACAAACCGTCCTTCTCCGGTTTCAGAGTTCGATAGTTGATTGTCTCAGGCTTCTTGACTTCACCGTGAGACCAGGACCTGATTTTGTCAGGTGATGCTAAACCAATCTTCATGAATTCAAATTTATTAACATCCAGCAAGGGGGCAACCTCCCTTATATTTTCAGTGTCTGGCGCGTGCGCCATCCTCTTCGCTCACCGAGTTGTTATCCGTTAGAAGCGGTGCTGATATCCTGGGGGCACTTAACCTGCTACGTCCCGTGATCCATCGCATTCTATCAAGAGGTTGATCATTGAACTCAAACTTGCACGTTTAAACTGTCGTCAAGCGACTCTTCCTCGTCTTCAAGTTCCTTAATGACGATTTCCGAGTGGTCTCCGTCCAAAACTTTTACGTCCATTCCAAGACTCTGCAGTTCCTTAATGAGCACCTTGAATGATTCAGGAACACCAGGTTCCGGAACATTTTCGCCCTTGACAATCGATTCATACGTTTTTACGCGTCCGACTACATCATCCGACTTAACCGTCAGAATTTCCTGTAATGTATGTGCCGCACCGTAAGCTTCAAGCGCCCACACTTCCATTTCTCCAAAACGCTGGCCGCCGAACTGCGCTTTACCGCCAAGCGGCTGTTGCGTGACTAATGAGTACGGTCCTGTTGAACGCGCGTGCAGCTTGTCATCGACCATGTGTGCCAGTTTAATCATGTACATAACACCAACAGACACCCGGTTGTCAAACGGTTCACCTGTGCGGCCGTCATACAAAACCGTTTTGCCGTCTCGTGAGAGCCCAGCCTCTTCAAGTGTGTCCCAGACATCTTCTTCACGCGCGCCGTCGAATACAGGTGTCGCAATATGAATGCCCATCTCCCGTGCGGCCATCCCGAGATGAAGTTCCAGCACCTGCCCGATATTCATACGCGACGGTACACCCAGTGGGTTAAGCATAATGTCGAGTGGACGTCCATTCGGTAAATATGGCATATCTTCTTCAGGAAGGATTTTAGAAATGACTCCCTTGTTGCCATGACGCCCGGCCATTTTATCCCCTTCGTGAATCTTACGTTTTTGAACGATATATACACGAACCAGTTCATTAACACCCGGTGGCAGTTCATCGCCTGCCTCGCGCGTGAAAATCTTAACGTCATGAACAATACCGCCACCCCCGTGCGGCACCTTCAGCGATGTATCGCGGACCTCACGTGCTTTTTCCCCGAAGATGGCATGAAGCAGCCGTTCTTCTGCCGTCAGTTCAGTAACACCCTTCGGTGTCACCTTTCCGACAAGAATGTCACCGTCGCGCACTTCCGCACCGACACGAATAATTCCGCGATCATCAAGGTTTTTGAGTGCGTCTTCGCCGACATTGGGAATATCACGAGTGATATCTTCCGGCCCCAGTTTTGTGTCACGGGCATCAGATTCATATTCTTCAATATGAATAGAAGTGTAAACATCTTCTTTTACCAGCCGTTCATTCATGATTACGGCATCTTCATAGTTGTAGCCGTTCCAGGTCATGAATCCAACGAGCACATTGCGGCCAAGTGCCAACTCACCTTTGTCCATTGAGGGACCATCAGCGATAATTTCGCCTTTGTCGACAATCATGTCTTTGTCGACAATAGGTTTTTGATTGTAGCACATGCCCTGATTCGAACGTTCAAACTTGGAAAGCTTATAGGCAACAACATCGCCTTCGGTTTCATGACCATCGATCGTCTCCAGGGTCCGAATCTTAATTTGACGGGCAGACACATACTCTACACGCCCACGGAATTTCGAACGAATGGCTGCTCCGGAATCACGGGCAGATACATACTCCATACCCGTTCCGATAAGCGGAGCCTCCGGCTGAAGGAGCGGAACCGCCTGGCGCTGCATGTTGGCACCCATGAGCGCGCGGTTTGAATCGTCGTTTGCCAGAAACGGGATGCAGGCGGAAGCAACGGATACAACCTGCTTCGGAGATACATCCATATAATCCACGCGGTCTTTATGAACAACCAGATTCTCACTACGGAAACGGGCAAGAATATGATCATCAAGAAATTCGCCTTCATCACTCAATTCAGCGTTTGCCTGTGCAACCACATAGTTGTCTTCTTCGTCAGCAGTCAGATAATCAATGTGTTCGGTTACTCTTCCCGTATCCGGATCAACGCGGCGATACGGCGTTTCAATGAATCCGTATTTATTCACCCGCGCGTAGCTGGACAACGAGTTAATCAAACCGATATTCGGGCCTTCAGGCGTCTCAATCGGGCACATACGTCCATAGTGGGAGTAGTGAACGTCACGCACTTCCATGCCTGCGCGTTCACGGGTCAGACCACCGGGTCCGAGTGCTGAAAGCCTGCGCTTATGTGTCAACTCAGCAAGCGGATTCGTCTGATCCATGAACTGTGACAGCTGCGAACTTCCGAAAAATTCCTTGATCGACGCAATAACCGGCCGAATATTGATCAGCGCCTGGGGGGTAATGCTGTTTGTGTCTTGAATAGACATGCGTTCGCGAATCACCCGTTCCATGCGCGATAAGCCGATTCGGAATTGATTTTGCAACAATTCCCCAACAGAACGAAGACGACGATTGCCAAGATGATCAATATCATCAGTGTCTCCGATTCCGTGAAGCAGATTAAAGAAATAATTGATTGAAGAAAGAATATCGGCAGGTGTAATATGCTTGATCGAACGGTCAATCATGCCATTGCCCATAATGCTGATTATCTTGCCTTTGTCTTCATCAAGAGGAGAATAAACATCGATTTTCTGAACACGTACCGTTTGTCCCGCAATCACACCATCCGTTGGTGTATATTCGACAAAACCCAACTTTTTTTCAATGGTAGGCAGCAGGCGGTCCAGTGTCCTGCGGTCCAGCAATGTTCCTTCATCAGCAACAATTTCGCCCGTCTCCGGGTCTACCAGTTTTTCGGCAAGCCTTTGGTTGAACAGCCGGTTCTTGATGTGGAGCTTTTTATTCATCTTATAGCGTCCGACATTTGCCAGATCGTAACGCTTGGGATCAAAAAAGCGTGCTTCAAGCAAGCTTTTTGCATTTTCGACAGTTGGCGGTTCACCTGGACGCAGACGTTCGTAAATTTCAACAAGCGCTTTGTCCGTGCTATCCGTATTGTCTTTTTCCAAAGTATTTCTCAGGTACTCATCTTCACCAAGCAGGTCGATAATTTCCTGATCAGTGCTGAACCCAAGTGAACGCAAAAGAACCGTGACGGGAACTTTCCTTGTACGGTCGATTCTTACATAGACGACATCTTTTGCATCTGTCTCATATTCAAGCCAGGCACCTCGGTTAGGAATAACCGTTGCACCAAAACCTTTTTTTCCGTTTTTATCGACTTTGTCGTTAAAATAAACACTTGGCGAACGAACAAGCTGGGAAACAATGACACGTTCCGCACCGTTAATGATGAACGTTCCCGCTTCAGTCATCAGCGGAAAATCGCCCATGAAAACTTCCTGTTCCTTTACTTCGCCCGTCTCTTTATTGATCAGTCGAACTTTTACACGCAGCGGTGCTGCGTACGTCACATCACGTGATTTGGATTCATCAACGGAATACTTGGGTTCTCCCAAACTATAGTCGACAAATTCCAAAATGAGATTGCCTGTAAAATCTTCCACCGGAGAAATGTCCTGAAACATTTCACGGATTCCTTCGTCAAGGAACCACTGATACGAGGCGGTCTGAATTTCAATAAGATTAGGGAGTTCCAGCACTTCTTTAATCCGAGCGTAGCTCCTGCGTTGGCGGTGGCGTCCGTATTGTACGAGTTGACCTGTCAACTATTTCACCCCTCAAATCAAGCATATTGAAAAAATCGGCAAACCAAACTTCTTGAGCTTACCGCAGTCCAAAAATTATTTGATTAGTTTCTCCTAAAAAGGAGAGACTTATACCTACAAATTGACCAATGTTAGCATTAAGACATAATATCATAGTCATTATTGATTGTCAAACCTTTTTTGCACAAAAAACGTAATATCCTTTTTTTCGAGCTACAACCTCAACACGATCGTACAAAGCCTGCAGCATTTTTAGCGCAGAAGGCGCACCCTGTTTTTTTTGAATGACCGTCCATAGTTCACCATTTTCCTTTAAGAATCGATGAGCATCCCGAAAAATCTGATGCACAGTCTGCTTCCCGGCTCTGATTGGCGGATTAGTCACGATGGCGGCAAACTCTCCGGAAACTCTATCAAACAAAGAACTCTGCAGAACCCGGACAGCAACTTCGTTTTCGCGCGCGTTTTTCTCAGCCAACGCAACAGCGCGTTCATTAATGTCGACCATCATTATATTGCGATCTGGAAAGAGTTTCGACAGCGCAATACCGATCGGTCCGTACCCGCAGCCCATATCCATGAAACCGCCCGCTGTATTTGGCTCGCAAAAATTTTCGATAAGCAAGGCTGTACCAAAATCAATCGCATGTTTGGAGAAAACGCCCGCATCCGTCGTAAAAGAAAAGGCATGCTGTCTCAATGTTACATGCAGCATGTGTGGACTGCTCCCTGCATGAGGATGTTCTGAATAGTAATGTTCCGTCATTAAAAAATTCGCCACCTTGAATGATCAAAATCCGCCGGCAGGCAGATCACTTATCGCAATCAGTTGATCCAGTTCCGGCCGGAAAAAGAAAAAGCCCGCGCAAGCGCGGGCTTTTTTCAGAACTTATTTCAGTTCTACTTTTGCGCCAACTTCTTCAAGTTTGCCTTTGATTTCTTCGGCTTCTTCTTTAGCAGCGCCTTCTTTTACAGGTTTCGGAGCTCCGTCAACCAGTGCCTTTGCATCTTTCAGACCAAGGCCCGTGATTTCGCGAACAACTTTGATTACCTTGATTTTTTGTGCGCCCGCTTCGGCCAGAATAACATCAAATTCTGTTTTTTCCTCTGCAGCTGCAGCACCAGCACCAGCCTGTACAGCAACCTGAGCTGCTGCCGTAACACCAAATTCTTCTTCAATTGCTTTAACAAGATCGTTCAGTTCAAGAACGGACATTTCTTTAATTGCACCAATGATTTCTTCTTTAGTCATTGTATGTGTTCCTCCTTGTATTTGAATTTTACGTTTAAATAACGCTTTCTAAAATTAGGCTTCCTGCTCTTTCTGTTCGGCAACAGCCTTGACTCCCAAAGCAAAATTGCGGATTGGCGCTTGGAGAACATTGGCCAGCATGGAAAGAAGCCCTTCTCTGGATGGCAGTTCGGCGAGCGCCTTGATTTCTTCCAGTGAAGTCAGTTTGCCTTCAATAATGCCTGCTTTGATTTCAAGTGCTTCATGTTCTTTGGCGAAGTTGTACAATACCTTTGCCGGAGCAATGACGTCCTCTTTGCTGAAAGAAACAGCAGTCGGGCCAGTCAAAGCATCGTTAAGTTCTGAAATGCCGGCGATTTCAGTCGCGCGGCGGGCAAACGTATTTTTATATACTTTATAGTCAACGTTTGCTTCTCTCAGTTGTTTACGTAATTCGGTAACTTCCGCCACAGAAAGTCCCCGATAATTCACAACAATCGTTGCCACACTTTCTTTGAGCTTAGCGGCAATTTCGTCAACGACTTTCTTTTTTCCTTCTAAAATCTTTGCATTACTCATGGTCTTTGGCACCTCCTCAATTGCAGTCTGTCCGTATCAGTGTTTTCCCCCGTTTTAGGCCTGTCAAAAAGCCCTCGATCCGCAGAGACCGAGGGCTTGATCTATCAAACAATAAGTTATCAAGAATTCACTGAACCTCGGCTGGGATTCATTAAGCATATCGATGCCCCTGCTGTCTACGGCTAATCATTCAATTCACACAACAATATTCATTATATTCATTCAGCTTCATGATGTCAACCGAAGCATTTGTTCTGTATGGTCCATTATTTAATGGATGTGACAGCCACCTTGACGCCAGGCCCCATCGTTGAAGAAATGGCGATATTCTTCAAATACGTACCCTTGGCAGCAGCCGGCTTCACTTTGATCAGCGTTTCGATCAGAACCTTGATGTTTTCAACAAGTTTTTCATCATCAAACGAAACCTTGCCAACCGGTACATGAACGTTTCCGTCTTTCTGCGCGCGGTATTCAACTTTACCAGCCTTAATTTCTTTAACCGCTTTTTCGATGTCAAAAGTTACGGTACCTGTCTTCGGGTTCGGCATCAAGCCTTTCGGACCAAGCACACGGCCAAGACGACCGACCTGAGCCATCATATCCGGAGTGGCAACCACAACGTCAAAATCGAACCATCCGCCGTTAATTTTCTCGACAAGTTCCGTTTCACCGACATAGTCTGCACCGGCAGCTTCTGCTTCCTTTGCTTTTTCACCCTTGGCAAAAACGAGCACACGCTGCGTTTTACCTGTACCGTTTGGAAGCACAACCGCACCGCGAACCTGCTGGTCGTTCTTGCGTGTGTCAACGCCAAGACGAACGGCTACGTCAACTGATTCATCAAATTTGGCAGAAGCAACTTTCTTTACCAGACTGACTGCTTCTTCGACGTCATACGCCTTCGTACGGTCAACAGCTTTCGCTTGTTCCTGATACTTTTTCCCTTTTTTAGCCATTTAAATTCCTCCTTCGTGGTAATAACGGTTTGCAATGACCTCCCACCAATCATCAGCAAAAGATGCGGCATCCAATCCGCATCGCATCGTGTCAGTCTTCGACGACAATACCCATGCTGCGCGCGGTTCCTTCTACCATACGCATTGCAGCTTCAACATCAGCTGCATTTAAGTCAGGCATTTTCAGTTCAGCAATCGCACGTACTTTATCACGTTTGATCGTCGCAACTTTTTTCGTATTCGATGTGCCTGAACCGGACTGGATACCGGTTTCTTTCTTAAGCAGAACGGCTGCCGGCGGTGTCTTTGTGATGAACGTAAACGAACGGTCTTCATAAACAGTAATAACAACCGGGATGATCAGACCTGCCTGATCAGATGTCCGAGCGTTGAATTCTTTACAAAAGCCCATAATGTTAACGCCCGCCTGGCCCAATGCCGGACCAACTGGCGGAGCCGGATTTGCTTTTCCTGCCGGAATTTGCAGTTTAACTAGCTTGATTACTTTTTTTGCCATGAGAGCACCTCCCTACAACAATTTGTGGTACGGGGTTGCCCCTCCCACTCTTGCCTCTATGGCGACTTGCCTTTCAAAATGACTTGCATTGGTGAGATCTAAAATCATACAAACATCAAGATTATACAATTGGCAAGCATAAATTGCAAGGTCCGATCATACAGCAACGAATCCGTGCTGAAAAAGATTCAGTCCAGTTTTTTCACCTGGTCAAAATCAAGCTCTAACGGTGTTTCACGCCCGAACATGTTGACATGTACTTTGAGCTTGCCTTTTTCTTCGTCAATATTTTCAATACTGCCAATGAAGTCGGCAAACGGGCCGTCGTTAACCTTGACCTGTTCTTTCAGTTCAAATTTCAGATTGCTTACCCGATCTTTCAGACCCATCTGCTTCAGAATGGCATCCACCTCGTCCGGAAGCAGCGGGATTGGTTTTGAACCCGCACCCGTTGAGCCGACAAAACCAGTCACACCAGGCGTATTGCGGACAACATACCACGAATCATCCGTCATGATCATTTCCGTCAGCACATAACCGGGAAATACTTTTTTCATGGCCGTTTTCTTTTGGCCATTCTTAATTTCCGTTTCTTCTTCCATCGGGACAAGAACGCGGAAAATTTTATCCGCCATGCCCATGGACTCCACCCTTTTTTCAAGGTTGGTTTTTACTTTGTTTTCGTATCCTGAGTATGTGTGAACAACATACCAGTTCTTCTCCATAACTTTCTTCCTCCAAATGATCCGCGCGCCTGCCGCTCCGGCGCGGTGTCAGAATCATTGATTTGTAATTACGCGCAGAAGCTGAGAAATGCCTAAATCAATGACAACGAAAAAGAGTGCCAAAAAGATAACAGTGATAATAACTGTTATCGTATATTTGAATAATTCGCTGCGATTCGGCCAACTCGTTTTTTTTGCTTCAGTGACAATATCCCGGAAAAATTTTCCGGTCCCTTTAATAATGCCCGCCATAGATGCTACCTCCGCTAATGAGTGATTTCGATATCCTTTTTTGCATATGCCTTGTGATTTCAGCATGAACCATCCATTCAATCTGTATTGCATTTACCCGGATCGTAAGTATCAGTTAATCTCAAGGTGCGGGTCTGGGACAACGATTTTGTTTCGAATGACATCGAGTATCCGAAACGGTGACGGTTTTTCTTGCAAGTAAAAGAAAGAAAGGCGTTAATCCGCCTCTCTTGATGTTTTCCATATACCGTTTACACTCTACCATACTGAGAGAACAGATGTCAACGCTCGGTTATTCTCTTAAATACTGAGTTCTTTAAGATGGATGCAGTGTTCAAGCTTACGCTTCACACGCTGCAATGCATTGTCTATTGATTTGACATGCCGTTTTAAATCCACGGAAATTTCCTGATACGTTCTGCCGTCAAGATACTGTCTCAGTACCCTGCGTTCCAAGTCACTTAGAACATTGGAAAGTTGCGTTTCAATATCGTCGTACTCTTCGCGGCTGATCAGCATTTGCTCGGGATTGCTCGACTGCGCTTCACAAACCACATCCATCAGCGTCCGTTCCGATTCTTCATCGTAAATGGGTTTATCAAGAGAGATATAAGAATTCAGCGGTATATGCTTCTGGCGTGTTGCTGTCTTAACGGCAGTAATCATCTGGCGTGTGATGCACAGCTCCGCAAAAGCCTTGAATGAGGCCAGCTTGTCCCCCCGATAGTCACGGATCGCCTTAAACAGACCGATCATTCCTTCTTGAATAATATCCTCGCGATCCGCACCAACAAGAAAATAAGCTTTCGCCTTGGCTCGCACGAAATTTTTATATTTAAAAATGAGAGATTCCAGAGCCTGGTTATTTCCGTCATGAACCGCCTTTAGGAGCTCCGTATCGTCAAGTGAACCCAAAGCCGCATTTTCCTTAACCGGTTGATCAATCATCTTTAATCCCCCCGAGCACGTCATGCTTAATGTTAGTTAGAACATTATACATTACAATTTTTTAAATCGTCAAGAAAATTCAAAAACCTCTCCGCATCTGTTCCAGTTTTTCCCGTGTGGCATCATCCAGCTGAATTTTTGTCATAGACGATGACCGATGGGTATTTGCTGTACTACGTTTGATTTCTTTTTCTATTTGACCGATCTCCTCGATCAGTTCACGTGACGGCTTCCGCAAGGCCCCCTGAGAAAAAACCGCCCACTGCTCCGCCATATCGGAAGTGGCAACGTGGATGCGTGTTTTTACATTTTGCAGCTTCTTAATCAGTCCCTCAATCTTCTGATCTGCTTTTTCACTTTTTTTGGTATAAATTACTTCAATTTTCGACTTTTTGGTTTTTGTTTCTTTACCTGAAATGAGGTAAGCATCGAAAATAAGGATGACGCGCCAGCCGGTGACAGCCTGATACTCTGACAGCTTATTAATAAGAAAATCGCGTGCAAGCTCAAAATCATTTTTCTGAAGCTTTTTCAGTTCCGTCCATGCACCAATAACATTGTAGCCATCGACAATTAATATATCCTGCATCACCAGTCACCCTTGTTTATCGCGATTTCGCAGCACTTCATACATGAGCAGACCCGCAGCTACTGATGCATTAAGTGAAGTCACCTGGCCGCGCATCGGCAGCCGAATCAGAAAGTCACATTTCTCGCGTACAAGCCGTGACATGCCCGCACCTTCATTACCAATGATTAAACAGATTGGGATCGTAAAATCCGCTGCCCGATAGTCTTCGCTTCCATCAGCAGCTGTCCCGGCAAACCAGACGCCCCTTTTTTTCAGCTGATTCATGGTTGCAGCAAGATTGGACACACGCGCTACCGGTACGTACTCAATAGCACCAGTTGACGCTTTTGCCACAACTGATGTCAGCCCTACCGAATGACGTTTAGGGATAATAATTCCATGACAGCCGGATGCATCGGCTGTTCGTAAAATGGATCCTAAATTATGCGGATCTTCAACACCGTCCAGCATGATTAAAAATGGCTGCTCGCCGCGGCTCTCGGCAAGAGCGAACAGATCGTCCAGCTCTGCGTAGCGGTAAGCGGCAACGGAAGCAACCACACCCTGATGCTGCGCAGATTTTGCCAGCTGGTCCAACTTTTGTCTGGGGACAAACTGAACGGCAATCCCATTGGATTTGATTAAGTCAAGCAGTGCACTCAATCCTCTGCCTTCTTTGTTCAGCCAAACCTTATTTATATCTCTTCCCGATCGAATCGCTTCTGAAACAGGGTGACGGCCAATGATCCATTCATCACTCATTCGCACTTGCTCCTTTCGACCGGATGATTTGCAAACATTCTGTCCATGATCGCGTCAATTCGTTCATTTTCCCCTTTAAAATACAAAGTTCCGATCAGCGCTTCAAATCCCGTACTGAAATTATAAGTCTGAACGTCTGTATTCCTGGGTACTGAGTGCGACTTGGCATTGCGTCCGCGTCGCACAACATTCAGCTCTTCTTCAGTAAGAAAATGTCCATCCATCAGTTCATGCAGAAATTTTGACTGCGATTTGGCAGATACATAGGCTACTGCGCGCGCATGGAGCGCATGGGGTTTTGAGACGCCGGACCTGGAAATGATTTCTCTGCGCACATACACTTCAATAACCGCATCGCCCATATAGGCCAACGCCAGGCTATTTAGTAAATTAGGATCGGTCACTGCTGCTTCATCCATGATTATTCACGCCCTCTTCTCCAGCGTACACCCTGAGGCGTATCTTCCAGCAAAATTCCAGATGCTTTCAGTTGATCGCGAATCGCATCCGCCACTGCAAATTCCCGATTTTTTCGTGCTTCCTCGCGTTTTTTAATCAGCGTTTCGACTTCACTGTCCAATATACTGTCTGACTCGTCCGCAAGTTTCAGTCCAAGTACGCCGGATAGTTCGGTAAGCACTTTAAGATATGCAGCAAGATCGCTTTCCGGAGTCTGCGTCTTCTGAAGCGCAATATTCGCGTCACGCGCGCTGTCAAACAGTACGGCGATCGCATTGGCGGTATTGAAGTCATCATTCATCGCCTCGGTAAATGGCGCTCGATACTTTTCGACAATCGTTTCATTGAGTTGATCCGATGACACTTCGTGATCCAATCGATGACTTAAGTTATAATGCGTTGTCTTTAAGCGTCCAAAAGCCTGCACTGCATCACTCAGAAGTGCATCACTGAAATTGATCGGATGCCGGTATTGAACGGTCAGAATAAAAAAGCGAATCACTTGCGGATCGTACTTTTTAATGAGATCGTGTACAAGGATGACATTACCGATTGATTTCGACATTTTTTCATGATTGATCTGGATATGTCCGTTGTGCAGCCAATAATGGGCCATCATTTGGTGATGCAGCGACTCGGACTGTGCAATCTCGTTTTCATGATGCGGGAAGGTCAGGTCCGTTCCCCCGGCATGAATATCAATCGTGTCACCCAAGTACTTTTCAACCATTGCCGAGCATTCAATATGCCAGCCCGGCCGGCCTTCACCCCATGGACTCGCCCATTTAATCTCGCCCGGCTTGGCCGCCTTCCAAAGTGCAAAGTCCAGTGGATCCTCCTTGCTTTCGCCGATTTCAATCCGCGCTCCGGATTTCAGGTGGTCAATCGACTGATGGGACAGCTTGCCATATTCCTTAAACCGGCGTGTTCGGAAATACACATCACCTTTTGATTCATAAGCGTAGCCGGCATCCACCAGTTTATGAATAAAGGCTATGATCTCCGGCATCGTTTCCGTCGCCCGGGGATGTACCGTTGCCGCCTTCACATTCAGTGCCTCTGTATCTTCCTTGTATGCTTTTATAAACTGCTCTGCAATTTGTGGAACCGGAATGCCCCGTTCCTTCGACGCGTTGATCAGACGATCATCGACATCAGTGAAATTGGATACATAGTTTACTTTATACCCCTGATACTCAAAATACCTGCGAACCGTGTCGAATACAACCGCGGGACGCGCATTGCCGATATGAATATAGTTATAAACCGTCGGCCCGCACACGTACATACGCACGTGCCCCTTGTCAATCGGCTTAAAAACTTCCTTTTTTCTCGTCAATGTATTAAAAACTTTTAACACCATTTTCTTCACTCCTCTTTTCTTATATTTGCTTTTAACGTATTTAACTCATCTTCCAGTTTCTGCAGCTGATGCTCCAGCTGATGCATTTTTTCTGCCACTGGATCCGGAAGGTCGGTATGATTCAGATCGTGATGATGTACCTTGACTCCGTTCTGCCGAACGACACGGCCCGGAATGCCGACAACCGTTGAATTGGACGGTACATCGTGCAGAACAACGGATCCCGCGCCAATCTTTGAATGATCACCAATTGTAATCGAACCTAACACTTTTGCCCCGGCCGAGATAAGCACATCATTGCCGACCGTCGGATGACGCTTCCCTTTTTCTTTTCCTGTACCGCCAAGCGTCACGCCCTGAAAAAGTGTCACATCATCGCCGATTTCGCATGTTTCACCGATCACAATACCCATTCCGTGATCCATAAAAAACCGTCTGCCAATTTTGGCTGCTGGATGAATTTCAATTCCTGTAAAATGACGCGACATCTGCGACAGAACACGTGCAAGAAAGTAACGCTTTTTCTTCCACAGCCAATGTGCCATTCGATGCGACCAAATCGCGTGCAAACCAGAATAGGTAAAAATAACTTCCCATTTACTTCTGGCCGCCGGATCCTGGTCAAATACATTATTCAGATCTTCTGCAATAATGCCTTTCACAGAAGTCCGCCTCCTCTGTTTCTTCATATCCCATTCCGTTGACTTTTGTGAATAACCTTGCAATACAGACCTCTTCTTCCTGTCATTGCTCATTTATTTTAGATAACTTAGTTTCCATCGTTCCGGCACACGTGAACTCAGAGTGAACTCATGTGTATTAAAAAAAGCGCCCCTATGTCTGATGACACAAAGACGCCTTCCAGCGCGGTCCCACTTTGCTTGAGATCATTCTCCACTCTTGTGCTGATAACGGAGCAACCGTTTTCGCCTACTGATTTTGTTCAGCGAACAACTCAGAGGGGCAATTCAACGCCGCTTTCTGAATGGCTTTCAGCCAAAGACCATTCTCTCTGTCCACGTGAGCAGCACCTACTCAACCTCTTCATCGTTTTTATACACCTATGCATGCCGACGCAAAATGTGATGACACGGTCCGATCAGCTCAGACGGTCTGCTGCGCCGACAAATAATGTTCCAGTCTTTTTAAAACAAGATCTCTGCCAATCAATTCCAAAGCTTCCGGAAGTTCTGGTCCGTGCTCCGACCCGGTCGCAATTACGCGAATAGGCATATACAGTTTCCAGCCCCGTTGCTTTGTTTCTTTCTGTGTCACTTTTATTTTAGGAGCGATTGCCTCAGCTGTCCATTCACTGAGACTGCGCAATTCCCGGTCAAAAACAGTTAACACATCATTCACTTGCTCGCCTTCAAGAATTTTCTTCTCGCCCTTCGTCAGTTCGGCTTTCTCAATGTCCTTGTTAAAGAACATATCACACAAATTGACAATATCCGCACCATAATGCAGCTGCTCCTGATAAAGCAACGCGACACGTGATGCCCATCTGCGCTGTTCAGCGGTCATCTCCTCAGGAATAAGCCCGGCATGAATCATGTGCGGAAGAGTCAGCGCGAGATAGTCTTCTTCCGAAAGTTTCTTGATGTATTGGCCATTCATCCATTCCAGTTTTGATTTGTCAAACATCGCCGGTGATTTGCTCAGTCGATTTGCATCAAACTGTTTGATGAACTCATCGCGGGTGAAAATTTCCTCCTCACCCTTCGGCGACCATCCAAGCAGGGTGATAAAGTTAAACAATGCTTCAGGAAGGAAGCCCATGTTCTTATACTGCTCAATGAACTGAACGATGCTATTGTCGCGCTTACTCAACTTCTTGTGATTTTCGTTCACAATCAGCGTCATATGGCCGAAAACCGGGGGTTTCCAGCCAAAGGCACGAAACAGCAATATTTGTTTTGGTGTATTGGAAATATGCTCCTCACCTCGGAGCACATGCGTCATTTTCATCAGATGGTCATCAATAACGACCGCAAAATTGTACGTAGGAACGCCATTCTGCTTGACGATCACAAAATCAGTAACGTCATTCGAATCAAAAGTCAGATGACCTTTGACAATGTCGTCAAACTCGATTTTCTGATCGTCAGGAATGCGAAAGCGAATGGTCGGCTTTCTTCCCTCAGCTTCGTATTGCGCGATTTGTTCCGCTGTTAAATGGCGGCACTTCCCTGAGTAACCAGGGGTCTGTCCGCTTGCCATTTGCGCCTCGCGTTCAGCCTTCAGTTCTTCCGGAGTGCAGTAACACTTGTAAGCAAGCCCCTTGTCCAACAGTTCCTGCCAATACTTTTTATAAATAGCCAAACGCTCCATCTGACGATATGGGCCGTACTCACCGCCCACGTCAACACTCTCGTCCCATTCAAGGCCAAGCCACTTTAAGAATTTCAACTGGCTCTCTTCGCCGCCATCCACATTGCGCTTCTGGTCGGTGTCTTCAATACGAATAATAAATTTGCCGCCGGCGTGACGGGCAAATAGATAATTAAAAATTGCGGTACGTGCGTTTCCGATGTGCAGAAAACCTGTCGGACTCGGCGCATAACGTACCCTGACTTCTTCTGTCAACGCATTCACCACTTTCATTTATTCCTGTTTATTTTAGCACGTTCTGCCCACAGAATGTTCACGAATCATCCGAAAAATTAAAGCAATGATTTATTATCTGCTTTTTCCACCAGACAAATGGCCTCAGATGCGATGCCTTCACCTCTGCCGGTAAAACCGAGTTTTTCCGTTGTTGTTGCTTTTACATTCACTTGTCCCACATCGATATCCAGCACATTCGCGATCACACGGCACATCTCTGGAATATAATGGGCCAGTTTTGGCTTCTGCGCAATGACTACACTGTCAACATTGCTGATTTCATAGCCCTTGGCGCGAACAAGCGCAGCCACCTCTTTCAGCAATACTTTGGAATCCGCGTCTTTATATTCTTCATCTGTGTCCGGGAAATGCTTGCCAATGTCGCCTTCGGCAATTGATCCGAGCAGCGCATCGCTTATCGCGTGAAGCAGTACATCCGCATCCGAATGCCCGGCCAGCCCCAATTCATACGGAACCCTGATGCCGCCAATCATTAAATCCCGTCCTTCGGTGAACTGGTGGACATCGAAGCCATGACCAATTCTCATTCGCTATTCCTCCCCTCTTTCCATAAACACCTGAGCGATCATCATGTCTTCCGGTGTCGTCAACTTGATATTGCGATAACTGCCCGGAACAATTCTCACAGAGTAGCCCAGCCGTTCCACAAGAGATACATCATCCGTGCCTGTAAAATTTATGTCCGCACATTTTCGGTGAGCTTCTCGAATCAATGACAATCGAAAAGCCTGTGGGGTTTGGGCCGCCCACAAGCTTTCTCTTTCCAGTGTTCGTTCAACTTGAAAGTCTTCCGCCTGTTTTACTGTATCTTTAATCGGAACAGCAAGCAGTGATGCACCATATTCAGCAGCGGCTTCAGCAGCGGCTTTGATGCGCTCATGTGTCAGAAAAGGGCGCGCACCATCGTGAATGAGCACAATGGAGTCAGGTGCTCCTTTAAGTGCTTTCAATCCAAAGTAAACACTTTCCTGACGCTCACTGCCACCCGGGGCAAACGTACGTACCTTTGTTATATGGTAATGAGCGACCAGCAGGCGGAACTGATCCTGCTCATCCTCCCGGGTAACCAGAGTAATACCCTGGCAAGACGGATCCGTATCAAACGTACGCAGCGTATGAACGATGACCGGGCAACCTGCAAGTTTAAGTAAAACTTTGTTTTCTCCGGCACCCATTCGCCTTCCCTGACCCGCAGCGAGGACAACCACTTGATAGTCCATCAGATTATGGCCTCCGAATTCGAAAAAAGCCCCGAGGTGTTCAAACAAATCAATCAGAGCGCTTTTTCAACCAATTTAGGTTTGGCAAAAATCATTCTGCCTGCAGAAGTCTGCAAGACGCTTGTGATGACGACGTCAATCGTTTTGCCGATATACCTATGTCCTTCTTCTACCACAATCATTGTCCCATCGTCAAGATAGCCGACCCCTTGGTTTTGTTCCTTGCCATCTTTAATCACTTGGACGCGCAGCTCTTCGCCAGGTAAAACAACAGGCTTGACGGCGTTTGCCAGATCATTAATATTCAGGACAGGAACCTTTTGAAATTCACAGACTTTATTTAAATTAAAGTCATTCGTTACTACAATCCCGCCAATTTCTTTTGCGAGACGCACCAGTTTACTGTCAACTTCCGTAATATCTTCATAATCACCTTCATAAAGATCAACATGAATGGAATGATCCTTTTGAATTTTGTTCAAAATATCCAGACCGCGTCTGCCTCGATTGCGTTTTAAGACATCCGAAGAATCCGCAATGTGCTGCAGTTCTTCAAGAACAAAATGCGGGATCACCATGGTGCCTTCAAGAAAGCGTGTCTGGCAGATATCCGCGATCCGCCCATCAATGATAACACTTGTATCAAAGATCTTATAAGGAATATAATCATTGGACTGGACCACTTCCGGGCGCATGTCTTTCTTTCGATCTTTGGATCTTGATGGCAGCCGGAAAAGACCGAGCAGCTCGTCGCGTTTCTTAAAGCCAATTTGGAAGAAGAAATACCCCAGAAAGATATATATGAAGATCGGTAAAATGTTGCTGAAACCGGGAATTGGCAGATTCGCCAATGGCAGCTGGATCAAAAACGCAATCACTAAACCAAAGCAAAGTCCGATTGTACCAAACAGCACATCCGTTACAGGTGCTTTAATAATTCGATCTTCAAAGGTCTTAATTAAGTTAACCAATGAGTCCACAAACCAAAATGATAAAAAAGCCATAATGACGGCCCCGATCACCATACCTGCAAACGGTGAACTGACCCATTCTGGAATTCCGCTCCCCAAATTTAATAGATACATGATTTTTGGTATATAGACAAAACCTAAAGTTCCGCCTATTAATAGAAACAAGAGCTGAATAACTCTTTTAATCATTTTCAATCACCCCCTTCAACCAGTATAGACAAATTCATGAAATCAAAACTTTTTTTACCATACGTTTTTTGTATTTTTGCCCGATCACCTCAAGATACCTGCTAAAAATCCGTTGATAAAAAATCAGATTCCGGCATTCGACGCTCAGCTGGAACAAGCGCCTCCTGTATCGCCTGCTTCAATGATTCAACGCCTATCAATGAAATCTCCTCAGGTGGTGTCCAGCCACCAAGATTTTTTTCAGGAATGAAAATGCGAGTAAAACCAAGTTTGGCTGCTTCATTGACACGCTGTTCAATCCTTGAAACGCGGCGAACTTCACCGGTCAGTCCAACTTCGCCGATAAAAGCATCTCCGACCTCAGTCGCGCAATCATTGAAGCTGGAGGCAATGCTCATTGCCACTGCCAGATCTACCGCCGGCTCATCCAGCTTGACACCGCCAGCAACATTGACATAGGCATCCTGGTTCTGAAGTAAAAAACCAACCCGTTTCTCCAGGACAGCCATCAGCAGCGACACGCGGTGATTGTCCAGCCCGGCCGCCATGCGCCGCGGATTGCCGAAGCTTGTCGGCGTAACCAGAGCCTGAACCTCGACCAAAAGCGGGCGCGTTCCTTCAATAGATGCCGTAACTGCGGATCCCGCCGCCCCTTTAGTGCGTTCTTGAAGAAATATTTCCGAAGGATTGGCAACTTCAACCAGTCCCCCTTCCTTCATTTCAAATACACCCATTTCATTCGTCGAACCAAAGCGGTTTTTAACCGCCCTAAGGATACGAAATGTGTGATGACGTTCTCCTTCAAAATATAATACCGTGTCCACCATGTGTTCAAGTGTCCTTGGTCCCGCCAGCGCCCCGTTTTTCGTCACATGTCCGACAATAAAAATCGCAATACCCTTCTGTTTGGCAAGTCGCAGCAGGCAGGCGGTACACTCCTTAACCTGGGAAATACTCCCCGGAGCTGAGGAAAGCTCTGAATTGTAGATCGTCTGGATGGAGTCAATCACCATCACTTCCGGATGCATATGCGCCAACTGGCGTTCAATGTGCTGAATATCCGTTTCTGCAAGTACAAAAAGATCCTTGGAAGCAACGCCGAGCCGCATCGCTCTCATCTTGGTCTGCCTTACAGATTCTTCTCCGGATATATAGAGAACCTGATGGCCTGAGCGGGCTAACTGCTCAGACGTTTGAAGAAGCAAAGTCGATTTGCCGATTCCAGGATCTCCGCCTACGAGTGTCAATGAAGCGGGCACGACACCGCCACCAAGAACACGGTTCAGCTCGGACATATTGGTTTTCATTCTTGGCTCCTCTTCAAGAACTACATCGGCAAGCCGTGAGGGAGCGCTCACTGCCTTTTCGGTTTCTCCATGAGTTGGAGATGCCGTCCGGATGATTTCTTCTACAAATGTATTCCAGTTTTGACAACTTGGACAACGCCCCATCCATTTAGGGCTTTCATAACCACATTCCTGGCAGATAAAAATTGTTTTTGTTTTTGCCATTTAATCACCTGACCTGAATACCATTTGATGAAGAACTCTTGTAAAACACGAAGCTTCGGCACGATCAAAGCCACATCCTATATCATCGATTGCTTGATGTAAAAATTGACTTGGGAGGGACAAATGTTTTTCAAGCCTTATCATGCTGAGCCTAATAATCAAAGAAGCCAAGGCTAAGAAACTTTGGCTTCTAAAAATCAATTTTCATTCTGAACTGCACGCAAAATCAGGACTTAACTGCAGCCGGTTCCTTTTTTTGACTGACCACATACTCACCGTCTTTGTAATCAATCACGACATTGGTTCCTTTCTGGATATTGCCTTTAAGCAGTTCTTCGGAAAGTTTATCTTCTACACGGCGCTGCAGTGCTCTGCGAAGCGGCCGTGCCCCATATTCCGGATCATAACCTTCCTCAACGATCTGCGTCTTTGCCCCATCCGTCAGATCAATGACAATTCCCTGACTGGATAGTCGGTTTTTTAATTGGTTTGCCAGCAGCGTGACAATTTCAAGCAGCTCCTGTTTTTTAAGTTCATGAAAGACAATGATCTCATCAATTCGATTAAGAAATTCCGGGCGGAACGCGCGTTTTAATTCGCCCATAACCTTTTCCTTCATTTCCTTGTACTCATGACCTTCTTCATTAATTGAAAAACCGACATATTTATTCTTTTTGAGCTGATTAGCCCCAACATTTGAAGTCATGATAATCGCGGTATTACGGAAGTCAACCGTTCTGCCTTTAGAATCTGTTAATCTGCCGTCATCAAGAACCTGGAGTAAAATGTTAAAGACATCCGGGTGTGCTTTCTCGATTTCGTCAAACAGAATCACCGAATACGGTTTCTGGCGAACTTTTTCCGTCAGCTGTCCGCCTTCTTCATGGCCGACGTACCCTGGAGGCGAGCCCACCAGGCGAGACGTTGTATGCTTTTCCATGTACTCTGACATATCAATGCGAATAATAGCCTCTTCGTCACCAAACAAAGTCTCCGCTACCGCACGTGCCAGCTCTGTTTTCCCAACACCGGTCGGCCCAAGAAAAATGAATGAACCAATCGGACGTTTTGGATCTTTTAATCCTGCACGTGCTCTTCTTATTGCATGAGAAATCGCATCAATGGCCTCATTCTGACCGATGACGCGTTCATGCAGAATCGACTCCATGTTCAGCAACCGCTCGCTTTCCTTCTGTTCAAGCCGAACAACCGGAACGCCGGTCCAGTTCGCAACAACAAGGGCTACATCATCCGGAAGTACCTGAGTATTCTCTTTTCCCTGTTTTTCTTTCCACTCTTTCTTGCAAAGATCAACCTGTTCTTTTAATTTCTGTTCATGATCGCGAAGTGACGCAGCCTTTTCAAATTCCTGACTTTGGACCGCTGCATCTTTTTCCTTTTTAACCGTCTCCAGACGCTGTTCAAGCTCCTTGAGATTTGGTGGAGCCGTATAGGAGCGCAACCGGACTTTCGACGCTGCTTCGTCAATAAGATCGATGGCTTTATCCGGAAGAAAACGATCCGATATATAACGGTCGGACAGACGCACCGCTTCATTAATGGCTTCATCCGTAATTTTTACACGATGGTGAGCTTCATAACGATCACGCAAACCTTTTAGAATTTGAACCGATTGTTCCTTCGTTGGTTCATTGACTTTAATTGGCTGAAAACGGCGCTCAAGCGCTGCGTCTTTTTCAATATATTTGCGATATTCATCAAGTGTGGTCGCTCCGATACATTGCAGCTCTCCACGTGACAGGGAAGGCTTTAATATATTGGATGCATCAATGGCACCTTCAGCGCCTCCCGCACCGATCAAGGTGTGCAGTTCGTCAATGAACAGTATGACATTGCCCGCCTGTCGAATTTCATCCATTACTTTTTTCAGACGATCTTCAAATTCACCGCGATATTTCGTCCCGGCGACAACGGTCCCCATATCCAGAGTCATCACACGCTTGTCTCGGAGAATTTCCGGCACCTCATTATTGACAATTTCCTGAGCCAGTCCTTCAGCAACCGCTGTCTTCCCAACGCCTGGTTCACCGATCAACACCGGATTATTTTTTGTACGCCGACTAAGCACTTCAATCACGCGTTCAATTTCCTTGCTTCTGCCAATCACTGGATCAAGCGATCCCTCGCTCGCCATTGCTGTCAGATCCCTTGCCAGGCTGTCAAGCGTCGGTGTACTTGCATGCGAGGCGTTGCGTCCCTGAGTACTTCCCGAAGCTGCCTCATGGCTGCCAAGCAGCTGGAGGACTTGCTGGCGTGCTTTATTCAGGCTAATGCCGAGATTATTTAACACCCGTGCCGCAACACCCTCACCTTCTCGAATCAGGCCAAGCAATATATGTTCAGTTCCAACATAGGAATGTCCGATTTTTCGTGCTTCATCCATAGAAAGTTCGATCACGCGTTTCGCTCGCGGAGTATAGTGAGGCGTCTGTACTTCCTCGTTTCCGCGGCCAATCAGGCTCTCTACTTCTTTCTGGATTTTCTCAGGATCCAGATTTAAAGCAAGCAGCGCCTTAGCAGCAATACCGTCGCCTTCACGCACGAGGCCGAGCAGAATATGTTCTGTACCAATATTGTTATGCCCTAAGCGCATCGCCTCTTCCTGAGAAAGCGCGAGCACTTTTTGCGCACGTTCCGTAAACCGTCCAAACATCATCATGGTGGCCTCCTTTAGTTGCTGTCTCTTTTTTCACTGGCCTTTTTGTTTCGGTTGAAAAAACCTTTATCTGTACACTATTCAGGCAGCAGATTTTTGACCTTTCTTTTGCCTTTTTTAGAGCCTAAATCACAGCTGCCAAAAAATCAAGTGATATCAGTACTTAATATATTCGGCATGAGAACGTCCCAATCCTTTTTTGCACTGATTTGCTGCCTGCAGGACCTATGAGATTACCGAATGCATCCGTTCTTTCTTCAGTAACAGTCTGGATATAATTACTTTATTATATCCAATCCGTCTGGAGAATACCAAAGGGAAGCCTCAAATATTCGCTCAAGCAACTGACTATCTGCTGTAAGTGAGTGATTGCAGCATTGCTCTTAAAAGGTTCGCACGCAATATATCTCTTAGGGGGACATCTACATCAAGTACCGTATGGTCCATAGCGGTCAGCATCAGTCGTGCTTCCCGCTCCCTGATGACCTGTTCTTCAAGAAGATGAATGATGATCGATTCCGCCATGCTCTCTGTTAACTTATACCCAATTAACCCGATCATTTCATCAATCAGATCCGCATCGGTTACCGGGCGGACTTTGACGACCTGGATATAGCCGCCACCGCCACGCTTGCTCTCAACAACATAGCCGCGTTCAATTGAAAAGCGCGTTTTCAGGACATAGTTAATCTGCGATGGGACACACTGGAACTTTTCCGCCAGTTCGCTCCGCTTCAGTCTGATATTATCTTTATCATTTGAATCCAGGATTTCTTTTATATATTTTTCAATGATGTCAGAAATGTTTCTCAATGGGACACCCTCTCTCCCCTGACTTTGACTAACTTTGACTATAAGTTTATTATGAACGATTTTTTCAAATTAATCAACAGAATGATTTTTTACTTGGCCGTTTGTTAAAAAATACTGCTTCATCGACTCGCTCATTCGTAGAAAATGTAAAGTACGCACTTCTTTTCATTTGATGAACTTTTGGCGCGTGTGCCAGGATACAGAATAAAAAACATGCTGCACTGGCGAAAAGACCAGGGGCCACTTAGCATCGCCTTTGCTCTGCATAAATAAAAACAGTGCTTTTGATCATTGATCAAAAACACTGTACCAGAAATTTACGCTGATTTTTAAAAAAGTGGAGCCTAGGGGGATCGAACCCCTGACCTCCTGCGTGCAAAGCAGGCGCTCTCCCAGCTGAGCTAAGGCCCCATTAGCATGTGAATACCGCGAATATTCTAGAAAGCTCCGTTTCGTGAAGCCAAAGCTTTCCTCTAATGCAAAAATCGGGAAGACAGGATTTGAACCTGCGACCCCCACGTCCCGAACGTGGTGCTCTACCAAGCTGAGCCACTTCCCGAAAAATGCGCCCTAGAGAACTCGAATCCCTAGCCTTCTGATCCGTAGTCAGACGCTCTATCCAATTGAGCTAAGGGCGCAAATAACTTAAAATGGTGCCGAGAGCCGGACTCGAACCGGCACGGTAGTCACCTACCGCAGGATTTTAAGTCCTGTGCGTCTGCCAATTTCGCCATCCCGGCATATTAAAAATGGAGCGGAAGACGGGATTCAAACCCGCGACCCCCACCATGGCAAGGTGATGTTCTATCACTGAACTACTTCCGCATAGTATAAGCATAAATTATTAAACAATGGTGAGCCACGAAGGATTTGAACCTTCGACCCTCTGATTAAAAGTCAGATGCTCTACCCCTGAGCTAGTGGCTCACATTAAAATGCCGGTCAGAGGACTTGAACCCCCAACCTACTGATTACGATTCAGTTGCTCTACCAATTGAGCTAGACCGGCATTATAAAAATGGAGGATATAGGGCTCGAACCTATGACCCTCTGCTTGTAAGGCAGACGCTCTCCCAGCTGAGCTAATCCTCCATATG
>NZ_JAMAST010000013.1 GCF_023336505.1 Sporolactobacillus mangiferae | reverse complement strand
ATCAGGGAGCAAGCTCCCCTCTGTGCGCTCGACTTGCATGTATTAGGCACGCCGCCAGCGTTCGTCCTGAGCCAGGATCAAACTCTCCAAAAAGTGTCTTGCTTTCTTGCTCATATACTTCTTGTCGTACTTCCAAAGAGAGGAACTTCTGCTGAAGTCGTGCACGTCCTGTGCACAACGCAGAAGTCACCACATCCTGTGGAAGCTAAGATCCATAGCTATTTGAATTAATCAGGGTTTAACCCTTGTCAATCACGCTTGGCTTTTGTTCAGTTTTCAAGGAACATTCTTATTATTATAAGTTAAAAATAATGGTGGGCCTGAGTGGACTTGAACCACCGACCTCACGCTTATCAGGCGTGCGCTCTAACCAGCTGAGCTACAGGCCCATTATTATGGAGCGGGTGATGGGAATCGAACCCACGACCAGAGCTTGGAAGGCTCTTGTTTTACCACTAAACTACACCCGCGAAAGATGGTCGGGAAGACAGGATTTGAACCTGCGACCCTCTGGTCCCAAACCAGATGCTCTACCAAGCTGAGCCACTTCCCGATAATGGTGCGCCCTAGAGAAGTCGAATCCCCAACCTTCTGATCCGTAGTCAGACGCTCTATCCAATTGAGCTAAGGGCGCATATATAAAATGGTGCGGTCGAGAGGACTCGAACCTCCACGAAGTTGCCTCCACTAGCCCCTCAAGCTAGCGCGTCTGCCATTCCGCCACGACCGCATATTCAATTATTAATGGTGCGGGTGAAGGGACTCGAACCCCCACGTTGGAAAACACTAGATCCTAAATCTAGCGCGTCTGCCAATTCCGCCACACCCGCTAAAATGAGCCACGAAGGATTTGAACCTTCGACCCTCTGATTAAAAGTCAGATGCTCTACCCCTGAGCTAGTGGCTCATGTGGCTGGCCCAGCTGGATTCGAACCAGCGCATGACGGCACCAAAAACCGTTGCCTTACCGCTTGGCGATGGGCCAAAAACAATTATGTATGGAAACACATATCGTTTTTAATCGCTGTTTTTATTAAAATGGCGGATCCGAGCGGATTTGAACCGCCGATCTCCTGCGTGACAGGCAGGCATGTTAACCCCTACACCACGGATCCTCACATGTTATTTATTATTAAATGGTGACCCGTACGGGATTCGAACCCATGAACCCACCGTGAAAGGGTGGTGTCTTAACCACTTGACGAACGGGCCATAAATGGCGGAGAAGGAGGGATTCGAACCCTCGCACGATTTACACCGTCTACTCCCTTAGCAGGGGAGCCCCTTCAGCCGACTTGGGTACTTCTCCATGGCTCCACAGGTAGGGTTCGAACCTACGACCGATCGGTTAACAGCCGATTGCTCTACCACTGAGCTACTGTGGAATAACCTGTCAAAAAATAAATGCACAAGCTATTCTACACTGTGTAGTTTTATTTGTCAACGACGTCATAAAAGGCAGAACGGCTTGTTCTTTTGACGACTTAAATAATTTAACACAAATTGAAAGGCTCAGTCAACCCTTTTTTCTATCTTTTTTTGATTCTTCAACTCGGTTTTTACTGAGCAACTGAAGAGATCCGCCGCATGATCCGCATACATAACGACGCACGTCAATTTTTCGTTTACGCATAAACGCCAGACCGCATGAGGTGCAATGATAAAGGTAGCGAACACCTGAACAGGTGCGCATATTTGGAATTCTACTGCAAAACCTTGATCCACCAACTTTTGCAAGAAGTGCGCGAAAGTCAGCATCTCTGTGCCGGTAACCGCCGCCAAGCAAATGCAGATGATAATGACAGAGTTCATGCTTAATAATTCGAATGAATGCTTCCCTTCCAAAATACTGAAGCTGCCGCTGGTTAAATTCAATTCGGTGTGAGGTGAGCAAATAGCGGCCCCCTGTTGTTCGGAGCCGCGAATTAAAAACCACTTCGTGACAAAACGGGCGATGAAAGCTTTCCAGAGATATCTCTTCAACCAACTTCTGCAGTTCTTCATCCGTCATGATTCTGCCCCCTTTCTGTTTCCGGGAGTATTCAGTTTTTCGGAGCAATCATTGTCAGTGCAATACGCCCTTTGTTCGAATCAACCTGCTCCACCCAGACGGTGACAATTTCGCCGACACGAACAACGTCAAGCGGATGCCGGACAAAACGGGCTGCAAGTTTGGAAAGATGCACTAAGCCATCCTGCTTGAAACCGATATCCACGAATGCACCAAAGTCAACCACATTCCGAATCGTTCCTTCCAGCTGCATACCCGGACGTAAATCCTCCATTTTCAGCACATCGCTTTTCAGCAGAGGTTTCTTCAAATTGTCACGAGGATCACGACCGGGACGAGCCAGGGCTTCCAGAACATCACGAAGCGTAGGTTCACCGACGGATAACTCCACGGCCAGCCGCGGGACATCCAGATGTTTCAATTTTTCGGCCAGATCCGAAGTCCCAATCATGGTCAATTCGCATCCGACCTGCTCCAGCAAACGGGCAGCTATTTTATAGCTTTCGGGATGAATTGGTGTATTATCCAATGGATTTTCCCCGTTGCTGATTCGCAGAAATCCGGCCGACTGCTCAAAGGCTTTTGAGCCAAGCCTTGGAACGTTCATCAACTGTCTGCGGTTGTTAAATCGCCCGATTTTCTCACGTTCCGCAACAATATTTTCTGCCACCGTTTTAGACAATCCCGCAACATATTGCAGCAACTGTCCGGAAGCAGTATTAATATTGACGCCAACTTGGTTAACCACTGTCTCTACGACAAACTGAAGCGATTTTTCGAGTTCACGCTGCGATACATCATGTTGATATTCACCGACGCCAACAGCTTTCGGATCTACTTTGACAAGTTCTGCGAGCGGATCCTGAAGCCGGCGGGCGATGGATACGGCGCTTCGTTCCTCAACATGCAGATCAGGAAATTCCGTCCGCGCAAGCTTGGACGCCGAATAGACGCTTGCCCCTGCTTCGTTGACAATGATATAAAAAAGTCTGCGTTCGGAGATCTGCTTCAAAGTTTCGGCAATAAATGCTTCGGTCTCGCGGGAAGCCGTACCATTGCCAATTGCAACGATATCGATTCTGTGACGCTCAATAAGCTGCAGAATCGTGCGTTTCGCACCTTCCTGATCAGATTTTGGAGGATTGGGGTAAATAATCGATATATCGAGCACTTTTCCCGTCGGGTCCACCACGGCAAGTTTGCAGCCGGTACGATAGGCAGGATCAACGCCAAGAACCGTTCGAGCTTTCAGAGGTGGCTGCAGCAACAGCCCATGAAGATTTTCAGAGAAAATCCGGATTGCCTGCTGCTCCGCCTTTTTAGTCAGTGTCTGCCTTAATTCGCGTTCAACTGCAGGTGCAATGAAGCGGTAATAAGCATCTTCAGCACACGCATTCAGCAATGCGGCAGCCGTCGTTCTTCTCCCTGGATTCAACGCTGTTTTTACGCTGGGGAGAATCAAGGCATCCGGTGCCTCAATCGAAATCTTTAAAATTCCTTCCTTTTCTCCACGATTGATCGCAAGAATTCGATGAGGAACGATTTTCTGTACACGTTCCTGATAGTCATAATAGTTGGTGTACACTCCTTTAGTGTCCAGTTCCTTATGCTTCGCGCGAACACATACAACGCCCTGCTCTGTCGTTTGCTTCCTGGCCAGCGCCCGCAGTTCGGCACGATCTGCCAGGCGTTCTGCAAGAATATCCGCCGCTCCCTGCAGCGCTTCGTCAACATCTCGCACTTGTTTTGCTTCAGAGACATAGTGCCCCGCTTCCTCTTCAATCGGCTCTGCCGGACAGCTCATGAGCCAGTCCGCAAGCGGTTCAAGACCCTTAGCTTTGGCAACGGTCGCCCTGGTGCGCCGTTTTTTGCGGTAAGGGAGATACAGGTCCTCCACTTTCTGGAGAATGGATGCATGCCGGATTTTCTGCTCAAGTTCACCGGTCAGTTTTCCCTGTTCGGCGATATGCTGAATAATTTCATCTTTGCGTTTTGCTAATTGCTTGCTGTATATATAAGATTCATTGATCTTTTCAATCGATACTTCATCTAGTCCGCCGGTCATTTCCTTACGATAGCGGGCAATAAACGGGATCGTATTTTCGTCTTCCAGAAGCTGAATCGTGCGCGCCACCTGCGGAACGCTAATCTTCAGACTTTCAGAAATATGCCTGATGATTTCTTCCATGATCATCGACTCCTTCCCGTTTATCATATCAGAAAACGGAAGAGCCGTCTGAACAATCTTTAAAGGCGGACTTGCCCCAAAATACCGCACTTGCATGCGGAATGCACCTGGTTCTCGATACCTTCTGAATACCTCATCGCTTGCCGCGGGCGATCCGGAAGCCTCCTCAGGCAGGCAAATTCCTGCGGGGTCTTCCCAGGCTCGCTGATAAACAGGAACGCTCCGCAGGCGCCAGCGCACTTCCGCTTTGATTCTCGGCAAGACACTGGTTTATTGGTTTTCATATGGGTCAAAATCTTATACTTTCTTTACTTGTTAGAAAACTTCGCTTCGCCAAACTTCCGATGAGGGCGAAGCCGCCGTCGCACTTATACGATGATCCGCTGAATTTTAAACTTTCTTATACAAAAAACAGCTCGTCCAATAACGAGCCGTTCCACACAAACTAATTAATTATTAATTGACAAACCCATTTCATTTATATGCGGCAGATTGTCCCGCAGTTTGCGAAGCGCGTTGCGCTGCAGGCGTGAAACATGCATTTGTGAAATTCCGAGACGTTCACCCGTTTCCTTTTGACTCATATTTTCAAAATAGGTGCAGGCTAAAATGGTTTTCTCGCGTTCTGAAAGCACCTGAAAGGCCTCGTTCAGAACAAGTTTCTGATGAACTTTTTCATATCCGCTGTCCTGTCTGCCAACAATGTCGAGCAAAGTCATGGCACTGCCTTCTGAATCACCGTCGATTCGCGAATCAACAGACAGCGTATTGTACCCCCGTGCCATTTCGAGCGTTTCCAGAACCGTCTCCTCATTTTCGCCGATTTCCTCCGCAATTTCTTCAATTTTTGGAGAGCGCTGTAACGTTCGGGTCAGCTTTTCTGTCGCTCTGCGAATTTTCGGACTCAATTCCTTAACACGCCTTGGCACGTGGACGCTCCACGTTTTGTCTCGGATATAGCGCTTGATTTCACCGACGATTGTCGGAACGGCAAAAGATTCAAAACTGCTCCCAACCGACGGATCAAACCGTCTGATTGCGGCAATCAGACCGATCATGCCCACTTGATAAAGATCTTCGCTCACATCACTGTTCCTGGCAAATTTATTTGCCAATGCACGAACCAGATGATCATAATGCCGGATAATTCTGGTCTGCAAAGATTCATCCTCGGGATTCTTCTGAAATTCAGCAATCCATTTGTGAATGTTACTCTGTTGTTGAGACCTTGTTGGCAATGCGCCCCACCCCGTCTCCGTTCAAGAACTTGATCATTCGGACAGCTACACCGCATTCTGTGCTTATCGTCACCTGATCCATCAGCGCATTGATCAAAAAAAGTCCCAAACCTCCTTCACTGACTTTATCCAGTTCAGCGGACGCGTCAATCGGTTTAAGATTCTTCAATACATGTCCGGCATCGAAACTCTCACCATTATGCAAAATGGTGATGGCCATCCCGCTGCTTCCGCACTCCAGATCAATCTGGATGTTGCCTGTGCCCTTTTTCCCGTATCCGTGGCTTACTGCATTGGTACAGGCTTCCGACACTGCAACTTTGATATCTTCAATCGCGTCAAACGTATACCCCATTCTGCTCGCTGCGCCCGAGCATGCCAGTCTTGCAACGCTGACAAATTCGGGTTTTGCCGGTATAAGAAGCCGAATGACATCATTCGCTTCAGTCATTTGCAACCCCCCTGCTTGTCTGTACTCGCTTCAGAAGCTCCATCAGCCCGGTGATTTCAAAAAGTCTTTGAATGCGCGGTGTCATGCCAGTCACTGAAAAGCTGCACTGGTGCCTGGATGCAGACTTCAGCGCTGCAACGATCACACCAAGTGCCGTACTGTCCATATATCTGGTTTCATTTAAGTCCAATATCAGCGTACCGCCGCGTATTTCGGTCAACGGCAGCAGTCCTTTCTGCAATTCCGGAGCTGTAAAAACATCGATCTCTCCTGAAACAGCAACCAGAAATCGATGATCTCCCTGATCCTTACGTTTAATTGATATATTCATCGCTATCCTCCTGATCACCATAGCTTTATAAGTTAATACCCGTTTGCCTGCGGTGCCAAACTTAAAACTTTATAGCAATAAATGTAAAGTCGTCCTGCAAAGAAAAATCCTGCATTTTTTTCAAGGCACGCATTACCTGCTTCACAATCTCTGCGGCAGGCAGGTGCATCCAGCGACGGATCAGGGCAACGATCTGTTCACGTTCGATAAAATCATGATCTTTTCGAATCTCGGTCACGCCATCCGTCAAGAGAAAAATCATATCACCGCTGTAAATCCGGCGTGCATATTCTTTGTACTCAGCTTCCCTTGCCAGTCCAAGCGATAATCCTCTTGCCTCAAGATCCATGAATCGATCTTCACGCGCGGAATAGTAAAATCCAGGTTCATGCCCGGCGGAAGAATTTGAGAAAATTCCTGTCTCCGGATCATAGACACCGTAAAACATAGTGATGAACATATTTGTATCTACATTCCGCTCAACAACCCGATTCAAAAGAGACAGAATGTACGAAGGGGCACCCTGGCTATTTTCCGGCAGGCTGTCCATCGCGTATTTAATCATCGACATACACATTGCAGCCGGAATACCCTTGCCAACAATGTCTGCAATGGTGACCACCAGGCGTTTTCCGTCATTTACAATTCGGTAATAGTCTCCGCTCATTCTTTTCGCCGGTTCGCTGATTGCACCAATATCGGCAAATGAACAGGCAGGCACCTTTCCATCCAGCAGTGTCTTTTGAAGTGCCGAGGCAATGTCAAGTTCCGTATCCAGCTGTTTCTGCCAGTCTTTCAATTCCTGATGTTCTCTGTATGCCTTACTATAGCCCGACATCATTTTCATTAAAAAGTTCAGGGAGCGCATCATTGCGGATTCCGAAAAAATGCCTGCGCCTTTCAGCGCTTCAATATGCAACCCGAGCAAATCTTCTGGAAGAATTCCGCAGGCATGCAGTTGTCGACGAAGATGCTCACTTTCTTCAGTCGGGAGTTTCTGGTCTTTCTGAGAAATATAGTGTGCAAGCAATGTTCGGTACTCAGAAAGCTGTGATTCGTCTTCTTGTGTTTCCATCTTGTCCGCTCCCTTCCCGCCTCAAAAATCATCACTTCTTCGATGAATGAATATTCTTGCATTAAGAGACACAGAAGCTCGTGCCGTTTTAATTTAACACTGCTAAATGCCGCCCGTTTTCGTTTCACTTTGACCATTTGCCAATGCACATGAATGATCAATCGCTATTTGTTACAAATGTGTCAATAAACGATGCCGACCCGATCTTTAACATAGCCAGATTTCAGGAAGAAAGGATAGGTTGAAAAAGATTGCATCTCTTATTAATTATTTCATGTAATCCTTATTATGGCAAAAAATATGGACGGCGAAATTCAGTACCTGCAGCCAAGACAGGCGGTTGGCGAAAGACGCAGAAAATAAATTCAGAAAATCACCCGCCTCAAGCAAGCCATGAATGTTTCTTATTTGTGCAAAAAAAGAAGCCTGCATGCTCCTGATAATCATCTGGAGAAACAGCCTTCCGTTTTCTCATATTTATTTTTTCAATAATAATTGGCACTGGTAAGTCCCACTGCTGATTTTCCCATTCATCTGGAATGATTGATGAAGCCTGTTCGCAAAAGGGTTCTCCCTTCACGGATAGATCGTCCTGGGAAAAAACGGCACGATGCCTTGTCAAATAGTCAGGCATTTAAAAGTCGATCAGGCTGAGACTGATCTGAATCGCCTTGTTCACCCGGCTCATCATTTCTTCATCCAGATGCGTGATTTTATCCGTCAGCCGCTGCTTGTCAATGGTTCTGATCTGTTCAAGAAGGATGACCGAATCGCGATCAAAGCCATATCTCTTTGCATCGATCTCCACATGAGTCGGCAATTTGGCTTTCTGAATTTGTGCGGTGATGGCCGCTACTACAACCGTTGGGCTAAAGCGATTGCCAATGTCATTTTGGATAATCAGAACCGGACGGACACCGCCCTGCTCCGATCCAACGACCGGTGAAAGATCTGCAAAGTAAACATCGCCGCGCTTAACAATCACTGTTACACCCCGCTGACGGAGCGTTCCAGAGTGATCTCTGCCTCCTCTTCAGCAAGGAATGCTTCAGAAGCAATGTTCAGATTTATTTTCGCCATTTCCATGTAGCCCTGACGCATAAGTTCACGGATATAGCCCTTGTTACGCTCGCGCAGATACAGTCTGATGGCGCGATGGAGAAATTCACTGCGGTTCATGTTGTCCCGACTGGCCATTCCATCAATCTCACTCAACAAATGTTGTGGTAAACTCAGCATGATTTCTTTAATCTTAGATTCCGGCATGCCTGCACCCCCATCACTTTCGTCAGAATATATCTTTTTTTCAACTAAAAATTATGTTACCATGTCACAATTCATTTGCATAGCTATTTTCGCCAAAAAGCGCATGCTTTTATGCTTAATTATGATATTTTTTTCATTTTTTTGTCGATTTTTTCACTGATTCTCTGCAAGTGCCAGAACCGGATTGCTTATTTCTGTACGTTTGCCATTTTTCCAGTAAATTCTTGGCACACGTGGATGCACCATGCACGTCACCTCATAATTGATTGTCCGAAGCTGCCGTGCACGATCATCTGCTGTCATTTGCTCGCTGCCGTTCCTTCCGATCAGCGTGACTTCCGTTCCTTCAGGATATGCATGTGGCAGACGGCACATAAACTGATCCATACAGATACGTCCGACAATCGGGCAACGCTGACCGTCAATGAGTACGTCTGAACCCGCAAGTGCCCGCAACCAGCCGTCCGCGTAACCAATCGGCACAGTTCCGATCCATTCATCCGCAGATGCCTGATACGTTGCACCATAACCGATTTTCGTTCCGGCCGTTACTTTCTTGACAAAGGTCAGGCGGCTGTGCAGGGACAGTACCGGTTTCAGCTGAAATGGAAGCTGTTTCGCCATTTCCGGAGACGGTGACAAGCCGTACATGGCAATTCCATAACGGACCATGCTGAATAGATGCCGTTTCTCCGCCGGATATTTCAGTGTCATCGCACTGTTGCCGCAATGGATCACCTCAGGATGCGCGCCGAGCGCATGAATCCAGTCGACCATCCGTTCGAAGCGTGCATACTGCTCATTGAAATAAGTCCCGTCATCCTGGTCGGCAGTTGCAAAGTGCGTAAACAGACCTTCAAGCGTGAACCGTGAATCCGACTCGATTTCATCAATCAGAGCTGCCGCCTCTTTCCGTGTGCGGACGCCGATTCGTCCCATACCCGTGTCACACGAAAGATGGAGAAGCACCTGTTTGGAACCTTCATAGTATTTTTTTGCCTGTCTGACCCATTCCTGAGCAGATACAGTCACTGAAATGCAATTTTCCGCTGCAAGCCCTGCGTGCTGCGGCGGAATGGGCGAGAGCACGAGAATCGGTGCTTTGATCCCCTCCTTGCGAAGCGCAAGTGCCTCGTCAAAAAGCGCAACGGCCAGCCATGTCGCCCCGTTTTCCAGAGCCGTTTCAGCTACCTGCAGGGCGCCATGCCCGTACCCATTCGCTTTGACGACCGCCAGAAGTGCAACATTTGCAGGAATCTGTTTCTTCATATTCTGCACATTGACGGCAACTGCGTCTAAATCAATATCTGCCCAAGTTTCCCGATAATAGGATGAAGCTTTCATCGCTTACCTCGACCATCCAATCTCATTTAGTGATTTTTTACAGGAGAACGCCTTCGGTTCGGTCCGACTTCAAAACATATCCATGCTACGGTGTCCGGCTCCCCTTGATTCGACAAGTTCTTTTTCTATTTAATCACTTCTTCGTCGAAAACGAAAGTGGGTTTAGGCGGCGAATCCGTTCAGGAATTTTTTCTCCTGGCTGAGCGCTTCACTCGGCGGTGAATTCTCTCATTGACATCTCTGGTAGATCATTGCAAATCTAAGAAAAAAACAGACTTAGTCCGATCTTTTGCCGTCGATCTTGTACCGGGCGACACTCCAGCTGCTCGCTTGACGCGCGAACCATGAACCTCCTCAAGCAGGATGTGTAATCTGCGAGATCTCGCAGGCATCATCACACGGACATTAAATGTCTCTGAATCTTACATTGTCTTATTTGTGTAAAAAAAAACGCCCGTTCGTAAAGAGCGGGGGCGCTGATTATCAATGATCATTTTGTCGCTGTGCCATTGACGGACTGGGCGATTACTCTCATTTCATCGTCAGTCAGTTTATCGGATGCAAGGAAATAATCGGTGCCGTTATGTGACCAGGAAAGTGATTTATCACTAATTGAACCGATCGCAAAGCCAAGATTCTCCGGATTTCCGGTCGCCAGTGTCGGTGTTGACGACACGGATGTCTGACTCTTCGATTCAATCAGCGTGAACGGCTTTTTACCTTGATACTTCAGTACATAGCGGTCACCGATCTGCGTCGTTTCCGGCTCTACTGACGAGAGTTTGGTTCCCGAAAGCGTCGCCGTCGGATACAGCAGTTTAAATGAACTATTCTTTGCCGTTGCTGTCTGTGTTTTTGAAATAAGCGCGGCAGTCATATTCTGCTTTACATCAAAGGTTTTGTTATCGATTGACGGATTCACCTTAAACGATTTGAATTTTACTGTCACTACAGTGTTCTCGTCTTTATCTTTAATTTGCACATTTTCCGGTGTCAGGTCTTTTTTCAGAGTAATCGTTTGATTAGCCAGCTGCGGCGTGTTGTAGTTCGTTTTTGTTTTAAAAATATATTGATTTTCTTTAGCAGTAAAGCCTGGGTTCGGATCATTCAGAATATCCTTTGCAAGTGAGTGAAAAAGATAAGCCTGACTGCGATTGTTGGGCCAGTCACTGGTGAAGCGATAACTCTTTTTTAATTCCGGTGTCAGAACAAAGACACCATCCTTGTTCTTCAAAATCATTTGCTGATTGGTCTGGTTTCCATCACTGAGTGCGACTTTATAATAGTTCGGTTTTTTATAGGTGACATTGATCTTGTAGACCTGTTTTTTCCCCTGACTCTGAAACGTCATCACTGCATCTGTCGAATAGCTGTTCATGTTCTCATAACGCTTGTTTAAGTCGTCAATCACGTCTTTTTCCGATTTGGTGCCGCATCCGGAAAGCAAGGCGATCATCAGGATTGCGCCAATCCATAATGCCGACCACTTTTTCATATATCTCCAACCCCTTTGCCTCTATTCAGTGACAAAGGAGGAACCGGTTATCGGCCGGTCGTATCGCTGTAAAGCTGGTGCAGAACAGGAGGAATCATTTCAATGACATCAGTTGCCAGTACGTCAAGCAGAGAATGCCCACGCTTCACGAGTTCATCCGCGGCCGCCCCATGAACGTATACCGCATTGCAGACGGCTTCCATTATCTGTTCATGTTGAAGCAGAAAGGCGAGCAGAATACCCGTTAATACATCGCCTGACCCGCCCTTTGCAAGCGCGGCATTACCGGTCGGGTTGACCGACTGCCGTCCGTCAGGCGCGGTGATAATCGTATACTTGCCCTTAAGCACTAGGTAGACGTGGTTATTTTGTGCAAAAGCTTGTGACAGCGCAAATCGACTGCGCTCAACTTCCTTGACCGACACGCCGGCCAGACGCGCCATTTCGCCCGCATGAGGCGAAAGAACAGCAGGAACTTTACGCGCGCGCAGCACATCCAAATGCGTTTTTAAATGGAAAAGCGCGTCGGCATCAATGACACAGGGTACCTCGCTGCTCTCTTCAACAGCTCGCAGGACAAGTGCTTCTTCATCACGCCCCCGCCCAAGCCCCGGGCCAATTGCAACGCCGGTGATGCTCTCAAAGTTAAGCTGATGACGCGACATATACATTGCCTCTGGAACTCCTGCGCCAATCACCGGTTTCACCGCATCAGGAACGCAGACCTTCAGCAGGCCAATTCCCGAGCGCAGTGCGGATCTGGCCGCAAAGAATGCCGCACCCGGCATCCCTTCAGCGCCGGCAACCAGCAAACCCCTGCCATGCGAGCCTTTATGTGAAAAAGGATCCCGGACCGGCAAAGTACGGATCACTTCTGCACGATTGCGCAGCCGGCGCTGAATGCCGACCGCCCGGTATGCCGCACTTGGAATACCGATTGGGAGCACATGCACCCTCCCAAAATAACGCGCGGCCGGCAGCACAAACTGTGCAAGTTTCGGACATTCTAAAGTCAGTGTCCGGTTGGCCAGCACTGCCGGGTGGTCAAAAGATTCACCATTGGCAGGGACACCGCTTGGAAGATCAATCGATACAGTCTCTGCTTCTGAGTGATTCATCTGTTCGATGACCGCTGCGTATTCAGGGTACGGCGCGCCGCGGACACCGGTCCCGAGGAGCGCATCCACAATAAGATGCGCCCGGTCGAGCTGTGCCGAAAACTGCTCGTGTTCCTCTTCAATCTGCCGCATTTCGCCGCCGCTTGCGAGATAGGCATTCATATGCACAGCCGCATCCCCGGTTATTCGCTCCGGATCTACGGCCAGCCAGACCTCAGCCTGTGCGCAGCTGTCCAGCAATTGCCGTGCAACAACAAATCCGTCACCGCCATTGTTCCCTTTACCAATAATGACAAGCACGCGGGTTTCTGGTGATAAATCCGGCTCAATGGCAGCATAAATCGCCCGGCCCGCGTTTTCCATAAGCACCGGTCCTCCCAGCCCGATCTGCTTTATGGTGTACTGATCAATGCTCTGCATCTCTTCTCGCGATACAACATGCACAATAGTCCCTCCCAGCGTAGTAAACTATATGAGACAAGGTTCTTTAATATGCAGACTAGCATGACAAGCTTTCTATGACAACGAACGCAGCGGCCGCATGTTTTGTATGCGTGATCGACAGATGAATCACATCCGCTGAATGCAGCCGATCTTTAAGAGCGGGTTGCCCGGATGCGTTGTAACTCACCGTCAGATCCTGAAAAGAAACGGACCCGCCAATGCCGGTTCCCTTCGCTTTTGCATAAGCTTCCTTAGCTGAAAAATGGCCGGCCAGGAATTCGATTTTGCGCCTGTCATTAAGTGTTGCGTAGGTTTTCTGTTCCGCCGCTGTCAAAATGCGTTTGACGAATGCCGCATGATGAATCTGCTCGGCCACCCGATCCAGTTCGATCAGATCAACACCGATTCCTTTTATCATGAATAACTCCTGCCTTGCGTGCTTTTTCCAAAAGCACTCATTTTTGTTTTGTTCTGCGTTGCGGGTGACCTGATTGATGTGAGGTGCCTGCAGGCGCCCGCACCTTACGTAGCTCCAACCGACTTATTGATGAAATGCCGCTCATTTCACATAGTAAAGTCATTTAATTGATTTACTTGTGAAAAAAAACGTTCGTTTCAGAAAAACTTGGCTGCGCCTGGTCCTTTACCGTAGATCTCGTACCTGACAGACACGCCAGCTGCTCGCTTGCCGCTAGCGTCTTGCGCTTTCGTGTCTGGTTTACACTTCTATGTTTAGCTATAATCCTTAAAATTTATATGCTTTCTTATAAAAATGGTCGAGTCGTTTACAGCGGTTTCTGATCATCCTGCTGTGTAAAAACAGCCGCAGTCGGCGATGCTGAGCCTGTGCTCACTTGCTGAAATTTTGTCTGAGATGTTGAGTAACCTTTTTTTGCTACCACTGTTTTCTATTTTACCCTATACTTAGTACAAGATCATGCCTTAAGGAGGGTACACCCTGTTTTGTTTATTCGAAATGAATCTTTTAAACACTTTATAAAATTTTATCCGGTGACAACCGTCCTGCTTGCTGTCAACCTGCTGGTGTATTTAGTGTTTCTGATTACCGGGACCTTGCGGCTTGCGCCGGAATTCGCTTTTCATCTATTCGAATTTGCTGCCGGCTCAAACAATGCCATATTAAATAGCGGTTCATGGTGGCAGCTCGTCACGCCGATTTTTCTGCATATCAGCTTCGGTCATATCTTATTTAATGCATTCTCGCTTTTCATTTTCGGACCGGCGCTCGAAATCATGCTTGGGAAGCTGCGATATGCTGCTGCTTTTCTGGCTACCGGTGTCATTGCGAATATCGCCGCACTGTTTCTTGAGTCAGCAGGCTTCAGCCATTATGGCGCGAGCGGAGCTCTGTTCGGCCTGCTCGGCATTTACATTTATCTCGTTGTTTTCCATAGAGAACGTATTGACAGGCAGGATCAGACCATCATCTTTGTCATCGTGCTGATCAGTCTGATCAGTTCGTTCTTTGGTGCCAACATTGACGTGATGGGACATCTGATCGGTTTTCTCTCAGGGCTTGTGCTTGCCCCCCTTCTTTTTTTCGGAAGGCTGCGTTAAAATAAAGTCTCATAATTTTTTTGACTGCGAGCAGCATCCCTTTCTGGGACCGTCTGCAAGCCGTAAAACATGGCCCAGAAAGCAACAGTAAACAGAGCATCATCTTCCCAAAAAATTTAACCTATTATTCTATTCAGCAGGCAGATATGTATGCTGAAACAATTGTTTTTTGTTCAAATTATGTTCAT
Organism: Sporolactobacillus mangiferae; assembly: GCF_023336505.1. Taxonomy (GTDB): domain Bacteria; phylum Bacillota; class Bacilli; order Bacillales; family Sporolactobacillaceae; genus Sporolactobacillus; species Sporolactobacillus mangiferae. The sequence goes on along the minus strand of NZ_JAMAST010000013.1, from coordinate 47,628 downwards.
AATAGGAGAAGCAGCTATTCAGATTTCTTAGTTGAAAGGAGTTCCTTTATATGGCTTTTGTGATCACTTCCGCCTGCGAAAATGAAAAGGCTGGCGAATGCATTGAAACTTGCCCTGTCGACTGTATCGTTGAGGGCGAAAAACAAATGTATATCGATCCCGATGTGTGCATCGATTGCGGTGCCTGTGAAGCCGTCTGTCCGGTTGAAGCCATCTATCCCGAAGATGAGGTGCCGGAGAGCGAACAGAAGTATATCCAGATCAATCGTGATTTCTTTAAATCGTGATCCTGGTTTTAGAAAATCTGGTTTCGCGTTTATATGATAATCCTTGTTTTATATTAAAAGACTTGGCTTTACCAAGCCTCTGGCGAAGACAAAGACGCCGCCTGCGCTTAGACGATAATTCGCTGAATTTTAAACTTGCTTATAGCAGAACAATAGGACCCCTTCACTGCAACTTAGCCTGCAGTGAAGGGGTTTTTGTTCTGCAGTCATCGTTCTCTGCAGCGTTTTACTCGTTCGAGAAAAAATTCTGAATTAATGATGCGGATAAGCCGAAACCACTTTGGCACTCTCAGTAATGGCAGTTAAAATAGTGGCCCGTGCCTGAGTAGTCATTAAACTTGCTTTCGCATACATCCTGCCGGACTGATCCCGTACATAGTGAGGTTTAAGCCGATTCAGGCTCAGTGCGTACACATCGGATTTACATGTCTCACAATGACAGGAAACCGGTAAATCGCCCCAGTATTTTTCCAGAAGATCCTTCACGGAGTCTTCCATAACATTATGTACGGTTCCCATACCAGATCCTTCTTTCGCTCTGTCTGAATCGTAGCAAAAAATGCATTTCCAAAAAGAGGATATCTGCTTTATGCATGAATCGTAGCACAGAAAAACAGACAGCTCAAGGCATCATTATCCGATAGGGTAAATGGGAACTATCCATTTCATGTCTTCTCATTTGTTAGAAAACCTGGCTTTGCCAAGCCTCTGGCGAAGGCACAGCCGCCGTCACACTTATACGATAATCCGCTGAATTTTAAACTTTCTTATATGCAAAATAAAATCGTTCATTACGAATTTGGTGCCTTTCGTTACGGTTTTCGATGGTTTCGTTACACCTTTTACCTGCAGAAAAAAACCGCCGAATCGGCGGCGTTTCAATCATTCAATCGTTATTCAATAATTTTTACTTTGACCGTTCTTCTTCCCCACTGCAACGCGTCAGAATTGCTGTTAAAAAACACATCAATTTTATGGCCTTTAATGGCTCCACCGGTATCTCCGGCAACAGCGTAGCCGTAGCCTTCGACGTAAAGTTTCGTTCCGAGCGGAATAACGGATGGATCAACGGCGATCACTTTTGTATCTGGATTCTTGAGCAGGTTGATTCCGGTTGCTGTCGTTCCTGAGCACCCGTTGCAGCGTGCGGTGTAGGCCGTACTGTTAGCGTAGAACTCTCTGACCGCTGATACATGATCGGTCTTCCGAATGATCCGCGATCGCTTAGACGGCCGGACTGATGGAGTAGTTTTTTTGATCTTTTGTTGGACCTGAGCCTTTGATGCAGCCGGTTTGACAGATGTCGCGATCGGCTGGGGGTGACGGAGCTGTTTTTCGATGCTTCCCCATGTTTCCGGACCAACGATTCCATCGATATGAATACGGGTCTTTTTTTGCAACTCCAGAACAGCTTTTTCCGTTCGCACACCGAAATAGCCGTCAACCGGGAGTGCTTTAAACCCAATGGTCCTGAGCATCTGCTGCAGATAGGCGACTTCATTTCCTTTTGCACCCCTTGAAAGCAAATCCATATTTTTATTCGTGTACCTGATCAGTTCCTTTTTGGTTTTGGGACCGACAACACCGTCGATGTCCAAAGCGTTTTCTCTCTGAAACTGTTTCACCGCTTTTTCCGTCTGCGCTCCAAAATAACCTGTAGATTTCATCAATGGATACCTGCCGGTTGATTTTAAAATCGACTGAATTGTTTTGACCTCATCGCTGTGCGTTCCTTTATAAAGTAAATTGCTGCTGGTCAAATGCGCGGCAGCGTTCTGAGGCAGGATAATGAATGTCGATGTAAACGTCGCTACCACAGCTGCGCTTTTTGCAAGCGCGGTCCCACTGTACATTGATGTCTCCTCCCATCCTGAATCTCTACTTTACTACTATGTGCATGATGGGCGGAACATACTTTACAATTAGATAACAGGACAAGTACCGCCGCCGCGGGCATCAAAGGAACAGCCACATATAAACAAGGGGCGCCGCGCAGTCAGAAGACTTTTGCGACCCCCTCGGAAGTTGCGATTTATTTATTGGCTGCAAGTGCGCTGTCAATGGCCTTTTTCAGTACTTCGTAATCCTGTGCCTCTTCAACTGCTTTGTCTCCAACAAAAATGTACGGTGTTCCCGGTACGCCAAGGGAATCAGCCATCGCATTGTCTTTGTCTACATCGTTCTGACGCGATTTAGTATCCAATGCATTCTGAAAGGCTTTCAAGTCAATTGAAGGAACAGTTTTCTTCGCAATATCGGTAAGCAGTTTCTTGCTGACCCACTGCTCTTTTTCATTCTTCTGTGCCTGAAAAACCGCCTGATGGAAAGCCCAGAAGGCTTTCGGATTCTGATGATAAACTTCCTCAGCCGCATTCGCCGCCAGAACAGAGCCAGGGCCAAGAATTGTATTATTAATAAAATAGAAACTGACCTTTCCGGTTTTTACATAATCATTGTTCAGTTTCGGGATGACGGTTTCTTCAAATTCCTTACAGTACGGACAGTGGTAATCAGAAAATTCGACAACTTTCACTGGTGCATTGCTGCTGCCGATATATGGCTGCCCCTGATAGTCAATGCGTGCAGTCTGCTCTGTGCGATGAGTCGGCTGCTTCTTCGGCTTCGCCTCCTCGCGGTTTTGATTGCTGAAGATCATGACCAGAATGGCCGCTACAAGAACGATCACAATAACGGAACTGAAAATAACAATACGTCCCTTTTTGGGATCGCTCGTTTCTTTAGAAGAATGTTTGCTTCCTGCCATGTGCTCACCTCGTGACTGTTTTCTGACGACTTTCGCCAAGTTCATTTATGTATTGACAAATTTTTCGGATGCTCAGCGTTCTGCCGACAAATGGGACATCTTCTCATCGATACTTTATAATAACAGTTTATACATGATTTCATCCAGTAAACAGTAATATTTATTGCCTGAATCCCGAAGTCATATCGAAAGAAAAAATTGCTATAATTATGTTGGGCTTTGTCCATGCTGTAGTTAGTTCATCAGCCTGTGCCAGCAAAGCAGACAAGCGGGGGCACTTCATGGAAAACATACAATCTCTGTTTCTTACATATGGCTATTTATTCGTGTTTCTTTATCTTTTCTGCGGACTGATCGGTGTGCCTGCCGCTGAGGAATCCTTTCTTCTGTTTGTGGGTATCACGCTTTCTCAGATCACGGAAGCGGACCCGCCACTCCGGCTCTCCGTCTGTATTTTGATGGCGGTACTTGGCGCCTCTTCAGGTATGGTCAGCGCATATCTCATCGCCTGCTACATTGGCGAACCGTTCATTGTACGCTACGGAAAATATATCGGGCTGACAAAACAACGATGGGAAAAAGCCAGAAGACGTTTTCAAAAGCATACCTTTCTCGCTATTATCGCAGGGTACTTTATCCCCGGCATTCGGCAAATTAATCCGTATCTGGCCGGACTCAGCCGCGCACGGTTTATCACTTATCTGTCGGCATCTTTACTGGGTGCGTGGGTCTGGGCCACGATATTTTTAAGTCTCGGTTATTTCGCGGGAAATCAGATTCACCGCTTTATCGGTTTTGGACTTTTCCATGTGATCCTGATTGGGGCTATTCTCTTCATCGGATTCGTGATCATCACGATAATCCAGTTCAGGAGAAAAAAATAAGCGGCTGATACTGAGCCGCTTACTGATTTCCAAATCATTTGAATAACGAAGAAACCGCATTAAAGATTGATGAGAAAAAATCACCGACCGCCTGCAAAACCTGAGCAAAAAAACCTTTCGCCTGATCAGAATTGGCCAATTGGCTGACTTTATCCTTCAATTGCTGCATCTGGCTGCCCACATCGCCCCAGTCGATATGCAAGGTACGCATTTTATCGAAAAGATCGACAAGCTTGTTCATGTCTGCATCGCTTAATTTCACGTTGACCTGATTGGCAGCATCACGCACTGCCTGTTCAACGTCGGCACGTGACTGCGGTTTGTTCTTAGCCAGATTGTCTTTAATTGCGGTTACCAGATCCGCAGCTTTTTCCTTGCCGACGCCATCCTTATTCGCCAATTGGGCAGTGGTCACCACTTCTTCGTTGGCGACCTGTTTCTTCGCTTCCGGAATGGTATCACCCGTCTTGGCTTCATAGGCTTTGATCAGACCGGTCAGTGCCGCGGTTCCCGACACCGGGAAAGGCGCGGTCACATAAACATCGGCATCTTTTACCCCGGCCGTTGCCAGCGCGTTAATATACATATCCTTCGATACATAAGTGATGTTGTGCGTGCTTGCGGTTAACCCCGAACCGGATTTTCCGATCGTTATCTTGGAAGAACTGATCGCCCGTGTACCGATCTGCGCTGCAGACAAATATTTATCAAGATATTTATGTTCCTCAGTGTTGCTGACGGTGACGATCTGGGCCGAGTCTGAAGACACATCCATTTCATTCAACAGAGACTGCCGCTGATCCGCGGTCAGATTCGCGCCCAGGGTAACTATTACATCGCCTGGTGAAGCATCGGCAAACACCTTTGCCGGTGCAAAAGCAGAAAGCGCTACGATTGCAGCAATTACAAGAGCACTCACTTTTTTCATGTTGATCACCTATTCCTTTCCGGGAGTGGCAACAAAGCCCTGCACTCCCTAAAAGCTTTGCTTAAAAAGCGCTCCGCTCATTTTCTTCAGCACCTGAGCGAAGAAAAAGCGGCAAAAGTTTATAGCTGACTGACAATGTCCTATTATTCGGTAATTTCAAAATCAACGGCCAGTGAGTCTGCAAGCCCGATTTCTTTCAGATAGGAGAGGCAGGCCTGATGTTCCGGTGATGGCGTATAATGCTCATGGTCCGCCTTGGAACGGAAGCGGACAGTCAGAGCCATGGAATACCCTTTGGCACGTATGGAGTAGTTTTGCCCCGCCTCAATGTCAATAATACCGGGCAGCCTGTCTTTCAGTTCATGTAATCTGCGAGCACCTTCTTCTCTCTGCGCCACGGTCGTCTCGTCACTGAATTTAAAGAGTACAATATGTTCAATCATCAAATACCCTCACTTCCATCTTATTGTCACTTGTCCGTCATTATCATAGCATCTTTTTATCTATCTGCGATGGTTTCAGAGATCTTTACATAGATTGTGAAAAAAATTGATTTAAGCATCAGCGCTGCGTCTGCTCACCTGCCGTAGGTGCACTGCGAGCCTTCTCGGCAAGCAGGAACCTGGAAGACACCTTGCATTTCTTGAACACGCCTTTGATGACAGGCTGCTAATCCAGCGCTGTACAGCAAGACAGTTCCCATTAGAAAAACCGGGCAAAAAGCACCCGGTCCTTACTTCCGCAGGATGCGGTGGCTTCCGCGTTGTGCACAGGACGTACTTTCACAGGATACCGTTTGACTGCGATTTACCGACCATTCAGCATGATTTACCGGTCATTCCTGCGCTATTTACCGGTCATTCAGTACGATTTACCGGTCACTAATCATCATTTACCGGTCATCGCGTGTTTTCACAGTTTTCTACCGGAGTCTTTGATCTGTTTGTTTGGTTGGCATCGACGCTTCAGTTGCTCGCTTGCCGCGGGCGATCCGGAAGCCTCCTCAGGCAGGCCAATTCCTGCGAGGTCTTTCCAGGCTCGCTGATCAACAGGAACGCGCCGCAGGTGCCAGCGCACCTCCGCTTTGATTCTCGATAAGACACTGGTTTATTGGTTTTCATATGGGTCAAAATGATATACTTTCTTATATATTAGAAAATTTGGCATCGCCAAGCCTTTGACACGGGCGAATCCGCCGTCGCGACGGCCATGGACGGCCTAGTGTCCGATAAGCCGCAGGACGCGGCGTTTTTTCGGACCACTTATACTATTTTCCTTAAAATTTATATATTTTCAAGAGTATAAAAAACGTCTTTGTTTTTCACAAAGACGCTTTTTCTCGCAGATTTTATTAAAGAACAACGCTGTTTTCACCCTGCGGATCATGGACGTTTCCTTAAAAAAATTCTTCAAAATCAGAAGTAAAGACGGTTACCTGTATCTTTTACAAAGTCGCGCCCGCTCCGTTTCTCTGGACAGCCAGCATCCTTTCTTTTTGCTTGATATAGTTAACCAGTTCAACACTCATCGAATAATGGCCCATTGGCGTGATCAGATAGATACCACGGAAATGTTCCATCGCGGTGTCAATCAGTTCACGACAAATTGCCAGACTCACGCGGCGAGCTTCTTCTTTTCCCCTGGCCTTTGCCATACGTACGCGGACATCATCGGGCAGGCGGATGCCCGGCACCTCGTTGTGCAGAAATTCGGCATTTCGTGCTGAAGTCAGCGGCATGATTCCAATGTAGATCGGTGCGGATACCTCGCGCGTTGCCTTGCTGATTTCAATAATCCGCTCCTTATCGAAAACTGGCTGCGAGATGAAATAATCCGCGCCGCATTCCGCTTTACGCTTCAGCCTTTGTATGGCACGATCCAGATTACGTACATTCGGATTAAAAGCGCCCGCTACCCGAAACCGGGTTGCTTCCTTCAGGCTTTTGCCTGAATAGGAAACGCCGCGGTTGAATTGCTTGATCAGCTTGATCAGTTCCATTGAGGATACATCATATACAGAGGTTGCTCCTGGAAAATCACCGATTTTTGTCGGGTCGCCGGTCACGACAAGCAGATCGTGCAGACCGAGCACGTGCAGACCGAGAAGATGCGACTGCAGACCGATCAGATTGCGGTCGCGACACGTCAGATGAACGAGCGGCGGCACGCGGAACCTGTCTTTGATCAGCTTGCCGACAGCAGCGTTGCTGATGCGCGGCGATGCAAGCGAGTTGTCCGCCATCGTCACCGCGTCTGCGCCTGCCTCCTCCAGTGCCTTGATGCCTTTAAAAAAGCTGTCTGTATTCAAGTGGCGCGGTGGATCAAATTCCACAAAAACGGACCGCCCGCTCATCACCTTCTGATAAAGTGGCGATTCGGGCGCTTTATCATGTATGTGTACTTCAATGGCTTTAGGGCGTTCCGCCACCACTTTGGATTCGAGAGGTTCGAGTTCCGAGATGCCTTCCTTAAATGCTCGAATCTGCACTGGTGTCGTGCCGCAGCAGCCGCCAAGCAGCCGCACCCCTTCATTTCGGAAATCCACCGCATATCTTTTAAAATATTCAGGTTCGTTTTCATAAAGCAACTTGCCATCCCGATAATCAGGCAGACTGCTGTTCGGATAGGCGGAAAGGAATGCTTTTCCGGGAAGCGGGATGCCTCGCAGTGCTTCAATCATATGAAAAGGGCCAAGCCGGCAGTTGGTTCCGACAATGTCCGCACCGAGTGCTTCCAGCTGTGTCAGCGCTTCAGGCAGCGCCAAACCGTTCATGAGCACACCGGGTTCCTGCATCGATACATGAGCAGCAATCGGCAAATCAGTCATGCTCCGTGCGATCTGCAGCACATGGCGCAGTTCATCAAAATCATAATAGGTTTCAAGCAGCAGACCGTCGACACCTTCATCGAGCAGCGCGGTCGCCTGTTCTCGGAAACCGGTACCAATGTCACTGAGCGATAAAGATTGTTTCTGAAAACCACGGATGCCGCCAATCGTGCCCAATACATAAGTATCCGGATTAGCCGCCTGCTTTGCCAGCCGCACGGCCGCGCGATTAAAACGGTCCACTTCACGCTCAAGGCCGTATCTTGCAAGCTTGGTTCGGTTTGCACCATAGGAATTGGTCTGAATCACATCCGCTCCCGCGCTGATATACGCTTCATGGACATGTTCCACCTCCTCTGCCTGTGATACATTCAGTTCTTCAAAACATCGGTCAATACCATAAGAATAGAGCAATGTCCCCATTGCGCCGTCGCCGATCAGTATTCGCTTTTTCAATTCATCCCGAATGGATTGCCGCATCACTCTTCGCCCCTTACTGTCACCTGCCGCTGAGTGCGCACACAACCAAGCGCATTGCTGAAATCCTGGATCAAATCTTCGGCATCTTCAAGACCGACGGACAGGCGCAGCAGTCCGCTGCCAATTCCCGCCTTTTCACGTTCTTCTTCATTGAGTTCTGCATGCGACATTCGCGGCGGATAGGAGAGGATAGATTCCACTGCACCAAGACTGACCGCAAAAACAGGAAGCTGCACATGATTGACAAAAATCCGCGCGCACTCTTCGTTTTCAAGTTCAAACGAAAGCACCGCTCCGCCTGAAGTAGCTTGTTCAGCCTGCAGCGCGAAGCCAGAATGCTCAGGAAGACCAGGATAAAAGACATGTCGAACATCCGGCTGCGCAGCGAAAAATCCGGCGATACGCCGTGCGGAATCCGCGGACTTGCGAATACGTACATCAAGCGTTTTCAGTCCGCGAAGCAGCAGCCAGGAATCCTGTACGCCCAGCACAGCGCCAAGTGCGTTTTGCAAAAAGTAAAGACGATCAGCAATCGCTTTGGAGCCTGCAACTGCGAGACCTGCCACAACATCGCTATGCCCGGAGATGAATTTCGTCGCGCTGTGCAGCACCAGATCAGCGCCAAATTCAAGTGGCTTCTGAAAAACCGGTGTCATAAACGTGTTATCGACGAACGTCCAACATCGATGTGCTTTCGCCAGCCGTACAACAGCACGAATATCGGTCACACGCAATGTCGGATTCGAAGGGGTCTCCACATAAATCACTTTAGTATTCGGGCGAATCGCCTCCTCAATCGCATCAGGACGAGTCGTATCAACAAACGTGTGTTCAATACCGAACCGCCCGAGCACCTGGGTCAGAATACGGAAGGTACCCCCGTAGACATTTTTCGGAACAATGGCATGATCCCCTGCGGACAGCAAAAGAAACGCTGTTGAAATCGCCGCCATACCGGAAGCAAATGCGAACCCGCGCACGCCGCCTTCAAGCGAGGCGATAGCGTCTTCCAGTGCTTCCCGCGTCGGATTGCCTGAGCGTGTGTAATCATATTTTCCAAAGTGATCGAAATCCTTTTGATGAAAAGTCGATGACAAATAAACGGGTACATTGGCCGACCCGGTTTGCGGATCGACACCTACCGTTTCTTTAATCAGTTTTGTAGAAAAATGATAGTTTTTACTCATGCGCTGCCACCCCTCTCTTCAGCTTCTGAAAGGCCTGCTTAAGATCGTCGATCAAATCATCCGGATGTTCAATTCCCGTGGACAGACGGAGCAGTGCGTTGCTCAGGCCGTATTCCAGACGCAGTGCTTCGGGAATGTCCGCATGAGTCTGTGTTGCCGGATACGTAATGAGACTCTCAACACCGCCCAGACTTTCTGCGAAAGTGATCAGCCGAAGCGCCGTAAGGAACGGCTCCACTTGCTTTGGCGAAGCCAGTTCAAAACTGAGCATGCCGCCCTTGCCCGGATACAGCACTCTGCTGACCAGCGGCTGTTTCTCAAGATAATCGGCAATCCGGCGTGCATTGTCCTGATGCTGACGCATCCGCAGTGCCAGTGTCTTAAGACCGCGGATGACCAGCCAGGAATCAAAGGGGCCGAGCACAACCCCACATGAATTATGATAGAGGCGCAATCTTTCCGTAATTTTTGTCTGATTCGACACGACAAGGCCAGCCAGAACGTCATTATGTCCAGCCAGATACTTGGTCGCACTGTGGATCACGATATCGGCGCCGTGCTCAATCGGCCGTTGTAAAACCGGCGTATAAAAAGTGTTGTCAACGATCAGCAGCAGCTCATTTCGTTTTGCGATGCCGGATATTTCAGACAGATCGACTTCATGCATCAGTGGATTTGTCGGCGTTTCAATGAATATCGCCTTCGTTTCGGGACAGACAAGGTTCGCCAAATCATCAGGATTTTCGCCGTCCCAATAGGAAAAGGACAGATGATATTGATTTTTAAGTATTTCAAAGAGACGGAACGTGCCGCCATATAAATCTCTCGAGGCAATAATATGGTCGCCTGAGCTGAATAATGAGAATACGAGCTGAATGGCGCTCATTCCCGAACTGCATGCGAACCCTTCCTGACCGCCCTCAATATCGGCAATTGCTTTCTCCAGAATGGAACGTGTCGGATTCCCGGTCCGTGTATAGTCATAACCTTTTGAAATACCGATCCCCTGATGCTTATAAGCCGTAGATAGATAGATTGGCGCATTAACAGCGCCCAGCTCATCGAATCCATTTCCGATCTGTGTCAGTTTCGTTTCCGTTTTGTATGATGCCATCGCACATGTCCTCTCCATTTAAGCATTTTTTCACCGAAAACAGCGCAAATAAAAAGCCTTCCTCGATAAGAAGAAGGCTTTGTGCTCTGCGTTTCTTCTTATCCCTCAGACCCGAGACGGTCTGCTGGAATTAGCACCTTGTCGCGCGTGCTGCTGCGACGGTTGCTGAAGCGTCATTGGGCCAGTCCCTCGGCTTCTCTTGATAAGAATTAAAATTGCTTCGTTCAGTTGTTGTTTAGTAGTGTACACTAGTCAGTGTTTTTTTTCAAGGTTTATTTGTTCTGAAAAAGCACGTCCGCTGAGTTCAGACTGCTTCCGTATAGTCCGATGCGACTGCGCCAAAAAGCGTTTTAAAACTGTTCACCTTGGCAGATCATCTTTGTATTTCTTTCGCAGCGTACTCAATTCCTCAAGCCGCTGCAGGTTTTCCTTTTTCTGCCGTTCGCCGACTGCAAGAATCAGGTTTTCTATTAAATAGGTGGCAGCGATCATTGAATGAAACTCATCCCGTTCCCCGCGATCGGCATACAGAAGCACATCGAAAGCATGCGGGGTGCGCAGCACGGGCTGATCCGTGATAATGATTGTCCTGTATCCCGCAGACTGTGCATGGTCAAGCAGTACCTCCCCTTCTTTTAAAATCCGTGAAAAAGCAAAAATCAGCACCACACACTCATGATGAAGATGAATCAAATCCTCGAGCAGCTCACTTCCCCATCTGTGCAAAATCATTACCGATATGCCGAAACGCGATAAACGATGCTTTAATAATTCTGCCAGACCAATGGAGGGTCCCGGTGCATAGATATACAGCCCGGCAGTTTTCTGAATCAGCGAAACCGCCTGTTCAAAATGGATTTTATTAAAATGATTTAATGTCACCTGAAGCAGCTGGATGCTTTTGTTCAGATGATGAAGCTGCAGCGGCGTATGCTCCAGATCACCAATCGTGTTCATCATTTTTTTTGCCGGTGTCACTTCAAGATCTTCTCTTAATTTTTGCTTATACTCTTTCAGATTTTTAAAACCGATCATCGACCAGAATCGGGATACAGAGGCAATGCTGACCCCGGACTCTCTGGCAATTTCTTTTTCCGTCAGCAACATGACTGCTGATTCATTATGCTGCAGCCATTGAGCAATTTTCAGATGTGTGGGCGACAGCTGACTGACATTGATTAACCTGCGGTTCATCCAATCACCTTCTTTGCATTGATCATAGCAGACAGACAGCCTTTTTCGAACGGACATGAAAATAAAATTACATTTTTATATAAAATAATATTTTATTTACAATAGATTCACATAGCCGGTACGGTTGGTTAACAGTGATTCTCTATACTACAAGAGAAGTTAAAAACAGGAGGGACAATGAACACATGGCTCAAATCAAAGAACGCTACACGCTGACCCAGCCCCAGAAAATGATGGTTTTTATCTTGTCCATGTCATTATACGGCCTATCCAACATGATTACTGAACTTGTGCCGGAATTTAACATCGGTCCTGTCAATTTTTCAATTGAGTATTTCGCATTTATTCCACTCACCTTATGCATCCTTTTCCATCCGTTTTATGCAGCACTCGGTGCGTCTGTCGGTGAAATTATTTTCGGCGAAATTATGCTCGGCCAGTTCGGCGGATTCGGCGAAATTGAAAAACTGGTGCTTTTCACACTTGCGATGTGTGTCGCCGGACTGATTGTCAACAATCCGAAAAACAAAATTCAAGTCGGCATTGCCGCCATTACCGGTGTGGCCATCCATCAATTTCTGAATATGATCTCTGACATCATGAAAGTGTGGATCGGTGTCGAGGATTTCGAAGCCGTTCCCGGACTTCCTGAAAGTGTCGTAGCCATTGAAGGGTTCTCTTTTCTGAACGATGTCCTGTTTTCAGGTATCCTCTTCGCACTTCTGCCGACGCTGTATCTCGTTCCGCGCCTGTACGGCAAAATCGAACCATTGCTTGGCATGAAGCCACGTGACAACAAAACATCCTATCCGATCAGCAGCATCCTGACGCCGCGCTTTATCGCCGGAGGCATCCTGCTTTCAGCTGTAGGCATGGGCTTCGAATTCCTGTCCGAAGCCGGAATCAATGTCTTTGAATGGGAAGCGGATTTTGTTGATAAATTTGGCAATACGGCCATTTTCATCAGTCTTGCAGTTGCCGCGGCGGTTGCGGCGCTTGCGGTGATCCTGATGCTTAGTGCAAAAAACAGAAACAAAGGCAACGCAGTCAATGAATGAACTGATCCGAACTGAACAGGTCACCTTCCACTATCCGGGGGAAGATGCCGCTGTTCTGAAAAAGATAAATTTCACTATTGAAAAGGGTGAATTTCTTGCGGTGATCGGCAGCAACGGCAGCGGTAAATCTACGCTGTGCAAGTTGTTTAATGGGCTGATCCCCCATTTTTATTCCGGAGATTTTGAAGGCACTGTAACAGTCTGCGGACAGGACACCCGAACAAGCAGTGTGGCAAAACTTTCCTGTCATGTCGGGTATGTCTTCCAGGACTTTGAAAATCAACTCGTTCAGGCACGCGTTCTCGATGACGTATCGTTCGCACCGCTCAACTATGGCAAGGCCGATTACCTGCAGCGCGGACGGCGCGCATTGAAGATTGTTGGTCTGGATCATCTGGAAGATGAATTTGTCTGGCAGTTGAGCGGCGGACAGAAGCACCTGCTTGCACTGGCCGGATGTCTGGCCATGGACCCTGATATTATTGTCATTGATGAACCAACCGCACAGCTTGACCCCTATCATGCCAAAGAAATTTATGATGTACTGAAAACGCTGAACGAGCAATTTGGAAAAACAATTATCACAATTGAGCATCACACCGAATTCATTGCCGAGTATTGCAAAAATGTACTGCTGCTGAATCAGGGCGCGATCATCTGGAAAAAAACCGTGCGCGAAGCTCTTGCCGAAGTGGATCTGTTAACGGAGCTCAATATTTATCCACCGCAGGTGGCACAGGCCGCATGCCGGCTGAGCGCTGGTGAACCCGTTCCCGTTACCCTTGATGAAGGGATTCGCTTTTTTGGTGAAAAAGCCATGCAGCATGCAGACGACGTTCGATCAGAACACAAGCCGTCCGCGGAAGAACCCATCGTCACTTTTGAAGACATTAATTTCTCTTACAAGAGGATGGACCGCACACGTGTACAGATTCTGAAAAATATAAATCTTATGCTCTATAAAAGTGAACAGGTGGCCGTCGTTGGAAATAACGGTGCAGGCAAATCGACATTGATGCGCCTGATCACCGGCGTGAAAAAACCCGACAGCGGCATTCTGAGAATCGGATCACTCTCGGTGACCGCAACTCATCCAGAACGCATCGCTGATCAGGTGGCTTATATTTATCAAAATCCTGAAGAGATGTTTATTGATGATTCGGTTCGAAAAGATATTGCTTTCTATCCGCGCGAACGAAAAATCGCCGGATACGAGGCAAAAATCGACGAAATTCTGGACCAGTTTCATTTAGTCGATCTGCAGGATAAGGACAGCCGCCTGATGAGCGGCGGGCAGCAGCGGCGGGCATCGCTCGCCATCGGTGCGGCGATGGAGCCTTCGGTGATCCTGCTTGATGAACCGACGGCAAATCTTGATATGGCGACCCGCAAGCATCTGACACAATTCATTGTCAAGTTAAAAGAAAGGATTGACCTGGTAATGATCGCTACGCATGACATGCAGCTTGTCAGTGAGTGGGCAACCCGGGTCATTGTCCTTCATCACGGTCAGATCATTTTCGATGGGAGAAAAGAAGAACTGTTCGCAAATCCCGCACTGATGGATAAAGCCGGACTGTTTCCGCCGCAAATTGTCAAACTCAGTCTCGCGCTCGGTGTAAAACCAGTGGCCTATTCAGTTGATTCATTCGTTCGCCGCTTCAGGAAGGAGGGCAGCAAATGGCAGCCGTCAAAAATTTCGCAGACAAAATAAGCTTCGAACAGATCAAAGTCGAGCTCCTGAATACAGCATACGGCAATGATCGGACGCTGATCGCAAGACTGGACCCGCGCACTCTGTTCATCTGGTATATGCTCTTTGGCATCGCCCCCTGGTTCATTTACAGTAAAACGATTCTGGCCGGTCTGCTGCTGTTTGTCATTGCAACAACCATCATGACCAGGGTCAGCCGGCTGGTTATTTTTATCCTGATTCTCGGCCTGCTGGGTGAAAGTGGCTACATGCTGATCGCGGCGCTGTTCTTTGGCGGCAATCTCAGCATTGTGGTCCCGCTCCTAATGCTGACCATGAAACTGTCGGTCATTTCACTTGCCAGTATGACCACGTTCTGTTCCATGAGTCCTGAACGGCTTGGCGAAGGTTTGATGAGCATCGGCGTTCCGGGACAGGTTTCCTTCAGCATCTCCTATGGCTACCGAATGCTGCCAAATCTGTTTGACGAGTACAATCATATTTTCATGTCTTACCGGCTCAGAGGGAAAAGTCCTGAGAAGCACGGCATTTTCTACTGGCGCTCGGCTGCTTACTTTGTCCGATTAGCAATGAAATCCTTTTATCCATTGCTGCTCAGCATGGCAAAACGCGCCCGGACAACCGTTGAAGCTTTGGAAACCAAAGGTGGTGCGTACGCTTTCAGCACACCACAGGTGAAAAAACTGAAGCTGGCCAAATTAAAGATTGGCAGAAACGATTATCTGTTTTTATTACTTTCACTGATCTATCTTGTGTTCATTTTTATCATCGGTCACTATATTCAACTATAAGGGGGATGGACGTACATTGAATATTGATTTTCATACGCATGTCAAAGTAGCCAAAAAGTCCGACTTTTCACCGGACTATTTTAAGGAAATGATCCATGAAGCAAAGCTCGCCGGACTTGATGCCATCGCCCTCACCGAGCACTTTAACACATCCAGTCTGGAAACCGTCTACCAGTATCTTGACGATCACTTCGATTATGTTCAAGACTATTATGATGCGGATGGCCTGAAAATTTTCCCCGGCATGGAGGTTGATGTCCGCGAAGTCAGCCACATTCTGCTGATCAGCCGCCGGGAAAATGTCGCCGCTATGTTCCGGACGCTGAAAAATCATCTCGGCAAGGAAGACTTCCTGCCGTTCAGCGCGCTGATGGACCTGGCAGAACAGTACAACGTGCTGAAGATCGGCGCCCATCCGTTCCGTCCGGCAACGCCGCTGACACAGCACGCGCCTGAGCAGCTCAAGCGTCTTGACGCACTGGACCTGAACGGAAAAGATTTGTACTCAATCGGCGTCGATGAAAATCGCAGCAAAGTATATGGGTTTGCCGAAAGGCTCGGGCTTCCGGTGACCGGTGGCAGCGATACGCATCAGTTCATGCAGTACGGAACGGTGATCAACACATTGCCGGAAAATTGCGCGACCATTGACGATCTGAAGGCTGCGGTGCACAGCGGCAATTTCTCCATTCGAATCTCGGATGACCTGAAGCTGCGCGTCAAATCAGCCACTCTAATCAAAAAACTGGTCAAGCAGCTGCTTGAAAAAGGCAAAGCTGTGCACGTCAATTCCTGAGTTCTTTTATTAAATCAAAACCACTTTCGCACAAATCTGCGAAAGTGGTTTTTCAATTCTGTCCCCAGGTTTTGCGGATAAAGTCATCGCGTCCGGATTCGATACGTTCGGCTTTATAACGCTCGGGGTGTTTCTGGTAAAACTTCTGATGTTCTTCTTCGGCGGGATAGAACGGCGCTGCCGGAAGTATACGGGTCACGATAGGTTTAAGAAAGCGCCCGCTTGCCGCCAATTCTCTTTTTGATTGTTCTGCCGCAACGCGCTGCAATTCACTGTGATAAAAGATCGCGGTCCGGTAGTTGGGGCCCCGATCGAAGAACTGTCCGCCGTCATCGGTCGGATCAATTTGCGTCCAGTACAGTTCGAGCAGTTTTTCATAAGGAAAAATATCTGGCTCAAACCGGATCTGTACGGCTTCCATATGACCGGTTGTTCCGCTTTTCACCTGTTCATAAGTCGGGTTTTCGACAGTTCCTCCTGTATAGCCTGAGACCACCTGCTTAATTCCGGGCAATGTATCGAAAGGCTTGACCATGCACCAGAAGCAGCCTCCGGCAAATGTCGCTGTTTCAAACGTTTCGGTCATCTTCATTCTCTCCTTCACGGTGATCGTGATGATCTTGATCTACCGGTTCATCCTTCATCAGAGGAAGGCGGACAAAAAAAGTCGTTCCCTCGCCAAGCTGACTGGACACTTCAATTTTCCCGCGATGCTTGTGCACGATCCACTCCGCGATGGATAACCCAAGTCCCGTACCCTTTTGTCCGGTCCTCGCATCGTCAGCCTGATAGAATCGATCAAAAATGTGTTTCAGATCGTCCTCAGAAATGCCGCATCCGTTGTCAGAAACCGATAAACGTGCATATCTGTTCTCACGTACACAGGCGACTGAAATCTTTCCGCCTTTCGGTGTGAATTTCATCGCATTATCCAAAAGGATAACCACCAGCTGATGGATGCGCTGTTCATCTCCATTAATATAAATCGGTTCTTCTGTACCAGCAAGTGTAAAGGTTTTTTCTTCAAACTCCGCCATCTCCGCAAACGGTTCAGTCACTTTCTTCAGCATGGCACTAAGATCAAGCGGTGCCGGATTGACTTCCAGCCGGTTTGCATCTGAACGCGCCAGAGTTAGCAGGTTAGCCACAAGCTTGGACAGCCGCCGCGTCTCGTCCAGCATGATCGCAATATCTTCGCCGACATCCTGGACCTGCTGCCGCGGCTGCCTGAGCAGCCCTTCGATTTTCAGCTGAATAATAGACAGCGGTGTCCGCAGTTCATGTGATGCATCGGCAACAAACCGATTCTGCCGGCCCCAGGCAGATTCAATCGGCCGAAGCGCGCGGCGGGCAAGAATATAACCAGCCACCACTGAGACAGCGGCTCCGGTGGCAAGACCAATCAGGATGATCATACGCAGCGTGTTTAATAAATTTTTCTCTGGTGTCACGTCAATGCTGAAAATGATCTTCAATGATTGTCCATTTATTTTTTCCTTTTTTACCAGCAGATGATAATACCTGCCATGAGCTTTTTTTTCAGAAACACCGTTCCCGGTCGTATTTAAAAAAGGCTTAAAAAACTGTTTTGCTCCATCCGTACCAAGAAAACCATCCATACTGGATTGAAGCTGTTCATTGCTGCTGCTCGTGATCACCCAGTAAAAGCCGGGATTTCGCAGGTGCTGATCCATCGCCCCCTGATCCTGACCCTGAATAGGATTACGCCGAAGAAGGAGCAAGCGTCCTGAAGCCGCATCCTTCAGAGTCTTATTGCTGTCCCGAAAGGTCACGTTCTGCTCATAGAAATAGATGGCACCGCCCAGCAGACTCA
Organism: Sporolactobacillus mangiferae; assembly: GCF_023336505.1. Lineage (GTDB taxonomy): Bacteria > Bacillota > Bacilli > Bacillales > Sporolactobacillaceae > Sporolactobacillus > Sporolactobacillus mangiferae. The sequence goes on along the minus strand of NZ_JAMAST010000013.1, from coordinate 29,770 downwards.
GCAGCAGAATCAGCAGGACCGCATTGGTGATCGTCAGTTTTATCAGCGTTTTTCGAAAAAGTGTCATTGATTTCTCACTTATCTGTCAGCATATAGCCGATGCCCCGGACTGTCCGGATATCATCGTCGTACGCGTATTTTTTCAGCTTTTTCCGCAATTGATGAATATAGACCTCAACAATCCCGACCGTTGTATCGGAATCAAAACCCCAGATGCGGTCGAAAATCTGTTCGCGCGTCAGTATCTGATCCTCATTCTGCACCAGATACTCAAGCAGATCATACTGTTTTGTTGTGAATGAGAGTACATCGCCATTGACTTTAATCTGTTTACGTTTATTATCAATCTCAATGCCTTTATAGCGCAAAGTATGGTCCAGCGACATCGGTGAACTGCGTCGTAAAATCGCTGCAACACGGGCTTTCAGTTCCATATTTTGAAAGGGTTTCACAATATAATCATCGCCGCCCAGATTCAGCCCCTTTACACGGTCGTCAACGGCATCGCGTGCGGTCAGAAAGATGATCGGGGTCGCAATGCCCTTTTTCCGAATGTGATCCGTGACTTCAAAACCGTCCATCCCGGGAAGCATAACGTCCAGTACGATCGCATCATAAATATTCTGTTCGGCCAGATAGAGGGCTTCATCGCCGTCTTCCGCCGAGTCGACTGTATATTCATCCGAAAGCAGACGGACGATTTCCTGAAGCAGATAATGATTGTCTTCAACAACAAGAAGTCTCATCGCCGCACCCTCCTCAGCTGCATGCTTTTAGCTCTATTGTACATGAATCTGTCAATAAACAGATGTTTTTATTCATTACGAAGTGCCTCAATCGGGTTCAACTTCGATGCTTTATATGCCGGGAAGACACCGAATATGATGCCGACAAGAGCGGAAAAAAGAAAGGCCGCTGTCATGATCGGGAATGAATACACAACCGTTCCGCCTGTCGCCGCCGCATAAATCTCAGAAGCAGCAAATCCGATACCGACACCGATAATGCCGCCCAGCATGCTGAGTACGGCCGCTTCAATTAAAAACTGAAGCATAATATCGCGCCTGCGCGCGCCGATTGCCTTACGAATACCGATTTCACGTGTGCGTTCGGTCACGGATACAAGCATGATATTCATAATACCAATGCCACCGACAAGGAGCGAAATGCCCGCGATCCCGGCAAGAAGCAGCGTCATGGTGCTAGTCACAGAGCTCATCGCATCCATCACATCCTGCTGATTCACAACGCTGTAATCATCTGAATCACTGTATGTTTGGCTCAATACACGTTTGATGCCTGCCATCGCCCAGTTTACGGAGTTTTGATTATTCGCCTGCGCATAGAACTGGGTGAGATACGTTGTTTTCATCAGGCGCTGCGCAGTGGAAAAGGGAATAAAGGCGGAATCATCACTGCTCTGCCCCATCGACCCACCTTTGCTGTTCAGCACGCCGACAACCAGATAGCGCTGACCGTCAATCAAGACGTACTTGTTAACTGCCGACTGATTTTCAAACAGTGTATCCGCAAGATCGCTTCCAAGCACAACGACCTTCTGGCGAAATTGCTCGTCGATTGATGTGACAAAGCGTCCTTCCTTTACAGAAAGCTTGCGAATGGACAGATAGCTTGATGTCGTTCCCGTAATACTGGACTCTGAAGAATTGCTGCCGTTCACAAGCGTTTCCCTGCCGCTGAGTATCGGAGCGACCGACTTAACACCGGACGTCTCTTTCACTTCATTTAAATTTGATTTTGTAAAATGTGTATCCGTATTCGTAATCGTGACGGTGATCAAGTTCGTTCCCAGACTGTTCACGCTGTCCGAAACAGATTTACTTGACCCCTGGCCGATTGCCAGCAATGCAATAACCGAAGATACACCGATGATGATGCCCAGCATGGTCAGAAACGAACGCAGCTTGTTCCCCTGAATGTTACGAATCGCCATTTTTATCGATGTGAAAAAGTTCATTAGATATGCTCACCTTCCTGAAGCCTGCCATCACGAATGCTGACCGTTCGTTTTGCTTTGCGTGCAACGTGCAAATCATGCGTAATCAAAACGATGGTCCGCCCATTATCGTTTAATTCAGTCAGCAGACGCATAATTTCTTCGCTCGTTTTACTGTCCAGCGCTCCGGTCGGTTCATCGGCGAGCAGAATCTGCGGTTCGCCGGCAAGCGCCCGGGCAATCGCGACACGTTGCTGCTGGCCGCCTGAAAGCTGGCTTGGCAAGTGGGCAGCGCGTTCTTCAAGGCCGACTCGCATCAGGCATTCCATCGCCCGCGTGCGTCGTTCTTTACTTTTCACACCGCGATAGATGAGCGGAAGTTCCACATTTTCCACAGCTGTCAGCTTTCCAAGCAGATTAAAATTCTGAAAGATAAAGCCAATTTTCTGATTGCGGATGTCTGCCAGTTCGCGGTCCTTCAGTCTGTCGATACGGCTTCCGCCCAACGTATATTGTCCGGCATCCGGTTTGTCCAGACAGCCCATCATATTCATCAACGTGGACTTTCCCGACCCTGAAGGCCCGATAATGGAGACGAAAGCACCAGTTTCAATCGTCAGATCAATGTGATCCAATGCATGAACCACACTTCCGCCGAGCTCATACTTTTTCTCAATGCCATGCATTGTGATCATCGCTTCGGTCATGGGCGATTGCCTCCCCCACTCTGGGTGCGCATCGTTCCTCCGCCGTTCATGCCGCCGCCATTCATGGAACGCATCATTTGAAACTGATTCTGCCCGTTTTCAGAGCTTCCGCTGCCTGAAGATTTTGTGATTGCATTTAACTGAACAGCCTGTCCTTCCTGCAGTCCGGATTTAATTTCAATATATTGATCGTTATGAATGCCGATCGTTACTGCCTGCTGCTTGCCGCGTGTGGTTTCCATACCGCCGGCGCGTCCTGTTTCCTGATTATCGGAAGAAGAACCATTCGACAGATAAACGAAATAGCCATTCTGATTCTGGTGAACTGCTCCGGATGACAAATAAAGCACATTCGTTTTCTTCTCAAGCACAATGTTGCCGGTTGTAGTCATGCCTGCCTTGAGTCCTTTCGAACTGGACAAATGAACAGTGACATCAAATGTGGCGGTTCCGTTTGTATCCGTGCCTTCCTTTGCAATTGAAGTGACTTTGCCGCTATATGTTTTGTTCTCGTACGCATTGACCGTGATCTTAACGGTCTGCCCTTTTTTAATCTTAGGAATGTCCAGTTCATCGATGGAAAGCACCGTATTCAAATCACTGTAATTAGTAATATGGGCAACCTTGGTTCCGGCATTCACCCGACTTCCTTCATACACATTAAGGCTGGTTATTGTCCCTGAATGGGGAGCGGTCAGAGTGGTTCCGTCCGTGAATGTCAGCAGCGTATCGCCTTTTTCTACGGTATCGTCCTCTGACACTGAAATGCTGTCAATCGTTTTCGAGGCATCGTCCGAATCAATGGTGACATCGTCATCAACTGCCGGTGTCAGCGTTCCCGATCCGCTGACATCTGTTGAAATCGTGCCTTTCTGAACCGTGGTCGTTGGAATCATCGCACTCGTTGCCGACGACTTGTCCCGTGAAAAATACCAGAACGCACCTCCTCCACCGAGAATAACCACTGCAATAAGAATGAAAATCAGGCTTTTCTTCATTTTCCTAACCCCTCCGCTGCTTCTCCAAGCAAGTTTATGGGATCAGTTTATAGAAGGATTCTTAAAATTCTCTTAAGGAAACGCGCAGTTAACTATTGCGATAATAGCCCCGGCATACGTTTGACTGAACATGCGTTCTCATGCCTATGCCCTGCGTTTTAATATAAACATCAACCTGAGGTTATCTTTTTCTGATTCTGCTGTTCCCGTTTGCGCTGAATTTGATTAAAAAAAGGCGGCAGCAGCATACAGATAACGAGCACGCGCAAGACCTGTACGGCCACCACAAACGTAGAATCCGCATGCAGCACTTCCGATGTAATCGCCATCACATCGATTCCCCCAGGAGCAAAGGCCAGAACGCAGGTTACCGGATCAACGGTGGTCAGCGCCGATACGAGCAGCGCACCAAGAAACATGGCTGCCGTCAATCCGACGGAGCCTGCCAGCCCTACCAAAAAAGCGCGTGTAATGCCACGGAACATGCCCGGATACAGCCTTGCACCAACGCAAGCCCCAAGCATGATTTGTGCGGCAATAATCAAAGCAGGTGGCTGCCAGACGGGAAAGTCGCGCGCGGTTATGTATTCAAACAGTGTCTGTGCTGCGGCAACACTGATCAAGGCTCCAAGCAGCCACGGCGCCGGCATATGTAATCGGCTTCCCGCCAATGCGCCAAGACATGCAAGCAGCAAAAGAAAGGCGAGACCGAATGCCGCCTCTGGACGCAACGCAGAGACAGGGGCCACCGCCGAATCTGATGCAGATTCATGGACATGAACAGCCAGGAGTGACACGGTGAATGGAATTGTGCTCTCAACAAGGATCACACGCAGTGTCTGAATCATACTGACAACCGCCATATTGGCTCCCGACTCAGCTGCAATGCCAATCATCGACGATAAACCACCGGGCGTTGTTCCATAAAGACTCGTAATCAGACTGGTCTGACTGAAGCGAAACAGTACAAATCCACTCAGGAGTGCTAGTATAATTGACATCAGGATCATGGTCGAAATCGGCAGCCAGCCGCGGTGAAAAACGGCAAATAAAGACAAATGAACCTGATGGCCGATCTGTACACCGAGAATCAGCTGGCCAATCTTCAGCCAGTAGCTGCCCAGTCCGCGTTCATCCTGAATCTTTCGAAGCAGTCGCGGACGAATAAGAGAAAATGCTCCGGCAGTGATCAATGTGCCAATCATCCAACCAATGGAAAGACCAGCCATAGTAAGGATTAAGCCGCCAATGCTGCAGATTAAAAGGAACAGTACGTTTTTCATAAATAGTTTCAAATGCGTCTCACCTGCTCCCTCCTTTTTGGCAATTCCTGTGCCTGTTTTTACCTTATCGGGCAGGCTCTGTGAAACTTCGTGAGCCAGCCCGTGCGGATCACATGATGATGCTTGACCATGCCTATTTTTTGAAATGATATGGGACTGTTGCAATGACAACATCTTTGTGCCGGATCAGACTGGCTTTAATGAGAACGCCTGACTGGTTATGCAGCAGGCTCTGCCACCACTTTTTTGTATAGAACTGCGGAAATACGACCGTAACGGTCGCCCCGCTTTTATCCGCCTTGTATTTTACTGTACTGATAAATTTATCCAGCGGGCTGACGATGCTTCGATATAAAGAATGGAGCGTAACCAGACGGACCCCGGGATTCCATTCATTCCACTCACGTGTCATTTTCTCAATTGCTTCAGGACTGTCGCCGACGTAGACAGCCATTACATTATCCGATAAAGACTTGGCATAGGTCAGTGACTGCTCGACAACTTTCGTTATCCCGGCAACCGGTACCACGATCACATTGTCGGATGAATGGATGACAGGCAGCGGTTCTGAAAAATCGATGCGCAGCTGCTCCGCCACATGCATGTAATGCTCATGAATTTTATGAAAAATAATGATGACAATCGGGACAAAGACAAGCACAGGCCAGATATTTGTGAACTTCGTGAGAAAGAATATAGCAAGAATCAAATAGCAGATCAATGCACCGATCAGATTGATCACCAGCTTCCCGCCCCAGCCCTTCGGTTTTTGCCTGATCCAATGTACAATCATCCCGGTCTGCGAAAGTGAGAAGGGAATAAACACGCCAACCGCATAAAGTGGAATCAGGTTTTCCGTTCTTCCTTTGAAAATAATAATCAGGATGATGGACAGTGCGCCTAATGTCAGTATTCCGTTTGAATAACCGAGACGATCACCCCTGACTTTGAATGGCCGGGGCATATATTTGTCTCTTGCCAAATTGAATGCAAGCAGTGGAAAGGCTGAATAACCCGTGTTCGCGGCAAGAATCAGGATAAGTGCTGTAGACGCCTGGATCATGTAGTAAAAAATGTTGCGTCCAAACAAATGTCCGGCGATCTGGGACAGCACGGTCTGATCATTCACCGGATGCACACCGAACCAATAGGCAATAAAAACAATGCCTGCCAGCAAAATTGCAAGAATGCCGCCCATCATCAGCAGAGTTTTCGCCGCATTTTTTGGTGCCGGATTTTTAAAGCTGGGGATCGCATTTGAGATGGCTTCGACGCCAGTCAGAGCTGAACATCCTGATGAAAAGGCGCGCAGCAGGAGAAACAGGCTGACGCCCATAGCCGGCGTTCCCATCTGAGCATGCTGGTGAATCGGCGTAATGGTGCCGGTTAAGGCCGCATAGATACCACCGCCTATAATAATCAACATGATCAGTACGAAAAAATAAACCGGGTAAGACAGCAAGGTAGCTGAATCCGTCAATCCGCGCAAATTCAGGATCGTGATCAGTACAACAATACAAACGGCAACCGACACACTATGGTCGTGAAGCGCCGGGAATGCGGAAGTAATGGCATCTGTTCCTGCCGATATACTGACCGCCACTGTAAGAATGTAATCAACGAGCAACGCGCCGCCGGCAGTAAGGCCAAAATTGGTGCCCAGGTTTTCTTTGGCAACCATATAAGCGCCACCGCCCTGCGGATACGCATAGATAATTTGCTGATAAGACAGAACAAGCGCGACTAAAAGAATCAGCACACCAAGCGAAATCGGCAGCGAGAACCAGAGCGCGCCGCTCCCGGCTGCCATCAAAACAATTAAAATTTGTTCCGGCCCGTAGGCAACTGATGACAGCGCATCCGAGGACAGAACAGCCAAAGCTTTAAATTTATTTAATTTTTGACTGTGTGATTCATTTGACTTTAACGGCCTCCCGATCAGAAGCCGTTTTAATTTTGTTAGCATATTCCTACTCCTTTATTTGTACGGCACATCAGACAAATGCACGTCTGGGTTCTTCCGCATTGTGATTGTATGCCGCGAAGAAGCGCAAAGCAAGAGCAAAAATCAACAGTAATCGTAAAAATGGGATGAAATTTATCAACATTTCCCCGGAAATAATCAACATCCGACATTATTTCTTATTCTTCCCCGCTCATTCTATTTTTTGCCGGATTCTTTTTCAACAATGTCAGCATCATCACGGTTCCTACGATACAGACCGCACCGATCCAGTCAAAAAGCGTAAATGGAACACCCATCCAGACGACGCTGACCACTGCCGCCGATAAGGGCTCCGCACAGCCAAGCAGACTGGTTTCAATGGGCTGCAGATACTTTAAACTGGAAAGATACAGATAAAAAGCAATCAAAGTGCCAAAGACAATGACGAACACGATACCGATCACCGACTGCATCGTCAACTGACCGTGAAAACGCCAGGGAGGATAGAAACAGCTCATCGCCGCTCCCCCGATAACCATCCCCCATCCAACCACGATACCCGGACCAAATTTTCTGAGCAGTTCACCCGGTTGGGTCGCATAGATGGCCCCGCCAAGAGCCGCCATGAGTCCCCAGAAAAATGCAGATGGTGCAATCGACAGATGATGTATCTGCCCTTTCGTCGCAATAAAAAAAACGCCGAGCAGTGCAGTGAAAATAGCGGAAATTTCGACTGTACTTGGCTTTTTCCTCAGCCGAACCGTCAGGTAAAGCATGATCAGAACCGGGCTGAGATACTGCAGAAGGGTTGCTGTTGCCGCATTGCCCGCAGCCACCGCTTCAAAATAAGTATACTGAGCACCAATCATGCCGATCAAACCAAAAATGAGCAGAGACTGAGCGGATTGACGGCTTTTCCATATGTCCCAGATCAGGCGGCGGTCTTTGCCGCACTGCATGATGCAAAGAAGAAGCACACCTGATGTCAGCATACGTACAGAGGTCAGCCAACCAGCACTGATCTTATGAATGTCAAACAAATATTGTGCTGCATTGCCGGATATGCCCCACAACATCGCGCCGCTAAGCACCCGTACCATACCCAGCGGCCGGCCGAAGTCACTTTTTTTTACTGTCTGACGCGCGAGTTCCATATCTCATCACCCTTTCCCGATTCAATGCTGTAAGGATACCGTTCCGATTGAATCATTGCTGTCTTTCTACGTATCGCTCATGATTTGAGAAGTCTAGTTTAGCATAGTTAAGCCACGTTAAGAAGGGCAGATACAGAAACGGTTCGCACAATCATTAGATGTTGGAATCTGGCCATGTGCGCCGCTTTTAAGGAGGATATTTGCATCGCCTGCCAGCACAGCGGCTTTATCAGATACACTTTCAGTGGCAGCCGCAACCCGGCTTAAGTCATCGAAGATGTTCTGGCAGTGTCTGTTTACCGCCGGCTCATCCAGCTTCGAGACATCGAAAAAAAGTTCTGGATGCGTACAAAATGTATGTCCGGCTTCCCTTCATCTTTACGTCATTATAGAATATAAATGAAAAAGATTGCTCCAATCTTCATAAATGAGACACTCGGTTTCGTAAAGTGTTACAACGAACAAGGAGGCTTGATTGTGATAACAGCTGTTTACGCCCATCGTGGCAGTAAATGCAATTGCCCTGAAAACACACTTCCCGCTTTCGAAGAAGCGATGCGTGTCGGAAGCGACGGAATCGAACTGGACGTTCACTTAACAAAAGATCAGCAGGTTGTTGTGATGCACGATGAGAAAATAGATCGGACGACAAACGGCAAAGGGCAGATCAGAAACTATACAATGGATGAACTGCGGCAATTCGACGCCGGCATCTGGTTTTCGGCGAAATTCAAACACACGCGAATACCGACGTTAATTGAAGTGCTTGACCTTCTTGCCGATTACCCCGGCACTCTGAATATCGAGTTCAAAACCGACCGCAATGTATACCCGGGCATTGAAGCATGCGTCGCAGAACTCGTTGAGCGTTATCGACCGCACGCCCCGGTTGTCTATTCATCGTTTAACCATGAATCACTTATTCGATTGAAAAAAATCCGTTCGAATGCAGACATTGCTCTTCTCTTATGGGAACGCCTTGCCGATCCATGGCGCTATACACAGCAGACTGGCGCGACCGCCCAGCATCTCTGGCAGCCATCCGCCCTTTCTGAGACTGCTGCGCAGCTTCAGCAGCATGGGATTAAAGTACGCGCCTGGACTGTCAACCATCCCAAAAATATGGAACACGCCTTCAGGATGGGCCTGGACGCCATTATTACCGATTATCCTGAAGCGGCTCTTGATCTGCGGAGAAGCATTCAGAAAGCTGCAAATAGCAGACACTTTTGATCTTATGCCGAGAATGTCAATTGGACCCGCTCTATTCTTCCGGTATAATAAGATGGACGTTTGAACACCAGCAGTTAGCGACACAAGATCAGAAACCGAGGGATAATACATGAACGGAAAGCAAGCGGCAGGACAGAAAGCGATTGAAGAAATCAGAGAAGGCCAGATTATCGGTCTCGGTACAGGATCAACCGTCTATTATTTTCTTGAGGCCCTGGCAACAAAAGTGGCAGACGGATTTAACGTTATCGGCGTTGCCACTTCGCAAAAAACGATTAAACTGGCAAACGAATGGAAAATACCGATGCGTACGCTGAGCGAAGTCGAGAAAATTGATATAACCATTGACGGGGCCGATGAAGTGGACCCACAATTAAACGGAATCAAAGGCGGCGGCGGTGCACTGCTGTATGAAAAGCTTGTCGCCAAGTCATCTTCCCGCTGTATCTGGATTGTTGACAGCGCAAAGACGAAGAAACAGCTCGGTGCATTCCCCCTTCCAGTTGAAGTGATTCCTTTTGGATGGAAGTATGTACGCAATTATCTATCCGAGAAAGGCTACGCGCCCACACTTCGCCTTGACACAGATGGACATCCATATGTCACAGATGCCAGTCATTACATCCTTGATCTTCATCTGAATACCATCGTTAATCCGGAAGCGCTGGCAAATGAGCTGGATCACCTGACCGGCGTAGTTGAACACGGACTTTTCCTTGGTCTTACAGAAAAGGTGATTGTCGGCTATCCGGATGGCCATACAGAGACATTAAACCAATAATCGTCTTGCCTGTCAGCTCTGCTCCAGTCGGGCAGAGTTTTTTTTACGTTCAGAACGCACCGGCAAAACGTTCAATGAAATTGATGATGGGCTTCTTTACCACAGAGCAACTCGTTCAGCAGCCAATTGGAATAATGAGTCATGTTTCAATTTTGCAACCATCTTCATCATTATATTAGAAAACTTGGCTTTGCCAAGCCTTTGACACGGGCGAAACCGCCGTTGCACTTATACTATAATCCGCTGAATTTTAAATTTTCTTATAGTATAAAAAATTTTTCTATATCCATTGATAGCACTCGATCATGTAATTATAATGGTTACAGGTGGTGAGAGAACAATGATTAACACACGTGTCGCTGTCGCCATCCACATTTTAGCTTTAATTGCATCGAAGCCGCATGAGGATCTGACGTCTGAATACATCGCCTCCAGCGTGAATACAAATCCAGTTGTCATCCGCAGGCTGCTCGGTATGCTGAAAAAGGCCGGATTGATTCAGACAACAGCCGGTAAGGCAGGTGCATGGCTGACCCGTGGTCCGACAGCAATTACTTTGCTGGATATATTCCATGCTGTTGAACCGAATGAAAGCCTGTTCGCGATTCATGATAATCCGAACACGCACTGTCCGGTCGGCAAGGGTATCCAGCGTGTCCTTGATGAAGCGTTCGGTGCCGCGCAAACAGCGTTAGAGGAGCGGCTTTCCGCAGAAACATTGCAGGACATTCTTCATCGTCTTTTTGTTGAAGATTAATTTTTTAATTTCGATGTAACTAAATGAGTTACATCAAAAGGAGATGTGTTTCATGAAAATCGCCGTTATTGGTGCCGCCGGCAAAGCAGGCTCCCGCATTACTGAGGAGGCGCAGAATCGCGGTCATCAGGTGACTGCCATTGTCCGTCATCCTGAAAATCTGAAGGATCCCAGTATTCCTTACATTAAAAAAGATCTTTTCGATCTGACGCGTGATGATTTGACTGCTTTTGATGTGGTGGTCAATGCGTTTGCCACTCCACCTGATAAAGGAGAGCTGTACATCAAAGCAGAAAGGCAGCTCAGTCATCTGCTTGAAAATGCGCCCGGGACACGTCTGATTATCGTCGGCGGGGCAGGCAGTTTATTTGTAGACGATGAAAAGAAAATCCGCCTGATTGACACACCTGATTTTCCTGAAGCATTCAAATCGGTGGCTGTTCCGATGACTGCGAGTCTTGAAGAACTGCAGGCTTCTGAGAATCTGAATTGGACATTTCTGAGTCCGTCGGCCATTTTCGCACTCGGTCAAAGGACCGGGCATTACAAGACAGGCAAAGATAATCTTCTCGTCAACAGCGACGGAAAGAGTTATGTTAGTTATGAAGACTATGCAGCAGCACTTGTTGATGAAATTGAACAGCCAAAACATGTGAATGGACGGTTTACCGTTGTTTCAGAGGAAAATTAATTGGGTACCCAGGGCATTGTTAAATTTTGTTGCTATTTTCCCGGCTCAATTTTCTGCATTCAGCAGAAAGTGCGTGCCCCTTCGTGGTAAAGCGCAACAGGATTTTTAACACAGCCTTTTAAAAAATAGAACAATCACTAAAGGAGAGATGAGTATTATGGCAGAATGGACAATCGATACGGCACACACGGAGACAGCATTTTCTGTAAAACACATGGGGCTGTCGAACGTAAAAGGAAGTTTCCAGACAACTTCAGGAACAGTCACAACCGATGACAGCGGGAAGATTGCTGCAGTGAACGTAACCATTGATGTTGCAAGCATCAACACACGTATTAAGGATCGTGACAACCATTTAAAAAGCGCTGATTTCTTTGATGCAGAGAAATTTCCGGAAATTAAATTTGCTTCAACGAAAGTAACCGCAACCGACGAAGACACTTATCAGGTTGAAGGAACCTTGACCATCAAAGAAACGAGCAAAACGATCAGCTTTGAAGCAGAAGTCGGCACGCCGATTGACGATCCATATGGCTTAAAACGCAATGCCGCCAGCCTGTCCTTCGCAATTGACCGCCGTGACTACGGACTCGTCTGGAGCCAGTCACTGGCAAACGGAAATCTTGTCGTTGGCAACAAGATCAAAATTAACGCCGATGTTGAATTTACTTTAAATGCGTAAACAGCTGGTGGAAGCAATCCGATAAATTCCGATTTTCACATTGGGCATAGAAATAACGGAAGAACATGGATCTTCCTGTATACTTAATCCAATTCACTTGATACACAAAGGGTCGCCTTCACGGGCGGCTCTTTGTGTATGCTGTACTTTTCCAAAACCAGGCACCAGCACCAAACCAACTGCAATCGCTCAAAAATCTCTATTTTCTTTCTTAATTGCCTGGGTGCAGCGGTCAATCCATTGTTTCACAAATTGTTCATGCGGGAGAATACGGTCTTTCAGATCATCAATAAAAACAACCTTTTCTTTCCGGCACCAGTCCAGGCACGTTTGATAGAGGGCCATATCGAGATCATCCATATCCCAGTACACGGGAATAACCGATATCCTGGCTTCACTGTACAAAAGGGCGCGGGTATGTCCATCAGTCAGAAATACCTCGCCTCCGTTCCTTTTAATTGGCAGCGGTACATTAAAACGCACATTCAGCGGATTAAAAGATTCTTTTAACCGTTCCAGTTTTTCCTGATCTATATAAAGCTGACTTGGACGAATTTGATATAAATCCATTAAAAAGGATTGCATTGGACCAATCTTCTTTCATTTCGCAATTTTTAGCGCTTTCTTTCTGATAAAGACGGAATAGATAACAAGCGCGCTGCTGTCACAGAACAAAATCATTAAAGCCATTGGGAAGTACGTATGACTGCCCCCTAGTCCGACAAGCGGTGACAAGAGCGCACCAATTGTATTCATGCCGAAGCCCAGAATTGCCGAAGCACTTCCGGCCACCTTCGCCTGGCTTTGCATCGCCAGTGAAAAGGCTGTTGAATTGACGAGACCAACCATTGAAACAACAAGAAAAAGCGGGATCATAACCGCAACCAGACGCGGCGGTTCGAGCAGGAGGCTCGCAAAGAGTGCAATACTGCCAATTGCTGCAATTATAATTCCAGTTCGCATGATTTTTCGTGCATCAACACGTCCAGCAAGAAACCCGGCAAGCTGAGACATTAGCACAATGCCAAAACCGTTCATTGCGAAAATCCAGCTGAAACCTTGAGGCGATACAGAAAACATGTCCTGCAGCACGAATGATGAACCTGCAAGTAGCAAAACATTGCCCCCATCACCAGGCCAAGGACAAGCGCATAGCCAACAAAACGGCTGTCTCGGAAAATATCCCCCATCGCCGACACAGTCGTTCCAAGTCCGCCTGAAATACGTTTTTCAGCAGGAAGTGTTTCAGGAATATAGAATAATGCACTTAAAAACAACAAAAATCCAATCACACACAGGACGATAAAAACGCCATGCCAGGACGTAAACTGAAGCACAAAACCGCCCATAATCGGTGCCAGAATGGGAAATATCCCATTGACAGCCATCAGCATTGCGAAAAATCGGGTCAGCTTCGATCCCGAATACAGATCCCGGGCAATTGCCCGTGAAATCACCATACCTGCAGCTCCCGCCATACCTTGGATCAATCGCAGAATGACAAGTAATCCAATTGATGTCGTGATCGAGCAAAGTAACGAAGTCAGTGTAAACAGAATTAATCCGGAAAGTAGAGGGATCTTTCGCCCGAACTTATCACTGAGCGGTCCGAGAATTAACTGTCCCGCTGCAAGTCCGATCAAACATGCTGTGATGCTTAATTGTGCCATGGATGTTGTCGTCTGCAAGTCTCGAGTCAGGGACGGCAGGGACGGAAGATACATATCCATTGAAAGCGGACCGAATGCGCCAAGTGCTCCCAGTACAAGCACAAAACGGACATATCCGCCTTTATTTTTGTACGCCACCGCTGAATCGATTTGTACTGCTTTCACGTTAATCCTCCTTTCTTACTTTTAAAACTCGCGGGAAGGTCCAAAATTTATCATAACAAAAAAACAGTGCACAACTAAAATAAATGATCTACCAATGTCTGTAAATCCTGTTCAATTAACTTTTTTCGTGTTCGGCTGAACTTATACGACAATCCGCTGACTTTTAAACTTTCAAGAGTAAAGTAAAAAAATACGGATACCTCTTCTGGTATCCGTCGCTTCAAGACCAGCGATCTTTAAGCAAATTAGGGGGGTTACTGATCCAGGTATGAGCAGCACTTATACTACTCATCCCATGGGTAACTGATATATGAAACAGCTGATCAGAGCGAATCGTTCTGATGCAGACATGCTTCCGCGAGTTTCAGTTGCATCTCAATCTGATGAGGTGCTGTTCCGCCTTCGCTTTCACGCGCGCGCATGACATTTTCAGGCAGCAACGCATCAAAAATATCCTTTTCAAACAGCGGGCTGAATTGTTTGTATTCAGCAAGATCAAGATCAAGCAGATATTTTTTATTTTCAATGGCATACAGAACCATTTTTCCCGTAATGGCATGTGCCTCGCGGAAAGGGAGTCCTTTCTTTGCCAGATAATCCGCAATATCGGTTGCATTCGAATAATCTTTTTCAACCGCATGACGCATTCGGTCCTTCTTGACCGTCATCGTCTCAAGAATCGGCGCGAGCAGCTTCAATGCGCCCTCCAACGTCTTTATCGTATCGAAAATACCTTCCTTGTCTTCCTGCATATCCTTATTGTAGGCAAGTGGCAGCCCCTTCAGAACAGTCAGTAATCCGATCAGGTGGCCAAACACGCGTCCTGTTTTTCCACGAAGCAGTTCGGAAACATCCGGATTCTTCTTTTGCGGCATGATACTTGATCCTGTACAGAATGCGTCATCCAGTTCGATAAACTGAAACTCCTGACTGCTCCAGAGTACCATCTCTTCTGAAAGCCGAGACAGATGGACCATGATCAAAGAGCAGTCCGCGAGTGCTTCAACCACGAAATCGCGATCACTGACGGCATCCATACTGTTCGGATAAACACCGTCAAAATCAAGCAGTTCAGCAACACGGCGGCGGTTAATCGGAAATGTGGTGCCAGCCAAAGCCCCGGCGCCGAGCGGGAGAATGTTTATCCGCTTGACGCTGTCGCGCAGACGCCCTTTGTCACGCTCAAACATCCAGAAATAGGCGAGCATGTGATGAGCGAAGGAAACCGGCTGCGCACGCTGTAAATGGGTGTATCCGGGAAGAATCGTCTCGATGTTCGCTTTCGCCTGCTCAAGCAGCGCATATTGCACGTCTTCAAGCAAATCAATCAGTACCGACGTCTTCTTTCGCACATACAGATGCATGTCGGTTGCCACCTGGTCGTTGCGGCTGCGGCCGGTATGAAGCTTTCCGCCGACCGGTCCGATTTCGTCGATCAGCATTTTCTCGATATTCATATGGATGTCTTCCATATCTGTCGAAAACTGTGCTTCACCGTTCTCTACTTTTTTCAAAATAGACCGCAGTCCATGTTGAATTTTTTTTGCCTCTTCCTCTGTCACAATTCCGCATTCGCCGAGCATCTGGACATGAGCCAGGCTGCCTTCTATATCTTCTTTTGCCAGTTCCTGATCGTATGAAATCGACGCGGTATACGCGTCAACCAGCTTATTGGTTGACTTCGTAAACCGGCCGCCCCACAGTTTTGCCATGGTCAACCTCCATTTCCCCATGCTTATGAACCTCGGCATTCACTTTCGTTGGAAGTCCCCATAGCTTAATGAAGCCAACGGCCGCATTGTGGTCAAATGCATCGCCCTGTGTATAGGTCGCTAGCTTTTCATTGTAAAGGCTGTTGTCCGATTTACGGCCGACTACCGTATGGCTCCCCTTGAAGAGCTTCACTCGAACCGTTCCGGAAACGACTTGCTGCGTTTGTTCAACGAAAGCCATCAATGCTTCTCTGATCGGTGAATACCAGAGACCATCATAGATCACCTGGGAAATTTCTTTATCGATGAGCGGCTTAAATTTAGATACTTCCTTTGTCAGCGTGATTGTCTCCAGTCCTTTGTGTGCATTGATGAGGATTAAAGCGGCCGGGTTTTCATACACTTCACGTGACTTAATGCCGACAAGGCGATTTTCAATATGGTCAATGCGCCCGACCCCATGGAGACCACCGAGCGCATTCAATTCTCTGATGATTTCAATAAAGGGTTTCTTTTCGCCGTTCAGACCGCAAGCAACACCTTTTTCAAACTCAATCTCAATATACTCCGGAGCATCCGGTGTCTTCTCAATCGGATTTGTCCAGGCGAACGCTTCTTCCGGCGCCTCATTCCATGGATTTTCCAGAACGCCCGCCTCGCATGCGCGCCCCCAGACATTAGCATCAATGGAAAACGGATTGTCGAGATCGACCGGAATCGGAATCCCGTTCTTTTCCGCATATTTGATTTCTTCGT
Organism: Sporolactobacillus mangiferae; assembly: GCF_023336505.1. Lineage (GTDB taxonomy): Bacteria > Bacillota > Bacilli > Bacillales > Sporolactobacillaceae > Sporolactobacillus > Sporolactobacillus mangiferae. The sequence continues at coordinate 13,279 of NZ_JAMAST010000013.1, read as the reverse complement.
CACGAGTCATGCCCCATTCACGAACCGGAGCAACCACCTTAAGCGAAGGATCAAGGGCCTGAATAGCCAGTTCAAAACGCACCTGATCATTTCCTTTGCCCGTACAGCCGTGTGCGACAGCTGTCGCCCCTTCTTTATGCGCGACATCAACAAGCAGTTTGCCGATCAATGGACGGGAAAGTCCGGAAGAAAGCGGATAAACACCTTCATAAAGCGCATTAGCCTTCAGTGCCGGAGCCAGATAATTCTCCGCCAGCAATTCCTTTGCATCGACAACATATGATTTAATGGCGCCCACGTCAAGTGCTTTCTGTTTTACTTTTGCCAGATCTTTGCCTTCTTCACCGACATCGATACTGAGCGCGATCACATCATAATTATATTTGTCCTGGAGATATTTGATGCAGACCGAGGTATCAAGACCTCCAGAGTATGCCAAAACGATTTTTTCTTTTGCCATTGATAAACCCTCCTGAAATTATTTATGCATTCTTTTCCATGAGACATTTCAATATCGCCTTATGGGCATGCAGGCGATTCTCCGCTTCGTCAAACACAACCGAATGTACACCGTCGATGACGCTTTCAGTCACTTCTTCTCCGCGATGGGCGGGCAGACAGTGCATGAAAATATGATCCGGTTTTGCCAGTGCGGTCAGGGCATCATCTACCTGAAAGCCCTGAAAATCGTGCAGACGCTGTTCTTTTTCATCTTCATCACCCATACTCAGCCACGTATCTGTGATCACGACGTCACAGTCTTCCACCGCTTCCTGTGGTGAATGAGTCAGCGCTACGGCACAGTTATTTTCTGCTCCTCTTGCCTTAGCTGCATTAAAAACGGCCTGGTCCGGTTCGTAGCCTTTCGGGCTGGCTACCGTCATGTTCATACCGACCGCTGCCGCACCCTCCAGCAGCGAATGAGCCATATTATTGTATCCGTCACCGACAAAGCATGCTTTCAGGCCTGCAAGACTGCCTTTATGTTCGAAGATGGTCAGCAGATCAGCCAGTACCTGAGTCGGGTGGTGTGTATTGGTTAAGCCATTAATTACCGGAACATCGGCATTGGCCGCCAGTTCTTCGACTACTTCATGGCCAAACGTGCGGATCATGATCCCATCAACAAAACGTGAGAGGACTTTAGCGGTATCCGCAATGGTCTCACCACGTCCAATTTGAATATCTTTACTGCTTAAGTACAATGCCGATCCGCCAAGCTGATACATGCCGACTTCAAAGGCGACACGTGTGCGCGTTGACGCTTTTTCAAAAATCATAGCCAGGGTCTGCCCCTCTAAGAAATGATGCGTAATTCCCTGCTTTTGCATCGACTTCAAGGCAACTGCCGTATGCAGAAATGATTTCAATTCCTCTTCCGTAAATTCAGCAATGGTCAGAAAATTCCGTCCTTGCAAAGTAGATGCCGTTTTGTTTGTCATACTGCTCACTTCCCCTTATTCGTCATATAACTTAAATTTCGGTACTCTTCAACCGTCAGCACACCCGATGTTTTATCATCGCTCACCATTGATAATGCGGCTTTCAGTGAATCCGCGCAAGTATAGATGGGGATTTGATAACGGAGAGCGAGCTCCCTAATTTTGAATCCGAACGAGCCTCTGTTGCGTCCCGCGGTCGGTATATTGAACAGGGCGGCTATTTTGCCGCTTGCCATCTGCATGGACACTGCCGCCTCATCAGCTGCAACCTTTACCACCGGCATGCCTTTTTCCATAAGGTAATCTGCTGTCCCCGACGTTGCTAAAATGATAAAACCGTGATTGTTCAGTTGTTTCATTAAATTCAGGCTCTCGTCCCGTTGATTTTTTGCAATGGAACAGAAAACCGTTCTTTTTCCAGGCATTCCTGCAAGGGGGGTTGCTTTATTTAAGTAAACGCCCTTCATAAAGGCTCCGGCTGGCGTGCTGTCCATGCCAAGTTGCTCGCCCGTCGATTTCATTTCCGGTCCAAGCACCGGATCGACCCCCTTCAGTTTTGTGAACGAGAATACCGGTGCCTTTACCGCATAGAATCCTGGACGTGGGCAGTAGCCGTCGGCGAGTCCCTGTTCGGCCAGACACTTTCCAAGCTGAACACCGACAGCTTTTTCAACCATTGGCACGCCGGTCATTTTACTGGCGATCGGAACGGTACGCGAGGCACGCGGATTCACTTCGAGTACAAACACATTACCCGATGCAATCACAAACTGAATATTGATTAAACCTTTCACATCCAGTGCACGGCAAATTTTGCGCGTATCCGTTTCAATTTCATTTTGCAACGTCTGGTTAAGACTGAAGGATGGGAAAACAGCAATGCTGTCGCCCGAGTGCACGCCGGCACGTTCAATATGCTGGAAAATGCCTGGAATGACTGTCCGCTCCCCATCGCTGATCGCGTCGACCTCGCACTCAATCCCGGGCAGATAACGATCAACGAGAAGCGGGAATGCGTGCGCACCCAAATACCGGTCACTGTTCATGTACGCATCAAGTTCTTCAGGCCGATGGAACAGGAACATGGACTGACCACCGATCACATAGGACGGACGCACAAGAATCGGATAACCAAGCTCATCGCCTGCGGCGCGCAGCTCTTCCAGATGGTGCACCGTTTTTCCCTGAATATGCGGGATACCAAGCGACTGCAGCAGTTTATAAAAGAGCTCCCGATCCTCCGCGCGATCAATACTTTCCGTCGAGGTTCCGAGTACTTTGATGCCTGCTTCTTCCAGTGCTTTCGCCACATTAATCGCTGTCTGGCCGCCGAACTGAACAAGCGCCCCCTGAACGTTTTCTTTCTCAGCAACATGCAGAATATCCTCAATTGCAAGCGGTTCAAAATAGAGCCGGTCGGCAATCGAATAATCAGTGCTGACGGTTTCCGGATTGTTGTTGATCACAATTGCTTCATAGCCAAGTTTCTTAATTGCTAATGTTGCCTGTACCGAACAATAGTCGAATTCAATCCCCTGACCAATGCGGATCGGTCCGGAGCCGACAATCAATATTTTCGGACGATCACTGGCCGAATCCTCATCAGCGCCGAACCAGGTTGAGTAATAATAAGGTGTCTGTGCTTCAAATTCTCCGGCACATGTATCAACAAGATGGTAGGAAGGTGCAAGCCCCGCGGTACGGATGCGCACCTGAATCTCGTTCACAGAAACATTCAGAAGCTGTGCCAGACGTTGATCGCCAATATTCATCCATTTTGCCCGTTCAAGCTGTGCATCAGTCAGCGCTTTAAATCCCGTTTGCATCAATTCGTTTTCAAGGGAAACAATCCCATAGATCGCAGTCAGAAACCAGCGATCAATTTCTGTCATCCTGTGAACATCCGCAACCGTGCAGCCTCTCCGGAACAATTCGCTGATTGCAAAAAGACGCAGATCCGTCGCCTTCTCCAAATGCATTTCAAGCGTTTCCTTCGATTCGCTTGTTAAATCCTTGCTTTCAAGTCCCGAAAAACCCGTTTCCATCGAACGAATTCCCTTGTTCAGGGCACCCTCAAAGGTTCGGTCAATGGCCATCACCTCACCCGTCGCTTTCATCTGCGTACCGAGACTGCGGTCGGCTTCGGTAAATTTATCGAATGGAAAACGCGGGATTTTTACAACAATATAATCAATTGCCGGCTCGAACGAAGCATAGGTCGTCCCGGTAATCGGATTCAGAATCTCATCAAGATGGAAACCGATCGCACATTTTGCCGCAACACGCGCAATCGGATAACCGGTTGCTTTCGACGCCAGCGCTGATGAACGGCTTACGCGCGGATTAACTTCAATAATGGCATATTCATCGGAATTCGGGTTAAGCGCGAACTGGATATTACAGCCACCGACAATTTTAAGGGCGCGAATGATTTTCAGCGATGCATTGCGCAGCATCTGGTACTGCACATCAGACAATGTCTGCGAAGGAGCCACTACAATGCTGTCTCCGGTATGAACGCCGACCGGATCCACATTCTCCATGTTGCATACAATAATGCACGTATCATTGGCATCACGCATTACTTCATATTCGATTTCTTTCCAGCCTTTGATACTTTTCTCGATTAAGACTTCATGGATCGGACTGAGTTTCAACCCCCTGCGGAGAACCAGATCCAATTCCTGTTCGTTGCAGGCGAATCCGCCCCCGGAGCCGCCAAGCGTATAGGCTGGACGGATAATCAACGGATATCCGGCCTTCTCAGCAAAAGCCAGGCCGTCATTATAGGAACGGATGATTTCAGACTCTGGAATCGGTTCATGAATGGCAAGCATTAAATCTTTGAACATCTCGCGATCCTCGCCATGCCGAATCGAATCGACTGAAGTACCAAGCAGCTCTACACCATATTTGTCCAGAATACCCTGTTCGTGCAGAGCAACCGCAAGATTCAGCCCGGTCTGTCCGCCGAGTGTTCCGATCAGGCCATCCGGACGTTCTCTGGCCAGAATTTTTTCAATGGTTTCGATGGTCAGCGGTTCAATGTAGGTTCGATCAGCAATCTGATCATCGGTCATAATCGTGGCCGGGTTGTTGTTGACCAGAATGACTTCAATACCTTCTTCTTTTAAGGCGAGACAGGCCTGCGTGCCTGCATAATCGAATTCCGCTGCCTGACCGATCACAATCGGCCCTGAACCGATGACCAGCACTTTTTTAATTTCAGTACGTAACGGCATGAGTGACTTCACCCTTGTTTTGTTTAATCATATGAATGAATCTTGAGAAGATCGGATGAGTATCGTCGGGACCCGGATGTGCTTCCGGATGAAATTGTACCGTTTCAATAGGAAGCCGCTTATGTCTCAGTCCCTCTACCGATCCATCGTTCACATTAAAATAACTGATTGAAAACTGTTCCGGATTGATGCTGCCCTTCTCGACAACATAGCTGTGATTCTGTGCAGTGATCCACACCTTCCCGGTTGCGGTTTCTTTAACCGGGTGATTGGCACCGCGATGACCAAACAGTAATTTATCGGTCTTCGCTCCAAACGCGAGCGCAATCAGCTGATGACCAAGGCAAATGCCCAAAGTCGGGTAACTTGAAGCAATGCGCTTAATTTCTGCGAACAGTGGCTTCAGATGAATGGGGTCCCCAGGTCCGTTGCTCAGCATCACGCCATCGGGTTTGAGTGCCGCAACTGCCGAAGCGTCGGTGTTATAGGGTACCACAGTTACTTTGCATCCTTCGTTAAGCAGCGCATTCAGCATTGACTTTTTAAATCCGTAATCGATCAGTACCACATGCGGACCTGATCCTTCGTACGTTGCCATTTTCTTTATTGAGACCTGGTCTACCACATTTTGTGGAAGCGGCTGGTGCCAATTGACAGCTGAAAAGTCAGGTGAATCAGTGATGGCAGCCTTCATTGTGCCGCACTTCCGAACCGCTCTGACCACTGCGCGGGTATCAATATTCGTAAGTCCTGGAATACCGGATTGCTTCAGCCACTGATCCACCGTCCTGATCGATTGATAATGGCTCGGCAAGGCACACAGATTGCTGAAAAGAACGCCCTGCATCCGAATGCCGGGATGTTCATTATCACTGGCATTCACTCCGTAGTTGCCGAGTAAAGGATAGCAGAAAGTCATGATCTGCCCCGTATAAGACGGATCTGTCAGGATCTCCTGATAACCGGTCATACTCGTATTGAAAACGACTTCACCCATTACCGACGCACTAGCGCCGACACGAAAGCCGGTAAAAAGCTGGCCCGATTCCAGAAGCAAGTAGCCTTTTTTCATCATCTGCAGCCTCCTGATTAAAGATCTTTGAGTACAGAGTCAAACGCCTTAATGAATATGTTAATTTCCGCTTCATCAGTGACCAGCGGCGGCAGAATACGCAGCACGTGCTTGCCGGCAGTCAGTATGAGTACATGATGTTTTTCTCTCAGTTGATTCACAATATCAATTGCCGGCGCCGTAGTCTCGACACCGATCAGAAGACCGAGTCCGCGGATTGCAGTGATGTGACTCGGATATTTTTCTTTGAGTGTGTCTAACTCCGTGTTCAGATAGGCCGCATTTTTCATGCAGGTCTCTGTAACATTGAGTTCCTTGAAAGCCTTGATTGTCGCAACACCGGCCGCGGTCGAAAACGGATTGCCTCCGAATGTCGAACCATGCGTTCCCGGTGTAAACAGCTTTGAAATTTCCTTCTTAGCAAGGAATGCTCCGATCGGAATCCCTGAGCCAAGTGCCTTGGCAACAGTCAGGATATCCGGTTCAATGCCATACTGTTCATAGGCGAACAGGGTACCGCTGCGCCCCATGCCCGTCTGGACTTCATCGACAATTAACGGAATACCTTTATCCCTGCAGACTGCTGCAAGTTTCTGAACCCACGCCTTGTCTGCCGGAATCACGCCGCCTTCTCCCTGAACCATTTCCAGCATCACCGCAATACATTCGCTGTCTGCTTCTACATCGCCAAGAGACGTTTCATCATTAAAAGGAAGATATTTGAATCCCGGAACAAGCGGCCCAAATCCTTTTTGAATCTTCTCCTGGGCAGTGGCCGTCATGGTCGCAAGAGTCCGACCGTGGAAAGAATGATGGAACGTAACAATATGCCCTTCCGGTTTGTTGAGCACCAAAGTAGCATAGCGGCGAGCCAGCTTAATCGCCCCTTCGTTCGCCTCCGCACCGCTGTTACAGAAGAAAACCTGATCACAGCACGTGAGTTCAGTCAGCATGCCGGCCAGCTCTTCCTGCGGTGCAATGTGATACAAATTAGAGCAATGCCAAAGTGTATCCAGCTGACGCTTCAATGCCGCTTCCACAAGATCCGGTACATGGCCCAGAGCAAGCACAGCAATTCCGGCCGTAAAATCCAGATATTTTATGCCTGCGCTGTCCCAAACAAAGCTGCCTTTTCCCTTCTCAATCGTTATTGGAAACCGTCCATAAGCGGACATGACCGGTGCGATTTTTTCCTCTGATTTTGTATTAAGCATGGAGTGCTTCCTCCTCAAGAAAAATTTTGGTACCAACTTCTTCGCCATTTGCATAGTCAATGAGACATTCCGGCATCATACCGTTCACAATGACGACCTCTTCAACGTTCTGTTTCAGACTTTCTACGGCAGCCTTTGCCTTTGGAATCATGCCACCACTGATTTTCTTAAGTTCAATCAATCGTTCAATTTCGAGATCGGAAACCTGTTTCAGCCGAACCATCTCTCCATCTTTTTCAACCAATATTCCGGGTACATCACTGATAAAACAGAGTTTTCCATTCAGCGCCGATGCAATGGCAGCGGCCGCCTGGTCGGCATTGATGTTGTAATGCTGTCCCTGATCGTCCATCGAAATCGGAGAAATGACGGGAATGTAGCCTTGCCCGCACAGGCTGGTAATGATTGTTGTGTTCACCGAAATAATTTCGCCGACATAGCCAAGTTCGGACAATCCCAGCGGTTTGGCCTTAAATAAACCTCCGTCCACACCACTCATACCGAACGCCTTGCCTCCAGATGCACTGATTCTGGATACAATTTGTTTGTTCATCATTCCACTGAGGACCATTTCCGCCACATCAAGTACTTCCTGCGTCGTTACGCGAAGCCCTTTGTGAAAAACCGTCGGGATTTCCAGCTTGCTCAGCATTTGAGAAATCGCCGGCCCGCCGCCGTGCACAATCACCGGCAGCCAATGACTCTCCGCCCGAATTTTCCGTATACTGTTAAAAAAAGCGGGTGTCAATTTATCAAAAACGCTTCCGCCGCATTTAATGACAAGATAATGGTTCATTGTTGACCTCCTGACTCATGGTTTCATGAACGATAGGATGCATTGATTTTTACGTAGTTGTAAGTCAGATCGCAGCCCCACGCAACCGCCTTGCCGCCGCCTTCGCCCAGTTGCGCACGAATCACAACCGTATCGCCGCTTAAATATTCCGATGCTTCCTCCTCATCAAAGTGAACGGGAACGCCGTTCTTGAACAATGCGATGTTCCCAAGCGCCAGAGACACCTTTTTCGGATCGAACTGTTCACCGCTGTAGCCCATTGCGCAGACCACTCTTCCCCAGTTCGCGTCACCGCCAAAGATCGCTGTTTTCACAAGGCTCGAACCCACAATCGTTTTACTGATTACATTGGCCGATTCATCATCTCTGGCACCGCTCACCTGAACTTCGATCAGCTTGGTTGCGCCTTCGCCGTCTCCGGCGATGAATTTAGCCAGACCGCGGCAGACGTATTCCAGTCCTTGCAGAAAAATCGACCATTCCGGATGCTGCTCGTTCAGTAGTTGATTTGCCGCTCTGCCATTGGCAAGAAGAAGAACCATATCATTCGTACTGGTGTCACCGTCAACCGTGATTCGATTGAAAGTCCGATTGACGACACTTTTTAAAGCGGCCTTCAACGCTTCGGGAGCAACGGATGCGTCTGTTGTCACAAATCCGAGCATCGTTGCCATATTAGGATGAATCATCCCCGATCCCTTGCACGCACCGCCAATCATGACCTGTCTGCCGTCAACCTCCAGTTGAACTGCCAGATGTTTCGGCTTCGTATCTGTGGTCAAAATCGCTTCTTCAAACGGCGATGCCGGATCATTCAGTTTAATAGATGCGATGCCGGGCTTCATTTTGTCCATTGGGAGCTGCATGCCGATCACGCCTGTCGATGCGACGCCAACCAGATGTTCGGCAATGTTCAGATGCTCTGCCATCCATTTCCTTGTCGTTCGCGCATTGTCAATTCCCTGCTGCCCCGTGCATGAATTTGCACTGACTGTATTTACAAGAACAGCCTGCAGCTGATCTCCCATTTCCATGCTTTCCCTGGTCACCTGCAGGGGAGCCGCCTGAAACACATTCGTGGTATAAACACCCGCCGCCGTTGCCGGTACTTCCGAATAAATCCAGCCCATATCTGGACGGCCTGCTCGAAGTCCGATATTCTGACCGCCGGTTTTAAATCCCCTGGGCGTGCCGACACTGCCCTTCTCTATATACGTAATATTTGTTTTTTCATAAATCTCTGCCATCTATCTCACCCTCTTAAGGATAGATCGGGGTAAACACAAGTCCTGTCTGTTCATCCCATCCCTTGATCAAATTCAGATTCTGAATCGCTTGACCGGCAGCGCCTTTGACAACATTGTCAATGACGGAAACAATAGTCAGACGCCTTGTCCTCCCATCCACGTTCAGCCCGATATCACAGAAGTTGGAGCCGAGCACTTCTTTCGTCGCCGGCCACGTGCCCATCGGCCTGATACGTACAAAAGGTGATCGGGCATAAAACGTTTCATAGTGTGCAAGCAATTCGCGCGTTGAAAATCCCTGCCTCAGCTGTGCATATATCGTGCACATTAACCCGCGTGTCATCGGAATTAAGTGAGCGGTGAAGGTAACAGCGGTCAGTTCACCGCTGATCGCAGCGATAGTCTGTTCAATCTCCGGTGTATGCTGATGTGTTCCTAATTTATATGCCCGGACGCTCTCATTGATTTCGCTGAACAGGTTGCCGATGATCGCCTTTTTCCCCGAACCGGATACACCGGATTTTCCGTCAATGATGATTGACTGCAGATCAATGATGCCGCTCTTCAATACCGGAGCAAGGCCGAGCAGCGCGGCTGTCGGATAGCAGCCCGGATTTGCAATGAAAGAAGCATTCTCGATCTGTTTCTTATTAATTTCGGCAAGTCCGTAAACTGCATCGTGAAGCAGCGTTTCGTCCGCAGGTTCCTTTTGATACCACTCGGCGTAATCATTCGGATTTTTCAGGCGGAAGTCACCGGAAAGATCAATGCAGATCAATCCACGTTTCAGGCATTCCAGGAGCAGATTCCTGCTTACGCCGGCGGGAGTAGCAAAAAATACAACATCGGTCCTCGCCGCTAGCTCATCCGCGTCAAAGGTTTCCAACGTCTGACTGATGGCACCGCCAAGATGCGGATAAATGCTTTGAATTTCTGTACCCGCAGCTGAATGGGCAATAAGCATTTCTAACTGCACTTGCGGATGATTCAGCAACAGACGTACCAGTTCTGCCCCGCTGTATCCGTTTGCCCCTACTACACCTGCCTTCACTTGAACACCCTCCAATATAACCATAATTTTATCAATGCACTTCATTAACGCTTCAGAGTATTAAACTACACATTTAGTACGAAACTAAGCAATCGAGATCAAGCCTGATAAAGACGGGACTTTTAGGTGCAAAATTAAAAACGCCCGCCTCTTTTCCATATTGAAAAGAGACGAGCGTTGATCACTGTGCCCGCGGTACCACTCTGGTTATTCTCACAAAGAAACCGAGATTTCATTTCTCGCGTTCAAAGAGAGAATCAGCTTGTAATCTCTGTAACGGGAGTTCCCGGATGACCCTACCTGAATCTTCAAGCCATCGCTTCCGAAGTGCGGTTCGCAGTTTTGACTGTACCGGCTCCCATCAACCCGGCTTGCTGAGACAATACTCCACTGTTACTCTCTTCTTCATTAGCTGTCATTTAATAATTTTCGGTTATTTCTAACTTGTGTGATATTCATTATACCTTGATCTATTAATAAGTCAACCCCCTTTTCACATTAATTCACACCGAGCTGATCGAAACTTTTTATCCGCTCATGATTTCTTTGACGCCACAGTGTAATGGGGCACCTTGTCAGGAACGCATTTACAGACATATTTATTAAAGTCTATTCCGTTCAAAAAGTATTATGATGTTCTTTGTTTAGAAAGACTAGACCGTGCTAAATCCAGTCCTTTTCTGTTGATCCTGTACCTGATGGACGCTCCGGCTGCCCGCTTGCCGCGGGTGCACCGCAAGTGCCTTCTCGGACAAGCTGGAATCTGCGAGGTCCCGCTGCCACCTGGGTCAACAGGAACGCTCCGCAGACGTCTCATCTTTCGTACCTGGCATACACCTTTATGTTTAGTTAAAACTTTATAATTTCTTTACCTTTGTAAAAAAATTATGTTTTTTCACCACAGATTGACTTCGCCTGTGAAAAACATGGCTGCAGTAAAATGGTAACGTGTTTGTACTGAAAGTATATTGCCATGGATCAAATGTTCCGCAATAGAGCTCAGGTAGCAAAAGATGAATATGCTATAATGAAAAGGCTTGTTTAACAACGAACATATTCCTGATTTAAGGCTGGTGGAACTTTTGATTCAATTATTGATTGCGATCATCCTCGGAGCCGTTGAAGGGCTCACTGAATTTGCTCCGGTTTCTTCAACCGGACACCTAATCCTTGCCGCTGATCTGCTGCATTTTACAGGCGACACAGCTAAAACTTTTGAGGTTGTTATTCAGCTGGGATCAATTATGGCTGTTGTTGTCCTGTATTGGAAGCGGCTGTGGAGTCTTTTCGGATTATACCGAAATGAACCAAAAAACGGGCCGGAACATTTGAACTTGCTGCACATCATTGTCGCCGGGCTACCGGCAATCATTCTCGGCGTCCTTTTACGGGATTTTATTAAAAGCGTTCTTTTCTCACCACAGAGTGTGCTCATTGCATTGGTCGTCGGAGGCATTCTGATGATTATTGCCGAAAAAATTACTGCAGGCCGTAACTACGCCGCAACTAAAGAATTATCCTACAAGCAGGCATTTATCATCGGGCTTTTCCAGTGCCTGTCCCTCTGGTCCGGCTTTTCACGCTCTGGATCAACGATCGCCGGTGGTCTGATTGCCGGAGTGGAAAGAAAAACGGCCGCAGAATTCTCATTTATTCTTGCCGTTCCGATCATGATCGGCGCAAGCGGCTACGACTTTTACAAAAGTCTTGATTTTCTGACCCTCAGCGATATCCCGCTTTTCGTAATCGGATTTATCACTGCATTTATTGTTGCCATGCTTGCAATCATCTTCTTTCTGAAATTGCTTCGCCGCTTCACGCTTGTCCCATTTGCCGTTTACCGATTTATTCTTGCAGCGGTTTTTGCATTGTTTATTCTTTTCTAAGTGCTGATTAACCACGGGGCATCGATTTTTGGGTTTGCGTCATCGTTGCGGTTGCTCGTTTGCTGCGGGCGCGCCTCCACTTCGATGCTCTGATATGATCTAGTCTTGCTGGTTTGATGCAGGGCAAAGATTTTTTACTTTCCTGACCTTGTAAAAAAGAGTGTCTCAAAGTAATTCTGACTTTGAGGCACTCTTTTTCGTTCATGAAACACAACTGGAAAAGCGAAGTTAACGTCGCAACGCCTTCTACAATCGCTGAACGCTGTCTGGTCAAACGGTTAATTTTTGTACTCCGGAACATCGAACGTCAACGTGTACTGTGTAATCATACCATACAGCCGGTCAATCATCGGTGTCTGCTTTACTGCCCAGCCGACATCGGTTGCATATTGATGTGCGGCATTCCCTTCAACCAGTGCCTCCGGATTCCATCGCATTTTGTACAATGTGTCCTGCCGATAGGTCGCATTATAAACATAATATTTTGCAATCCATGCTGCTCCACCTTCAATTGCTTTTGCAGGCGTCGTCCATCCCTGATTATAAGCATACTTTGCTCCGCTGGAGACCGCACTGCCGTCATAGGCACCGATACCGAACATGTTATAAACGGTTTTTCCATTGTATTTAACGCCGTTAGCCAGTGTGGATGTTCCGTTTCCTGTCTCAAGCAGCGCATGAGAGACCAGATAAACTTCATTCACCTGATATTTTTTAGCTGCATTAATAAAAGCCTGTCCCTGGCCCGAAAGTATTCCTCTGCCCTTCAGCATTGTGTTTATATCTCCGAGAGAGACATTAGCAAGCGAGGAAAGCTGTAAAAATTGATAGTATTCAACGCTCCCCTTACTAAAATTTTTGGGATTAAGATACTGTGCAATTGATGAACTGCTGTTCACCTTCTGTTCTTTTGCCAATGCCTGTCCAAATGAAATGGCATACTTAGTCGTTGTATATGCCGTATTCCCATCCTTAATGGTCGTTGTTGTCTCATCCTTCACATAATCACCATATACATATCCGTCTTTACCGTTATAACTGATTTTCACCCAGCCGTCCGGTGCATCAGCAAGAATTTCAACGAGTGTGCCCGCCTGAAGCACAGCATAACTTTTATAATTCGTTCCAGGGCCCTGTCGAAAATGAACACCTGTTGTAATTAAACCATTATTCTTCGAAGTTCCGGAATCCGAATGATCCGAATCATCCCCTTGCTTCTTCACATAATCGCCTGAGACATAAGCCGTTCCGCCGTTGTATTTGATCTTCAGCCAGCTTCCGCTCGTACCGACCACTTCCACACTGCTTCCCTTTTTCAGCGTTGTCAGC
>NZ_JAMAST010000012.1 GCF_023336505.1 Sporolactobacillus mangiferae | reverse complement strand
AGAAGGTGCTCTGCAGCCAGTTATGGATAGTTTGAGTTTACATGGATGATATCAGCAAACCGGTACTGCCCTCTTAATCCGTGTGTGTCACAGGCAATCAGCACTTTGTTTCTGGCATCCAGTCTTTTCGGATAGCAGATGAGCGGTTTGATAAATCCATCGCTGAAATAGTCGACCTGAACCGATGTATTCGTTTCAATGGCGCGGAGCAGCGCGCGTTCGATCTCTTCAAGTGCATCTTCTGACAATAACGGGTGTTCCACTTTTTGTTCATCAATCATGGCCTGTTTTAACCGTTCAATATGTTCCGGAAGCATCATGCGCATCGACTCCCAGCGCATATTGCTTCCTTCGGTCAGCTTGTTCATCCGATTCCCCCCTCTCGTCTCGGGATCTGTTTTAGCTTTTCAATGGTTTTCTCAATTTCCCGCTGACTGTGCCGGGTCCGTTGTGCCAGGCCCTTCACGCTTATTGTCCGCCCCATGTTTCGATCATTGAGGATAATCTGCCGCAGCTTGCGTTCAAAGTCAGAGCGCATCTTCATCATCCTTTCCAATAATTTACGAACGTTTATTCTTATTATACATTGTTTTGCGAATGTATGTTCTATATAATTATGGAAAAGGAGGAATGCGGGATGCGAAGAGGGGACATTGTCGATATGATTTATCAAGACGGTCAGGGACATTTTACACGGAGGCGTATTCGAATCCTTTTCGTTTCGAAAACAATGATTCGGGCATATTGCTATTTGCGCCATCAAAAACGGACCTTTGCCGTCGAGCGGATTCTTGCAAGCCGGACGATATTAAGAAGTGCATCATGAGAATCGCGCTTTCCGAACGGCAGAAATATCTGCCTCCGGGACAGGCAGGTGAATGGGGGCGGATCAGTAACAGCTTAAGGAAATGGGAAATAAAAAGGAAAAAACAACTTTGGAGGAGTGGAACGGCGAAGGGAATGGGCATGGCAAGTGGAACAACAGATCAACATCAAATATTGGGGATCTGGTCACTTAACGGTTTTAAGGGATTGATTTTGCGGTTAAAAGTGGTGACTCTCAAGTATGTGTGATCTTCAATAACGATGTATTCCCGGTCATCAAAAACAATAATGTCCCCTTTCTGGTATCTGCTTTTTCTGGCATTAATCTGCACGGTTTTCTGCAGATGCCAGGATTCGGAACGGTCTATAAATTGAACGATAAACATAGTGCGAATCAATGGGTCGTCCTCCTAAAAGAATCATGAATAACTGAGTGTGCCGTAAAAGAATATTTTACCAAAGAATAGTTACAGTTTTGTTACAGGAATTCCGCTGAGCAGAAACAAAAAGGAAGTTCCCCGTGCCTTACTATAAAAAAGGCATTGAACTTTGACAAAATACCGATTTTTATGCCGGAGAGCTGGAGGTTCTCGCATGTTTTGGGCAGACTAACAGACAAATTACAGCTGCCTGGGTGGCGATGCACATGAGTGAAAATGAAAAGTATCATCCGTACTGGCCGGAGACGGTCATTTTCTGGGGGGCCGGTACAACGGAACCGCTGAAGATCAAAACGACGAAGGAACTTGGCAGAACGGTACAAGTGCTCGCTGAGACGGGTGACACACGAGTCTCTGTAAATCAGGCGATTCCGGAAGCCTCCGGTCCAGTGCGCAGTGAATTTGCCGCGTTGCTGGAACTCATTGACGCCTCCGGATCGGGCAGCGACCATGAAGCGATGCGGACGCTCAGTATTCCAGAGCCGCGTGCCAGACAGCTGCAAACGCTCTATGACTGGCATGCGGTTAAGCGCGTGATCGAACGATGCCCGCACAACTCGGCGGACGGTTTTAGTCTCGATGATCTCTATAATCTGCTTGACCTGCATATACAGACGCATAAGGGGATTGAGGTGGACGGTGAATTTGTAACGATTGACCGGCTGATCGCGGCGCGGCGAACACTGACGATGCTCACGCAGCTGCTGCACGCGATCGGCTACGCGGAGCTGCTGCACGATCCGGAGATCAGAGTGAAATTTCAGCGTTACCACGATTTTGCGCGCATGCTGACGCATCGTATGTCTGATGAAGGCGTGCGACGCGCAGCGGACAAAGTGCCGCTTGAACACCGCCAGTTCTATCTGTTCAGTTATGCGGTTATTTCGATGAACTGGGATCCGCTTTTACTGTGGCTGATTTTAAATGCCCAGAAAGATATGAATGATGCGCCAGGGGCTCCGGAGGTTGGCAATCCGCCGCAGCCGATGAAGCTGTTCAGTGATCTGGCACATTTTATTGCTGTGCGAAAAGTGGAGGGGAGCACTCCGTCCGCATGGTATCCGATGAACGAAACCGCAGTGCAGCAGCTGAATGACGAAGCTTATTCATCCGGAAGACGTGTCCGAATCGGAAAATTCTATTTTCCGCATGGATGCCATGGATTCCGGCAATGCCCAAAGTGCGGGAAACTGACCTTCTATCTGGGTGATGAATGGCGCGCGGATTCACCAAGCCTTTTTCCGCCGCAGATTCTTCCATCGCTTTCTTCGCGGCACCCAAGATCGTTCGAAGAAAAAAAGGCGATGGATGCCGGAATTTTTGATGCGGTGCAATGCGCTTCATGCGGGACGATCACGGAAACCCACCATACGGTGATCGAGATGCAGACCGGATTCAAAATCCACCAGCCTTCATTTATTCAGGAAATCCAGAATGACATGAAGGTAGCTATCGAAAATGCCCGCCATATTATTTTTGCTGGCTACTCATTGCCAAATGACGATTTTGCTGACCGTCTGATGCTTTCGGCACGAAGAAAAAAGCATGTCAGATGTTCGGTGATCGGATTTGATCACGAGGCCGATGACCGATGGTTATATGGCGCGGAGCTGAACAGATATTGTCATAGCACGTACTCAAGCTTTACGGACACATTAAAGCGCGTTGCCAGTATTTTCGGTGAAGAAAATGTCCGTGGATACGGTGCGGGATTTCCCGGTGTGTTTATGCATCACGGAAAAGCAGATGCCCGGAAAATCGAGAATATGATGCGGGTGTGGTAGAATTTACGGCACCAGCAGGCTGGTCTGCCCTGAATCCGAAAATAAAATGTAAATTTTCGGTTCATTTCGTGTGGACAAAGTATCTGCTCATCCAATATAATAATAAATATACGATCACACGTTCTCTTTTTATTGCGATGTACCTGTTTCAACGAAAAGAAAGATCCCCTTCAGAGAGGTGCTCAATGGCCACAGATCATGACCGCCGTTTCAAAGTGCTGATCCGGACTTTTTTTGACGAATTTCTTGCTGCATTTTTCCCCAATGTTTATCAATCGATTGACCTGTCTGAAAAGAAATTTTTATCCGAAGAGCTGTTCCCGGATCTGATCGAAGGTGAAAAGAAACGGGCCGACATCATGGCCGAGGCCATGATGAAATCGGATAAGGATGTGATCCTGATCATTCATCTGGAAGCGCAGAATTATCATCAGAAAGACTTTGCCAAACGCATGCATGTATGTTTATTACAGTATGATCTATCTGAAATTTCAAAAAACTGTTTTACCGATTGCTGTTTTCAGTTATGATGGAATGAGAAAGGAACCCGACACATTTGCTGTAGCGATTCCGCATCTGATGACGGTCTGCCAGTTTCGTTTTCTTAAACTCGAACTTTCCAGAATCCACTGGCGCTGATTTATGCACAGCAATAATCCTGCCGCGGCCGCCCTGATGAGCAAAATGAATGTTCCGAAGCAGGAGCGTGTTCAGGTTCGGCTGGCATTCATCAGACAAATGATCGCGATGCATATGGATGCGGCACAGGAACGCATGATTAACGGTTTTTTCGAGACTTATCTTCAATTAACGGACAAAGAGGTGGATCAATTGATGACCGAAGCGAAAAAACTGCCCGAAGAAATCCGCGAGGAAGCGCTGAAGTGGCCAAACTCATTTTATGAAAAAGGCTCAGTTACTACAGCGAAGAAAATTGCCCGTAAGCTGAAGGAACGAGGAATGAGCGTGGCCGAGATCAGTGAACTCACCGAACTCAGCGAAGAGGAGATCCATGCTATAGAGAGTGGAGAATTTGGTGAGTGAACGATTTGAAGAAATCCGCGAGGAAGTGCTGAAATGGCCGAACTCATTTTATGAACAGGGTTGTTTTAAAGAGGGCTTCAAAAAAGGTTTTAAAAAAGGTATAGAAATTGCTAAAACCAAAATTGAGCAGAATGTCTGCGTGCTGCAGCATCTGGGGATGAGCACAGCGTAAATTGAAGAACTGACAGCGTTCAGTGACGAAGAGATTCAATTATTGGCGGAAGCCAGTGCGCCAAATGATGTTCATATGAAGCAATAAAAAAGAAGCACAGTCATCTGAAATTTGTGCTTCTTCCCAAAGCTTGTCTATTAAGAATTCAAATGGTTTTTCCGCGTAATGGCCGCCGGGCATAGGCAAGTCGAATACCGGTGATGACTGCACAAAGTCCACAGATGCCTGCCGAGGCAAGGAAAACCGTATGCATACCGTACAAAAAAATGGACGGGTGCCCGGGAATCAATCCGGTGATGTGGCGGCCGGCTGCCTGTGACATACTGGCAAACAGGAGCGTTGTCGCAAAGGTGATGCCGCTGATCATGCCCAAATTACGGATCAGCGCATTCACACTGCCTGCGCTGCCGAGCTGATCTCTCGGTACAGTCGACATTACAAGTGAATTATTCGGCGACATGAACAGGCCGCTTCCCGCGCCAAGCAATGCGATCAGTAAACCGGCGTAAAGCACAGAACTTGAACCGTTTAAGAAGCCAAGTCCGACCTGTGCCGCGACCAGTACCAGCAGTCCGATAAAGGTAAGAATTTCCGAACCGATTTTGTCAGACAGCGCGCCGCTGAATGGAGCGATGATCGCCATCATGATGGGAAAGAGCATCAAAAGCAGACCGGAACTTCCCGCACTCAGGTGAAGTATGTCCTGCGTGTAGAACGGAGCAATAATGTTGAAGCAAAAATTTGAAAGAAAGACAAGATAGCCGCAGAAAATGCTGACTGAGAACATCGGGTTTTTAAAGAGTCTCAGTTGCAGCATGGGTTGTCTGGTCTGCCACTCTACGATAAGAAACACTCCGAGCATGACCGCCGAAAAAAGAAGCAGACTGAGCGTGCGCCAATCCGCGAAGCGCCAATGCTGTCCGAGCAGCAATCCGCCGAATAACGCAATAATGAAGAGCCCGAAAATAGCAGTGCCGGCAGCATCCAGGCGTCCTTTCGATCTGAACAGATCTCTGGGCAGTACCCGCTGGCCAAGTACCATGACTGCAATGCCGATCGGCACGTTGATCCAGAAGATGTAGTTCCAGCTCAGTGCGGAGACGATCAGTCCGCCAATTCCCGGTCCGGTAATCGCACCAAGTGATACAAAGGTACCGATCAGACCAAGTGCTCGTCCACGTTCTGATCTTGGAAAAATGTCGGTTGCAATCCCAAAATTATTCGCCATGGTCATTGATGCGCCAAATGCCTGCACCACGCGGCCGAATAACAGAAGATGCAATGTCGATCCGAACCCGCAGAGCAGTGAACCGAGTACGAACAGCAATGTTCCAATGCGAAAAATAAAAATTTTGCCAAACATGTCACCAAGCCTGCCGAACAGAAGAATGAACACACAGATGGTCATTAAATAAATGGTGACGATCCATTCACTGCTGGCGATCGGCAGATGCAGGTCATGTGAGATCTGCGGCAACGCCACATTGACGATACTTGCGTCAAGGGTCGACATGAATGTAAACATGTTGACTGTAGCCAGAATCATCCAGCGTTTCTTTTGAACTTCCGGAATGTCCTGATAAGTAAGTGGTTGTTCCTGATTCATAAAAGAATTCCTCCGAAAATAAATTTCTGCTCATAGCATAACCACAGCAGAAAGGAAAAAGCAAAGAATGTGTTCGGGATCACCGTGCGCTGACTGCTTTGCCTCAATCGTTCCCGCTGCGGAGTGGCAATGCTTATGCCAGGAAATCCTTCACCACATGTGCGATGACCTGCATCTCCGTCTTGCCATAGCGTTGGTCGATCGGCAATGCCACCAGATTTTCTGATAAGTAACATTCAAAACTTGAAGCCGGGACACGTGAGGCTACTTCTTCCCAGTAATCATTAATAAAAATATGCGTTTGAAGCAGCCGTTCTTTTAGCTGTTTCCCCTGTTCAATGAGAAATGGGTAGCACAGTGGGCCGTTCAGTTCACTGAAATTCGCATGCAGCTGGTTGAATCTGCCGATTTGTTCATGCAGAAAACGAAAATTGGTATTTCGCCGCTTGCGCGTGCGGTGGCTATCAATACTCTTCAGCAGTCGTTGTGTCGCGTGCGCCATGGCATGCATGCCACACGTATTCAGGTAGGCCTCGTTTTGTTCAAACAGCGGTTCGGCAGCCACACTGCCCAGATCAATCTGTTTCAGAAGCGCGTCAAAGCGGTAATAAGAAGGATCAGGCGTAAGGATCAATGGCTTCTCGGCGTTTGTATACAGGTAACCGCCGTCCGGAACGCCGAAGAATTTACGCGGCGAGTACAGCGTGTCGATACCAGGCAGCGGACGTTCAAAAAAGGCATGTGTATTGTCGATGATTACCGCCTTTAGATTTTGGCAGACGCTCCAGCTGTTGCTCCCATTTATGCCAAAGTAGTTGACGTAAAGAAAGCTGGCGCCATCCTCCAGAGCGTGATCAAAAATGGGTGCGAAATTCTCGTCGATACGATAGAAGGCATAAGCCACATGCAACCGCCTGATCGGTTGCAGGACGCTGTCGCATATATAGGCGGGCAGGTAGATTTTTTTATAACCGCGTACGCGCAGCACATATTCCAGACCATAACGTGCGCTGTTCAGGTGCAGTGCCTGATCGTGATACTCAGTTCCTTCCGGCAGCTCAAGTGAAAAAAAGCCGCCAATGATCGCTTTTTGCTCAGCCATCGAACCACCTCAAATAAAAAGATGTCCCAGACATCTTCGCTTCGCATGAACAGATCTTGTGTGCGGGCGCAGATGCCGTGCGGTTTCGTACAGATTTTGCGGCGGGATCGCCTGCCCGATTTATCCAGTGATGCTGTCATCAGACTCTCTTCCGGAAAAATGGATTTATGAAACAGAATCGCAACTGTTTCCATGTCACTTGACGAGCGGCAGTCCCATATTTCAAGAGGCCACCCCCCTGGCCGCAAAATAATTATAAAGAAAAAATGTCTAAACCAACAGGTAAGGATATGCGGGAAAAGCTGAACCGCATGGAAAGGCGTTGGCCCATATCGCACGACTCTTTATGCTTCCAACCCCGATTACTTTTTCATCATTTCAGGTTATCATATAGGTAGAGCGCGCGCCATCATCGCTGCGGATAAATGGGACGATACAAAAAATCGGATGAGGAGTGTTAGGCATGAGCGGTGATTCCAGAGAACGCCTGGTAAAAGATTTGACACTGATTCTTTTGTATTTGACTTCGTGGGAAGAACACAAATATGGGTACACATATCGAAGAAGCTGGAAAGGGTATGACTTCGGCGCATTGGATGAATTGGCAGACCAAGACCTGCTCAGCGGCAGTACCCGGGCTAAGTCTGTCTACTTATCAGAAAAAGGAACGGAATCGGCAAGGCAATTGTTGAAAAAATATGGAATCAAAGATCAATAAGGCCGAGGTTCTCTGATCGGATGCAGCTGAAAACGTAAAGAGCATTTATGGAATGAAAAGAAGGATGAGTAGTCAATGCAATGATCGCACGCGAAATCTCGATCCGCACATTCATCGACCAATGACGGAAGTCTGTTCATGAATATCAGGTCCGTGCTGATTGCGTCGTCAAAAACCCCCAGATGTTGGATTTTATTATCCAATTTCCGGGGGACAGTTCAAAAGTGAGTGATTTCGATCAGCTGCCAAGAAGCACATATCAGCGATTTTATCGTAAACAATTCGACATGATTGGCTATAAAATATGCTGCGCGAAAGAGCAAGTGCGGCATGCCTTGTGCGACAATTATGGAAAACTTCAGCCGTCAGAGCATATATTGCGAAGCAGCGCTTGTTTCCGCGGTGTCTGGTACGGTAGAGAGATTTGCCCCATCGGTCAATGAATCTGTTGTCTGGTAGCCGTTGTTCAGCGACTGTTCCAGCAGCAGCCAGAGCCATTCATCTGCCGACGCGGAAGAACTGCTCGTTCCGGAAAGTGTTCCAAGACTGCCAAGGCTGGAGGCTGTCTCAGATGTGTCGGTGTCGCCTGAAAATGAGTTCAATGATTGTGACGAGGACTGTCTGGTCAGTGATGAAGCCAGTAATTGTGCAAACGCACTCGCGGCTTTTTTCTCCTCGTTTGACTGGGACTGCGAAACCGGTAGACTTTGCGCAGCCTGCGACTGTTCCAGCAGACTTAATAAAGGTGTTGCCATGGATAGAGACATTGTATTCATTGCTCCTTTCTTTTGCCAGAGAGGCATTGCCATTTCATCGCGAAGCAGGAAGAAAGCAATCGCCGCTATTTATTCTTCGATGGGCAGCTGGCTGATTAATGGCTTAAATGGATTGAATGGTCCATCGATAGATCTGACTCTTAAGCAGCCGTAATCTTCAATAACAGCATATCTTTTTCCTTCGTACTGAATTTCATCTCCTCGTTTATACTTTGCTCTTCCTGATTCGATTTGCACCGCATGGCTTAAGTACCATGACGCAGAGCGGCTGACATACTGAACGATGCACATGCAGCGAATCAATGGTATATGCCCCCTTACCCCCCAATTTTAACGACCGAACATTAATATTTGATTAAAAAATATATGGCGGGGAAAATTTATTCGGCAGCTATTCCGAGTGGTTCATCATTCCAGCGGCAAAATGGCTGCACTTTGGAGCTTTGGGCGCACAATGACCTTGAAAGTGAGGAAAGTCGGTTTGAAGAAGAGAACTTAAGTCGTTATAACACTCAGAAAAATAAGCTATACTAGAAATATTAAAAAGATAGGAAATCATCCCCGCACTAACGATAATTTGAGATTCCAGATTTGGACTACAATTGAATAGATAGTGTACAATAATGAGTAACAGCGGACAGGTGGTGTATCGGTTAAATGGGGAGAATTGCAGGCATTTCTATTAGAAATTTTGGATCGCTAAAGAACATAAAAATGGGAAAGTTATTATCGGATCAGCGCGGTAAGGAATTGACTAATATAAATGCCATTATCGGGCAAAGCGGTGCCGGAAAAAGCACGCTCGCTGATGCATTCGGTTTTCTAGCTGACTGCCTTGATAAAGGAGTAGAAATCGCCTGTGATTTAAACGGGCGAGGCGGATTTGAAAAACTCATTTCTCAGGGAGAATCAGGGACTATTGAATTTGAGCTGTACTACCGTGAAACGAGCAATACATCGCCAATTACTTATGAATTATCCATATCGCTTGATAAAACAGGCAGGCCAATTGTTGAAAAAGAGCGGTTAAGGCAAAGAAGAGCAAATGAAAGACATGGCAGACCACTGTCTTTTCTCTATCTGGAAAAGGGGAAGGGGTTTGCCTTTAAAGGGGATAATTCCGGAGTGTATGAGGAAAATGACAGTGAATTTGGCGAAAAAGTCAATGTCGAATTGGCTGATCCGAGACAACTGGGTATTGTTACACTGGGTGAGTTAAAAGAACATCCGCGCATTGTTAAATTCAAGAATTTCCTGAAAAACTGGTATCTATGCTATTTTTCGCCATCAGCTGCGAGGGAGATTCCCAATGCGGGGCCGCAAAAATATCTTAACCGACTAGGCAATAATCTTAATAATGTTGCTGAATTTTTACAACGCGAAGATCCTTCTGAATTTAAAAAAGTACTCAAAGATATCCAGACGAAGTTACCCGGAATCGCAAGAATCGAGCCAGTGAAATTAATCAATGGGCAATTGGTTCTTGAATTTTTGGAAGAGGGATTTACAAAACCCTTTTATTCGCAAAAGATGTCTGACGGAACGTTAAAATTGTTCGCATATTATTTACTCTTGCATGAAAAGCAACCGCGTCCCCTGGTGTTCATTGAGGAACCGGAAAATGGGTTATATCATAAATATTTGGCGGATTTAGCCAATGAAATGAGGAAAAGCGTGAAAAGCGGTTATTCCAAACAGCTGTTCATTACTACGCACAGTCCGTTTTTTGTCAATGCTTTGGAACCCAACGAAGTGTGGGTACTTGAAAAACATGAGGATGGATTTTCAACGATTAAACGTGCCTCAGATTACGAGAATGTCAAGGAACTTAGGGAACAAGGCGTTGATTTAGGAGATCTCTGGTACAGTGACTATTTTGGATAGGTGATGAAAACATGGTTTGTGAGCCCATTTATATACAGTTTCTCATTGAAGACCCATCTGGTAAAATTGTACTGGAAAATATAATGAATAAATATGTGAGTCATCACGAACAGATTATATACCGAATAAATAGTTTTAAAGGGATTGGCAGATTACAGAAAAAATACGGCATTAAGGACATAAAAACAAAACAATTGCTAAACGATTTGCCACAATATCTTGAAGGGTTTGACCGATCCTTATCAAAGCTGCCTTATCGTAAAGCGATTATTGTTGTTGTCGATAATGATGACAAAGATTGTGCAGTATTCAAACAAGAGCTGCTTCGTATGCAATTAGCACTGAAATTAACTATTGAGGTCAACTTTTGTATTGCTATTGAAGAAATAGAGGCATGGCTGCTTGGGGACCTGGAAGCTGTCCGTACAGCATATCCGGATGCGAAGCAGCAGATGCTTAATGATTATCAACCGGACAGCATTGTCGGCACATGGGAATATTTGGCTAATGCTGTCTATAAGGGCGGCATCAGAGAGTTAAAAAAAGAAGCGTATTATGAGATCGGGAAGCAAAAGTGTAAATGGGCAGAAGAAATCGGTCAGTTTCTCGATCTAAGCGAAAACCGCTCGCCAAGTTTTAAGCACCTGCTTTCTAAGTTGGATGCACTGTGTCAATAAGGATTCAATTGCAATGCTTGTGCTGATTATTATGCCATCAAAAAATCAGGGAACCTGTCTTCATTAATCCGTAGACATAATGGTGATGACTAACTGAGCTTAATACCTGCCTTCCTCATATCCGGTATCGTCACATTCCTTAATGTGCGTGTGTCGCATTTATCGGCATAGATGAAAACAGAACAAAGATGGTGTCTCAAAAGTCTATTGACGGTGGGGCACCTTTTAAAATAAAGAGTCTCCGCAGGCCCCTGGATCGCTCGCGATCGTCTCAGTTGATGCGAATTCGATATCTTTTGGGGAGCACCTTGCTGGCTGATCCGAGACAACTCATGGCGAATGATGTATTCCTTACATGAACCTGACGATTTTGTTAAGGCATTGGTGGGTCGTCAAATGCTGATAGAAGCTGATCCCATGTCTCTTCAAACATGTGCATTTGGCTGGATTGTTTGCAGAGAATCCCTAATTTTTTGCACAGGAGAACCAGAGAATGGTATAGCTCCTGCTGGTTGACAAGCAGCCCGCTTGGACGTTCTCCCACCTTGTCAATTGTTTTAAGCAGGAATTCTTGCACGGATTGGACGAATATGCACGGGTCAAGAGCGGCATGGTTTTCAAGTAATTCATAATGCATCACATAGCCGCTGAAGTGATCAACGGTGAGCTGCAGCCATGGAAGGGTCGGACGATTACCGTCCTGTTCACCTACTGAAAATGGAGCGAAAGCCCCTCCGAGTTCAATCCAATTTTCATTCTGCCGTGTGTTTTTCTTAATGCGCTGAAGTTCAAGCACGCTGACCAATGGTTCAGCATCTTTCCACTCCTGATGTCCACTGGCAGGTACGATTTGATCATCAACCGCTTTCTTTGTGCTTCCTTCACCCACTTCATATTTTCGATAAAACCATTTCGGCTGCTCATAAAATGGGAATGCTTCCGCCAGCTCCTGATAATCAAAGGCGACCTGAGTCACTTCTTCGATAATCTCTGCAAACAGCAGAATTTCCTCGCCTTGCGGAATCCATGGTGCATAGCCGGGTGTTTGTACACGCAACATCGGTAAATGTTCTTCCGGCTCATCCCCCATTTGCAGAACAGACAAGAACACGCGATCTTCTTCTGGATAGGTTCCGGGTCTGCATAAGGAGAGATGGAATGCCTGGGCGAGCGGCGGACGATCAATCTTTTCCGCATGAGCAAAAAGACGATGGATCATCGCCAGTCCTTGATCACCGACGTAAGCGACAAGGCCGTATTCATCGCCCATTTGCCCGAGTACACAGCAGTAGACGCGTTCTGAATGATTCGGCAGATCAAGAACAAGTACCTGATCTGAGTTCAGCCATTGCCAAGGTTCGAGATCCGCAAAGCCATTGGACGCCTGAATCAGTTGCCACCAGTCATCATCGTACTCTTCATCAATTGAGAATCGAGGCAGAGACCGATCATTATCGTTCTGAAAGGCATGCAAGCCGTAATTAAGATCATCGATCGCTTCTGATTGGCTTTTCAGCTGGTATGTCAACACTAAATCGAACAAATTTTTAAAGGTGCTGTAACTTGTATTCAATCGGTGATAAATAATCTAGTGAGCCATGGATGCGTATAGTATTGAACCAATGGACATAATCAAACAATTCAAGATCAAGTACTTGTTGGCTAGGAAAAACGCGATTACTGATAAACTCAGTTTTAATCGTCTTGAACGTAGCCTCTGCGACGGCGTTGTCATAAGGCGTCCCTTTGTGACTCAATGAGCGGCCGATATGAAATGTTTCCAGTGCTTGGTCAATGAGCTTGTTCTTAAACTCATTGCCTCGATCCGTATGGAATAATTCAAGGTGGTTTAGATCACTTTTCACAGTGGCGAAGGCCTGATAGACTAACTGGGCATCTTTATTGGGTCCTGAGCTATAGCCGATAATTTCACGGTTGTATAGGTCAACAAGCACGCAGATATAATGCCACTTTTGCTGCACCCGAACATAGGTCAGGTCACTGACAACCACTTTCAGTTCTTCCTCCTGGCGAAATTGACGATTCAACGTATTTCCAACAGGAGATTCGTTACAGCTCGCTTTGCATGGCTTAAACTGAGCGATGGTGTATTTTGAGACCAGGCCTTGCTCGTTCATGATTCGTCCAATTCGTCGTCTTGAAACCTGTTTTCCTTGCTTCTCCAGTTCTTTTTTAATCTTTCTCTGTCCATAGTTGGATCGGCTTGCTTTAAAAATCTGAACCACTTGGCGTGTTAATTCCTGCTCTGCCTGTTGATTCTCACGAACTTTAGCTTCGTAATAGTAGGTACTGCGAGCAAGTTGTAGGACGTCGCACATTGCTGATACCGAGTAGTTGTGACAATTCTGACGAATCACATCTACTTTCATCCCGAGACCCGTGCGGCCTGTTTTAAAATGTCATTCTCCATTCTTAGTTTTTGATTTTCTTTTCTTAGTTGAATCAGTTCTTCCTGTTCCGGCGTACGATTATCTTTCTCCTTGAAGGAACCACTCGTCTCATGTTGATGAATCCATTTGTCAAAAGCTGAAGGTGTGAGATCATATTCTTTGATGATCTCATGTCTCGGTTTTCCTGAAGCGTGCAGGCTGACAATCTGTTCTTTGAACTCTTTTGAGAAGGTTCTCCGTTCTCGTTTCATTTTTCCGGTCTCCCTTGGTAGCGTTGAACCAAGTGTACATGACCTTAACTCATCCGTCCAATTAAGTGTAACCTATCCAAAACAAAAAGAAACGTATCAATAATTCAAATATATTTAAGAAACCGTCGATAAATAATAAGGACATTATTTAATAGGCTTATATAAGAAAAAGCTCTAACTATTGCCCATAATAACAGTTGGTGAGGAGACCACCTATGAATTCTTTTATTGATCTTTTAAAAAAAAAGGATGGAATGCAGAATTATTATCAACAATGTGTCGAAAGTGTAAGCCATGCGAATGAAATTGTGTTGTTTGGTTGCGGACGCGGTGGTCGAAATGTATTTGATTTGTTTGCGGAGAACGGGATAAATAAGAATGTAGTTGCTTTCTGTGATAATAACGCTGATAAGCAGGGGACGACATTTCTTGGCTTAGATGTGTTTGCTCCGGCTAAGGCCGCTAATCAGTTTCCAAATGCATTTTATATTATATCCTGTGTTGATAATGTGGAACCGACGAATCAATTGATTGATCTAGGAATTAAAGAGAGCCATGTCACGACTTTTGATTTTACTTGGAATGATTCTAAGCAGACGAATTTCGAATACATAATGCAGCATGTCCAAGAATTTGAGACGGTATACCATCTGCTTGCTGATGATTTATCGAAAAGGGTATACGTAAATTTGCTCAATTATAAAATAACCCGTGAGCAGAAGTATTTGAATGAAATTTTTAATCCTTTTGAAAAACAATATTTTAATGACTTGGTTCCTTTTAAGAAGGGACAGGTGTTTGTTGACGTAGGTGCCTATGTTGGTGACACACTTGAAAGTTATGTGAATTGGTCACAGGGTAACTATGGCAAGGTATATTGTTTTGAACCGAATGTGGTTAATTATCAAAGGCTAAATCAAAAAGTGAGACAGAATGATTGGCACGATGTTCTGACCTATCAGCTTGGCATATCAAAATCGAAAAATAAATTATTTTTTGATCCCATGAGTCCGGGCGGAGGATTTTTATCGAATAGAGGGACAATGGCTGTTCCTGTTGATACGCTCGATCATTTTTTAAACAATGAGCAAGTTGATTTTATTAAGCTGGACCTTGAAGGTGAAGAATATAATGCACTGGCCGGCGGCAAGAATTTGATACAAAAGTATCGTCCGGTGCTCGCTGTCTGTGTTTATCATAAAAAAGATGATTTTTATCAATTGGTCCGCTATATTAAGGAACTGTGTCCGGATTATCAACTGTATTTTCGTCATTATTCGCTGACAGAAGGCGAAACGGTATGTTATGCTTTGCCAAAATGAATCTTTAAATCATTATTTATAACGAGGCTGATAAGGAAATGAAATATTTAACGATTATTCCTGCGCGTGGTGGTTCAAAAGGGCTGCCCAATAAAAATATTAAATTAGTTAATGGCAAGCCGTTGATCTGCTGGAGTATCGAGCATTCCGTCAACTGTCACTTAATTGATCGAACGATTGTGTCAACAGATTCTGAAGAAATTGCCGCGATCAGTAGAAACAGTGGAGCAGAAGTGCCGTCATTGCGTCCGGAAAATTTAGCTGAAGATCAGACGCCTACTGAACCGGTTTTGTTACATGTGTTATCGGAACTTCGTCAAAAAGAAGGTTATGAACCCGATGCTGTTGTTCTTCTGCAACCCACATCACCGTTGCGAAAAAAAGGCAGATTACACGAAGCTATTAACTACTTTGAACAAACCCATGCCGATTCATTGGTCAGTGTCAGCCCGAATCACCATTTTTTTTGGAAAAACCTTCATTCACCGGAAGCACTGTACAATTATGAAAAAAGGCCGCGCCGTCAGGATATAAAAGAATCGGATCGATGGTTTCAGGAGAACGGATCAATATATATTACAAAGAAAGAGATCCTTTATTCAGTTCGGAACCGATTAGGCGGAAAAATTGCTGCATTTTTAATGGATGAACAGGAAAGTATTGAAATTGATTCCGAATTAGACTGTAAAATCGTAGAATTTCTGATCAGGGAGCTTAAATATGAAAATTAATAAAAATCTTACACCCTATATCGTTGATAGTGAGGATACAATCATTAATGGACTCAACAAAATAAGTGGGAATAAATCAGGTGTGGTTTTCACGGTAAACGTTCACGGTGTCGTGGAAGGCATTTTAACGGATGGTGATTTCCGAAGGTGGGTTGTCAAACAAAGTCAAATAGATCTTACGCGATCAGTTTCTGAAATTATGAATAGGCAGTATGTTTCTATTAAAGAAGACGACATAAATTCAGTGCAAAAAATAGAACGTTTGTTTGAACAGCAGAAAGTGAAATTCATTCCGGTTGTGGATGACAATAAAAGGTTAAAAGCAATCATTGAGAGAGCGGCTTCATCAATAAACATCGGAAATAGAACGATTGATGCTGATTCACCCGCCTTCTTGATTGCTGAAATCGGTAATAATCATAACGGTGATGTGAATCTTGCAAAAAAGCTTGTTGACGCAGCGGTGATTGCGGGGGCGGACTGTGCTAAATTTCAAATGCGGCATCTGAAGACTCTTTATAAAAATCATGGGAATCCGAATGATGACCGTGAGGATCTTGGATCGCAGTATACATTAGACCTTCTTGACAAATTTCAGTTGAGCGTTGAAGAAATGTATGAGCTATTTGACTATTGCAAGGAGAAAGGGATTATTCCGCTTTGCACCCCATGGGATCTGGACAGCTTCCATGCGTTAGAGGAATATGGAATGGACGCATATAAAATCGCTTCAGCGGATCTGACGAACCATGTCCTGCTAAGAGAAATGGCGAGATCCGGCAAAGTTCTCATCTGTTCGACCGGTATGTCAAAGGAAAATGAAATTATTCAGGCTCAGGAACTATTCAACCGTGAAGGTGCCAACTATATATTTTTGCATTGTAATTCTACTTATCCCACTCCTTTCAAAGATGTCAATCTGTCCTATTTGAATCGGTTGAAGATGTTTAGCAATGACCTTGTCGGTTATTCAGGACATGAACGAGGCATTAATATAGTCATTGCGGCAGTTGCAATGGGCGCAAAAGTCATAGAGAAGCACCTGACACTTGATCGAAATATGGAGGGAAACGATCACAAAATCAGTCTTCTTCCGGATGAATTTGCAGAAATGGTTCAGGCTGTCAGAGAAGTGGAACTCGCACTTGGACATGCCGACAAGAGAATAATGTCCCAAGGTGAAGTGATTAACAGAGAAAATTTGGCAAAGAGTCTGATCATCAACCGGCCTTTAAAACAAGGACAGATCATTACAAGAGAAATGATTGATGTCAAAAGTCCGGGGAACGGTATTCAGCCCAACCATATCAATGAAGTCATTGGTCTGACTGCCAACAGAGATTTTGCAAAAGGAGATTTTATCTATGATACGGATCTCATGAATGATTTTGTGCAGCCTAGAGATTATCAAATTCCGTTTAATTGGGGAATCGCAGTAAGATATCATGACTATAAACGAATATTAGCGAGTTCGAATCCTAAACTGCTTGAGTTTCACCTTAGTTACAAAGACCTTGATGAAAACATTGACGATTACTTTGATGAACAGCTGGATCTTAACCTAGTTGTTCATGCCCCGGAATTGTTTGCCGGAGATCATTTGCTTAATTTATGTTCTGATGATGAAGATTATCGCAGACATTCAATTCAAGAGCTTCAGAGAGTCATTAACTTAACGAGAAAATTAAAAAAATATTTTAAGAAGGCCGATCGTCCCTGCATTGTGACCAACATGGGCGGATTTACTAAAGACGCTCCTATGGCAAGTACCGAAAGAGGCCGGTACTATGATAAAATCGCTGAGAGCTTGAAGGAACTGGATCGGGAAGGCGTCGAAATTATTGCACAGACAATGCCTCCTTTCCCTTGGCATTTTGGAGGACAACGGTTTCAAAACCTGTTTATGGATTACCGTGATACCGCTGCATTTTGCAAAAAAAATAATTTACGCATATGTCTTGACACGTCTCATTCGAAACTGGCATGCAATCAATTTAAGTGGTCTTTTAAAACATTTGTCCGTAATTTATATCCCTATGTCGCTCATTTGCATATTGTTGATGCGGCCGGAGTGGATGGAGAGGGTCTGCAGATCGGCGAAGGCGAAATTGATTTTCAAAATCTGTTTGAAGAAATCAGAATCTATATGCCTGATGTAACCTTTATTCCGGAAATTTGGCAGGGACACAAAAACAGCGGTGAAGGCTTTTGGATTGCGCTGGACAGGCTGGAAAAAGTTCTGCCGGTGGCTGAACGATCCTAATGTAATTCTTATGACACAATACAAGATGAATAAAAATTTATGATGAATAAAGACCTCTGTGTAACAGAATTTTGTGAGTCCGGGAAGAGCCTTTTATCTGATTTCATGCTTTATTGATAAAAAACGGCTCTCCCCATCTTTATTTATTTTATGATTCTGAACTTAATGGTGGCAGATATGATAAAAAGCAAAACAGATTATTTACATTATCTAAAAGAGGATCAAAAAGCTCTGGGTGCATTTACGAAACATCCTGTGTTCTCCGATAATATGATGATTCTTTTAACCGATCCGTGCTGGAAATTTGAAAAATTAATGAGAAAACTGGAGTATTGGACAAACTGTAAGACGCGCCTGATTGATAAACCGTATCTGTGGATTTTAAGAAAAAAATATCAACGGCTAAGTATCAGACTTGGATTCAGCATACCGATCAATATATTTGAAGAGGGGCTGTGTATTGGTCACTATGGGAGCGTAGTCGTCAGCAGGCATGCCAAAGTAGGCAGATACTGTACCATTCACTCATGTGTGAATATCGGCGGAACGCCGGATAAGAAATCGGCAACAATTGGAGATTATTGTTTTATCGGTCCGGGCGCAAAATTGTTCAATGACATTACATTGGCTGACCATATAAAAATTGGTGCGAATTCGGTCGTGAATAAGAGTTTCCATGAAAAAGGCGTTACGATTGCCGGTGTTCCGGCAAAGATTGTAAGCAGGAACGAACAGGCCTGACTATATAGACGATCAATATTTTGAAGACCGCCTGACAAGAATTGTATTTATTGGAATGAACAAGCAATGTCCTGATGATTTTTCAATAAATAAAATTATGAGAGGACTAAATATTTATAAAGACCGGCCGATAATAGTAATGTGAACAGGAAACGATCCTGTTCAACTCAAAACCACATGGATGTGGACATATACAATTCAGGGAGGAATAAATCGATGATTATCAATCACAACATTGCTGCGTTGAATACCAATCGTCAGCTAAGCATCAACAACACGAATGCACAGAAGAATTTGGAAAAACTGTCTTCAGGCTACCGCATCAATCGTGCGGCAGATGATGCTGCAGGTCTTGCCATTTCTGAGAAAATGCGCAGCCAGATCCGCGGTTTGGATCAGGCAACGAGAAACGCTCAGGATGGTATTTCATTGATTCAGACCACTGAAGGTGCACTGAATGAAACGCATTCAATTCTTCAACGTATTCGTGAACTGGCTATTCAGTCGGCGAACGGTACGTATCAGGATGCAGACCGCGCCAACGCTGATAAAGAAGTTCAGCAGCTTACTGCGGAACTTGACCGTATCGCCAACAATACAGAATTTAATGGTATGAAGGTATTGGATGGATCGATGTCAGCAGGAGCCACTTTCCAAGTTGGTGCTAATGCCAATCAGACGATTACGGCAACATTTATTTCGGCAGGTGCGGCAGCACTTGGTGTTAGTGGCGTGTCAATTGCAACCGTTAGCCAGGCGAACGCGACTATTTCTGCAGTCGGTGCAGCTATTTCAACAGTGTCAGCTGCACGTGCTACGTTCGGTGCTGTTCAAAACCGTCTTGAACATACCATTAACAGCTTGAGCACCTCTTCAGAAAACTTGGCTGCTTCTGAATCCCGTATCCGTGACGTGAACATGGCTAGTGAGATGTCCGATTACACAAAAAACAGCATCCTCGTACAGTCCGCGCAAGCGATGTTGGCACAGGCCAATCAATTGCCTCAGGGCGTTCTGCAATTGCTTCGCTGATTCGGAATAACAAAGCGGGCTCCTTTCAGGGGCTCGTTTTTTGTTTTAAAAAAGCATTTTATATACGATACTCATATTTTTTTGGTGAGCTTCGGTCCTGGTGTTTCTGCACCAATAATTCGTTATAATGAATGGGAAGAGTTTTGAACTGAACAGAACGGGGGAAAAACATGATTATAAAAATTGACGGACGTACAATTCAGAGCGACCAATCTGCTTTTTCACACATAGAAGAGGGAATAAAGAAACACATAGATCAAGACATGTACATACATACCTGCCTTGCGGATGATCGCGACGTGACGGATGATTGGCAGAGTTACCTGAAAGAGCATTGGGCGACGATTCATGAATTGACGATTCAGACAGAGCCGCTGTCAGATTTGATTCACGAAAATCTTGTTTCCGCAAAAGATTATTTGAAACGAGCCATTCCCGCCCTTGAGGCATTGGGCGATCGCTTCTATCAAAGTCCGTCGAAAGAAGACTGGACATCATTTAATGACTTTATTTCGGGGATACAGTGGTTGACTCAGCTGAACACTGTCTTTTCCAGGATGCAGCTGAATGCGTCGCTCACGTCGGCCTTTGCCGTCCTTCACGGACAGCTGGAAACATTAAATGAAGGCGTTGCGAATCAAGACTATGTTCTGATTGGTGATTGCCTGCACTATGAATTTTTGCCGGCATTTAATCAGTTGCTGAACGAAATTGATCAAGTGCTGAATAAAGAAGGGAAGGCATAACGATGCTGATTGATAACAAGAATTATCTTCGCTTCCGCAACAGAAAGCTGCTTCAGATTATGAATCAGCATGAGGCGCTGTTTCACAACAACGATGATTGCGTTGTCGAAACCTCCAAGTCGGGCAGCCCGACCTTGAAACGAAGGGACAAGTCCGGAAATTACATCTATGTCCACAGTCGATACAATCCGGAGAGAGAGGCGGCGGTGTTAGTCAGTCGTTTGGACGAGATGGATCAGTATGATCATGTGATTTTTATAGGGATTGGTCTTGGTTATGCGGTTCAGACACTGGCAGCTGAATATCCGCAATTGAAAATTTCTGTTTTTGAACCGGACCTGCAGGTGCTCAACGCTTTTTTATCGACTCAGAGGCTGGGTGAATTTTGTCCCGATCAGCTGGATTCGCTTATTGTTGATGAACAGCAGCTTGGGATACTTTTTGAGCAAATTGTCGATAAAAGAGAACGGTGTTATTTCTTTGTCCTTCCTTATTATGAAAAACAGTATCGGGAACAGATTGACACATGGATGAGTCGTTTGAAAACAATGCTTTTCAACACGAAGGTTCAGGTGGTGGCACGGAATTTTTTTCAGAGAACCGTAATCATCAATGCGATGCATAATTTACCGAAGGTTCTGACCACACCGAATATTTTTCAAGATACTGATTCAGCAGCTTTTGAAGGGAAGACAGCGATTCTTGTCTCGGCCGGTCCTTCCTTAAACGAGGAATTTGATAATCTAAGACGAATCAAAAAGAAGGGTCTGGCCTACATCTTCTCGGTTGGGTCCTCGATTAATGCATTAATTAACCACGATATTTATCCGGACGCTTTCTGGAGTTATGACGCATCAGAAAAGAATCAGATCGTCAATCAGATTGTCAAAGATAAAGGAATCACGTCCATACCCATGATCTTTGGCGATTGTATTGGTTATGGAGCCATTGAGAATTACCCCGGGCCTTTACTGCACATGATTCTTAAACAGAATCCGTTATCCCATGAGTTATTGTCCCGATTGGATGGTCGGCCGGTACTCGGTGTTAACGACGCTGCTTCTATCGCAATAGTCACTTTGCAAGCGTTAATGCAATTAAAATTCCGTACGATTATTCTGGTCGGGCAGAATCTCGGCTATCGGGATCATCATATGTATGCGTCCGGCATCTCTTATGATCATATGAAGGAGAAGCTGTCAGACGCAGAGATACCCGATAAAAGAATGGTTGCGAGCGTGGATGGCGGGCAAATTGTTTCCAATGCGGGATTTGATCTGATGCGTCAGCAATTTGAACGGTATATTCAGATGAACCCGCATGTTCAGGTGATCAACACGACAAAAGGGGGTGCCGCGATCAAGGGTGCGGATTTTGTGCCTTTGGATCGGGTGATTGCCACCCAATTAGATAAGCAGACAGTTGCCCCTGATTGGATCAAAGGGAACCCCAACTATGATATTGACAAGGTAAGTATAAAGCTGGCGAAATTAGCCGCTCATGCCGATGAACTGAAACGAATGGTCGGTCAGCTTGAACGGTTGCTTGATAAACTTGATGAAGCTGCGCATCACAGCAGTGATAATCAGATCCGGAAAAAATTTGATCAACTGGACCGGTTGATGCACTCTATTGAGAGAAATAAATATTATCTGGCTGTCATTAGTACAATGATCGGCGGAGCGATTGACTACATAAAAAAAACGAATGGCGAGCTAATTAAAAGTGAGGATGTCCGGGCAAAGGCAGAAACGATAGTGAGAGAGTATCCGAAACTCGTAAATGCGCTGAACGGTTCGATGGAACGCATTGCCCCCTCATTTGAATCATTACCTGAAGCAATCAAAAATTTGTGAATCGGTGTGAGACAATTCTCTCCTGAAATGGATGGATGAAAATGGAGGAGATTGTTCACAACAAATTAAATTATTTTTGCCTGAGACCGATATAAATAGTAGCTGGATAATAATTCGGGTGCAAGAGGAGTGATAGGTTTCAATGAACGAAGTTTCAGGTGCGGAAGCAATTTCAAATCAGATAACTCAGCAGACATTTTCCGGACAAAATGATGTTCAGATTGATCAAGTGACAACGGGTCAGGAAGCGATAGAGGATAAAAAAACTGAACGAGTCTATCAGCCTTTTAAAAAAGAACAACTGAACGAACTTGTTTCGGAAGCAAATAAGGCACTGACCGAAAAACAGACGAACCTGCATTATGTATTACATGACAAACTTCACAAGTATTATGTGCAAATTGAGGACTCTGTAACTCATCAAGTGCTCCGCGAGATACCGCCGAAGAAATTTATGGACATGTATGCAGCTATTGCAGAAAAACTGGGATTGATTGTCAATAAACGAATTTAAAGTTAATGAACGTAAAGGAGCGCGATAAAAGTGGCAGATTCAACTTCCGGATTGTCAATGGATTCACTGAATCAAATTCTTGGAACAAGCGGCGGTAACCGGGTAAGCGGCTTGGTCAGCGGGATTGACGTTGACAGTGTTGTTGCCAAGATGATGCTTGCGGATAGTCAACCGTTATTTCAGATGCAGCAGCGGCTGCAGATTTTGGAATGGCAGCGTGACGATTATCGTTCAATGAACACGCTGTTAAGCGGTTTAAAAACGACTACTTCGTCACTTCAATATGATGCCTCATTTCAATCAAAACAGGCAACATCCAGCAATGAGGGGGTTGTGACGGCTTCCGCCGGAGGATCAGCAGGGAATGGAACCTATACGTTCTCGAACGTCACGGCAGCAACGGCGGCGCAAAATTTGAGTTCGGCGAGTATTGGAAGTATCGATCCCGATAAATCATTGGTGGATCAGGGTCTTGCTGCGGCCGGCAGCACGGTGACCTTTTCATTGACAACTTACGATGCGGACGGCAACTCAAAAGAAACGGATTTTGAGTTTGATGCGGATACAACAACACTTAATCAGGTCATGTCTAAGATTTCTTCTTCCGGAGCCGGCGTGACAGCCATATACGATGAGGCCAACGGAAAGGTGTCCCTGACACGATCGGAAGAAGGAAATTCCAATGACAGCGGTGCCGAGATTGGTCTGAACGGCACGTTTTTAACGGATACTCTTCACTTAAGTGAAACCAATGAAACAGGCGGAACCGGCGCTCAGGCAACTGTCAATGGCGTTACCATCGAATCGGCAACGAATACGATTACCCTGAACGGCACGACCTTTACCTTGAACGGCAATGACACAACCGGTGCAACAACTAAGGTTCAGGTCAGTAACGATACTGATGCGATCTATAAGAAAATCAGCGACTTCGTTGGCCAGTATAATGATGTTGTGAAGCAAATCAATACAAAGGTTACTGAAAAAAGAGACCGCGATTATGCGCCGCTGACGGACGCTCAGAAAAAAGAAATGAGCGATACGGATATTTCAAGCTGGACGGATAAGGCAAAAGCGGGCATGTTATTCAGTGACGACATTCTTCAGAGTGCGCTGACTCAGATGCGGCAGGGAATCTCGGAAAAAGTCGGCGACTCCACGGATCCGGATACGCTTGATACGCTGGCCGAAATTGGCATTACCACCGGTTATATGTCCACGGACGGCACGTTGGAGATTGATGAGACAAAGCTGAAGGCCGCACTGAACAAAGATCCTCAGGCAGTCGTTAATCTGTTTACGGCTAATGGATCAGGCAGCAATGAGGATGGCGGAATAGACAGCAGTGCAGGTGTGATGGAGCGTCTGACAAACACAATTGATAGCACAATTACGAAAATAGAACAAAAAGCCGGTAATGAGCAAATGGCTGAAAAGAATTACTATATCGGCCAGGATATCAGTGATATGAACGAGCGGATTAACACGTTTAAAGATCATCTTCAGGATCTTGAGGATCGGTACTATTCGCAATTTACCGCGATGGAAGAGGCCATCAGTCAGGCCAATCAGCAGGCGTCTTACATTCAAGGCTTTACGGGCTGATCTTGATGTGCGGGAGGTATAAAGATGCCATTAAGCCCTTACAAAGCTTATAAGCAGAATTCGGTAATGACCGCGACGCCGGGAGAATTGACGCTGATGCTCTATAATGGCTGCATCCGATTTATCCGGCAGGCAGGAAAGACGCTTCATGAAAAAGATTACAAGGGAAAAAATATGAACCTACAAAAAGCACAGGCGATTATCCGCGAGTTGATGGTGACGCTCGATATGAATCAGCCGATCGCAAAAAACATGATGCAGCTCTATGATTATATGAACCGTCGTCTGATTGAAGCGAACATCAAGAATGATCCGTCCATTCTTGATGAAGTGGAAAAATTAGTTACCGATATGCGGGATGCCTGGAAGCAGGCCGTTGAGAATGTGAAAAAAGCACAGCCAAAAAGGGATCGTATTTAAAATGGGATTACAGAAAATTTACGATTTGACGGTTGAACTGGAGCAGTTAGTGACGGATGAAAAGCAGTCAATGTCACGTGATGAGCTGATTGCAAAGCTGCGTCAGCTTTTGGATGCACGCGGGCGGCTGACCGCGGAACTTTCAGGAACATGCAGTGAAGCGGAGCGACCAATGGGTGAACGCATTGCTGAGATGAACCGCACGATCAATAAACAGCTTCATCTGATCAAGCAGGAAATCACTAATGACATGAATCACTTTCGGCACCGTAAGCGCAGTATTAACCGTTACCGCAATCCTTACACCGGTCCTACTAAAGATGGCATGTTCCTCGATAAGCGAGAGTAATAAAACAGCAGAGCTAATTTTTTCACCAAATCACTGGATGCACATAAACTAAGACCATTGATGCCTTCACGCACATGGTCTTTTATTTTTTTCAAAAAAAATTCCATCCGTTAAAAGAACGGATGGACATCGGACTGCCTTCATTGTGTTATTCAGCTACAACAACCTCTTCTTCCTGATCAGCATTCAGGCTTGCAAGGAATTGCAGATAATTGTAAGTCGATTCCTTTTCATCGTCATTGAGCTGTTCAAACAATTCAATGATTTCTTCCGTCTTGACTGACATGGTCAGAACGCTCCTTTGTGAGAGGGATGATCACCGTCATGCTTTATAACCTCTGCGTTATGAATCGTATCCTTAAAAATGTTAGCATGCCTAACATTAAACTTGAAAATTGGTTTTTAAAAAATGGAGACAAACCTGTGTTTCTAAATGTCTTTTCCTATTTGCGTTATCATTATATGTGCTGGAACAGGCTGCGTCAATAGAATCAGAGCGATTTTACGCCTATATTCTGATTGGAATATTGCATCTCATTGATGCATATTAAGCATGAATTCGTTTTCTGATTAAATGTGCCGATTTTGTCGAAACTTTAAAAAGTAAAGCGATTATTGTAAAAATATTTTAATGTTTGCGCAGGAATTGGGACGGGAATGGCGAATGTATATAATATTGAAGGGAGGCTTTCTCATGGATATTATTATTCGCGGGGAAAACATCACAGTGACACCATCTTTGCAGAGCTATGCGGAAAAAAGGATCAGCAAGCTGGAAAAATACTTTAACACACCGATTGATACAAGCGCGCGTGTGAATTTGCGTGTCCACAATACGGAACAAGTGGTTGAAGTAACCATTCCGCTCCAAGGCCTTCTCCTGAGAGCCGAAGTCGGCGAGGAAGATCTCTACACGGCAATTGATTCAGTGGTTTCGAAATTGGAACGCCAGATCAAAAAGCATAAAACAAAACTGAACCGCAAGAGTCGCCAGACTGCGAAGCAGCAGCTTCAGAATGGCACCGTAAGCGCAACAAAGACAGCTGAAGACACAGAAGAAACTGCCTATGGTGTCGTACGCAAAAAGCACTTCGTGTTTAAGCCGATGACCGTTGATGAAGCGATTCTGCAAATGGATATGCTTGGTCATTCCTTCTTTATTTTCAACAATGCAGAAGATAATTCAACGGCGGTCGTTTATCGCCGCAAAGACGGGCGATTCGGCCTGATTGATCAAGTATAAAACGATTAGCAAATAGATAAAAGGGGGATCCGCGGATGCGGATCTTCTTTATTTTACAAAAAGGCTGCTCTTTTCATGAATCATTGGTTTTGTTCGATTCAGGAATGGCCGGTAAATCACGAGTGATGACCAGTAAATCATGCGCGATGACCGGAAAATTTCGCACGATGACCGGAACCATGCCTGTGGACCGATAAATCTCGGGCGACCAAAACTTCGCTCGCTACAGCCGGTAAATCACACGCACTCTCAATGGTCGGTAAAGACAATCTGTGCCGCATTTTGACCACAGCGTGTTGCGTCTGTTTTCACGATGTGCATTTTGCCGTATAATGAAAGATGTTGGTTTCTGCATTCTTATTGGCGCGGTACCCGGAAAACGGCCGGTACACGCGAACATCTGAATAAACAGGAATCTGTGATCCGATTTTGCGTGATTTGCTCAATCGGTGCGGCGGCGATTGTCAGCGCTGGTGAATATTGTTAAAATAGTTGCATGTTTTAGGAAAGTTTTTCAGGCAGATTTATATGGAAACACTGGATACGAATGTTGGACTCTGAGGGCGCGTGCAAGCGGCGCCGAATCAGAAACTATAAATGAGGTGTATGCAGGCATGATAGGAATGCTCAAACGAGTTTTAGGAGATACAAGCCTTCGCAAACTCAGCAAAATGGAAAAGATCGCGCACAGGATCGATGCCATGGCCGATGAGTACAGGAAGCTGAGCGATGACGAACTCCAGGCGAAGACGCCGGAATTCAGGCAGCGGCTGGAAAACGGTGAAACACTGGATGATTTGCTGCCGGAAGCCTTTGCGGTTGTCCGTGAAGCGTCGACCCGCATTCTGGGTATGACCCCTTACTACGTACAGTTGATTGGTGCGATTGCGCTGCATCAGGGCAACATCGCCGAGATGAAAACCGGTGAAGGAAAAACGCTCGTGGCGACGATGCCGCTGTATCTGAACGCGCTGGCCGGTCAAGGAGCGCATCTGGTGACGGTCAACGATTATCTGGCTCACCGTGACGCGGAACAAATGGGGCTGCTCTATAATTTCCTCGGTTTGTCAGTCGGTTTAAACACCAACGGTCTGTCACCAGATGAGAAAAAAGAAGCATACGCGGCCGACATTACGTATGGCACGAACAGTGAGTTCGGGTTCGACTATCTGCGCGACAACATGGTGCTTTATCAGGAAGAAAAAGTGCAGCGCCCGCTGAACTTTGCGATCGTCGATGAAGTGGACTCCATTTTAATCGATGAAGCCCGTACACCGCTGATTATTTCCGGTAATGCGGAAAAATCAACCGATCTGTACGTGCGTGCTAATCAGTTTGCGCGTCTCCTGTCCGAAAAACAGGATTTTACGGTCGATCTGAAGACAAAATCGGTGCAGCTGACTGAAGAGGGCATGACCAAGGCGGAGAACTTCTTCGGTATTAAAAACCTGTATGATTATAAGAATGTCACGATTAATCATCATGTGAATGAAGCGCTGAAGGCCCATGCGATTATGCATCGTGATCAGGATTATGTTGTGCAGGACGGCGAAATTGTGATTGTTGATCCGTTCACCGGCCGTCTGATGCAGGGACGCCGTTACAGCGAAGGGCTCCATCAGGCGATCGAGGCCAAGGAAGGTCTGGACATCCAGAGCGAAAGCAAAACTTTGGCTACGATTACACTGCAGAACTTTTTCCGTATGTATGCGAAGCTGTCCGGTATGACTGGTACGGCAAAAACCGAAGAAGAAGAATTCCAGAGCATCTACAACATGGATGTTATTGAAATTCCAACGAATAAACCCATGATTCGTGTTG
Source organism: Sporolactobacillus mangiferae (assembly GCF_023336505.1). Taxonomy (GTDB): domain Bacteria; phylum Bacillota; class Bacilli; order Bacillales; family Sporolactobacillaceae; genus Sporolactobacillus; species Sporolactobacillus mangiferae. The sequence continues at coordinate 37,641 of NZ_JAMAST010000012.1, read as the reverse complement.
ACAATCCGGATCTGATCTATAAAACGCAGAAGGGCAAGTTTCATGCGGTTGTCGAAGAAATTGCGACGCTGTATCATCGCGGCCAGCCGGTGCTTGTCGGTACGGTTGCCGTTGAAACCTCGGAACTGATTTCGAAACTTTTAAAGAGGCGCGGTATTCCGCATAATGTTCTGAATGCGAAGAACCATGCACGTGAAGCGGAAATCATCGAGAACGCCGGTCAGGCTGGTTCGGTCACAATTGCGACGAACATGGCCGGCCGTGGTACCGATATTAAGCTCGGTGAAGGCGTCGCGGAGCTTGGCGGTCTGTTCATTCTCGGTACGGAGCGCCATGAATCGCGTCGTATTGACAACCAGCTGCGCGGCCGTTCCGGTCGTCAGGGCGATCCTGGTGAATCTCGTTTTTATCTGTCGCTTGAAGATGACTTGATGAAACGGTTCGGCTCGGATAAAATGAAGAACTGGATGGAAAAAATCGGTATGGATGACACTTCACCGATTGAAAGCAAGCTTGTCAGCCGGTCGGTAGAAGCTGCGCAGAAACGTGTGGAAGGCAATAACTTTGATGCTCGAAAGCAATTGCTGAAATTCGATGATGTCATGCGTCAGCAGCGTGAGATCATCTACAAGCAGCGCGATGAAGTGCTGGAAGCGAAGAATCTGCGCCCGGACATCGAAGGCATGATCAAGCTTGTGATCGAGAATCTGGTTCGCGCGCATACGCCGGAGAAGGAAGTGCCGGAAGAATGGGATCTTCAAAGCGTAATTGACTACCTGAATGCGAAAATATTCAATGAGGGTGAGTTAACACTGAAGGATCTGGAAGGCAAAGATCCGGAAGAGATGATCGACGATCTGTATGCGAAGGCGATCGCCCGTTACAACGAAAAAGAAGAACAGTTTACTCCTGAGAGGATGCGTGAATTCGAACGCGTGATCACACTGCGTACAGTGGATACAAAGTGGATGGATCATATTGATGCAATGGAGCAGCTCCGCGAGGGCATTTATCTGCGGGCATACGGTCAGGTCGACCCATATCGTGCATATAATATTGAAGGCTTCAAAATGTTCGAAGAAATGATTGCCAGCATCAATGAAGAAATTGTCAGCTTCCTTATGAAAGCGGAAATTCGCGAGGAACCCATTCAGCGCGAGCAGGTAACGCATGGCCTGCGCGTCATTTCCGGCGGTCAGGATGACGAACCGGTGAAAAAGAAACCGATCCGCCGTAAAGTGCATGTCGGTCGGAACGATCCTTGTCCATGCGGCAGCGGCAAAAAATATAAAAACTGCCACGGAAAATGATCTGTGGGAAAGAGAAAGTAGGATGAACATGGATTTACCTGAAATGAAACACGAAATTGATGAGATGGAAGTTCGTCTCAAAGCATTTAGGGGGTCTCTTTGACTTAGATAATAAAAAGGCAAGAATTGCAGAGCTGGATGAAAAAATGTCGATGCCTGGTTTTTGGGATGATAATGAAAAGGCCCAGAAGGTGATCGATGAATCCAACGAACTGAAAGGCAAGGTCGACAGTCTGAGCGATCTTGAAAGTAAGTATGAAGACCTTCAGGTTGCCTATGAATTAGTCAAAGAAGAGAACGATGCAGACATGAAGGCCGAACTTGAAGAATCCCTTGAAGAGGCACGTCATGCATTCAACCATTATGAAACCAGACTGCTTCTGAGCGGCCCGCATGACCGGAATAATGCGATTCTGGAGCTTCATCCGGGTGCCGGTGGTACCGAAGCGCAGGACTGGGCTTCGATGCTGCTGCGCATGTACACACGCTGGGCAGAGAACAAAGGCTTTGCCGTCGAAACACTTGACTACCTTCCCGGCGATGAAGCCGGAGTCAAAAGTGTCACGCTGCTGATTAAGGGGCCGGATGCATTCGGCTATCTGAAGGCAGAGAAGGGCATTCACCGTCTGGTTCGCATTTCACCTTTTGACGCTGCCGGGCGACGCCACACATCATTCGTTTCGTGTGAAGTGGTCCCGGAACTTGATGACGGCATTGAAGTCGATATCCGGCCTGAAGATCTGAAAGTCGATGTCTTCCGGTCGAGCGGTGCTGGCGGTCAGCACATTAATAAAACGTCATCGGCGGTTCGTATGACCCATATACCAACAGGTATTGTCGTCAGCTGCCAGTCTGAGCGCTCGCAATTTCAGAACCGTGATCAGGCGATGAAGATGCTGAAAGCACGTCTGTATCAATTGGAAGAAGAGAAGAAAGAGGCCGAAATGGCTGCTCTCCATGGCGAGCAGAAGGAGATCGGCTGGGGCAGCCAGATTCGCTCCTATGTTTTTCATCCTTATTCAATGGTCAAGGACCACCGCACAAATGTTGAAATCGGTGATGTCAACCGCGTCATGGATGGCGACATTGATCCGTTCATCGATGCCTACCTGCGTCTTCATCTGTGAAAATAAATAATTTGTTTGGTGAGAGAACCGGCTTCGGCCGGTTCTTGTATTTTAGCTGGTGAAGGATGAAAAGGTATTGATCGGTGGAGGACAAAGTTGTATCAAACAACATCGCATTCTTATCAAACGAAAAAAGTTGTATCAAAATAACATCGAATTTGTTTCAAAGAATAAAACGGGTAATGGACCTCAGCAAGGTGATAACGAATTTCAAATTGCAGCGCTTCCTTAATTGACCGCATCCGTCCGGATGAATTAGAATAAGAACATTCGGCCATCTCATCGGGTGGGTAAAGGAGATTTTGCATGCACTTTTTTAGGAAAAGAGACAAGCACGTCGTCCCAGAGCGTGGAACGGCGGCTGTAGTTATGGACTATTTACTTGTGATCATTGGCTCATTCATTGTCGGCATTACTTTTAACACATTTATGCTTCCGACACATATTGCTTCTGGCGGTGTGGCAGGGATCAGTATTGTGCTGCATTGGAATCTTGGCTGGGAACCGTCCTATGTTCTCTGGGGCTTCAATATTCCTATTTTTGTCCTGGGTTTATTTGTGCTTGGACGCAGCTTCGGCTATGTCGACTACGCTATGAAGACGCTGCTCGGTTCAGTTATGCTGCCGCTTTCCGTATTTTTGACGAGCGGTATTCCTGCAGCAACGGACAGCCCGCTCCTTGGGGCACTGTTCGGCGGTGTCGGCACCGGTATCGGTCTTGGTATTGTGTTTCGTGGCCGTGGATCTACCGGCGGAACGGCACTTGCCGGGCAAATCATTCAGAAGTTCAGCGGCATAACGCTTGGTTTTTGTGTCTCGATACTGGATGGAATCATCGTCCTGAGCTCTGCATTTTTTATGTCGCTTGAAGCAGCACTGTATGCACTGATCAGCATCTATTTGACAGCAAAAATGATTGATGTTGTTCAGCTTGGTTTTAACACCGAGAAAATGGCACTGATTGTCTCTGACCAGGAAGATGAACTGCGTCAGGCGATCCTGCAGGAAATTGATCGTGGTGTGACGCGCATTGTCAGCCAGGGCGGATACACCGGCGATGATCGGCCGATGCTGATGACCGTTGTTTCACAAAGTGAATTGACTCATCTGAAGCAGCTTGTTAAGTCTATTGATGCGGATTCGTTTTTCATTATTACCAATGCAACCGAAGTGTTCGGAAAAGGTTTTTATCAGCGATCATAAAACATGCGCAGGCGTGTTTTTTTTATATTCCGATGCAATCATCCTCCACGGTTTCGATCTTTTTCTCCTCAATTCGATTATGTATTTGAAATTGAAATGTAATATTTTTCTCGCGTAATCGACACGGTTTCGATGGTATAATGAAAATTGTTCGATTCACATACATAATGATGTGCATATGGTTGATTTATTTCTCGGGAAATAATGGTGAGTGAGCGATCTTTTCATCGGCAACCCGCGCATTTTGATCCTGCATACGAATGTTTTTGTAGAAAAATATAATCAGACAGATTATGAGATCGTTCGACAAAATATGGGAAAAAGGACTTTGGGGGAAGAATTTCTATGGAAGACGTAATTGTGATGCAAAATGTCTGGAAGGCCTACCCGAACGGGGTCATGGCACTGAATGGCATTGATCTGTCTGTCAAACAGGGCGAATTTGTTTACGTTGTTGGTCCAAGCGGGGCAGGGAAATCGACATTTATAAAAATGATCTTCAGAGAATTGAAGCCGACACGCGGCAAAATTTTCATTAACAATAAAAACATTGCTAATTTACGAGAACGGCAGGTTCCGTATTTCCGGCGTAAAATCGGCGTTGTGTTTCAGGATTTTCGCCTGCTGCCAAAACTGACTGTCTATGAAAATGTTGCCTTTGCATTGGAAGTGATTGAGGAACATCCGAGACAGATTAAACGTCGTGTTGTCGAAGTTCTGGATCTTGTCGGTTTAAAGCATAAAATGCGTTCATTTCCCGATCAGCTGTCCGGCGGCGAGCAGCAGCGCGTCTCAATCGCACGTTCAATCTGCAACCGTCCACCGGTCCTGATCGCTGATGAACCAACCGGTAACCTCGATCCTGAGACATCCTGGCAGATTATGGAAGTGTTCAAACGGATTAACGAACAGGGAACAACGATTGTGATGGCGACACACAACCGTGATATTGTCAACAAGATTCGGCATCGCGTGGTTGCGCTTGAAGGCGGCATGATTGTACGCGATGAGCAAGAAGGGGATTATGGCTATGAAAATTAGAACATTGAAGAGACATGTCAATGAAAGTTTTAAGAGCCTTGGCCGAAACGGCTGGATGACGTTCGCATCCGTGAGTGCCGTTACAGTTTCCCTTCTTCTGGTCGGACTATTCCTGATGGTTATGTTCAATCTGAATAAGATTGCCGGCGATATTGAAAGTGACGTTGAAGTGCGCGTCTATCTGGATCAATCGATTACCAAGACGCAGCAGAAAACACTGGAGCAGGAATTGCAGAAGATTCCCAATGTGCAGTCGGTTCGCTTCCAATCAAAGAAAGAAGGACTGGACAGTCTGCTTGAAAGTCTCGGTAACGACAAACAGAGCTTTACGGATCTGCAAAAGGAGAACCCGCTGCCAAACGCGTTTATCCTGAAGACGAAGAAGCCGGAGCAGACGATCGGTGTCGCGAATACGGTAAAGGATTATCAGAACGTCACGGATGTGCGTTATGGAAAAGGGACGGTAGAAAAACTTTTCCGATTTATCCGAATTGCACGGAATGTCGGAATCGTTCTGATTATCGGGTTGCTGTTTACTTCTGTATTCCTGATTGCTAATACGATTAAATTGACGATCGTGGCCCGCCGTCGTGAAATCGAGATTATGAAACTTGTTGGTGCGACCAACGCCTTTGTCCGCTGGCCTTACTTTATTGAGGGGCTGGTCATGGGGGTTCTTGGTTCAATTATCCCTGTGATCGTATTGATGGTTGTGTATCGGTTTGCCTACTACAATCTTGGCGGCAACCTTCAGCAGATGTTCATCAGACTGATTCCATATCAAACGATGACACTGAATCTGAGTCTGCTTCTGATCGGCATCGGTGCATTGATCGGCGTGTGGGGAAGTATGAATTCGGTACGGAAATTCCTGAAGATCTGAAAATCAGGATTCCTTTAACTGCCTGCCGGCTCATCCGTGGAAAATGATCCGTGTCATTTATCCGTAGCAGGATGTTGAAAAATCGGGGTATCTCTATAGTCATTTTCCTGACAATGAGATACTCTTTTATTAATCGCTCATTTTATTAAAACCGGGATGCAAACGGAGACATTTGATTCAAAAACCCGATATGACTGTTCACAGGAGGGTAATCCATCAAGGAAAGAGTAGCATGACGCTGAATTTAGTCCACCATGTTATAATTTTAGGGTCATGCAGGGTAAAATGAACACGTACTCATCGTGTAGGACAATCTTGCGGCACTGCTGTATGATAGAGGATAAGTTCTGTTTGATCGGCATATTATTTACGGTTGAACGCGTTTACTGAGGAGGCAGTTTTTTATGAAAAAATTCAGCGGCAAAGTCGTCGCCTTGCTGATGGCGATCTCGCTGATTGTGGGTGCTGCAGGCTCTTATGCAGTGTTCAGCTTTGTCCAGAATCACGACCAGGACTCAGCGGCGGCTGCCACGTCAGAAGTGACGGCGGCCGACAAAGATTCTGCAAAACTGAAGGCAATCCATGATTTGATTGAAAAAGAATATTTTCGGAAAATCAGCAGTTCCGAATTGTATGACGGTGCTATTAATGGCATGATCGAAGCACTGAATGATCCGTTTTCCAGCTATATGAATGCCAAAACGGCTTCCGACTTCACGGAATCATTGTCTTCATCATTTGAAGGAATTGGTGCGGAAGTCCAGATGGTCGGCAAGCAGGTCACCGTGGTATCGCCAATCAAGGGATCGCCGGCGGAAAAGTCCGGTTTGAAACCAAAAGATGCAATTGTCACAATTAATGGGAAATCAACCGAGGGGTTGAATATTAACCAGGCAGTCAATCGTATTCGCGGAAAAAAAGGAACGACTGTCCGCCTTGGCATTAAGCGGCCCGGTGTCAGCAATGAACTGACCTTTACGATTAAGCGAGACACGATCCCGATCCGTACGGTCGAGAGCAAGGTACTGAAGCATGACGGACAACCAATCGGCTATATTGCGATTACTCAATTCAATGAAAATACAGACCGTGAGTTCAGCACCGCGCTCAGCAAGGTCGAGGAAAAACAGATCAAAGGACTGATCGTTGATGTACGCGGAAATCCCGGGGGGTATCTTCAGGCTGTGGAAAAAATCGGTAATTTGCTGATTGCCTCCAAAAAACCAGTCGTCCAGATTGAAGATCGTGCCGGGAAAAAGCAGCCATTCTACTCAACGCTGAAGAAGAAGAAAGATTATCCGATTGCTGCGTTGATTGATGGCGGATCTGCCTCTGCTTCCGAGATTCTTGCCGGCGCACTGCACGAGGCGGGAGGCTATCCGCTGGTTGGCGTGAAAACCTTCGGAAAAGGTACCGTTCAGCAGGGCATTGAATTGTCCGATAAGAGTGAATTGAAACTGACAACGGACAAATGGCTGACACCGGATGGCAACTGGATTCACAAAAAAGGAATCAAGCCAACTGTTGAGATAAAGCAGCCTGCCTACTTTTACGCGTCCCCAATTAACCTGGATAAAGGAAAGAAATTGAAGGCGGATCAAACAAGCACAACGATTGCTGACGCACAGAAAATGCTGGAAGCCGCCGGAAAAAAGCCGGGACGTACCGACGGCTACTTCAGTAAACAGACGGTTCATGCAGTTCGGGAATTTCAGAAAGACCAGAAGCTAACCGTAACCGGCACGATTGATCAGAAAACGGCCGATGCACTGCAACAGGCAACGCTGACTGCGATCAAAGCACAAGAAAATGATCGGCAGCTTGAGGCGGCCATTACTGAAATTGAAAAAGACATGGATCGCTGATAAAAATAAGAAAAGAGGGTGTCTCAAAAGTCTATTTGACGATGAGACACCCTTCTTTGGGTAGCCGGACTCTTGGCGATGAAAAGGAAAATTTGTAACGAAACGGTGAGAAGTAGAAACGAAGCCGCTGCAATTCGTAACGAAGCAGTGGAAAGTAGAAGCGAAATGTCGACTCATAGGGTTGAATGAACGATAAATCACAGCCAGTCAACTGTGCTGAAACGACAAAGGCCAGCCCAGAGCATAAAAATTTCGTGACAATCCACATTGAAGAGTTCGCTCATGTATAATGAAAGAAAGATGGCGATGCTGACCATTCATCGCCGCATAGCGAATTTTTTCAGATGATCAGATCGAGTGGCTGTCTTTGGCTCAGCCATTATTCGTGATCAAACGTGGGGGAATAACGGATGGACATTGTTGGGACATTTTTTTGGGGGATATTCTCTTTTTTAATCAATCCGCTGCTGTACCTGCTTGTTATCGCGCTGTTTTTATACAGCGCGCAGCGGGTACGCCGTGAGCGACTGTCATTCCACGTGAAAGCGTATGGCATGTTCAATACAATTTTCGCAAGCATGATGCCAAGTCTGATGATCGGTATTGCCGGTTCGGTTGTACTGCTTGTGTCAGGTGTCAGTCTTACGCCCGGGGTGCTGGTTTTATTAACACTCGCTTATACCGTCACGCTGTTTACGTGTCGCCTGCGCTTTTTGTCTCCGGCAATTGCGGTTGGACTGGCCCTGGTTTCGGCTTATCTGATCCCAGATTTCCGTACTGCGTCTCCGACGATTAATCACTGGCTCATGGACATTCAGCACATAAACGCAGTGTCATTCGGTGTTTTTCTGGTTGTGACGCTGGCTGTGGAAACCGTGCTGATCTTTTTCTGGGGCGCACACCAGACCTCGCCACGTTTGATTGACAGCCATCGCGGTGGTCTGGTTGGGGCACATGAAGCCTGCCAGTTGTGGATTGTACCGCTCATGATACTTGTGCCGACGCATGGGGCGGTTTCTTCAGTTGGTCTCTGGCCGTTTTTTAGCGATGGATCATCATTTGGCTTAGCGCTTTTCCCGGTTGGTGTCGGTATTGCGCAGCTGATTACTTATACCTTGCCGCGTCCCGCGGTCAGGCAGTCCGCACTTTGGATGCTGATCACAACCTGTGGTGCTGCGCTGATTGTTGCTGCGGCAGCTCTTTTCCGTTTGCCGTTACTTGTGCTCCTTGCGGCCGCTGCGGTGTTCATCAGCAGACTGATACTTGTGTGGTATCACCATCATCTGCGTGAAACGCGTCCGTTTTATTTTGTCATGCCAGGCAGGGGGCTAAGGGTCATCGGTGTGATTCCTCATTCACTTGGTGCGCGCATGGGCATTATGCCGGGAGAAGAAATCCGGCGTGCCAATGATCGGGATATCAGCAGTGTCGATGATTTTTATGCGGCGCTGCAAAAACATGCGGCCTATTGCAAGCTTGAAGTCATTGATCGTTTCGGGGAACAGCGTTTTGCGAAGGGTCCGATTCATGAGAACGACGATTATAAGATTGGCCTGCTTTTTCTTGAAGCAGATCAGTGGGATTTGAAACAGAAGACAAATAGCTGAGTGCACATTCGAATAATATAATCGGAACAAGGAAACGGAGACGGAACTGCATCGGCTTTCCCTGCCTTTTTGCTAGAAAAAGACGGAGTAGCTTTAAGTGATGCGCTGCCCGCAGAGCTGAGCAAATGAGTCATGCGGCTTCCAAAACCGACTGTTCCATTATTTTTACTTCCTGCTGCTGTTAAAAAGTGGGTGGCTTTGAAACGATCGGCGACTCTGTGAAAATTTGCCTCTTGTGTGTGAAGGTTACAAAATTGTCCGAAGTATTGCAAAATGGTGCTATAATCTAGATAAAGTGCAGTCGGCTGGCACAGACAATGGAGAGGAGAACACAAATGAAATCAACAGGTATTGTGCGCAAGGTTGATGAGTTGGGTCGTGTCGTGATTCCGATTGAATTGAGAAGGACCTTGAATATTAAAGAAGGCGATCCGCTCGAAATCTTCACTGAGGATGACCGGATTATCTTCAAAAAGTATGTGCCCAATATGGCTTGTCAGATTACAAATGAAGTTTCGCCGGACAATCTGGTACTGGCGAACGGCAAGCTGATATTAAGCCGTAAAGCCGCAAAAAAAATTGTGACTGAAATTGAAAAGTACATTGGCGAAGACATTAAATCCTGAAAACCATTTTGAATAACTTCTGTGGCATCTGCCATGGAAGTTTTTTGTTTCCAGGTTAAGAAAGAAAGTATAAGATTTTGCTAAGCATAAAGGTAAGCAAGATACGAAAACGCGAGATGCCAGCGGAGCGTTCCTGTTGATCAGGTGCCAGTGAGATCCCGCAGATTCTAAGTGTCCGAGGAGGTCCGCGGCAAGCGAGCAGCTTGGAGCACTGATGCCAACAAAATAAATAGATCAAAGACTCTGGCTGAAAACTGTGGAAACGCGTGCGCGCCGGTAAATAGTGACGAATGACCGGTAAATCATGCTGAATGGTCGGTAAATCGCAGTCAAACAAGATCCTGTGAAAGTACGTCTGTACACACCGCATCGTGCGGAAATAAGGACTAGACTTAGCCTGGTCTCTCTAATGCGATAGAAATATTCATACCCCGCTTAAATGAAAATATATGGAATAAAAGAAGCTGTTTGGCTTGTATCAAGAGCACTTCAAATAGTAATTGAGAATATCCGTTCGTATTTTGCTGTTCTTTTCTATTTAAGGATGGTATACTTTTTTAAGAAAGATTTTTTCGGGTTTATGACAAAAAGCTGTATTAAAGGGTTAAGATTCGCTTTAATACAAATGAGCACTATTGCGAAAAGCATGAACTTTCCACGTTTTTCAGCTTAATGAACAACCATTAATTCACACTATCCTGACAGAAAAAGTATTAACACATAAAAAGGTACAAAAGTTTGGAGGACGGCACGATGAAATTCCAGCTTGCATCTCATTTTAATCCGCAGGGTGACCAGCCTGAAGCAATCCGGGAACTGGTCGATGGCATCAGGAGCGGTAAGAAGCACCAGACGCTGCTCGGCGCGACCGGCACCGGGAAAACATTTACGATGTCGAATGTCATTGCGCAAGTCGACAAACCAACGCTGGTCATCGCGCACAATAAAACACTGGCCGGGCAGCTTTATAATGAATTTAAGGAATTTTTCCCCAATAATGCTGTCGAGTATTTTGTCAGTTATTATGATTACTATCAGCCGGAAGCTTACATTCCGCAGACGGATACCTATATTGAAAAAGACTCCAGCATTAATGATGAGATTGATAAATTGCGTCATTCAGCGACGAGCGCGCTGTTCGAGCGCCGAGATGTTATTATCGTCGCCAGTGTGTCCTGTATATACGGTTTAGGTTCACCGGAAGAGTATGGTTCGCTTGTCCTGTCGCTGCGAAAGGGTATGGAAAAGGAACGGAACGCCATGCTGCGCGAACTTGTCGATATTCAGTATACACGCAATGACATTAACTTTACGCGTGGCACATTCCGTGTCCGCGGCGATGTCGTCGAAATTTTCCCTGCATCACGCGACGATCACTGTATTCGCGTTGAATTTTTCGGTGATGAAATTGACCGGCTCACAGAAATGGACCCGATGACCGGTGAAATTGTCGGCGAGCGCGAGCATGTGGCTATCTACCCGGCTTCACACTTTGTCACCGGCCAGGAAAAAATGAAAAAAGCCATTGTGAACATTCAAAAGGAACTTGAAGAACGGCTGAGTGTGCTGAATGAACAAGGCAAGCTTCTGGAGGCCCAGCGCCTGGAGCAGCGCACACGTTACGATCTTGAGATGATGGAAGAGGTCGGTTTCTGTTCTGGCATTGAGAACTATTCACGCCACCTGACCTTTCGCAAGCCCGGTGAATCACCCTATACACTGCTTGACTATTTTCCCGATGATTTCCTGATCATGGTCGATGAATCGCATGCAACGCTGCCGCAGATAAGGGCGATGTATAATGGCGATCAGGCACGGAAAAATGTACTTGTCGACCACGGTTTCCGGCTTCCGTCAGCAAAGGACAACCGGCCGCTTACTTTTGATGAATTCGAGTCGCATATTAACCAGATTGTCTACGTTTCGGCCACACCGGCGGATTATGAACTGGAGCATTCCGGCAAACCGATTGAACAGATTATCCGGCCTACAGGACTTTTGGACCCGGAAATCGAAGTTCGTCCAATCAAGGGGCAGATTGATGATCTCTATGACGAGATTAATATTCGTGTTAAGAAAAAAGAACGCGTGCTGGTGACCACACTGACAAAAAAGATGGCGGAGAATCTGACCGATTATCTGAAAGGTATGGGCATTAAAGTCAATTATCTGCATTCGGAGATCAAGACGCTCGAACGCATCGAAATTATCCGTGATCTGAGGCGCGGTGAATTCGATGTGCTTGTCGGCATCAACCTGCTTCGTGAGGGACTGGATATTCCGGAAGTTTCGCTGGTTGCCATTCTTGATGCTGACAAGGAAGGATTTCTGCGTTCGGAACGTTCGCTGATTCAGACAATTGGCCGTGCGGCACGTAACGCCGAAGGACGCGTCATTCTGTATGCCGATCAAATAACGGACTCAATGCGTATGGCGATGGATGAGACTGCGCGCAGGCGGACAATTCAAAAAGCATTTAATGAGGCACATCATATTACACCGAAAACGATACAGAAGGCAATTCCTGAATTGATTAAAGCAACCTATGAAGTAAAACAGGAGTCTTCTGGCAGGAAGAAAAAGAAAAAAATGACAAAGAACGAACGAAACAGAGCAATCATCAGTATTGAACAGGAAATGAAGCAGGCAGCAAAGGCGCTTGACTTTGAGCGTGCGGCAGAACTGAGAGATGCGCTCTATGAACTGAAGGCGGAGGGATAATGGTATATGGTACTTGAAAATATTGTCGTCAAAGGTGCAAGAGAACACAATCTGAAGAATGTGAATGTCACCATCCCCCGAGACAAAATGGTCGTGGTCACCGGTTTGTCCGGTTCAGGGAAATCATCGCTGGCGTTCGATACGATCTATGCGGAAGGACAGCGGCGCTATGTGGAATCTCTCTCCGCCTATGCACGCCAGTTTCTCGGCCAGTCAAATAAGCCAGATGTTGATGCAATCGAAGGTCTGTCACCGGCGATCTCCATTGACCAGAAAACGACCAGTCACAACCCGCGCTCAACTGTTGGAACGGTCACGGAAATCTATGACTATATGCGCCTTCTTTTTGCCCGTATCGGCCATCCGTTCTGCCCGACACACGGTATTGAGATTACATCACAGACCATTGAACAGATGGTAGACCGGATTATGGATTATCCGGAGCGGACCAAACTGCAGATTCTCGCACCGATTATTGCCGGAAGAAAAGGAACTCATGCGAAAACATTGGAGGAACTGAAGAAAAAAGGCTATGTTCGCGTACGTGTCGATGGCGAGATGCACGAGGTCACCGAAAAAATTACGCTTGAAAAAAATAAAAAACATACCATTGACGTTGTCATTGACCGCATCATTGTCAAGCCTAATGTCGAGGCGCGGTTGGCCGATTCACTGGAGTCGGCAACAAAATTAGCCGATGGACGTGTTGTTGTCGATATCATCGGCGGTGAGGAACTGCTGTTTTCAGAACACCACGCCTGTCCATACTGCGGGTTTTCGATTGGTGAGCTTGAACCGCGTCTGTTTTCGTTCAACAGCCCGTTCGGCGCATGCCCGGATTGTGATGGACTCGGTTCGCGCATGGAAGTTGACGTGGATCTTGTCATTCCCGACCGTTCGAAATCGCTGGCCGACGGTGCCATCGCTGCATGGGAGCCTACCAGTTCTCAGTATTATCCGCAGCTGCTTAAAGCAGCATGTGCGCATTTCGGTATTGATATGAACGTTCCGGTTTCACGGCTTCCCGAAGATAAGCTGCATTTGATTCTTCATGGATCAAGAACGGAGCGCATTCACTTTCATTATGAAAATGAATTCGGCGATGTCCGTGACAAAGAGATGTATTTCGAAGGTGTACTGAACAACATCAGCCGCAGATATCGAGAGACGGGCTCCGACTTTATCCGCGAGCAGATGTCTGAATATATGATGGAAAAACCCTGCCCGACCTGTCACGGACATCGTCTTCGTCCGGAAGCGCTGGCGGTAAAAATCGGCGGCAGGCATATCAGTGAAGTCACGCAGATGCCGATTCGTGAAATGATCGCTTTTTTTGACGAATTGCATCTGACGGAGAAAGAGCAGACAATTTCCCGGCTGATTCTGCGTGAAATCAGGCAGCGGACACAGTTTCTGATTGACGTCGGTTTGGATTATCTGACACTGAGCCGTGCAGCGGGAACACTTTCCGGCGGTGAAGCCCAGCGTATTCGGCTCGCGACTCAGATCGGCTCACAGCTGATGGGCGTCCTCTATATTTTGGACGAGCCGTCAATCGGACTGCATCAGCGGGACAATGACCGCTTAATCCGTTCTCTGCTCGGAATGCGCGATCTTGGCAATACTTTGATCGTTGTGGAACATGATGAGGACACCATGCGGGCATCTGACTATATTATTGACGTTGGTCCCGGAGCCGGCGAACACGGCGGCAGGATCACGGCAATGGGGACGCCGGAAGAGATTATGCGTGATCCCCATTCGCTTACAGGCGCGTATCTGTCTGGACGCAAGTTTATCCCTGTTCCGGTGAAGCGGAGAAAAATCAGCAAACGTGCGATTAAAGTGATCGGCGCCAAGGCAAACAATCTGAAAAATATCAGCGTCAGTTTTCCGCTTGGTGTCATGACGGTTGTGACCGGCGTTTCCGGTTCGGGGAAAAGTACATTGGTCAATGAAGTTCTTTTCAAAGCGCTGGCACAGAAGCTGCACGGGCGGCATGATGTTCCAGGCGAATTCAGGCAGATCAAAGGTGTTCAGGAGCTGGATCGTGTCATTCAGATCGATCAGGCACCGATCGGGCGTACGCCACGGTCCAATCCGGCAACCTATACGGGTGTCTTTGATATGATCCGTGACGTGTTTGCGGCAACCAATGAGGCAAAAGTCCGTGGTTATAAAAAAGGACGTTTCAGTTTTAATGTCAAGGGGGGACGCTGTGAGGCGTGCACCGGTGACGGAATTATTAAAATTGAAATGCATTTCCTGCCGGATGTCTATGTGCCGTGTGAAGTTTGCCACGGAAAACGCTATAATCGGGAGACACTTGAAGTAACCTATAAAGGAAAAACAATTGCTGATGTACTGGATATGACCGTTGAAGAAGGACTGGAATTTTTCAAAAATGTGCCACGCATTAAGCGGAGACTTGAACCCTTATACGCCGTGGGCCTTGGCTATATTCGCCTTGGCCAGCCAGCAACGACGCTTTCCGGCGGTGAGGCGCAGCGGGTAAAACTGGCATCGCAGCTTTACCGCAGGACAAAAGGGCGTGCGCTGTATATTCTTGATGAGCCGACAACCGGTCTGCATATGGATGATATCTCCAGACTGCTTGATGTACTTCAGGCATTAGTGGACAGCGGTGACAGCGTACTGATTATCGAACACAATCTAGATGTGATTAAATGCGCCGATCATCTGATTGATCTCGGACCGGAAGGCGGTAATGGCGGCGGCACAGTCGTGGTTACCGGAACACCGGAAAAAGTAGCGGAAACAAAGGAATCGTACACCGGAAAATACTTAAAACCGATTCTGGAGCGCGACCGCGTGCGGATGGAACAGCATCTGTGGGGACAGCAGCAGATTGCGGAAAAATAATGCTCATGTAAAGTTTTTCAACTGATCCGGAAAATTTTCTTGTGAATTGGAATGAGCAAAGGGTATAGTAAAATAAGATGAAATGAGCAGGAGGGAGTATAGATGCAGAAAAGATTGTACCGATCAAGGGATAATCGAATACTCGGCGGTGTGCTTGGCGGTATCGGTGACTACTTCAATGTTGATCCGACTGTCATCCGTCTTGGCTTTGTGGTCCTCACCATTGCGACGGCCGGCTTTCCATGCCTGCTTGGTTATTTCATAGCTTATCTAATTATTCCAGAGAGAGTGTGACGCTTTTTGTTTAAAAACTGGTTGGCAAAGACCTTATTGAATGTCATCATAAATATGGTGATCTTAATGACACTTGCTGGTTATCTTCATACAATGGTTCAGATCTCCGGCATTGGCTCAGCCTTTGCGGCCAGCCTTATTTTATCCTTTTTAAATCTGTTTGTACGCCCGATCCTGATTCTCTTTTCACTTCCCGCGACGGTTCTTACGCTCGGCTTCTTTATCTTTGTGATCAATGCATTTATGTTGCTGCTGACGTCTGCTATCATGGGGCCGTCGTTTGAGCTTGATGGATTCGGAAGCGCTTTGATTGTGGCGATTATTATGGCGATCTGCCAGCTGATCATTCAGAACTTTATCGTTAAACCTTTGCGGCGTGATTAAGTGATATCCTTTTTCGGCCCGGCGATTCGTACATGTTTTTTGTCAGGATCTGTTAAATCTGACTGCTGTTTTTGTTGCAGACGCTCGCATCAACAGTGCATGGCCACGGGCGGTCCGTGAGCATCTCAGCTCGTTTTACACGCGGCGGGGTCTCGCTTTAGCCTGCATTAACTCGTGCATTCCTCAGAGTCTTGTGCCTTTCGTCCAAACAATGGGGCAACAAAAACATGACTATTTTTAAACAGAGCTGTTTGTTAAATGCCATGTTGGTCAGTTATACGGATAGGTTCATTCGTAAAAAAAGAACTGAAAAAACCAGCGGTAAAATTTAACGGCGCCTTATAACCTTTAAGAAGAGCTATATCAATGCAATATTCTTCTGCTGATTATGTGCGCGCAGATGTCACATCCTGCGGAATTTTCAACCTTGCGAAGGCTTAATGAACCCAGGTCTTCTCATGAGATTGTTTTCTACTATGTGTTTATTCTATGGTAAAATGAAGAAAAAGTGGATGCAGATGGGCTGTTCTCCGTCTCGTTGCACGATTAGAAAATCCTGAGGGAGCGCCGAACCGACTCCTCGGCGCACTAACAGATAGAAACGGAGGAATGTCATACTCTCCCTCAGGCATGTACGCCTGGCCAGGCGGATTTCATGCTTCCTGAACGTATTGTCAATCTGGAAAGCCAGAGGCGTCATGACGGAAGAATGCGGACCAGTTCCGACGGCAGACTTGATCATGAACAAAGTGCGTGTGCGTGAATTAATCGAGCATTTTGATTTGAAGCTGGTGAGCGGTAAAGAAGGATTGGACCGTGAAATCATCGTCAGTGATATATCCCGTCCCGGTCTGGAAATTGCTGGCTATTTTACTTATTATCCGAGACGGCGGTTGCAGCTGCTTGGACGAACTGAGCTTTCCTTCTTTAATGAGCTGAGTATGGATGAGCGCTATAAGCGGACGTCTCAGTTGTGTACGGATCAGACGCCGTGTATTGTGATTTCACGCGGGATTAAAGTTCCGGACGAATTCATTATTTCGTCAAATAAGCGCCATGTTCCTGTGCTTCAGTCAAAAATGCAGACCACACGGCTGAGCAGCATGATCACCAATTATTTAGAGTCAAGGCTCGCGCCCATGACGGCGGTGCATGGTGTCCTCGTCGATGTATATGGCGTGGGTGTGCTGATTACTGGTGACAGCGGTGTCGGCAAAAGCGAAACAGCACTTGAACTGGTGAAGCGCGGACACAGGCTTGTAGCGGATGATTCCGTTGAGATCCGTCAGGAAGGCGAGTCGGAACTTGTGGGAAGCGCTCCTGAACTGATTCAGCATCTGCTGGAGATTCGCGGGCTCGGTATCATCAATGTGATGACACTGTTCGGTGCCGGTGCAGTGCGTAACTATAAAACCGTCTCACTGGTAATCCATCTGGAACTGTGGAATCAGAGCAAGGTGTATGACCGCCTTGGTCTTGATGAAGAAAAAATTAAGCTGATTGATACGGAGATTCCAAGACTTGTACTCCCGGTTCGTCCAGGACGAAATCTTGCGGTGATCATTGAAGTAGCGGCGATGAATTATCGCCTGAAAAATATGGGCTTCCATGCTGCCCAGCAATTTGCCGACCGACTGAACGACAGCTTGCATGGACGGTAGTTGACTTATAAAAAACATGAGGTGTCGCTTTTATGAATTCAGGCATTGAACCGCTCAATCGAGTGGCATTTGAAATCGGTGCGCTACATATTTACTGGTATGGCATTATCATTGCTGTTGGCGCATTACTGGGATTGTTGCTGGCGATTCGAGAAGGGCGGCGATACCAGCTGCCTCCGGACACATTTACGGATCTGATCCTTTACGCTGCGCCTATTGCCGTCATTTTCGCGCGCATTTACTACGTGATTTTCGAGTGGGGCTACTATTCCAGACACCCCGAGCAGATTATTGCCATCTGGAACGGCGGTATCGCGATCTATGGCGCACTGATCGGTGCGGTAGCGACAGCCGTTGTCTATTGCAGGTTAAAGCACCTGTCCTTTTGGAAGGTTGCTGATATTTGTGCGCCGAGCGTTATTCTTGGCCAGGCGATCGGGCGCTGGGGAAATTTTATGAATCAGGAGGCGCATGGGGGACCGACGACACGCGCGGCATTGGAGCATTTGCATCTTCCTGATTTTATTGTCAATCAGATGTATATCAACGGAACCTACTATATTCCGACTTTTCTCTACGAATCACTCTGGAATTTTGCTGGTTTTGTGTTGCTGCTGATTGTCCGGCGCGCGGTGCGTCTGCAACGCGGCGAATTGTTCATCAGTTATATCATCTGGTACGCCATCGGACGCAGCTACATTGAAGGGCTGCGGACTGACAGTCTGATGCTCGGGCCGCTGCGTGTGTCGCAATGGCTTTCTGTTGTTCTGATCGTTGTCGGTATCGGAGTCGTCATCTATTGGAGAGTCACTAAGAAGAACAGGCCGAGTTACGGCCAATAAATGCTGGTGAAGCAATCATCGCAGACGGATTTCGGTCTGCGGTGATTTTCAGTTTTGGAGGGAGATGGATAAATGATAAAAACGGTATTATTTGATTTGGACGGAACACTGATTGACACGAATCACTTGATTCTGGCTTCATTCCAATATACACTTGATCGTTATTTTCCGGGAAAATTTACTCGGGAGGATCTGATTCCGTTTATCGGTGAATCACTGGAGACCAGTTTTAGACAGGTCAGCACAACGATGGCCAATGAAATGATTGCGGTTTACCGTGATCATAACAGCCGTTATCACGACCAGCTTGTCAGAGAATTTCCTCATGTACGCGAAACGTTAACAGCTTTGAAACAGGATGGCTGCAGACTCGGCGTTGTCTCGACAAAGAAACGGGATATGGTGGAACGCGGTCTGAGGCACACGCACATGACTGGTTTTTTTGAAACGGTTGTGACAGGTGATGATGTGAGAAGGCTCAAGCCTGATCCCGAGCCATTAGTCCGTGCCATGAACGCTCTTTCTGCTCAGCCGGGTTCAACGATGATGGTTGGTGACAGTCCATCCGATATTCTGGCCGGTAAACAGGCGCAGGTTCGGACAGCAGCAGTCGGTTGGTCGCTCAAAGGGCGGGCCATGCTTGAAGAATTAAGCCCGGACTGTATCCTGGATACGATGACCGACTTGCTCGGGATCGTCCACAGTTCGGATATCATGATTTGAAGAAATGAGACCAGCCGCTGAACAGAGTGGCTGGATTTTTTTTAAATACTATATGAGTGTTTAAAATTCAGCGGATTATCGTATAAGTGCGACGGCCTCTTTGTCTTCACCAGAGACCTGTACTGAAAAGACCGATATATCACGCAAAAGAAAGGAATGAGCAAAGGTTCCTGTTGATCGCGGGGCGAGGCCCCGCAGATTCCAACTTCCCCGCAGCAAGCAGGCAAACGCAGCGACGATGCATCCAAAAATCATAAATCAACGACTCATGGCTGATTTTTTATATGCCGGGCTGGTGTACCCAGTCAATCCCTGTCCATATTTCCTTTACAGGAAAGTGTAACTTGTCCGTAATTTTAAAAAAGAGTATGCACAGATATGCTATAATGATTCAGGATTGGAAAAAGAGGCACGGGGGAAAAGAAGTTGATGCAGGAGCGTAATCGGACAAAGAAAGCACATGTCGTAGAATTTCACTGTGACGGTGACTTTTTTTATCAAAAGGGGCTTGTCTTTCTTCAGACAGGGGATCTTGACCGTGCAAATAAATACATGGACCGTGCACTTAAGATCAACCCCACTAACGTTGAATATCTATGCCGTCAGGCCGAGATTCTTGCCGAGCTTGAGCACTATGAGGCTTCAATTCGGCTAC
This sequence comes from Sporolactobacillus mangiferae, assembly GCF_023336505.1. Lineage (GTDB taxonomy): Bacteria > Bacillota > Bacilli > Bacillales > Sporolactobacillaceae > Sporolactobacillus > Sporolactobacillus mangiferae. The sequence goes on along the minus strand of NZ_JAMAST010000012.1, from coordinate 17,816 downwards.
TGAAAAAGGTCGTTTATGAGCTCGACGCGACAATGACAGACTGTTATTTCTTTATTGCAAATAATTACACCTATCTGGGTGATTTCCGCGAAGCTTTGGACGAGGTGCAGACCTATCTGACCCTGGATCCGAACGGATCGTTCAGGCATGAGGCAAAGGAATTGTATCAATTGCTGAGTTCAGAATTAAGTGATTCAGAAGATGAGGAAGAATCACTGTGCCTGCCGCTGCATGAGCGCGGGCGTCTGGCACTTGAGCATGGTCACTTTGAAGAAGCGGTGCATCACTTTCAGCAGGTGCTTGAAAATGAACCGGACTTTTTAGCTGCTCAAAATAATTTATCCATCGCTTACTTTTCACTGGGAAAGACAGATCAGGCCATTCAGGCAGTGCAACATGTCCTGGAAAAAGATCCCGGTAATATTCATGCACTGTGCAATCTAATTACATTTTATGCACAGCTTGGCGATCAAAACGAAGTAATCCGGATCGAGAAACAGCTCAATCTGATTTATCCATTTTATTCGGAGCACTGCGGGAAAATCGGTTCAACATACTTGTTTATCGGCAGGTATGAGCGTGCATACTATTGGCTGCGTGAAGCAGAGAAACGCGGTGTACGGCGGGATCAGGTGTTCTTTTTCTGGATGGCGCTTGCCGCTTACCACTGCGGGGATGAGCATGTAGCGCATCAGAACTGGAGCCGTGTGGATTATTTCAGTGACAAACCGTTTCATCCGTTTAAATACAGTAAGATTCAGGACATGATGTTTGAACCTGAGGCGGAGAAAAATTTCATGGTAAAAGATCTGATACTGCAAGCTGTTCATGGCGAGGTTCAGGCGTACCGTTTTTTTGCGCTTTTTTATGCAGCACGTCGCCATATGCTGCTGCAGCTTCAGGATGCCGCGAAAACCGGAGCTGATTCGGAAATGGTTCTGCTTGTCAATCGCTTCATCAGAGCACATGAGCAGGGATTCATTGATCCTGGACTTCAGATGATGCATGAAGTAGAGCGGCTAGTTGGCGGAGAAAAAGAGACACTGAAGCATCCGGAAATTTTCATCTTCTGGGCGGTCGTCGATTCAATTGTTACGGAAGAAGAACCGGATATCCACGGATGGGCGGGTGCATTGATCTATTTATGGAAGAAAGAGTATGGGGCATCCGAATCACAAAAAAAGGTAGCTGAGCAGGCAGGAACATCACTATATCGAATTCGCAAACATATTCATCAATTATCAATTGCACTTGAACGACGGTGGGCAGATGGCGCGCAGTGAACAATGAGCAGTTTTCTGGACTTTGATCTCTCCATTCTTTAGCATAGAATTATCAGGTGAGCAGATAATAATCATTATTAAGTAAAACTGAATCAATAGTAAAACGAATCTGTGCTTACTTAAAGATTGTCAGGGAAGGAATGGGTTGAATTGACTGAAGAACAGAAAATTTATGATGTGATTATTGCAGGTGCCGGTCCCGCCGGAATGACGGCCGCCGTGTATGCGGCACGCGCCAATATGTCCGTGCTCATGATTGAACGCGGCATTCCAGGTGGACAGATGGCCAACACGGAGGCAGTTGAAAATTATCCGGGATTTGAATCCATTCTTGGCCCGGATCTTTCGAACAAAATGTTTGAACATGCGAAAAAGTTCGGCGCGGAATATGCATACGGTGATATCAAGAAAATTGTCGATGGTTCTGAATTTAAAACGGTTGACTGTGGCAGTAAACAGTACAGCGCGCGGACAGTTATTGTAACCACCGGAGCAGAGTACCGCAAACTTGGTGTCCCTGGTGAAAAGGAACTGGCCGGGCGCGGTGTCTCCTACTGCGCGGTATGTGACGGCGCATTTTTCAAGGAGAAGAGACTGGCGGTCATTGGCGGCGGCGACTCTGCGGTTGAGGAAGGCACCTATCTGACGCGTTTTGCTTCACGTGTGACGATTATTCACCGCCGCGACCAGCTGCGTGCGCAGAAAATTCTTCAAACCCGTGCGTTTAATAATGAAAAGGTTGACTTCATCTGGGATACGATCTGCACGAAAATCAATGGGACGGACGGCAAAGTGTCCAGCCTGACACTGAAAAATAAAAAGACCGGTGAGGAATCCGATTTTCCGGTTGATGGTGTTTTTATTTACGTGGGCATGAATCCGCTGACTGCAGCTGTTCAGGAACTGGGCATTGTCGATGATCAGGGCTATATTGTCACCAATGAAAAAATGGAAACAGAGGTACCGGGCATTTTTGCGGCAGGCGATGTACGCCAGAAAGAACTGCGCCAGATTGTGACAGCCACCGGAGATGGAAGCATTGCTGCCGAGAACGCGCAAAAGTACGTTGAGAAACTTAAAGATGCTTCAGCAGTCAAATAAAAAAGCACCGGGTGCGTCTTTGGTCATGTGACTTTTGTTCAGCGGTGCTGCGAATTTCACGAGTGTTTAATCACTATGTAATCTCTGTGCAATGAAGGAGCACTATAATTAAGTTATTGAATTTGACCCCCCTTTTTTATATAAGAACCATTTTGAGGCATGCCGCAAGAGCATGGCTTTTTTTTATAAGTAAGTATATCATTTTGATCCATATGAAAACCAATAAACCAGTATCTTATCGAAAATCAAAGCGGAGTGCGCTGGCGCCTGCGGAGCGTTCCCTGTTGATCAGCGAGCCAGGGGAGGAGATCCCGCAGATTTTGGATTGTCTGAGGGAGGCACCTGGACTGCCCGCGACAAGCGCGACGATGCAAAACAATTGCTCAATGACTAGACGTATAAGCAAGGGCCTATTCTGCATGTTGACATAATTTATATTGAAGGAAACCGTGTGAACGGATTTTAAAAGCTGAATCTTTCTGAATACCGTTTTTTCGAGTATACTGTTAAAGAGAGTATGGATTGGATGCTGAAATACAAAATTGAATGGTGGGGACGGATGCAGAATGCAGGATATTCAAGTAGTAATCATTACCGGTATGTCGGGTGCGGGAAAGACAGTGGCGACCCGGATATTTGAGGACTTGGGCTATTTCTGCATTGATAACTTACCGCCAACCCTACTCTCGAAATTCATTGATCTGATATCAGATTCAGATTCTCAGAAGCTGAACAAACTGGCTCTGGTTATGGATTTACGCGGGGGGACTTTTTTTGATTCGCTGTTTGCATCGATTGATGCCTTCAACAGATCAGAAAAAATCAAACCGAAAATCCTGTTTCTTGATGCGAAAGATGAAACACTGGTCCATCGCTATAAGGAGACGCGCCGTTCGCACCCGCTGTCGCCGAAAAGTCGGCCAATTGACGGTATTCGCGCCGAACGTAAAAAACTTGAAGAAGTAAAAGGACTTGCTCAATATTATATAGATACAACGGACATGAAACCCAATGAACTGCGCGAACGTATTGTTCAGGAATTTGCCAATGAAGCGACGCTGTTCCGCGTCAATCTGCTTTCGTTCGGATTCAAATACGGATTGCCAATTGATGCGGATCTCGTTTTTGATGTGCGTTTCCTGCCTAATCCCTATTATGTGAAACATATGCGGGAGCGGACCGGACTCGATGCAGATATTTCCGAATATGTGCTGAAATGGTCGGAAACGCAGCAGTTTTTGGCAAAACTGATGGATCTGCTCAGGTTTATGATTCCGCAGTATAAACGCGAGGGTAAACGGCAGCTGGTGATTGCCATCGGCTGTACAGGAGGCAAACACCGCTCAGTTGCATTGACTGAATGGATTGCCAAAAACCTTTCCCGAGATTTCCCGACCAATGTGTCGCACCGGGATATTGAACGAGGGAGTTAATCGAATGGCAGATCGAAAAAAAATAGTTGCAATTGGCGGAGGAACCGGACTCCCGGCAGTTTTGCGCGGGCTGAAACGCTATCCGGTTGACATTACGGCAATTGTGACTGTGGCGGATGACGGAGGCAGCAGCGGAAAACTGAGAAGTGACTTACAGATTCCGCCCCCCGGTGACATCCGCAATGTACTGGTTTCGTTGTCCGATGTCGAACCGATGTTTGAACGCTTGCTTCAGCATCGTTTTAAGTCCGACAGTGAATTGAATGGTCACTCATTGGGAAATTTATTGATTGCTGCTCTAACATCCATAACCGGAGACTTTGTCAAGGGTGTCAGGGAATTAAGCCGTATTCTGAATGTCCACGGTCAGGTGCTTCCGGCCGCCGATCAGATGATCGCATTAGGGGCCGTTATGAGTGACGGAACCATTGTTGAGGGCGAATCACAGATTCCTGAAGCGAATAAAAGGATTGAGCATGTTTTTTTAAAACCCTCGGATATTCGGCCGTTACCGGAAAGCATTCGTGCAATCCGGGAGGCTGATCTGATCACATTGGGACCGGGCAGCCTGTATACAAGCGTGATTCCGAATCTGCTTGTGCCCGAGATCGCGGACGAAATTGTTCGGGCAAGTGCGCAGAAAGTATATGTATGCAACGTCATGACGCAAAAAGGCGAAACGGACCACTATGCGGCTTCTGACCACATAAAGGCCATATACCGTCATGTGGCACGTCCTTTTATCGACACGATCGTCGTGAACAGCCAGCCGATTAAAGTCGATCTGTTAAAGCGTTACGCGGCAGAAGATTCAGAGCCGGTGCGTATTGACTGGCAGGCGCTAAATCAATTAAACATTGATGTTGTCCATACACCATTGATCAAAACATTGGGAGGCGTTGTCCGTCATGACGAGGACATTGTCGGCAAAACGCTCGTGTCGCTGCTGACAAAAAAGAAAGTATAGGCACACCGGAGCATGGGGGGATGGCTATGTCGTTTGCCGCTGATACCAAAAGAGAACTGACCTTGCTTGAAGTAGATGACTGCTGTGCGCGGGCGGAATTGGCTGCATTAACACGGATGAACGGCTTCATCTCGATTAGGAACAGACACATTGAATTAGATATTGCAACCGAAAACGCGGCAATATCCCGGCGGATTTTCCGGATGATTAAACAAGCCTATCATTATCAGGTGGAGATACTGGTTCGCAGGAAAATGCGCTTGAAGAAAAACAATGTCTACATTGTCCGCCTGAAGGAGGCGGCACGCCCATTTCTGGAAGATTTAAAAATTATTGATGACAGCGGGCAATTTACTCGGGAGATTGCGCCTGATTTAGTAGAAAAGGAATGCTGCCGGCGCGCGTATTTGCGCGGGTCCTTTCTGGCAGGCGGCTCGCTCAATCATCCGGAATCCTCCTATCATCTGGAAATTTTCTCAAATTATGAGGAATATACGTATTCTCTGGCCCAATTCATGAATACATTCAACCTTAATGTTAAGGTGCTCCCAAGGAAGAACGGTTATATTATTTACATGAAAGAGGGCGAAAAAATCACCGATTTTCTCAGCATCATTGGTGCGAATAAAGCGCTGTTTTATTTTGAGGATATTCGTATTGTCAAAGATATGCGCAATTCAGTCAATCGGCTTGTCAATTGCGAAACGGCAAATCTGAACAAAACAGTCACGGCTGCAATGAAACAGATGGAGAATATCCGTTTGATTCAGAAAAGCATCGGTCTGGATGAACTGCCTGATAAATTGCGTGAAATAGCGGAAATTCGCCTGAAAAACCCGGATATCACGCTGAAGGAGCTCGGTGAGATGGTGAGCGGTGAGCCAATCAGCAAATCCGGCATTAATCACCGCTTCCGAAAAATTGATGCGATTGCAAAACGGATCCGGCAGGGCCAGTAATTGGTCCTGCCATCCTGTTCATTAAGGCGCTTCATTGCGAATGGATGAATGCTCGCGTCAGCAGGTCCACGTCCTCCTGACAGTATAAAAGAACCGAAGCACAGGGCTTCGGTTCTTTTATATATGGCTATCTGCATTTCGTGCGTTTGCCGGATGCGGATAGGCGGCATGTAAATCATTCTATGGTGCTTATTTTGATGAAGTGAGGATCTCATCAATCAGTCCATATTTTTTCGCTTCTTTTGCAGACATGAAGTTATCACGATCCGTGTCGCGGGCAATCACTTCATACGGTTGTCCCGTGCGCTCTGCGTAAATGTGGTTGAGTTTTTCACGAATGGCGATGATACGTCTCGCGTGAATTTCCATGTCTGATGCCTGTCCCTGCATGCCGCCAAGTGGCTGGTGAATCATAATTTCACTGTTTGGCAGTGCATAGCGCTTGCCGATTTCTCCTGCGGTCAGAAGGAAACTGCCCATTGATGCAGCCATTCCGATGCAGATGGTCGACACTTTCGGTTTGATATATTGCATCGTATCATAAATAGCCATCCCTGCAGTAATCGAACCGCCTGGACTGTTAATATAGAGCGAAATATCTTTTTCCGAATCTTCGGCTGCCAAAAAGAGCAGCTGCGCAACAACAGCGTTGGCGACATTGTCGTCAATAGCTGTCCCAAGCATGATAATGCGGTCTTTCAATAGGCGTGAGTAGATGTCATATGCGCGTTCACCGCGATTTGTCTGCTCAATGACTGTAGGTATTAAAGGCATTGAACGAACCTCCCTTTTCATTGCAGAAAGTTATTTTTCCCTTACTCACACTCATCATACATTAAAGGTCAATATAGGTCAAATTTAATGAACCTGAACTGCTGGCAGATAATACACACCGCTTATGCGCTATTGGGCGCGAATGTTTACGAACCGAATCACATAGTGGTGCGCAAAAAAACAGAGATCAGCCGTTTCTGGCTGATCTCTTCAGTCATAATGCGCTCGAAGGGAGTCGAACCCCCGACACATGGTACCGGAAACCATTGCTCTGTCCACTGAGCTACGAGCGCATGAAAATCGTTCACTGACATTTTTCTATTTTAAGTGATCCGGACTGCTTTTGCAAGTATAAAAGGTTGCAGAATAGATTGGCGTGTTCTTTCCCCCCGGATCCCATTCGCCCAAAATCAGGAAATCGGGCAAAAATAGGTATTCTCATTAGGGCAATGGCTGAATTGGGCTCATAGGTTATTAGTGTACTTCAATTAATGAGGAGGAGCAAAATTATGGAGGTTTCACCTTATTCAAATTCATTTAATCCGGTCAATCCAAGCAATCTGGGAAATGCCGGGCATGTGGCACCGGCCGGTAACTGGAACAATCCAACAGCAGTCAGTCCGAGCACTGCGCCGAAGCCCGAATATAGCGCAGGAATGAAACCGGTGAATAAACCGGCCTACAAACCTGCGTACAAGCCAAGCACTGCACCGGCATTTTCTGCAAAAGGCAAAGGAGCGGTTCCAACACCTTACGGACCTTCTGCAGGTTCAGGTAAAGCACCCTCAGCTGGAAAGAGTTTTGAAAACTCGATTAACTGTCCGCCGGCTCAGGGGGGCACCGTCTATGATCCGGAAACAGTGAATGTTCAGCACATTTTCAAACCCGTCATTGTTCAGCACATCCACAGACTGCACACCATTCGGAAAACGCACTACATCTACGAACACCAGCATTTTTATCCGCATACGCTGTCTGAAACCTGTGATGAACGTCATTATGATGTTCAGTGTGGCAAACCATGCTTTCCTAAACCGCACTGCTGATTGTAAAAAAGTGAAGTATAGCCTGTACGGACAAAAAAGCCTTCCGCATCTGCGGAAGGCTTTTTAGAATTTGCCCCCATATTCAATCAAACAATGAATCAGCCGAACATCAAAGGGATCTGCGTCCGCGGCAGGCGAGCACTGCAGCAATGATGCGAACAAAGGAATAGATCAAAGACTCTGGTTAAAGACTGTGAAAGGGTGATGACCGGAAAACAGCACTGAGTGGCCGGAAAAACAGCGCTGAATCGATTCGCCTCCCCCCGATAAACCGCGCTGGCACGATGACATTGCGATCAGGGACCGTCGCTTTCGAGGGGTAAAATAGCGGATGTACCGGAGAAGGAACATGTGGAGAAACCTTTAAAAGCCGGTTTCAGGCAGGCGAAAAGGGGTCAATGACCGGTTCTAAATAAATTTGTGTTCTTTCGATGCACCATGTATTATTAAACATGGCGGTATTCGGGTTTATGTGACATACCTAATTCATGTCCCGCTAAAGGAAGTGATCGTTCAATGAGTTCTGACAGTTCGAGTTCCAAGCCTGGACCCAGTCATCGGCATGAGGAAGTTTATATAGCATCATGCGCTCTTTGCACGGTCACCTGCATGCGGGGCGTATTTCTGTGTAGGCTTCCTCTGAATTGAGAGGAGGTGCACTTATGATTGATATTTATTTAACGGATGAACAAGATCGGCTCGTCAAGAAAGACGAACTGGCCAAGGGCTGCTGGATCAATTTGACACGGCCTTCTGAATTTGAGGTGCAGAAGGTGATTGACGGGACCGGGATCCCATCGGATTTTATTCGTGACTCGCTTGATGATGACGAGCGGTCGCGTATCGAAAAAGAAGACGACACGGTTCTGATCATCGTTGACTTTCCGGTGCTCGTTCAGGATGAGTCAGATTCTGCACCATATGACACGATCCCTCTTGGTATGATCGTTACGCCTTTTTACTTTATTACGGTTTGCCTGCAGAGTAATCCGATTATCGATGATTTTATAAATAATCGAATCCGCGATTTTTTTACCTATAAGAAAACGCGATTCACTTTGCAGATTCTCTATTCGATTGCGCGCTATTATCTTAAGTACCTGAAGACAATTGACCGCAGAACATCGCTGATCGAACGGGAACTGCATGAGTCGATGCGGAATAAAGAACTGTTTAATCTGCTTAGCTTAGAAAAAACATTAGTTTACTTTACGACTTCGCTGAAATCAAACAACATTGTCATGGAAAAAATGACAAAGCAGCGTTTTCTGAGAATGTATGAGGATGACCAGGACCTGCTTGAGGATGTCATTATTGAAATCAAACAGGCGATTGAAATGTCGGAAGTGCACAGTAATATATTAAGTGGCATGATGGATGCCTATGCTTCCGTGATTTCAAATAATGTGAATGTGGTGATGAAATTCCTGACTACGGTAACGATCGTGCTGTCAATTCCGACGATGGTTGCCAGTTTTTACGGTATGAATGTTGATGAGATTCCGTTTGCTCACGTGCCGCATTCCTTCTGGATTCCAATGACTATTGCCTTGTTGCTTTCAGGAATCACGGCATTGTGGTTTTGGAAGAAACGTTATTTCTAAATTTTGTTCCAGACAAATAACTTTCATCATGGATCGGCACCTTTAGGGCGGGAACAGTTTTCTGTTCTGTTTTCAGCTATAGTGAAAAAGAGCCGGGATAAAATAAGAAGGTTAAATGATGGCAGCTGCCATCATTTTTTCATACTACAAGAAAGTATAAGATTTTAGCTAAGCATCAAAGTGTAAATCACATACGAAAGCGCGAGATCCCTGCGGAGCGTTCCTGTTGATCAGGTGCCAGCGAGACCCCGCAGATTCCAGCTTGTCCGGGAAGACTCGCGGTGTGCCCGCCTTTTCGGAAATGTGTGCCATGATTTCGAGTGACCGTGTTACCATTTTTGCTTGCTGTGAAGCTCTCGCATCGCTTTTATATGTGTGAGCAGCAAAAAAATGAAAGCGTAGTCATTTCTTGCTGCTCTTGCTATAATAGATATAGAGGAGGTGAGCGAGATGGGCCTGGTGCTTGTACAAAAGCAATCCCAAAAGCTGAAGCTTACTCCGGCATTATATCAATCGATGCAGATCCTTCGATGCAATACAGAAGAACTTTCACGGCTGATCCATGAAAAAGCAATGGAAAACCCGCTCATGCAAGTGTCTGATCATGCAGACCGTTATGATTATTTTTTACCGGACGAAGAAAAAAAGAGCGCGTCTGAGGTCATTGAAGAGATGATAGCGGAATCCACTGATTTTCGTGAACGGCTGCATCGCGATCTGCATCAGATGAAATTGAGTGCCGGCCTCCTTTCAGCTGCGGATCTACTGATCGATTCACTGAATGATCGAGGGCTTCTTGAGGATGACCCGAAGACAATTCTTGAGCGGTTCAACCGATTTGACGTGAAGCCGGAATCTGCCTTGGCTGCCGTTCAGGCACTGGATCCTGCCGGGATCGGAGCCCGCTCGCTGACCGAAAGTCTGCTGCTTCAGCTTCGGCGTCTGGAACCACGCTGCTCTCTTGCGGAGACCATTTTAAGCGACTTTAGTGACTGTTTCTTAAATGAGGGATGGACGGAGCTGGCTCGCCTGCTTGGCGTAACCAGAAAAGCGATTGATCAGGCAATTGAAACGATTCAGACGCTGAATCCATATCCGTTGTCCGGGATAGAGGAAGATTCGCCGCAGTATCTGATCCCTGATGTACTTATTTTAAAAAGAGGCGGGGATCTTATTTGTGAAATCGACGACCGCTATCTTCCGGCTGTTTCTGTAAACAGCAAAGATTACACGCGTTATATGGAGAATGCCGATGCCGAAACAAAACACTATCTGAAGGAGAAATTTGAAGAAGTCAGCTGGCTGCTTTCCGGTATATCCCGCCGCCGGCAAACCTTGATGAGATTGGCCCATCTGATCATGATACACCAGAAGGACTATTTTATGACCGGAAAATGCAGCAGTCTGTGCCCCTTTACGATGAAACAGGCGGCTGAACAGCTTTCCATTCATGAATCAACGGTCAGCCGCGCAGCTGCCGGTAAATATATTCAGACGAATTACGGTATTTTCTCAATGAAAAAGTTTTTTGTCCGTGCATGCCATACGAAAAAAGGCACGCATTCTGCTTTTCAAATTCAGGCTGAGATCAAGCGTCTGATCGATGGTGAAAATCAGAAAAAACCGTTTTCCGATCAGACTCTGGTCCAGTTGCTTGCGGAATCTGGCATCCGTTGCTCAAGGAGAGTCGTTGCCAAGTATCGGCAGGCATGTGGCATTGGTTCGACGATTGAGCGGAAAGAAGCAAATTAGAATGATATATTGGACTGATTTTGTCCCGATGGTCCGGCGTTGTAAAATTTTACAACGCTTTCTTTGTTTCTTTTTGTCTGGAAAGGGTATACTCCACATGGGCAGACGATGCTGCTGCCGAAGATCGGACAAGTCTATTCTGTAAAGATCAGTGTGTATCTTTTTTCGAAAAATGCAGACATTTTCGAAAGCGTCAAACCAATAATATCAATATTTTTGGGGGTTTGTGACAATTCTGCGTCAACGAAAAAGACACACAAAACATTTACATGTTTATGCTTGTAAAGCAAGTTGAAAGTTGTTATCATGGAACATGGAGCAGATGGGACATAAAATGACTGTGTGGGACATTTTGAGACCTGTAGAGGTCGATCGAGGGGGACGCTGTGGAACATTTGCTTGATCTTCAGAAAAGGCTGATCCCGGATGTCTTAGACATAATGTCCAGTCGCTACCGTATTCTTCAATCGCTTCATTTCCTTCAGCCGATCGGCAGACGAAGTTTGTCATCCCAACTGGGCATGACCGAACGGGTGCTGCGCGGCGAAGTAACGTTCCTGAACCAGCAGGGGCTGATCCAGATGGCGTCAAGCGGCATGTATTTGACCGAAGAAGGGGAAGCTATTGTTAAGGCTCTTGGAGCGGTGATGAAGAACATCTCCGGATTGAAGAATATGGAAAAGCAGCTGGAGGAAGTTCTCGGCGTTTCCAAAGTTGTCATTGTCTCTGGCGACAGTGATCAGTACGCGACAGTCAAGAATGAGATAGGGCTGGCCTGCGTCAGGGAAATCGAACGCGCTCTGGGCGGAGTAAACATTATTGCGGTGACCGGGGGCACAACGCTCGCGGCCGTTGCCGAAATGATGCATCCGCTCAGAAAAGCGCATCAGGATCTCCTGTTTGTGTCAGCGAGAGGCGGACTTGGCGAGAGGGTCGAAAATCAAGCAAATACGATCTGCGCCAAAATGGCGGAAAAAGCTGAAGGACGCTATCATCTGCTCCACGTTCCTGATCAGCTCAGCGACGAGTCCTATCACAGCTTGATGGAAGAACCGAGCATTCATCGGGTTTTGCAGTACGTCCGCCGGGCGACGATTATCGTGCATGGCATTGGCGATGCAAAAACGATGGCGATAAGACGCCATTCCGGTGATGAGCTTCTTCAAAAGGTGGACACAGAACATGCTGTGGCGGAGGCTTTTGGCTATTTCTTCGATCAGAGCGGTCGCGTCATCCATAAGGTCCAGACGATTGGTCTGCAATGGGAGGATCTTTTCGGGGTGCGAACGGTGATTGCCGTAGCCGGGGGCAAGTCTAAGGCTGAGGCAATTCAGGCTTACTTCAAGAAAGGTCCTTCATCCGTACTTGTTACAGATGAAGGAGCAGCACAAGAGATTTTAAAAAATTTCCAAACCATTTAGGAGGTCATTATTGACATGACAGTTAAAGTTGGTATTAACGGTTTCGGACGTATCGGTCGTCTTGCTTTCAGAAGAATCCAGGATGTTCCGGAATTGGAAGTTGTTGCAGTTAACGACCTGACAGATCCTGCAATGCTGGCAAACCTGTTGAAATATGATACAACTCAAGGCCGTTTCAAAGGCGAAGTTAAAGTAGAAGACGGCTACTTCGTTGTTAACGGCAAGAAAGTAAAAGTTCTTTCACAACGCGATCCTGCTGAATTGCCTTGGGGCGAACTCGGCGTTGACATCGTTCTTGAATGCACTGGCTTCTTCACTTCGAAAGACAAAGCTGAAGCGCACCTCAAGGGCGGCGCTAAGAAAGTCGTTATCTCTGCTCCTGCAAAAGGCGACTTGAAGACGATTGTATTCAACGTTAACCATGACACACTGGATGGCTCGGAAACGGTTATCTCTGGCGCTTCCTGCACAACGAACTCGCTGGCTCCTGTAGCTAAAGTTCTGAATGACAAATTCGGTATCGAAAAAGGCTTGATGACTACGGTTCACGCTTACACAGGCGACCAGATGACTCTTGACGGCCCGCACAGAGGCGGCGACCTTCGTCGTGCACGTGCTGCTGCTGAAAACATTGTGCCTGCATCTTCAGGTGCTGCAAAAGCCGTTGCACTTGTTATTCCTGAACTGAAAGGCAAATTCGATGGTTCCGCTCAGCGTGTACCGGTTAAATCAGGTTCTGTAACTTTGCTCTATGCTACGCTTGCAAAGAATACGACGGTTGAAGAAATCAATGAATCGATCAAAGCTGCAGCTAACGAAACACTTGGCTACAACGAAGATCCGATTGTTTCTTCCGATATCATCGGTATTACTTATGGCTCCCTGTTTGATGCAACACAGACGAAGATCCTCGACGTTGACGGCAAACAGCTGGTTCAGGTTGTTGCATGGTATGACAATGAAATGTCCTACACTTCACAGCTTGTTCGTACGCTGGAATACTTCGCTAAGCTTACGAAATAAGGACAGCCTAATTTTTGAATAGAACTTGAATAGCGGAAACCCTGTTGTTTCCGCTTTTTTTACGAATACTGTTCTTGTCAGATAAGGCTGAGACTGCAGCTCAGTTTTATCGCTGATGAAATATAGGAAAGAGGGTCTAGGCATGGCAAAGAAAACCATTAAAGACATTGATGTAAAAGGCAAGAAAGTTTTCTGCCGCGTCGACTTCAATGTTCCGCTCAGCGGCACAACAGTAACGGATGATACACGTATCCGTGCTGCACTGCCAACGATTAACTATTTGATCGAAAACGGCGCTAAAGTGATTCTTGCTTCTCACCTTGGCCGCCCGACGGCAGAAGATAGGGACTCCTTTAAAATGGATCCTGTAGCCAAGCGCTTGAGCGAGCTGCTCGGTAAACCGGTTGCCAAGACTGACGAAGTCGTTGGATCGGAAGTGGATGCCGCCGTTGCAAAGCTGAACGCGGGCGATGTTCTTCTTCTTGAAAATGTTCGTTTTGAAAAAGGAGAGAAGAAAAATGATCCGGCACTTGCAAAGGCATTTGCGGCACTTGCTGATGTCTATGTAAACGATGCATTCGGATCCGCGCACCGCGCGCATGCGTCAACGGCTGGTGTGGCAGACTATCTTCCTGCAGTAGCCGGCTTCCTGCTTGAAAAAGAATTGAAAATCCTCGGTGCTTCTCTTGAAAACCCGAAACACCCATTCACGGCGATCATTGGCGGTGCGAAAGTAACCGACAAGATTGGCGTTATCGAAAATCTTCTTGACAAAGTCGATACACTGATCGTCGGCGGCGGACTTTCTTACACTTTTATTAAAGCTCAGGGCTATGAAATCGGCAAATCTCTGCTTGATAAAGACAAGCTTGATCTTGCCAAGAAATTCCTTGAACTGGCAAAAGAAAAAGGGGTCAACTTCCTGACACCAATTGATACGGTCATCGCTGATGAATTCTCCGAAACAGCAAACAAAGACGTTGTCGATATCGACAAAATGCCTGAAGGCTGGCTCGGCGTTGATATCGGACCGAAGACGGTTGCTTTGTACGCTGATGCGATTAAGAAATCCAAACTCGTTGTCTGGAACGGACCAATGGGTATTTTTGAAATGGAACCGTATGCGAAGGGAACGGAAGCCGTTGCGAAAGCACTGGCTGATGCTACCGACGCAACGACAATCATCGGTGGCGGTGATTCAGCTGCTGCTGTTGAAAAATTCCATCTCGCAGACAAAATGACGCACATCTCGACTGGTGGCGGCGCTTCTCTCGAACTGATGGAAGGCAAAGTACTTCCAGGCGTTGCTGCACTGGATGACGCTGAATAATCTGCATAATCAATCGAAATAACCGCAAAAAAGGGTAGGTGTCTTTTCATGTCACGTAAACCGATTATTGCCGGAAACTGGAAAATGAACAAAACCGTCAAGGAAGCACACGAATTTGTTGAAGCAGTTAAGGACAAAGTGCCTTCTGCCGATCTCGTTGATTCCGTTGTTGCTGCTCCTTTTCTTGCTCTTGACCGTCTCGTAGCTGACGCAAAGGGTTCAGATCTGAAGATCAGTGCTGAAAATGTTCATTTTGAAAACTCTGGTGCATTCACCGGAGAAGTCAGCCCGGTAATGCTTGAAGACTTAGGCGTTCAGTATGTAATCATCGGCCATTCCGAAAGAAGAGCAATGTTTGCTGAAACCGATGAGACTGTTAACAAAAAGGTGCTTGCATCGTTTGCGCATCACCTGACTCCGATTGTCTGTGTTGGTGAAACACTGGACGAACGCGAAGGCGGTAAATGGCAATCCGTTGTCAAGAACCAGGTAACAAAAGCATTTGCAGGTATTCCAAGCGACCAGGCGGTCGAAGTAGTTGTTGCTTACGAACCAATCTGGGCAATCGGAACCGGCAAATCAGCTTCCTCAGAGGATGCGAATGAAGTTTGTGCCTATATCCGCGCAACGATTGCGGGTCTCTATGATGAAGCAACAGCTGCAAAGGTACGTATCCAATATGGCGGCAGCGTAAAGCCGGCTACTATTGGTGACCTTCTTGCTCAATCCGATATCGATGGCGCGCTTGTCGGCGGTGCCAGCCTGCAGCCGGAATCGTTCCTTGCACTGCTTGATGCGGTAAAAGGCTGATTCAGCTGTCATTCCAGAAGAATCCGTGCAGAAGAACGGTCGTTATCGTCCGGACATAGCACCGGTTTTTCTCTGCACAGTACTAAATCTATTTGATAATAAGGAGAGATATGAATGTCTCAAATCGTTGAAGTTTACGGTCGCGAAGTCCTTGACTCCCGCGGTAACCCAACTGTAGAGGTTGAAGTTTATACAGAAGACGGCGGCAAAGGCCGCGCACTCGTACCAAGTGGTGCTTCTACCGGCGAACACGAGGCTGTTGAACTGCGTGACGGCGACAAAGCACGTTACGGTGGCAAAGGCGTTCTGAAAGCAGTAAAGAACGTTAACGAAATTATTGCTCCAGAAGTTATTGGCTTGGAAGTTCAAGACCAGGTTGCTCTTGATCAGGCAATGATCGATCTTGACGGAACTGAAAACAAAGGTAAACTGGGTGCCAATGCCATTCTTGGCGTTTCTCTTGCTGCTGCCAATGCAGCTGCAGACGAACTCGGTGTTCCGCTGTATCGCTACCTCGGTGGTGTGAATGCAAAAGTTCTTCCTACGCCAATGATGAACATTCTGAACGGCGGCAAGCATGCTGACAACAGCGTAGACTTCCAGGAATTCATGATTATGCCTGTAGGCGCAGATTCCCTGAAGGAAGCTGTGCGTATTGGTGCCGAAGTATACCACGCTTTGAAATCTGTACTTTCGGCTAAAGGTCACCTGACTGCTGTCGGCGATGAAGGCGGTTTTGCTCCGAACTTGAAGAACAACGAAGAAGTTCTTGACACGATCCTTGAAGCAATCGAAAAAGCCGGCTACAAGCCAGGCGTTGACGTTAAGCTCGCAATCGATCCTGCTTCCTCTGAATTGTTCGAAGACGGCAAGTACAATTTCAAGGGTGAAGGCGTCGTTCGTACAACGGATGAAATGATCGAATACTACACCAAACTGGTTGAAAAGTACCCGATCATCTCGATCGAAGACGGTCTCGATGAAAACGACTGGGAAGGCTGGCAAAAACTGACCAAGGCTATTGGTGATAAAGTACAGCTTGTCGGTGATGACCTGTTTGTAACCAACACCGATTATCTGAAAAAAGGTATCGACCTTGGCGTTGCCAACTCGATCCTGATCAAGGTTAACCAAATCGGTACGCTGACAGAAACACTGAATGCGATCCAAATGGCTCAGAAAGCTGGGTACACAGCTGTTGTTTCTCACCGTTCCGGTGAAACGGAAGATACATCAATCGCTGACATCGTTGTTGCAACGAACGCAGGCGAAATCAAGACCGGATCTCTTGCAAGAACCGACCGTATCGCTAAATACAACCAGTTGATTCGCATCGAAGATGATCTTGCTTCATCTGCTGAATATCTCGGCGATGCATCCTTCTATAACATTAAATAATGTGCATTGTCAAAGCTCGAGCCGATCTGATCGGTTCGAGCTTTTTTAATACCTTGAATTGTCAAATCAAGTGCGACGGCCTCTTTGCTTAGGCTTGACAAAGCCAAGTTTTCTAACAGGTAAGCATTTAGCTAAGCATAAAAGGTAAGCAAAATACGAAAGCGCAAGACGCCTGCGGCAAGCGAGCGATGATGCAATTCCATAAACCAATAAATCATTAATTGACTCAAGTGCGACAGAAAAATAGGCCTTTCTGCCCGAATTTGCATGAAATATATTGAGAGGTGATGAAACAGGTACCTGAGTAAAAACGACAAATAGTGACACCATGTCCAGATATATTTTATCTGAGTAAATCATGATGATCAAAGAATGGCGAATAACGTCGACTGAAGATCGGGCTTTTTGACACATTTTGTCCAAATAGAGCAAAGCAACGATTCTCAACAAAGAGGAAAAAAAGTGAACAAAATAGAACAAAGGACACTTATACTCAGTTGATCCGTACGTTACACTTTTTTTGTAACAGAGAAAACAAATAAGGATGAAAGAGGTGAGCGATGTGAAACAAGCCTGTTTATGTAAGCGCTTAACATGAACTGCTTCTGCCTTGGAACTATTGGATTGCGATGAGCCGTACCACAATGAGTCAACTAACGGGGGAGGACGATTTGTGAAATGAAACTCAAAATCTTATCCATTCTTGCTCTTTCATCACTCGTACTGAGCAATTTCCAGCCAGTCGCCGTATCAGCAGCAGACGATACCTATAAAGACACTGAATGGAACAATAAACCAGAGGTTTTTCAGATCAATCGTGAAGCATCACATGCGGCACTGATGCCCTACCAAAACACCACAGCAGCACTAAAAGGAGACCAGACGAAGTCACCATTCTATAAATCGCTGAATGGT
>NZ_JAMAST010000011.1 GCF_023336505.1 Sporolactobacillus mangiferae | reverse complement strand
AGATCCATAGCTTTTTGAATCAATCAGGGGTTTAACCCTTGTCAATCACGCTTGGCTTTTGTTCAGTTTTCAAGGAACATTCTTCGCTGTTTTCTTCCAACAGCATCTTTTATATCTTAACAGGATGCTGTTAGAATGTCAACAACTTTTTTTTGGATTCTTCCTCATCGCCTTTCAGCGACGATTAATATGTTAACACGCAATTAACAAGATGTCAATATGTTTTTCTTCCTTATCAAAAGCGGCAAAAAATAGCTTACCATCTCTTCGTTTGATTAGTCAATACCCCTTTCGAAAAGAACAAAACACTTCACATTCTTTCCAAAAAATAAAAATTGGCCGACGTACAGCCCCGCCTGCCCATCAATATACAGTATTAAGAAAACACCTGTATTCAGATACCAAGTGAAAATTTGATAATAATCAATGCAGCGATTCCCGGAAGCCCAAGAAGGCCACTGGCTGCTGATGTCGCTAAATTAATCGGAATATGCATGCTGAATGACTCACCAATAACATTCAGCAGGAAGAGCAGCAGTGCGCCAACAAGCAAACGAACCGCCAACCTCCCAATCCATTTCAAGGGATGAAATGAAGCGCCGGCAGCCATCACTACAAGGAAAACAATCGTAATTCCTATAATCACATATAGATAGCTGTTCAAAAGACATACCTCCCTCGCCCAATCCAACGAACTCTGACAGACTTATGAACGTCTCATTGGTAAAAAGTATGTGTGCATGTCCTTTTTAGAACCTTATTTTTTCAATAAATGCCGATGTTCACGAACTTCTTTCAATAAATAAAAATATTTTGCCTCTGCTAATTTTAATTGATGCATCACTTCATCTGAAGGATCAATGCTGGCATCAATCACTTTTTTCTTGGTCATCCATTTGTTTTTGCACTGCTCAAGCAGATTAAGCAACGAATCATTGACCTCTTTACGCAATGCACCTTTATTCCTGCCAAACATCACCAACATCTCCATTAGCCTCGCTTAACATATAGACAGCCAAGCCATTTTTTATGCGCACTTAAAGCTCTCTTCGTCCTTCCAGTGCTTTAGAAAGCGTTACTTCATCTGCGTATTCCAGGTCACCACCCACCGGCAATCCATGCGCGATGCGCGACGTCTTCACGCCAGCAGGCTTTACAAGCCTTGAGATATACATCGCCGTTGCTTCTCCTTCGACGGTCGGATTCGTTGCAAGAATGATTTCTTTAACCCGCTCATCCTTGAGACGATGAATGAGTTCGGCAACTTTGATATCTTCAGGTCCGATACCGTCCATTGGAGAAATAACACCGTGAAGCACATGATATACACCATGGTAATCACGCATTTTTTCAAGGGCAGCTACATCTTTTGGGTCCTGTACCACACAGATAGTCGAATGGTCTCTGGATGAATCGTCACAGATCGGGCATGGGTCACGGTCACTGATATTCTGGCACACCGAGCAATACACGAGCTTGCGTTTCACATCAACGAGCGAACGCGCAAATTCCATAACATCTTCCTCATTCATTTCAACAGCAAAAAACGCCAGACGTACCGCTGTCTTCGGGCCAATCCCCGGAAGCTTCATGAAACTGTCAATCAATTTAGCAATCGGTTCAGGATATTGCATCACCGATCTCCTTCCGCTTAATTACATCTCATAATGGACAGGCAGCGAATTCTGCCGCCTTCAGCAGAATTCGCCGCCAATTAATCTCAACAAATTAAAATCCTGGCAGGTTCAACCCTTGAGTGAATTTTCCCAGCCGCTTCGCCGCCAGTTCATCAGCATGTGTCAGTGCATCATTAACGGCCGCTACGATTAAATCCTGCAGCATTTCAACATCATCCGGATCTACGGCTTCCGGTTGGATCACTACATCAACCAGCTGCTTCTGACCATTTGCCTTTACCGTCACTACACCGCCGCCAGCTGTTCCTTCAACCACTTCTTCTTTCAACTTTTCTTGGGCTTCAGCCATCTGTTTCTGCATTTTCTGCACCTGACGCATCATATTGTTCATATTTCCTCGCATCATGCTCAACGCCTCCATTGTGATTAGTCTTTAATATCGAGCAAGTCCGGCCCGACCAGCTTCTCGGCTTCCGCAACAATCGGATCCGATTCCTCTGCCGTCTCCGTTCCACTGTCATCCTGACCTGCTTTTGAACGTTCAATAAATGCATTCTTCATTAATTTCCAATTCTCTTCAGGAATAGGATACATGACTTTCTGCTTCTGTGTCACGTCCTGAACAATCGATTGGACAAGACCAATGATATTGCTCTTATTCTCCATCACCATCTGGCAGTGAAAATCATATTT
The DNA here is from genome assembly GCF_023336505.1 of Sporolactobacillus mangiferae. GTDB lineage: Bacteria > Bacillota > Bacilli > Bacillales > Sporolactobacillaceae > Sporolactobacillus > Sporolactobacillus mangiferae. The sequence goes on along the minus strand of NZ_JAMAST010000011.1, from coordinate 67,530 downwards.
GAAGGCCTGCACGAAACCTTGGGCTGAACTGGCGACTGGCTGGCTCTCCAGCATCCATGCATGTGCCGCTACGTTTTCAGCGCGTATTTTCGCCATCACTTTAGCCCAGGCCGAACGCAGTTCAATTAAATCTTCTTTGGTTGCATCTTCAAGCACACGGTTAATGTGTGCCGTAGGAATGCGCAGTCCTGTCTTACGCGGCGCGCGCGCGTGATTGGCCGCCGGGGAGGGCTCCTGCTGCGGTACGGACGGCTCCGTTACTAACTGACGCATATGTTCTTCAAGTGCAGCGACTCTTTTTTCCAGTGCAGCGGATACCGCAGACGGCAGCACTTCACCTGCGTTTGGCTGCGCCTGGGTATCTTGGCACATCCGAACAACAGCCATCTCAAGCAGAATTCTCGGATGATTGGTTCGTTTCATATCAAGTAATGAGGCATTCAGCTGATTGATGACTTGAAAAAGTCTTTCTGAAGCTACGGAACCCGCTTGTTTTCGGAAAGCCTCGTCGACACGCGGACGGCTGAGCAAATCTTCAAGCTCTGGAGAGGTTTGATACAGCAAAAGATCCCGATAATAAAAGATCAACTGTTCAATCAATCGCAGCGGATCCTTTCCCTGATCGAGCAGTTTACCAATCCTGCCCACTGCTCCGGCAGCATCGTTGCGTTCCAGCGCATCAATCAATTCCCGAATCATTTGATCAGCAACCATGCCGGTCACATCCAGTATATCTTGAACCGTAACCGTTGCTTCAGTGTAGGCAACTGCCTGATCCAGAACACTGAGCGCATCGCGCAGACCGCCTTCGCTCGCTTTGGCAATCAATTGCAGCGCATCATCTTCAGCATCAATCTTCTGATCCTGAACAACAAAACGCAGGCGCCCAAAAATTTCAGATGATGGAATACGTCTGAAATCAAACTGCTGACAGCGGGAAATGATGGTCAATGGTATTTTTTGCGGCTCCGTCGTTGCGAGAATAAAGACCGCATGCTCCGGCGGCTCTTCCAACGTTTTCAGCAATGCATTAAATGCGCCTGTGGACAGCATATGCACTTCATCAATGATATAAACCTTATAGCGGACTTCACTCGGTGCATACTTCACCTTGTCGCGAATGTCTCGAATTTCGTCGACTCCATTGTTTGATGCCGCGTCGATTTCGATTACATCGGCAATACTGCCGCCTGTGATGCCGCGGCACGCTGCGCACTCATTGCATGGCTCTGGAGCCGGTGCATGCTCACAGTTTATTGCCTTAGCAAAAATTTTGGCAGCACTCGTTTTCCCGGTTCCACGCGGTCCGGTAAACAGATAAGCATGAGAAAACTGCTGTTTAACCAGCGCGTTCTGAAGCGTCTGAGCGATGTGCTGCTGTCCGGCCAGATCATGAAAGGTTTGGGGACGGTAAACTCGATAAAGCGCCTGATAAGCCATCATTCTTCCCCTTTCACCGAATGAATACGCTCGGCGTAATGATATACGTTCATTATAACGGTATCTGTGGACGAAAGAAACCAACATGCCATTGTTTTGCAAAACACAAAAGCTGCCAAAGGTTAAGCTTCGGCAGCTTTTGTTTAAATTATTATTAACGCCGTGCACCTTTCGTCGATCAAGGCATCATAAGCGTTTCTCAAGTCGACGGCTCGGCCCAGGCAGCCCCGCGGCACACGAAAGGTCTCACTTACTGCTGCTTCCTTCCGGACCTGACAGGGTTCATGAGTTTCCGTTGCGCGGGACCCAAGCGTCAACACCACGTGCTTAAGGCTGCCTTACAATGCCAAGACCTCGTGAAAGGAATTCAACCTCGCTGCAGCGGATTGCGAGTTACAGGGCACCGCTAATTCCCCATCTAGCACGGCTGATTGGCTAACAAGTTAATGGCGGAGGCGAGAGGATTTGAACCCCCGCGGCGCCGAACGACGCCCTAACTGATTTCGAGTCAGTCCCCTTCAGCCACTTGGGTACGCCTCCATATATCGATACCAAATCAGACCTGCGTTTAGAATAACCATCCCACATGCAAGGTAACAGGTACGACGATGGTTAGTTTATCATAAAACGATTGGAAGAGCAAGAATATGTGCTGACTTTTAAAATGCAATAAAAAGCTCAGTCTCGCGGCAGCAATTGCTTTAAGAGTCAACCACCGAATAATCGAACCTTTCCGAGCTGCGGCAAAATCGGCGCTGGTAAAATTTTTCTGACATGTGTTTCGAAAATGGAAAACACATGCGGATTCGTCGTTTTTCAAAATATCACTCAAACTTCAATCATCATTGATCACGTGTCTTCTTTTGTTCACGCAGGTTGCGAAAAAAAGCAGAAAGCATCTGACCACATTGCTCGCCAAGGATTCCGGCGGTAATCTCCGCGCGATGATTAAAGCGCGCATCCTGCACCAGATTCATCAACGTACCAGCGCATCCTGCCTTTGGGTCCGCTGCCCCGTACACAAGACGACCAATGCGCGCCAGAACGATTGCACCAGCACACATCGGACAAGGTTCCAAAGTAACATAGAGCGTACATCCAGACAGACGCCATGTGCCCAGCCTGCGACTTGCTTCTTCAATGGCTGTCAATTCTGCATGCGCGGTCGGTTCCTGAATCAGCTCGCGCCGATTATAGCCGCGGGCGATCACTTCGCCGCCCCGCACAATCACTGCGCCAATTGGTACTTCACCGATCGCTTCGGCTTTTTTCGCCTCTGCAATTGCCATTTCCATAAACCGCTCGTCGTCCAAACACATCCGCACTCCTCCTTCTGTCTGAAAGCAGTATACCGAATGCTGTGACACAATTCAAACGTACCTTGAAGTTCGATCTCATTATACATCAAATCAGGACGATTCTTGAGCAGATCCAGGTACATTCAGATTCTTGATTATTCACCATATAACCCCATTCTTCTCCCGGGATAACCACTGCAGACCGGCCCCGCCAAATGATAAAGGATTAAAAAAGGCACCTCGTCATTGAGGTGCCTCAATCATATAATAAACCGTCAATCTTCTTCATTCGAAAGATGCAGTTTGTTGATCAGCGCAAAGAACAGGCTGAGCAGGACACCGACAATTGTGGCCAGCCCCATTCCGTTCAAAGGTACTTTACCGATATTAATCGTTACGCCGCTGAGTCCGGCAGCAAAGATCACCGTTGCCAGAATGATATTCTGCGCCCTGGCAAAGTCCACTTTCTTTTCAACGAAAATGCGAAAACCGTTTGATGCAATAACACCATACAAAATCAGTGAAATACCGCCAATCACCGCCGATGGAATCGATGTGATCAGCGCAGAAAGCTTACCGACAAAAGAAAGTACAATCGCGATCACCGCAGCACCGGCAATCACCCACGTCGAATATATTTTGGTAATCGCCAGCACACCAATGTTTTCTCCATATGTGGTGTTCGGCGTTGATCCGACAAAGCCTGAAATGACCGTTGAAATACCGTTCCCGAACATTGACCGGTCAAGACCAGGATCCTTAATCAGATCTTTGCCGACAATGTTACCTGTAACCATCAGGTGGCCTATATGTTCTACAATGACAACCAGTGCGGCCGGCAAAATAATCAGGATGCTGGCTGTATTAAAAGATGGCGTGTAAAAATGCGGCAAAGACAGCCACGGCGCATCCGCAACCGTGCTGAATTTCAAAAGTCCCACCGGCCAGGCAATCAGGTAACCAGCAACGATACCGATCAGAATTGGAATAATTTTAAGAAATCCACGGAGCAGTACCCATCCGAAAATTGTAATAACGATTGTCAGCAGTGAGACAAGCACAGTTTTCAGGTCCATCGCCCAGTTCGTCGCACCTGTCGGCGCAATCAGCCCGGCGCTTTGGGCAGCCGTCGGAATCAGTTGTAATCCGATAATGGCGACAATCGACCCCATTGTCACTGGAGGAAAGACGATGTCAATCCAGCGTGTGCCGACCAGATGAATAATCAGAGATACAAGAATAAAGACAAGACCAACTGCAATGAATCCGCCAAGCGCCGCCTGGTAGCCATGTGTGCCAATGACCGCGAGTACGGGCGAAATAAAAGCAAAACTTGAGCCAAGATAAGCCGGTATCTTGCCGCGACAAATAAACATGTAAAGCAAGGTGCCGATTCCGTTCATAAGCAAAATCGTTGCCGGATCCACTTTAAAAATTAACGGCACAAGTACCGTAGATCCGAACATAGCAAATAAGTGCTGAAAACTTAAAGGAATACTTTCAATTAAAGGAAGTTTTTCGTTCGTTTGAACGACACGTCCCGCCACGTAAATCTCCTCCAACTATGTCATTTTGTCCATCTTGTCCAGTATAACGGAAATGCATCGTTCACGAAAAGAAGGACACGCATCTTTTTTTATAATTGTTGTTTTAACTGAGGCCATAGAGATATCCCATGACGGACTGTCGTACAGATCCCAGCTTTAATTGTTTAGAAAAACCGGGCATAGCCCGGTCCTTACTTCCGCAGGATGCGGTGGCTTCCGCATTGTGCAATTAGCGAAAGTCCCTTTTAGTTATTGAAAATTCCCTTACATTAGTGGAAGTTCCCTTTACGCTGTAATCGAACTGGATTCGTGTCTTTATGGTACTGAATCGGCGCTTCAGTTGCTCGCTTGCCGCGGGCGATCCGGAAGCCTCCTCAGGCAGGCCAATTCCTGCGGGGTCTTCCCTGGCTCGCTGATCAACAGGAACGCTCCGCAGGCGTCTCGCACCCCGCTTTGATTTTCGATAAGACACTGGTTTATTGGTTTTCATATGGGTCAAAATCTTTCTTATCTTGTTAGAAAATTTGGCTTTGCCAGGCCTCTGGCGAAGGCGAAGCCGCCGTCGCACTTACACTATGTTCCTTAAAATCTATATACTTTCTTATAGTATAAGAAAAACCGGGCAAAAAGCGCCCGGTCCTCCATCTCCGACTATAATTTATTGATTTATGCCTTTGGTTTGCATCGGCGCTGCGTCTGCAGCGCCTCTTCTGCAATTATTTTAATTTTTCGATCCGATACCAATAAACTGCAAAATGTACAGGAACAGGTTGATGAAATCCAGATAGATGGATACAACGATCATTGGAATGTCTTCATCAGTAAAGCCGTGTACCGTCAAACGGCTGAAATCAAAAAGTGTATAGCCGACGAAGATCAATATACCGATTCCTGAATAAATCTGCATGGTCATGCTGGATACCGGGAAGAAAAAGGTGAACAGCTGAAGCACAACCAAGGCGATCAATCCGATAAACAAAAAGCCACCGAGAAATGAGAAATCACGCTTGCTTACCATTGCATAAATCGCAATCGCACCAAACGAGACCGTTGTCACTGTGAAAGCCTGAAGCACGAGCGACGCGCCAAGCAGACTGACATAATAACTGATTGCCGAGTACAAAGTGACCCCGGAGATCAGCATGAATCCGTACATCAGCAAGTAGCCGACCGCTTTGCGTTTCCGTACAAACATCATCATGAAAATCATGCCCAGTTCAACAAGAAACAGCGGCATCCGAAAAACATCCGAGACATACTGACCAAGATAAAGTCCGATTGTTGTTGCCAGCAGCCCGGAGAAAAACGCAGCAAATAATTTCGAATAAGGCTTTCTGACGGCACGCGTCGTAAATTCAACCATAAATCGTCATCCTCCTTGAAGGCTTGTAATATACATACGTTTGATTTTCTGCAAAAGTTTCCGTTGTTTACTTATATTTTATACATCACACAGCTCTTTTAAAAAGGCTTACATTCATTATACAAAAAAAGTTTGAAAAATCAAAAACAGAAAAAGCGGCCTCCGTTATGGATAACCGCCTTCTCGCCTTTTGATTTGGTTTTATTTTTGGTGACGCCTTGCATTAACCTCAAGAATTTTTCCTGATTGTGTCTGCTGCGTCTCGCCGTTCACCTGACTGGGCGAATGTCTGGCATGTGATATGCCATAACGTTTGATCATTTCATCGGTACTGCCCGGCTGTTGCACCTGTCATCCCTCCGTATGATCGTTTGTTCGCTTTCGGTCATGCGCAGAAAACATGCGCTCACCAAGGCGATCATTTATGCTTCCGTCCGCACGCTTCGATACACGCGAATCGTCCGCCCCGGGCCACAAATCATCTTCATTCTGCACACTGTATCGTGTTCCCGGCTTATCCACCAAGGTCAAAACCTCCTTTTCAAAAGGCAGTCTTATTATGTGCCGGATACCTTTTTCTATCCACGGAGATCATATTTTTTTATTCCTTTTTCTGCATTTTGTTCTCCTGGCTGCGCTTATGCACGGCAACAAAGAAAAACGTGCGGCCTGTTATGCAAATTTTTCCCGAGGTTCCTGATCTGAAGCCGAAATGTTTAAACCAATTTCTCAATAATTTTATCAACGAGACCGTATTCCTTTGCCTGCTCTGCCGTCAGGAAATTATCACGGTCTGTATCCTTGACCACCTGTTCATAGGGCTGTCCGCTCGTTCCTGCAATAATCTTATTGAGTTTTTCTTTCGTTTTCAGAATGTGTCGGGCACTGATTTCAATATCGCTTGCCTGGCCCTGCGCCCCGCCAAGCGGCTGGTGAATCATGACTTCGCCGTTCGGAAGAGACAGACGCTTGCCCTTCGTACCAGACGTTAAAATAATGGAAGCCATGGACGCCGCCATACCGACACAGATCGTCTGGATATCCGGCTTTATGAAGTTCATTGTATCAAGGATTGCAAACCCTGCCGACACGGAACCGCCAGGGCTATTAATGTAAATTGAAATATCCTTTTCTGAATCCTCCGATGCAAGAAAAAGAAGCTGGGCAACGATACTGTTGGCTACCTCATCATTAATTTCCGAACCGAGAAAAATAACGCGGTCCTTCAATAACCGCGAATAAATATCGTAAGAACGTTCTCCGCGATTGGATTGTTCGATGACATATGGAATAAAAAAAGACGACATAGAAATTCCTCCCTGAAATTCACTTTTACAGATCTTTTATTTAAGCAGCGTGCATGCAGGTAAGATCCGAATGACGGAAACTGCGCTGACGCACTGGCGCTTTCAGATGACGCAGCGAAAGCAGCCGCTCCGGTTCACCGCTCAGAAAGGCGGCCATGTAATCGGCCAAAACGATTTCATCCGGATCACTCAACAGAGTTTCCTGCCGAGATGCGAGCCTTTTCTTCGCGCGAAAATACAGAACACGCACATTTCCTGCTGTCTCACCGCAGTATTCAGCTATTTCAGAAGCACTGAGGCCCCATCCCGCCTTCATTAAGTATACCAGTCTTTGCCGATCCGTTAACTGATTGAGCACAATTTTCATTGCCTCGGCAAGCTTTCCGTCTGTGCTCTTCGGCGCAGCGGCCATATCGTCAAAAGACTCTCGAACGCTTTCGGACACACGTCTTTTCCGATGCGCGTCAATCCATGCATGTGAAATTATTCTGTATAAATAAGCTTTTGTGATCGAGCGTAGCGGATTTGCCCGCCATGCTTTGAAACATTTCATCATAACCTGCTGAAAAAGATCATCGCCATCCCATGGATTTCCAGCGAGCTGAGCACATTGGTGCCGGATTGCTGACATATAGGGTTGCATGCTGCGTGCAAACGCTTCATTCTGGTCATGTTGTTTTTTCATAAGCCGCCTCCTCTCTTTCCTTTATATTTTTATAAACGAAAAACCGAATGCTTTTGTTACATGCGCTTTGGTTTTTTCAAATCAGTCACTCATTAACTATGTAGTCTGAAAAACATGCCGTAGAATCAGACAGCCAGTCGCTTGCAGCTCCCCAGTCCCATGAGGTAAGAAGCGAGCCCGATCCGCCAGTGGCGACAACCGTTACTTTCGTTTTTCCGCCAAGGTTATCTATGACGACCGTCATTGCCGCATAATTGCTGTTTCGAAGAAAATATCTCTGATAAACAAGAATGCATTGAGCTATTCCGGCTTCCTCAGTATGTGATTCATACACCTGATCGGCAGAAGGAGACACATGACTCTTGCACAGATCCGCCGTCTCCTGAACAGACAGGAAACCCAAAATGAACGATCAGCCATGAAAAAACTCCTCTCTGTAACGCCTGTTACTCACGACTGTAACAAATTAAGAACGTCTGTTCAAGAAAAGCGATATGAATTCTATAATAATACAGGTACAGGACAAAAGGAGGGAGTTCATGTTTTACGTTGTTGTTGAAGCTGCCATTTACCAGAATGACCGCTGGCTGATCATAAAACGCAGCGAACAGGAGCCACATGCTGCCGGACTGTTGGCACTTGTCGGGGGGAAAGTGGATCTTGATGATCCTGCAGACAATATCTTAGAGCAGGCGCTGCGCCGCGAAATCAGAGAAGAAATTGCACTTGAAGTTGGTGCACTCCGCTATATTAAAAGCGTCTCTTTTCCGCTTCCAGACGACCAGATCGTACTTGAAACCATATTTTTATGCCGACCGCTTAATGGGACACCGCATGCAGTCAGTGCCGATGAGGTAGCCGAGATTTACTGGATGACTACCGAAGAAGTGCTGCATCATCCAGAAGCACCGGATTACCTTAGGGATCAGATTCGCTGCGCCGCGCAATTAATCAAACAGGAACCTGGATAACCCGCTTTCGCTGTTAAGGAATGTCCGATTTCCATCGTTTTATTATCCACGTTTAACAAGGCGTTTACTAATATTACGTTTTGCTTACTTTGCCATGAAATACCTTGTGCACGGCGACCTTTATGTTACCATATAACATAATTTTACAGCAGGAGGAAAATCCATGAGCAAAAAGAAGGGCTTTTCCAGAAAAATGGTCGCCAGCATCATCATTGTGCTCGTCATCGTTCTGCTAAACACGAGTCTGGCCTATGGAAAAGATACCTCGGTAAACTCAGTGAATAAAAGAGAAGTAACAGCGACAAAATCAAAAGATCGACAATTTTCATCCCCGAGGCTTGATAAAGAGGAACACAGAAACATGGACACAGAAGAATCCCATGCGAATAGAAAACTAAAAGGCAAACGGATTCAAAAAATCACGATCTATAACAGCAGTCATGTCCATGTCGATGATTATTGTTGATGGTGGCGAGATCCGTGAGAAGAATCCATGTTATTTTCGGAACAATACTCATTGCAACCGTTGCTTTTGTCGCACTGGGACTCTTTTATCCATTCTCATTTTTTAATTTGACCCATGAAATCACGATCAGTTCCGATCCTCACATTATCCAGAACCACAGACAAGACGTCAAATCGATTTCATCAGCGCAAAAGAAAGGACACACGAATAAGGACACGCAGGTGCTTGTTAAAAAGATGGCTTCCTTTTTAAATCAAGACTGGCTGGCCGAACAAAAATATCGATTTTCACGGAAAAAAATCATGAGCCAAAGAAATCAGGCCTTTAAGCTGGTCGATGACATTGGTCTATACCGGATACAGAACAGTGACTATTTATCGCAGACCGCTGATGATAACCTGTTAAGTTATCGAAATAGCCTTATTGAGATTATTAAAGACAGTAACCTGATCCTGGAACATCCAATGATTCAACGCAACACATTGAAAACATTCATTTTTAAAATTCGAAATGATTATGAAACGACAACAGTGGTGTTGCACGCCTTTTTGAAACACCTTGGACCAGATAATACCGCTTGAGTTGTTAAATTTTTGTTAATCACGATTATTTTCCGCATTTATGGATATACAAATAATATTACCATTTCCCCTCATCCTGCCTATGGCAGGATTTTTTTAATGTTTTCAATTTGAAATATCTTCAACTATATGGCGTGATTTCATGTCTTTTCGATACGTATCGGCGCTTCACTTGCCGTGGTCGCACCCCGATCCTCCGCTTTGATGCCCGGATGAACCATTGATTGAATACGGCGAAAAATCGTATACTCTTTTGCAAAAAAAGAGCACGTGATTTCCTGGCGCTCTTTTTCATCAAGCAAATAAAATGATTAGTCTTGCATGGGTGAAGTATCTTCAGAAAAGTTCATCGGATACCCATAGGTGGCTCCGTTTCTGGGTGGAGTCGGCATTGGAAATGTCCCCGGAACACCCGGAATCGAAAAAGTTCCTGGAGATTGAGGCGTTCCCGAAGAACTCTCTCCTGCCCCTGAAGCTCCACCCAATGCGCCCAGCAGACTTTCAGCCTGACCGAGTATTTGAGCGGCATCGGGTGTCGATCCGCTTCCTCCTGATGGAGCGGCACTTCCCACACTGACGTCTGATCCTCCGACCTGCGAAGAAGCCTGAGCTGTCGCTGGACTTTGCGGAAAAATCGATCCCAGAAAGACCAGGCCAAACAGATTGGACAGAGGAATCTGCGCAGCCATCCATTGGCCTGTTTGCGAGATGAATTCATTCATGGATACATTTCCAGTTGAAGGATCATAAGAAAGCAGTTGAAATAAAATGATTCCGTTATTTCCCAATTTAGTCAAATAAAATTGACCTGCTCTTCCAAAGTTCAACTCATTTTGAATATCAGCAGCAGTCACCGGCATTTGAAATTGCGACATATCATTATGCTCACTTCTTAACGGTTGATAATAGTCACACATGCAGACATCTCCCCAGATTTCAGTCTGCTTTAGACTATGCTGAAAGCTGCTTTAACGGAACGAAATAAAAATTCCATGTAACAACGATACTGGGGAAAAGCACTCAGAAATATCAAAATTAAAAACCCTTGTGTATCAAGGGTTTTTGTAATGGCCCTGGTAGGAATCGAACCTACGACGCACGGTTTAGGAAACCGACGCTCTATCCACTGAGCTACAGAGCCGATATACGCTGAATAACGCGACATAGAACATTATATGAAGAAAACAGGGCGATGGCAAGCCCTTTATAACGATATAGGCACAAATAAAAGCAGTCCTTTGTTTTAGAGAGGACTGCTTTCGCATCATCGGTTATGGCCGAGGATCACAGTTTTGTAACGTTTGCAGCTTGAGGTCCGCGGTTACCTTCAACAATGTCGAAGCTAACTTCCTGACCTTCTTCAAGCGTCTTGAAACCGTCACCTTCGATTGCAGAATAGTGTACGAATACATCATTTCCGCCATCAACTTCAATGAAACCGTAGCCTTTTTCTGCATTGAACCATTTTACCTTACCGTTTTGCGCCATCTTATAACTGCCTCCCTAAAACATTGCGCTGCCCGCGCGTAAACTAAAACCATTTACCATTTAACAACTAAAACATGCATATAAAAAACAGACCATTCCAGAAGTAAAAACTACTACACTTCAAGGAAGGGTCTTCATTCTTACATCCAGATCTTATATTAAGTAGTAAAATGGTTTATTACAATATAGCACAATCGCTATACAGTGTCAATAAAATCGCCGTTTTGTAAACGGATACTTCCTTGGCCTATCAGCATTTTTCTTTCATGAGCACCGAACAAAACCTCAATTATCAAACGATGGCTATTTTCGACAAAAAGTGCATTTTTTATACATCAGTAATTGACATTTTTCTCATTTTATTTCACTTTTTTTTACGTGGATAAGATGATACACTTAGTAAATCGTATATATGTTCTGATTGTGAAAAGATTGTTAACGAAGGGACGTTCTTTATGTTTGAAGCTGCAGCTTCTTCAAATAAGTTGATCTCAATCGCCGGGATGGTTGGCATCGGCAAGACCACATTTGCCACAGCACTTGCCAGCCGGCTCCATTATCGCACCTCACTCGAAAAGGTAGATGGAAATCCATATCTTGATCTGTTTTATAAAGATTTTGAACGATGGGCATTCCATCTCCAAATTTACTTTCTTGCCGAACGGTTTAAAGAAACGAAAAAAATTGCGGATCACGCAGAGAATTACATACAGGATCGCTCAATCTATGAAGATACCGGGATTTTCGCCAGAATGCATTACGAAAAAGGCACGATGTCTGAGGCTGATTATCAGACCTATACCAGTCTTTTTCAGGCAATGGTCATGACCCCCTACTTCCGTCATCCTGATTTATTAATTTATCTTCATGGTTCGCTTGATGCAACGATTAACCGCATCTGCCAGCGAGGACGGGGATTTGAAAAAGAAACACCGCGCAGTTACTGGCAGGAAATGTTTGCGCGCTATGAAGCTTGGATCAGTAAATTCACAATCTGTCCTGTAATGAAAGTTGATATTGATGACTACGATGTCGTGAACGATCCCCATTCTGTAGAAAAACTGGCCGTACGTATTCAGAAACAGTTAAATAATCATGCTGAGTGCAACGCCTGAATAAAATGAAGGACAGGTCATCTTGAGGACACGTAATGAAAAGACGCAAGTACTTTTTTCGTACTTGCGCCTTTCTTTTATTATTTATTTTCCTGGCCATCTTCTTTTTTCGTGCTCTGATCTTTCTTCTTTTTATTCTCTTTTGTCTTGCCCGGGTTTAGCGAAATCCCGAGATCATCGATCATTTTCGTCAATCTTGCTTCATTGTTCACTTTTTGATGAAAGGGCATGCGAGATACCTCCTATGTGTTTGAACATGTAAGCTTTAGTTTTCTGGTGTAATTTTAGCCACATTTCTCATGTAAGGGCGCAGTACTTCCGGAATCACCACACTGCCGTCTTCCTGCTGATAGTTCTCAAGGATGGCAGCTACCGTTCGGCCAACGGCAAGTCCCGATCCATTTAATGTATGCACAAATTCGGGTTTCACTTTCGGCGCGCGCCTGAAACGGATATTTGCCCGGCGTGCCTGGAAATCTTCAAAATTACTGCAGGAAGAAATTTCCCGGTACGTATTCTGGCTTGGTATCCAGACTTCAAGGTCATATTTTTTTGCTGCTGTAAAGCCAAGATCGCCGGTACATATGGCCACAACGCGATATGGCAGATTGAGAAGGCGCAGAACTTCTTCCGCATGACCAGTCAATGCTTCAAGCTCGCGATAAGAATCCTCGGGCTTTACAAAACGGACAAGTTCAACCTTATTAAATTGGTGCTGACGGATAATGCCGCGTGTATCACGTCCCGCTGAACCTGCTTCAGAACGGAAGCAGGCGCTATAAGCAGCGAAAGCTTTTGGCAGCTGATCCTCACTTAAGATTTCGTCACGATAATAGTTCGTCACGGGTACTTCGGCTGTCGGAATTAAGAAATAATCCCGATCGTCCGCGATTTTAAATGCGTCTTCTTCAAACTTTGGCAGTTGTCCGGTGCCGGTCATGCTTGTACGGTTCACCATATATGGAGGCATGATCACTTCATAGCCATGCTGATCCTCATGCAGATCAAGCATAAAACTAATCAGCGCACGCTCCAACCGAACACCCAGCCCCTTATAAAAAACGAATCGGCTTCCAGTCACCTTCGCCGCGCGTTCAAAATCGAGAATATCCAAATGGGTAGCAAGATCCCAATGCGGTTTCGGTTCATAGGAAAATGACGGCGTCTCACCCCAGAAGCGAATCGGCTTATTGTCGTTTTCATCATCGCCAACAGGGACCGTTTCATGTGGAACATTCGGAATCGACAGCATCACTTGTTTCAATTCCTCTTCGATCTTGTTCAATTCACCATCAAGTTCCTTGATCTTTGCGCTGACATCCCGCATTGAAGCAATCAGCTCCTGGGCATCCTCCTTTGCACGTTTTTTGGCAGCGACCTGGGCGGACACTTCATTGCGTTGCGCCTTCAGAATTTCCGTCTTACTGATCAATTCTCGGCGTTTATTGTCCAATTCAGGAAAGCGCTGAAAATCAGTGAGATCTTCCCCTCGCTTATTTAATTTTTCCTTAATTTCATCATAATGATCACGCAGTCGTTTCATGTCGAGCATCTTTTTTTCCTCCTAATCAAATACTGCTTTATCCATGCTTTCTGCCCTTATTCCTGGCTGTGCACAAAGATCAACAATGTCTTTGGCAAGGCAAAAAACAAAAATCTCGTCCCTGTCAAAAAGGGACGAGATGAACCCGCGTTGCCACCCAAATTGCCGGCATGAAAGTCTGCCAGCCGCTTAAGCCATTGATAACGGTTATGATCCGCGCAATTGGTATACTGCCAATTCGTCTCTCAAGGATGGAATCGCCTTAATCCCTTCACCGCATTCCACCAATGTACGGCTCTCTATGCAAGGAAAAAAGGTTACTTATTCCTGTCATCAAGCATTAAAAGATTGACTTATACTATTCGAAAACCCGCCTCAGCCAAGTCCGCTGAATTTTAGCTTTCTTATAGTATAAAAAATACACTACTGTTTTTAAAAAAGCAAGCGGTTATTGATACGCGTTCACCAGGTCAACAAAATAACGATGCAGTGCCGGATTATCCGTTAATTCCGGATGAAAGGCGCAGGCAAGATAACGTCCTTGCCTGCAGGCAACAATGTGCCCTTCAAAAGTCGCCAGCACCTCTACATTTTTACCTGCACTTTTGACGTAAGGAGCACGAATGAATACACCTGTATATGCTTCACTGACTCCTTTAATGGAAAGCTCAGCTTCAAAGCTGTCGACCTGACGTCCAAAGGCATTTCGCTTCACATCAATGTCCAGAAGTGCCAGGTGCGGTCCTTTTCTTCCTTCGATCTGTTTTGCCATTAAGATTAATCCTGCGCATGTGCCAAATACAGGCTTTTGCTCCGCAAATTGCTGCACCGCCTCAAAAAGGCCATAACGATCCATAAGCTTGCGCATCATTGTGCTTTCGCCGCCTGGCAGTACCAGACCACTTAGTCCGGCTAAATCACGCGCGTCTTTCACGAGAGAAACCTGTGCTCCTGAATTTTCAAGTGCACGGACATGTTCACTGACTGCACCCTGAAGCGCAAGCACACCGATTCGGACAGACATATCAGTTCCTCCTTAAATTCCGCGATCCTGCATACGTTCCGCAGGCCCAAGATGGCTCATATCAATACCCTTCATGGGCGTTCCGATGCCTTTGGAGAGTTCTGCGATACGCTCATAGTCCTGGTAGTAGGTCGTTGCTTCAACAATTGAGCGTGCAAACTTTGCGGGATTCTCTGATTTAAAAATACCTGAACCGACAAATACGCCGTCAGCACCAAGCTCCATCATTAATGCCGCATCTGCCGGAGTTGCAACACCACCGGCTGCAAAATTGACCACCGGAAGACGACCGGCCTCTTTAATTTGTAAAAGGATTTCATAAGGCGCTCCGAGCTCTTTTGCATACACCATCAGTTCATCAGGGGACATGGCAACGACTTTGCGCACCTGGCTGTTCACAAGACGCATATGGCGCACAGCCTCAACAATATTCCCCGTTCCTGGTTCACCCTTCGTCCGCAGCATCGCCGCACCTTCACCGATTCTACGCGCTGCTTCGCCAAGATCACGGCAACCACAAACAAAAGGAACCGTAAAAGCTTTCTTATCTATATGAAAGACGTCATCTGCCGGAGTCAGTACTTCACTCTCATCAATATAATCCACTTTCATTGCCTCAAGCACACGTGCTTCGACAATATGACCGATTCTCGCTTTCGCCATCACTGGAATCGAAACTGCATTTTGAACCTGCTCAACGATTGTCGGATCCGCCATGCGGGCAACACCACCGGCTTTCCGAATATCAGAAGGAACTCGTTCCAGAGCCATAACGGCTGTAGCACCGGCCTCCTCAGCAATTTTCGCCTGCTCGGCATTAACCACATCCATGATCACGCCGCCCTTTTGCATTTCCGCCATACCGCGTTTGACACGTTCCGTACCTTTCTGTACCACCATAATCCCTCCAAAATCTTTCAATTCTATTTTTTAGTATCTATAGTGTACAATAAAACCAAGTAAATAAATACGTATAAATGGGTTCTTTTTTCTTTTCATATGGCTGGCAATGGGGACTATGCAGCCGTTCGCAGTATGTGATCGAACCGCTTCTCAAATCTGGCACAGAAACAGACCCGTCCCCATGTACGAAAAGTACAGACTTTTTACGTCGTGCAGCCTGCTGAATAATTGATCAATACAGATAAAGTATCCATTTCCACTATGGCAAAGGTTCATGTTTTAAAACTTGGCTAGGCCTGATCCTTTGCCGTAGATCTTGTATCTGACGGACACGCCGGAATCTGCGGGATCCCGCTGGTATCTCACGCTTTCGTATCTGGCTTACACTTTTATGCTTAGCTAAAATCTTATACTTTCTTTACCTGCTGAAAAGCCGGGAAATCTCTCCCGGCTTTTCTGTCTGATCTGATTCAATTTAATACACTGGCTTAAAAAAGCCCTGCAATCCACGAGAAAATTGACCCAAAAAGGCTGCCGATTCCTTTAAATAGACGAACAAACCAGTTGCTGCGATCGACCTGTTCGGCTGCGACAACCGGTATCTTGTTGTTGTCATTGTATAAATAGCCATATTGTGACTTGCCTTTTGGTGAGATTGTTACATAGCCAATCTTTTCACCTTTCTTTACAGGTGCCTCAAGTGAGCTGTCTTTATTAAGCTTTGAGCGATTAAGCACAACTTTATAATCAGAGGATACTTGTTCACCACTAGCAATCGATGTCTTGTATGCAGCACCAAATGCGACTGCTACCTGATCTTTCTTGCCATTATGAACAGACACTGCCTTCTGGCCCTTAATCACCTGGTTTTTCTTTGCAATGGTCTTCTCGGTAAACTGCTGATACCCGTAATCAAAGAGCGCACGTGTTTGCTCAAAGCGCTGCGCGTCTGAGCTTGTCCCCATAACAACGCTGATCAGACGGTGCCCGTCGCGGTTAACCGTTCCTGTAAAGCAGTATCCAGCCAGATCCGTGTGCCCTGTCTTTAATCCATCCACGCCGTCATACGTGAACTTTGCCATATTTTCACCAAAACCAGGTAACATGTAATTCCAGTTAACCATTTGTATCGGTGCATCAACACCAGCAGTAAAATTTTTGAGCGGGATTTTTGAAATCTGCAGTGCTTCCGGATAATCATGGATAATATGATAAGCCAGCTTTGCAATATCACGCGCTGACAGTTTGTTGCTTCCATTCGCATCACCATATGGTGCAAATTTGCCTAAGTCTACATTTTCAAGTCCCGAACTGTTAATGTATTGCGCATGAGTCATATCGAACTTCTTGGCGGTCTTATTCATTAAGTCTACGAAGTTCTTTTCTGTACCGCCTACTTTTTCTGCCAATGCAATAGTCGCGCCGTTAGCAGAATAAATCGCCATCGCTTCGTATAGCTCTCGAACTGTATACTGATAATCTTTCTTTAACGGTACATTCGAAAATGAACGATTTTGAGAAACCTGATAAGCATAATCGCTGATTGACACTTTGGTATCCCAGGTAATTTTTTTGGCGTGGAGTGCCTGCATCACTAAATACTCGGTCATCATTTTGGTCATACTGGCCGGCGGATAAACTTTATCCGCATTTTTCTCATATAAAATCTGCCCGCTGTTAAAATCAATGAGAATCGCTGACTTGGCTTTTACTCCCAGCGGATCCGCAGCTGCCTCTGCTTTGGAAGCAAACGGCACTTGAAGTACCAGCGCCAAAGCAAGGATAAATGCCATTCCCAAAGTCGCAAAGCACCTGCGTTTAATGATAAAATTCAACCCCTACACCCCCGAAAAATTCTCATACCGCCTCAACCAGGTAAATTTCTGGATGCAAACCAGCTTTCTCTGATCTTTATCCATTTGTGCGAGAAAAACATTGGTTTGCCCATATCCCTTTAATTCTGCTGAAATTTTATACTTTCTGACAAACATAGAAAACCGAGGCGATACAATGCCGTCTCGACTTCTGCTTGATTTATTTTGATGGAATTCAAGATTATTTTTTATTTAATAGAATAGTTCGGTGCTTCTTTCGTAATCTGAACGTCATGAGGATGACTTTCAAGCAAACCTGCATTGGTAATTCTTGTAAAACGCGCGTTTTCCCGCAGGCTTTGAATCGTTGGAGCACCGCAATAGCCCATACCTGAACGCAAGCCACCGATTAATTGATAGATGGTATCCGCTAACTTGCCTTTATAGGGAACGCGCCCCTCAATTCCTTCCGGAACCAGTTTCTTCGCATTTTCCTGAAAATAACGGTCCTTACTTCCGTGTTCCATCGCACTGACCGATCCCATGCCTCGGTAAACTTTGAACTGTCTTCCTTGATAGATTTCCGTCTCACCGGGCGTCTCATCAACACCGGCAAGCAATCCGCCAAGCATAACGGCACTGCCGCCGGAAGCCAGAGCTTTTACAATATCACCGGAATATTTAATTCCGCCATCAGCAATAATAGCAACTCCATGTTTATCGGCTTCATTTGCACAGTCGTAAATTGCGGTAATCTGTGGTACACCGACACCGGCAACCACCCGAGTGGTACAGATGGACCCAGGACCGATCCCGACCTTAACGACATCGACACCAGCGTCAATCAATGCCTTCGTTCCTTCCGGAGTTGCGACATTTCCGGCAATTAAACTTACTTTAGAGAACTTTTTGCGAACTTCTTCCACTTTCTGCAGCACACCTTTGGAATGACCGTGTGCCGTATCAATCACAATCGCATCCGCACCCGCATCGACCAATTTCTCAACCCGCAGCAGTGCATCGGATGTAACTCCGACAGCAGCTGCAACGAGCAGACGACCATGTTCATCTTTCGCAGAATTAGGAAATTCAACGACTTTTTCAATATCCTTGGTCGTGATCAGCCCTTTGAGTACCCCATTCTCATCAACGAGCGGCAGTTTTTCAATCCGGTTTCGGTTTAAAATTTCTTCTGCTTCTTTTAAACTCGTACCAACCGATGCTGTCACAAGATTTTCTTTTGTCATCATGTCGCCGATACGCAATGAATAATCTTTAACAAAGCGCATATCACGATTAGTCAGGATACCGACCAGGTGCTGATCCGTTTCATTATCAACAATTGGAACGCCGGAAATACGGTATTTATTCATCAGATGTTCCGCATCAAAAATCTGGTTATCCGGGGTCAGAAAGAAAGGATTGGTGATGACGCCGCTTTCGGAGCGCTTTACTTTGTCTACCTGCTCTGCCTGTTCTTCAATAGACATATTTTTATGAATAACACCCATTCCGCCCTGTCTGGCCATCGCGATAGCCATCTCTGCTTCTGTAACTGTATCCATGCCTGCGCTGATGATTGGGATATTCAGATTCAGCGTTCGGGTCAGTGATGTCTGAACGGACACATCTCTCGGCAAAACTTCAGAAGCTGCCGGTATTAACAATACATCGTCAAAAGTCAGTGACTCTTTTGCGAACTTGTCTTCTCTCATCAATTTTTGATTACCCCCATTAGTATGGTTGTCTTCCTATCCGAAAATTTTATTGATAGCTTAACAAGTGCATCAGCCACTGTCAAGAATACGAGATGAAGTTGAATTTTTCTAATAATAGTCAACTGCCTGCCGCCGGGCATGCCCGAGGAATACCTAATTATTATAGACTGATTTTATCCCATGCGCAGTGTATTGTTTTTCCAATTTTCATAGCGCTTCTCATAGAAAAGATTCAATGAAAACGGAACTGTTCTCAGTTAAAGGAATGACGCGATTATCTGTCAGGTGAATGATTGGATGCATTGGATCTTTAACAGGTATAAAAGTGACTTCTCCGGACATACCGTCAGAAAGCTGCACCTGCATGCCAACAAATAAAGTCATCAGTTCATAACAGAACTTCTCAAGAACAAATCGGGATAATTTTCCATAAGACGCTGTACGCAGATGTTCAAGGATCAAAGGTACATTTCCGGAAGCTTCCATGGCTGTCTGCGTCAGAAAACGGTCGCAGACAGCCAGTAGTTTACCATTTAAATGAGACTGTGAACCTTCAATATTCAGCGGGTATCCACTTCCATCCTCACACTCGTGATGCTGAATGATCGCAATGAGCGTCTCGTCTTTCAATGTCTGAATCCCTTTAAGCATCTTGTAGCTGTCAACGACATGGCGTTTAAACAGTCTTACTTCATCACCGGCCAGTTCATGTTTACCGAGCAATGAGGGAGGTAACTTGGCCAGACCGCAATCTGCCAGCATGCCCGCAAGTCCGAACTGATTAATATCACCGGAACTGAATTTAAAGCGTTTTGCAATAAAAGCAGCCAGAATCCCGAAAAGAACGCTTCGCTCTGCAAGATCGTAGGCTCTTTTATGAGTGATGAAAAAGGAGGCCAGCCACGTCGGTTCATCAAGAATGCTTGAGATCACTGGGATCATTGCCGATCGGAAATCACCAATCGAAACCCCTTCTCCCGATTGCCAGTGCTGAAAAAAATGACGGTAATCTTTTACAGCGTATCGGTATTTTTCATCCTGAGGACTATATGCATGTACACTTTCTGATGCCGAAGATGGTTTTGGTTTTGCTGCCTGTTTCTTTTCAG
The DNA here is from genome assembly GCF_023336505.1 of Sporolactobacillus mangiferae. GTDB lineage: Bacteria > Bacillota > Bacilli > Bacillales > Sporolactobacillaceae > Sporolactobacillus > Sporolactobacillus mangiferae. The sequence continues at coordinate 47,158 of NZ_JAMAST010000011.1, read as the reverse complement.
GTGCTGCAGCTTTGCGTCTGGAGGGACGCTTCAATTGTTCCGCATCGACATGAGTGATCAAAAACGCTTTAAGAAACTCAATATGTGTCTCATTGAGAACTGTTCCTGATTTAATCAATGGTTTTAATGATTTGGAAAAGACATCTCTGCACAAGACGCAACCTGCAGTCAGTTCGTCGACATTGACGATCATCATTGCTCCACCTCATCTTTCGGCTATATACACTTCATTTATTCCTCAGTTTCCTCGTCTTCCATGTCATTATTGTCATTATTTTGTATTCGCGCAACCGTGGAAACACTGTCTCCGTCATCAACACGGATCAAGGTCACACCCATGGTATTTCTTCCGAGTTTGGATATTCCGGATACCGGCATGCGAATAATCACTCCATTTGCGGTGATAATCATAATATCCTCAGATTCTTCAACCGTACGGAGTGCGATCAGTTCACCATTCTTTTCTGTAACGTTGCAGGTTTTCAGACCCTTACCGCCGCGTGACTGAGGGCGGTATTCATCACATGCGGTGCGTTTGCCAAATCCATTCTTCGTCACGATCAAAACGTCCATATGATCATCAGCAATACCCATGCCGACCACCGTATCGCCCTCATCCAGTGTCATCGCCTTGACGCCTGCCGCGGTGCGGCCCATTGCGCGCACATCGGTTTCATGATAACGGATGGCCATCCCGTTCTTTGTTCCAACGATGATATCACGCGTGCCATCGGTCAGACGAACGGCAATTAATTCATCTTCATCACGTACAGTAATTGCAAATAAACCGGTTTTGCGTATATTCGCAAAATCAGAAAGAGGTGAACGTTTCGTAATTCCGTTCTTTGTCAGGAAAACAAGGTAATGCTTTTCATCAAAATTTTCGACAGGGAAGAACGTGGTAATGAATTCGTCCTTCTCAATCTGAATCAGGTTAATAATCGGTATTCCCTTTGCCGTCCTTCCAAACTCAGGAATCTGGTATCCTTTCAGCTGGTAGACACGTCCCTTATTCGTAAAGAACAGAATGTGGTGATGCGTATTGGTCTGAAACAAATGCTCGACAAAATCATTTTCATTTGTGTTCATGCCCTGAACCCCGCGGCCGCCTCTGTTCTGGCTCCGATACGTATTAACCGGCATCCGTTTGACATAGCCATTATGGGAAACTGTGATGACAATATCTTCGCGTTCAATCAGATCTTCGTCCTCAATTAAATCGTCACCAACCGTAATTTCCGTTCGCCGGATGTCATTGTATTTTTCTTTAATCTCACGCAGCTCTTTGCGAATGATATGCAGTACTTTCTGCTCGTCAGCAAGGATTGCCTTCAATTCAGAAATTCTCTTAACCAGTTCTGCATATTCCTGCTCGATTTTCTCACGTTCCAGACCAGTCAGACGCTGCAGACGCATATCCAAAATTGCCTGTGCCTGAATTTCGGTCAACGAAAAGTTGTCCATCAATCCCTGGCGGGCAATGTCCGCCGTCTCCGAATGCCTGATCAATGAAATGACTTCATCCAAGTGATCCAGAGCGATGCGCAATCCTTCAAGAATATGCGCCCGTGCCTCGGCTTTTTTCAATTCAAAGGCTGTCCGACGGCGAATCACTGTTTCCTGATGTTCCAGATAATAATGCAGGCATTCTTTAAGTGTCAGGATACGCGGGCGACCGTCAACAAGCGCCAGCATATTAATGCCGAAGCTTGTCTGCAGACCCGTATGCTTATACAGATTATTCAGCAGCACATTGGCATTCGTATCACGACGGACTTCAATGATCACACGCATCCCCTGGCGGTCAGATTCATCACGCAAATCCGTAATGCCTTCAATTCGCTTATCACGCGCCAATTCTGCAATTCGCTCAATCAGTTTTGCCTTATTTACCTGATAAGGAAGTTCAGTAACAACAATCGTCTGTTTTCCATTTGCGTTTTCTTCAATTTCTACTTTCGCGCGAACAATAATCGAACCGCGGCCCGTCCGATAGGCACGGCGAATGCCTTCACGACCTAAAATTAATCCACCGGTCGGAAAATCGGGGCCGGGAATATAGTGCATGAGCTCCTCGATGGAGAGATCAGGATTTTTGCTCAGCGCAAGTACGGCATCAACAACTTCGCCTAATTGGTGGGGAGGAATGTTCGTCGCCATACCAACGGCAATACCTGATGCCCCGTTGACGAGCAGGTTAGGGAAGCGGGCAGGTAAAACCAGTGGCTCCTCTTCGTTATCATCGTAGTTGGGCTGAAAATCGATTGTATCTTTACGAATATCACGGACCATTTCCATGGATATTTTCGACATGCGTGCTTCTGTATACCGCATTGCCGCCGCCGGGTCACCATCAACCGAACCAAAGTTGCCATGCCCATCAACCAATTCATAGCGATAGCTGAAATCCTGAGCCATGCGTACCATCGTATCATAAACAGCCGCGTCGCCATGCGGATGGTACTTGCCGATCACTTCGCCGACAATTCTGGCTGACTTCTTATATGCTTTGTCTGATGTAATCCCCAATTCATTCATGGCATAAAGAATGCGCCTGTGTACGGGCTTCAATCCGTCGCGTACATCGGGCAGCGCGCGGCTGACGATGACACTCATCGCATAGCTCAAGAATGAATCACGCATTTGCTTGTCAATATTGACCGGTTTGACCCGGTGTTCATCTTGTTCTGCCATTTTGCTTCCTCCTTACTGAATCAAACGTCTGGTCAGATATCCAGATTTTCCGCATAACGGGCATTTTGCTGAATAAAATCACGCCGCGGTTCCACTCGGTCGCCCATCAGCATTTCAAACGTCTGATCCGCTTCGATTGCATCTTCAAGGTGAACCTGCAGAACAAGACGATTTTCAGGATCCATGGTCGTCTCCCATAACTGTTCCGGATTCATCTCCCCTAAACCTTTATAGCGCTGCAACGCCGGTTTCACATTTTCCGGAAGGCCGCTCTGAATGCGTTTCAATTCAAGATCATCATACGCATACAACAGTGTTTTTCCATATTGAACCCGGTAGAGCGGGGGTTGCGCGATAAAGACATAGCCATTTTCAAGCAGCGGTCGCATAAAGCGATAAAAAAATGTGAGCAACAGCGTACGAATATGCGCACCGTCGACGTCGGCATCCGTCATGATAATGATTTTGTGATACCTTGCTTTTTCCAGATTAAATTCCTCACCGATGCCGGTACCGATCGCTGTAATCATTGTCCTGATTTCAGCATTTGACAAAATTTTATCTAATCGTGCTTTTTCGACATTGATAATTTTGCCGCGCAGTGGAAGGATTGCCTGAAATAAGCGGTCTCTCCCCTGTTTTGCCGATCCACCGGCTGAATCCCCCTCAACAATATAGAGTTCTGAAATACTTGCATCCTTGGATGAGCAGTCCGCAAGTTTTCCTGGCAGTGATGAAACTTCCAGACTGCTCTTTCGACGAGTCAGTTCACGTGCCTTCTTAGCGGCCGCGCGTGCTCGTGAAGCGACAATTGCTTTGTCAACGATCACACGGGCAACATCCGGATTTTCAAGCAGAAAACGAGAAAAGGATTCAGAGAACAATGCGTCTGTAATCGTACGTACTTCTGAGTTTCCCAGTTTTGTTTTTGTCTGACCTTCGAATTGGGGATCCGGATGTTTGACTGATACAATGGCCGTCAGTCCTTCACGCACATCATCTCCGGTTAAATTGGCATCGCTCGCCTTTATAAACTGCTTTTTCCGTCCATAATCATTGATTACACGCGTCAGGGCGACTTTGAATCCATATTCATGTGTTCCGCCTTCATGAGTATGAATGTTATTTGCAAAAGAATATAGCTGGCTGGCAAATCCGCTGTTGTACTGCATCGCAATTTCGACTTTAATGCCATCCTTCTCGCCTTCAAGATCAATAGGCTGATGAATGACCTCCTTGGAACGATTCAGAAACTCAACATAAGAACGAATACCGCCTTCATAGTGAAATGTTTCTTTTTTTCCTTCTGTCCGCCTGTCTTCAATGGAGATTCTGATATTTTTATTCAAAAAAGCAAGTTCGCGCACGCGCACGCGCAACGTGTCGTAATCGAAGGTTGTCGTATCCGTAAAAATTTCCGGATCAGGCTCAAAATGTGTCGTTGTCCCTGTCCTGTCAGCATCTCCGATAATCTTTATGTCAGCTGCCGGTTTTCCGCGATGATACTCCTGATAATAGACATGACCGTTTCGATAGACTTTCACCCACATTGTGGTCGAAAGGGCATTCACTACGGAAGCACCGACACCATGCAGTCCACCGGAAACCTTGTAACCGCCACCGCCGAATTTTCCGCCTGCATGAAGAACAGTCATAATGACTTCAAGAGCTGGCCTGCCAACTTTTTTTTGAATGTCAACAGGGATTCCCCGCCCGTCATCCATAACGGTAATGCCGCCTTCTTTTTCAATAATGACCTGGATATGGCTGCAGTAACCGGCGAGTGCTTCATCAATTGAGTTGTCGACAATTTCCCAGACTAAATGATGCAGCCCTTTTTCACCTGTTGAGCCTATGTACATGCCCGGACGTTTGCGTACAGCTTCAAGTCCTTCAAGCACTTGAATCTGACTGGCATTGTAGGATTGTTTCTGTTCCTGATTTTCGCTCATCTTAACCCACCTAACTTGGCGTTGTCTGAAAAACTTATATTCTCTTGTGCGCGAGTCTGTTGTCTCAGTTGCCTGATGTCAGAAGGGGGCAACTGATCAGTTCTGCTTCACTCGCTCAGCCTTTCCCTGATTGATCTCAAAGAGCACAGCACGGTCAACCAAACGGTGGTCAAGTCCCTCAACAGATGTCGTGGTGACAAATGTCTGCACTTTTTCCTGAAATGCACTGAGCAAATGTGTTTTGCGAATATCGTCCAATTCGCTTAACACATCATCAAGCAGGAGAATCGGATATTCACCGACCTCATGTTTGATCAGTTCAATTTCCGCCAGTTTTACGGATAAAGCGGCTGTTCTCTGTTGCCCTTGAGAACCAAATGCCTGTACGTCTTTGTCATTGACAAGAAAACACAGGTCATCACGATGAGGACCGATCAAGGTTGTCCCTCTTTCCCATTCTCTTTTTTTCAGTCGTTCATAAATGGTTTGATAAACTTCTTTTATTTTTGACGAATCAGCTAGATCTAATACCCCCGAGACCGAAGACTGATAGACGATTGACAAATGCTCTCTGCCATTACTGATCTCTTTCTGAATAGGTTCTGCCCATTCGTTAAGCTGCCGAATAAACACCAATCGGCGTTGAACAATTTCCGCCGCGAGCGCGATCAGCCGTTCCGTTAAAATATCAAGCAGACTTGCACCGCTTTCTGAATTCCCGGTTGCTTTTTTTAACAGCGCATTTCTCTGCTGCAGAACTTTCTGATATTCTCCCAAATCATGCAGATAAACCGGCGCAATTTGACCAATTTCCATGTCAATAAATCGTCGCCGGATTGCCGGACTGCCTTTAACCAGATTCAGATCTTCTGGAGCAAACATCACCACATTGCAAAGTCCGACATACTCACTCAGTCTTCTTTTTTCAATGTGATTTGCTTTCGCTTTCTTGCCCTTGCGAGAAATGATCAATTCAAGCGGTATAGATTGAGCGCGTCTGGTTATTCTCCCTTTTATTTTACCATAATCTTGATCCCATTGGATTAAATCTTTTTCATGAGACGTTCGCGGCGACTTGGCGATAGCCAGGACATAGATTGCTTCAAGTAAATTTGTTTTTCCCTGAGCATTCTCGCCTAAGAATACGTTCACAGAGTCAGAAAAAGACAGCTGCAGGCTGTCATAATTTCTGTAGTGCGCTAATTCAATCGATTCAAGCTTCACAGTGGGGTGCCCCCTCTGAGTTACGGAGCTTCGATGATGAATTCAAACGAATCGCCAATTTTGATTCGATCTCCTTCATGCAATTTTTTTCCCCGCCTGTTTTCCAATTCACTGTTCACCCATACCTTGGTATTAGCCAGATAATGTTTGGCTTCTCCGCCGGTCTGGATCAATCCTTCATGCTTCAATAACTGCCCAAGCGTAATGAATGGTTCACCTGGATATAACTTGATGGTTTTCAACACTTTGCCTCTTTTCTACGCATGCCAGATACTGCGGACTCTGGCCACTTGCGGATCAGAATGTTCGGATTGGCAGAATCAGCATTAATATATTTTCATCACCGATTGGCCGGATAATGATGGGGCGCATCGGTCCAACGAAGTGGATCTGGACATTTTGTGCGTCAATCTTGCTTAGTGCGTCCATCATGAATTTAGCACTGAATGAGATACGCAGCGGATCACCGTCAAATTTTTCAGTCTTGAGCGTTTCATAGACCCGTCCAAGTTCGAGTGACTGTGATGAAATTTCCACTTGGCTGCTTTCCGCACGTAATTTTACAACATTGTTTCTCTCCTCTTTCGCAAGCAGAGAAGCACGCTCAATCGCATGATAAAAAGCCTTGGTCCCGAGCTCAATGATCGTTTTGCTTTCAGTTGGAATCAAGCGGCTTGTATCCGGATAGTTTCCGTCCAGCAAGCGGGAATAAAACTGGACATTATGACTTTTAAAAAGAACCTGATTGGCAGTCATGACAATGTCCACTGTTTGTTCATCGTCATCATCAAGAATTTTGGATAGTTCATTCAGGCTCGATCCCGGAATCACAAGCGTATGAATCGCAGAATCCTCAGCTTCTTCAACGGGAACGGAGCGCTGGGCAAGTCGATGACTGTCTGTAGCCACACAAACCAGCTGTCCGTTTTGAATCATCCATTTTACACCGGTCAGTACTGGTCGCGTTTCAGTTACAGAAACCGCATAAACAGTTTGGCGGATCAGATCTTTAAGCAGATCTTTACGTATCTTAAATACATCCTGTTCATCAATGACAGGTAGATTTGGATATTCTTCAGGGTCAAGACCGTTCAAACTGAATTCCGATGCACCTGAAACGATTTTTGTAGTCAGGCGGCTGTCCACTTGAATATGAATCTCTTCATCCGGAAGCTTGCGTACAAGTTCGGAAAAGAGGCGCGATGGCAAAACAATCTGGCCTGGTGTATGCACCACTGCATTTTCATTTCCATTTTCTTCTAATGGAATGAACGATTTTATCGATATATCTGAATTACTGCCAGTTAATACGATACCGTCTAAACCCGCAGTCATTTTTACACCGGTAAGAATGGGGATTGTTGTTTTTGTCGAGATAGCTTTCATCACTTGGCTTACTGCTTCAACAAGTGTGTCTTTTTGTACGGTACAATCCATTGCAAGCGTTGTACTTGGATGAGTATCCTGAGCTTCTTGCATCCTTGATGCCTCCAAATCTTATATTAAGAAAATAAAAATAGTAATCATAATAATAGGGCCTGTGAATATGTTAGTAAGTTGAATAAATCCAGAGCGAACGTTTTATCCACATGTTAATAATCTGTGGATAAAATTGGGGGTGTGCGGACTAATTATACACACCCCTGTCAATACTGAATTGGCATTGCACTGCCACTTTACTGGGTCTTAACAGGTGCCTTCAATTGGTCAATCAGTGCGTTCACTTTTTTCTGCAATTCCCGATCAACCGACAGCTGCTTCGTGATTTTTTCATGGGCGTGGATCACAGTTGTATGATCGCGTCCGCCGAATTCTTCGCCGATTTTTGGAAGTGAATAATCGGTTAACTCTCGCGCTAAATACATGGCAATCTGTCGTGGAAAGGCAATCGACTTTGTTCGTTTTTTGGCGGCAAAATCTTCGAGTCGCATATGATATTCTTCGCCCACCGCAACTTGAATGTCCTGGATCGTAATGGTTTTCGGGCGTGCGGTAGGGACTATATCCTTCAATGCTTCAGCAGCTAGATCGACATTTATATCCTGATTGTTTAAAGAAGAGAATGCAATGACTCGGATGAGCGCTCCTTCAAGCTCGCGAATATTCGTGTCGATCTGATTGGCAATATAAATCATGACCTCATTTGGAATATCGAGTCCCTCTGCTTTGGCCTTTTTACGTAAAATAGCAATTCGTGTCTCCAGATCGGGAGGGGTAATATCTGTAATGAGCCCCCATTCAAAACGTGAACGCAGCCGGTCTTCCAGGGTTGGGATTTCTTTCGGCGGACGGTCGCTTGAAATGACAATCTGTTTGTATTCTTCATGGAGCGCGTTAAATGTATGGAAAAATTCTTCCTGTGTCTGTTCTTTTCCTGCGAGAAATTGAATATCATCGATGAGCAGTACATCGACACTGCGGTATTTATTACGAAATTCTACCGTTTTGTTGTCACGGATGGAATTGATGAATTCATTCGTAAATTTTTCTGACGAAAGATAGACTACACGCGCCGAAGGGTTGTGTTCGATTACATAGTGACCGATTGCGTGCATCAGGTGTGTCTTTCCAAGACCTACACCGCCATAGATAAACAATGGATTGTAGGCTTTTGCCGGGGCTTCAGCTACAGCCAGCGAAGCTGCGTGAGCAAAGCGATTGCCCGAACCGATCACAAAGGTTTCAAACGTATTCTTGGAGTTGAGCATACTATTTCCAATTTCTTCCATTCGGTGCTGGTTTCGTTGCCTTATGCCACCGTATGGGTCGCCATTGCCGTTCGGACCGAAATTCATTTCATCACTCTTTCCCTTATTCTGTACCGCGGAGACGCTATTATTACTGCTCTTTTGAATGACAAACTGAACCTGATAACGTGTTCCGGTGATTTCATAGAGAATATCGGAAATCAGCTTTGCATAGTGTTCTTCAAGCCAGTCACGTGAAAACTCATTGGGGACGCTGATGATCATGATCTGCCCGTTGATCGAATGCGCCTGGGTTTCTTTCAGCCATGTTTCGTAACTTGGTTTACTCAACTTTTTTTTAATTTTTTTTAAAGTTTGTTTCCATAATTCCTGAAGATCGTTCAAAATTTAGCGGCCCTCCTTTTTTGTATGAATCGTATATTCTGAGTTTTCCTGATGATCTGCAAACGGATCGGCCGAGGCAGGAAAAAAGAAATAAAAAAGATGCCGAGACGCACAAAAGCAGACTCGCGGCGATTTTTTGTATTTCGAGCAGAAAAAAACAGAAGTGGGTCCATATACTAGATTTGGCATGCGTTTTTCGTTAAATTTATCCACAAGTGCTCATTGGGAAAACAGGCAGGAGCAACTTTAAAACTGAATAGTTATCAACAAGGTGCACAAGCTGTGGATAACTGTGGCGCACAGATGTGACGTAATGTCCACAGATTTATCCACAATCAGTGGACAACATGAGCATAAATCCCTGTTTTACCTAAACGAATGTACTAAGATCATATCAAAAATACCTTGACAAAGCAATGATCGCCAAACGTTATCCACAGTGGATATCTTTATACACTAAACGGTTATGCACAGGGTGCGAATGTGTGAAAAAAATGTCGATAAAGGGTGTGAAAAATCGAAGACGGTAAAAAAATAATCCACAGGGAGGTTGAATAACACTGAAATGGTGTACCACGTTGACTTTTTTAGTGTAACTATTTATAATTGATCAGACTGGTTTTAAAGAAGCCGAAGAATATTCGCGGCTGGATATAACTTAAAATAAAAGGCGGTCTCTGGAGACGGATTGATGCAGGCGGAGACTTAATGGACGCTAAATTGCCACGGTGTGTTTCATCGATCTGTTGCAAGGATGAATGGACAGAACGGTCATTCGCTATAACCCCTTGTTTTACCGGCAATTGAGAATAGAATTGTTAGGAGGTGTATCCATTGAAACGTACTTTTCAACCAAATAATCGTAAGAGGAAAAAAGTTCACGGCTTCCGTGCGCGTATGGCAACTGCAAACGGCCGCAAGGTTCTGGCAGCTCGCCGTCGCAAGGGAAGAAAAGTTCTGTCTGCCTAATGCCACTGCGTGATCAGCAGTGGTTTTTTTTTCGTACTATAAGAAAGTTTAAAATTCAGCGAATTATCGTATAAGTGCAGGCGTCGGCTTTGCCTTCGCCAGAGGCTTGGCGAAGCCAAATTTTCTAACAAGATAAGAAAGATTTTGACCCATATGAAAACCAATAAACCAGTGTCTTACCGAGAATCAAAGCAAAGGTGCGCTGGCGCCTGCGGAGCGTTCCTGTTGATCAGCGAGCCTGGAAAGACCTCGCAGGAATTGTCCTGCCGCGGAGGCTTCCGGATCGCCTGCGGCAAGCGAGCAACTGAAGCGCCGATGCCAACAAAACAAACAGATCAAAGACTCCGGTAGAAAACTGTGAAAACACGCGATGACCGGTAAATGATGATTAGTGACCGATAAATCGTACTGAATGACCGGTAAATCATGCTGAATGGTCGGTAAATCGCAGTCAGACGGCATCCTGTGAAAGTACGTCCTGCGCACAACGTGGAAGCCACCGCATCCTGCGGAAGTAAGGAACGGGCTATGCCCGGTTTTTCTAAATTGTGGCTGTAAAAAAGATTACTAAAATAAACAGTGGGCATGTAATGAATGTGATAAAACCGTATTAAATAAATAGGTGTAAAGAAGGACATAGAGCTATTTTTTAACTTCTGAACGATTAAATAGGTATTAAAATGTCGATCATGAGCTTAATTGAGCACAAACATTTCTCCCAACACCATGGGACAATATGCGTCAGGATTTTTCCGTGCTCAGCCTTGCTATTCCGGTCTTTTTCTTTATACTGAAAGAGTATGAGTGAACTTAGAAGATGCTCTGCGAGTCGGAGAGTTTTTTTGCTCTTAGTTCATATGTTCTGATCTAAGCAATACGGTCCCATTGGAGGGACACTATGAGGACGTTAAAGCGATTAAAAAAGAATCAGGATTTTCAAGTTGTTTTCAAAGAAGGTAAATCCTTCGCCAACCGTCAGTTTGTCGTCTATGTGCTGAAGCAAAATGGCAAACCTTATTCAAGGTTGGGGCTGTCGGTAAGCAAGAAGTTAGGCAATGCGGTCATGAGAAATCATATTAAGCGCTATATAAAAGAAATTTTTCGTGAATTATCGGACAGGCTTGAGATCGGTAACGATTATGTGATTATCTCTAGAAAACCGGTCAGTATAATGACTCATCAGGAGATGCAGGCAAGCTTGATTCATGTGTTAAGAAAAGCGCAGGTTCTTATGGACAGGCATGGGGTTTTGCGATAATGAAATATGTACTTATTTTTTTGATTCGCTTGTATCAAAAATTCATTTCCCCGCTCACACCGCCAACTTGCCGCTTCTACCCAACGTGTTCGCAGTATGCGGTTGAAGCTTTGACGCGATTTGGAGTAATCAAAGGGGGATGGCTGACGATCAAGCGTCTCTTAAAATGCCATCCTTTCCATCCGGGAGGGATTGATCCCGTCCCAGAAAAGCGCGCGAATAATATCCCAGACAAAGTGAACCGTCGTTCAGATCGATCGAGGAGGTAGTGTTTTGAGAAAAAAAGTAGTGGCTGTCAGTATGCTGATCCTTTTAACTGCACTTCTGGCAGGGTGTTCAAATCTAAACGAACCGATTAATGCGCAGAGCACCGGCGTTTGGAGCCGTTGGTTTGTTTATCCTTTATCTGAATTTATCATTTTTGTTGCGAAAACGCTTTGGAACAGCTATGGGCTTTCTATTATTGTGACAACGATTATTGTACGTCTTGTTCTGATGCCGCTGATGGCGAAACAGGTGAAAAGCTCTCAGGCGATGCAGGAGCTGCAACCTAAGATTAAAGAATTACAGCAGAAATACAGTTCTAAAGATCAGAATACACAGAAGAAACTTCAGGAAGAGCAGATGAAACTTTTTCAGGAGAATCATGTCAATCCGTTGGCGGGCTGTCTGCCCATTCTGATCCAGATGCCGATTCTTTTTGCTTTTTATCAGGCAATTATGCGAACAGAAGAAATTAAAACACAGTCATTCCTGTGGTTTCAGCTCGGCAATGCAGACCCTTTCTATATTCTGCCGATTATCGCTGCAGCAACAACTTTTCTACAGCAGAAAATTATGATGGGCAGAATGGGGAACTCGAATCCGCAGATGGCCATGATGCTGTACGTTTTTCCAATTATGATCGCTATTCCCGCACTCTATTTTCCGTCTGCACTTGCCCTTTACTGGGTTGTCGGTAATATTTTCATGATTTTCCAAACATATATTATTTATGAAAAACGTGAGGATAATGGAGTAAAACAGCCTGCAGGAGGCGCCAAGAAAAAGTGAGGGAAGTTACCAAATACGGCAAGTCGATTTCCGAAGCGGTAAATATCGCGCTCAAGGAATTAAATGCGAAGCCGGAACAGGTGGATATCCATATTCTGGAGACACCAAGGTTTGGTTTTCTGGGAATTGGTGCCCGTAAAGCACTTGTCAAGGTGACTTTGAAGAAGACGCCGTTTGATTACGGAATTGATTATTTAACGAATTTAGTAAACAAAAGCGGACTTACGGCCCGTGTTCAGGTGGAGGAGCGATGTTCTCGCCTCTGCCGGTGCAGTCTTGTTGGCAAAGATGCAGCAAAGTTGATTGGAAAACATGGAAAGACATTGAATGCATTGCAGTTTTTAGCTAATCGAGTAATCAGTCTGAATGGCAAACATCAGTTGCAATTGATCCTGGACTGCGAAAATTATCGGGCCGTGCGAAGAGAGGCACTGATCACGCTGGCTGGACGGATCGCAGATAAAGTGATGATGGATGGTCGTCCATATCGACTTGAACCGATGCCCGCGTTTGAACGAAAGATTTTACATTCAGTTTTAGCTGGCAACAATAAGATTCGAACATTTTCTACTGGAGAAGAACCACGGCGCTGTATAACCGTTGCGCCGCAAATCTGAACACTGGTTCTGTAAAAGCGTGCAAATTGCGCGCTTTTTTTGCAGAATCAGAAATACAGCGTTGATGATTGCTGAATCCTCATATCAGATTTTGCTAAAATTTTTCATTTGACAAAGAAATATTGTATGATAATCTTTGAAAAAGTTTGGTGTCTGATCGGCATTTCGTTGCATGAAGCATAATCATTTAATTGATTCATTAATAGATCGACTATTACGCGCATTTCTGTGATTCATACGATAAAGACGGAAAAAGAGGGGAGTGATAAAATTGGATTATGATACGATTGCGGCTATTTCTACACCGATTGGTGAAGGAGCAATCAGCATTGTAAGACTGAGCGGACCTAAAGCTGTAATGATTGCAGATTCGCTTTTTCACGGATCACGAAGTCTTTCTGAAGCAGCCAGTCACACGATTCATTATGGAAAGATTGTAGATCCGGAAACACAGCAGACCGTTGAAGAAGTGATGGTTTCAGTCATGAGAAAACCAAAAACCTTTACACGTGAAGATGTGGTCGAAATTAACTGTCATGGCGGTCTGACCAGTGTCAGCCGAGTACTGGAATTAGTGTTAAATCAAGACGTTCGTCTTGCTGAGCCAGGAGAATTTACAAAACGGGCTTTTTTGAATGGGCGCATTGATCTATCCCAGGCAGAAGCAGTTATGGATTTAATTCGGGCCAAAACCGATCAAGCTATGAATGTGGCGATGAGTCAGATGGAAGGCAAACTCTCAGCCCTGGTTCGTGAACTGCGGCAGCAATTACTTGATATTCTCGCTGCTGTGGAAGTTAATATTGATTATCCGGAGTATGACGATGCAGAAGTGATGACCAGCCAGACGCTGTATGATAAGGCTCTGGGGGTTCGGCGTCATCTTGATCGTGTACTTTCGACTGCGAGGCAGGGAAAAATTTTACGTGAAGGATTGTCCACCGTTATTGTTGGCCGGCCCAATGTCGGGAAATCTTCATTATTAAATCAACTTGTTCATGAATCCAAGGCGATAGTTACTGACGTGCCGGGAACGACGCGTGACGTCATCGAAGAATATGTCAATATCCGTGGCGTTCCTTTGAAACTGGTTGATACAGCCGGCATTCGAGATACTGATGATCGTGTTGAAAAGATCGGTGTGTCTCGATCAAAACAATTGCTTAAGTCTGCTGAACTGGTACTGCTCCTGATTAATGGCCATGAGCCATTAACGGATGAGGATCGGGCACTGTTTCGGTTGATCGGTGATACACCGACAGTTGTCTTGATAAACAAGGCGGATCTTTCATTGAAAATATCAATTGATGAAGTAAAAAGACTTTCCGGCAGTCATCCCGTGCTCCAAACGTCAATGATTGATGAGAAGGGACTGGATGAATTGGAGAAGACAGTGGCTTCATTCATTTTCAGTGATCAGGCTTCTGCAAACAGTGAGACATACGTATCTAATACGCGCCATATTGCTTTGCTGAAACAGGCACGATCAGCACTTGACGACGCGATTAATGCGGCCGATCAGGGCATGCCGGTCGATATGGCACAGATAGATATTAAACGGGCATGGGAGCTGCTTGGCGAGATTATCGGCGATACAGTTTCAGACCGTCTAATTAATGAGCTTTTTTCAAAATTTTGCCTGGGAAAATAAAACAGTTCATACAGTTGTTTTTATATAGAAGAAGCGGAAATTCGTGAAAAATGGAGGTTCAGAAATGAAAACATATGAGGCCGGTACTTATGATGTGATTGTTGTGGGTGCCGGGCATGCAGGTGTAGAGGCGGGACTTGCCTCAGCTCGAATGGGTGCAAAGACACTGATGCTGACCATCAGTCTTGAGGGTGTTGCTTTTATGCCATGCAATCCTTCGGTGGGCGGGCCCGCAAAAGGGGTTGTTGTTCGCGAAATTGATGCGCTTGGCGGTGAAATGGGCCACAATATCGATAAGACGTATATACAAATGAGAATGCTGAATACACGAAAAGGGCCGGCGGTTCGTGCCTTGCGGGCACAGGCAGATAAACAGCTCTATCAACGCGCGATGAAAGAAACGATCGAAGAAACGGAAAATCTGACACTCAGACAGGGAATGGTTGATCATTTACTCGTTGAGGATGGTGCATGCAAAGGGGTCATCGTTGCAACCGGCGCTATTTATCGATCTAAAGCGGTTGTTCTGACAACTGGAGTTTACTTAAAAGGCAAAATTATTATCGGTGATTTGGAGTATGAGAGTGGACCGAACAATATGCAGGCGTCAATAAAGCTTTCGGATCATCTGAAAGAGCTCGGTTTTGATCTGGTACGCTTTAAAACAGGAACACCGCCGCGTGTGAATGGGCGCACTGTGGATTATTCGAGGACTGAAATTCAGCCCGGCGATGATGAACCGCGTTCTTTTTCATACGACACGACAGAGTTTATCAAGGAGCAAATTCCCTGCTGGCTGACGTATACTAATCTTGAAACGCATAGGATCATCCAGGAAAATCTGGAACGTTCGCCCATTTATTCGGGAGCTATTGTCGGCACGGGTCCGCGTTACTGCCCATCCATTGAAACGAAAATTGTCCGTTTTAATGACAAAAACCGCCATCAGCTGTTTCTTGAACCAGAGGGAAAAGCGACAAAAGAAGTCTATGTGGATGGTTTGTCCACAAGCATGCCTGAAGAAATTCAGCGCCAAATGCTGGCAACGATACCAGGTCTGGAGCATGCCGAAATGATGCGGCCCGGTTATGCGATTGAATATGATGCCATTGTGCCGACGCAGCTTTGGCCATCGCTTGAAACAAAGAAAATCAGTTGCCTGTTTACAGCGGGCCAGATTAATGGAACATCCGGGTATGAGGAAGCAGCAGGACAAGGATTGATGGGCGGTATCAATGCAGCGAGAAAGGCATTGGGTCAGGATCCCCTGATTCTTGACCGTTCTGAAGCGTATATCGGTGTCCTTATTGATGACCTTGTTACCAAGGGGACAAGGGAGCCTTATCGTTTGCTGACATCACGTGCAGAGTATCGATTACTGCTTCGCCATGACAATGCTGATCTTCGTTTGACAGAAATTGGTCATAAGATTGGTCTGATTCCTGATGATCGCTATGAACGATTTAAGAAAAAGAAGCATTTAATTGAAAAAGAACGCCAGTATTTCGCATCGGCAACGATCAAACCGACGGATGCAGTAAACGAATTGTTAAAATCAAAAGGTGCTGCACCGCTCCGGGAACCAATGAAAGCAGATCGTTTATTAAAGCGGCCGGAAATTGGCTATGTGGATGTCGCAGCGATGCTACCGGATCATGCCGCGGCCCCTTCGGACATTGCAGAGCAGGTTGAGATTCAGGTTAAGTACGAGGGATATATCAGCAAACAGCTGCAACAGGTAGAAAAAATGAAACGCATGGAGAAAAAACGTATCCCTCAAGATCTTGACTATGAAAAAATTGACGGAATTGCGACAGAAGCAAAACAGAAACTGGAAAAAGTACGTCCAATTTCTATTGGTCAGGCATCGCGTGTATCCGGAGTTAATCCGAGTGATATTGCCATTTTGCTTGTTTACCTGGAAGAAGGAAAATTGGAAAAACGAACAGGCTGAGGTTTGCACAGGAGGTTCCCATGGACAGTTTAGCAGCACTGCTGAGCGAGAAAAAAATACACTTGAGCGATACTCAAATCCTTCAATTTCACAGGTATTATGAATTATTGGTTGAGTGGAATGAAAAAATGAATTTAACTGCGATTACTGATCAGAAAGAGATTGAGATCAAGCATTTTTTTGACTCGCTTACGCCGAGTTTTTACTTTTCAATACAGAATGTAAAAACAATTTGCGACGTTGGATCTGGTGCGGGATTTCCTGGAATTCCATTAAAAATCTTATTTCCGTCACTTGATTTAACGATCATTGATTCGTTAAAAAAAAGATTAACCTTTATTCAAGCTGTTGCAGATACGCTTGATTTAGATCAGATTACTCTGTGCCATGATCGAGCGGAGGATTTTGCGCACAAACCAGATTTTCGTGAGCACTTTGATTTGGTGACGGCACGTGCGGTTGCCAGATTATCTGTTCTTTCTGAATACTGCCTGCCGCTTGTCCGCATGGGTGGCATGTTCCTTGCACTTAAGGGCAGTAATGCCGGTGAGGAGCTGCAGCAGGCAGATCATGCAATTGCAGAACTTGGCGGTAGGCTGATTAAAACGGTTTCTCTTAATCTTCCGGATAATAGCGGGAAAAGAACCCTGATCCGCATTGATAAAATCCGACCGACCCCGGATAAATATCCACGGAAATCAGGAATTCCAATGAAAAAACCGCTTTGATTGTTCCACGTGGAACATATAAGCAGGATTCGCAAATCATGAGGAGAATAGTAAGCATAGAGAGCAAAGGTGGTGGCGCGAGCATGAAAAATCATTTTTCAAAAATTTTTAATCATAATGATCGGGAAGAAATAGCGGCTGCGCTGGAGGAGGGGCAATTGGTTGATGAGGGCAAGATCCAGGAAATTACGGTTTCGTCGATTATGCCAAACCAATATCAGCCACGCTCTGTTTTCGATGAAGAGAAAATCCATGAATTGGCAGTGACAATTGAGGAGCATGGCGTTATTCAACCGATTGTACTTCGACCAATTGGAAACAAGTATGAAATTATTGCGGGCGAACGACGATGGAGGGCCGTATCTTCACTGGGTTGGGCAACAATTCCTGCAATAATTAAGCCGCTTAGTGATGATCAATCGGCTTCGATAGCACTTATCGAAAATTTACAGCGTGAAGAGCTGACAGCAATCGAAGAAGCCATGGCCTACGCACGGCTTATTGATATTCATGGGCTTACTCAGGAAAGCCTTGCTGAAAAGCTAGGCAGAGGTCAATCAACAATTGCCAATAAGTTACGGCTGCTCAAGCTGCCTTCATCCGTTCAAAATGCGATTTTAGAGAAAAAGATTTCTGAACGCCATGCACGTGCGCTAATTATCCTTAAGAATTCGGATCTGCAGGAAAAGATGCTGAATGAAATTATTGAACGACAGCTAAATGTCAAACAAACCGAAAATCGCGTCAAATATTATTTAGAAAAGAATGCAAAGAAAATGAATGAAACAAAAAAACATAAACGATTTTCACTCAGTCGTGATTCGAGAATTGCAGTTAACACTATTCGCCAGTCGGTTCACATGGTTACGGATTCCGGTATGACCATTGATACAAAGGAAGAAGATTTGGGCGATTACTATCAATTTACGATTCGTATACCCAAAAAGAAGTAATCTAAGGGATAGTGGATCAGTGAAAATGATTATTTAATATCGAATCGGTGATTTAACATAGGAGCAATAGACTAATCAATCTTTCCAAAGCCGGGACAACCCGGCTTTTCTTGTACTATAAGAAAGTATATCATTTTGACCCATATGAAAACCAATAAACCAGTGCCTTATCGAGAATCAAAGCGGAGTGCGAGACGCCTGCGGAGCGTTCCTGTTGATCAGCGAGCCAGGGAAGATCCCGCAGAAATTGGCCTGCCTGAGGTGGCCTCCGGATCGCCCGCGGCAAGCAACTGAAGCAACGATTTAGTACCATAAAGACACGAACCCATTCGATTACAGAGTAAAAGGAACTTTCGCTGGTTGAAAAGGAACTTCCACTAATGCAAGGGAACTTTCAATAACTATAAAGGAACTTTCGCTAAGTGCGCATACGTCCTGTACGCAACGCGAAAGCCATCACATCCTGTGAAAGTACGTCCTGTGCACAACGCGGAAGCACCGCATCGTGCGGAAGTAAGGACCGGGTGCTTTTTGCCCGGTTTTTCTAAAGAATCACATTATATTATTCAAGCTACATTAAAATCTTCACCATTGCCAAAGCCAGATCCATGGTTTGCCCCGTATCTAATCAATTAAACAATGAAAAAAATGATTGGAATTCAGCATTTCTCACGTTTAAATTCTTGTAACAATGTCCGGATTGAATTAATTCATGATAAAATGAAAGTTAATGGTATTGAAGAGTGAGAGTAGGTGGAAGTGTGAGCAAGATATTGGCAATCGCCAATCAAAAAGGCGGTGTCGGCAAAACAACGACAGCAGTAAATCTGAGCGCATGTATGGCTGAACTTGGCTGTAAGGTTCTGCTGATTGATATTGATCCTCAAGGCAATGCAACAAGTGGTTCTGGCGTAGATAAAGGTGACGTCGATGAATGTATTTATGATGTCTTAGTTGATGAGATCGAATTAAAGAAAGTGATCCATCAGTCAGTTGTTGAGAATCTTGATGTTATTCCTTCGGCAATTCAATTAGCAGGAGCGGAAATTGAACTGGTTTCGACTATTTCACGTGAAGTTCGGTTGAAGCGGGCGCTTCAAGAGGTAAAAGATACATATGACTACATTGTCATTGATTGTCCGCCATCTCTTGGCCTTTTGACGATTAATGCACTTACGGCCGCCGATGCGGTCATTATACCAGTACAATGTGAATATTATGCGTTGGAGGGGCTGAGCCAATTACTGAATACAGTTCGGCTTGTTCAGAAGCATTTAAATCACCATCTTGCTATTGAGGGCGTTCTGCTGACAATGCTTGATGCGCGGACCAATCTGGGCCTTCAAGTCATCCAGGAAGTGAAAAAATATTTTCAGGATCGTGTTTTTAAAACAATTATTCCTCGTAATGTCCGACTGAGTGAAGCGCCGAGTCATGGGCAACCCATTATTCTCTATGATTCAAGATCGAAAGGTGCGGAAGTATATCTCGATTTTGCAAAGGAAGTGATCACGAATGCCTAAGGCTCTGGGAAAGGGATTGGATGCTTTTTTCCCGACTGCGTTTAATGAGGAGCTTGATAATGCTGTCGAACATGTAAAATTGAGCGAACTGCGGCCAAATCCGTATCAGCCACGGAAAAAATTCGATCAGCAGGCACTGGATGAACTTGCTGAATCAATAAAGGAACACGGCGTGATTCAACCGCTTGTTGTTCGAAAAAGCATCAAAGGATATGACATTGTTGTCGGAGAACGTCGGTTCAGAGCCGCAAAACAGGCAAAATCAGCAACTGTTCCTGTAGTTGTCAAGGAACTGTCTGATGAAGAGATGATGCAGATTGCATTAATCGAGAATCTTCAGCGAGAAGATCTAAATCCGATTGAGGAAGCTGTTGCGTATAAAAAGTTAATGAAGGGCCTGCACCTGACACAAGAAGAGCTTTCTAAAAAACTCGGAAAGAGCAGGCCGCATATTACCAATCATCTACGGCTTTTACAGCTTGATCCTTCGGTGGTCGCACTAATCGAAGATGGGAAACTGTCGATGGGCCACGGACGTGCACTTGTCGGTTTAAAAGATAAGAAACAAATGCCATCGGTTGTAGACAAGGTTATAAAAGAGCAAATGAATGTACGTCAACTTGAAGCACTGATCCAGCAACTAAATCACCATGTTCCACGTGAAACATCGCAAAAAAAGAAATGGGAAATGCCGGCAGAGCTGAAAGACCGTGTGTCGCAATTGAGAGAACGGTATGGTACGGCAGTCAAGATCCGGCCTGGAATTAAAAAAGGAAAAGGGAAAATCGAACTGGACTACTATTCTGCGGAAGATCTTTACCGGTTAATAGATATTATGGAAGGACGGCTCTGATCAGCCGTTTTTTTGATAAATAAAAAAGTATAAAAATTTAGATGTATTTACTGCACACACAATGGCGCTTGAGTGACTGACGCGGTTTCGGCAGGCAACCAGCCACAACACTGATGCAATCCAACAAATGAATAGCAAAAAAGCTGTACTGTTAATCCATGAACAGCAGTTTTGAGAACAGTCGATTCTTTCTTCGCGTAAGCAGTGCAACACTGAAAACTTGGGCAATGACTTGTGATAGACTCATGACAAGATGCAGACGTGTGTTTTGTAAAACAGAATACTCCATAAAACCGCTAATGTTGACGACACCGGTAATGTTCATATCTCCGACGGGTAACAACTGCTTTTTGACGCCGGCTCCAGGAAACACAGGTCCTTCCGAGACGACAATATTGCCGATGTTTTGCTGCTTTCCCAGACAGGCATCAATACCAATTACAAACGGGTTCTTATAGGATACATTGATCAAGGCCATTGTCTCCTGCAAGTTGACGGCATGTACCGGTTTTTCCAAGGTGCCATATATATAAGTGTTGGGAAGATGGCGCTGTTCAAGATCGGATCCGACAAGCGGTCCAAGAGCATCACCGGTAGAACGATCTGTACCAATGCAAACGACAACAATTGGTGCAGTGCCTGCCGTGGGCAAAAAGTGACGGATAGTCCGAATAATCGAATGGTGATTGCTCGCATCCTGATAATGTACCTGTGCCGTGACCGGCTGTTCCGAAATCTGATCCAATTTAAGACTCATAGATTCGCCTCCCAAGTACACACAGTATATGAAAAAACGAAAAAATTTATACGCGCTAACAGAACATAAACAGCAAATGAGCTGGTCAATGAAAAAACATGATGCTTTACGTAGCCTTTTTTCAAAAAATAGGATATACTATGCATGAACAAATATGACATTTTATTACATGAAAAGGCGATGAAGGAAAGGAGTACTCATTGCAGCTGCATGAAGCGATTCAGGGACAGTGTGAGCCTGGATGCCGCGGATGAGGAAGGCGTTCTTGAGCCGAGTGATGACTGAGTGGATGCGAATCAAGAGCATCAATTAGGGTGGAACCGCGTGAGCAGACAAAAGCTTTCGTCCCTAGGCAGAGCCTAGTTGGATGGAAGCTTATTTTATACTATAAGAAAGTATATAAATTTTAAGGAAAATAGTATAAACGCGGCGGCGACTTCGCCCGTGTCATGGCAAAGCCAAGTTTTCTAATAATAGAATTTTTTTATAAGTGCAGTTAAGGCTTCGCCGCCAGTAGCTTGGTGAAACGAAGTCTCCTAATACTCGCTTATGAGACACCATAATTTGTTAAAGGAGCAAAGACTATGAAATCAATGGAGCAGATCGTTAACCTTGCCAAACAGAGAGGGATCATTTTCCCTGGATCAGAAATATACGGCGGGTTGGCCAATACATGGGATTACGGTCCGATTGGCGTAGAGCTGAAAAATAATGTGAAACGTGCCTGGTGGAAAAAATTTGTCCAGGAGTCACCATATAACGTAGGTCTTGATGCTGCAATTTTAATGAATCCTAAAACGTGGGAAGCGTCCGGGCATGTCACCAATTTCAATGATCCAATGATTGACTGCAAAAAATGCAAATCGCGCTTTCGTGCTGATAAGTTGATTGAAAGTAACATTCCACAGGCAGAACTGCCAGGACCGGTTGACGGTTTGACGTTTGAAACTATGGAAAAGCTGATCAAGAAATATGTTATTGCCTGTCCCGAATGCGGTGAACATGATTTTACGTCAATCCGTCAATTTAATTTAATGTTTAAAACTTACCAAGGCGTAACTGAAACGGCAAAAGATGAAATTTTTCTTCGCCCGGAAACGGCACAGGGAATTTTCGTTAATTTTAAAAATGTACAGCGTACGATGCGTAAAAAAATTCCGTTTGGTATCGGGCAGATTGGTAAATCATTCCGGAACGAAATTACACCAGGCAACTTTACTTTTCGGACGAGAGAATTTGAACAGCTGGAACTTGAATTTTTCTGTAAACCTGGCGATGATAAAAAATGGTTCCAATATTGGCGAAGCTTCGGTTATGAATGGTTAAAATCTTTAAATGTCAAAGAGGAAAACATTCGATTGCGGGATCATCAGAAAGAGGAATTGCCACACTACAGTAATGCGACAACTGACATCGAGTATCTGTTTCCGTTCGGATGGGGCGAATTGTCGAGTCTGTCCTCGCGAACCGACTATGATTTACGCAGACATATGGAAGTTTCCGGACAGGATTTGCAGTACATTGACCAAAACAATAATGAACGCTATATTCCCTATGTTATTGAACCATCGCTTGGCGCGGACCGTGTGACGCTTGCTTTTCTGGCAGAAGCCTATGAAGAAGAAAAGATCAGCGATAAAGATACACGTACAGTGCTCCATTTCCATCCGGCATTGGCACCTTACAAAGCAGCAATTCTTCCGCTTTCGAAAAAATTAGGGGATGAAGCCGCGGCAATCTATCAAAAGCTGGCGAAAGAATTTATGGTTGATTATGATGAAACCGGATCAATTGGAAAACGTTATCGCCGCCAGGACGAAATTGGCACACCGTTCTGTATTACGTATGATTTTGATTCTAAAGAAGATGGAAAAGTAACCGTCCGCGACCGAGATACAATGGATCAGGTGCGCTTATCCATCAGTGAGCTACCTGAATTTCTTAAGGAGAAAACCGCTTTTTAAGAAATGATCTTTCAGAAAAACGATGTCTGCGTCAACATGGCATCCGCAAGATACGAAAAAGAAGCGACTTTCATTTTAAGAAGGTCCATCCTGCCAAGCTTGCTAATGTGATGAAGATGTACAAAGAAGGAGGAAGGACTATGCCGAATTCACGTATCCAATTTGATCTGAACGATGTAGTAGAAATGAAAAAACCGCATCCGTGTGGTGAAAATCAGTGGCAAATTATTCGCATGGGTGCTGACATACGCATTAAATGCATTGGTTGCGGGCATAGTGTCCTGATGCCAAGAAGTGAATTTCAACGCAAAATAAAAAAAGTCCTCGTGCATAGATCTGAGACTGACGAAAAGTAAAGTATGCCAACGCAAAGGAGCGTTGCGAATAGGCAAGAAAGCCTGGGAGGGTTGAAAAAATGAGTTTGACAACGGGTATTGTTGGTTTGCCGAATGTCGGGAAATCAACACTATTTAATGCGATTACACAGGCAGGTGCAGAAATGGCAAATTATCCATTTTGTACCATTGAACCGAATGTCGGTATTGTCAGTGTGCCTGATAAACGTCTGGATAAATTAACCGAGATGTATCATCCTCGAAAGACAATTCCAACAACGTTTGAATTTACCGACATTGCCGGACTGGTTAAAGGAGCAAGCAAAGGAGAAGGCCTTGGCAACCAGTTTCTGGCGAATATCCGTCAGGTGGATGCCATTTCCCATGTCGTGCGCTGTTTCGAAGATAAAAATATTACGCATGTCTCGGGGAAAATTGACCCGATTGACGATATAGAAACGATTAATCTTGAACTCATTCTATCAGATCTGGAACAGGTAAATAAACGCATCGATCGCGTCGAAAAGCTGGCAAAACAAAAAGACAAGGAATCAATTGTTGAATTTTCCGCACTTCAAAAATTAAAAGAAGCTTTTGAAGCGGGGAAACCGGCGCGGCATGTGGCATTGACCGAGGATGAGAAAGAGGCAGTTAAAGCATTTAATTTTCTGACGCAAAAGCCTGTACTTTATGTCGCCAATACGTCGGAGGAGGATATAGCGGCTCCAGAGAAAAATCCCTATGTCCAGGCGGTCAGGGCATTTGCGAAAAAAGACGGTGCGGAAGTCGTTGTCATTTCTGCGCGAATCGAAGCAGAAATTGCTGAGCTGGACGGCGAGGAAAAGAAAGTGTTTCTTGAAGAGTTAGGACTGGATGCTTCCGGATTGGATCGCCTGATCGCCAAATCTTATGACCTGCTTGGTCTGGCGACCTATTTTACCGCAGGTGAAAAAGAGGTTCGCGCATGGACATTCCGTAAAGGAACGAAGGCACCGCAGGCAGCCGGTATTATTCACTCGGACTTTGAACGAGGATTTATCCGCGCTGAAATTGTTTCCTACAATGATCTGATTGCTGCAGGTTCAGAAACGGCAGCTAAGGAAAAAGGACGTCTTCGACTCGAAGGAAAAGATTATGTCATGCAGGATGGCGACATCGTGAATTTCCGTTTTAACGTGTAATGAACTTGAATTGATCAACAGATTGTGTTAATATATTCATCTATGAGTGAGTAAACTTGCTCTCTGCTCCATTGCTGGAGCCGCTTAGTCCAAAGGGAGGTGAATGATTGTGCGCAAATATGAAATTATGTACATTCTCCGTCCGGATCTGGAAGAAGAACAGGAAAAAGCCGTAAAGGAAAAACTGGCTTCCATTCTGACGGATAATGGCGCCGAGATCAATGAAGTCAAGGAGATGGGCAAACGTCGTTTGGCCTATGAAATTGATGACTTGAACACGGGTGTCTATGTTGTTCTGTATGTAACCGCAGGCAGCGAAGCGATCAACGAATTTGACCGTCTGGTTAAGATCAATGATGATGTGCTTCGTTTTATGACGATTAAAGATGAACGCAAACCGGAAGAAGTAAAATAATGAAAAAGAAAGGGGCAGATCCTGATGATCAATCGCGTCGTTTTGGTTGGCAGGCTGACGAAAAATCCCGAGCTGCGTTATACGCCGAATGGCGTTGCTGTTACCAGCTTCACGATTGCTGTGAATCGTCCGTTCTCGAACCAGCAGGGTGAACGAGATGCTGATTTTATTCCTGTTGTTGTCTGGAGAAGACAAGCTGAAAATGCGGCTAATTTTCTGCAGAAGGGCAGTCTGGCAGGTGTGGACGGTCGTATTCAAACACGCAATTATGAAAATAACGAAGGCAGAAGGGTTTATGTCACAGAGGTTGTCGCTGACAGTGTACAATTTCTCGAACCTAAAGGTGCCAGGCATAATGATGGCGGATATATGCCGAACGCGGGCAACTCACCTGCACCGGCTAATCCAACGCGTGGTAACTATGCACCGCCGAACAACCAGAACAGCGGTGTAAGTCAAAGTCAGGGCGCCCCTTCCTTTGATGATCCTTTTGCAGGTGATAGCAAGCCGATTGATATATCGGATGATGATCTGCCGTTTTAATGAACGTTTAAAAGTATTCAAGGAGGTGCCGAACATTGGCTGTACGTCGTTCACGTGGAAAACGCCGCAAGGTATGTTTCTTTACGGTTAACCACATTACTTATATTGACTATAAAGATGTTGACCTGTTGCGTCGATTCATTTCCGAGCGTGGGAAA
This sequence comes from Sporolactobacillus mangiferae, assembly GCF_023336505.1. GTDB lineage: Bacteria > Bacillota > Bacilli > Bacillales > Sporolactobacillaceae > Sporolactobacillus > Sporolactobacillus mangiferae. Next base: position 21,284 of record NZ_JAMAST010000011.1, on the reverse strand, counting down.
ATTTTGCCTCGCCGTGTAACCGGAACAAGTGCAAAGTATCAACGTCAATTGACAAGAGCGATCAAACGCGCGCGTCAGATGGCATTGCTTCCATATACTACGGAATGATGAATAAAGAAATAGTGATATAATAAACAACCCCCTGAAGATGGATAACCAAAAATCCATTTCAGGGGGTTTGTTGCGATGAAACAATCTTCCACTGCTGTCTTGCACATACACGGGATCGGTTCTTTTAGATCGTCTTATTAATAATAAGGTGCCATCATTAAATAGACGATGACCCCGGTCAGACTGACATACAGCCAAATGGGCATTGTCCATCGAACGATTTTTCTGTGTTTGCCCACCTGCATCGTCCAGCCCCAAACAAGAGAAAGAAGAGCCAGTGGCACAACCAACGCAGCCAGAGCACTGTGTGTGATCAGGATAAAGAAATAGATCGGGCGAATCAAACCCGTTCCGCCGTAATGCGGTGGCGGAGCAAGGTAGTGGAATGACAAATAAGAGATCAGGAACAGCAAGGTTGACGTGAATGCAGCAAGAATGAATCCGCGGTGGACGTTGATCTTTCTGCTTCTAATCGCAACAAGTGCGGCAATAAGAAAGATAAATGTGAAACTGTTGAAGATCGCATTAAAACGTGGGAGCAGGTAAACGTCAAATCCAATATGCCCTTTATAGCCAATGAACGGCGCAAAGAACAGCAGGAGAATGAGTGCATCAGCAATTACAGAAAAAGTGAGTATTGATACAATATAACGGCGATTGCTTCTGGTGCGTTTGTCTGTAACGCTCATGTCCACGTGTTTGTCCATATCTTACAACCCCTTTGTATCACACAAAAATAGTGACAAATCAAATCGGCACAGCTGAGATTCAGTCCGCATCAGGAAATGGGACGAACGGGCCAGCCGCTTTTCACAAAACAGACACATCTATTTTATATTAGGGAAGATACAGACAGGAATCAAGTAAAAGACATGGAATGTAGAGCAGCTGTCAGACTATTTTTTGCGAGCTGTTTCGCTTTCCTTTGATTGCAGAAGCGCTTTGGTAATTGATCGAATACGAGTGTGCGATGAAATCTCTTCTGAAATCATTTCCTTAAGAATCACATGAATAAAATAACGAACCGAGGCCAAGTCACGAAACTGTAAAATTGAGGAAAGTGCTTCCTTATAAATCTGAAAAAAGAGCGACTCAGGATTGCCTTTTTGGATCTCACCGAAGGCTTCATAGAGAAGATCAATTTTGTCGGCAACGGCAAGAATGCGGCCTTCAAGAGACTGGTCTTTTCCTTCTTTAAAACGTTCTTCATAGACTTTACGGAACTGACTCGGGAATTCTTTATCCAGATATTCATGCGTCATCGATCCTTCCACCTGCGAAAAAAGTTCGCGAAGCTTTGGCAAGGCGTACTTTACGGGTGTTTTGATATCGCCGGTAAACAATTCTGAGTAGTCATGATTGATTGCCTTTTCATAAAGTGTTTTCCAATCGACTTCCTGTCCGTCCGCGGATTCGACTGTTGCAAGGAACTGAACAATGGTCGCAACTTTGAAAGAGTGGCTGGCAACGGAGTGTTCCTGGTATTTAAAAACACCCGGACAGCGATAGATGCCTTCCAGGTCAGATAAGCTTTGAAAATATTTATGAATCCCCATAAATGTCCCCCCCGCATAAAAGAATAGAACATGCGTCAACAAGGCGGTCGGTCATTTCAGCTGATATAGCCAGCCTCTTCCCGTTTTTTTGTGTTCAGACGGGTTCCGTATTGGATAAGGTCAGGTATACTGAGCATAGGCAGACGTTTTTTATCTAACTGTACGGACTTTGGTAAAAGTTTGAACATAAGTTCATCGGTCTTCTCTGTTACCTCATTCAGATCCTCAGGTGCAAAACGAAAAGGGTCGCCAACTGCATCAACCGAGATCGCTATTTTTTCCGAACCCGACACACAAACAACATATTTATTATCTTTATTCGAAAAAGATTGTTTTGATACGTGAAAAACGGATCGCAGACTAAGAACGGGAATAATGCTGCCACGTATAGAGATGAGGCCGGAGAAAAAAGGATCGGTCACCGGTATGAACAAGGGCTGAACAGGTTCAATGATCTCCTGAATATCACGAATCAGAACGCCCATCTCCAGTTCGCCGGCAAAGGCTGAGATTCCCAGGCAGTCCTCTGAATGTAATGCCATATCTATCACTCCGATCAATGAATTAAACGATGTGCTGAATCAATCAAGGCTTGCTGCTATTCTATCAATAATATCGAACATCAGTCAGGAATAATTAATACAGGCAAGACAAGCTGTAAAGAACGTACAGCTTACGCAGGCCATGAGTGGCTGCTTTTTGATAGTATAAACGAATTTTAAGCAATCGTCATTTATTTTTCAGATGTGGCACAGATTCTGGCTCAATGAGTTTTTGATCCTCATACCAGGGGTTAATATGAATGAGTACTTCTTCAACATCCGGATATTCATGAATCATTTTTGAGCGAATGGCTTCGGTCAGGTCGTCGCCTTCCTGAATGGTATAGGATGCCGGGATGCGTATCTGCGCATCGATCAGCACGGCATTCCCATGTTCACGGGCACGAAGAATATCAATATTTTTAACTTCCGGAAACGAAAGAAAAATTTCGCGATATTTTTCCTGATCTTTTTCATCGACGCTACTCTCCATTAATACATTGGTTGCTTTAACCATCATGATCACAGCAATACGCAGGATCAGAATGGATACGACGATACCGGCAACCGGATCGCCGTAATGGGTATAAGGAATGTGCAGTATATTGCCGACCCAGCTGACACCAAGTCCAAGGGCCGCAGCGATGGACGCGTAGATATCAGCCAGATGATCGGCTGCTGTTGCCTGCAGACTTTTACTGTGATAACGATTGGCTGCCTGATTGGTGTAAATGTAAAGCAGCCATTTCCAAAGTGCAGAGACGAGTGCCGCACCGAATGCCCAAATGCTGACTGATGAAACCGGGCCAAGCAGTGCCTTTACTGCTTCATAGGTCAGAAAAAGGGCCGCGGCGGTCAAAATGATGGAAATAAAAGCGGTAGAAATATCCTCGGCCTTTCCGTGTCCGTATGGATGTTCACGGTCAGCTGGATGATTGGACAATTTCATTGAACCGATCGTTGCAACTGAAGCGATCACATCGCCACCATTATGCACCCCGTCGGCGATCAGTGCAGTACTGTGAAAAATTAATCCAAAGATCAGTTTAATTAGGGTAAGAAGCAAATTGCTAATTAGGCTGACCCATGCAGTAAACAAAGCTTTCGGTCCTTCATAGGTCATAATGATTCACGCCCCTTAAATTGTTTGCCCAAGGAAAATCGTGAAACAGAAAAGGCAATCCGCTTGCGGACCGCCCTTTTAAAATATTTATGTGTACTGTCAGTGTATTCATAAAAACTACCAACTCTCGTTGATCGAAGTGGTTAATGAAATGCTAACGAAAAACAAATGATAAAGCTGAAATACAGTTTACTGAGAAGCCCTGTTTAACCTTATCACTGTCTTTCGAACCTTTTTTCATAAATGACCCATTTCATGGTGAAAAAGCAGCTTAAAGCCTGTTGAAAAGGGGCCTGAGACGCTTTTTCAGGCTTTTAAAGATAACATTATAATTATAGGTGCAATTGATTTGAATGGCAAGAATATGAGGATGTTCTTAAATCAGAAGTGCTTTTGTATTATAATGAAAATTATGGACTATTCACAGTCACATGAATCATCCAATCATGGAATCGATACATAAAAACGCAATAGGCAGCTGTATAAATTCAGACGACCAGACGGTTGCCGGCTGCGCTGTGAAAATAACTGGCTCAAGGTACGCCGCATGAGTAAATAGCTGGAGAGGTGTCACTATGAATGACCGAAACGCTCTACTTCGCGGGGCGCTTGCAACAATTGCTTTATACATCCTGATTGTTTTAACTTTGTTTATTCCCTATCTTTCTTTACTTACGGTCTGGCTTCTGCCGGTTCCGTTCATGTTTCTTGCAGCGCGGGACGGGTGGAAATCGACGTTATGCCTGCTTGGGCTCGGTTTACTTTTCTTAATTATTTTAGATCATTCAGTTTATCTGCTGATACCTGTATTTTTTATGCTGCTTGGCGGTGTCATGGGGTATATGATTTTTTTGAAAAAAGATGCCTTTACCCTTTTACTTGCAGGAAGTCTGACCAACATTGCGGTCCTGATTGTCTGTCTGGCGATTTCTGTGCTTGTATTCCATTTTAATCCTGCCTCTGCAGTCCAATCGGCACTGAATGATTCATTTCAGCAAACGCTTGAACAGATGAAGCCCGTGCTTGAGTCAAATACAGATGAGTTGGCTGCTCAGTACAAGGAACAGCTGGCCAATGTCGGCCACCTGACGCCGATGATTCTGATCATGATCGGAGTATTTAACGCTTTAATTGCTGAGCTGATCGGGTTGCCTGTTTTGCGAAAACTGGGAGTGGACGCACCGCGATGGGTACCGTTCCGATTATGGCAAGTGCCGAAAAGCACCATCTGGCTTTATCTTGCAGTCTTGTTTGTCGGGTGGTTTGAAATGGGGAATGAAACGCCGCTTTTCACTGTAGTTTTGAATATTGACTTGATTCTGCGAATTGTGCTGGCAATTCAGGGTTTCAGTCTGATCTTCTATTATGCGCACGCACGAAAATTTCCATTAATTGTGCCGATTACGATTACTTTGCTGACCGTCCTTTTCGGATTCTTGCTGCTGCAAATGGTATGCATATTGGGTATAATTGATCTAGGCTTCAATCTCAGGAAGCGAATCAGTCAGAAAAAGCTTTGACGGGGATCTGCCCTGTGGTGCCCTTTCAGTGCTACAAAATCGATCTGTTTATTCGTGCCGTTTTTTATCGCGATTGGCTCACTCGTTGATTTCTGAATGCAAGTGCGAAAGCAGCGATCAACGCATATTTCGGCAATCGATGAAAGATGATCGAAAAAGTAACGGTAAAGTGTAACAGCGAACTCATTTAAGTACAGAATATGCGGACTATGGGAGCTGAAAAATCTTGGCGAACCAATTTAAACATCGATGGCGCAGCGATCTGCTCACTGTGATCGGTCTGCTGTTTCTCCTGTTTCTTGTCTTCGTTGCTTTTTTAAATTGGCTGCTGGCCATTGCCGGACTGGTTCTTGTCGCATTGTCCGTATTATGGTTTCTGCTGAACGAAAAACAATTTGATAAAGAATTTATTCAGTACGCGGCTGGCCTGTCCTATCGACTAAAGAAGGTCGGCAATGAGGTGCTGCTTCACATGCCGATCGGTATACTTCTGTATGATGCTTCAGAGCGCGTCGCCTGGTGTAACGTCTATGTCAATCAAATTGCAGACGAGGAAGGAAAGACGGTCATTGGCCGCCCGCTTAATGAAATTTCCGAATCATTAAGCAAAATGATTGCTTCAGATAAAGAATCAACGATTATTGCAGTGAACGACCGGCAGTATCGGGTACGCCTGAGACGGAAAGAGCGCTTGCTGTACTTAACGGACATTACAGACATTCTGGAGATAAAAAAGCAGTACTACAATGAAAAAACGGTTGTTGCTTTAATCTTTTTAGATAATTATGATGAAGTAACACAGGGTCTTGAAGATCAGGTACGCAGTACAATAAATAATGAATCGACATCAATTATCAAATCCTGGGCGTCCGAAAATGGCATTTATTTGCGTCGAACGGCTTCGGATCGCTTTCTGGCTATTTTAAATGAGCGCCTGCTCCGTTCCATTGAGGAAGAACATTTTTCGATATTGGACAAAGTGCGCGAAATTACGGTGCCTCTCAGTCATATTCCGTTAACACTGAGCATAGGGGTCGGAGCAGGCACCGCCTCGCTTGAAGATCTTGGAAGCTATGCACAGTCAGCCCTGGACTTGGGGCTTGGACGCGGTGGCGATCAGGCGGTGATTAAACGTCCTGATGGCGATGTCCGTTTTTATGGCGGCAAATCCAATCCTGTTGAAAAGCGGACACGGGTTCGTGCACGAGTGATTTCGCATGCTTTATCTGAACTTATGCTCGAAAGTGATCAAGTCATGGTCATGGGGCATCGTGCACCGGATCTGGATGCGATCGGCTCCTGCATTGGCATTTTGAAAATCGCCCACGCCAATGGGCGCAGTGCGAAAATCGTCATGGATCAGGCCCATAATGTTTCCGGAGTTTCAAAACTGCTTGACGAATTGAAAAAGCAAAAGAATCTGTGGTCTAATTTTATACCCCCGGAACAGGCAGCAGGTCAAATCACGAAAAAAACATTGATGGTCATTGTCGATACGCACCGCCCGTCTTTAGTTGTCACACCGGAGCTGCTTGCCGCGTGTCAGCGCGTGATCGTTATTGATCACCATCGCCGGGCCGAAGAATTTATTAAGGATCCTGTACTTGTTTATATGGAGCCGTATGCGTCATCTACCGCAGAACTGGTGACGGAGCTGCTTGAGTATCAGCCTAATGAGCGACCGCTGGAAATGATTGAAGCAACCGCGATGCTGGGAGGCATTGCGGTCGATACAAAAAACTTTACGCTTCGGACCGGCTTTCGCACTTTTGATGCTGCATCCTATTTGCGTGCACATGGTGCGGACACGATTCTTGTGCAGAAGTTTCTCAGCGATGATCTGGAGCAGTTTAATCTGCGGGCGGCACTGATTCGCCGAGCCACTTTTTATAAAAATAAAATAGCGATCGCAGTCGGCGAAGAAGATCAGACGTATGATCAAGTGCTGCTTGCACAGACCGCAGATACCATGCTGATGCTTGAGGGCATTCGGACGTCATTTGTCATTGGAAAACGCACGGATGGACAGATTGGTGTCAGTGCTCGCTCGCTTGGTGATTTAAATGTTCAGGTGATCATGGAAAGCATTGGCGGCGGCGGCCACCTGAATAATGCTGCCACCCAAATGGCCGATACGACTCTTGATGAAGCCGCTGCCCGTGTGACTCATGCAATCGATCTGTATCTTGAAGGAGGATTGTCTTAATGAAAGTGATTTTTTTGAAAGACGTTAGAGGAAAAGGGAAATCCGGAGATATTAAAGAGGTAGCTGAAGGTTATGCGCGTAATTATCTGCTTCCGAAGAAACTTGCGGTAGAAGTGAATAAAGGCAATTTAAGCCAGCTTGAAGCTCAAAAGAAGAGACGGCGTGAGATTGAGGAAAACGAACGGCATGAAGCTGAGGCGTTAAAGAAAAAAATTGAGGCTATGACTATAGAAATGAAAGCGAAGTCTGGTGAAGGCGGCCGATTGTTCGGCTCTATCACAAGCAAACAAATCGCGCAGGCCTTAAAAAAAGCGGATGTCTCGATTGACAAGAGAAAAATCGATCTGCCAGAACCCATTCGCACGCTTGGTTACTCAGACGTACCCTTAAAGCTGCATCCGCAAGTGCTTGCAAAAGTAAAAGTCCACATAACGGAAGAATAAAGAATAATCCGCCTGGCACAACGCGCCTGGCGGATTTTGAGATACTTATGTTCAAGAAGAAGGAGGGCGCGAGATGAGCGATTTATTTGCCGACCGGATTCCACCGCATAATATGGAAGCTGAGCAGGCAGTGCTTGGGGCTATTTTCCTGGAACCTTCAACGATTATTACAGCCACCGAATTGCTTGTTCCGGAAGACTTTTATCGGACAAGCCACCAGCTTATTTTTTCCGTCATGATGGGACTGTCTGAGCGTAATGAGCCGGTCGATGTGGTTACTGTAACCAATGCGCTGCAAACGTCGAAACGTCTGGAGGAAATTGGCGGGGTATCCTATCTTGCCGAACTTGCCGGATCTGCACCTACGGCAGCAAACATCGAGTATTACTGCTCAATTGTCGCAGAGAAAGCGACACTCCGTCGCCTTATCCGAACGGCAACACAAATCGTATCTGACAGTTATACGCGTGAAGATGCCGTCGAGGGCATTCTGGACGATGCGGAACGCAAGATCCTTGAGGTTGCCGAGCAGAAACGTGGCGGTGAGTTTCAGAGCATTAAAGACATTTTGATGGAGACCTATGATAACATTGAAATGCTTCAGAAACGTCAGGATGACGTTACAGGAACGCCGACCGGTTTTCTGGAACTGGACCGGATGACCGCCGGTTTTCAAAAAAGCGATTTGATCATTGTGGCTGCCCGTCCTTCTGTCGGAAAGACGGCCTTCGCTCTGAATATCGCACAAAATGTTGCCATAAAGAACGAGGCGAACGTTGCGATTTTCAGTCTGGAAATGGGTGCACGGCAGCTTGCGATGCGTATGCTGTGTGCTGAAGGAAATATTGACGCGCAAAAGCTGCGAACAGGAAAACTCGAAGATGAAGACTGGCAGAAACTGACGTATGCAATGGGCAGTCTTTCACGCGCTGGTATCTATATAGATGATTCACCGGGTATCCGCATAAATGATATCCGTTCAAAATGCCGCCGACTGAAACAGGAAAAAGGTCTCGACATGGTGATCATTGACTATTTGCAGCTGATCATGGGATCAGGCGGTACGAACCGTCAGGAAAATCGCCAGCAGGAAGTGTCGGAGATTTCCCGGACGCTGAAAGCAATGGCACGAGAACTTGATGTTCCGGTCATCGCGCTGTCGCAGCTGTCACGTGGGGTAGAGTCAAGACAGGATAAGCGCCCAATGATGAGTGACATTCGTGAATCCGGAAGTATTGAACAAGATGCCGATGTCGTTGCTTTCCTCTACCGAGACGATTATTACAACAAAGAAAGCGAAAAACAGAACATTATTGAAATTATTATCGCAAAACAACGTAATGGTCCGGTGGGAACTGTCGAGCTTGCCTTTGTTAAAGAATACAGCAAGTTTGTTAATATTGACCGGAAACACAGCGACGAAGATGTGCCCAGAGGTGCATAAGTCAGCTTTTTGAATCCGAACGATGATGTATAAAAACGTCCGAATGTTCGTTTTCACGTTGACTTTTCATTCAAATACCTGTTAGACTTAACAGTGGCTTTAGTGAACTAAATTTTACTTGAAGAAGTAGGGGGCTGAATGAATGTCTTCTGTTGTTGTTGTTGGTGCACAGTGGGGCGATGAAGGAAAAGGAAAAATCACCGATTATCTTTCGGAAAACTCCGAAGTCGTTTCGCGTTATCAAGGCGGGGACAATGCCGGACATACCATTGTATGGAATGGCAAAACTTACAAATTACGTTTAATGCCATCGGGAATTCTCTATAAAGAAAAATTATGTGTGCTTGGTAACGGAATGGTTGTCAATCCCAAATCGCTGTGCAAAGAATTGGATTACATGGAAGAAAGCGGCGTCAGTACGAAAAATCTTCGGATCAGCAATCGAGCTCATGTCATTCTTCCTTACCACTTGAAATTGGATATGCTGGAAGAAGAAAGCAAAGGCGCATCCAAAATCGGTACAACACAGAAGGGCATCGGCCCTGCTTATATGGATAAGGCGGCCCGGATAGGTATTCGGATGGCTGACCTTCTCGAACCAGAGACCTTCCGAATGAAACTTGCCAAGAATCTGAAGGGAAAAAACCGGCTGCTTGAAAAGATGTATGATAGCGAAGGTTTTGATATTGATACCATTTATGAAGAATATCTGGCATACGGAGAACGGCTCAGGCCGCTCGTCTGCGATACTTCTGTGGTGCTGAATGATGCACTGGATGCTGGCAAGCGTGTCCTGTTTGAAGGCGCTCAGGGCTGCATGCTGGATATTGACCAGGGAACTTATCCGTTCGTTACCTCATCCAATCCGGTTGCCGGCGGCGTAACCATCGGTGCCGGTGTCGGCCCAACGAAAATCAACCATGTTGTCGGTTGCGCCAAAGCGTATACCACACGCGTCGGCGACGGACCGTTTCCTACGGAACTGAATAATGAGATTGGCAACCGTATTCGCGAAGTCGGTCATGAATACGGCACAGTGACCGGCCGCGCACGTCGTGTCGGGTGGTTCGATAGCGTTGTTGTCCGCCATTCACGCCGTGTGAGCGGACTTACAGATCTGTCGCTGAACTGTGTGGATGTGCTTACCGGTCTTGAGACTGTCAAGATTTGCAAAGCCTATAAGTATCAAGGCAAGCTGGTTGAAGAGTTTCCGGCGAGCTTGAATATCCTTGCCGAATGCGCGCCGGTTTATGAAGAAATGCCAGGCTGGACAGAAGATATTACCGGAGCAAAATCACTTTCTGATCTTCCGCAAAATGCCCGTCATTACATGGAACGGATTGCGCAGCTGACCGGAGTCGGTTTGTCGCTGTTCTCGGTTGGCCCGGATCGAACTCAGACTATTGAAGTACGCAGTCCATTTGCTTAATTAAAAAATAAACAAAACCATCAGACGCCTCACTGTTTTTTCAAGTGGGGCGTTTTCTCACAGATTAAGAAAGCATAAGATTTTGGCTAAGCATAAAGTGTAAGCCAGATACGAAAGCGCACTGGCACCTGCGGGACCGACCCGCATGCCATCGCTCATAGATTCCATGTGTCCGAGAAGGCCCGTGGTGCGCCCGTGGCAAGCGAGCAGCTGGAGCGCCGATTCAGTACCGCAAAGACACGAACCCAGTTTCGATTACAGAGTAAAAGGAACTTTCACTAAGGGCGCATATATCCTGTATGCAACGCGAAAGCCACCGCATCATGCGGGAAGCTTAGCTTAATCTTTCTCACAGGGAAAGAAAGTGTACGACTTTGCTCTGTATCCAATTAACAATGGCTTGGCTGAGCATCAAAGTGGGGATGCGAGCGTCCAGCGATTATTCGTTAACGTAGTTTTAAAAAAAAGTTGCGTTAACGAATTAGTCGTGTTAAAATATTTCTTGTGCCGCAAAAAGACACGTTTAAAATATCGCGGGGTGGAGCAGTCTGGTAGCTCGTCGGGCTCATAACCCGAAGGTCGTAGGTTCAAATCCTGCCCCCGCAACCAATGGATCCGTGGTGTAGGGGTTAACATGCCTGCCTGTCACGCAGGAGATCGGCGGTTCAAATCCGCTCGGATCCGCTTATTATGGCTCGATAGCTCAGTCGGTAGAGCAGAGGACTGAAAATCCTCGTGTCGGTGGTTCGATTCCGCCTCGAGCCATGTTTCCCGGACATAAGCGTCGCTTCGCTTTTAATATGAATACTTAACAGGACAGGCCCTTGAGGTAAAACGCTCAAGGGTCTTGTTCTACTATAAGAAAGTATATAAATTTTAAGGAACATAGTATAAGTGCGACGGCGGCTTCGTCTTCGCCAGAAGCTTGGCGAAACCAAGTTTTCTAATGTAAGAAAGTCTATGATTTCGCCCTGAAACCAATCAGCAGCCTAATTTGGGTATCAAAGCAAAGGTACGCTCGCGGCAAGCGGGCAGCCGCAGCCGATGCAACCAAAGGAATAGATCAACGAATCATGGTTGGAGATTGGGGCGTTGGCCGATTTTTCCCAAGCCTTACTCATTATGACATCCTGATCAGGAGTATGATAAAATATAAAGGAAACGCCAATTTTGATTGTCTGCGGCAATAGTTTAACTTAGGAATAGACCTTGATCAGCTAAATTGCATGCGAATAATACTATTAGTAAAAAAACGACTGCGGAAAAATAGATGACATGAACGTAAAAGGGGGCTGAGCGATTTGGAAAGTAAAATTTTAGTTGTTGATGATGAGCAGCCAATTGCGGATATACTGCAATTCAATCTGGAAAAAGAAGGTTACGAAGTCATTTGCGCTTATGACGGCGAAGAGGCGCTTGAAAAAGTTGAACAGGAAAATCCGGATATGATTCTGCTTGACGTGATGCTGCCGATCAAAGATGGCATGGAAGTATGCCGTGAAGTCCGCAAAACGCATAATATGCCGATTATCATGCTGACGGCAAAAGACTCGGAAATTGATAAGGTGCTCGGTTTGGAGATGGGTGCGGATGACTATGTCACCAAACCGTTCAGTAATCGTGAATTGATTGCGCGTGTGAAAGCGAATCTAAGGCGGCATAAACAGGAAGGCACAGAGGATGAGAAGAAGCAGGAAAATAACATTGAGATCGGTGATCTGGTGATTCACCTGGATGCCTACGTAGTGACCAAGCGCGGGAAAGTACTGGAACTGACACATCGAGAGTTTGAGCTGCTCCATTATCTTGCGGACCACATCGGACAGGTGATGACGCGGGAAAATTTATTGCAAACAGTATGGGGCTACGATTATTTTGGCGATGTCCGAACCGTTGATGTTACCGTGCGCCGGTTGCGTGAGAAAATTGAAGACAATCCGAGCCGGCCGAACTGGATCATCACCAGGCGTGGCGTGGGGTACTATCTGAAAGAGCCGAATCAGGAGACCAGTGATGAATAAGGTCGGTTTTTTTAAATCGATACAGTTTAAGGTTGTTTTGATCTATGCGTTACTGATCCTGCTCGCGATGCAGCTGATCGGTGTCTATTTTACAGACCGCGTCAAGACGATTACGCTGGACAGTTTTGAAAAGTCGCTGGAAAACCAGAGTCAGCTGATCGCCTGGAATGTAGGCGAAACCATCAGAGAGACTCAGGAATCCAATGCCGAGGATCCAAACCATATCACCGATCAGATTCAGAATCAGCTGCTTGAGCTTGACAACAACATTCGTGAGATTGAAGTCATTGATGAAAATGGTGTCATTGTTGCGGCAGATGAAAAACACAGCAATGTGATCGGGAAGAAAACGACTAATCGTTTGATCATTCAGAACCTGTCTTCGAATGTCACGAATAAATACCGGCGAACGGATCACAACAACGGTGAACGGGTCGATATTGTGACAACACCCGTCAAAGTGGATAATCGGCATTTTGGCGTGCTCTATGTGGAAAAAAGCTTTGAGAGCGTCTACGAGCAGCTTCAGCGCATTAATCAGATTCTTGCGACGGCGACTGTATTTGCTTTAGTTGTAACAGCGGTTCTTGGCTTTTTCCTGGCACGCAACATCACCCGCCCGCTTGTTCAGATGCAGCGCCAGGTACTTGCTGTATCACAGGGGAATTTTTCAAGAAATGTAAAAGGGACCGAATCCGACGAAATCGGCCAGCTCGCCGCTTCTTTTAACAATATGACGATGAAACTCCGTGAAGCCAATGCAACGACCGAATCGGAACGGCGGAAACTGAAGTCGGTCCTGACTTATATGACGGACGGTGTGATTGCCACTGACCGCAAGGGTAATGTCATTCTGATGAACAATCGGGCAGAGCAGCTGCTGAATGTTTATCGGCAGGATGTGACCGGGAATTCAATTCTTGATTTACTGAGAATTCGCGGTGAGCACAAGATCATGGATCTTTATGAATTAAATGATTCGATCGTCCTTGATTTCAGTACGGATGATGAAACGATCCTGCTCCGTGCCAATTTTTCCGTTGTAAAAAAAGATAATGGTCTTGCTAACGGCCTCATCGCAGTGATTCACGATGTAACCGAACAGGAGCAGGTAGATATGGAGCGTCGTGAATTTGTTGCCAATGTTTCGCATGAGCTGCGCACGCCGCTGACAACGATGAAAAGTTATCTGGAAGCACTGCAGGACGGTGCTGTAGAAGATGCTGCGCTGGCAAAGAAATTTCTTGGCGTTACGCAGCATGAAACGGAGCGTATGATTCGCCTGGTCAATGACTTGCTGCAATTATCCCGCCTGGGGTCCAAGGATCAGAAACTGAGGCTGGAGCGGACCGATTATGTTCTTTTCTGCGGCAGTATTATTGACCGTTTTGAAATGTCCAAGAAACAGAATATTGACTTTGTCCGCCAGTTTCCAAAGGGTTCTTTCTATGTTCAGATTGATCGGGACAAGCTCACGCAGGTGATTGATAATATTATTTCCAATGCGATGAAATATTCACCAGAAGGCGGCATCATTACGATTCGGATTACACGCCGAGGGCGGAACATTCGAACGATGATCAAGGATCAGGGTGTTGGTATTCCAAAAGAAAATCTGCCCAAGATCTTCAACCGTTTTTACCGAGTGGATCGTGCGCGCTCGCGAAAATTGGGCGGTACCGGACTGGGGCTTGCCATTGCAAAGGAAATGATCGAGGCACAGGGCGGCGAAATCTGGGCGGAAAGCGACTGGAACCGAGGAACGACAATTTATTTTGTGCTTCCGCTGGATAGAAGGGATCTTTAATATGCATCGTGAATGGGTTAAATCCGTATTGCTTGGCGTGCTTGTGCTGGCCAGTGTTGCCATGACAGCAAATATCCTGTTCTACAAATCAGACTTTGAGAATTATGATCCGAATTCAACGAAACAGGTAGCGATTGCGGAAACGCGTAAAATACCTGAAATTATCCGGCCTAATCTGATGCTGGAGCATAACGTGAACGGAGAATTTGGACAGACAGGCAATGCGCGGCTTCAGAAAGTGTACACGTTGCTCAGGCAATCGGTCTTTCGTGAACAGACGGGCAGTAATGTTGAAAAAGGAAAAGGCAGCACCCATTATAAGCTGATTTTTCCGGCACCGCTTACTTTTGAGACGCTCAGCAAGGTCTTTCAGTTTGACAATGCCAAGTCAATGCGTGCCAGTCATACGCTTGTTGATCGTATTGATGTATTTACCTCCTCGAACGGACGCAATGTGACCGCTGTTTTTCTATCAGCGGATGAAAAAAACAAAATTTATACAACAGTTGATCACTTAAACATTAACAACCTTAAAGCATTATATGCGGATACTAAACTTCAACCCTATGATCGTCAGCCTTTAAAAGGAAAGGTTGTCTACCTGCCGCATGATAAGACAACGGTAAACACGGAGGTCAGCTACTTTAAAGAAATTTCTCTGGAAGAATTCATTCCGATCCTGTTTACTGATCCGGACAACGTTTTTGCGGCAAGAGGGAAAACAGAGTACACCGACAGTGAGCGGCAAATGGAGCGTACGAATAATGTCATTCAATTCGTGAATCCGGGTATTGCAAACACAACAGAGCAGCGTGCGGATCCGATCCTTACCAGTCTTGAATGGATGAACAGCGTTAAATTATGGACAGATGATTATATTTACCAAGGCATTTCATTAAAGAACAGTCGCGGTGACGGTTCCGTAACCTTTCGCATGACACTGGGCAATTATATGGTCTTTAATACTGAAGCCTATCCTAACTGGTATCTGAGTATGGTTGAGTTAACGTGGCGAAGCGGCGAACTGAGCAATTATAAAGGAACGCTGCTTGACTTGAACCTGGTAGACAGTCAGGGAAGTGTTACGCTTGAACCAGGCAAGACGATACTTGACCGTCTCAGCCGCACTCGGGTAAAGGTGAAGTCTGTTGAGGATATGGCTATCGGCTATGAATTAAAGAACCCGACCTCCGTGTCCGATCAATCTGTCGTAGCAACACCGGATTGGTTTTATAAGATAGATGGACGCTGGTATTCTGCGACGAACACACTCATGATCAATAGTGATATTGGTCAGGGCAAGGAGGATCAGTCATGAACTGGGGCCGAACCAAATCCATTTTCATCATTTGTTTCCTGCTGCTCGATGTGTTCCTTATTTTTGAAATGTACATGAGGCAGCAGAATGAAAACATTGAGGACATACCTGATGGCAGTTCCAAAATACACAATTATAAAATAGAGACCGTCGTTCCGGCACTGCCACGGCAGCTCACTTTTCTTCGCGGAACGCGTGTTGATTTTACAAGGCAGAAAGAGGCCATTACGAAACAATTGAATCAGAAAAGCGGCACTGTAAAACAAAAAATCAGCCTGAGTGAGAACGGACGCCAGTTAACCAGCACGTTTGCCAAACCGATGTCTATCGCTGCTATTAAAAATGAAGATGTGCAGAAGAAACTTCTCAATATGATTTATCAAGGTCAGGATTACAAACTCTGGCAATCTGGTGAGGATAAAAAGATTATTCGCTTCGCTCAGGCTTATCAAGGCCGCCCAGTTTATGTCAGTGCCCGCAATCGGATACAAATGCTTGATTTCACCGTTCAGAAAAAAGATCTTATTGGTTATCGCCAAAGTTATTTTAAACTGACAGAAAATAAAAAGAATCACTTTGCCTTGATTGATGCAAGGCAGGCAATCAATAATCTGGCAGATCGGACGGATCTTGTCGGCTACAGTACACTGCATATCAAGGGAATAGAGCTGTGCTATTTGAACACGGTGGGGGATGAGAGCGCGGAACCCCTCATCTTCGTTCCTGCCTGGCATCTTGACGTCCATGTAGACGGCAGCGGGACAACCAGTTATTTTGTCAATGCGGTTACCGGCAATGTCCAGTCATTGAATTAACAATCATGTGTGTACCACCTTGGGAGGGGTAGATTGTGATCTTTCGTTTTAGCGTACTGGCAAGTGGCAGTACAGGGAATTCACTTTATATAGAGACGGAGCAGCATCATCTTTTGATCGATTGCGGCCTGAGCGGGAAAAAGATGATCGAATTGCTTGATCAAATCGATCGCAAGCCGGAACAAATTGACGGTATCCTGATTACGCACGAACATAGTGATCATATAAAAGGGCTCGGCGTCTTTGCCCGTCGTTTCCATACGCCGGTTTATGCCAATGCAAAAACATGGCAGGCTATGGCTGACGGCATTGGCGAGATTCCGAGCGAGCAGAAATTTGAATTCGCACCCAATACCATACAGGATTTCGGCAGTTTGTCCATCGAGTCATTTTCCGTTTCACATGACGCGGTGGATCCGATGTTTTACATCATTCATGATCACGGGAAACAGCTTGCGCTTCTCACCGATCTCGGCTATGTCTCGGAACACATTAAAGGACTGATTCAGAACTCGGACGCATATATTATGGAAGCAAATCATGATACGGAGATGCTGATGATGGGACGGTATCCGTGGAGTGTTAAACGACGCATACTGGGAGATACCGGGCATATTTCAAATGATGAGTCGGGTCTTGCTTTAACGGAGGTGCTGGGCAATCACACAAAGAAAATCTATCTCGCACATCTGAGCCGCGACAACAACATGAAAGAACTTGCACGTATGAGTGTCGGCCAGCACCTTGAGCGCGTCGGACTGAATTTGGGACAGGATATCCGTCTTTTTGATACGGATCCCGAGCAGGCCACCACTTTAACAGCTATTTAAGTTTATTTCAATCAGAATGTGGCTATTCTTTACATAGAACAACGGCAAACTTGCGATGCATATAGAAATAGTCACATATTGTTCGCATATCGGCGCGCACGTGATAAATTATTGACAAAAGGAAAATATTAACGATAAGGTATCGTACTGACTGCTTTCCACGGAATGCAGTGATTTTCACTTCTGCCTGGGAACACAGGGTATTGTCAGAGCGGGTGTTCCTTTAAATACGATAGATCATGAAGAGGAGGAATGGTAGATGGGGTATTATGATGATGAAGACAACCACACAGAGAGCAAGCCGGAATCCGATAACCCGTCCCGTCAGCAACGGGAATCGCGTTTGCGCGGCGGCTGGTTTTTATCTGGATTTATTGGCGCCATTGTCGGCATGGTTTGCCTGCTTATTTTCGCGCCGATACTCTCAGATCTGGGTGTCTTTCCTTACCAGGTGACAGGTAGCCAGAACAGCAATACGACCGGCAGTGCGACATTTAACCGTCAGGTCAATGTCGATGTGACCTCTTCAGTTACTGATGCTGTGGACAAAGTATCACCTGCTGTCGTTGCCGTTATCAATCTGCAAAAGGCCAACTTTTTCGATAATAAGTATACCGAGTCGGGAATCGGATCAGGCATTATCTATAAAAAGGATAATCAGTATGCATACGTCGTGACGAATAATCACGTTGTATCCGGCGCGGAGAAAGTGGAAGTCCGTTTGAGTGATGAATTAAAAACCAGCGCAACGGTGCTTGGTAAAGATTCGCTTTATGACCTGGCTGTATTGCGCATTCCGGCGAAAAACGTCAAGACCGTTGCGGAGTTCGGTAATTCATCGAAATTAAAGCGCGGCGAACCGGCAATCGCGATCGGCAATCCGCTCGGATTCTCAGGCTCTGTGACCGAAGGCATTATCAGCTCGACGAATCGCACCATTCAGGTGGACAGCAACAACGCGTCAATTGAGGCACAGGTCCTTCAAACAGATGCAGCGATCAACCCGGGTAACAGTGGCGGCGCACTGGTGAATATTGGCGGACAAGTCATTGGCATCAATTCATCGAAGATTGCGTCCACCGGAAGCAGCACAGATGAAAGTGTTGAAGGGATCGGTTTTGCGATTCCAATCAATGTGGCTAAGCCAATCATTAATGAACTGGAGACCAACCGAAAGATCGAGCGTCCGATGCTTGGCATCAGTATCGTCGATCTGTCCATGGTACCGAGTGAAGAAGCCAGCCAGCTCGAGATTCCATCGAAAATCAAAACTGGTCTGGTCGTCACGGACGTTCAGCGTTCAAGTCCCGCGGCCGGCAGCGGTCTTGAGGCAGGCGATGTGATCACAGAGATTAACGGTTATAAAATTAAGAGTTATATTGATTTCTCGACATATATGTATACCAAGCTTCATGCCGGGCAGAATGTGACGATCAAATATTACCGGATGGGTAAGGAGCATACTACGAAACTCACGCTTGGCAGCAAGACCTTTTCATAAAAAATGATGTATCTGACGGGTTCAGGGACTCTTCTTAAGAGAGATCCTGAGCCCGTTTTATTTGTGCTGTAAGAAAGTTTAAAGTCCAGCGGGTTTATAGTAAGTGCGACGGCGGCTGTGCCTTCGCCAGAGGTTGGCAAAACCAGGTTTTCTAATTCGAAATGGCACCGGAAACACACACACGATCAAGTGCGATGTGAACAAAAGGCGCAGGATTGTGGATAAATTGTGCGAGAAATAAACAAATATCCACAGGTTATCCACTTTTGTGAAGAAAATGTTCTTAACATGGGGGAAACTCATGTTTTTCATATATGGTAAAATGAGTGCAGCTCTCAGTTAACAAGTGTTTATGCCATGCAAAACATCAGGTTTTTTCGGTCTCAGCACCACTTTTAATGATTATACTGTGGTTTGTGTATTCATTTTGACAAAAAAGGTTATTTTTCGAGAAAAAAAGTTACCCACAAACAATGAAATACGCTTTTTTTCGACGCGTATATCTAGTAGCAAACGCATGATTCCATACAGAATATTGAATCGATCTGTGGATATGTGTATAACTTCTGTGTATAACTCTAACTAAGGTTGGGATAAATTGTGAATATCAGTATCTTAGTCGTAGGCAAGCTGAAAGAAAAATATTTCAAACAGGGGATCGCTGAGTATACGAAACGTCTCAGTCCTTATACAAAAATAACGATCACTGAAGTACCAGACGAGAAGGCTCCGGAAAACTTGTCCGCTGCAGAAATCGAACAGGTGAAGCGAAGCGAAGGCGAACGGCTGCTGAAGAAATTACCCGACAGTGCCTACGCTATTGCACTTGCCATTCAGGGAAAACAAATCTCATCCGAGGAATTCGCCACCAGGATTCAGGACCTCGCCACCTATGGGCACAGCGAAATCGCCTTCATCATTGGCGGCTCAAACGGACTCAGCGATGAAGTGCTCAGCAGGGCAGACTTTCAGCTTTCCTTCTCCAAGTTCACCTTTCCACACCAGCTGATGCGCCTGATCCTTATTGAGCAGATCTACCGAGCGTTCAAGATCATGCGCGGAGAACCGTATCACAAGTAAATGAGGTTTTTTGGGGGGAGTCAGTGAATAAATATACATAAATAAATTTTCGTAATGCGTAGTAGACAGCAACCGCCAAACTTCTGCCGACCTCTGCGCCCCGCGTCCAGCGACTTTCTAACGTGCCGATAGATAATAGGCATCGATCAATTCGGCGCTTGTGAGAAGCAGCTGCATACGGCGTGATGGACAATGCGTACATAGGCCAGCTTTTCGATCCGTCGGTAATCCTTTTCCAAAAACCGCACTGTCGTCCGTACACGGCCGGACGAACGCACCACCGAATATGTCGGATGGTTGTAATGACCGGCATACAAATGAGCAGATGACGCCCAATAATTGCGCTTAAAATACGGCGTAAGGGACTGAATGACCGGCGTCGTAATCAGCGCACTCCGGCAAAGATATTCAGCGAATCTTTCATGGGTGTGTCCGTGATATAGCTGACACGCGCCAGGCATTCGTTCTGCGTGACCGACAACACGGGTCGTATCCAATGGCGTTTGTTCGATCGTGTTTTTCGCGTGCGCTCTCCCTTGATTTCCTGCATCGATGCATCCTTCTCTCCTTTTAAGTCTGCGACACATTCTCATGGTCGCAGACTTAATTTATGAGAGGGACAGCCAAATAGAACCATGCGACACTTATTTCTTGCGCGAAGGCAGTCCATATTTCTTTTGGTGCTCTAAGATTTTTTGGATGAGTTTGTCCCGTTCCTGTTTAGTGAGCTTCTTCGCCATGGGTTATATCTCCTCGTATAATAAGTTTTGAAGTTAATAGTCATCCCTGTTCAGCTCGGGTACTGCGTGATATCCTCTAGTTGTTCATTGGAATGGATCCAACTGGACTAGGCTTATTTCTCCTCGTATAATAAGTTTTGAAGTTAATAGTCATCCCTGTTCAGCTCGGGTACTGCGTGATATCCTCTAGTTGTTCATTGGAATGGATCCAACTGGACTAGGCTTATTTCTCCTGTAGTTCGACTACATTTAAAGTCTGCCGCCCAGGCAACTGCCAGAAATGCTGACGCACAAGATGTAGCGGCTGCGGCTCAACTCATCAGAAGCAGGATGAGGCAGCTTTGAACGCGCAGCCATGGTCTACTGATCGCGAGGTCGTGTTCATGCAGTTGTAATTAGGGGACATCACAGAGTATCCGAGCTTATTCCAAAATTGATCAAGAAAGGAGGTCCTTCCCAATGAAACTGTTTGTTGGTATTGATGTGAGTTCAGAGAAACTAGACGTTTGCTTTTTGGACAGTAATCAAGATAAGCTGATCCAAAAATCTTTAGCGAATAATCTTATCGGTGCCGGTGCCATTAAGGACCTGGTGTTAAAGTTCCACTCAGCCGTCCACTATCAACGGGTGGTGATCGGCATGGAATCCACATCCATCTACAGCTTTCATCCAGCGGTGTTTTTTCATGAAGATGCGGACTTGAAGGAGTTGCCTCTCGATGTCGTAACCCTCAACCCAACGACGATTCATCGTTATAAAGGGCTGTTTGACGAGGACAAGACCGATACGATTGACGCC
>NZ_JAMAST010000010.1 GCF_023336505.1 Sporolactobacillus mangiferae | reverse complement strand
AAAAGAATAAAGAACAGGAAGTCATTATGGAATGGCGACCTGTTTCTTTATATATTTTATATAATGTTAACCTTTCCAATCAGTATAAGGTACATTATAATATACATATTGATTTACTTTATTAATTATTCCACAGTAGCTCAGTGGTAGAGCAATCGGCTGTTAACCGATCGGTCGTAGGTTCGAACCCTACCTGTGGAGCCATGCTTCCATAGCTCAGTTCGGTAGAGCACTTCCATGGTAAGGAAGGGGTCGCTGGTTCAAGTCCAGTTGGAAGCTTACTTATGAAACGTGGATGCATCAAGACTTTTAGCTTATTGCTGGCCTTGATGCATCTTTTGTTTTTTCAGGAAGGAGAGGTGTGCTCAAAATTCGGCTGGTCTATTGACGCGTCCAATTTTGGACCGGTTTCTTAGATTCCCTCAAGTCTGAGGACATCCTTCATAAAAAATGATTGGCGCAATTTTGCGCTGACCTACCCAATTTATTTTAAACGGATCAAATTTGAGCTCATTAAATCATCCCTCAATTTTGAGGAGTAGGAGAAAACCCTCTATTAAGTACAGAATTGTACTGGTTAAGTCATTCCCCAAAATTGGGTTGTGACATGCTATAATCAACACAGGCAATAAATGAAGCATATGAGCCGATGACAGTCAAGCGATCACACTAATGATTAGTTTTGGCGTGCTCATCGCAATGCTGTCAAACAAAAAGAAATAATCCGTCTCATATGCTCTAGCAGGAGTTGAGACGGATCACTCTGTAAGATATTCGTTTAGCACTGCATCCGCTCTGTGCGGATATTGCCATTCGCGCACTGGCGGTTTTATTTTATGTTCCTTGTGTCTTTATTATACCCGGATTCAGCTGAAAAATGCAACGAACGGAAATGCACTGCTAAAATTGCGCAGTCAGTAGATCGATTGAGAAGAAAAAAGTGGAAGAAGATTTGGAAGAAGAAATAATCCATGATATAGCGATAAAAAGCATTTCAATCAACGTGGCAGATTAAAAATGCCTTTATATCAGGCTTCATAAACTGAAACAAATTGAAAAATATCATGTCATTGGTTATGGTAGGGAAGAGGTTGCTGGGTTCAAGTCCAGATGGAAGCTTACTTATGAAACGTGGATGCATCAAGGTTTTCAGCCAATAGCTGGTGACATTGATGCATCTTTTTCGAGAACGTGGATTAAAAAAAAAGATAAAAGAGTGAAACGCCGTTGTTTCTGCAGTCTCTTTTATTTGAGACCTGCTCCATCATGAAAAACACAAAATGCCTGCTCGCCATCCAGTTTAAAATACCCAACGGTGCTCCCCTGATAGGTTATTGCATCAACATATTCCAGCACAGGTCCTGATGCGGCTTGTGCAGAAGATGGTTGAAACCAGGCCATAATTCGAGAGAAAAGAGACTTTCTTTGTGTCAATTTCTGACCCTTAACACCAGATTTCAACAGCTGCTTTAAATTTGCCGACAACTGTTCATCCCCGTTACCGACAAACAAAGGCTCATTATTAAGGAGAAGGTTTCCCTTATCATCTGTCGTTATTACACCTGTTTCATTAGGATTACTTCGATACTTATTAATGATGTCTTCACTGCGTTTTAATTTGAGCTTTGATCCATCAGCCGCAGTAACATCCTTATATATTTCTACCCCATCTACTTTATCAATCAACGAACCCTCTGGTTTTTCATTACCAATCTGTTTATTCAACGTTTTGGATGCGGATTCAAGTGTTTTCATTTTCTTCTCTGCCTGATTGCCTTCAGCAATTGTACTTCAACCGGCAGTCCATTCTTAGCCGGTGCTGTATAAATCTGTACCTTTTTGATCTTGGCTTGGATCAGCGGTAAATCATAATAATAATTGACCGTAAGGTTATTTTTTCCCAATGTACCCTTTGGATTGTTACTTTGATCCTTTTTTAAATCATAGCCTGATCCGATGAACCGGTACGTATAGTTCTTTCCGTTTCTCACTGTTTTTTTAGTTTTTATTTCCGGATGTTTGCTTACCGTTTCGTCATAGGTGTCGCCTTGATGTTTCGTTATAACTTTAGCCTTCACCGGGTTTCCTTTTTCATCCGTGATTGGCTTACCTGTTCGGGCATCCAAATAGTTTACGGTAACTGTCCGGCGGAGCTTGTAATCAAACTGATGGCTTAAATTTCGATAGGGCATTTGATCGCCGCCCCAAGTGACCGACGTTTCTTGCCACAAGCCATTGACAAAAAGATCGTACAGTTTTTTACCATTGTCCCTTTTGATGGTTGCTTCGCCCTTATAGGCATTATTCTTGTCTTTTTGGTAGCCATATTTACTGCCAACCTTTATCTTTTCCGTTATATCGCTGAACAGATCGTAATCCGCTTTAATGTTTTTCTTCGTGACGTGAACGCTGTGATAAGGCGTGTAATACACTTTCACCGTCACGTTTTTGCGTGGCATGGTGCCGTTTAAATTCCCGGATGTTTTGTTGTATCGGTACTCCGTTTTTTGTGTTGCATAGCTCCATGCAGTATCCAGATTTAGGTTTGCCTTGTTATGGATCAGTTCCAGACGGTTGTATGAATGACCCGTCCAATGCGTACTTTTTTCCGGAATACCGGAAAAGGTCAATTCTCGATTGTTGTAATTGTCGTAAAAGCGGACAGTCAGATCCCATTTCGTTTTGTAGTAGAAATAAACATCTTTATTTTGACTGTCCATTTTCACCGTATAACTCGTTGCTCCCGTTCCTTCCGCTCCGGATGGAACTGTCCCTTTTGGAAGCCCGGAATAATTGTCAACAGAGTACGCGTAGGGCCATTCCTGATGCCCATTATAGGTGTAATACTGTACATCATTGTTATCACGTGTCGAGTACAGTTTCTTTTCTGCACCAATCGTAATTTCCTTTTTTTCTGACTTGAATTGCTGTCCTGTGTCCAGATCAACATGGTGAACATTAACCGTACCAATTTGTGGCTTGAAGTCTACTTTAAAACTGTCATTTTTTGTCGGGTCTTTTTTTGAATCTGGTCTCATTAAAGGCTGATAATTTCCTGAAGATGAAAATGAAATCATTGGCGTTAGCGTTTTTATCGTTGTGGTTTTTTTACCACTTTTATAAACTGTTCCGTAGTCCAACGGAGCTTCAAAATGAAATTTTTGTCCACCATATATAGTTATATTTTTGCCGGAAGCACGTTTCCCGTTCGATTCATTGACGATGGTTACGTTTTTTGGTGCATAAAGAACGACCTTGTTGGCTTTATCTGCATTTAGTTTGGCGGACTGAGATACCTGCTTGCCGTTTTTAACACTGGTACTTAAAGTATGATTTGAAAATTTAAATGTGGTTGATGGAGTTGTTCCGTGTTGTACTTTGTCCCACAACTCAGCATAGCCATCAATATTCTGACCGGATGTACCGCCAGAATAAAGCCGATCCAAAATTAATGATGTAACCACAGTGCCCTTTTTAAATTTTTCCGAATGATAATCATCGGTATAAGAACCGAAGATGTTTTTTTCTCCACCCCACCCGTAATACAGCGCTTTTCTCACTTTGTCATTGCTATAGGGCTTAAATGGCTCATAGGGAGTATTATCCCCTGCTGTTGCTCCATCGTGAAAAACACAAAATGCCTGCTCGCCATCCAGCTTAAAATACCCAACGGTGCTCCCCTGATAGGTTATTGCATCAACATATTCCAGATCAGGTCCTGAAGCAGCTTGTACAGAAGACGGCTGAAACCAGGCCAGAATACGTGAGAAAAGCGACTTTTTTTGTGTCAATTTCTGCCCTTTAACACCGGATTTCAAAAGCTGTTTTAAATTTGCGGGCAACTGTTCGTCACCATTACCGATAAACAATGGCTCATTATTAAGGAGAAGGTTTCCTTTATCATCTGTCGTTATTGTACCTGTTTCATTGGGATTGCTTCGATACCTATTAATGATGTCTTCACTGCGCTTTAATTTAAGCTTGGTTCCGTCAGCAGCGGTGACATCTTTATAAATCTCAACACCATCAACCTTTTTCAGCAAAGTTCCTTCGGGTTTGTTTGCTTTTTCCTTGTTAAGTTTGTTGGACTCCGTTTCCAATGTCTTTGTTTTATTAGTGCCAAGTGATGTCTCGTCTTCGGCATGCACTGGTAATTGAACCACTTGCAACAAAAGAACGAATATTAAAGTAAATGCAGTGATTTTATAAAAGAATCGCTTATTATTCATCCTTACCGCACCCCATAAATTAATAATTTCAAATAACAAAACTCAACAAACTAATCAATAAATGTTGAGTTTATTAAAAATCAGTGTTTAATTTTATCCCAAGGAATGTTTTCGTTTGGTTTTTGCCACTTTCCTTTTGCACCTTTCCAAGTATTACCATCTGGATCAATTTCACCTTTTTCTGTCCATTTACCACCATCAATTTTTACACTGCCGCTACTTTTCTTAGTTGTCGTCGATTTACTACCTGTTTGCGTGCTTTTCGCCGGAGCTGTCTTAGTTGTACTTTTCTTAGTTGTTGTCTTTTTAGCAGCGGTGTTGGTTGATGATGCTTTTGGAGTCGTCGTTTTCTTAGGTGTCGTAGATTTCTTAGATGATGCCGAAGCAGATTCCGATGTTTTTCTGGTAGTGCCTGATTTGCTTGTTGATGCAACTTTCTTTACGGCTTTATCTGCCGAACTTGCCGTTTCTTTCTTATCTTTGTTCTCCGTCTTAGAAGCGTCTTTGGTCTTTGCCGCCGAACTGCTGTCGGTGGACGAACTTTCCTCTTTAGAAGGGCTGGACATAGCTTCTGTAGAATCACTGGATTCTGTTTTTTTTGCCTTCTCCTGCTTCTCGACTTGAACGGCCTTTTCCTTCTGATCAGACTTTACCGCTGTCGTGCTGCCGCAGGCAGCGGTTGCGCTGAGCATAGTGAGGACAAGTCCTGCAATAAGAAATGATTTCTTATTCATTTTAGATTCCTCCAAACGTAAGTAGTGAAAGGTAGGGTGTTATGTATATATAGTATAGAGTTGCCTTTTTACTAGTTGAGATATTGATCCTCGGCATGCACTGGTAATTGGATTACCACTTGCAATAAAAGAACGAATATTAAAGTAAATGCCGTGATTTTATAAAAGAATCGCTTATTATTCATCCTTACCGCACCTCATAAATTAATAATTTCGAATAATAAACACAACAAATTATTTATAAAAATTTGTTGTGCCTGTATAAGCATTAGGGATTAATTTTATCCCAAGGAATGCCTCCCGGATCTTTTGCCTTTCCACCTTCCCATGTATTTCCTCCGGGATCAATTTCTCCATGTTCTGTTGGAGCATCGCCCTTCCACTTCACACTACCCCCGCTCTTTTTAGAAGAGCTTGCTTTACTACCTGTTTGCGTACTTTTCGCCGGAGCTGTCTTAGTTGTACTTTTCTTAGTTGTCGTCTTTTTAGCAGCGGTGTTGGTTGATGATGCTTTTGAAGTCGTCGTTTTTTTAGTTGTCGTGGATTTCTTAGATGATGACGAAGCAGATCCCGATGTTTTTCTGGCCGCGCCTGATTTGCTTGTTGACGCAGCTTTCTTTACGGACTCATCTGCCGAACTTGCCGTTTCTTTCTTATCTTTGTTCTCCGTCTTAGAAGTGTCTGTGGCCTTTTCCGCCGAACTGCTGTCGGTGGACGAACTTTCCTCTTTAGAAGGGCTGGATGTAGCTTCTGTAGAATCACTGGATTCTGCTTTTTTTGCCTTCTCCTGCTTTTCGACTTGAACGGCCTTTTCCTTCTGATCAGACTTTACCGCTGTTGTGCTGCCGCAGGCAGCAGTTGCGCCGAGCATAGTGAGGACAAGTAACAAAATCAAACCTTTATACTTGATCATCAAATGCAACTCCTTTATTTAAGCAAAGGGCAACAAATTACTTCTAATGTTATATTACCATTAATTTGTTTGGATTAGGATTTGGGTAAACGTAAAAGTAGACTGAAAATGGGAATTTATGCAATACTTATTTAGAAAACATTGCAAA
This sequence comes from Sporolactobacillus mangiferae, assembly GCF_023336505.1. Taxonomy (GTDB): domain Bacteria; phylum Bacillota; class Bacilli; order Bacillales; family Sporolactobacillaceae; genus Sporolactobacillus; species Sporolactobacillus mangiferae. The sequence goes on along the minus strand of NZ_JAMAST010000010.1, from coordinate 75,500 downwards.
AGAAAAAAAGAGATGAGATACTTTTATCGGTAATACAAAAGTCATTTATTCCAACTTTCGTTAATAGTTTGATGAGAGTGAGGTAGCGAATTTGGATGCATTGATTGCTATTATTGTGATTTCTATCTTTGTAATCCTCTCTGTATATGTTAAAAAAAGGTTTCTTTATTCATATCTTAACCTGAAAATACGGATTATTCCTGAACTTATTATTGGAATCTTCAGCTTGATGCTAACTGCGCATGCTGATATTACTGCTAAGGTTCCGCCGGAGAATGTTACTAAGCTGATCTTTCTCTTTCTTGCTTTGAATCTCTGTAATCTCGTTCTGTACTTGCTGTGTAACACGGTGTTAACGCTGGGTTATATATTGATCAATACCAAAACAAGAAATACGATACTCACACAGTATCAGTCAAGGAAAATGGTTAATGATGTGAGGCGATTATTGAAAGGCCGCAATGGCAACAAAAATGGATGCATGGTTCGTAAGCTTATTGATGTAAATCAAATGATTATATCAATAGACAAAACAAATGAAGAGGCGCTCGCCTGCATTAACTATCAGTTAGAAGCTATCAAAAAGGCGTACGGGGAAAGTGATATCGCAAAAATGATCAGAACATGGCTTGCACACCCAAATATTAATAATCTGAAAAAATCACTCTACGACCCTTTAATTGGCGAAGAGATAGTTAATGCTATTCAAATATATGGATTGGATATTTCTCAACTCTATAATCAAGGGTTCATTAATTTTCAGGAATTGGCCAAGCCAAATCTGGATTTCAGTATATTAAAAAGCGGAATTGATGGAGAAAAGCGTGTTATAAAAGAGTTAGACTTATACAAAGATTATTTCCATTATCATCCTAATATCCGTTTGCTTGGATCAATTTGATACTGACTGGTTCAAGAGGGATATTTACGCTGGAAATAAAAAATTATGGTGAAAAAGGTGTTTGGGGGCTAAGGATCAGCAGGGACGGACGATGGATTAGAGTGAATCCGGATAAAACCGAGGTCACTTTTGATAAAAATGCAACAGAACAGTCAAATCGCCATTTTGTCCTGTTGGAAAGAAAAATTAATTTGGAATTAGGAAAATATGGATACAGGGGAAAACCAATTTCTGTTTTCCCAATTATAGTTATTGCGAATGATATCATAGATATACATAACGAATCGGATGTCCCAATTATTCGACGATCTAATTTAATTCACGAAGTGAGAAAATACAATGAAAAGTTACTCGAAAACGTTTTGCAGTTTATACGGGAAATGCTTGGCCGGGAGACGCTACCGCCAAAAAAGCATCCAAAACATTTCTACAGAGAGAACATTGTCGATTATCTGGGGCAGCTCAGATATGACATTGAAACATTGTGCGAGATTGGGAACAGGTACGCCCTGTATGCATTAAGTACCTCAAAGCATAGTTATAAAAATCAGAAACAATGATTAGTCATCATGCGGCGCTTCCCATCTTATGGATTTCTTTCTAGATGAACAGTGTAATTAATTATGAATATATTTTTGATTCAATCCATTCCATTCATAAATCATTGTATGTATTTTTCGTCAATGACAGATATTTTATTGTCTGCGAATTATTGTTATGAGAATGCCCATACTATTGTGCAGTAGAATATGATTTTAGTAGTTTCGTTTACAGTTGTGCACCACAGCTTTTATATCGTCCATCTTTTCTGGATTTTTGACACCCTCATAAAAAAAGAAAAGGCCTCTCGACGGAAGAAGGCAAAAGGATAAACGATTAGAACCAAAAGTCAAAGCATGAACGTTCTCTGCTGCAGGCATCGCATTTGCTCGGAAGTCCGGGATCTATAACTTCGGTTCGCTCGGATTCCTGCACAATGTGTCCTGGAACGTTGACAATGTTCCGTCGGTTGACGTGAATTACCGGATGAATCACCGGAATATATCTTGATACAAACGTATCATGGATTACATATTGTGGATCGCAATAAGCCTGACATTTGAACTGTTGTTGCCGGAATTGCCATTTTCTTTACCCATAAGTCATCACCTCATTATTAGTGAATGCAGCAAATTGAAAAGGAACCCGGACAGGTATCTAATTGGAAATGATTTAATCATTGCCGTTGCAGGAAAAGAATTGACAGGCTGACACGGTTTCATGAGAAACAACGCCCGATGAGCAGAAAACGAAGACGGCGGAGCAGGCAGGATACGGTGCGGCTAAAAGGCAGATAGAAGCACGGAAATGTACCTTAAAGCCAGGGGTAAATGATCCATAAATAAACGTTTGTTTATACAGAAATGCTCAGGCTGTTGATCCAGTTGGAAGCATGCCTTAAAAGGCTGATATATCAGGACCTCTCTGATCGAATCACTGAAAAAAAGCCCCATGCCGGGCTGAACATGGGGAAAGAACAACAGATTGGGAATGGAATGTTGTTCCTGGTACATATAGCCTATTTATTAAAAAGTAAACCTGGCGAGAGAAAGAAAATATTTATTTTCCGGTAGCTTTTGATCTAATTGTCCTTGCTCTGATCAGATAGATTAAAGAAAGTGACGCAAGCATGCCTATAGAGAGAGGACACTGATCCGTTGATGATCATTGAACAGCGCGCCAAGTAAGCTTAGCAAAATCATAATCAGACCGAAGCAATCGAGGCACCGAAGCAGAGAGCGGCACGCTGCTCAAGATCAGTATGTCCCGTTCGCACTGTACAGTTTCAAACACTGCGGTCACCGTTTCATGGTATAATGAATAAAGCGTTTTCACAAAACGGAATTTTGGAGGGACATACGATGCGTGAAGTCTATATTATCCGACATGGGCAGAGCGAGGCGAACAAGGCGGATATAGTACAGGGAAGCGGAATTGATTTACCACTTACAGATCAGGGGATTCATCAGGCAGAACAGTTGCGCGCGCATTTTGAAGTCAGTAAATTGGACAAATTATGGACCAGTCCGCTTAAACGTGCCGTCCAGACGGCGAACATTTTGCGAAAGGGCACGAATCTGTCCATTCAGACCGACGCGCGCATTCGTGAAATAGGCTATGGAAAGTGGGAAGGAAAAAATGAGTCCCAATTCCGTGAACGTCATCCTGAATATTTCACGCATATGGGGCAGTTTAAACCGATTCTGGATCAATACGCGGGTGGGGAACGCTTTTCTGATGTTGAAGCCCGTGTTGCCGCATTCTGGGAAGAGGTACAAAAAGACGGCTCATGGACGTCTCTTGGCGTCGTCTGTCATGGGTTCATTTCGGTCACATTTTTAAAGATCATGCTGGGTGTTCCCGATGTGCTTACTTTTTTTGAACCGGACAATGCCAGTGTGTCGAAAGTGACCATTACGCCTGAAGATGAACCCAATTCGCTGATTTATTTTAATCGGAGCTATTTTTGACTTCTTAGCTCCTTTAACCGAGGGCTGCTTCAACACGAAAAAAAGGAGTGTCATTTTTAATGACTTACTCCGATTTATGATAAAAGGGTCTGGATTGTGTATGAAACATCAGCGTGAGCGGGCAATCAGCTGTTTCCTGAATTTGATTGCTTCATAAGCATGACGATCAATACCTTTATCTCCGATTGATGAGCCGGTATCACTGTAAAAACCATGGTAATCAGAGCCGCCAGAGATGACCAGACCATGTTTTTCAGCCAGCTGCATCGCCTGTTGCTCTGCAAGTGAGTCATGCAGCGGGTGGTACACTTCAATGCCCTCAAGTCCGGCGCGTACCCATTCGGGAACGGCTGTAAAGTTATCAAACTGCCCGGGATGAGCCAGAATGGGTACACCGCCGGCAGCGCGAATGGTTTGAATCGCATCCCTTGCATCTAGGTAGTGTACGGGCACGTAGGCAGACCCCTGGCCGCGTGCGAACAGCTGATGATATAAATCACCGTAAATTGCGTCTGTATAACCTTTATCGATCAGGGTGTGCATGATGTGCTGCTTATAGACATTGGTGCTGTCTGCTGCGTGCGCGGCGACTTCCTCCCATGTAATCGAGTAACCAAGCGTGATCAGTCTGTCGACCATTTCTTTTGAAGCCTGTGCCCGTTCCTCGCGCATCGGCCTGCAGAGCGTTTCAATCGCCGGATGTTCCGGATCAATAAACAGGCCAAGCAGATGGGCACGCCGGTCACGCGCATAATCATAACCGGAAATCTCAATACCTGGAATAACGGTGACGCCGATCTTCTTCCCGTAAGAAACGGCACGTGCGATGCCGCTTGTTGTGTCATGATCGGTAATGGCAAGGAAATCAACACCATTGTGTTTGGCCTGATCAAGAACGGTTTCAATGGAGTCAGAGTTGTCGGAAATTGACGTATGGCAGTGCAGATCAATCATGGGCCGGCACCTCCACGCGAAAACTAAGTCCGTGCTGGTCGAATCCGAGCGTTTCATAGAAAGCATGGGCACCCGTTCGTTTCAAATCACTTGAGAGCATCAGTTTGTAGCAGTGATTTGCTGCTGCACGCTTCATGGCATCCTCCATCATTTTTCTTCCAATGCCTTGTCCGCGCGTTGCTTCGGCAACGACAACATTTTCAATAAGGGCGATCTTTTTCCCCCCGTGTCCAAAGTTGTCGAGAATAATCAGTGAGTAGGTGGCAGTGAGTTCAGCATGATCGAAAAGGCACAGAATTTTATAGTAGGGATACTGAGTGACCTGATGAAGCAGCTGCCATGCTTGATCGGCACTCAGACGGTTCCGGACGTCAAGACAGGAGAGCAGATCCAGGTAGTCATCGATATATTCTGCGTCCAGTTCCTTCCATTCCATCACCATTTAATTCACCTCTTTCAGAATGCCGGACTGAAGTTGATACGTTCGGTCAACTACAGATTCCATGAAATCCAGATCGTGAAAAATGCCAATCATCGTGGTACCCGCCATTTTCAATTCATGAATCCGTTCTTTAACCGTTTCTTTGGAAGCCTGATCAAGTGACGCAGTCGGCTCATCCAAAAGCAGCAGCCGAGTCTTCCTGACCATGGCGCGCGCAAGATTGAGCCGGAGTTTTTCGCCGCCGCTGAATGTTTTCGGATAGGTATTCCATAAAGCTTCACGCAAATGAAAATGAGCAAGCATGTCTTCCGCGCGCAGGCGCGCGGCTGCTTCATCTTCACCCATTTCAAGAAGTGATTCGGCCACAAATTCAAGTGCGGTTGTACGCGGCATGATGCTGAGAAACTGGGAAACGTAACCGATCTCTGTCTGGCGGAGCTTAATCATTTGACGATCCATGGCTGAGGCAAGATCGACTGTTCCGTACAGATCGGATTGATAATATATGTGGCCGCCGGTGGGTAAGTAGGTTCTGTAGATACATTTTATAATTGTCGACTTTCCGCTTCCGCTTGGGCCGGTGATGCCAAGAAATTCACCTTCATTAACTGAAAAACTGATGTTTCGGCAGCCGGTAATCTTCTTTTCATCAAATTGATGCATAAGAAATGTTTTTTCGAGCGCATCAACGCGAAGTAGTGTGTCCAAGTTACGGCCTCCCTTCCTGGATTAGTTTTATAAATGCCTCAGGATCGCACAGTTCTTCATAGTGCTGCTCGATCATTTGACGATCCCAATCCCACCAGCGGCTTTCCAGAAACTGATGGATCAGTGTCTCGCTGAATCGTTTACGCAGCGGCCGGGCGGGGACGCCGGCCACAATGGTATAAGCGGCGACATCTTTTGTAACAACTGCTCCGGCGCCGATCACTGCCCCGGTGCCAATCGTAATGCCAGCCATGATGGTTGCGCCGTGACCGATCCAGACATCATGACCGATCGTCACCCAGTGAGCTTTCCGCCAGTTAAAGATACGTTCATCGTCCGTCCCGGCAAGCCCGTAGCGTCTGCGCCGATAGGTGATGTGGTGCTGAGTCACACGATCCATCGGATGATTGCCGGGATTGATACGAACGTGAGAGGCAATGGAACAGAACTTCCCGATGGTTGCATAAATGATATCGGCATCACCGGCAGTATAGCTGTAATCACCGAACGTTGTGTCTTCCATGTGTGTATTGGGGCCAATATCTGTCCAGGCGCCGAGCTGAGAATGAATCACGACGGCGTTCGCTGCGATAGTCGGTTGTTCTGAAAGTTGCCGTTCGTCCATAGTGACATCACCTTTCCTGAAGGATGGGCTGTGCGGCCAGATAATTCATACGGCACACTTCTTTGCCGTCCACGAAGACATTGGCCACCTGCGGCTGATTTAATGGGCCAACGTTGACAAGCAACAGATCCGCTTTTTTGCCTGGTTCGATTGATCCGATTTCGTGATCGAGATGCAGCGCTTTGGCAGGATTGAGCGTGACGGTGTTAAAAGCCTGCGATGGATGCATGCCCAGTTCAAAGTGCAGTTTAAAGGCTGCGTGAAGCAGCGATGCCGGATAATAATCGGAGCATAGAAGGTCAACAAGCCCTTCGTGGACGGCCTCGCGGGCGGAAAGGTTGTTGCTGTGCGATTTGCCCAACACCAGATTTGGCGCCCCCATGACAATCCACATACCGAGTTTGCGTGCGTATCGAGCCGCTTCGATGGTAATAGGGAATTCACTGATTCCAACTTGCCAGCTGTGAACGAGATTCAGTTTATCAATCGTATCGTCATCGTGAGACGCTACTGAAATACCGTATTGAACCGCGCAGTCGATCAACTTTTTAATCTGCTTCGGGTCAAGCTTAGCCTGAGTTCTTGCCTCTTTGATGATTCGTTCCGCTTCTTCTTCAGAAAAATGCCGGTGGTCAATAAGCAGACGCCGCTGCACTTCAAGATCACGATACTGCCCCTGACCGGGAGTATGGTCGGTTAAGGACAGTTCATCAATCTGTCCGCTGCGAATCAGTTCGGTTACGGCGTCAAGCGCATCGATATTGGCGATTTCGTATCGCAAATGCGCCTTGTGATGAATTAAATGTGGGCCTTTGGACAGTCGGTTTATTGAGCCGATTAATTCGTAGGCGGTATCATTGGCGCGTGCTTTGCGAACCGTATTTCGCTTTAAAAGGGATACGGCATGATAGATTGTCGTGATGCCTTCAGCGACAAGTTTTTTCTCCAGCTCGGCAAAAGATAGCTCAACGGCAAAGCGGCTTGTCGGACGTGGCTCGATTTCAACCTCAATCGCGTCGCTGTGTGAATCAATTAATCCCGGGAGAAGCCATTTGCCTCCAGCGTCCAGATCCCCGTCCGTGATCTGATCCGGCTTTCCCGCCGCAATCGATTCAATCCGATCATTTTTTATGGAGACAAATCCATTTTCAATCACGCGATCCGGTAAAACAATTGTTGCATGATAGATATTCATAAGGGCACCTCACAATAAAGAATGGACAAGCAATTGTGTGTATGCGTGATGCGGATCTTCCAGAATCTGGTCCGTCAATCCCGCTTCAATACAGCGGCCTTGCTTCATGACCATTGTCCGGTCGCACAGCATGCGAATGACGCCTAGGTCATGTGAGACAACAATCATTGCCGTGCGGCTTTCATGCTGGATGCGGCGAATCAGATCAAGTACGCGCGCCTGAACAGACAGATCAAGACCGGTCGTGACTTCGTCAAGAAGAAGAATAGGCGGTCGGTTTGCCAGTGCTTTCGAAATTTGCACACGCTGCTGCATACCACCGCTGAAGTTTCGCGGTGCCTCGTTCATGCGAGACAGCGGAATTTCAACGTGATCAAGCAGATCGGCAGCGCGTTTTTGAATGTGATGTACGTTAAAATGCCCCGCGGCGATCAATTTTTCAGCTATGTTTCCCCCGCTGGAAAAATTCATTTTCAATCCGGTCCACGGATTCTGGTAAACCATGCCCATTAAATGATTGCGGATATAGCGCTTTTGCTGCGGCGATTCGAGAAAGATATTTGTTTCTCCGTCTTGGTAATTGGATAGAGTTGCCGTACCGCCTGTGACCGAAGTGTCAAAGTACAGACATTGAACAAGAGAACTCTTACCCGAGCCACTTTCACCGACTATGCCGAGAATCTCACCTTCGTAAAGATCGAAGGAAAGGTCATTGCATGCCCAGACTGTGCCGCAGCGCGGACAACGGTTGTTGAGTGGCGGCAGGTTTTCCGGTTGGCGGCAGAAGCTGCAGCCCTTGCCGAACCGCTTTGTCAGATGACGGACGCTGAGCAGTGGACGCATTTCATTATGAGTCATAGGTCTGCCTGCCTCATTTCCTGTCGTTTTTGGCAATTGCCTGTATCCGAGCATTGATAGAATTTTTCCCCGCTCGTTTCGTCATAAAGTTCATCAAGAAAGGTGTCGGTACTGCCGCAGCGGCGACAGGAGCAACCGTCAAAGTGTTCCACTTCAAATGGGTAATCCTCGAAAGCGAGCGGCTCAACATCTGTATGAGGCGGGATCGCGTAGATTTTTTTCTCGCGTCCGGCGCCGAACAGAAACAATCCGTCCGCCTGATGCAGCTTAGGCAGATCATATCTGGGAATGGGACTTGGCGCGAAAATGTACCGCTTATGTGCGAGTGCCGGATAGTCTGCACCGATACTGACCTTTCCCCATTTGACGATATCCTCATATAAGCGTAGCCAGATGCCACTATAATCCATTTCCGCATGCAGCTGTTTTGTTTTGCGTTCCTTTGCTTCGACCATGCGCAGGGGTTCGGGCAGCGGCACTTGGAAAACGAGAATTTGATCAGCGCGAATCGGTACTTCAGGAATACGATGGCGTGTCTGAATGAGAGTCGCGCGCTCAGAATCGGTCGTAATCTTTACCTGCGTGCAGGATTGAACGAGTTTTTTAATGCTGATGGCATTGACGCTGTCGTCATTGCCCTGATCAATCACTTTAAGACAGTCATGATCGCCGATAAGTGACAGTGTCAGTTGCAGACCGCCGGTTCCCCAGCCGCGGCCGATCGGCATTTCTCTTGAGGCAAACGGTACCTGGTAGCCGGGAATGGCGACTGCTTTAAGTGTGGCACGACGAATTTCTTTTTTTGATCCTTCATCAAGAAAGGCATAATTATATGTTTGTTTCAGCTTTGCCTGCATCGTTCTGGCCCTCCTTCTGTGCATTTATCTGCCGTTTTTTATCCGCTGTTGCTGTGGCTATTTTCTGCGTTTGCCGCAGAACATCGAGCTTGGATTGGAATGTAATGTAATGCGGCAGTTTCAGATGGGAAACAAACCCGTTTGCTTCGATGCTGTCGACGTGAAGCAGAACGAATTCCTCATCTTGAGTTGGGCTTGGTCCCTCTGTTTCAAGACTCTGTTCAAGAATTGCCATGGCAATGGCTTTTGTTTCGTTCTGCCCGAACGTCAGTCCGTAGCCAAGCCGCAGCTTAACTTCTCCTTGTTCGTCACGTTCAAAGGCATTGATGGTTTCAACTTCAGTAATCATGATTTCGCCAAGACAGATACTTTCGGAAGCATCAAGCGGATAGGCAATGGTTACTTCTGCATAGCCGACACGCAGCTCGCCAATCGTCGGGTGATTCGCGATATGGCTGCGCATGTTGCTGTAGGCAAGTGCAGTCATCGCGCCTGTCTCACCTCTTGCCAGAATCTGAAGTTTCGCCGAACGTGGTGCGGGGAAAGACAGTTTGTCACGCGTGATGTCAAACAATGTACCAGAAGATTTTGGCGGAAACAGCAACCCCTGCTCTCGCAGCAACTTGGCGACTTTCTGGAAAACCGGCGGCTGGCTCAGTTTGAGATCCGGGACCTTTTCACGAAGGATGTTCATCATTTCTGCGCTATTCTCATGATTCAAAGAAAAATTGAGCAGGCGGTGTGTATAGTCCATGGTCGGTCCGAGAATCTGTCCGCCGGGAATATCCTTAAATGCAGAAGAAATGCGGCGGATAACACGCATACGTCCGGGATCAATAGTCAGTGATTCATAGGTACGCTCAAGCGTTGATCGATAAGCGCGCATTAAAAAAGCAGCTTCACAGAGATCGCCTTCCGCCTGCTTGATGGCAAGCGCGGCATAGTTCGGTGCGTAAAGGCCGCTTTCGCTCATGACGCGGTCCACAAGATGACGCAACTGTTTTTCGATGTCAGTGGTTTCCAGACTATGCTCTGTATCTTTGAGGCGGTACCACAGATTCAGTTGATCAGCTGCTTCGATCGCCTTTTGTCCGCCGGTTACAGCAACATACCCCATTCAGATCACCCCACTTTCAATTAATGTTGTTCTTGGCAATGCGGCAATCTGCCCTTCGTCATCAAAGAGAATGAAATCACAGCCGGTCGGATATTCGCGGTTGCGCACGGCACGCATCCGCAGCCATTCTGCGTCCATGCCTTCTGCAGAGAGAAGGTGCCAGCCGTTGACTCCCGGGCCATGCAGAAGCATCGGCACGTCTAGGTTATCTGAACCGGAAAGCTTGCGGACATGAAGAATAATGGTTGCACTTTTCTCTGGTTCCGCCAGTGTTCCGATTCGGACATTCTGCATTATGGCACGAATTTCATCCGTTTCCGGTGCCGTATCGATAAACAGGTAATCCGCGTCAACAGGCGTGGTATGATGGCTTCCGGTCGTCCACTCAATAGAGCGCTCTGCATCGGGAGCATGGAGATCCTGTGAGTAGAAATGAAAACGGACCTGATGATCGAGTAATGTATGGGCAAGCGCGTAACTGCCGGCGGAGCAAGGACACGTTTCCGGGACATGATGAAAGAGCTCGGCGATGTCATTGATTTTCCCCGGACGCGCCATGCTGTCGAGCAAATGTCGATAGAGATTCCGAGTGTCATGAACGGGCTGAAAGTGATTAGCGTTTGTCATTATATTCCTCCATCGTATCGAAGTGGACCTGTGACTGAGCGCAGCGCGCGTATTCCAAAGCATGCTCTTTCTGAAGCTGCTGCTTCTCGGCACGGAGACGATCGCCCCATCGATCGAGCACAGGCACTCCTGCGTTAAGCGCGGCATCGATGATAGCCATGCAATAAGCGCGCAATGGTTTTTCACCGACAACGATGCCAATACCTAACTTTTGATTAACAGATATAGTGCATTCGGTTACAAGTACTTCGCCCAGATAGAAAGGCTGACTTGAAACAGAATCTTTTGCCTTTGCCATGATCAGAGAGGTCTGTGGTTCACGCTCCACCTGCACTTGCTGTTCCTGAGTAATTTGTTGAGCGATTTGTTCTAAGAGAGGGAGCGAACAGGCGCTCATCGTGCGACTGAGCTGCTGCTTATTCATGAATCGTCGACTCCTTTGTCCGAATTAGACTGTGGCAGTTGTTTCCTTGTCTTGACAGGTTGATCACCGGTACGGGTTTGCTGAGTTCCGGGAGAACAGGAACGGGACACACGCAGAACGAGTTTCATTATTCAGAAAATCACTGATGTCAGCCAGAAGTTTTTATAGAAAACAGTAAATACAAACAGCATCATGTCCGCCGGCTTTGCTCTCCCGTGAAAAGATGGTAAATACAAGTTCTACGGTCGTTACATAGGTCACTGTAACTTATCGATAAGTACAAATCGTTAATGCATTGTAAAAAAGGGGTAAAAAGAGACGGGGATAAAATGGAAACGGTCGTTCAATGAAGAATGGGAGCTGGGAAGTATTTAAGAAATGGCTTTGACGGGAATTTTCGTAATGTAAAAATGGGGAACAAAAGAAAAACAGCAGACATGCAGGAATGATTGTGTTCTGTTAAGGAGTGGAGTGGCTGAGAGGGGCGGCCGGATGCAAAATCAAAGGGGATAAATCAATAAATCATGATTGGAGATCGTGGACCGGGCTTTGCCTGGCTTTTCTTAAAAGTCAATAACATACCGGCACATGTCACTGCGGATTTTGGATACATTGTACTCAAAGGGATGCCCGCTTGGATGCCTGGCGAAACTTTCTATTTTCACAAGCGGGACATTTTCAGGAAGGTGCAGCAGGTCTGTATCTTTCAGCGTGGGCATGATGGCCTGAACGATTGATTTCGTACGGATCGGGCGAATCTGATAGTGCTCAGATAAAATTTTATATAATGATTGAAAGTCGGCCAGGAAATCTGGCAGATCCGGCACGTCATGTGCGCGGATGACCGTAGTAGATAAAGACATTGGCTGTTCATTAATAAAACGTTTGATGCGCAGATCATAGACGTACTCATGCATCTCAAGATCTAAATAACGCGCTTCGTGCGGCATGGGATGCCGCTTTTCCCATTGCATTAACTGTCCGCGGTGAGCGAGTGGCCGCCCTTTAAGATTCGATGAAAATCCGGTCTTTGCCGATAGTGAGTAGGGAAATGCCTCTGGTCGTGATTTAACAAAAGATCCCTTTCCCTGATAGGTGGCGACCCACCCCATATTAATCAGCCTTGAAATAGCAAGCCGGACAACATGATGATTCGTTTGAAACTGCGCGCACAATTCATTTTCTGATGGAAGTCGATCCCCGCAAGCATATGTCCCGTTATTAATCTGAGTGATAAGAAATTCTGCAATCTTCAAATGAAAGGTGTCTGACATCGACATAGAATCACCCCGCGCTGCATGATACCTCTAGTTTATCCTGATTAAATCTATCTGTACATTATTGAGTCGAGCGAACAGACACAATAACAATTCGTCAGTTATCTTTAGCATTCCAGTGTTGTTTTAACATGTGTAAACATTTGTTCCCTGCTTCAGAGAATTTTTCAATAGAAGGGGGCACCGTGAAGATTTAAGTGCTGAGAATAAATAGAATCTGTATTTTAATTATTCTCAACATTTTTTTAATATTCTCTATGTATTCGTTCGCTACAATGGACACTGTGGCTTAAGGACGAGTGGGAAAGAAATTCTATCAGGTGCAAAAGATGTTTGTATACTTTAACGGGCGTAACCATCAATGATTTGGAAAACTTCGGATTATGCCTGGAGAAGCATATCTACATAAATCAATCATATACCTCGAGGGGGAAACAAAGTGAAAAAGCTTGCGATGATTCTGTTACTTGCGATGCTGACAGTGATCTTTACCGCCTGCAGCTCATCGTCAGGAGACGGAAAAAGCGGCGGTGACAAAAAGAAAGAAACGATTACGGTTGTTTGGTATCCAAATGAATCAGCAGATGATTTGAAAGATTCTCGTGCAGCGATTGATGATGTCATCGCCAAGGCTACAGGCAAGAAAGTTGTCGACAAACTGACAACAGATTACAACATTGCCATCGAAGCACTGGTCAGTGGAAATGCACAGCTTGGCCTTATGGGTGGCGAAGGCTACACGGAAGCCCATACGAAAAATGCGGATGTCGTTCCTCTTGTTGTCAACAGCGGCGCGTCAGGCACACTGAAAGATGCGCTTTATCACAGCTGGATCTCAGTTCGAAAAGCGGACGCCTCGAAGTATATGAAAGATGGCAAACCTACGATTGATAACATTGTTGGCAAGAAAATGTCTTTTGTATCGCCAAGTTCGACATCCGGATTTGCGATCCCGACAAGTCGAATCATTGCTCATTTCAGTGAACAGGATAAATACAAAGATTTAAAAGTTGAAGACATGCAGCAGGGCGGTAAATTTTTCAGCCAGGTACTTTTTGGTCAGTCACATCAAGGTTCCGCTGCAAACCTTTTAATGGGTAAAGCCGATGTTGCTGCTTTCATGGATCTGCTTACACCGAATTATTTTGAGCTGGTCAGCGGCAAATTAAATGAAGAAGCTTCCGTTCTGAAGGTTAGAAATGATGCAGGCGATCCTTTCACATCGCTTAAAGGCAAGGAATTTACGGTATTGTCTGTGACTCCGGTATTGAATGGACCGATTGCGATGAATTCGAAGTCTCTGAGCAAAGAAGACCAGAAGAAGATTCAGGATGCACTGACTTCTGATGAAACAGCAAACAATTCAAAAGTATTTGCACCAGAAGGATCAAAGGGGATTTTCTCAAAGGATGGTAAATCTCGTTTTGTAAAAGTCGAAGATTCCTGGTATGACGCAATTCGTGATCTTCACTAAACTATAATAGAATAGAGGAGTTGGCAATGACAACGTTACTTGAAATGAAGCACGTTTCGAAAAAATATGGAAACGGGACGGTAGCGTTATCAGATGTGAACTTCTCCGTCAATGAGGGAGAGTTTGTTTCCGTCATCGGTCCATCCGGTGCAGGGAAATCAACCCTCCTTCGTTGTATTAATAAAATGATTCAGGCAACAGACGGAGAAGTTATTTTTGATAGCGTGAATATTTCGGGATTCAAAGGACGGTCGCTCAGAAAATTACGTACAAAAATAGGTATGATTTTCCAGAATTACAATCTGGTTGAACGTTTATCTGTCATTGAAAACGTGCTTCATGGGCGACTCGGATATAAATCCATGCTGTCTGGATCACTTGGTTTATTTACAAATGACGAAAAGCAGCAGGCATACCATCTGCTGGAAATGCTCGGTCTTAAGGAGCAAATATATCAACGGTGTGATCAGCTCAGTGGCGGTCAGAAACAGCGGGTCGGCATTGCCCGGGCACTGATTCAGAATCCGAAGCTCATGCTGTGTGACGAGCCGATTGCTTCACTTGATCCGAGTTCGGCAAAAACGATTATGGATCATCTCAAAAACATTTCGGACTCATTAAAGATCACCGTTCTCATTAATTTGCATCAAGTAGACATTGCCATGAACTATGCGGACCGCATCATTGGTGTCAGCAAAGGGCAAATTGTATTTAATGGCGCGCCGAGCCAACTGACAAGCGGGGATATTAAAACGATTTATGGGTCGGATGCCTCCAATCTAATGATTAATATTGAGAATCATGATCGAGTGAAGGTGGCGGAAAAATAATGAGCCAGACGTACTTCTTAACGAAAAGACTGCGGTCACTCGTTGTTCTTGGTGTGATCGTCCTGGTTTGTTTTGGATCATCCGTGCTGACTCAATTTAATTTATCGCAGGGGATTGCGGCTATTCCAAAAGCAATTGTCTGGGGATTCTCCAATTTTTACCCGACTGCTGATTCACTCGCCTATCTCTCAGATATCTGGGCGAAAATGCAGGAAACCCTGCTTGTTTCGATCGCGGCGGCAGTAGTGGCGGCGATCTTTGCCTTTATCTTCGCCATTCTCGGTTCACGCATTACAAAGGTAAGTAACTTTCTTGCAGTCTTAAGCCGCGCCTTTGCCAATCTTTCGCGAAATATCGATGTCAGTGTATGGTCGATCGTGTTGCTTCTGACGTTCGGACAAACGTCGTTAACCGGTTTTTTTGCACTTTTCATTGCATCATTTGGTTTTCTGACGCGCGCATTTATGGAAACGATTGATGAATCCGGAACTGATCCGGTTGAAGCACTAAAATCAGCCGGTGCCGGATATGTTCCCACAATTTTTCAGGCGGTTGTTCCGTCAAGTATTTCGCAAATCATGAGCTGGATCTTATTTATGATTGAAACCAATATTCGCGCGGCAACCCTGGTAGGCATTCTTACCGGTTCAGGAATCGGTTATATTTTTGATCTGTATTACAAACGAATGGATTATCACGCGGCAAGTCTGGTGGTCGTTGTCATCGTCATTTCAATTTTGCTTATTGAACAACTGTCAAACTACGTGAGAAGGGCGATGTTGTAATGAGTATGAAGGAACCACCCAGAATCAGTCCCGCCATGACTTCGGCACCCGCAATGATCAAAACAAAAAAGCTAACGAAATCAAATATTGTTATACGGACCACGATGACTGTGCTTGCGCTTTTAACGATCTATGGATTTTTCACGTTCAATAATCAGAATTTAAAGTTCTGGCCAAGCCTCATGGCGACATTTGCTAATTTTAAAACGGTCTTTATTCAACCGCATTTTAATCATTTTACTTTTTCACAAGCGGTCGAAGGTGTGACGGTAACACTCGCGCTTGGTCTTCTGACTACGATTGTTGGTGCGGTTGTCGCCTTTTTTCTTTCGCTGCTTGCAGCTGAAAATTTAACCAATAAAACGACATCTAATATTGTAAAGACGATCGTTGCAATCATTCGTGCTGTGCCAACCGTTCTTTGGGTGCTGATTTTTGCCATTGCTGCAGGACTGGGCAGCGTTGCCGCCGTCATTGGCATGTCCTTTCACTCCATCAGTTACCTGACAAAAGCGTATTCGGAGTCATTTGAAGAGATTGATGAAGGAGCCATTGAAGCTTTAAAGGCAACAGGAGCCGGATGGTGGCAAATCGTCTTTCAATCGATCGTACCGAACGCGCTCACATCACTGATTTCGTGGACATTTATGCGCTTTGAAGTCAATTTTGGTGTTGCCGTTGCGATGGGTGCAGCAGCGGGAGCGGGCGGAATCGGCTATGAAATGTTTATGGCTGGCGCGTTTTATTTCGATATAAGAGAGATGGGAACGATCACTTACTTTATCCTTGCGATTGCGATTGTTCTTGAGATTCTCTCTACGCAAATCAAAGCGCGAATCAGAATCTGAGTTCACCCCGTGTTCAGTTTACGTACAGATCAGTGGTTTACTATAAATTCGGGCAAAGCGATAGGCTTGTCCCCGAGTATTGGGCCTGCACAGGCTCTTTTTTTATTTCAGACATTTAGGTCGATAATGAATAATTATTATTATAAAAATTTTTTAAAATTATATAGCCGTATCGACCATTTTTTCATTATAATAAGACTAAGTTTTACTAAGCAACTGATTGATCGAGGCATCAGTGCGCAGTAACCGAAAAAAATGTGCATGAGGAGAAATGGCCGATGAAAAATTTGCAACACTATGATTTTTCAAAACGTTTTGATGATGTACCGCTTGTAGGTTCAGCTTTTTCCGGTGAACATCCGGGGATGATTCCGCTTGCCTTTGGCTTCCCGTATCCGAAATCCTTTCCGATTGATGCGCTGGTCGAATCGGCGACAGGAGCGCTGAAGTCGGAAGGAACCCAGGCACTTCAATATTCGGGGGGACCGGGACAGCAGCGTATACTGGAATGGATTCGCCAGCGTTCGCAGCTGCGTGCCATTCAGGTCAACACAGACCAGATCATGATTACATCCGGATCGAACCAAGGGATTGATCTGGTCGCTCGGACACTGACGGATCCCGGTGACTCGGTGTGGGTTGAGGCACCGGTTTATTTTGGTGCGCTGCGCGCCTTTTATTTGGCGGAAAATCAGTTGTCCGCTTTTCCTGTCGACGGTGACGGTCTGCGTGTTGATCTCGTTGAATCGGCATTAATCGAAGCAGCAGCAGGCAAGCGCCCAATGCCGAAATTCATCTATGTACTGCCGAATTATCATAATCCCGCCGGTATCCGCCTGTCCGTAGAACGTCGCCGAAAACTGGCACAGCTGGCTTACGCATACAACGTCTATATCGTTGAAGACGATGCCTATGTAGAGCTGAATTTTACCGGTGAGTTTTGGCCGTCCATCTATTCCTTCGGTCCGGAGCGAGTGATTTATCTGAGCACATTCTCGAAAATTGTCGCGCCGGGCATTCGTATGGCATGGGTAATCTGTCAAAATCCGGATGTACTGTCTAAAATGAAAATTATCAAGACGGAAGGCCTGACCAGTGTCCTGATGCAGGAAATTGTGAGTGATTATCTTGAAAAAAACGATTTTGAAAATCATTTAGAGCCGCTGATTACAGGTTACCGAATGAGACGTGATGTGATGGTTGAGGCCATTCACGAGTTCTTCGGTGATGAGGTCTCATTTGAAAAACCGGAAGGCGGCTTCTTTTTGTGGCTGACCTTTCCGACTAAGACAGATACAACACGGTTGCTGCATGAATCTGTTAAGGTTGGCGTCAGCTTTGTGGATGGCAAAGCTTTTTATTTGCACGGAAAACCGACGAATGATTTGCGGCTGGCGTTCAGTTTCTGCGATGAGATTACTATTCGCGAGGGTATTCAAAAATTGGCTGCTGTGTACAAAAAGCAGAAGTACTTTATTAGATAACAGAAAATAGGCAGTCGTCACGTGCACAGCCTCTTCATCATATCTTAAGGAAGATGACGATTATTGATGATGAGGAGGCCTTTTTTATGTACGGAAATAATCCTGCTGGCGGAATGGTCAACCAGCAGACCGATGGGTATCGTCAACGAATAACCGCGCAGCAGGCGGCAGAGATTGCTGTTGTCAGAGTACCCGGCCAAATTATTCATGTCGATTTGGAGCTTGAAAACCATCTGTTGAAATATGAGGTCTATGTGCTGACGGATCAGGAAGTTGTTTTTGAAGTGGAGGTTGCTTCAAAAGACGGCAGAATTCTAAGCGTAGAGCGGGAGGACTGAAAAAAAACAGGCCGATCTGAAAGGGATCGGTCTGTTTTTGCGTCGATTAATGGACATGGACTTCGTTTTGTTCCAACAGTTTTGATCTTTTAAGCTTCGCCTGACGATTGCCTGAGAACAGCTCGATGCATGACCCGACAAGGATCAGTGCGATGCCGGACAGTACATTGAACGTGAGCGCTTCACCAAGAATGAGCAACGCAAGTACAGGCGCCAGTGCGGGCTTAATAAAGAATACCAGAGATGCCGTCGAAGCAGAGGTTGCTTCCATGGCGAGAAAATAAAAACTGAAGCCAAGGCCGGTGACGAAAACGCCAAGATAAATCAGGGTCGGAACAGTGTTCCATGAGATTCCCTGTAAAACCGGAATGTTGGCAAAATCACTGAGGCCGATACTTTTCAGCCAATGAGCGACCGCTCCGATTTTGCTCATCCAGATCAGGATCAGCAGTTCAAAACTTCCGGTAAGAAAGCTGAAGCTGCTCTGAACAACACCGTCAAAGCCGTATTTCAGGCTGCCTTTGCGTCCGATAATGCCGTACAGCGCGAATGTAACGGCGGCAATTAGCGACAGGGTAATGCCGGTGATGTTCGTCAGATTCTCAGGATTGACAATGCAGATCATGCCGACCAGACTGACAGCGAGTGACAGAAGCGACCATCTGGTTAACTTTTCTTTTAGAAAGAAGTGAGCAAAAGGAATGACAAATACCGCATTGCAGCTGAACAGAATAGCAACGGTTGATGCTTTCGCGTAGACAATGGCCATTTGAAAGAAGGTCATGCTGACGACGACACACATGAATCCCGAGAACAGGAAGTAAAGCACTTTGCTTTTATCGAGCGTAAATCCGCTTCCTTTTAAATGCTTCAATGCAAGCGGCGAAAGGACAATGGAGCCAATAAGAAAGCGCAGAAAATTGAGCTGCATCGGGTTGAACTGCGCACCCGCAAGCTTGATGGCAATTTCCATCGTGCTAAAGAACAGAGTTGAAAAACCAATAAAAATTAAGCCTTTTTTCATGTTAAACCCTCGATTTCTCACCAATTTTTTAACAGGTGATCTGATCGCTTTACAAAAGAGCCGCGAAAGACCGGCGTAAACTAATGAAAACGTTACCAACTAATAGGTTCTGTGTCTGTATTGCTCCCTATTAATATAACGCAGATATAAGAAAATGGTAAGCAATAATTGAAAAAAGGGACAGGTGTGCGGGCGCCTGCGGGATTGTTCCAGCTGATGCGTGCCAGCGAGATGACGCACTTCAAAAGGCATAAATCAGCGACTCATTCCTGTGTTAAAATAGAAGAGGACAGAGCATGCCTGAAAAAAGAATTGCGGATTCGGCAACTCTCCTTTCTAAGGCCCTCTGTGTCAAATGTGAAAAAGGGCGGTGATCGGTATGTTGTTTTCAAAAATATTGGTTTCCTACGATGATTCGGATCTGTCTAAAAAAGCGCTGCAGAAAGCTGCGGACCTGGCGCGAATCGATGAAAAGTCCGAACTTGATGTCCTTAATGTCGTCACAGTGCCGACGAATCAATTTATTGTTGGCGATGTATACCGCGAAGTGCGTGAATCGACACTCAAGTATGGGCATGAAATCGTGAGACGGGCACAAAAAGTGCTTGATGAATTACCAAATGCCACGCACCTGTTTGTGGAAGAAGGACAGCCGGTGCATACCATCCTTGAATTTGCCAGTGAAAACGATTATGACCTGATTGTGATTGGCAGCCGCGGTTTAAGCGGTGTCAAAGAATTTCTGGGCAGCGTAAGCCACGGTGTTGTCCAGCGTTCGAAAGTCCCTGTTCTGATTATTAAATAATTGAGTCTATCGCCGGATACGCGATCACTCATTTTTGTAAAAAATTCACCTTGCGTCTATGAGCGCAAGGTGAATTTCATAAAGCATTTAATTTGAGGAGGGTGCGTGAACCTGTAACATGCTTTTTTACATGAGCTTAAAAAAACAATCATACCGACTCAATATTTACAGGATATGATGGAATTATTAAATGAGTGAACGCCAGAGGTGCAGAAAATCATGAATGAGCATCAAGCTAATGATGTTTCTCAAAATGAAGCTTCCGTCAGACTGAATCGTAAATTGTTGCTGACGAATATCGCCTTGATAATTTCAGTGATTATTAACGTTAAACTCTTCATTGGATGATTTGCGCGGCCAATAATTTCTGCACATGAACCAAAATCCTTCAATTGTACGGATCCAATTTATGGATCTCTTTTTTTATGCCTGAATTCGCATGATATGTTTCGAATACATTATAATATCGTGCAATTTGGCACATTCTATGGCTGACTTTGAACAATCATACAATTGGAGCGTTTGTTTTGACGAAATATAAAATAGTTTATACAGCCGGTGCGATTGCCGTCTGTCTTGGATTGTCCGCCTGCACTTCGTGGCCCTGGGCGGAAAAGTCTGATTCTGGCTCCGCGCAACAGACCCGCACCTCTCAGTCTGAAAAGAAGACTGTGAATGATCACCGCTCACCATCTTCAGAAAAAACAGTATCGGCGATACAGCAAAACAGTATCCATGTTGTGGCTGACCCTGAGAGCAATCTTGTGCTGGTGAATAAATACTTCAAGCTTCCGGACGATTATGTGCCAAAAGACCTTGTGGATTTAGATGTTCCTTTTATCTTTTCCGGAAAATCAGAGAAAAAGAAAATGCGCGCGGCGGCTGCGCAGCCTCTGAAAGCACTTTTTGCAGCTGCACACAATGATGGTATAGAGCTTGCCGGTGTTTCCGCCTATCGCTCCCATAAGACGCAGGTGGCGTTATTTCGTTACTACGAGCAAAGGGATGGCGCAAGCAAAGCGCGGACCTACAGTGCGTATCCGGGAACAAGTGAACATGAAACGGGGCTCGCCATCGATGTGTCCGGAATTAAGGGGAAAGATGCGGCCACTCAGGCGTTTAATCATACGCCTGAGGCTGCCTGGCTGGCACAGCACGCTCAGGACTTCGGATTCATCGTTCGTTACCCGAAAGGTAAGGAAGAGATCACCGGATATGAATACGAGGCATGGCATCTGCGCTATGTTGGCGTTTCCGCAGCCAAGAAAATAACTGCGTCCAATGAAACGCTCGAAGAATATTTGCGTGAAGTACCTGTCAGTAAGTAGCTGGCAATGACTCACACGCATCGAAACCGATGCCCTGGTTAAACTATATTCGTCCGGATTGAATGGACAAATCTTCGCTGGTGGTGTAGCAGAAATGAAATCAACGATTGGATGGATTCCGCTAATTACTTCAATCGGCATTGGAGCAGCCTGCTATCAGATGATGAAACCAAACAATCGTATCGGACAGGCTGTGAAAGGTCGCATGGATAAAATGATGCGGCAGAAAGAGCTGTTTCCGGAGAATGACTGATTCAGGAAAAGAGGACCCGCCCAGCGGGTCCTCTTTTCACGCGTGAAAAACATAAGGTTTCCTGTCATGACGTCCTGCAGAAGCAGCACCTTGAAAATCTGAAAGACAGGTGCATACGTTGCATCGAAAAATTCAATGCCTGTGAACTCATTAATATTCTGAATAGAAAGGCTTTTGTTTTTTTCTTTACAAGCATTGTTAATCTGTATATAATAAAGAGCGTCGATTGCGACGGACAAGCATGGCCCGTTCGTCAAGTGGTTAAGACACCACCCTTTCACGGTGGGTTCATGGGTTCGAATCCCGTACGGGTCACTTTGGAGGATTAGCTCAGCTGGGAGAGCGTCTGCCTTACAAGCAGAGGGTCATAGGTTCGAGCCCTATATCCTCCATTTATTCCGCCGGTCTAGCTCAATTGGTAGAGCAACTGACTTGTAATCAGTAGGTTGGGGGTTCAAGTCCTCTGACCGGCACCATTGGTTAAACGTTAATATGGAGGGATAGCGAAGAGGCTAAACGCGACGGACTGTAAATCCGTTCCCAACGGGTTCGAAGGTTCGAATCCTTCTCCCTCCACCATTTATTCATTTGCGGGCCATTAGCTCAGTTGGTAGAGCATCTGACTCTTAATCAGAGGGTCGAAGGTTCGAGACCTTCATGGCCCACCATTTTTATGATGCGGGTGTGGCGGAATTGGCAGACGCGCTAGATTCAGGTTCTAGTGTCCTTTACCGGACGTGGAGGTTCAAGTCCTCTCATCCGCATTTAATTTTATAATTTATTGGTTTTGCGGAAGTAGTTCAGTGATAGAACATCACCTTGCCATGGTGGGGGTCGCGGGTTTGAATCCCGTCTTCCGCTCCATATGGGGCCTTAGCTCAGCTGGGAGAGCGCCTGCTTTGCACGCAGGAGGTCAGGAGTTCGATCCTCCTAGGCTCCATAAAATCATACATAAGAAACCGCGGGATTTTTGCTGAAGAAGCAGGAATGCCGTGGTTTTTTGTCCTACGATAAGAAAGTATAAGATTTTAGCAAGCATCAAAGTGTAAACCAGACACGAAAACGCGGACTGTCCGAGACAAGCGAGCAGCTGGAGTGCCCGTCAA
Source organism: Sporolactobacillus mangiferae (assembly GCF_023336505.1). Classification (GTDB taxonomy): domain Bacteria; phylum Bacillota; class Bacilli; order Bacillales; family Sporolactobacillaceae; genus Sporolactobacillus; species Sporolactobacillus mangiferae. Next base: position 52,730 of record NZ_JAMAST010000010.1, on the reverse strand, counting down.
GACAAGATCGACGGCAGAGGACTAGTCTTAGCCTGGTTTCTACTCGAACTTGCCCGGTTGCTAATTGGATTTGGAGGATCATGTTTGCGGCGCTTTTTTAGCCTCAATGAACTGATCATGTCATGTTTCGCGAACAGGCGCATTTTTTCGCTGTTTTCCTTTAATACATCGTTTTCCAATAATTTAAGTGCTAAAGTGATTTTTCTCTCTGCTTCGATCAGATTGGTTAAATAGACTAGAATCCAATCTCAAAGTTTACCTGTGCAATAAATAAAAAAAGATCGTCAATTCTAAATATTATGTTGACAGCTGTATCCATTCGTGAATATAATTATTCATAAAATATAAATCATGAATGATTTCATTAATTTTTGCGCGCTTGATCACTCTGAATCAATGGTCCAGGGTTACTGCGAGAAAAACAAAAAACATTTGAAAATCGAATTGGAGCGAACAGTGTGACTGTCTATTTAAATGGTGAATCGTTGGATTTTTCAAAAATTGAGCGTGTCATTAATAAAAGGGAACATGTTGCGATCGATAATGGTGCAATGCAGAAAATAACGATCAGCCGGCAGGCAGTAGAAAAACACCTGAGCGCGGGCGAGGTTATTTATGGCATAAATACGGGCTTTGGAAAATTCAGTGATCAATTGATTTCCAAAGATAATATTGAAAAACTGCAGATCAATTTGCTGCGCAGCCATGCGTGTGCCGTTGGAGAGCCATTCTCGGAAAAAATTGTCCGTTTAATGCTCTTGCTTCGGGCCAACGCGCTTACGAAAGGATATTCCGGTGTTCGCCCTGTGGTGATTCACGCGTTATTGGATTGCCTGAATCAAGGCGTCATTCCCGTTGTCCCCAGCCAGGGATCGCTCGGTGCAAGCGGGGATCTGGCTCCGCTTGCTCATCTTGCGCTTGTTCTGGTCGGTGAGGGCACAGCCGTTTATAAAGATGAAGAAATGCATGGGCTTGACGCATTGAAGGCAGCCGGCTTGTCACCAATATCGCTGCAGGCCAAAGAGGGGCTGGCGCTGATCAATGGGACACAGGCAATGACTGCAACAGCGTGCGCGGCATACATGGATGCGATGCATTTAATGCAGTCGGCGGATCGAACCGCGGCTCTGACTTTTGAAGCGCTGCGCGGTGTTGAAGAAGCGCTTTGGGAAGAATCACATCAGGTGCGGGCATTTCCTGAGCAGAGTCAGGTCGCCGCCTCATTGATGCGGCAGCTTAAGGGCAGCCGACTGATGACACATCAGGGGGATCTTCGCGTACAGGATGCCTATTCACTTCGCTGCATTCCACAGGTTCATGGTGCCATACTTCGTGTGCTGAACCGAGTGAAAGAAGATCTGATCATTGAAATGAACGCAGCAACTGATAATCCGTTGATTTTTGCGGAAAGCGGGCATGTGATCTCCGGTGGAAACTTTCACGGGGAACCGATCGCTTTTGCTATGGATTTTCTTGGTATCGCCATTTCTGAACTTGCGAATATTTCTGAGCGGCGTGTTGAACGTTTGGTGAATCCGCAGTTGAATAACGGACTGCCGGCTTTTCTGAGTGCAGAACCGGGACTTCAATCCGGATTTATGATCACACAATATGTTGCTGCCTCGCTGGTTTCCGAGAATAAAGTGTTGGCCCATCCAGCGAGCGTTGACTCGATTCCGTCTTCGGGCAATCAGGAAGACCACGTCAGTATGGGAACGACGGCTGCCAGAAAAGCCGTACAGATCATCGTCAATGCCAAGAAGGTTATGGCGATTGAAGCACTTTGCGCGGCGCAGGCCGCTGATTTGCACGGCTCAGAACTTTTGGCGGGGCGAACCTATGACTTCTATCAAACGATTCGTGCGCGTGTTCCCTTTGTTGCGGAGGATCAATCGCTTTCCGCGGCGATTGAGAAGGTCGCAGAGATACTGTGAATCAACAAAACCTTTAAAGAGCAGTGGAGGGACGACTGATATGGATGTGCAGCCAAGCAGTAAAGAGTTTCATCAATTAATGGACAAAATTGCAAAAGCAGCTCATGAATCGCCGACTTATGAAAAGCTGGCATACACGATTGAGAAGGGATATAAGCACATTATTTTTATGACTGCGTCGGAAGTTGCCGAGCAGGCGGAGGTAAGCCAGGGAAGCGTTTCTCGCTTTTGCATTGCCCTTGGCTATAAGGGCTATAACGATTTTCTGCACCATCTTCAGCAGTTTGTCCGAAAAGAAATTACAGCACCTCAGCGGCTTCAGTACTCATCTCATTCAAATAAGAATATAAGTAATATTTTAAAGCTGGAGCATGAGAATATTGATGCATTGGAACTGCTCCTGGACAGACCTGAATATAAAAAGATGATTGATCAGATCATCCATGCCGATCAGTTAATACTCCTGTCCGCTCGAATGTCGGCGACCCTGCTTTCTTATACGTACTATATTTTGAACAAAATAAGAGCTAATGTCACTCAGATTACGCCGGGCAGTCCGGCATGGGAGACTCTGGAATTGATGGATCCATCCCATGTGCATATTTTTTCATTTGTCTTTCCCAGATACCCCACTCTATTGCTTGAAAAGCTGAAGATCCTGCGTGACAAAGGTTTTTCGATTTCATCAATTACGGACAGCATTACATCGCCGGTCTATGCGCTTGCCGATCCGGTGCTCAGCATACCGATTACAACCTCCTCTATCTTTGATATTTACAGCACGCCGATCCTTTTCTTAAATCTGCTGCTGCGTGATGTAGCGACTGCCACCGAAGGGTTGGATAAACGAATGGCGGCACTTGAAGCTTTGGAAAAAAAGAACCGAATCTATTACGAGACGCACCATTATGATGAGACACTGAAATGATGTTTTTTTATACTATAAGAAAGTTATAAAATTTAAGGAAAATAGTATAAATGCAACTAAGACTTCGCCTTCGCCAGAGGCTTGGCGAAGCCAAGTTTTCTAAACATAATGAGTGCGGCAATCTGAAATGAGGGTTTTGATGTGACGAATGAATTATCGCGTAAAATTTCTCCGATTACAGTAAATGAAGAAAGAATTGCCGGCAGATTGAATCAGCTGGCACAGTACGGAATCAATGATCATGGTGGCATTGACCGCTCACTCGGCAGCCGGGCGGACATGGATGCGCGCGCATGGCTGAAGGACCTGTGGAAAAGGGAGGTTGCCGCTGATGTGTCCACGGATCCGGCCGCGAACCTGTGGGCGGAACGAGAAGGCAGTGAGCCGTTAAAACCGATTGTTCTTGGCTCCCACCATGATGCGGTAGCGAACGGTGGAAAATATGACGGGGCGGTTGGTGTATTACTGGCAACGGAAGTCGTTCAGGCATTAAAAGAATCAGGATATGCCCACCGGCATCCGCTCAAGATCGTTTCCTTCTCAGCGGAAGAGCCGAATCCGTATAACATTTCAACACTGGGCAGCAGGCTGATTACGGGCGCGCTTGACAGCAAACAAGTTTCTGAAGCCATCCATCTTCAAACGGGCGAAAAATTATCAGAAACTTTAAAAAAATTGGGAGGTGATGTGACCAAAATCAGCGAACATTTATTGAACAGTGAAGACATGGGTGTATTTCTGGAATGTCATATTGAGCAAGGCAGAAACTTAATTGACCATGGGATCTCGCTGGCCGTCGTTTCAACAATTACCGGCATCTATCGCGAAGAAGTTACGATTTATGGAGAGGCCAATCATGCCGGAACGACAATGATGAAAAATCGGCATGATGCATTGCTTGCCGGAGCGGAATTAAGCCTTGCGGTCGAGAAGATTGTCGTTGCACTGAAACGAAGGGATACGGTCGGCACCGTTGGACATTTTGCCGTCTCTCCCAACTCGGCCAACATTATTCCCGGTGAAGTGCATCTGATTATTGAAGTTCGGACTTCTGATGGTCACGTCCTGAACGAGATTTTACATCAGATGAATCAGAAATGTGCCGAAATCGAAAACAAAAGGCAGGTTCATATTAAAAGAAAAGTCATTCTTAATCAAAAAGCGGTTCCCATGGATCCGTTGGTACGCAAGACCCTGCAGCAATCGATTAAAGAATGTAACGAGACTTACCTGGATTTGCCAAGCATGGCCGGACACGACTCGGTGCACATGGTTCCCATTGCCAGAACGGGTATGCTGTTTGTTCCGAGTATCGGCGGGAAAAGCCATTGTCCAGAGGAAGAGACGAAGATTGAGGATATTGTCAAAGCCGGTAACGTTTTAATACGGACGGTTATGGCGCTGGATAAGGAGCTCGATTGATGATGAAGTTATATAAACCATTCTTGCTATTTAATGAAGGTACATTTAAACCGAATATGGGACTGATGATTGATGGTGGGAAAATTACGGCGATAGGTCCATATAAGGAATTGGAGACCCGATATCCTGATACTGAATTTGTTGACTGGCCGGATGAAATAATCGTTCCCGGTACCGTAAATGCCCATAATCATTCTTTTCAGAGCTTGCTTAGAGGACTTGCCGCTGACCGTCCTTTTCTTGAATGGCGCGATCAGGCGCTTTATAAGTACTCACCTTATTTAAAGGCAAAGGATGTCTACACCGGAGCGGTTTTTGCTTTCAGTGAAATGATGAAGTGCGGCGCAACGACCGTCAGCGACTATTTTTATGTGCACAATGAAGGGATTGACAGTGACGAGGCGGTCATTCAGGCAGCAAAAGATGTGGGGATTCGCTTTGTGCTGGCACGTACGATGTACGACTGGACGGGAGCACCGGCGGGTTATGTTGAGTCCGTTGATGAGGCCGTCAAAAACGTTACCTGCCTTGCTAAGAAATACCGTGACGATCCAATGGTTTCGGTCGTCCCCGCTCCTCATAGTTTGCATGCGGCATCCGTTGAGATGATTCGGGCAGGCCATCGTCTGGCACAGGAATTCGATTGCAAGTTTCATATTCACGTGGCCGAGGAACCCTTTGAAGTGGATCAGGTGCTTCATGATCATCATATGCGTCCGGTCGAGCTGCTCGATAAAATCGGTGTAATGGCCGATGGACGCATGGTTGCCATCCACTGCGTCTGGCTGAATGATCATGAGAAAACGCTGATGGCAGAAAATCATGCATCGCTGGTCTATTGTCCATCCAGTAACATGTTCCTCGCAGACGGTATTACAGACATTCCCGCACTGCTGAATGGAAACGTCACAATTGGGCTTGGGTCGGACGGCGCCTGCAGCAATAATCGCATCAGCGTCTTTGAAGAGATGCGTATGTGCGCCATGCTTCAAAAGGTCAGTAAACTGGATTCGCTTGCTGTGAATTATCATCAGGCGTTTGCGATGGGTACGAAAGGGGGAGCCGAAATTTTGCAACTGCCGATCGGTGAGCTCAAACCAGGGTTCAGTGCTGATTTTGTTGCGCTGAACCGAAATGATCTCTCCATACAGCCGATTTCGGAAACTCATGAACAAGTGCTGCCCAATATTGTCTATGCGATGCAGCCGACCGCTATTGATTATGTTGTCGTTGATGGAAAATGCACCGTTGATCATGGTCATCTGATAACGCTGAATGAAGGACAGGTCATTAAGCGAGTTCAAACGCTTATGAACACCATTGGCAAATAAGTGTCAAAGTCATGAAAAATTTGTGAGGAGGCGATCTTATGCAGCTGACCGTTGAAGAACAAGAAATGCTTGATGGGAAATACGGCAAGGGCACACAGATTGCGATGAAAATTCAGGTTGCGCTGGGCGAAGTCTTTGATGCACCGAGAATGGTTCCGGTCAGCCGGACACACGTTGCACTGAGTAATCAGGAAGCTGATCTTTGGTTCGTTGAGAAACTCGTAAATGCGGGAGCAAGATGTCGAATATCGCCAACAGTTAATCCAGGCTTTAATCTTGAATATTTTCAATGCATCACGACTATTTCGAAGGAAGATGAACGGACGATTCGTCGGACGAGACAGGCCTATAAAGAAATAGGTGCAACGCTGACCTTCGACTGCACGCCCTATCTTGAAAAAAATGTCCCGCGATTCGGTGAAATCACTGCATTTTCTGAATCCAGTGCAACGCCGTTTATTAATTCGGTTTATGGCGCCAGAACAAATCGCGAATCGGCGCAAAGTGCGCTATGTGCGGCGATTACCGGCAGAACGCCGCTCTATGGATTCTTGCTTAACGAGAATCGAAAGGGACAGGTACTTGTCGATGTTCAAGCTGATGTGAAAAACGATTTTGATTATCAGCTGCTTGGCTATGCCGTTCCAAAGAAACTTCAATTTAAAACACCGGTTTTTGTTAATCTGCCAACGGGTCCATCTCCCGCGGCACTCATGAATCTGGGCGCCCAACTCAACACGGCAGGCAATGTGCCGATGTATCACATTGTCGGTGTCACACCCGAAGCACCAACTGTTGAAGAAGCCTTTCATGGAGATGATCCTGAAAAAGTCATCACAATTACACAGGAAGACCTGGATCAAGTACATGCAGAAATTACTGATCCAGTTGGAAAGATCGATTTTGCATTATTTGGATGTCCACATTTTAACATTGATCAAGTGGCACGGGTTGCAGAACTCGTTAAAGGGAAACAGTTGAAAGTAAAACTTTGGATTATGACTTCGTCTCTAACAAAAGAGCTCGCAGAAAGAATGGGTTATCTTGAAACACTGCAGGCATCCGGCGGAGATGTTGTTGACGATACCTGTATGGATCAGCCATGCTGGGAATTCCTTTACGGGAAGAAAGGCGTCACCGACTCGCCGAAATGTGCTTACTACACGAAAAGGCGGAATATGCAGTTTGTCATTCGTAAGGTCGAAGATTGCATTGAAGCTGCAGTAAGAGGTGAAGTATCATGAGTGAAATCTATGCATGTCATAAAGTATCAGAAGGTGTTATCGAGGGCGAAGTTCTGATCTCGACTGATGATTTCTGTTTTTATCTGGTTGATCCGAAAACAGGAGTTGTCATTGAGAAAAATCATTGTCTGGAAGGCCAGTCCATTGCGGATAAGATTCTTGTTTTTCCAAGCGGAAAAGGAAGTTCTGTTGTACAGGCAGACGGAATGTATCAATTGAAAATGACTGGCAGGGGGCCTAGAGCTTTAATTATTAGATACCCGGATACGGTACTGGTTGCCAGTTCAATTATCATGGAGCTCCCTGTTGTCGACCGTGTTCCGCAGAGCTTCTATGAACATGTTAAAAATGGCGATAAACTTCGTGTTGATGCCGATCATGGCTCTTTGACCATTATTCAATGAATGCGATGAGTAAAAGAAGCAGAACTTAACATATTGGGTTGGTAGAGGGGTTGGCCAGTGCGTATAGCCTGAATTGACAGAATAAAAAAATTATTCATTCAGGGAGGTGATGTCTTGAAACCGTTGATTTGGATTATTGACGAGGAGTGGTCGGATTATAACATTGAACGCGAACGACTGAAACAAGTCTTTCCAAACTGCGTTATCAGGTATTCAGGAAATGATTATCAGAAAGATCTTGAAGACTTCGGCAGAGACGTCGACGCGATCCTTTGTCAGGTTTACGTCACCATAGGAAAAGAGACGATTGACAGACTGGAGCATTGCAAGATTATTGCCATTTACGGAGGCGGTTATGATCGAGTAGCGATTGATGCGGCAAAGTCTAAGGGGATAACGGTCACCTACGTTCCTGGGTATTGTGTCGAGGACGTCTCGGATTATGTCATTTCTGCTGTTTACTTTTTTAACAAGAATTTTCCTTATTATTTAAAAATTGCAAATGATGGGCCGTGGGGAGCCCAGGCGGCATCCACGCTCACTCCACGTATTGCCTCATCAACACTGCTGATTATTGGTTTTGGACGGATTGGTCGAAAGGTGGCGGCAAAGGCTAAAGCAGCCCATATGTGTGTGCTCGTTCATGATCCGATTCTGAATGATTCGGATGCCCTTGATCAAGGGGTGCGAAAAGTCACTCTGCAAGACGGATTAGCGAAAGCGGATTATGTGACACTGCATACGACATACACGCCTGAAACCGAAGGACTGCTTTCGATGCCCGAATTTAAGCTGATGAAGCCGACCGCGTATATTATTAATACCTCGCGCGGGCGCGTTGTGAATGAAAAGGATCTGATTGAAGCGGTAAAATGCCAGCGCATTGCCGGAGCGATGCTGGATGTCATCGCGAACGAGCCGCCGACAGGTAATGAAACAATTTTTTTCTGCTCGAATATTTACGTCACTCCACATGTTTCCTATTTATCAACCGAGTCGCTGCAAACGCTCAAGGAGCGCGCGGTTGCTAATGTCATTACTGTGTTAAATGGCGGATGTTCCAAAGATGTAGTTATCTAAATTAAAAATCATAAAAACATTTATTATTGGAGGGAATTGTATGAAGAAAATCATTGTGCTCATTCTTGTTGGTATTATGTCCGCAGCCCTGCTGCTCTCTGGCTGTTCCTCATCATCAAAAAACGGAAGCAGCGGAAGCAAGAGTAAGAACCAGTTCAAGGGGACTGTGAAGCTGGGCATTTCATCATGGATCGGTTTCGCACCTATGTATCTTGCAGAGGAAAAAGGGCTTTTTGAAAAAAACGGTGTGAAAGTGAAACTGCAGACCATTCAAAGTGCCAGTGATCGACGCACCGCGATGGCTGCAAATCGAATTCAGGGCTTTTTCACAACTGTTGATACCCATGTTATGACAGCAGCGGCCGATATTCCTGTTTATCAAGTATTGGCTCTTGATACATCAAGCGGCGGTGATGGGATTGTTGCCAAGAAGGACATCAAATCATTTGCAGATCTGAAAGGGAAAAAAGTTGCCATTGATACAAGCGGTGGTGCCAGTTACTTCTGGTTTATGTACATGCTCGATCAAAACAAAATGACGATGAATGATGTGAAAATCATCAACATGAGTGCCGGAGATGCCGGAGCGGCTTTTGTTGGCGGCAAGGTTGATGCAGCAGTCACCTGGCAGCCATGGCTGACAAAAGCTGAGAAAACGTCTTTTGGCCATGTACTTCTCTCCAGTGATAAAACACCGGGATTAATTGTCGATTCACTAGGTTTGCGCAAAGACTTTGTTGATGAAAATCCGAAACTGGTTCAAAGTATTGTGAATGCATGGTATGACGCGCTGGATTACGCAAAAGCACATCCGGATGAAGCAGACAAAATCATGGCCAAAAGTATGGGACAGACCGTTGCTGATTTTAAAGCCACAGAACCGGATGTTACTTTCTATGATAAGGAAGGAAATAGTAAATATTTTGGTACAAAAAGTGATCCGGGTTTAATTTACGATGTTACGGACAAGGCGGCAACATTCTGGAAGAAGGTTAAATTGATCAGCAAACAGCCGAAAGCAGAGGAATTGATTAACGGCAATTTCATCGGCAAATAAGTCAGTGGCTTGTTCGTCTTTTCTTTCTGCCTTTTCAGCATGGACAGAACGTTTTTGAATAATAAAGGAGGTTTTTGCAATGCCTGTTCGACCACAGCACGATGCTTTATCAATTTTAGAAGAAGGGCAGCCGCTGCCTGATTGTCCCGAATTTATTGCCGGAATTCGGCGCGCACCGGACAGAGGCTATACGCTGAGTCCCGAGCAGACGCGCGTTGCGCTGAAGAATGCGCTGCGCTATATCCCGGAAAAGTATCATGAGCAATTAATTCCGGAATTTCTCAATGAGTTAAAGACGCGAGGCCGTATTTACGGCTATCGATTCAGACCGGCAGGCCGTATCTATGGCAAGCCGATTGATGCTTATCAAGGAAAATGCACGGAAGGCAAAGCGTTCCAAGTTATGATTGACAATAACCTTGATTTTGACGTAGCGCTGTATCCGTATGAACTGGTGACCTATGGAGAGACCGGCAGCGTTTGCCAGAATTGGATGCAGTATCGTTTGATTAAGAAATATCTGGAGAATCTTGAAGCAGATCAAACGCTTGTGCTGGAGTCCGGTCATCCGCTTGGTGTTTTTAAAACCAAACCGGAAGCACCGCGCGTGATCCTGACCAATGCGCTGATGGTCGGTGAATTTGACAACTTAAAAGACTGGGAGATTGCCGAGCAGATGGGGGTCGCCAATTACGGCCAGATGACAGCAGGCGGATGGATGTATATTGGTCCGCAAGGTATTGTTCACGGAACGTACAATACGCTGCTCAATGCAGGACGTGAAAAACTGGGCATCTCAAACGAAGCGGATCTTTCCGGACATTTATTTGTCAGTTCGGGACTTGGCGGCATGAGCGGTGCTCAGCCTAAAGCGGTAGAGATCGCCAATGGGGTCGGAATTATTGCTGAGGTTGATCAATCGCGGATCGACACACGGCTCCGTCAGGGATGGGTTAATACATCCTCGGATGATCTTGATAAGATCTTTTCCATTGCTCAGAAGCATCTGAACGATAAAACGGCTATTTCGATTGCGTATCATGGAAATATAGTGGACTTGCTTGATTATGCAGTGACACATGGCATTAAGGTTGATTTACTCTCTGATCAAACTTCCTGTCATGCCGTTTATGAAGGCGGTTATTGTCCGCAGGGGCTCACTTTTGAAGAACGGACCCGAATGCTCAGCGAGAATCGAACAGAATTCAAACAACGCGTTGATCAGTCGTTGAAACACCATTACGCCTGTATAAGGGCACTTGTTGATAAGGGAACCTATTTCTTTGATTACGGGAATTCTTTTTTGAAAGCCGTTTATGACGCAGGGGTAACCGAAATATCGAAGAATGGTCATGACGATAAAGATGGTTTTACACTCCCTTCATACGTAGAGGATATTATGGGGCCGCAGCTGTTTGATTATGGTTACGGACCGTTTCGCTGGGTGTGTCTGAGCGGAAAAGAAGAAGATCTTCGAAAGACTGATAAGGCGGCAATGGCCTGTATCGATCCGAACAGACGCTATCAGGATCGCGATAATTACAACTGGATTCGTGATGCGGAGAAAAATCAACTCGTTGTCGGCACTAAAGCGAGAATTCTCTACCAAGATGCAGAGGGACGAATTGCCATCGCATTGAAATTTAACGAGATGGTCAGAAATCATGAGATTGGGCCAGTGATGATCGGCCGTGATCATCATGATGTAAGCGGTACGGATTCCCCATTTCGAGAAACGGCAAATATCAAGGACGGGAGCAATGTGATGGCGGATATGGCCGTCCAATGTTTCGCGGGGAATGCGGCACGCGGCATGAGTCTTGTTGCACTTCACAATGGCGGCGGTGTCGGCATTGGTAAATCAATAAATGGCGGATTCGGATTAGTTCTCGACGGCAGTGCGCGTGTGGATACGATCATTAAGCAGGCGATTCTCTGGGATGTGATGGGCGGTGTCGCGCGGAGAAATTGGGCGAGAAATGAGCACTCAATGGAGACGGCCGTCGCCTTTAATCAGAAACACAAGGGGGAGAATTATTTGACGATCCCTCATCTTGTAGATGAAGAACTGCTCAATAAGTTGTGCGGATCTGAAGGCGGCCGCAATGAATAAACGAATCATTTTTCACGCGGCAGAAATTGCCACACCGATGGGAACAAAAGCGCGAGCGGGAAAGGAAATGTCTCAGATTAAGATTATTGATGACGGTGCAATTGTCATTGAAGAGGGCGTGATTGCGGCCGTCGACACAAGCGATACCATTTTAAAGCAATATGATTTCGATCAATATGAAATCATCGATGCTTCGGGAAAAAGTGTTGTTCCCGGGTTTATTGATTCCCATACGCATTTCCTCTTTGGTGGCTTCAGGCCTGATGAGTTCTTGATGCGTTTGTCTGGCAAGTCTTATATGGAAATCATGAAGGCTGGTGGCGGAATTGAAAATACGGTTCAGGCAACGCGAGCGGACTCGTTTGAATCACTTTATAAAAGCGGTCTCCTGAGGCTGGACGGCATGGCTCATTTAGGCATCACCACGGTCGAAGGCAAAAGCGGATATGGTCTGGATATGGAAACCGAGCTGCGCATGCTTGAGGTAATGAAAAAGTTAAATGCTGACCATCCAGTTGATGTTGTGTCCACTTATTTAGGGGCTCATGCGATTCCTCGTGAATTTAAATCTGACCACCAGGCATACCTTCAATTCATGATTGAAGATGTTATTCCGAAAGTTGCCCAGGAACATTTGGCGGATTTCTGTGATGTTTTCTGTGAAGAGGGTGTTTTCTCCATTAAGGAGTCGCGTCAATTGTTGAATGAAGCGAAAAAACAGGGATTATTGCTGAAGATTCACGCGGATGAAATCGAATCGATGGGTGGGGCAGAACTAGCAGCTGACGTTGGTGCGGTTTCTGCCGATCATCTGTTGGAAGCCTCTGAACGGGGTATCCACGCGCTTGCTGAAAAAGGAATTGTCACGACTTTGCTTCCGGCAACCGCTTTTTGTTTGAACAAGCCGTTTGCCAATGCACGTAAGATGATCGACACGGGTTGTGCGGTTGCATTGGGCAGTGATTTTAATCCCGGCAGCTGTTTTACTTATTCCGTACCGCTTATTTTTGCACTCGCGGGAATTCATATGAGGATGAGCAGCGAAGAAGCGCTGACCGCCTTCACGCTTAATGGGGCAGCAGCCCTGAATCGTTCTGATACTATAGGCAGCATTGAAGCTGGAAAAAGAGCCGACCTTGTTCTGCTCAACTATCCAAGTTACAAATATCTTATTTACCATACAGCCATGAATTGTGTCCACTCAGTAATTAAGAATGGGCAAGATGTGTTTTGACAGAACGACGATTGAAAGGAGGCTGTGAAAATGAGTGAAAAAGAAAATAAACAGAGCAAATCACTGAAAAGGCTGTTCACGCCGATGACAAGTATCAGAAACAGTTTGTACCTGACATTAGGAGTGACCGGATTTGTCGTAGTCCTGGCAATATGGAGTATTCTGACATACGGGGGGATGGTCGATCCTATATTTCTTCCTACACCAACGGATACTTATGGAGCTGCCGTTGATTTATTCACACAACTGAATTTTACTCATGATATATGGGTAACTATTGTTCGAGTGATTATCGGATTTTCATTGGCAGCCATAATTGCCGTTCCGCTGGGCATCATGCTCGGAACTTATAAACCGATTGAAGGATTTCTGGAACCACTCATGTCGTTTGTTCGTTATTTGCCGGCATCCGCCTTTATCCCTCTTTTTATTTTGTGGATCGGGGTCAGCGAATCGCAAAAAATAGCCGTTATTTTTATGGGCAGCTTCCCGCAGTTAATTCTAATGGTTGCGGCGGCTACAAAAAGCGTTCAGACAGATCTCATTGATGTATCCTACACGCTGGGTACATCCCGGGCAGCGGTCTTATGGCGTGTGATTTTGCCGGCAAGCATGCCCAGTATTATGGATGATTTACGTATGGTGCTTGGCTGGGCCTGGACCTATATTATTGTTGCTGAACTCGTTGGCGCATCGTCAGGGATCGGATACATGATCATTCAATCGCAGCGCATGCTGAAAACATCAAATATTTTTGTCGGTATCCTGATTATCGGGTTGATCGGACTTATTTTTGATTATCTATTCAAATCTCTATCAAAACGACTATTCCCATGGAGCTAAGGAGGCTGAGCGCACATGAGCAAACCCGTTCAAAAACTCGTGATCTCAAACCTGTCGAAGACTTTTAAGCAGAAAGGGCGCACAATTCAAGCATTGAACAATATTAATCTTGAAGTGAAGGATAAAGAATTTATTTCGATTCTTGGCGCTTCAGGATGCGGGAAATCGACTTTGCTGCGCATTATCGGCGGACTCGAAACGCCTTCTGAAGGAACCGTTTTAATTAATGGAAGCGAAATTGCAGAGCCAGGTGCGGACCGCGGGATGGTTTTCCAGTCTTACACGCTTTTTCCATGGCTAACGGTTCAGAAAAACATTGAATTTGGCTTGCGTGAAAAAGGAATAGCCGCAGCAAAACGAGAAAAGATTGCCAAAGAGTACATTGAAACAGTTGGATTAAAAGGATTTGAGTATGCTTACCCTAAGGCATTGTCCGGCGGAATGAAGCAACGCGTAGCGATTGCGCGTGCGCTGGCAAATGATCCTGAAGTGATTTTACTGGATGAACCATTCGGCGCACTCGATATGCAAACACGCAGTCTGATGCAGGAACTGTTGCTGAACGTTTGGCAAAAATCACAAAAAACCGTTATATTGGTGACTCACGATATTGATGAAGCCATTTTTATGGCCGACCGTGTTGTGATTATGGAGTCACGACCAGGTAAAATTAAAGAGATTATTCCAATCGAATTTCCACGCCCAAGAGATTACCATGTGAAAACGTCTGAACAATTTCTTGATTATAAGGCACAGGCCGTTGAATTGATTCGAAGTGAAACCTTGAAAGGCCTTAATGTCGTGTAGGGAACAGATTAAATCGTTATTAAATGATTGATAAACCGCTTAGGAAAAAATATGATGACTGGGCGACAAATCCTGCATTCATTATGCTTTGAGAGTGATCTGTTCCATTGATACAAACCCGTGAAATTTCTGTTGAAAAGCAGAGGTTTCACGGGTTTCATGTTGAAAATGGTTGATATCTTTACTGTTGTTAAGAAATAGTAATACATATTTTGTTACGTTACGAATTTATGATTCACCGTTACCATTTTTTCTCTGTTCATGACTTTTCCCCCCTCTTTCTTATTAATGACGAATTAAATCCATCACATCCCGCCGCATACTTTGCGGTACCTGTTCGGTCGGGGTACCGACACGGACGAGCATCTGGATCGTCTGCCCTTGTGCCGCGTATTTTCGATGAATCAGTGTGTACTGCGCGCGCATTTCAGGATATTCTTCCAGTGCCTGACTGACCGGCTGCACGGCGAGACCGAGACTTGAGGCGGTCAGGTTCAGACGGCTGTAAATCATGCCGCTTTTCACCTGGCTCAGGCGGTCGTTCTTTCTGGATGAAATCATGGCATAGGCGGGGGTATGGTCGAGTGCCGCGCGCGTTGATTGGATCATCAGATCAGCGGAAGCCTTGCTGTTGTTCAGAAAAGGGAAAAGTGTGATCAGCCCCTGCATGAAATAGAGCCTGAATCCGGATGTTCCCTGTCCTTCGAATGAGAACCCGTAGCGGGTCTGGTTTTTCTGGTATTCGTTCGCGCGAAAAATGGCGGCCGCCTCGTCCATGACACGTGCGGTATGAGCTTCAATCGTTGCGCTGTCGTGCGCGATTTTTCCAAGTGTGTCTGCATTTGTCTGATCAGTGAAGACGGTCGTTGTGACCTCGGACGTTTTTAAGCGCTCGAAAGCCGCTACCTGGACATGGGTTAACGGCTTTGATTGATAGGCTGTTCTGTTCGTATCCGGAATATAAATCGCGTCAAACAGGTGGTTTTTCTGCGGGTTCGCGTTGCTCATAATAATTTTTGCGACTGGTTTTTCAGCCATGCTCTGCTTTAAATGCGGTTCATCATAAGTCCCTTCCGGAAACAGATCAATGGTTACCGGGTGGCCGATTGTTTGCCCGGCAACGCGCACGTATTCCAGAAAGGTACCTTGCGTGATCATCATCTGGCGCGCGTCAGGATCGGCCATCGGTGACATGCGAGCAGGGTCAGCATACAGATAAAAGACCATCGGATTGCTTCGGTCCAGCCGGATCGTCCACGGTTGCATATTATGGCCATTCGCTGCAAGCAATCCATACGCGGTAAGACGAATGCGTGGATCACTGAAACGCTTCGCATAATTCGGGTCCCATGGCTGCATGTAGTGCCGCGGCTGCAGCAGGCCACCGGCCAGGAAAAGTGCGAGTGATCCAAGGAACAGGACTGCGAGTAGACTGGAAATGGTGATTATCATCAACTTTCTCATCCCTTTTCGTTTCATTTAACAGTCACCTCCGGAATCGATGCAGATCGAACGAATGATTACTTCAAAGGCTTGCCTGATCAGCGAATCAGACGGAATGGAATGAAAGCTTGCCAGATAGTTCTTTTTCACTTTGGCGGTATTCAGAATGCCATGCAGGCAGGACCACAAGATCACCGCGGTTTGCACGGCATCCGGTTTACGCCGGAAAATGCCGCTGTTCTGCCCTTCCTCGATCAGATCAGTCAGTTTCTGAAAGACCTGTTCACCGAGTCGGTAACATTCCTCTTTTGATGCATCGGGAACCCCCTTTTCGAAGTCGGCGGCTCTGTTCTCATAAGAAAATATAGCCGTGAAGTAATCAGGATACAGGACGCTGAACTGATAGACGGTATACGCCATTTGCTTCAATCGGTCAATGACCGGCAGGGACTGCTGATTTTCCTCCAGCATGGTGATCAGCTGTTTGTATCCGCGGATCATGATTTCAAAGTAGAGCTGATCTTTACTGTTGAAATAGACGTAGAGTGTACGCTTGCTGAGGTGTGCCTGTGCGCACAGATCATCCATCGTCGTCTGCGCAAAGCCTTTGGAAAAAAACAGATGTTCCGCGGCATCAATGACTTTGTTCCTTTTTATTTCTTTGCCTTGTGCTCTTTTTGAAGCCAAATTAATTCCTCGTTTCGCCAAAAAAGTAAACTGATGGTTTACTTTAATTATTTAGAAAAAGCTTGCTCCTGTCAAGAACAAGCTTTCAGGTCGCTGCATGATTATCCCACCAGTGTCCGGAGAAACCCGGACCACCAAGCTTTGAATCATAAAAGCATGGACTAAATATGCTATAATTTTAATGTGTTTTGCATATTGTCGATATACATCATAACAACCTATGCATGGGAGCGGACAAGCCGCTCATATTGATTCAATAATTGGTCAAGGTGGCTGCTTAAGTGCTGAATCTCCGCAGAGGAAAGCGATTGATGGGCGGCAGTGCGTATCATGATGCTTCGCAGTGCTTCAATTTTTTCAATCAGTTGTTGCTTTTCCATATGACCACCTCCAGGATTGTAATCGTGTGTTGCTTAATTATAAAATTACCCCTGCAAGGAAAAATTCAAACGGACGGATTGATTTGATTGAAAGACCGACGTACATCAGGTGATCTGGACGAATAACAGCACATAAACAAAGCAATAAGTGGGGCTGTTTTCTGAATGACAGTAAACAATAAGAGAAGTGACAAATAAGAAGCCGCACCGCATAGATGAAACTTGAAATGAATGAAGTACGTATTAAAAAATGCGTTAAAGAGAGGTTAATATGGACTTAAAAGAGAAGCGGCTGATCAAAAAAGTGCGGAAGGGCGATCAGCAGGCTTTTGCTGAACTAGTGGAGCAATATAAAAACAGTGTGTTCGGCATATGCCTTCGCATGGTCGGCAATACTCAGGAAGCCGAGGACTTGTCACAGGAAGCGTTTATACGCGCCTATAAACATATTGATCAGTACGATCACGAGCGAAAGTTTTCTACATGGCTTTTTCGCATCGCGACCAACCTGTCGATCGATTTTCTGCGTCGCAGAAAAAATAATGTGTCACTTGATGCGGTTGTTCCGGGAACTGAAGGCCTGTCGCTGAACACTATTCTCCCTGATGAGGGCGAGAAGCCTGATGATCGCATCGTGCGCAAAGAAACGGAAGAAATGGTGCAGATGGAAATTAAGAAACTGCCGGAGAAGTATCGTCTGGCGATCATTCTGAAATATATTGAGGATCTGAGCTTGAAGGAAATCAGTGAAATTATGGACATTCCGGTCGGAACGGTTAAGACGCGTATTCACCGCGGCCGGGAAATGCTGAGAAAAAACATGATTGAAGGAGGTAAAACGGTGTGAGTTGCGAGAGTGAGCAATATATGTCGTTAATGAACAAAGTTCTGGATCAGGAGGCGACGAAGCAGGAAGAGGAGGCACTTTTTGCGCATTTGGCTGTATGTGATGAATGCCGCGTTCATTTCAATGAATTGAAAACAGCGACTGAACTGCTGCGGCGCCTTACACACCCCCATCTGCCTGCCTCCTTCACGAAGAATGTGCTTGATCAACTGCCGCCGGATAAACGGCATGCGATCCGCAGATGGGGCAGCAGGCACCCGGTGCTGACAACTGTCGCGCTTTGCGCGGTACCGATGTCACTGGTTATGATCGGCACGAGAAGACAATGGAAAGAGAAAAGCGGCTACGCGCTGGTAAAAATGTCAGGCGATCAGACTTAAGACGGCTTGTTCATTTTTGGAGCGTCCATTCATAAAGATAAAAGTATTGCGGAAACAAATATTTATCAAACAGGTTTAGACAGGGCAGATACAGCAACACTAAGTATGTCGGCACCGTGAGAACAACAGTTGATGCGGAGGATGAAAGTCATGTCTTTGTGGACTCATTTCAATATTTTAAACTATTTGGCCGATATCGTAGACATTTTGATTGTCACGTACGTGATCTACAAAGTGATCATGATCATTCGAGGCACAAAGGCAGTTCAGCTTGCGAAAGGTATTTTAGTCATTATCGCAGTCTGGTTTTTGAGCAGCCTGTTTCAACTTCGTACGTTGGAATGGATCCTGAACAATGCGATTACTTATGGACTGTTCGCGATTATCGTTATTTTTCAGCCGGAACTGCGCCGTGTTCTCGAACAGCTTGGGCGCGGGCGCCTGTTTATAAAAGGCACGCTGGTTGAAGAAGAACACAAACAGATAGCGGATGCCATTGTCAATGCGACTTCGTACATGGCTAAGCGGCGGATCGGCGCGCTCATGTCCATTGAACGCAAGACTGGGCTCAACGACTATATTGAAACCGGTATTCAGCTGAACGGCAATCTGACTTCGCAATTGCTGATTAACATATTTATTCCCAATACACCGCTTCACGACGGTGCGGTCATCATTCGCGGCAATGAGGTTGTTGCTGCGGCCTGCTACCTGCCACTGTCGGAAAGTCCTTTTATCTCGAAAGAACTTGGGACAAGGCATCGCGCGGCGATGGGGGTCAGTGAAGTCACCGATTCATTAACGGTTGTGGTTTCAGAAGAAACCGGAGGCATCACGGTTACAAAAAACGGCGAGATGTTCCGCGACATCAGTGAGGAGCGGCTGCGTGAAATGCTCCAGCGTGAGCTGGATGAATCAGAAAATCAGCCGACCGTACACTGGAATTGGAGAGGAAAGCACAATGGATAAACTTTTGAATAACAATTGGTTTGTCAAAATTGTATCCTTTGTCATGGCACTTATGCTGTATGCGATTGTCTCAGCAGGTGAAGGCACGTCGCCGACGAGCACGCCATCGAGCATTGCCGTTCATCCGGAACAGCAGTCCACCGTTGTGACGGAAAATCTGGCCGTGAAATATGATGAGAATAAATATGTAGTGAGCGGAGCACCGCAGACCGTTAATGTGCGGCTGAGCGGTTCCAATGAATCCATTCTGAAGGCCAAACTGCCAAGCACAAAAAGCGCCTTCATCGATTTAACAAATATGAAGCCGGGGACATATGATGCCCGCGTGCAGACACGGGGCTTTCCGTCAGGACTTAATGTCCAGCCGAGTCCCAAGACCGTACGCGTCACGATCCAAAAGAAAACGAGCAAGGAACTTCCGGTGGCTATTGACGTTTTGAATAAAGACAATCTGGCAGATGGTTATTCAGTCGGCGACCCGGTAATGGATACAAAAACCGTTACCGTCACCGGAGGGGAAGATACGGTGGATTCAATTGCTTTTGTCAAAGGCGTGATCGATGTTAAAGACGCGAATGCCACTGTAAATAAAAAAGTCAGCCTTCATGCATATAATAATGATGGTGATCAGGTGAATGTAAAGATTAGCCCGTCGTCTGCACATGTTCGTGTGCCCATCAATAAATTAGCAAAGCAATTGAGTATCAAAGCGGTGACCACAGGAACACCGGCAGAAGGATACAGTGTCAGCTCCGTTGATCTGTCTGCGGAAACCGTGACGGTATCTGCATCGGACAGCGCCGCACTTGATCAGATTACAGCGCTTGAGCCGCTTTCTGTCTCTGTGGATGGATTAAAAAAGGATAAGCGTTTTTCCGTCTCGGTACCGGTGCCGGCAGGCGTAAGCAAGGTCAATCCGGAAAAAATAGAAGTGACCGTCCACATCGCAAAAGAGACGGCTGCAAGCAGCAGTGAAAGCAGCGATTCAGGTTCCGGCTCCGGTACGGACGAACAGACGAAAGAGCTAACGAATATACCAATAAAGATTACCGGATTGAAGGACGGATTGAATGCGGATTTTGACAAAGAAGATCATGTCAGTGTTTCGGTTACCGGTCCGTCTCGTGATATCGATCAACTGTCAAAAAGCGATGTGCAGGCCGAAGTGGATTTAAGCGGTCTGGACGCGGGCAAACACCAGGTTGCGGTCGCGGTCGATGCTCCGGATGGGCTCACGGCGAAAGCGGATCTGTCCAAAATCAGCATCACAATCAGCTGACGGAAAGGTTTATTACTTTCAGCGGGGGCATAACATCCTTTGACAGAAAAAAGAACGGAGTTTAAAATAAAGCGGCGGAATTTGGACGAGGAAAGATAGGAGCGATCGAAACAATGACAAAGTACTTTGGAACGGATGGAGTCCGAGGCGTTGCGAATCTCGGCCTGACACCTGAGCTGGCTTTTAAATTAGGACGTGCGGGCGGATATGCATTGACGAAGACAACCGAACATCCAAAGGTTCTGGTCGGGCGGGATACCCGGATCTCCGGATACATGCTGGAAGGTGCGCTGATTTCCGGGCTGCTGTCAATTGGTGTCGAAGTCATGCGCCTTGGTGTCATTTCAACGCCAGGGGTTGCCTATTTAACGAAAGCGATGGACGCCAGCGCGGGGATCATGATCTCGGCGTCTCACAATCCGGTTGCAGACAATGGAATTAAATTTTTTGGCAGTGACGGATTTAAACTGAGCGATGAGGTCGAAGAAACGATTGAAGCATTGCTTGCCAAGGAGAAGGATGATCTTCCAAGGCCGATCGGCGGCGATCTCGGAACTTCCAGCGATTACTTCGAAGGCGGTCAGAAATATCTTCAGTTCCTGAAACAAACCATTCAGGAAGATGATTTTTCTTCGCTCAAACTCGCACTGGATTGTGCAAACGGATCGACAAGCGCACTCGCTCCGCATCTTTTTGCCGATCTTGAAGCAGATATTGTGACCATTGGCACCTCTCCAAACGGGAAAAATATTAATGAAGGCGTTGGTTCAACACACCCGCAGGCCCTTTCAACGCTTGTGGTTGAAAAAGAAGCGGACTGTGGTCTTGCCTTTGACGGCGATGGTGATCGCCTGATCGCAGTCGATGAGCAAGGCAACATTGTCGACGGTGACAAAATCATGTATATATGTGCAACCTATTTGAAGTCCAAAGGGATGCTGGCAAAAGATACGCTGGTGACGACGGTCATGAGCAACCTTGGCCTTTACAAAGCGCTTCAGGCGGAACAGATTGAAACGAAGCAGACGAAAGTCGGCGACCGTTATGTCATGGAGGAGATGCGTGCCGGCGGTTACACGCTTGGCGGCGAACAGTCCGGTCATATTATCTTCCTGGATCATTCA
Source organism: Sporolactobacillus mangiferae (assembly GCF_023336505.1). Lineage (GTDB taxonomy): Bacteria > Bacillota > Bacilli > Bacillales > Sporolactobacillaceae > Sporolactobacillus > Sporolactobacillus mangiferae. Next base: position 31,224 of record NZ_JAMAST010000010.1, on the reverse strand, counting down.
ACGACCGGCGATGGGATGCTGACCGCTTTGCAGCTGGTCAGCATCATAAAGGCAACCGGCAAGAAGCTGTCGGAGCTTGCAGCGGAAATCAAGACGTATCCTCAAAAGCTGGTTAATATCCGGGTAACGGATAAGTTTCATGTGGCCGAGAATGCCGAAGTTGCGCAGGCAATCAAAGAAGTCGAGGCGGACATGGCGGGCGACGGCCGGGTACTCGTCCGTCCGTCCGGCACGGAATCGCTGATCCGCGTGATGGCTGAGGCACCTACGGAAGAAGCGTGCAATGCGTATGTTGACCGCATCGCTCAGAAGGTTGTCGAAGCAGTCGGCGGGGTTATTCAATAAGTTTCGAGCAGGTGGGCTTGTGCCAGGGCAGGAGAAAAGCTCACATGCACCGGTTGCCACCCATTTCATTCGCTTTTTTCCCTTGAATGAATCAGTACTTTTCACATATGGAAAAAGGACAGCGAAAAAACGTTTTAGAGTAACCGGACATAGCATTTCCGAATAAATATATGGAGTAAGCATGAGAAACTAAAAAGAGGATTGACGCGTACCGGAGATTAAAGTAGTATGTGATTGACTCAAGAAGGAAAGTGAGGGCCGCTCAAACTGAATATAAAGCGCCTGGACTATTCCTGCGGACGAAGCGAACCGGAATAGTTGACGAGGAAGAGGTTTATCGAAAGATTCGGCGGATGCCTCTCGGGATGCTTGCACCCGTCAGCACGCGCACAAAACAGGGAGGCAACTCTCTTGACAGAACCCGTGCGGCAAGCATAGAGACGACAAAAAACAAGTGGGGCAAGATTGCCCCGTTCGATGACTGTGATGACATCTGACACCAGGCTTTCCTGCCTCACAAGGAGGACATCATCCTATGTGTGGTATTGTAGGCTATATTGGCAACGAAGATGCACGTGACATTTTGCTTAAAGGGCTCACCAATCTCGAATATCGCGGTTATGATTCAGCAGGTATTGCGCTGCTCAACGCAGATGGCATCCATGTATTCAAGGAAAAAGGCCGTATTGCTGTGCTGAAAAAGACTGTTGATCCGGCTGTCCATGCGACACTCGGCATCGGTCATACGCGCTGGGCAACACACGGCGAACCGAACCAGCGCAATGCGCATCCGCATCAAAGCGCATCCGGCCGCTTTACCTTAGTTCACAACGGTGTCATTGAAAATTACAACCAGCTCAAGGCAGACTATCTGGCCGATGTCATTTTGAAAAGTGAAACCGATACGGAAGTCGTTGTGCAGCTGATTGAAACGTTTGCGAATGAAGGATTGAGCACGGAAGCTGCCTTGCGGAAAACTTTGCAGCTGCTCGACGGATCCTATGCGATCGCACTGCTGGATACCGAAGACAAGGATACGCTCTATGTTGCGAAGAACAAAAGCCCTCTTCTGATCGGGATCGGCAACGGGTTCAATGTGGTTGCCAGTGACGCAACCGCGATGATTCAGCAGACGAAGCGTTATGTTGAGCTGATGGATGAGGAAGTCGTTGTGCTGAAGAAGGACAGCTACACAATCATGGATCTTGACGGCAGCACCAAGATACGCCAGCCGTATACCGTTTCCTTCGATGCCCATGACACGGAAAAAGGGGCTTATCCGCATTATATGCTGAAGGAAATCGACGAACAGCCGGCAGTGATGCGCCGCCTGCTTCAGGAGTACGGTGGCAGTGACGGCACCGTGACGCTTGATCCGGCGATTACCCGCGCGATCAACGACGCAGACCGTATCTACATCATCGCCTGCGGCACAAGCTATCACGCCGGACTCGTCGGCAGACATCTGCTCGAGACGATAGCCGGTATTCCGACTGAGGTGCATATTTCGAGTGAATTCTCATATAATATGCCGCTGCTGTCTCAGAAACCGCTGTTTATCTTTATTTCGCAGAGCGGCGAAACGGCCGACAGCCGTGCAGTGCTTGTCAAGGTGAAAAAGCTCGGCTATCCGACATTAACGATGACAAATGTCGAAGGATCAACGCTCTATCGCGAAGCTGATTACAGAATGCTGCTGTTCGCCGGTCCGGAAATCGCCGTTGCCTCGACAAAAGCATACACGGCAATGATTGCCGTCTTTTCCTTCATGGCGGTTGCCGCTGCGCAAAAGAAGGGCGTGAAGCCAAGCTTCAACCTTCTTCATGAGCTGAGCATTGCCGCTCAGGGCATGGAGCAGATGATCGACGAAAAAGCGCTGCTGAAAGAAGTTGCACGCGAATATCTGTCAATTACGCGCAACGCTTTCTACATTGGCCGTGCGCTCGACTACTACGTCTGCATGGAAGCTGCCCTGAAGCTGAAGGAAGTTTCCTACATTCAGGCAGAAGGCTTCGCCGGCGGCGAGCTCAAGCACGGTACGATCGCCTTGATCGAAGACGGCACACCGGTCTTTGCCTTTGCCACTCAGCAAAAAGTCAACAACAATATTCGAAGCAATGTTGAAGAGGTTGCCGCACGCGGCGCCCACACATGCATCATCAGCATGGACGGAGTCACGAACCACGCGGACGACCGCATCGTGCTTCCGAACGTGCATCCAGCCCTCGCGCCACTTGTTTGCGCCGTGCCGTTGCAGCTGATCGCCTACTATGCGGCCCTGCAAAACGAATGCGACGTTGATAAACCACGTAACCTGGCAAAATCGGTTACAGTGGAATAAGCACCAAAGTGACACATCTTCATGTTGTACTCGTCTAATAAAGTTGTTTCAGTTACAATAAAGTCTTTTCTCTGACAATAAAGTTGTTTCTAAATATCACGCCATAAAGTATACTTAATGTAACTTGTGGCGTGTTTATTATTGCCATTTATCAGAGGTGAGAGGATGGCTAAACATAAAAATTCATGGACTGAGGATAAAATTGCCCGTTATTATGAGGAAGGCCGCGGAAGCGGAGAACTCAGTAATTATAAGCCATGGCTGACGATCCAGAATGTTCCATCTTCTGGCCGAGTCCACCGAATCAAGGGATGGAAGACATCTAGAATCCACCATTTACTGTCTGATTTAGAGCAAAGTTATTTTTACCTTCTTGAGTGGGCAGATAATGTGATTGATATTCGTGAACAATACCCTCTCAATCGAGAAATTACAGTAAACATCGCCGCCAGCAAACAAATTTCACACCCCATTGATCCGAGTACTCAGACGCCAATCGTTATGACAACTGATTTTATTATTACGATCAGAAAGAATGAAAAAATTACCTATATTGCTAGGACTATAAAGCCGAGCGAAAAATTAGAAGATCCCAGAATAAGAGATAAATTTGAAATTGAACGTGCGTATTGGCAAAAAAGACAAGTGGATTGGGGAATCGTCACTGAAAAGGATATCTTAAAAGAGGCTGTTGAAAATATCGGCTGGATGCATTCTTCATATCAGTTATCTGCCTCATCAGAACGTGATCTTGTCTCAGAATTAAGCATTTTTCTTCAAAAAAGTAAGGATTCCATTCTTTTATCACTTCGTGACTTTGACAAATCGTACAGTCTTGAAGATGGCACCGCCTTATCACTTTTCAAATATTTACTCGCACGGAAAAGTATAATCTTTGATGTAAAAAAGAAATTCAGCCTGTCGCAACTGCCTGCGGACTTGATTATTATCAACCCAAATTCCAATGAGAAGCGGGCGGTGAAATGAATCTAATCGTTAATGAACTTTTAAAAGATGAAGCAAATAATCAAGTATTTCGAGTGCTCTGGATTGATGAAGAAAATATTATGGCTTATTTGATTGACATATATGATCGAAAAGCTCTTCCGTTTATTCGATCCGTACGTGAGATCATTGATGAAATTATACAGGATGAACTGACAAAAATTAAAGAAGATCCCTTTGTACCATTCATCAACCAAGCTCAGAATCCTAAAAATATTGAGTATCGAGACCAGGCTTGGAATATTATCAAAGAAATGGTTGCGGCAGAATCGGATATATTCGAAAAAAAGAAACGAGCAATGTACGTTAAGAAGGCTTCTGAGACTTATGAGGTATCTCTGCCAACCGTCAGAAAGTATTTACGTAAATATTGGCAAAGAGGCAAGAGACCAGACGCCTTACTTCCTGAGTATTTTAAATCAGGTGGAAAGGGTAAAGAGAGAGTCAGCGGTACGAAGAAACGGGGACGGCCCCGTAAATATGATGAACAGGGCATTAATGTTGATGAAGAGACCAAAAAGCTGTTTCGCGTATCAATTGAAAAATATTATTTAACATCCAAAAAAAACAGGCTGACTGAAGCATATATGATGATGATTCGAGAATTTTATGCTGAAGACTATTATTTTGAAGATGGTATAAAAAAAGTAATCGTTAAAGACAAGAATCAATTACCTTCACTTAAGCAATTCCGTTATTGGTACAACAAAGAATATACCGTACAGGAATCAACCATTGCGCGGCAGGGACGTAAAAAATATGAGAAAGACTTTCGATCAGTGTTAGGATCATCGACCGCTGAGGCTATTGGTCCCGGCTCTCGTTATCAGATTGATGCGACGGTCGGTGATGTATATTTAATCTCTCGCTACAATCCAGATTGGATCATTGGACGACCCATTATTTATTTTGTCGTCGATGTTTTCAGCCGTATGATTGTCGGATTAAATATTGGTCTGGAAGGTCCGTCATGGAGCGGGGCCATGATGGCGCTGGCCAATGTCGTCACAGATAAGCAGCGGTTTTGTCATGAACATGGCATTGATATAGCCAAAGAGCTTTGGCCGGTTGAGCATTTGCCTGATGTCTTGCTTGGAGACCGCGGTGAATTAGAAGGAATGAATGCCGACCATTTAGTTGCGGCCTTCAATATTCAGGTGGAGAATGCTGCGCCTTATCGAGCAGATTGGAAGGGTATCGTTGAAAAACAGTTTGATACCATTCAGAGGAAAGTTAAGCCATTCCTGCCCAGTTATATCGATAAGGATTTTCGCGAACGCGGCGCACGGGATTACCGGTTAGACGCAAAACTTACGATTGAGCAGTTTACGCAGCTGATTATCAAGCAGATTATTTATTACAACACAAAGCACTATTTAAGGGATTATGTACGTGATGAAGATATGATTCGCGACGATGTGCAGCCTACTCCATTGAATTTATGGAACTGGGGCATACGCAATCGTTCCGGAAAACTGCGCTATTTTCCAGAGGAGACGGTGAAGTTGCATTTATTGCCGCGGGGACAGGCAACGGTCACGTATCGTGGCATTAAATTCAAGGGCATGTACTACAGCTGTGAACGGGCTTTGAAGGAATCATGGTTTCCAACGGCCAGACAAAAAGGGAGCTGGCGAGTAAGTATTTCCTATGATCCCAGAAATATGTCGTTTGTTTACTTGATTAACGAAGATCTATATTCATTTTCAACCTGTCATTTGCTTGAACACCAAAAACGGTACGAGGGTAAAACACTGGACGAGATACAGTATTTACTGGGATATGAAAAGCTGCAGCGCAGTCAGTCAGAACACCAGCAGCTTCAAAAAGAAGTAGATTTTATTTCAGATGCCGAGGCTCTCATTAAATCAGCAACAAAAGAGGCTGATCAAGGCCAGTCAAAAGTGATCAGTAAGTCCCAAAAAACAAAATCGATTCGCGAACATCGAAAGGATGAGCGTGAATCTCGGCAAGATGATGAGGCCTTTCTCCTAGGAAACAGGAAAAATACCAGTTCGCCATCAGCTGTTATCCCTTTTAACACAAAAGAGAGTGACAATGATGAACGCTATGCCCGGCCGTCAATAAAAGCACGTGGACTATGGCATAAGAGCGGGGAGGATAGCAATGAATGATGCACAGAACGCCTCAAATCAAGCACAAGTTGCTGTCTATCATCCTCAGCAGCTGATTGACTTTGAGGGGAACCCCTTAATTGAAGCCTTACCGCCGATCCTGTCACAGGAAGAAGCATTTGAAAAACTCAGCTACTACCCGGCCTATGATGAAAAAGAAACAGAACTGTCGCCGCAGCTCCGCTATCACGCATTATTACGGCTGACACGATTTTTCCAGCCGGTGACGCAGCATCTTGATCTTGAACAGCGCTTTTCCCGATTGCTGAGATATGGTTATGTCGGACGTAATCCATGTATGCCGGAGAACGTCCATCAATTAAATACCGCACATTATGTAATGAATGGTCAGTTGCTGACACCTCATGATATACGTTCAACAGCTTCCAGCTTTACCCTTATGGGCTTTTCAGGTATTGGTAAAACAACGGCGATTGAACGTGTCTTATCGCTGTATCCACAGACTATTATCCATAAGTATCCCTTAAATATTACACAGATTGTATGGCTTAAATTAAATTGCCCTCATGACGGCTCACTCAAATCTTTATGTATGGATTTCTTTTTAAAAGTAGATCGATTATTAGGAACCAACTATTATGACCGTTTTGGGGGCAAACGTAATTCAATCAGTTCAATGGTAACTCGGATGGGACAGATTGCTCGTCTGCATTATATCGGCGCTCTGATCATTGATGAGATCCAGCACTTATTAACCGCAAAAAGCAGCGGTTCCGAAAAAATGATGAACTTCTTTGTCACTTTGGTCAATGAAATTGGTGTTCCGGTCATGATGATTGGTACGATGCGCGCAAGAAGTGTTCTCCAACAGGACTTCAGGCAGGCGCGCCGGGGCAGCGGTCAGGGAGACATGGTGTGGCAGCAAATGAAAAAGGATGACGACTGGGATGTCCTGATATCGGAGATGTGGAACTATCAGTGGACGAAGAATAGAGTTGAACTAACGGATAATCTGAATGATACACTGTACGAACAAAGTCAGGGAATAATTGATATAGCGGTCAAACTGTTTGTTCTTTCCCAGGGACGTGCGATTGAAACGGGAGAAGAGCAAATAACACCGGGGATGATCAGAAAGGTAGCCAAAGACGACCTTAAACTGGTTCAGCCAATGCTTAATGCACTGAGATCCGGTTTGCTATCTGAGATCGAAAGATACGGTGACATCATGCCGATGGATGTAGAAGACTATTTACAGCATCATCAGTCTAAGATCGACCTAAAGGCAACCATCCAGAAAAAGAAAGAAGAACAGGCAAAGGCTCGTCAGAACAGAGAGACAACGAAGTTAGAAAAGATTATTCTTGCGTTGATAGACATAGATATTGAACCTTCAAGGGCCGAGAAGGCAGCAGAATTTGTGATTAAAGCAAATCCGGAAATATCGCAGGCAGGCCTGATGCAGAAAGCTTTGGCCTTTGTTGAAATGCAGAAGACAGCCGACAATAGAAAAATCAGTGATGTCTCTGCCTCAACTAATGAATTGCAGAAAATTGCAGAAGAAGGGAAAAAACGAAAGCTTTCAGCATATGATGCGCTGCAGAAGGCTGGATACATAAAATCTCCGCTGGATGAATTTGCACTTTAGGAGGACTGAACGATGCTAGCTTTCTTCCCTGAGCTTTACGAAGATGAATTACTGTACAGCTGGTTTGCCCGTTATCATATGCGTTCATGCAACCTCAGCCCGAAAGCGACGATGACTGAACTGTATGGCTCTTCAAGGGTAATGGCTGTGCCGGATCTTCCTGCCCATTTGAGACAGGTCTATAAACGTCTGAAACATTTTGATCCACTGGGAATTGATGAATGGATCGGCCAGCACACCTTTTTTCACTATTACACGACTTTTGCTAAGAAAGATGTTAGGGACAGGGTCTTTACAGAAATGCTTGAAGGAACTAGCCCGGGTTCGATACACATGATGACTGGTGCAATGGCCAGCAGTGTTTCCGAGCCATCAGTCTTTCGCTTCTGTCCGAAATGTGCAGATGAAGATATCCAGCAATATGGAGAAATGTACTGGCATATGTCCCATCAGCTTCCCGGCGTTTTAGTATGTCCGAAGCATAAGCATTTCCTGCTCAATTCTTCGGTATCTTTTCGAGGAAAAAATAAGTATGTATATCATGCAGCGACCATGCAGAACTGCAAACGGTCACAAGGTCTGCCAATGTATAGTGAAAAAACGATACAAAGCCTGCTGATCATCGCGAAAGAGCTCATCCAGCTAGCCCATACCGATCTTTCTTTTACACGTTCCGGTGTAGAACAAGCTTATAAATATTTGCTTCAAAGGCAGGGATACGCAACGATCAGCGGTTCGGTTGATCAGCATACCTTAGCACAGCAGTTTAGCCATTTCTACGGAAGGGAGTTGCTTGAAGCTGTTCAATCACCGATTGATTCAGACAATTCCTCCTGCTGGCTGAAGGCCATTACTCGTAAACAAAGAAAAGCTTTCCATCCCATTCGGCATATACTGTTGACTCATTTTCTCGGAGAATCCATTGATACTTTCTATCGGTACGAATCGCAGACATACGACCCCTTTGGTTCGCCGCCATATCCTTGTTTGAATCCAGCCGCAGATCACTATCTGCAACCTGTTATCCCGAATGTTAAAGAAACGATTTGTACTGACACAAGAAAACCAGTGGGGACGTTTACTTGTTCCTGCGGTTTCATCTATTCAAGAAGAGGGCCTGATCACAGTATAGAAGATCGTTATAAAATCGGGCGTGTGAAACAATTTGGCCTGGTATGGCAAGATAAGGTGCATGATTTGATTTATATTAAGAAGTTAAGCTATTATGCTGCGGCGAAGCGGTTAAAGGTGGACATAGGCACTGTGAAAAAATACGCCAATCAGCAGCAAATTGCCAAAGATGACTCAAAGGAAGCCAGCACGCTGCCTCTGGAATCAAAAAGAACACAATGGTTACTTTTTCAGGAAGAGAATTCTAAAACATCGGTGACGGAAGTTCGGAAACGTAATCCAGCATTGTATGCCTGGTTGTACAGGCATGATAGACAGTGGCTACAGAAGCATTCATCAAAAATAAACAAAACAGCTGTCAAAAACCAACGTGTTAATTGGACAGAGCGAGATCGGCAGTTAGTAAAGGAAATCAAGGATGTCGTCCATAAGTTGTTGAAATTTCCTAAGCCCGTTCGCATTAATCGAAGCCGGATCGGAAAGGAAATCGGAAAACTTGCTCTTCTGGAGAGACATTTGGAAAAATTATTTCAAACAAATGTTTATTTAAACCAAGTCACAGAATCGGTGGAGCAGTTCCAGATACGGCGTGTTCGTTGGGCTGCTAAAACATTGTACAATCAGCATCAGGACGTCGTTGCATGGAGAATTAGGCGCTTAGCCGGGTTGCATAAAGATATCGGAGAAAAAGTCAACCGAGAAATAGATTTGCAAATAGACAACTATTCAAACTGTCGGAAAGAGGTGTGAGATTTGACATCTGTCATACTTAAGCCGTGGCCGTTTCAAAACCGAGTTGTCAAACTGCATTGGATAGGCCATGTAGTACTGACTCCGGCAAAAAAATGGAGAATTTTTGTTGCGTTTGAAGATAGGAAAAAAGTCAACTTAGTTCAATATCCTATCGGGCTATTACCTATGTTGCGAATCGGCCAATATTATCAAAACGGTCGGCCGTTAACATCGCAAAAAGACGGTACGATTGAAACACTCTTGGTACAGGATCTTTCTCATGGTCATACGGAACAGGCTCTTAATGTATGCCGATCATTTAATTATTATCTGCACGGTAAAGCTGAGCTGATTCGCCAGAAGATCTGGTGTTTTCAAGCACAGGGAGTTCATTACTTTATTCCCCATGCTGAGCTGATAAGAGCCTTATTTATAAGAAACAAAGAACTTGCCAATGCACTGCTCCGTCCCCAGGGATTAGAGTTCTTAATTAATGCCTGTCAAATAAACGGGAGAGAGGTTGATTTGGCATTTTCTAATGTTATTCCTTCTGCCATAATAAATAATTACTTTGCCAGTCATTTTGCGTGGCTTTATTTAACGCCTGTGATTCGAAATGCCTTTGGATCTGTGCAGAGCAATGTTTATGCCCAGATGGTTCAAGACATGCATAAATATGGGCAGTTCTTAGAATTGAATGTTCCTCGGATGATGAATTCTAAATGGACAGTTAGAGGCCGACGAATAAAAGATCAAGTTCTTATTTATGAACTGCTTCGTTTTACCGGAGCGGATATCGCATTTGATAGAATTAATTATAGTCATGACGCCATAAAACAGCGATATTACGTCCCCAATCCTAAGAAAAAGCAAAAAACAAAATGGGAAAAAGAACAAGATTTTGAGGTAAACAATGATCGGAAGGATGAGGCCAAGGAAGACATCCATCAACCGGTAATCGAACTGGATGATACGCAAATCTCTTTTCAAAATCCAATCGAGATAAAGCGGATTCCCAAAACTCAGCAGCAAGTTAACCAGGGGGATACATATATAACTAAGAAAGGAGGAGGGGGAGCCCAAGTCATCGCTGCAAGTGTCGATGAACCAATTGCTGGTGGCACCTTGCAGCCAATTGATTTTAAGCCAATTGAATTGCCTGATGCGAAGAAATTTGGGCTGGAAGATTTTTATCAAATGCTTAGAATTTTTGCTGACATACATCAGGAGTTTCAAATCTCGGCATCTCCTGTTCCTCTGCCCTTAGGCAGAAAATTTGCATGGTTGCCGAATGGAGAAAGACGGATATGTGCTGTGGTGAGAGTAGTGCCACGCTATTTACAGCCCGTTTTTATATTAGAAGTTGCCCGTCCGGATCAGCGCTCCCTATCGACTCTTCTTGTCCGGATAAAAAATGTGAAAAACAGGGGTGATGAAGAAAGAGGCATACATAATTTGCTTAATACATTGGTTTTAAAAAGCGGCAGCTGGTCTAAGGATTGCTTGCAACACGTGAATTATGCAAAGCTGAAGCATACAAGTAAAGACAGCAGACATTGGGCAGATAGAGTTTTTGAAAAGATATCGCTTCTTGTTTAAAACGGTTAGGAGAAATAGTTGATCGTCCTTTAAGGGGACATCTAATTTTTGGTTTTAAGCTGCTTGTTTTGCCAAAAAATTGACTTGATGTAAACCCCAAAAGTTGGACAGTTTAATTATATTGGTTGCTCGGTTGTCCCAATCTGATATTCAATCGGACTTCGGCCTCCGAGTTTTTCTTTGCTCTGATTTTGTAAATAGTTAATTTGTAAGTGGAAACAAAAGTATTTTATTATAAGTGCAATCTAAGGCTAGTAATTTTGTTGGATGTATATGGTAAAATAAAATGAAAGCCTTTTATTAATCAGGGATAAACAGTGTTAGTGGCAACTAAGGAATGTAGTATTTGGCAATTAGCAAATTATAATAAGTTCAATGCACGGCTTTACATGGAGAGGCGGATGCGGTAGGCTAATAAGCCGTGCAAAACCAATGTGCCTGCCGCTTTTGCGGTAAAACTGTATCCGCAGAGGCTCCATGTCAAGCCATTTATGATACTCACCAAATGAGAATTATAAAATTAATTAAATTGCCAAAACATGCATTTTCTAATTGCCGAAAACAAACAGTAAGAAAATGTAAAAAAGTGAATAGAAATTAATTAGGAATGATGAACTCAAAATGAAAATCACTGAAAACGAACTGGATTTTTCTCATGTCAATGATAAGATCAGTCATTTAACAAAAGCTGAAATAGTTGAATTAATTAACAAGTACTATGCTGGTGAGAAGGTAACTAGATTAATAAAAGATTACAAGGTGAAGGTTCCCACATCCAGGCTCATATTCACTTTTCCAAAAAAATTGACGGACACTCATTGTTTTTACTGCCGTACAAAGATGGTACAAGATTGGACCTCACTGCATGGCTATAACCAAGGCGAAAGCATATCATATTGCCCAAAATGTGGACATCAGGATGCTCCAAATTGTCAGTGTGAAAATTGCAAGCGAATAAAGGAAGAAAGCTTAAAGCAAGAACTTCAACGGAGAAAAGAACTTATTTTCAAGCAGGTGGAGTATTGAAGGCTTACCGTGGGATGGAACTACAGGTTACAAAAAGACTTAATGAATGCAATCCAGAGGATTACAAACTTCTTTATATTCCTGGAGGATTGGCACCTGGTGCACTCAGACAAATTCCAGAAGCTATTCATTTTGTACAGGAATTTGCAAAGAGCGGAAATCTTATTGGTGCTGTCTGTCACGGTCCACAATTACTTGCGTCGGCTGGGCTTGTAAAAGGACGCAATATGACATTTTGGCACGAAGTTGCTAATGAAATAACTGAGGCTGGCGGTGTCTATGTAAATGAACCTATGGTAGAGGACGGTCAATTTATTACAGCACGTAAGCCTGGCGATTTACCAATGGAACTGTCCAGAGTGTTTGAACATCTTCAAGGAAAGTAAATATTAAGAAAGAAAATAAATTCATCTAAAAAGAAGCGGTAGAAAATATATGCCTCCTCTTCGGTTTAAAAGTTGATCCTCCATAGCGTTTGCACAAAACAAGCCGGATATTCCCTAGGGAAATCCAGCTTGTTTGACTATTTTTCGCTTAGTGTCTGGCGACATGAAGATGGGGACTAAAAAAAGCTTTAATATCTACAAAATCCCCAAGTTTGTGTCGTTTTTTTTTCATAATTTTTTGCGACACAAACTTGGGGACTCGACCAGCACGGGACACAAATGTGGGGACTTGACCTGCAGTATTACCCGTAAAGTCGGTATTCTGATAAAACACAAATTTGTGACTAAATTCACACAAAAAAGGGATTTGATATGACTTAATGACTCAGCTAATTAACGTGAAAAACAGTATTTTTATATTAATAAAAATACTAGCGTTGCATAAACATACTGATTCCCTTATGTCATAATATTCAGATGATTGATTTCTCTGGTGTGATCAAAAAAGCCAACGAGTCCCTAAAAGGTGCACCATTCCATTTTAACCATATTATCCATTTATAAAGGTTGCCAGCGGAGAAAACCTGGCTATTCATGGCCGGGATGAATCCGCGCCACGGGCAACCCGGTAACTGCATAATAATGCCATTTAGTCATCATTAAGGCGAACATATGTGCTACAATGGATCTTGATGGGAGGTGAATTCCATGGTCACCAAGGGCTTAAAGCTCAGGATCAGGCCAACAACTTCAACATAAGTATGATCGAAAAATAATGAGTCGCTCTTTACGTAATGTCACCCAGATAGTGTTTAAAGATACAAGGGATCACCGGGAAAATAAGTTTTGCTTTTTAAGTTGCACTCTCAAGTACTTTATACCATGTTTTAAATTGAAATTTAATGAACTTAATCATAATTGTGCCACATTTTTCGGTAATAATGATTATAGAAACAATCCAAAGGAGGCCTTTCTATTGATGCTTCTTATAATTATTCTACTAGTGTTTGGTGGCTACTACCTTTTTCGTCAGACAAGCAGAAACGGGCTCAGCCGGGATAAAACGTCAAATGCGGAAGAGATCCTGAAACAGCGTTTTGTCTCAGGGGAGATTGACGAAGATACCTACAACCGGATGCTGAAAACAATCAGGTCTTAAGCGAAAAAATTAAATGACAGTTAAGGAGGACTTGTATGATGTTCAGAGGATATAATGGTTTTGGTGGATGTTTTGGCTATGGAGACGGATTTTTTTGGCCCTGGATGATGATGGGTACGGGTGTATTGCTGCTGGCTGCGGTCATCATTGCCGCCGTGATTCTGTTCAGAATGGCCTCACCTAAAAAGAAGGATGATGGTTCACTCGAACTCTTGAAACTTCGTTACGCAAGGGGAGAAATAAGCGAAGAGGAGTACTTAAAGATGAAGAAGGTACTGGGCAAATAAACAGCGGACGTATTTGATGAAGCAGGCAAAACAGCATAATTTTCAAATGGGGACGAGTTGAGTGGAATGGACTATCATGTGATGATTGTGGAAGATCAAAAGGAAATACGGGATGTCGTAGCCAAATACCTTGAGAAAGAAGGCTACATTCCTTCTCTTGCGAAAGATGGCTTCGAAGCACTTGAGATCTTTGGCAGCCAGACCATTCACCTCATTCTATTAGATATTATGATGCCTGGAATTGACGGATTTGAGGTGCTGCGGGAAATCCGAAAGGTTTCCGACGTTCCGGTCATTATGCTTACAGCAAAGCAGGAGGAAATTGACAGACTTCACGGGTTTGACACGGGCGCAGATGATTATGTCGTCAAACCATTCAGCCTTAAGGAGCTAATGAAACGTGTTCGGGTGATCATCAAGTGGGTTTACCATGAAACCGATGAAATGGTTTATCATTGTAAAGCGCTGCACTTGCATACCGGCAGCATGAAGCTCTATCAGGGAGAGGAAGAGATTCCGGTCACTTCTGCCGAGTACGCACTGCTTCTTGTTATGTTTCGGCATCAAGGTCAGGTGCTGACCCGAGAGCAGCTCATTGAACTGGCATATGGAAACAATTACGAGGGATATGACCGCAACATTGACAGTTATATCAAGCGTATTCGTCAGAAAATCGAGGAAGACCCCAGGCATCCAAAGATGCTCATCACAAAATATGGTGCGGGTTACATTTTCGGGGATGTGAAACAATGACCATACGGCGGCAGTGGCTGATCATGCTGACCCTAACGGCCGTTCTTGCGATCGTTGTCAATACGCTGATCTTCAGTTCGCTCATCAACCGCTATTTTCAGACCTACACGACCAGTGAATATAATAAAAGCCTGTCACAGATCAAGAGTTTTTCAAAAATAGCACTTTCTCAAAATAACATGACTACCCGGCAGATTGAGGCGCAGCTTGCGTCATATTTGAACGATCCGGTTACCCGAATCACGCTCTATAAAGCGGATGGCTCGGTCATTGCGAATGTTAGTAATGACATTAGCAGCATGAACAATATGATGAGCGGTATGATGCGGCACAGGGCGCCGGGAACATTTTCCCAGGAGGTCGACCGGACGGAACTCAAGGAATCCGGCATTTCGATCGGCACGGTAAACGTGACGCACTACAGTTCCATCGGTGATTCTCTGACTTCCATGATGTTTCGTTCCGCGCTGATTCGCACCAGCCTGCTCTCTTTCGTTATCGTGCTGGCTTTACTGATAATAATCGGGCTCTTCGTGAGCCGAAGATTGAGCAGAGACTTAAGAAATACCTCATCTATGGCGCTGAATATCGATTTGGGAAATCAGGTGGATATTCCGCTCTCAAAAATCCGGGAGGTCCGGATTATCCAGCAAAGCCTGAAGGAATTGAAATCACGGTTAAAGCTGAAACAAAAAGGGCGTAAGCGTCTACTTGATGAAATGGTTCATCAGACGCGGACGCCGCTCACAATATTGAAGACACATCTGGAAGGGTTTCAGGACGGGGTCATTGATCTGACACCAGAGGAAATCAAAACCTGTGAAATGCAGATCGAGAACATTTCCTCAATCATTTCCAATATGAGCGGTCTGCTGGATACCGAAAGAAAAGCATCCCCGCTCCGCGTCGAAGCATTCGAATTCAGCCATTTACTGCGACGAATTATTGCCGGGCTTAAGCTTCAATTCGATCAGAAGCAAGTCGCACTTTCCTTGATGAGTCACGAGAAAATAATGATTAAGACCGATTTGTATAAACTGAGCCAGAGTATTTACAACATCCTGACCAACGCTTACAAATTCACCCAACCGGGCAGTAAAGTGGAGGTTTTCTTCCAGGCGGATGAGAAGATGCTCACTATCGAGATCAGGGATACTGGTGCAGGTATATCGCCCAAAGAACAGCAGCATTTATTTGAAGCCTATTACAAGGGAAGTAACGCCCAGACGGTTCCCGGAGAAGGGTTGGGACTGTATGTTGTGAAGCAGAATCTGGAGCAAATCGGGGGAACGATTCGTGTCGCATCAGCGCCTGGTAAAGGAAGCAATTTTATCATTAGAATCCCGATGACGATTTAAAGCAGTATACCAATGCGATAAACAATCCTCTCGCAGATTCTTATAAGGAGGCATGGATCGTGAAAATGAGAATAACGATGGCTGCGTTATCCGTCGTCGGCATCTTTGCAATAGGATTAATCATCTTTGGTGCTATTCAAACAGTCTCTGCTGTATCCATACAAAATAAAACACGGACCCAAGCTGAAGCAGCACAAACAGATCGCAGTGACGATAATGTCAATCCAGATGCAGCGAGTTACGACCGATATGGTTATGGTATGATGGGTGGCGGTTACGGCATGATGAACGGGGCGAGAGATAGTTACAGTGGCCAAGCCAGTGTCACCGAATCTGCCGTTCAGAAGGATATTGCTGCTGCACAGAAGAATGCGCATGTTGACAAAAAAACGAATACCATTACCTATTCAGGCAATAGTGTGACGCTTGTCATTGCGGGCGGTCCCGAGAAGACCGATGGCAAATTTGTCATTGACGGCCTGGTCAATCCGAAGCTGGTCGTGACAAAAGGTGCTGATGTCACGGTAGCGTTTGTAAACGAAGACGCAGACATGCCGCACGCCTTTGAAATCACCGATGCCGCACCGCCCTATGACTATATGTCAATGATGGACGGAGGTATCTATCCGGGAAGTATCCTACGTGCATTGCCCAAAACCTCAGGCGGCCATTTCGCAATGGCCACGACCACATTTAAGGCAATTCAGCCAGGTACGTTCTATTATATCTGCCAGTATCCCGGCCATGCACAAAAGGGCATGTACGGTAAACTTTTGATTAAATAGCAAAGTAACCCATTAGATTAAACTAGAGTGAGCAAATCGCAGGATCAAACAGATCACGCGGTTTGCTTTTGTCATACTTTAAGTAATGTCATGAAAGCTGAATGAGGGCTGATTGAAAAAATGGTGAGCAAAACAGTTTCCATAATACCCGTATAGGTATATACTGCAAGTGTAGTCGGAACGAACAGTTAAAAAAACTGAGTTCTCGGCTCGCCGAGATAAGAAATCCAAATACTAAGATTGTGAAAAACTTTATAAGGGAGCTATGAATGATGAATGAAGTAACTGTGTACACGACCAATACTTGTCCTTATTGCCATATGGTGAAGAATTTTCTGAAAAAGCAAGGACTGCCATTTAAAGAAATCAATGTGCAGCAAGATCCTGCTGCCGGTCAACGTCTTGTGGAAACAACCGGACAAATGGGTGTACCGCAAACAAATGTGAATGGTCAGTGGGTACTCGGATATGATCCTGATCGGATCATGGGTTTTGTTCATGCATAATCTTGCCTGACCGGCAACAGGCTGAAAAATGTTGCATCTTAGGAGAAATTGAACATTTGCCGGTCGCTGATCAGACCATACGTGATCATTTCAAATTGTGTCGTCAATCTTTCTTCTGATAAACCCCCGGAGGGCGTCTTTCTGATATTATTTTGACGACTGAATTGCCTTTAGAAATTAAGAATGATCTCGATACTTCGTATTCCAGTCGCTTCTCATGTGCATTATCAATTAGTGTTTTGGAAAACAGGTCTCCGGGGATAGAGATTGAAAAGTACATTGTTTCATCAGTTATTCAAGCGATCAAACCATAATATGTAAGAATTGCCGACAATTGTCTGCTTTTTTAGATTTCTACGGACCAATTTTTTATATTGGGATGGCTTTAGGCATTGCTTTCACAGAAATCCATTTAGCATCCAAGAAGATATAGCAGGAAATGCCGTTTAAAATATTCTACTGAATCATGAATATTAAGATTTTTTTCATCCTGTGGAAATCAAAATATATCTAAAATTGATTGTAGGGTTAATTATGTCCAAGATCAGCCCTGCAGTAGAAAAGTTGGTTGCCAGATTAAGGGTATTGCACTCTCTGTATCCGTACTGACTGTTCTTGAACTGAATATGAGTTGGGGTATGTTCTATATGCTGTTGTCATTCTCTTTCTTAAAGAAAAACATAGCTATCGCTAATACGTTTTGGATGTGTCTTGATCATTATTAGCGGCCTGTTTGTAGGGGATTCATTGATTAATAGAACTAACAAACATGTCGTGAAGACGGATGGTTTTATTAAAATCGTCATATAGGCTAAAGATGCTTCAAAATTTATTAAAGAGTGGACATTGTAGGTTGAGATTCAGAAGGACATTTTTACTCAATCATACCAACGGTCAAACCCAGAAAGTTATATATGCGTTTATATAACTCTTTCATGAGTAGTCACCTGTGACACTGGAAGAGTATTTTTTTGTAAAAACAATAATAATTCCACCAAATCCAGTATGGGATCTGGCGGAAAATAGATGATAGAAAATTTATTTGCAGTTTACAAAATTATGCAATAATAAAATTAAACAAATAACCTGTAAATACAATCCCAAGGCCGACAATAGTAATAAATATTGCAAGCAGCTTCGGTTTCAGTACTCTCCTCAAAAGAATCATTTCCGGCAAGCTCAATGCGGTTACAGCCATCATAAATGATAATGCCGTTCCTGTTGCGACTCCTGCTCTTGTAAGCTCACTGACCAGTGGAATAACTCCTGCTGCATTTGAATATAATGGAATGCCGATTAAAACAGCAATAAGTACTGCAAAGGGATTGTCCTTACCGGCATATTCTGCTAGTGCTCCGGCCGGAATCCAGCCATGCATCACGCCACCTATAGCAATGCCGATGATGACATAGATCCAAATCTTCTTTATTAGATCCCATGTGAAAACCCAAGAATCCAATAATTTCTCTTTCATTGATGGATCTGGAATGTCTTGATCAGCTTTGACATTCATTTTATAGACATAGCCTTCGACGTATTTTTCAAGTTTCATCTTTCCTAAAATAATGCCGCCGACTATAGCAATCATTTCACCGGAAGCGATATAAATAAGCGCGATTTTCCAACCGAATAATCCGTATAGAAGCCCTAATGCCACCTCATTTACCATGGGAGCCGCAATTAAATAGGAAAAAGTGACTCCGAGCGGTATCCCTGCTTCTACGAAACCGATGAAAAGGGGGACGGCTGAGCATGAGCAAAACGGTGTCACGATGCCAAGAAGTGCCGCTAGGATATGACCGATAAAAATGTTCCCTTTGTTTTTGGCAAGGATCTTTCTTGTTTTTTCAGGGGGAAAGAAACTTCTTAGAAAAGTTATTGCATAAATGATTATTAAGAGCAATATAAAGATCTTTATACTATCAAACACGAAAAAATTCAAAGCACTTCCAAGTTTGCTATCCTGAGCAATTCCAAAAATATTATAGACAAGCCAGTCGGCAAAGATCTGTATTGGCGTGAACATAAAGTCACTTCCTCTTTAAAATGGTCAGCGGAACATAATTATTTCAGTCATGGTTATTCTATTTTTATGATTCTGAGCTTGGGTTAAAGCTATTCTTGACAAGTAGAACGCTGAACGTCACCAACAGAAGCCCAAAACCATAGATGATAAACAGCGCTCTAAAGTTTGATGCAGCAACAATTTTCGCTCCAAGAGCAGTACCTATCCCACCACCACCCATAAAGCAGAAGGCGACGAGGGATGTGGCAACGCTTCTTGCTTTTGCTGCAAATTCTGTAGCCACAGTCAGGAAGGATGAATGAGCTAGCATGAAACCCAAACCCATCAGCCCAATTGCGATCACAACAATTGGCAGGGAATTTCCCAATACGATGAACAACAAATCCGCTAAAGAGGCAAAGCTAATACCAACAGCTGCAGTTTTCTTGCGGCCTATTTTTCTTGCTATTACTCCCGACTTCCTGCCTGCAAGTAATGCCATTAAGCCAAACGCAGTCATAACTATTCCTATCGCAAAATTATTTAATTCAAAAGTCTGCTTAATGAAGCCTCCCAGGAATGAAAAGGAACCAATTAAGAAGATACCTTCAAATATGACTAATGTATAGATAATTACACTTGATGGATTTTTGAGTACGTTTATATAAGGCATTATCGCCTTGCTTTCCTTGTTTTTTGTTGAAGGTATCTTTTTACCGATGGTAAACAGTAGGATGGAAGAAACAACGGCCAAAATTGCGTAAACTCCAAATACACCTCTCCAATTTAAAAAATATGCAATAGAGCCCCTGATCGCCATACTCAGCCCCTGTCCTAGAAAAGATATCCCCATAAATGTTCCTATTGCTGATTGTCTTTCTTCTATTGGGAACAAATCACCTATAAGTGCCAATGAAACTGGCATCACCGCTGCTGCAAACATTCCTGTTAACGCTCTGTATGCTGTTAAATCTGGCAGTGCAACAGAAAATGCACATAAGGTAGTCGCTATTGTAAACATTGATATTGAAAATGTGATAACCTGTTTCTTCCCGAATCGCTCTGCAAGATATCCATACAACAGCTGAAACAATCCAAATGGCAGCATGTATGCTGAAATTATCACTGAAGCAGATGTAACATCCACATTTAGGTTCTGTGCTATAGACGGAAGGATAGGTGAAACCACCCAATTGTCCGCCATTGTGACAAAACCCGCAAGGCCAAGTATCAACAGTATTTTTTTCTTATCCAAAGTATCATCTTCTTGTAAATTTGATTTTTAATCCATAGCTTTAGCTAGTTAATGCGTGAAAATAGTCGGCGTTTTATTGCCAAAAATAACAATAAGAAAAAGAAGGGTGGCGTTTTTTCGTAAAAAGATGGAAATGCCATTTGACCCCTTCTTCTCACCATCGGCATTTAGATAAAAACAATAGGGTTAGGTTAATTTCTCTGTTTGATTAACTAGCAACTTCATCGCTTCCAGTGAAGCTGAAATAACCGTCGTACCCTTTACAAATCTGGCAGTAAGCAAGGCCTCTACAATCTCATCTTTGCTTATTCCTTGGATCAGCGCGCTTTTGACATATGAAATAATGCAGGTTTCTTGTCCTAATGCTGCAGCGGCGGCTATGCTCATTAGAAGCTTATATTTGTTTGGAACAGCGGTTTTGCTATACAGCCACTTTTTGTTGTTGACATGTTCAAATACTGCGCTTTCATCCAACTGACTCAATAATTTCATGGGAAGTGGAGTGCTTCCGGATTGTTTTTTCATTTGTTCTAGTAGGTCATGAATATTCATCATTTTTCCCTCAATCAAAAATTATTTTTTTAATAACCCGACAACCTCATCAACGGATAGAACTTTCCCCGCTGATACGACCTTCTCATCAATGGTTAGTGCAGGTGTACTCATGACTCCGTAACGTACAATTGAAGGAATGTCTTCAACCTTTTCAACAGTGGCATTGACCTGAGCCGATGAAATGGCTTCACGAACATTTTGCTCAAGTGCTTTGCATCGTTTACAGCCGGTCCCCAAAATTTTAATGATCATTTGAAATCGCTCCTTAATAATAAAAATTATAGATGCCAGACAAGATAAAACCATCCGCAAGGGATTTACTCGTGAGGTGTTGTTGATAGACAATTCAACGGTGTGCTTAATGTGTAAACAGTGAACTTCCCATCTTTTCTAGAATGGATTACTCCACCGCGTTCAAGAATTTTTAAATGATGGCTAATCGTTGATTGAGGCAATTGAAGCCCTGAAACGATCTCACACATGCATAGATCACTGATCAGTAACATGCCGACAATCTTTAATCGTGTCGCATCCCCAAGTGACTTGAACAGTTCAGCTTTCTTTTCAAGCGATTCATTGTTTCTTAGAAAAGTAAGTTTCTCTTTTGAACGAGCGATGAATTGCTTGATCTCTTCATCAGTTCGAATATTCCACGCTCTCTGTTCTGTGACCATTAAATAACCTCCTTTGCTAAACAAAATTATAAAACTAGTTGTATAGTTATGTCAACTGATGCTGATGTCATGAAGTGTATCAATTGCAGAAGATAAACGGGCAATTGCAAAAGTGACGTAAAAATAAAGGTCCACGCCTTGCAATATATAATCTATTGCTTATACAATTTTAATTTAGATATGTTTTCCAACAGATGAATGCGGCTTGGCACAGCTCTTAGTAAACGACTTTATTGTCAGTTAACAAAAAATCGATAATTGACCAAGGGAGAATGGTAAAAAGCTTCTCATCTTTTTTGATGGCTGAAAGGGTTGTAATCTGCATACCCTATAGGGTATAATGTGATTGAACATTGGCGAAAGTGTTGCCATGAATACGTGAAGCAGGAGGACCCATTGTGAAAAAGCGAATCATTATTGTCGGCGGTGTCGCCGGCGGTGCAAGTGTGGCGACACGGCTCAGGCGATTAAGTGAAGAAAATGACATTGTCATGTATGAAAAGGGCGCTTACATTTCTTTTGCTAATTGCGGTCTGCCTTATTATGTCGGTGGTACGATCCGTGAAAAAGACGCGCTGCTTGTTGAATCGGTTGAGAACATGGTCAAGGAATTCAATATTGAAGTTCACAACAACACAGAAGTAGTAGATATAGATCCGGAAAAGCACATCATTACAGTAAAAAATGTGTTGAACGGGGAAACGGCAACGGATCATTACGACCGTTTAATTCTTTCCACTGGCGGAAAACCGATAATTCCTAAGATCCCGGGACTTGATCAGGCGGATAATGTTTTCTCCGTACGGAATATACCGGATGTTGAGCGTATAAAGAATTATATCGATGCCCATAATGTGCGAAAAGTTACAGTGATCGGTGGCGGATTTATTGGTCTGGAAATGACTGAAAATCTTGTCGATCTTGGGCTGGAGGTCACACTGGTCGAAGCGAGTCCGCAAGTAATGGCACCGCTCGATTTTGAAATGGCGCAATTCGTTCATGAACAAATTGAACTTCATGGTGTGCAGCTCATTTTAAATGATGGGATTGCACGTTTTTCAGGGAACGGACATGCGGTAGTGCTCAGCAGCGGCAAAGAAATAGACACCGAACTAACCGTGATGGCGATCGGTGTACTGCCCGACAGTACATTGGCGCAAAAAGCAGGCGTAAAGACGGGCATAAAAGGCGCCATCGTTGTTAACGGGCATTTCGAAACGAATGTTCCGGATATATTTGCGATTGGCGATGTGATCGAAGTAAAAGATTTCATCACCGGCACTCAGACATTAATCCCGCTTGCCGGACCGGCCAATCGTCAAGGGAGGTTTCTTGCAGATTATCTAAACGGACTGGATGCAAAGAATCCCCCTGTGCTGGGAACAGCTGTGGCGAAAGTTTTTGCGCTCACGGTGGCAACCACGGGGAAAAATGAGCGTTTTTTGAAACAGGCCGGTATTTCCTATCGGGTGGCTCATTTACATCCCAATTCCCACGCTGGCTATTATCCCGGTGCAGCACCGATTGAATTGAAGGTGATCTATGATGAACAAGGGAAAATTCTCGGTGCGCAAGCGATTGGTACGGAAGGTGCGGACAAACGCATTGACATCATTTCGGCAGTGATGCGTTTAAACGGATCGATTGAGGATCTTCAATTGGTCGAAGTTGCCTATGCGCCGCCGTATGCCTCGGCGAAAGATCCGGTAAACTATGCTGGTTATATCGCGGCGGATCAGCGTCAGGGATTAGTAAAGACGATTGAATGGGATGAGGTCGATGCGCTGATTGAGAAACAGGCGTACTTCTTGGATGTACGCGAATCCTTCGAACTGGCTACCGGAAAACTTCCTGGCAGTCATCACATACCGCGAGGTGAATTGCGAGGCCGGCTTGCGGAGCTTCCCAAGGATCAGCCGATTTATGTGTATTGCTCTGTAGGGCTTCGCGGTTATAATGCGGCGCGAATTTTGGCACTGAATGGTTTTGATGTATATAATCTTGACGGCGGTTTGAAAACTTATGAACAAGCCAAATATGAGACGGGCCAAATGAATGCACAAGCTCATCCTGCAGCTCAAAGTGAGCTGTCTTCAACCATGGCAAAGCAAGCGCCTCAATGTACGAAAATTGAAGTAGATGCCTGCGGACTGCAATGTCCTGGACCTATTCTCAAGGTTAAGCAATCCATGGAGAAGATGAATAAGGGAGATATCATGCAAGTGCAGGCCTCTGATTTTGGCTTTCACAAGGATATTGTTGCCTGGGCAAATGCGACAGGTAATCAATTACTGACGAACGACATTGTCGGCAATAAGGTCGTTGCGACGGTGGTGAAGGGGGCCATGGCTAGTCGCGACGATGCTGCTCATGCGGTGCATACAGCCCCAGAATCTGGCGGTGCAACAACAATGGTGGTTTTTGACGGCGATTTGGATAAAGCAATTGCAACGTTTATTATTGCGACTGGTGCGGCCGCAATGGGTAAGCCGGTCACGCTTTTCTTCACTTTCTGGGGGCTAAATATTATTAAGCGACATGCCAATACGAAGATCAACAAGTCGGGAACTGACAAACTGTTCAGTATGATGTTGCCGAAGAATGCGAATCATCTGCCGCTGTCACGAATGAATATGGCCGGCATTGGCCCGAAAATGATTAAAAAGGTCATGGCTGACAAGAATGTTGACAGCCTTGCAGTTATGATTGAGCGTGCAAAACAGCTTGGCGTGAAAATGGTGGCCTGTACAATGAGTATGGATCTCATGGGCGTTGCACGTGAAGAAATCATCGATGGTGTTGAATTTGGCGGCGTGGCCAGTTATTTAGGCGAAGCAGCAAAATCAAATGTGAATCTATTTATATAATCAGATCAAATCGTTGTATAAGCCAGCGAAAAGGGCGTCTCATTAGTCTATTGACGGTGAAGACACCCTTCTATGGCTTAAGATACTCTTTTGCAGGAGTGTTGTTTTTCAGGGGCACTTCTTCCAAAAAAAGGAGCTAATGTTCCTGGGACTTCGGGTGTTTCAGTGCTGATGTCGTTCACTTGACTTTAAAAATAGAATGAGTAATATACGGGTAGGGGTATAAAGGAGGCAGCTTATGGAGTATACATCACAAATGACCAATCGATTGAAACGGATTGATGGACAAATCCGTGGAATTATTCACATGATGGAACAAGGAGAAGACTGTCGCAGCGTAGTCACCCAGATGACGGCCGCACGGTCAGCACTGGATCGTGCACTGGGCCTGGTTATTGGCAAAAATCTTGAAGCCTGTTTGCGGCAACAGATTGAAGACAGCGAAGGTTCGTCTGAAGCAATCATAAACGAAGCGATTCAAATGCTGGTGAAAAGCCGTTAAGGAATAAAGAGAAGTGAATCCAACGGCTAAGGAGGAATTTAATCATGAGATGCATATTCTTTTGCAAACCAAAAATCAAAAAGATAAGCACTTCTGAGTTGAAGGAAGTCTATCTGCCGAGTAAAAAGGGTAAATATTTTCTTGACGTACGTACAAAAGCAGAGTTCAATGGTCATTCAATTCCGGGTTTTGTCAATATTCCGTTGCAGACCCTGAGCAATCATCTTAATAAGATTCCGAAAGAAAAAGAAGTGGTTGTCATTTGTCAAAGCGGTATGAGAAGCTCGGTTGCGTGTAAGGTTTTAAAAAAAGCAGGTTATGAGAAAGTAACCAATGTTCGCGGTGGAATGAATCACTGGTTCTAACTTTTTTATGGAGAAAAATATACCCATATGGGTATATAAGCGCGCGGGTTTTGAAAAAATAAAAATTTTGTCCAGGGAGGATAACAGCATGTATGAAGAGTGGACACCCGAAGAAGTCGAACTACTAATACGCAATCATGCGCCTGTAAGTATTATTGATGTTCGCGAACCTTTTGAATTTGCCGAAGGGCACATTCCTGGTGCCAAGAATATTTCGGTTAATGGAATCCAGAACCGACTCGATGAAATCAACAAAAATCAAGAGCATATTATTGTTTGTCATTCTGGAAGCAGAAGCGGTGTGGCTTCTGCCATCTTATCCGCAAATGGATTTAAGGTCAAAAATATGACAGGCGGGATGATGAACTGGCACGGACCTATCGAATTTTAAGGAGGGAAGTTCAATGAAATACGTCATTGTTGGAGGGGTTGCGGGCGGTATGTCGGCAGCCACACGTCTACGTCGATTGAATGAAGAGGCGGAAATTATTGTCTTTGAACGTGGTCCTTATGTTTCTTTTGCCAATTGCGGGCTTCCTTATTATATTGGGGGAGTGATTAAAGAACGGTCGAAGCTGCTTGTGCAGACGGCAGAAAAGCTGTATCAGCGTTTTCGTCTGGATGTGCGGCCCGAAAGCGAAGTAACCTGTATTGATCGAGAACATAAGAAGGTAATTATTGATCATCATGGAAAGTCTTATGATGAGACCTATGACGTGCTGATTCTCTCGACAGGAGCGCACCCGATGCGTCCGCCAATTGAAGGAGTCGACCAAGCGGACAATTTGTTCACGCTGCGTGATGTTCCGGATGCTGAACGTATTGTTCAGTATCTTCAGCAGCATAAAGCGGATCGTGCGGTGATCGTTGGTGCCGGCTTTATCGGCATTGAAATGGCCGAGAATCTGGCAGAACGCGGACTTAAAGTGACGATCGTTGAACGAGAGCATCAAGTCCTTCCTCCGCTTGATCCGGAAATGGCGATTATGATAGAAGCTGAACTGAAAAAGCACGACATTGAGGTGCTCAAAGGAAAAACTGTCACTGGATTTGAAGAAAAAGGTGCGGTTCTTGTTCTCAATGACGGTACGCGTAAGCAGATGGATCTGACACTCTTATCGGTCGGTGTTGTTCCAGAATCATTCTTAGCTGAGCAAGCAGGCTTAGCACTCGGTATGCGTCGCAGCATATCGGTTAATGATCAACTGCAGACCAGTGACCCCAATATCTATGCGATTGGTGACGCAATAGAAGTTGCTCAGACAGTCAGTGGGAAAGCAGCGGTCATTCCACTCGCCTCTCCGGCCAATCGCCAGGGGCGCATGGTTGCTGATATTCTTAGCGGGATGAAACGTAGTTACAAGGGAACTCTGGGTACATCAATAGTGAAAGCATTTGATTTGTCTGCAGCCGTAACTGGATTGAGTGAGAAATTATTACAGCGAAACAATATCCCCTACCAAGCGCTGCACACGAGCCCGCCGGATCATGCAACCTATTATCCAGGCAGTTTGCAGATGACACTCAAGCTGCTTTTTGATCCTGAATCTGGAAAGGTTCTAGGTGCACAGGCGGTTGGTGAGAAGGGAATCGATAAGACCATCGATGTACTAGCCACAGCGATTCATGGACAAATGACGGTCAATGATCTGACCGAACTGGAACTAGCCTACGCGCCGCCATTTAATTCGGCAAAAGCACCGATTAATTTGATCGGCTATGCTTCAGAAAATTTGCTGGATGGAAAGGTGCAGAATGTTCAGTGGAACGAAGTCGATCAGTTGGTAAAACAAGGAGCGCTGCTTATTGATGTTCGGACGGAACAGGAATATGGTAACGGCGCCATCCAGGGGGCTGTAAATATTCCTTTAGACAATCTTCGCGAACGGTTAAGTGAGATTTCAAAAGATCGCGACCTGATTGTGTCATGTCGGGTGGGGCTTCGCGGCTATCTTGCGGCGCGTATTCTTGCTCAGAAGGGCTATTCGGTTAAGAATCTGGATGGAGGCTATAAACTGTACAGTAGCGCTTTTCCAGAAAAAGTAAAGTAACCCAATACAAAAGGTTAATGATCAGTTCGATTGAATCGGGGCAGAAAAAGCTTAGCCTTCTGCACTGATGTAACAGGCGGTAGAGATTTATCTACTGTCAAGAGGATCAGTTATGCTAAAGAATAGGAGGACACCTGTGGTACTACAGAGGTGTCCTCCTTATCATTCATAGTGACCTTTGCCCCTATCAAAAATTGCACGCGAGAAGCCATACCTCTCAATTTCCTTCTTTTATTCGTTGATTAATAAGTCAACAAAAACTTCAGCGGCTTTTGTCTGAAATTTGCTATTCGGCGTAACAAGTGAAAAATGCCTGATCATTGGGAATCCCTTTATATTGACTAACTTTAATCTTCCAAGCGCTAATTCTTTTTTGATCGTCAAATGTGAGAGCAGAGAAATGCCCAGACCAGCTTCAATCGATTCCTTTATCACTTGAGTACTTCCAAGGGTCATCACGTTTTTAGGATAGAAATCCAATTGCTTGAAGCATTTTTGCTGCATTTCTCGTGTTCCTGACCCCATCTCTCGTACCAGCCATCTCTCTTGGTGCAAGTCTAGAAGACTTATTTTCTTTTTGGAAAATAAAGGATGATCCGATGCAGCAATCACCGACAGTTGATCTTGTGCAAAGGGAGTAATCTTCAAGCGCTCATTGGTACTTTCTCCCTCTATTATCCCTACATCGATTTGGTGATGCATCATGAGGTCAATAATCTCGTTTGTATTCCTTATGGTAATACTCGGATTCAGTAAAGGATAGGATCGAAGCAGAGTTGAGATTTTATAAGGGAGTACATATTCACCATAGGTATAACTGGCACCAATAGACAGGGTACCACTTACGGTATTTTTTAGATCATCCAGAAGATTCTCCATTCGAGTATGAAGATTCAGAATATCTTTGGCATGATGGTATACGATTTCTCCCGCTTTGTTCAACCGAACATATTTATTGGTTCTCTCTAACAACTTTATATTCAACGATCGTTCCAGTGAATGAATATGATTGCTTACAGCGGGCTGAGTCATATGAAGCATTTCAGCAGCCCGAGTGAAATTTTGCTGTTCAGCAACGGTAATAAAAACATATAGTGCTTGATCCACATTAATCCACCTTCTAATTAATTTAAGCTTCTGATGAAAGCAATGATCATTCGTAAAAAGTTATTATAACGATAATTATAATTTATTTTACTTATCATTAAAACACTTTTATTATTGGGAGCATAACATTGCAAAAAGGAGATTATCAAGTGGCAGACAAAGAAGTTCGTTTGACAGGACGTTGGCTCGGGGGGATCGGCTTCACGTTCATTATCGCTCTAATAGGCTATGGATTATCTAAAGTTCCAGGATTTGATCATGTGGGACAGCTTGCCTGCGCGATTATTATCGCAATTATTTATCGGCAGATCTGGGGATATCCGGAAAAAATCCGCTCAGGCATCCAATTTTCTGCAAAAAGGCTGTTACGATTCGCAATTATTCTTTATGGATTAAAACTGAATATTGATGTGATTCTGCATCAGGGAGGATGGCTGCTGATCAGAGACGTCGGAACAATTGTTTTTGCAATAGTTTTTACGATTCTGATTGCAAGATTACTCAAGGCAGAGGATTCGACTTTAGTTTTGTTACTGGGAATTGGAACGGGCGTCTGTGGTGCCGCGGCGATTGCAGCGACATCCTCGATCTTGAAAGCGAAAGACGAAGACACCGCAATCGGTGCAGGGATTATCGCACTGGTTGGAACCGTTTTTTCCATCGCGTATACAATTATCAGACCCTTTATTCCTCTGACAGCTTTACAATACGGGATATGGTCAGGAGTCAGCCTGCACGAGATTGCCCATGTTGCTCTGGCTGGTGCACCTGCGGGTCCAAATGCTCTGGCTATGGCTTTATTGGCCAAACTGGGCCGGGTTTTCCTGCTGGTCCCACTCAGTTTTATTCTCGTGTACTGGATGAAACATAAGGAAAAAACGAAATCTGGTTCGGAAGCGAAAATTGAATTTCCCTGGTTTCTCATCGGTTTCATTATTATGAGCTTATTTGGAAGTTACGTTCTGGGTCATGCGTTTACTATTCCGGCAAGTATGATGAATGGAATCTCTTCCTTCACTTCTTTTATTTTGACGATGGCCATGATTGGTTTGGGACTGAATGTAAGTCTGAAGGACCTGCGAACAAAAGCATTAAAGCCATTTCTAGCAATGGCTATTACTTCTGTTCTTCTTTCAGTGAGTACATTTTTCACGATATACCGGTAATACCCAGACATTTGCAGCTGAATGGATAAAAAAGCAGCGCTGAGTCTCCTCCGGTTATGGGGCTCAGTGCTGTTTTGTTTACAAAATTACTTTTTCAAATTTTTCTTGAACGGTACAAATTGTACAGCGGCTTAACGAGTGTCTAAGGAGAATTTATTTCATTTTAGGGCTTAATGTATGCGTAACCACTGCTTTGTTTTTCCACTAATTCGACAACCCCTGCCGGAACAACAGATACAAATGCAAATAGATCTTCTTTCAGTAAATGACGCGCATTCAAGGCATTCCGGCAGGCAACAAACTGAACGCCCTGACTCTTCAAACTGTTCATCTGATTGATGAATGCTTCAGACTTATAGCCAACGACAGCCGCTCCATTAGCCAGTACTTCGACTTCAGCGGTCATACCCGCCAGAAGATTTTCAACATTTCCAAGCAGCAGAGGCCACTTCTCTTCTTCATCGATATGGAAAATGACATGATACAAGTTCCCGTCCCTCCTTCCACCTTGTCTTTCTTTTTAGTACTATGCAACAGTCTTTGATAACAAGAAAAGTATGTCAATTTATCATAGATCATCGATGTGACATATGACATTTTGCTTGGTGTACTAATTTTAAGCGTCGCAAAGCTTGATAAACCTTTGCATTGCCGGGGACAAGTATTTATCCTTGTGATAAATCATTTTATAGTGACGGTTGAAATGAAGTCCATCAATTTCCTTATTACATAATTGGCCGCTACAAACTTCATTTATTACGGCAAACTTTGAAATAACGGAAACACCAAGACCTGCAGCAACAGCCATTTTGATGGAATCGACGTTATTGCATGTCCAGGAAGCGTGCCAGGACAGTTCCTTTTCTGCCATAACCTCTTCAAATTTTTTACGTGTTCCGCTTTCTTTCTCACGGACGATGAAAGGTTCCGTTTCAAGTTCATGCGGATTCACTGAGGTCATAGCAGCAAAACGGTGGCTAGCGCCGCAAATAAGGACTAGTTCGTCTTCCATAAAAGATTTTCTGATGAGGTTCGGTGAAGTCGTCTCTCCCTCCACGAGAGCTAAATCCAACTGGTCTCGCAAGATGAGTTCTTCAATCTTTGCAGTATTATCCTCAATAACTTCAACCGTGTTCTCAGAATTCAATTCTTTAAATTTTAGAATAAGTTTCGGAAGTATATAGGCACCAATTGTGACGCTTGCGCCAATTCGTATAAAATTTCTCTTGTTTATTAAACGCATTTCTTTCTCTGCCTGGCTATTCATTTGGATAATGTAACGAGCATAGTATAAAAGGCTATTTCCAGCTTTTGTAAGATGGAGCTTTTTGGACAGCCTCTCAAAAAGACGAACGCCGAAATGTTTTTCAAGTTCAGAGATGGCCTGACTGACTGCAGGTTGAGATAAAAAAAGGGATTCGGCAGCAGCTGTCATGTTCAATTTATCACACACTGTGATGAATATTTGAAGATGTCTGAATGTCAATTTTCTTCCTCCATAATAAATTACTTATGACATT
>NZ_JAMAST010000001.1 GCF_023336505.1 Sporolactobacillus mangiferae | reverse complement strand
CAGAAGGGCCGGTGCTTTTTTATGAAAAAAGAAAAAGAAAATAAAAGACTGTTGCAATTATGGTTAAAAGTTCCACGAGCATATAAAAAAATAGTTATGGAAATTTTATGGATTATTGGCTGGGGTACAGCGCTTTTTACTGCCTGTAAATTATTTTTCAACAAATAGCATGAGAAAGTAAATCCAATTGGTTAATTTCAGTTGGGCATCAAGTTTGGTAAGAGAATTGGCGATTTCTGCACCTGGAAAATCTTCATATTGAAAAGAATTATTACATGTTATTGGTAAAATATACAGATAAAGCAGTAAGCTTGCTAAGTAGAAAGGGCTCAAACAGCCTCGTGTGTACATCCAACCGCTATATGTGCGTACATATTTTGCAAATAAGTGGGAAAAATGGAGAAAGAATAAAGGGAGGAAAAACAATGGTCAATATACCTGATATCATGTCTGCAACGGTTGATACAATTAAAAGGCTGTCTGACAATGAAGAGCCCCCGGTCCATGTAGGTGAGGCAATGGCTTGCTGGACGTATCTGACTCATCTGGATGCTGTTCTGGTTTTTTGCCAGATCGAGATGAATACAACAAAAGATCAGGAAGTGAAACAAGTCGTTAAAGAGTCCGTCGATTTGGCTTTAAAACATCAAAAAGAATTACTCGAATTTGCAAAAAAAGAGCATATTCCGCCGTCCAAAGGATACCAGAAAAAGCCTGAGGGTAATCCTGATGCTGTACCGAACAGTGTAAAATTAACCGATGAAGAAATTATGAATACGGTGCAAATTAATATATTGGTTGGATTTGAGCAGTCTGCAAAAAATGTTGTGCAGTCCCTTCGAACTGATTTGCAAATGCTCTACTTTAAGAACATGGCTGACTTGATTGTTATTGGAAATAAAATACGTAAACTGTGTGAAAAAAAGGGATGGATCAAAACCCCACCAACTTATAATCCTGCGATTCCTGCTCAGCAATGATCGTGATGAATGGGAAAATGGACAAATGGTACATCATCGGGCTTTCTTTTGTGCGGGGCGCTGTTAATCTATACGGATAATTTTTCATATGCCTAAGAAAGTACACAACCTTTAAAAATGATTGCAAGAGCGCAAATCGGTGAATGATCCGGTTCAGAGTGAAAAACAGCATAAGGCATGGATGATTGATTTTACAAAGTGTAAATTATGATTGACTGGCATCCAATGAAAAGCCCCCATAAATGGGGGCGAGCAATGATATATAGTTACTGATTGGCACAATAATAAACCCATGCCACATGCATCACACACAGGATTACGCAGATTTCACCCGAAAATCAACGCGTCAAGACCGTACGCACCGGAACCGATCAAAACAGTACCAATGGAGACGGCCATAATGAGAAGGTTGTATTCATAGCCATTCTGAGTGGCCCAATAACCGTTCTTACCATGAACGGTAGCAATGGCAATCACCATCGTGCCTGCGATAATCAGCCCTGCAAGAGGGGTCAGCAAACCGGCAGCAAACAACAGTCCGCCAAGCAGCTCAGATAAACCTGCAAGAACGGCCATTAGAAAGCCCGGTTTTATCCCCGTTGATTCAAAGAATCCTGCAGTGTTCTTCAGTCCGGGCCCGCCGAACCATCCAAATAATTTTTGTGCGCCATGACCTACAAAGGATAATCCAAGCACCAGTCGAATAATAAGTATTCCTAAATCCAGCATTAAAATCACTCCATGATCTTTTTTGAAACAAGTGAATCATAAAAAAAATAAATGCCTAATTCAAGAATTATGCTTGAAAAATTTTTTGTGAGAAAGTATATAATTTTATCCTCTATTAACAAAACAGTGTCACGGATATCCATCAAGACAGAGGGTGAGATGCCTGCGGAAACATTCCTGCTGATCGCATACCTGTATCTCCACATAGATTCTCCTTTATCTGAGGAAGGCGACAAGTTAAATGTATACAGCCGCATTCACAGTGAAAGCAACTTTCGATAAACGTGTGCACATATTGTGTATCAAGTAAGAGCCCTGTATCCGAAAGTAAGTCTCATATGTATTGATTCTGCTGATTTTTACATAGGTATACAGTTAAAAGCCGCATCATTTGTTTGGCGGCAGCGGTATAAAGTCTAATGAATGGCTTTATACCGCTTTTTTTGCTTGCACGCGGTTAAAAAATAAGTTCGTTATACCTGAATATATAAACCTATAACAAAATGGTAAAATATGTCGATAGTGAATATGATAGGAAATATAGGGAGGAATTGTTGTATGTTCAATGCTCAGTATTCAATAGAAATTCAGTCGCAAACCAAAGAAGTAACCATTGCTGTCAGCGGAAGTTTCCAGGAAAAAGATGCGCAATCCTTTGTTAACAGCTATCAGAGTAAAGTGGGCTCAATTAATGCCGAAGAGTTTGATCTGATTGTTGATAGTAAATCATTGGTGGTGGTTTCACCCAAAATCCTTCCACTGCTTGAAGAATGTTACAAGATGTACAAAGCCAGTGGATTTAAAAGTATTAAATTTATAGCGGGCAGTGCAACGGTGGGCATGCAACTGAGGCGTATTGCCAGTAAAACCGAACTGAGTAATGTGGAAGTAGAAGTCATTTCAAAATAATTTCGTTATAGGCGCATCCGTGCTGCAAGACGCTGTGAAATACTGCTGTTGATTTTCGACTCATTTGCATCGATCATCGGCGCAAAATAAAGAATGATCACCTTCCTGGGTCAGACAAGCTGATGATGGTCAATCATGTGATGAAAAACAGCAGAATGCTTTAACCGAGTGATTGTTAAAAAAACGATGGTGTTTTTTTATTTGGGGGCATGTTAGTTGAAAATAACGATTCGTGCAGTCGGTGCATATCATCCGAAAACAAAAGTAACCAATGAATTTTTTCTTAAACATTTTCAAGATCAAGGTAAGGATATTGATCATTTGTTAAAACATATGGGACGAAAAAGCCGCTATATGATCCAGAACCAGGAAGAAAATGGATTGACCATGGGCATCGAAGCTGCTGAAGATGCTTTAAAACGTGCAGGCCTTAGTGGTGAAGATATCGATATGATCGTGTTTTCAACTCAGGTGCCGGAGTATACGTTCCCGACCAATGCAACTTTCATTCATCATGCCATTCATGCCGGATCACGGACAATTATTATGGATTCTAATGCGAATTGCGGCGGAATGACAGTAGCGGTCGATCATGCTTGCAGGTATATGCTTACCAATCCTGTTGTGAATCGGACATTGGTTGTCGGATCTGACTTCAATACGTTGCTTTGTGATCCAAATGACGAAGTGACCTATGCAAATTATGGCGATGCAGCCTGTGCCGTAATTCTGGAGAGAACAGAAGGGACATCTGGTTTTCTGGAATCCAGCTATTATTCGGATACATCGGAAAATAAAGATAACATTATCTACCCTTCACTTGGCTTATCACAGGCGTTGCGAGATGGGAGGAGCGGGCGTTATCTGAAATGGGTTCCTTTTGATGGAGCCTGCGCGCTTCCACCTGCTTATAAGAATATTCAGGAGCTTTTACATTCGGTTCAATTAAAGCCAAGCGATGTCAAAGCCTATTGCCTGTCCCAATTCTCACTCGCCAATATATTGGAGATTCAAAAACATTTTCATCTGAATGATGAACAAATTATTTACATAGGCGATCGATATGGCTATACGGGGACAAGCAGTCCATTCCTTGCCTTGTATGAAGGGATCGAAAGCGGGCGCATCCATCGAGGGGATTATGTGATTTTCTGGACGGTTGGTGCGGGTTTTCAAACTGTTGGCCTGCTTTTTAAATACTGATGGAATGAAACACAACATGTATATCAGGGTGTCTCAAAAATCGTTTGACGATGAGACATCCTTTTTTTAAACAAGCATGCTGGGTGTCGTGCTGCGTTCTTCTCTGACTGGCATTTATAAAAAAAGGCGGATTTTTCACTGCCTGCTTTTAATGGTTTGTCGATCAGCAGAAATACAGTGTTTGCAGCGGCCTGATTCATACAAATGGCGTGTATATTGCTTATTTTATATACAATACTCGTTCAATCTCTTTTTTACCATAGTACGTAACGGTTACATGAATTTGTTTAATCGGATATTTTTCATGGATCACAGCGGCGTAGAGTTTGTTAATTTTTCTTAATCCATCGCGTCGCGCGTTTTCGCTCGACCACTTTGATCCGTCCCAGCCATCGCCTTCAGCATGGACGGTCATTACCTGGTCTTTAACACGATAAAGAATAACACCGTCATCAAAGATTCGCGTGGCTGTATGGTGAAGAGTCACGGGATTGCCCAACGCACGATACGCAAAAGCCACACAAGAAATAAAAATGATTGCCATTAAAATAATTTCAATACCAGTTCTTAGGTTATGGCGTGACATAGTGTGGACCGCCTTACTTTAAAAATTTCACTGATCCATATAATCATAAAATAGTTGACATAAAGATGCATAATGAATTGCATCTTTGTGTCAGATGAGCATATGATCAACCGTAGATATAAAACAGATATAAACCATTAATAAGATGCAGGAAGATGAAGCTGGTGGCCATTGAAAGCGCACGCCGGTCAGACTCATGTTATCGATAGCTATCACCCTGTCTTTTGCAGGAATATTCAGCTTCCTAAAGAATACAATAACTGGGAGGTGTTGTCGCTTGCAAACAACAGGCATTCCACGTTTTAACTTTATTGAACACAGAGAGAATCACAAGCATTCGGAACACATGTATTTTGTTACCACAGACGTACATGAAGCGGTTGCCCATTATCTTCAGCGCATCCAGGAAGGGAAACCGATTTATATGACGATCAGCTCCGTTGACGGCAAGGTCTGTTTGGCAGAGTCACATGGGTTAGACAGCGATCATGCGAAACCAAGGATCATTGCAAAAGCACAAATCAATGACAGGTACTATAAAGCATTTACTTGTGAATTTATGAGCGTCTTTGCGCATCATTACGCAAGAACGAACCGATGAATTTCGCGAAGATAGCGAAACCATATGTTCCCCTTAAGCCGGGTGGATAAATGACATTCGGCTTAAGGGTTTTTCATAGGAACTATTATCGCGACAATTCAAAAAAATGGTTAGTATAGATTTGTTGATGGCATTCTTTAAAAGAGATAAAGTTATGCTGCGTAAGTTTTTTCATTCTGGTGATCTCAGATTATCCTATTTAGATTTTGGGGTGGGGTAAACTTATAGATTAACTGTTTTTTGATAAAAGCGGGCATACCATCCATGATTGTGAATCGTCAGGCTGTATTTCTTAAACTAATTCATTAGAAAGATTGGTTTCGCAGGATCTGATTAATATGTAGAGCGTGTACATTCAAGACAAAAAAATCCTACACAGAGGTAGGATTAAAATGAGATGATTGTTGTGTAATTAATTGTATCACAAATGTTCGAAAGTGATCTATTAATTTCTGTTATGTTTACAATTAGTATGTATGAGTAACACAAAATTTGGTTTCAGATGTGTGTTGTTCATGTGTTGCTTCTTTATTGCCTGCGGTGAAGTGTCTGTGGACGAGTTTCTTTCAAAGTGGCTTGGTAAAGACGAATCGTCCCTTTGGCAGGCCTTGCGGCATCCGCATTTGGGGTGAAATCATCATTCAGCGTGATGGACCAAACGGCCTGATCTGCATGCTTCAGAACCACTGCCAATGTTCCAAACTGTTCAATCTGATTCCACTGGAAACGTTCCGTTTTGCCGTTTGCGGTGACACTTATTCCATGGGTATCCGATGCCACTTCTGCCTCATTCGATTGCCAGGTTCCTTGAATTTCTGCCGCTACATGGCTGTAACCGCCGTTGCCGCGGCTGCCATAGGTGGCGAGATACTGCCGGAGCTGTTGATCCGCTGACCGATAGGTGAGTGCGGCAACATCAGAAGTAATCCATTTAATCTTAATCGGTTTTTGCGGCAGGCCGGGCAGTGCTTCTTTGGCACGTACAAAAATCCAATAATATGGTCGGTAGTAGATCGTTCGGCCGGAACGACGATCCGTTTTGACAACAAGCAGACGCTGCTGGTCAGGCGACAGACTGGTTGTCAGGCCTTCGTCATGGCCCACACCGGCAACCAGTATCCCACTGATTACGATGAAGAAAGCGGCAATGCCGCCAATCAGGTACTGACTTTTTTTCTTTAGTGTCAGTAAAAAGATGAGGGCCAGCGACAGACTGCAGAGACAAAGGCTGTTGATGAGATAAAAATAGCGTTTATCAAAATATTCGATGCCGAACTGCAGGTGCAACCAAAAATAACCGCACTGCAATCCGAAGAAGCCAAGGGAAAGAGCGAAGCATAGCCCGCCTATGGTCTGCTTAATCCGTTTCATCTGCAGCCACCTCCTTCAAGAAGGTCCATGTACGTCCCTGATCTCTGGAAATGAATTTTCCTTTGACTTTATTGCCTTTATAATCGCCGCTTTCTCCCTGATTGATCAGGAGCATCAAGTGATCATCTTCATATTCCGGCGTCTCAGCCTGAACAAAGACATGACTGTACTTGGACGGCATGTGTATGCTTGCCTGCAGCCAGTGCTTTCCACCGTCACGTGTCACATAAAGACGCGGCCTGTCCGGATTGATCGTCCCATAAGACATGAACCCATTTAGAGCACTGACAAACCCGCCGTCAGCAATCAATGCAGTCGTTGCCGGGCTTTTGGTTTTCTTCCATGTATCTCCACCGTCCGGGGTCAAATAAATATATGTTCCTTCCTGCGCCATTGTCCGGTCGGCGGAAACGATGACATAACCGAATTGGGAAGCCGGAAAGCCTATTTTTCGAAAACGAATGCCAGGTACATAGCTGGTCACCACTGCATGTCGCCAGGTTTTTCCTTGATCCTCCGACATGACAAGCGCGAGTTTCATTTCATTGTGATCTGTAGCTTGTTCTGTTAAGAAAACAGTTTGACTTTTCGTCAGCAGATAGCTGCCATCAATCAATTCCTGCCGATTGCCGCTGTATTCTCCTCCGAACAACTGATCCTTGCTGACGGGGACGGTTGTCCATTGCTTTCCCTTGTCATAGGTGACATGCAGTTGATTATTTTGCAGTGTATAGCTGATTTTCTGCGTCGTCTCCGCATACAACGGGTTTTTTGCCTTTACCGCTTTTTGCGGGTGATTTTTCTGGAAAAGTACGTGAAAGGATCCGGCGACAAGGTCACTTGTCTGGTAATAAATCGTGACTGCGATCAATGCCGCAGCCATCAGTATCGCCGTCCAAAGCATAAACCGTTTCATTGGCGAACTCCTTTTTTATACTCTTGAAAGTATATAAATTTTAAGGAACATAGTATAAGTGCGATGGCGGCTTCGCTTTCGCCAGAAGCTTGGCGAAGCCAAGTTTTCTAATGGAATAAGGGATGTGGGCTTGCTTCTATTCATTTTTTCAGGGCGCACCGAGTCTGGGTGGATCGTGTATGAGAGAGGGGGCGGCATATCGCTTGTTAGCTTGCTCAGGGTTAATCATACGTTACTGAGCCGAGCGATTTATTTCTATGTATAGTCAAAAACTAGCATAAGATCTTTGAATGT
Organism: Sporolactobacillus mangiferae; assembly: GCF_023336505.1. GTDB lineage: Bacteria > Bacillota > Bacilli > Bacillales > Sporolactobacillaceae > Sporolactobacillus > Sporolactobacillus mangiferae. The sequence goes on along the minus strand of NZ_JAMAST010000001.1, from coordinate 496,940 downwards.
TCAAGGAAAAGTATGGTGGTTTATCACTTATGCAAGAGCGGACCTCGAACGATCTGGCAGACAATAATGAAGAAAAATGCCCTTTTCCAGGATATAGTCGGGAAAAGACGTATCAGGGATTGTTTTCCATTGTCCCAATCGGTTATACTAAAGAAGTTGTTGTTTAAAAATAAGGCAAAAAAACACTTGCAATTCACATGAAATAGTGATAATATTTTAAAAGTCGGCGGCGAGATTTCGTGCCTGTGGTTATTGTGGCCCGTTCGTCAAGTGGTTAAGACACCACCCTTTCACGGTGGGTTCATGGGTTCAAATCCCGTACGGGTCATTGTTTTTCTTGATTTTTGATCAGCCATGTATTAGAATGTAATGGTGTTTTTAGTGGCTTGTTCAAACTTAATCTGGAGGATTAGCTCAGCTGGGAGAGCGTCTGCCTTACAAGCAGAGGGTCATAGGTTCGAGCCCTATATCCTCCACCATATCATCGCGGGGTGGAGCAGTCTGGTAGCTCGTCGGGCTCATAACCCGAAGGTCGCAGGTTCAAATCCTGTCCCCGCAATTATTGTGGATCCGTGGTGTAGGGGTTAACATGCCTGCCTGTCACGCAGGAGATCGGCGGTTCAAATCCGCTCGGATCCGCCATTTATTATTTTTACTATTAACAGCAACTGGCTGTCACATATTTATACATAATGGCTCGATAGCTCAGTCGGTAGAGCAGAGGACTGAAAATCCTCGTGTCGGTGGTTCGATTCCGCCTCGAGCCACCATTTATGCCGGTCTAGCTCAATTGGTAGAGCAACTGACTTGTAATCAGTAGGTTGGGGGTTCAAGTCCTCTGACCGGCACCATTTTATTTTATATCCTTTTATTGTGGAGGGATAGCGAAGAGGCTAAACGCGACGGACTGTAAATCCGTTCCCTACGGGTTCGAAGGTTCGAATCCTTCTCCCTCCATTACATAATTATAGGGGTATAGTTTAAAGGTAGAACAGAGGTCTCCAAAACCTCCAGTGTGGGTTCAATTCCTACTACCCCTGTTGTTTTAAATAAATGTTTAAAATGGAAAAAAGGGCGCGGGAGCAGGTCAGATCATCGGCTTCGGCAGCGTTTTTCCCATGATTTTAAACAGTCACTATTATTATGGCGGTTATGGTGAAGTGGTTAACACACCGGATTGTGGTTCCGGCATGCGTGGGTTCGATCCCCACTAACCGCCCCATTTATTGGCCCATAGCCAAGCGGTAAGGCAACGGTTTTTGGTGCCGTCATGCGCTGGTTCGAATCCAGCTGGGCCAGTTTTATGCGGAAGTAGTTCAGTGATAGAACATCACCTTGCCATGGTGAGGGTCGCGGGTTTGAATCCCGTCTTCCGCTCCATTATTATTTCAATATGGCGGCATAGCCAAGCGGTAAGGCACGGGTCTGCAAAACCCTTATCCCCGGTTCGATTCCGGGTGTCGCCTCCATTTAAATTTTAAATTATTTTGTTGTGCCGGTGTGGCGGAATTGGCAGACGCGCACGACTCAAAATCGTGTTCCTTCGGGAGTGTCGGTTCGACCCCGACCACCGGTATTTTGAGATGAATTTTGATGAAGTTATAAACTTCCGGAAAGCTTGTAAATCCTTGATCTAATGGGATTTATGAGCTTTTTTCATTTTTGGAGAATACGATAGAAAACGATAGGATTCTGAACCATTTTGCACATTTATTGCACAAGCAAGAAGGTCATCAAAAATCTTTACTGCTATTGATTCGTCACGTTGATGCTGTTCTTTGAGCATATCCCCTGATAAATTTGGTTCGGCCCCAAAAAAATTTAAAATTAATCTGAACGAACAGATCAATGATGATGACGTATAGAGTTGACGGAAAGGGCATTTATGTATAACTGTTATATTGTATATACAATAATTACGTGTTATTGTATATACATCATAATGCTTGCATACAATAGAAAGGAGAATATTGTGATGGAGCGTGAAATGACATTGGAACGCAAAATTTTTAAGATGGGCAACAGTTATGGTACAACCTATCCAAAAGAAGTTTTAAAACATCTTGGTGTGACTGCCGGTGATGAGGTTACGTTTGAAAATTTGGATGACGGCACGGTTAAAATAAGTAAACGTAAAGCCATAAAACTTCCAGAGGGAATCGATACAGAATTTATTGAGATGGTCAATGAAATCGTTAAGGAAAATGATTCTGTCTTTAAAGGCCTTGTTGATCGATGACCTATTATCTGACTAAAACCCAAGTGATTTACTTAAATGCTTTTCTGATCAGGAAATACTCCCCGGAAGAAGATATTGGAATTAAAGACGCTCACTTATTGGAAAGTGCCATTAACCGTCCGAGAGCATCAGCATTCGGAGCAGATGCCTATCCGACTTTATTTACGAAAGCTGCCGCATTATTTCAAAGCTTAGCTCAGAATCATGCTTTCTTTAATGCAAACAAAAGAACAGCTTACGCGTCACTGGAAGTTTTTTTGAGAAAAAATGGCTATAAAATACATGCGGATCCAAATGAAAAAGAAGATTTTACAGTTAAGATATCTGATCAAGAGAATAAGATCGCCACTTCTCAAATTAGTACATGGATAGAAAAACATTCTATTAAAGTATGAGAGATCATTAATGGTGGTCATACTGCCTCAAGCTCTATCGAAATACGGTAGAGACAACAGCTATGTCCTCCTAATGTATTAAAGTTCCATCTTTCGGGAATTGAAGATCTTCAAAATTCTTTGCTGCGATATTTTGTTCGTGTGAGTTTCTCCCCTTAATACATGAGCCTAATGCTCTTTAACGGGGCAGTACTGTTTTTCTGTTCAGGAAAAAAGCAACATTGGATGAAAGGTTTCGGAATTACTAGATCTTCGGTGCAGATCAACCTGTCGTTCAACGGTCTTGTGTGAAAAATCCACTTTTATTATAATGAAGGTAAGCTTAACCTGGTAAGGGAAGGATAGATCGTATGCAATCAGCCAGACTTCGTTTCGTACATTGAAGAATTTGTAATTAAATACTTCAATGGCTCTGTTGTGATCAGAGTTAAACGGAATAAGTCTGTCCATTTTTATAATGTCTGGTAAACACAGGAATAAGACGGGAAGGTGGATTTTCTGCCTTTCTTTTTTATGGATTATTATTGGGGTTAAGCTGTCTCTGGTTCGAGTTGTTCTCTCTTTTTTTCTGATCACCACAGGCCATTTGGTGATTGATTAAGGAGGATACAATGAGAAAAACCAGGCACAGGTACAGTAATAAGAAGCTGAGCCGCGGTGAACCCCCAAATTTTACAGGACAGCACTTGATGCACAATAAAAGGACCGTTCAGGATATTGTGAATAAAGCATCAATCAGAAAAAGTGATACGGTCATTGAATTTGGTGCGGGTAAAGGCGCGCTGACGAGTGAACTCGCCCACAGGTCAAATCATGTACTGGCAGTTGAAATCGATGAAAAATTTGTAGCGGTTTTAAACAAAAAACTTGCTTCATATGAAAATGTGAAGATCATCAAACAGGATATTTTAAGCGTTCATTTACCGCGAAAGGAATTTATCGTCGTTTCAAATATTCCGTATGCGATCACGACGCCTATTATGAAGATGTTGCTTAATCATCCAAAGCGGAAGCTGGTAAGAGGTATCATTGTTATGGAAAAAGGGGCTGCCAGACGGTTTGTATCCAGGCGGATAAAAGATGCTTATGTTCTTCAGTGGCGGATGTACTTTGATCTGCGGATCGAAAGAACGATACCGAAGACACACTTTTCACCGCCGCCCAAGGTGGAGTCAGCGATGCTCAGCATCCGAAGAAGGGATAAGCCGATTATCCCCATTCAATACGCAGAACAGTTCAGAACATTAGCCAAAGCCTTATTACGAAAACCGGATGAATCGGCAGGGACCGTTTTGGCATGCCTGTTCACAGCCAAACAATTAAAGCATCTGAGGCGGAGATTAAGTATAAAAGACGAATGTAAAGTGGGCTGTCTCAGCGAGGAACAGTGGGGCATTATCTTTAATACAGTCATCAAATACGCACCCCATCATCTAAAACGGAAGGCATAATGATTGCTTTAATACAACGGTCTATGTCCAATGATCATCTTTTGCGGTTTTTACGGCTGATGGTAAACAGATTACGGGCATCGTCAATAATTAAAAAACAGCATTTAAACAGAGGGGACGAGAAATTAAATGATTTTTCGTCCGCTTTTATTATACTACAAGAAAGTATATAAATTTTAAGGAAAATAGTATAAGCGGTCCGAAAAAACGCCGCGTCCTGCGGCTTAAAGGCTTGGCAAAGCCAAGTTTTCTAAAAAGATAAGAAAGTATATAATTTTTTGGTTTAGTAATACAGTGCAAACCAGACACGAAGGCGCGAGACGCCTGCGGGATCAGCGAGCCAGGGGAGACCCCGCAGATTAGTGATTGTTTGAGGAGGCTCCCGGATCGCCCGCGGCAAGCGAGCAGCTGGAGTGTCGCATAAGCACAAGGTCGATAGCAAAGGACCGGGCGCTTTTTGCCCGGTTTTTCTTATCGACTAATTTCTTTACGGTTCAAGTAATGCTGCATTATACTTAAAATCAAATCAGGATCTGAAGAAACAGGCCGGGTGATGCTATGGATTATCTAATTGTTGATTTTGAAGCAAATACAAGCCATGTATATGCAAATGGGATTGATGAAATTATTCAGTTTAGCTGCGGAATCTATCACGATCACACATCTGAGGATAAAATCAAGTTTTTTAATTCCTACATTAAACCCAACTTTGGCATTCAGAACTACATCCGGAAACTGACCGGAATAACGATGAACGATGTCAGTCACGCTCCGTATTTTTCTGCCTTTGTATCTGCGTTGAACCGGCAATTTTTTGAATCGGTTATCTTTGTCAGCTTTAGCCATGACGACATCCGTTTTTTCTTAGACAATGCTTTCAAATATCACGCCAATACAAATTGGATTAAAGGTTATATGAATCTTCAGGAGATCATCATGGCAGATCATCAGTTAACGGCTCAGCCGAGTCTGCGCACAGCTTTATCATTATATGGCATTGATTTTAAAGGGAAATGGCATAATGCTAACGATGACGTATTAAACACCACACGACTATTCCGACATATCGAAAAAAATCACACCAATCTGAATAGATGGATTTATAATCGCCAGCAATTTTTTGAAAAATTCAATATACTGCTGCGGGCAGATAAGGATGGATATATCGTCATCACAAAGCAAGGTAAGAAAATACTGCGTAACTTAGTAAACCGTTATCCGGATCGAGATGTAAACTTCCTTATGCATACAGGAATCATGAAAAAAACTCTGGAAAAAAATCGGATAGACAACCAGGAGAAGAAAAAAATGAAAGCTCTTCGTCGTTACATCCAACACCTTTACAATGAGAGGCGGTATGCGGTATTTTCAGACGATGACCATTTATCCAGGCATCATTGAATGCTTTTCCGGTGAAATTTCCGACAAATTCAAGATATAAAAAATATTACTGCGTTATAAATAACCTGAATAATCTGGGTTCCATTGTCACAGGAAATCTATTTTTTTGTACATGTCTCCCATTTCCGAATCCGAAAAAAGAATCATGAGGGCCTTTATATCCCCTAACAAAATCTACACATTTACTGGTTAGAATGAGAGAATTCAGTAATTATGATGCCCCTCCTGATCTGGATGAATGAATCGTGATTCCTTTATACTAAAATTTATGAATTGTCTTTTGCAAAAAATTTTGGTACATAAGTGAACGATGCTTGTGGGATCTACGGGTTGCAGGTAATCGAAAGCCGAGGCAGATGATGAGCATGGAAAAAATAACTATTTTGATGGTCGACGATGATTGGAAACTGCGTAACCTGCTACGCATCTATTTATCAAAAGTAGGTTTTGTTCCTGTTGAAGCGGCCGATGGACACGAGGCACTTTCGAAGATGAAGCATCAATCATTCGATCTGGTTATTCTAGATGTGATGATGCCGGGCATGGATGGCTGGGAGGTCTGTCGGTCAATTCGTATGGCCCAATCGGTTCCCATTTTGATGCTGACCGCTTTAGATGAAACAAAAGAAAAGGTTCAGGGACTTGAACTTGGGGCGGATGACTATTTGACCAAACCGTTTGATCCGGAAGAACTGATTGCCCGTATCCGCGCGCTGATTCGGCGCGCTTCTCTGACTTTACTGAAGCAAATTGAGAATCATATGCTCCGTTTTCCTGAACTGGCGATTGACAGTGAAGGACGTCAGATTTTTGTCCGTGATACACCGATCGACTTAACGCATAAGGAATTTGAGCTGTTTCTTACACTGGCTGAAAATAAGGGGCGGGTTCTTTCGCGAGAACAGCTTATTGAAAAAATATGGGGCTTTGATTTTGAAGGAGACATTCGTGTGGTTGATATACATGTGAAAAATATCAGAGAAAAATTAAAAAAAGCACATCTTCCTTATCAGCCGATACAGACGAGTTGGGGTGTTGGCTATAAGTTCGAAACAGGAGCCATGCAATCATGAACCTCAATCGAATCGAGATTAAGCTGGGGACGGTGATGATGATCATGATGATCGTGATTCTGGTTTCTCTGGGATTAGCTGTTGATCGACTCTTTACTAATTTCTATGAGAAGCAAATGAAAGAGGATACGGATCAGCTTGCCACGCATTTTGTTACAATGGCTGAATCCGGTGACGCCACTGCTCGATCAATGATTCGAACGTTTGCCGAATTTTCCGATGTGAGCGTTTTGCAGGTAAACCATCAGGGCGGCCTTCTGCCTTACCCTGGTGAAAAGAAGAAGTATTCCGAATTAATCAAAACGAGAGATATCCGTCGCCTGCTTAGAGGACATTCGGATTCCTTTATGAGAAGAGATGCCCACGGGAAACCTTTTTATGTTGTCGGCAAATCCATTCAAAGTGGAACGTCGGCACCTTCGGCTATTTATGTGATTGCTTCGATGGAGAAAATGGAAGCCTCTTTGGCGCAGCTTCGGAATTTGTTGATGCTTTCCGGACTTGGCGCGTTTTTGCTCGCTCTTGGTTTCATTCTTATGATAAGCAAACTGCTCTCAAGGCCGCTTCTGCAGATGCAGCAAATGACCGAAAAAATGGCTGATGGTGACTGGGATGCCCGGCTTCGTCTGAGAAGTCGGGATGAACTTGGCAGGCTGGGGCATTCAATTAACGGTCTGGCGGCCAGTCTGCAAAGATATCGAGACTCGCGGCGTACTTTTTTCTCAAATATTTCACATGAACTGCGAACCCCGGTCACCTATCTGCAGGGCTATGCCAAAGTCTTAAATGATGGATTAGTGAATACTGATGAAGAGAAAAAACAATCGCTTTCGATCATTTATCAGGAGTCTGTCCGTCTGGAACAGCTGATTCATGATCTGTTTGATCTGGCCAAAATGGAGGAAGGTCAGCTTTCGCTCGCCATAGAACCTGTTGACCTCAAAGAAGTCGCACAGACAGCCGCACAAAAAGTCATGATCAAAGCAGAACAGAAAAACATAGGTCTGCATGTTGAACTGCCTGATCACATGCCGCACCTGCTTGGCGATCGTGGAAGAATGGAACAGATCCTGCTGAATTTGTTGGAAAACGCGATTCGGTACACGGAAAACGGACGGGTTTCTGTTCAACTGATCGATCAAAAGAAGACGGCTGTAATGACGGTATCGGATACAGGAATCGGCATCCCTGAGGATGAGCTTCCGTATATTTTTGAACGTTTTTATCGTGTGGAAAAATCCCGGGCACGTCAGTATGGCGGAACCGGCCTGGGTCTGTCGATTGTGAAAACATATGTTGAGATGCAGGACGGGACGATCCAAGTGACCAGCCGGAGGGGCAAAGGAACGACATTTACTTTACGTTTTCCTTATAAAAAACATCGGGGAAAGGAAAACACTCCGTCATGAAAAAAATCGATTGGTTCTTCTCACTTTTCCTTATTATTATGGGCCTGACTTGTCTGCTTTTCTCCGCTAATGCCTTTGGACATGAAAGTTTTCACGTTTTCGGGAAAACACTCGTTAAGGTCTGTATGTGGGCAGCCTGCCCCGTAATTGCCTTTTGCAGCCTCTACTTGTGGCTGCACTATAGAGCCAAGAGAAAATGAAACCTAAAATTTTAAATGACGTGTTTCCTCATGGTTTCCACACAGATTCCACACATTTCTTTCTTAAACTGGTGATTGATGAAGGAGAGGAGGAAGAAATCGATGGATTGGTCCTGGCTGGCGCTGCTTGCCTGTCCGCTGATGATGCTTCCGATGATGTTGCTGATGATGAGAGGAAATCATCAACAGAGTGGAGACGATCATTCGGAACACGGGAGAGGCGCAGCTGAATTAGATGAGTTAAAAAAACAGAATACCCTTTTGCGTGAACAATTGCAGCAACAAAAAGGCAAAAATTAATCGAGGTGTGATGATCATGAACTGTTGTGGCAACCATGACCAGCATGGGAAAGAAAATGAAAACAACAGTCAGCAAGGGCGACAGCAACACAATCATAGCCTGATGCTGGCAGTCTGCATAATCATTCCGATTATTGTCATCGCCGGTCTGTTTCTCAGCGGCGGTGTTTCAGGGTCCGGTAATCTGCTTTTACTGGCCGCGGTGCTCATTTGTCCGCTGATGCATCTGTTTATGATGCCGCGTATGATGAAAAAAGGAAATGAGCATCATCACTAATTAAAAACTCAAATAGAGGGGACGGAAAATTGATCGATTTTTCGTTCCCTTTTATTTATTTTCGAAGGCAGCAGCATTGTTTCAAAGTTTCGCTCAAAAACATGCTTCTATGAATGTAAACAAAAGAACGGCAGTCACATCGCTTGAAGTTCCATGAGAAAGAAGTTAACAAAGCGAAGTTCAGGGGAATTGTAAGACAATCGTACTGAATTGTACTTTTTACGCGCCGCGCTGCACATCCGTATGCAGCTGTTTGATGTTTTTCAGAATCTTTCTTGATTGGGATTCCAATGCAGTGATTGCTACGGCTTGCTGATCCGACAGCTGATGGACGATGTCCTGAAAAAGAAGCTCCATCTCTTCAAGACTGTCGGCAGCTGCGCCGTTGTAGGTGATTACATCGGTGTAGCGATCACTTTTAAAAATCGCGGTTTCAATAAACGGTGCATATGTTGCGGTCAGACGGGGCAGATAAGCATTGAGATAGCTGATTCCTTTTTTGATGGCGTGAATGGTTTCTGAAAAATCATCCAGTGGCTTCATGGCATGGCGAATGTTCCGATTGAGACGTTCATCCCAGTCTGTGAAAAGTCCGATCAGTAAGGTCGGCAGCGAACCGTACCAGATGGCATTGCCGGCAAATTTGATTCCACCGGAAATTGATTCTGAGATGCCTTCCAAAGTGGCTAAGGTGCCATAAATCGTGCCGACAACTGGGGTCAGCTCCGTTTGCAGCTTCATTTTAAATTCGTTTTTTGCATGATTGACTTGAATGGCTTTTGTTTTTGTCCTGTAGGGCAGGTTATTTGATGGTTCAAGTGAAGGGCCGACTGAGGAATGAACGGAGATTTGATTGGATGGAGTCGCTCCGCTGCCTGCCGCTACCGCAATATCGGCGTTCTGAAAATTTCTGCCGGTTTCTCTCACTTGTTTCCGATAGATTTCAATTTGCCGGTACAGCGTTTTATGGTGTTTGCCGACGATGACTTCATGTTTGTAGAACGCATCAACAACCGCATCAGCCGCACCTGTTGTTTCATTGGCGATCAGGCGTGGAAGATCTTGTTTCACGATTCTGGACGTATTGCGACTGAGTTGGTCAAAATGATGGCGCAGGTCATGAACCGAGCGCAGTGCTTGATCGATTAAACCCGATAAACCAAGTCCTTTTACTGAGACGAATTGGGTTATTTTTGCAGGCGGGGAGAAAATAGTGTGCTCAATCGAACGAACACAGACATCGATGTTCAGTAATTGCTGTTGCAGGTGATCAAGCACGCTCTGTATCATGTACCCGCCGGCAGCCATTCCTTTAAATAACGGACTGTTGCCAAATCCATCTTCAAGAATCGATTCAAACTGTTTTTCGAGTTTTGCCAGACGGTGTGCCCGTTGTGCTTTTTCAGCAGCGACAATTTCATTGGCATTCTGAATATAATCACTTGCACGCTTCAGGCGTGCCAATACCTGACTTTTCAGCGCATCGGCCAGTGTATCCAGACTTGCTTTGTTGATCTTGATTCGTCCTGAACTGCCACCATACAATGGCTCACCGGTCCAAATACTTGTGACGATGTGTTCATCGGCTGCGATCTCGATTGTGCCGTAACCGGGTTCACCTTTTTTGCCGATTTCGATCGTTTGCGGATCTTCGCCATTGTAGCCGACATGATTGGACGCGAAGGCCCTAGAAAAATAAGGTACACCGGAATTAATTTGATAGATTCTGCCGGGAAAACGATCACCCAGATTTAAACCCAATTCTCCGCGTGTCAGGCCGTCATACTTGGTAAAATAGTTGGTTACATTCGGATATTCGCGATCCGCTTTCACCATACCTTCAGGTAAAATTGCCGGATCAAGCGTGACGGCGCGAACGTTCTTATGATGAACCGCTACGCTGTTAGCAAGCGCGCCGCCTAAGGAGTTGCCGCATACCGAGTGAACACCGTATTTTTTATTCATCCGATCAAAGTAAGCACGTGCGGCTTTCACCTGTTCCGGTTCGGTGCTGCCGAGGAGCTGAATGTCGGTGATCATGTCATGCATGCCGTATTTGCCCTTGACTTGCGTGCCCTGAAAGACAACGGTGTATTCACTAGTTTTTAGATTTTTAATAACTATAGCATTTAAACCAGTTTTATCTTTTACTTTATTACGAATTACATATTCATGACCCTGTATCCAAATCTCAGTACCAACTTTGTATTCCTTATACGCATAAAAGCCTGCTATTTTAACAAGATCTTTATCCGAAGTTCTGTTGTTCAAATGATCAAGATCTTTAGCTTTTATTTCTTTCATGTTAACGTACACCTCCCCTTACGTCAGTATTTTATAATTTCCTTTGGATCTCCTCGTTCCAAAGAGTTTTGCTTTTGTCCATTATCATCCTTTTTATTAATTTTATTGTCATGAAGCAAGATAGTATATGCACCTGGTGGAATATTTTTAATTTTTTCAATATCTATAACCAATTGTTTAAAAACTTGTTTATTAGGTTCTTGATCAAGATCTTTCATATATAATTGAATTGTTATAAAAACGAGTTTAGGATTGACCTCTACATCTTCTGTTCTATTCCTCCATTCATTATGATTCCTATGCGGATGATTTAAATATTCCTTAAAAAGATCTGTACTAAATGCATCTTCGGATATAGATAGGTAGTAATAAGGTGTGCTGTATCTATCACCGCCAACATTTTCAACTGCTTTTTTATTTAACCCAATAACTGGGTATACTGATACAAACTTTTCTAGCAGGTTATCTAAATTTTTAAATTCTCGATCATAGATCATTGCATAAATTCCAGTTCTGATGGCATCTTCAACTTGCCCTTCTTCAGAAAATACATGATCGGTTGCGATTTTCTGTTCGTTGATAGGCACAACGGCATACGTATAAAAATGTGGTTCACCGATTGATTCAACGAAAACAGTGACCCCGTCTTTGTTGCCGACAAGGTTGTGGACTTTGACCTTGGTTTTGTATTTGCTTAAAAAGAACTTTTCAGCAGCTTTAATGACTTCATCACGATGGGCTTCTGCGATTTTATCGTTTTCTTCGCCTCCATCAAGTGAATAGCCTTGACCGGTGTATTTTTGCACACTTATAAAATTGTTTTCATATTGTTTTTCCTGCTGTTTTTTTGTCGATGAAGCATCTTGATGATCGTTATTCAAAGTGGAACAGCCTCCTAAGAGTAAGGACAGGATGAGGGCGGGGATCACAAGTTTCATAGCTTTCAATAGATGAGCCTCCCAATATGGAGTGATGTAGGAGTTATAAACGATTTCAATTCTTACTTTTTTTAACGCTGCATAGTGATCATTTGAACATTTTATGACGCATTCGCGAAAAATAAGGATGAAGTCCCAGTTTTGAAGAAGGCATTTGTGCCTAAGTGCTGTGTTTTGGGTGATTAAACGGCGATGGAAAGCGTTGTAGGATTTCATTGGCATTCTGAATATTGTCACTCACACGTTTCAGACTGCGCATACTTGATTCTCCTGTACGTTAGCAAGCGCGCCGCCTAAGGAGTTGCCGCATACTGAGTGAACACCGTATTTTTTATTCATCCGATCAAAGTAAGCACGTGCGGCTTTCACCTGTTCCGGTTCGGTGCTGCCGAGGAGCTGAATGTCGGTGATCATGTCATGCATGCCGTATTTGCCCCTGACTTGCGTGCCCTGAAAGACAACGGTGTATTCACCAGTGTCGACATTTTGGACGGTCATGGCATCGAGACCGGTTTTATTTTCTTTTGGACCAATTATGCTCACAATTTGATATTTTTTATCATTCACTTTAATAAAGCGATATCTTTCCCCCTCTTTTATTTTATATGATTGAAAACCAGCTAATTCCACTAAATCTTTATGGTTTGTTACACTGCTAACCTTATTTACGGTTCGTTTTAAAATGATTGGCAAATTTATTCCTCCTTTCGTTATTAATATTTAATAATTTGATTTGGATTAGCTCTCTCCAGTTCATTTTTTTCTTCTCCTCTTGCAGTAGCCTTATTAATACGATTACTATGAAGAATAATATTGTAGGAACCTGGAGGAAATGCTTTGCCATTTTTCAGACCAGTTACGATTTCATTCATAATCGCTTTATTTGGTTTTCCAACTGTTTTTTTCATATAGAATTGCACAACAATACTCACAAGCTTTGGATCAATTTGAGCATTTGTGAGTGCTTTTTTCCACTCATTTTTCCCCCACTTCGAATGTTTAAGATACAATCTATTCAAATCAATGTTTACAACGGTGTCACTCGTCATAGAAACGTAATAATAGGGTGTGCTATACCCATTACCGCCAACATTTTCTATGGCTTCTTGCTTTAATCCAATAATCGGATATTTTAATACTAATCGTTGAATATAGTTATCCAGACTCTTGAACTGCTGATCATAAACTAAAGCATAAATCCCAGTTCTGATTGCATCATCAACTTCTTCCTTCTGTGACCAAACTTGATTCACTAAGATCTTTTCATTCTTAATTGGAACCACAGCGTACGTATAAAAATGTGGTTCACCGATTGATTCAACGAAAACAGTGACCCCGTCTCTGTTGCCAACAAGGTTATGGACTTTGACCTTGGTTTTGTACCTGGTTAAAAAAACTTTTCAGCGGCCTTAATGACTTCATCGCGATGGGCTTCTGCGATTCTATCATTTTCTTCGCCGCCATCAAGTGAATAGCCTTGGCCAGTGTATTTCTGCACACTCATAAATGGACTATCTGATGTTTTTTCCTGTTCTTCTTTAGGCGTTGAATTTGATTGTTGGTTATTATTCAAAATAGAACAGCCTCCTAAGAGTAAGGATAGGATGAGAGCGGGGATCACAAGTTTCATAGCTTTCAATAGATGAGCCTCCCAATATGGAGTGATGTAGGAGTTATAAACGATTTCAATTCTTACTTATTTTAACGCTGTATAGTGATCATTTGAACATTCTGTGGCAGCATTCGCGAAAAATAAGGATGAAGTCCCGGTTTTGAAGAAGGCATTTGTGCCTAAGTGCCGTGTTTTGGGTGGTTAAACGGCGATGGAAACAGGAAAACAAAAGACAAGATCATCTGAATTTTATATATTAAAGTCATGGTATGGGATCTCTCTTAGCTTTTAATATTTAATTTCATTTCAAAGTAAAAATCATTGCTTCACACAAAGTAGAAAATTGAAATTATGGAAGGAAATTTACCATATATTGTCGAATATTCATGTATTATAGTGTTATTTATTAACTTTTGTTTACAAAAAATTTATACATTGGTCTCTATAAAGCCTTATTAAATCAGTACTTTGACAATAAATTCGACCCGAACCGTGGATCGGGAATTGAAAATACATCTCAAAAATAGTTTAGGAGCCAAACAATGAACTTTGGTAAATCCATTCGCATTTTTCTAATTGAAGGTGATTCGAACAGCCGATGGGTTTGCGAGCTCTCGAATTGGACGGGAAAGGCATATAAGATTCCTCGTACCATGGTCAAGAGCAGTTCTGACCGAGAGGAACTTACGCATACAGGCATTTATTTTCTGTTTGGAAAAAATGATGAAGATGGCTCGAATCAGGTATATATTGGGGAAGCAGAGAATATCTATGATCGACTGAATCAGCATCTATCAAGCAAGGAATTTTGGACTGAATGTATTGTCTTTATTAGCAAAGATGATCATTTGAATAAAGCGCATATCAAATATCTGGAAAGTCGCATTTATTCCATAGCCAGGGAAGCCAATCGTTATCAATTAATGAATAGGACCATCCCGACGCAATCTTCTTTATCAGAGGCGGATTGTGCAGAGATGGAAGAGTTCATTGAAAATACAAAATTACTGATGAGTGCTTTAGGGCATAAGGTATTAGAACCGGCCATTGACTATAGCAATAATAAGGAAAATGATGACTATTTTTATATTCATGCGATTCGCGGTGCAAATGCAAAAGGCAAGCCGGTCGTTGATGGTTTTGCCGTAACAAAAGGCTCTGCTATCGCGACACAGGTTACGACTTCGATGTCTGCTTCATTAAGAAAATTACGTAAAGATTTGATCGCTACAAATATTATCGATGACAATTATATATTTACAAAGGATAGAATTTTTTCCAGTCCCTCTTTGGCAGCATCAATTGTCATGGGGCGCAATGCGAATGGCAGAACTGCATGGAAAAATAAAGATGGGAAGACCTTAAAATCCATTGAAACGGAAAAATAAGCTGTCAGACTTGCTATAAACTGTCTTTTCACTCTTTCTAATCGGTAGTTCAATAGCATGTTCGAGAATGAATAAAAAAGATCGTGTTACGGGCAGTTACAACGGTAACCTAAAATTTGGACAGACAATCCGTCTCTTTCTGCTGAAAAATCAGGTATTAATAACAAGATACCAGCTGTAACCATCAATCCAGCTATTTTGGGGTTAAACAAACGCCCAAAGGAATGCAAAAAAAGTGAGAACGAGTGATAATGGAAGCAGTTCTATTTTTCGTGCCGTGAATCTGACGAAGTGATCGTTGCCTAGTCATTGGGGGGGAATCACTTGCTTAAATTGCCAAAGGAGTATTTGGATGATGTGCTGGTTCGTTTTGCGCACCATTCCACTGCTATTGAGGGGAACACTTTGTCCCTGACGGAAACGATATCCATTGTTCTTTATGATACGGTGCCGCCTTCTAAGAGAAGTGTGAATTTAAGAGAGATTTATGAGGTCAAAAATCATGAACAGGCTTTTTATTATGTTTTGGCCGAATTGGATAATAGTCATCTTCTGACTATGACAACTGTTAGAACGATTCATGCAGCGCTGACTGATCGCCTGCAGCATGACCGTGGTCAATTTAAAAGTGCTGATAATGCCATACTTGGTGCCGAGTTTCAGACGGCCAGTGCAGTGGAGACACCACTTTTGATGAGTCAATGGGTCGATCATTTAAATGATCGTTTGGAACATACGCAATCAGACGACGAGCGTTATCTGGCCGTCAGCGAAGCCCATATCGCTTTTGAGTGTATTCATCCGTTTTCAGATGGTAATGGACGTACCGGACGAATGTTGATGAACTATTCATTGTTGCAGCATAATTTACCTCCAGTCGTTATCAGGAGTCAGAAAAAGTCGCAGTATATAGCTTATTTGGCTACTCAGGATGGGAAGGGGTTAAGCCGATTTATTCAGGGAGAGGCCCAGGAAGAATTGGACCGTATGAGACGTTTTCAGAATATGCAGGATCAGGCGGTACAGGTGAAACCTTCTGGAGAGACACGGCAGAATAACAAGGGAAATACGAACCGATGTAAAAGGTAACCATTTTAAACCTCCATAATACGTTTGATGTTAACTTTCTCATCGGCTTGTTGCCTGAAAAATCAATACAGAACATCCCAAAGAATGACTTTTAAGTGATCATTAGCATCGATACGAACCTTTTAAAGTGCCGGCGTTAGAGGATCAATGAGTCGTGGCGCTATGTTCACAGCTACTTGAGCTGTTTTACAGCATGAAAAGTTGATCATTATACATGTGAAAATGAATACGCCGACACCGGAAGGGCAGGACGCTTACATTTTTAACTTTTCTCAGGTGACGTGGGTGGCCAAGAATCCATAAAAGGAAAGTATTGAATGACTGCATGTGTGGACACTCGAAAAAAAGCCCCAACTGTGTTGGTGATGATGCGCATAAAAAATATTTGCAATGAGTTTAAGATGTGGATGATCCACTATTTGCTGCTTCAAGAACGATATGCATTTTCCTCGCATCCTCAATGTTGTTTCTACTAAAATATTTCCCGAGTAAGAGTCAGCACGTTCATTCTATTTACTCGATTCAAGGATATGAAACGTATTTTTTATACAAAGGAAAGTCAATGAAAAATAGATCCATATAGCAATTACTTGAAGAAAAATATTTTTCGTGGTATGAAATAAATTACAAATTGATTATTTTGTGATAAAAGTCATGGCTTTTTAATGAATCTCAAATTTTTTTAAAGAAAAATTAATTTTTTTATATTAATATGTTCGCAAAGCTAGATGGAGGGATTACTGATGAAAGATACAACGGTTCTGTATCAGCATGGGACACTGGCAACGCTTGTGGCTGGACTGCTGGAAGGTACGACTACGGCTGGTGCGCTGCTGCAGCATGTTGACACCGGAATTGGCACTGGAGAAGGCCTCGATGGTGAACTCATTATTTTAAATGGACAGGCTTATAAGGTTGATGGGCAGGGGCAGGTCACCCTAGTCCCCGATTCGTTTAAAATTCCATTCGCCAATGCCCACTTTGCTGATTTTACGGATGGGGATCACTTTGAAAAGATAAGCAGCAAAGCGTTCCAGGACAAGCTGCTGAAGGAAAAGCATCTGGAAAATATTTTCTTTGCCGTCCAGGCACAGGGAACGTTCCAGCATATGAAAACCCGAGTTGTCGAACAGCAGCAGCCTCCCTATCCGACATTAGCGGAGATCGCAAGCCAGCAAAAACTGTTTGAGGCGATTAATGTGAGTGGAACGCTGATTGGTTATTATTCACCAGACATTTTCAATGGAGTTTCTGCTGCCGGCTACCATATTCACTTCCTGGCGGATGATCACAGCATCGGCGGTCATGTATTGGATTACACAATCAAACAGGCCAAGGTTCAGCTTCAGGTACTGGAGACATTGGAACAGCATCTGCCTGTACAGAATGCTGCCTATCTGGAACATGACTTCGCTCAGCACGATATTATCGGCGATATTGCGCGATCAGAATAAAAGGTTGCTTTGTCATTGAAAAAGTGACAGGTTACTGTGACAAATCATGGAGTAAAGGAAAAGCTGAATCATCGAAGACCGGTTGCATCGCGGATCTCGATGATTCAGCTGTTTCAAGGTTCATAAGGGGGGCGTCAAGAGTATGCGTTACCTGGTATGCATTCGGACGGAGGGGCCTTATTCCTGAAAAAAGATTTCCATCCGCTCTTTTTCTTTACCCAAGTTCCTCCTTTTCAGGTGGATCGGGCCAATCTCTCCCGTCCGGTGAAGATGTGTGCCGCCGCACGGGACCTGAGCGAAGCCTTCAATTCTCCAATACCTTCGTTGATTTTGCTCATCACTGAATGCGCTAATGATCGGCAAATCCTCCTCAATCATCTGATTGACGCGCCGTGTCAGTTCAGAAAAAATCGTTGCAATGCTGCCCTCCCAATAGAAATCAATCCGCGCTTTATCTTCATTAATATTTGCACCGATTTTCTCCGGATGATTAAAGAACTGGTACACATTTTCGAGCACCAGTTCCGCCGCGAAATGAAGCCGCATCAGCCGATAGCGCTGAGGCCAGGCAATTAATTGTCACGATAACGTTCTCTCCAACATGCAAGCGGTGCGATTCAGGGCAATTCATAGCGAATCTCCTTGCCGTCTTTTTCTGCGGAAAGAATCGGCCATCCACCAATTGTTCCGGTATCTGATGACTGTCCCCCGTTAAAAGTATAGGCGACGGTTTGACTGAGGGTGACAGCCTGTGCAGATACTGAGGTAATCGTTGCGTCGATTTGCGTTAAATAAGGATCCTCCCAAAATACCTTTCTTACAGCCATCATCGATACCTCCGCGGACATTTGAATTTGAACTAAGTATACTAAAACACAATGAACAATTATTTAAGCATTTTTTGGTTTATCAATGTCTCTATTCTCATCCTGGTTGTTGTTATGGTTTTAATTTTCTGGATACGTTCACTCATCCTGCATGGATAATCAGCTTATCCATATTTGCAATCGGAATGATTTGTCAGCCGACATTCTTGGGACATCACGTTTGTTATCTCAGGTTCAGCATCAAATACCGTTTTCTTTAAGGTGTACCTGTCACTCTGCATTTAATTTTGTTATAGTTAGGCTAATTGGTATTCTTTTAAGAAGGATCTGTAAACGTTTGATAATAAGACAACGTCTTCGCAGCTCTCTGGCTATTTTGGGGAGCCTTGCATCACGTTGATTTTTTGATTCGGACAAAACGATGAAAATGTTGTGTGTAATAGTGATAAATGAAGCGAATAGGTGTGTAGGTATACATGGTTCAATTAACAGAAAAAATAATAAAAAACTATTTTTCCCCAATAATCTATCAACGCGGATACAGCTATTATAGTGAAGGACATGTCGAAAGCCTGCATTTTGATCCAGACACCGATTCTTGGCAAGCGGAGGTTGAGGGGACAGACTACTATCTGGTTGATATACATTTTGAAGGACGATCGCTCGTCTATCACTGCGACTGCCCGGCAGCCGAGCAATTCTCATCGCCTTGCAAGCATGTTGCCGCTGTTCTTTTAGAAATAAAAGAATATCAGGAGGATGGATGGGGCATATCGAGCTATAATGCGACCGAGCATTCCAATGAGGGGTTAATGAATCAATTGATTGATACGTTTGCGCGCGTTCAGCAGAAGAACCATGATCGGCAGCATGGTGACCGAAAACTGGTGTTGCAAACGGAATGGACGATCGGCCTTCACTCATCGTGGTTGACACTGCAGATGAGAACAGGCATCAAAAGGCTGTACGTTGTCAAAAAGATCAGAGATTTTATTCAGGCGGTGATTAACCAATATCCGCATACATTTACACAAAAGTTCTCGTTTATCCCATCGGAGCACAGATTCACACCTGAAGATCAAGCGGTGATTGAGATGCTTGGTCAGCAAATGGGCTACCGAAATTACAGGATGATGCAGAACGCGTATATCGGGAGTTACTCAGGTTCCGATGAGCGCCAGTTCATCATTCCGCCGATGCTGTTTCCAAAGCTCCTGAACCAGCTCCAATTCTGCTCTCTGAATTTTGACAATGGCTTTTTGGGTGGGAGCCGGATGACGTTACATAAAAATGAAATTCCATTTGAATTTCGTCTGGAAGAGCATTCACAGGGTGGTTATGAGGTGGATCTGTCCGATCTGAAAGAGGCAGACTATTTAGATCAATATGGTTATCTTTTAAAAGATGGGGCATTCTATTCCCTTTCTTCCGACCAGCAAGGGCTGATTGGTAAGCTCTTCTCGATTGTCAACCGTTCCGGTGTGACCACGCTGCCGATTGGAAAAGATCAGATTGAGCCGTTTCTTTCCAATGTCGCACCCGGTTTGAAAAAAATCAGCAAACTGACGATTACCGATACAGTTTCCGAACGCATCGCATGGCATCCGCTGCACGCGAAACTGATGGTTGATCGTGAAGAGGATCAATTGATTGTTCAGCTTGAGTACCATTATGGACAAGCGGTTGTGAGACCCTTTGAACAGAATAAAGAGACCGGCGTGGAGGATCAGATCTTTATTCGCGATGCGGAAAAAGAACAGACCATTATGGATATGCTCGAAGCCTCTACACTCAAAATCAGTGGGAAACGGCTCTACGCCGAAGGAGAGGAGGCCATCTACGAATTTCTGTATGAGGCACTCCCGGAACTGGAAAACGTTGCGGAAATTTTGTTGACCGGTTCAGTCCGAACGCTTCTGATGCCCGAACAAAAGACACCGTTCGCGAAAATTGATATGGACTCAAGCGAAAATTGGCTCGATGTCCGCTTCCAGCTCGACGGAATCAATGAGAATGAGATCCAGAACATTCTTCAATCCCTTGTTGAAAAGAAGCGCTACTATCGCCTCCCGAGCGGCACCTTTGTCCCTTTGGAGGATGAGACATTCTTGCCTGTCAAACAGATGCTGGACGAACTGAATGTGTCTAAGAAAGAACTTCAGGATAATCAACTGAACGTGCCGATTTACCGCGGCGGGCAAATTGACTCGATACTGGGTGAAAAGCACGCGTCCGTTGGGTTTGGCAAAGGCTTTCGACGCTTTTTGAACCGACTGAGGAACCCGGATTTGATTGAATTTGAGTTGCCCGATTCGCTCCACGCCGACCTCAGAGACTATCAATATTATGGCTATCAATGGCTGAAAACATTGGGAAATTATGGTCTTGGCGGCATTCTGGCCGACGAGATGGGTCTGGGTAAGACGGTACAGGGGATCGCGTTTCTTTTATCGGAAAAAGAAACAAAGCCCGAGGTTAAGCCGGCATTGATTGTCACGCCGGCCTCGCTGATCTACAACTGGAAGAATGAACTGGCAAAATTCGCGCCTGACCTGGAGGCTGTTGTTGCATCCGGAACAGTGCGGGAACGGCAGGCATTGTTTCAGCAGGGACAGAGCCCGGATGTCTGGATTACGTCCTACCAAACGCTGCGTCAGGACATCGACGCTTATGAAAATGAGACATTTAGTACACTGATCCTTGATGAAGCCCAGACCATCAAGAACTTTAATACAAAGACCGCCAAATCTGTCCGTAAAATCAATGCTCGAAATCGGTTCGCAATGAGCGGAACACCGATTGAGAACTCAATTGATGAGCTCTGGTCGATTTTCCAAACGCTATTACCTGGATTCTTTCCGGGACTTTCCGAGTTTAAAAAGATGGAGCAGGAAAAAATCGCGAAAATGATTCGGCCGTTTCTGCTGCGCCGCGTGAAAAAGGACGTACTATCGGAACTTCCGGACAAAATTGAAACGATCCAGAGCTCCGAACTGACAAAAGATCAGAAAGAGCTTTATTTGGCCTACCTTGAAAAAATTCAGAAAGAAACAAAGGATTCACTTGAAAAGGAAGGATTCCAGAAGAGCCGGATCAAGATCCTTGCCGGACTCACCCGTCTGCGGCAAATTTGCTGCCATCCTGCTCTCTTTCTGGAAGACTATCATGGAGAATCCGGGAAGCTGGAGCAGCTGCTTGAAATGATCACCGATTATCTTGAGAACGGGCGGCATATCCTTATTTTTTCTCAATTTACCAGCATGCTGGCGATTATCCGTACGGCCTTAGAGGAGAAGGGCTTGAGTTTCTTTTATCTGGACGGCCAGACCCCGGCAAAACAACGCGTCGACATGGTTGACCGGTTCAACCAAGGGGAACATCCCATCTTCTTGCTGTCGCTTAAGGCGGGAAACACAGGGCTGAATCTGACCGGCGCCGATACGGTCATCCTTTACGATTTGTGGTGGAATCCGGCGGTTGAAGACCAGGCGGTCGGTCGGGCGCACCGTATTGGCCAGCGCCATGTCGTGCAGGTGGTTCGCATGCTCACCCAAGGCACAATTGAAGAAAAAATACACGAACTGCAGCAGAAGAAAAAGGATCTCATTGAATCGGTCGTTGAATCCGGTGATCAATCCCTGTCACGAATGACTGAACAAGAAATTAAAGAGATTTTGAGTATATGAGCGGGGTTTCCCGGTGAAAAAGAAATAATAAAAAAGTGCCGTCCACTGAAATGAGCGTGCGGCGCTAATGACATTCTTTCAAGCGATGACACTAATGATTAGTTTTGGAGTGCTTATCTTAATGCTGTCAGACAGAAAGAAATAATTCGCCTCATATGCTCTTGCAGGAGCTGAAGCCGATATTGCCATCCCGTCAGTGTTCGAAGCACTGCCGGATTTATTTTGCTTTGAACTAATATTAGTTTACACTATTCGGATAATTTAATGCAATGGTTTTTTTCTTCTCACAGCACCATTAATCCAGGAAAGATTCAATCGAACAGTCCGGTTGAAGAGGCAGTGAGCAAAAACAAACGGATACTGTCCTAAAAAGATTGGCACAATAACTGCCCACTTAAAGATTCGAACATACATTCCATGATATAATTTTAGACAGGCAATAGATGATGCATATGAGCGGATGCGGTGACACCCTTGTGAAAGGGGGTGACGCCAATGACAGTATTTCAAGCGATGACACTTATGATTAGTTTTGGAGTGCTTATCTTGATGCTGTCAGACAGAAAAAAATAATCCGCCTCATATGCTCTGGCAGGAGCTGAAGCGGATCGGTCAATAGAAACGATTTAGCTAGAAGGCACTGCATCCGCTCTACGCGGATATTGCCAGCCGTCAGTGTTCGCAGCACTGGCGGATTTATTTTGCCTTAATCTAATTTTATTATACACAGTTCGCGCGAGTTAATGCAATGTATCTTCTCTTCTCACAGCATCATTAATCCAGGACAGTGTTCAATTGGAATTTCCAGCATTGTGGGGACGAGGGATCCTTCGGGCGGATCGACTACATGTCATTCACCGCTGCTTCGGCTTGGTGTCTCACCTTGAGAGATCTTTTGGATTTGGGTGTTGTTCAATCTGAATTGAACACCGTCCGCTGAAATGAGCTGGAGACGATTTTTAGTGATGTTAAACATGATGACTGTGTATCAACACACCTAATTTTTCAGCTATTCAAAGAGGAATACAGTTTTTCGTGGGGTATAAAGACCTTTTAACTGAATACAATGTTTAACGAAATTGACAAATCGTTAATCAAGCATAAAATGGAGGTAAAGTAGATGATACAAGTGCCATCAGCCATTTCAGATAAAACGAAAGAAGAAATTGAGCGCGGAGTTCATGGTCAAGATGCTGATACGGTGTATGAAGCCTTGGAAGGGGTATTTTCTACTTTAATACTTAAATTTCAACGCATCTATAGCAAACGAATTTGAAGTATCATTGTAGATACCCAAGAAATGATTGATACATTTAAAATTTATCGTCTACCTCTGCAAGCACAAAAATAATGTTGACGCGCCATTTTAATACTACGTGGGTGGAAATCATGAAGTTTTTGGAAAGTTTGAAGAATCATAAGAAAATCGCGATCTCCGCAGCAGCTGCTGTGCTGATCGCAGGCGGTTCCCTGACCGCTTTGGGCGTTGCCCATGCAAATCAGGAGGCATACAGCAATAGGGTTAACTCGGAAATCTCATACGTAAGCAAGGCTAAGGACCAGTTCAAGGGGACCAACGACAACCGGTTGGCAGCCCTAAAGAACCTGGAGGGGTCATACAGCTCGTACCTGAAGCGTGACTCAGCCACGCAGGATGGCAAGGTTGTGGATAAGTTCAAATCCACCATTGCATCCGAGAAGCTGTACCTGAAAACCAGGTTAGATAAGGAAATCAAGGACTTGGAGTCCACGGTGGTTAAGTCATCTGAGGATTCGTTAAATGACCGCTTGGATGTGTTAAATGGTGAGAGCAAGGTTGTTTCAAGCTACACTGGTACGGTTTTGACGAAGGATGAGGAAGCCACATTCAGTAAAAGAATTGATAGCCTGAGCAATACTGCTAAGTCTGATATTAAGGCGATCAAGGAGAAAAAGGCAGCTGCTAAGAAAAAGGCTGAGGAGAAAAAGATTGCTGACGCGAAGGCGGCAGCTGCAAAGAAATCTGCAAGTAACGGATCTGATGGATCAACAAGCGGCGCAGACGCTAATGGCAACGGTGGTAACGGATCCAGTGCGGCAAGTTTGTCAAATGGGTCCAGTAAAACGTACAAAGCTTCTGGTTCCCCAAGCAGCGCCACAAGATCATCCGGAAGCTCAACAGCAAGTAGGTCTTCTAAAGGATCAAGCTCAAGTTCAAGTAAAGCATCAAGCGGAACAACAAGTGCAAAGAAATCCAGCGGTGGGGGAAGTGTAACGACTCATAGTTATGGCGGGTATGACAAAAAACATATGCATAGTGTAGGCACAGCAAAATGGACTGATAAATCTGTGGAAGTTTACGATAATAGTGGTAATCATTCAGGTGGGGCAAATTTCGGTGATTGATTAATATTAGTGGGAGAAATCCCGCTTTTTCATTTATAACCTTTATTGCCAGAATATAATGTATAATTTAACAGCAGGAGGTGTGAATGGTGATATGCGAAATATGCGATAATTCGTATCGCAAAGGATATAAGGATGGAATTAAATTATGTTCCTCGTGTCGAGAGAGAATACAAAATGAACTACCAACTGGTAATATAAATGCAGATAGTATATTGAAATCCCCGAATATAACTGAAATGGATAAATACATAAATAATGATGGTAATGTTACTTACTTGGAGATAAAATATAAAAAATTAACATTCCACTACTTTAAATGCTCTGAGTGCAATGAATGGTTCTTAAAAATTAGGAATGCTAGGAATTTGTATGATAGGATGAAGGTAAATAGACCTGTATTGTGCAGTAGAAAATGCGCCAACAGATCCATTAACTGGAGATGCTAGTTGAATGGGTGCATCATTTTGCTGCATCCAATTCCAATAGCTCTGATGTCGAATTTGGCAAACTTAAAATTGACTTGGAATTCTTGTTTCTCGAGTTCGGTGGTAAAGAAATCAGCTTTGAATACAAAGATGATTATCTCCTGACACCAAAAGAAGCAGAAAAAGAATTAAAAATATCTAATGCAACGTTTAGCAAATATGTTGGAAATAGCCGATACAACGCGCCATAAAAAAGTTCCAAAATATGTTGTTGAACTTTGGAATGATCCCGGCTATTGTTTCAAAATGCAAATGATCTATCAAAAGAAGAAGTCAATCATCCAGTCTCCGGAAGAACGATTAAAAGAAATAGATGAAGAAATCGTTGCATTGCAAATGAAGTATCACTGCGAGCATTATTTGGATGCTTTTAAGGCTTACAATGGCGATGATATGGACGATCCTACTGATTATTGGAACTGGCAGGACCTTGAGGAAGAACGATCACAAATACTAAGGGATATTAAAGAAAATTAACATGGACGTTCCTAATACAAATCGGTCATTGTTACGTCCGGCAAACATCTATAGTATCCTTCCAGAATACAATGATCTATTTCAAGAATACCCCTATGTATCCACAATGTCACACACAAGTTGTCAAGTATAAATCTAGTGGACTTGAAGGATGGATTCCGCTAAAAGAGCATAGTACCTATGGAATAACAGGCATTCATTTTGTAGAAAAATAGGATCATGCTGGATATGTAAGAAGATATAATTACGAATGGAAATGCTTTTATCCAATACAAGGTATTCAACAAAGCCACATTATTAGTTGGGGAAATGACCCGCACAAGCACCAGGTACTGATCCTTCATTAATCACAGAAACCGAGCCTCATCACTGCCATTACTGCAAAGAAAATAGGCGGTTGAGAAGAGAAAAGAATCGGTAAGAACCTTGGAAATGGCATTTACATTTATTTCCTATTACATTAGAAATGATATTCCATACGACGAGAACAAACCATACTTGAGATGAAAGGTTATGGAAATAAAAAGAAAGAAGAATAAAAGGTAACAGTGATTCAGATCGAATTGATGTTGCTTTCTTAATTTCTATCGATATTTTTGCAAATAATCCAATTTATTGAAGGGATTTTACCACTTATTGTCGAAATATGGTTCTTAAGATACATAACGATTCAGCTTATTTCCGATCACTTATTGAGGCGATGATCATGCCGATGAAAATGTACGTTGGGATTACGGATTTTGATTGGTTTAAGACGTTAAAAAAGGCAAACTGTGATGAGGTGAATTTCTGGAAGCCTGGTGGGCGTACAAACTTTAAAGCTTTGAATGAGGGAGATCTGTTTTTATTCAAAACGCATAGTCCGCAGAATTATATTGTTGGCGGTGGGTTCTTTTTGAAATTTTCCATTCTCCCGTCTTCACTGGCGTGGGAAGCTTTTGGAATCGCAAATGGTGCGAGTAGTTTAATGGCACTCAATGAACGTATTTATAAATACAGAAGAACAAACCGTTTTTCTGACCCCGATCCTCAAATAGGCTGCATCATCCTCTCATTGCCCTTTTACTTTGATGAGAAGGATTGGATTCCTCAACCCAAAGACTGGAACAGTAATATCGTACAGGGCAAAACCTATCAAACGACTGAACCTGTTGGCTTATCATTATTCGAACAAGTACAGGATCGACTGAGAAATAGAGAAGCCATTGAGTCGTATCTCATCAAAGAAGATACTTTAACTAATCGGTATGGCAAAGAACGATTAATCAAACCACGTGTCGGTCAAGGCGCATTTAAAGTGATGATTGCAGACGCCTATCACAGAAGGTGCGCCATAACGGGTGAAAAAACCCTGCCGGTACTCGAAGCTGCTCATATTAAACCGTACAGCATGAACGGTCCCCATGAGATAAAAAATGGTTTGCTGCTGAGAAGTGACTTTCATACTTTATTTGACCGTGGCTATATCACCATTGATGATTCTCTAATGGTAGAAGTGAGTCACCATATTAAAGAAGACTTCGGTAATGGCAAGGAGTATTATGCCTTCCATGGCAGTAAGTTGGCT
The DNA here is from genome assembly GCF_023336505.1 of Sporolactobacillus mangiferae. Lineage (GTDB taxonomy): Bacteria > Bacillota > Bacilli > Bacillales > Sporolactobacillaceae > Sporolactobacillus > Sporolactobacillus mangiferae. The sequence goes on along the minus strand of NZ_JAMAST010000001.1, from coordinate 469,980 downwards.
GTCGTGCCTGAGCGCGGCGATCAGCTTCCAGATCGGCATTATCTTGAATGGCACAATGAGAATGTATATCTGGGGTAGCAAGTACTATTCAGATGAATTTGTTAAGCAAAATATTTGGCAATTGACTGTCTTCCAAAGTCTATGTCTTGAATGCGAGAAAAGTGGCTCGTTTTAAAAAAGGCAATGATAGATAGCCTAAAAACGATCGTATCGACGCCTAGGTCATCGCAGACCACTTGAAAAAGAAATGATTGATGCGCTTGGTGTGTTAAACAGGAGCAAAGATCTGGGGGAGATTAAATTAACAATCCAAAAACTTTTTTAAAGACTACTGGCGATGGTTACATTGATTTTGATTACCAGGATCCCGAATTACCTTCTGTTGACTAAGTAGGCAACCCCCAGTACTAGAAGATATTGATCATGATGATCCTCAATCGATGCCAGTGAAAATATCGTTGTTTTCCAAAGATTGCTATTACAACGAAACAAGATTACGAATAAGAGAATGGTACAATTCTGATGACGAACTTTATCAATATAGGTATTGCATTGGGGAAAATGGTCGTCCTACTGGAAATCATTCCATTAATCGAAAATTCATAGAGAAAGGTGTCCCCCAATGGCTGAACATAATACAAATCCTAGGGTTGATGAATTTTTAACGAAACCAAGCAAGTGGACGGAATGTTACGCGCGGCTCAGAACGATCGTTCTTGAATGCGGGTTGACTGAAGACTTTAAGTGGATGCACCCTTGCTATACGGTCAATGGAAAAAATGTCGTGCTCATTCATGGTTTCAAAGATTATTGCGCGCTGCTGTTTCACAAAGGGGCTTTGCTGAAGGATGCCCGTGGCATTTTGATTCAGCAGACCGAAAATGTCCAGGCGGCGCGCCAGATTCGCTTTACCACAGTGCAGGAAATTGAGTCTCTGGAAGACGTGATTAAGGATTATATTCGTGAAGCAATTGATGTTGAAAAAGCGGGCCTGGAGGTAAAGCTTAAGAAGCGAGCGGAAGTCAGCATTCCTGAAGAACTGCAAAGTAAGTTTGAAGAACTGCCTGAATTAAGGCCTGCTTTTGACGCGTTGACACCGGGACGGCAAAAAGCCTATATTTTTCATTTCTCGCAAGCGAAACGATCGGCCACTCGGACAGCACGAATTGAGAAAAGTGTGCCAAGAATCCTCAAGGGAAAAGGATTAAATGATTGTATATGCGGACATTCGAAAAGGTATCCGAATTGTGATGGTTCGCATAAGTTTTTTCAATAAACGTGAAAAAGGCGGCTTTGTTCCAAGTAAATAAAATATATGATTTTGACCCATATGAAAACCAATAAACCAGTGTCTGACCGAGATTCAAAGCGGAGGTACGCTGGCGCCTGCGGGATCAGCGAGCCAGGGATACCCGCAGGAATTTGCCTGCCCGTGGAGGCTTCCGGATCGCCAGTGGCAAGCGAGCAGCTGAAGCGCCGATTCAGTACTGTAAAGGCATGAACCCAGTTCGATTACAGAGTAAAAGGAACTTCCACTAATGTAGGGAATTTTCAATAGCTATAAGGAACTTTCGCTGGTTGAAAAGGAACTTCCACTAATGTAAGGAACTTTTTTAATAACTATAAAGAACTTTCGCTAAGTGCGCATATGTCCTGTATGCAACGCGAAAGCCATCACATCCTGTGAAAGTGTGCCATGGCGTTTTTGCCCGGTTTTCTAAATGTGGTCAAATGGGTTGTAAGAAAGCCTGACTATGTTCTTGCTGGATTCATTGGCCAGCTGTTATTATAGAGCGAAAGGGGGGGGGGTTAACTATGTCTGAGGAACTGAACATGATCATGCAGGCGATTAAAGAAGTGGACGCGAACGTTAAGGGTATGCGCGTTGAGATGGACGAGATGAAACAGGATATTGTTGAGATGAAACAAGAAATTACTGAAATGAAACAAGACATTACTGAAATGAAACAAGATATAGCGGATATTAAGCATGAACTGAAAAAAACGAATCGGCGATTGGATGACATGTATGAAGACTTGTCTGATCAGATTAAAATGGTTCATGATGAGCACTGGGAAACGCGTAAAGAGGTTCTGAAACTCAAAAAGAAAATTGATATGTGATACAACCCAACCACCCTCCTTCCATGAATGAACAGATTCTCTCTATGTTTGAGTGTCTCTCTGTACGGCGATGATTCGTGTATATATTTGTTCTGCAACGATTTAATCCACGTCAGATTTCTTCAATAAAGAACGCCCACTTTGTTTAAATGGCTTTGAATGGTTCACAATTAGTAAAAAACAATGATACGGTTCAGTCATCAGGCGCTGCGTCTTTTTGTATGGTCACAGTCGTCCCCTTATCAATTTCGGAGTCAACATGAATGCGCAAAGAAAGGCGGTCGGCCACTTCTTTTGCCAGAAAGAAGCCGAGACCGGTTGCTTTTTTGTCGCGGCGGCCGTTGTAGCCGGTGAAGCCATGCTCGAACAGGCGCGGCAGATCCTCTTTTAAGATACCGATGCCTGTGTCGCTTATTTGAATGGCGTCGGTGGAGATACCAATGGTGACATGGCCTGTCTCAGTATATTTAACGGCATTGCTGATGATTTGTTCGAGGGCGAAGGAAAGCCATTTCTCGTCCGTAGTCCACAGAGCTTCTCCATTGATCGATACACTGAGTCCTTTTCGGATAAACAGCGGCGCGAACTTGCGCACGATTGCCTGAATCAGCGGTTTTAACGGTACATGAGTAAAGCGGTAGTCGGTTTGCTCGTGGTTCAGGCGCAGATAATGGAGCAGCATGTCCAGATAATTCTCCAGTTGAAATGTCTGATCTTTCAATTCGTCTCGCGTAAATTCTCCGGTCTGTCCCATCAAATCGAGGACCGAAAGCGGTACTTTCATCTGGTGGCTCCACATACGCACGACATCGGTTAAGTCTTCATCGAACTGCTTGATCCGTGACAGCTTGTTTTCGTAGTATTCCTTTTGTTCATCCAGCAGGCGAAGCATATCCTTTTCCGCAGTGGACTCTGGTTCTAATTCGATATGCGGAACGACTTGCTGGATGCGTTCGTGGTGGCGGCGCAGACACTGATAGTAGTCATAAGCGCTGAAAATGGTGAGAACGGTGGCACCGAACAGCAGGGCGGACCAGAATACACGCATGGGCAGGGCCCATAGATAAAAGGTCAGACTGATGACTGTGACAATCACAAGGATGGCATAAATATAATATTTCCGTTCACGCCAGTACATAGCCGACACCTCGCACGGTTCCAATATGGTCGAAGCCGAGAGCACTCAGTTTCCTGCGCATGCGGGCGATGTTGACCTGCAGTGCATTGGCATCCATATATTCATCTGATTCCCAGAGCCTTCCGAGCAGTGTGTCTTTGGCTACAGTCTGATTAGGGTGCTCGAATAAGATGCGCAGCAGCTTGGCCTCGGTTGGTGTCAGTTCCACTTTAGCCGTTCCTTTTTTCAGTTCCGTTCCTTCAAGTACAAATCCGTTGAAGGTCAGCTGAGCCTGTGAAAAACTGTACGTTCGGCGTAGCAGGGCATTGATTTTCGCTTTCAGCAGCTCGACTGAAAACGGTTTGGTCACATAATCATCTGCACCCATGTTCATCGCCATGACCTGATTCATTTCATCATCCGCAGAACTGAGAAAGATGATCGGAGTGGTCGCTTTCCTGCGGATTTCAGTCGTCCAGTAAAAGCCATTAAAATAAGGCAACGTAATGTCCATTAAAATTAAGTCCGGTGCTTCTGATTCTATTTCCTGGCGGACGCTGCGAAAATTCTGAACAGCCACCATTGTATATTCCTCAAGTGCAGAGGTCAGCTGCTTCACAATTGCTGCATCGTCTTCTACAATGAAAATTTTAGTCATCCAAAAAACTCCTAGTCAATCGGTTACCTTCATTCTACTGATTTTAAAGGTGCAGGACAAATGCGAAAAGGACACCCCAATCATGGGATGCCCTTTGAACGTTCATCGTTCAACAATTCGATAATACGCCCGGCTTGTTTGTTTGTAGATCAGATAGTAAATCACGGCGACAACGGTGATAGTACCGGTACTGGTCAGAAGCAGCAGGCCGAGTCGTGTAGGCCCGAATAAATTGATCAGCTTTTGAATCATGATAAAGGCGAAGCCAAAGTGGATGATGGCAACAGTGATTGGCAGAAAAAACACGAGCAGAACCTGTGAGCGAATCGTTTGCCGCACTTCCGCACCACTCAATCCGACTTCCTGCAGGATTTCAAAGCTGCGCTTGTCCTGTTCCCCTTCAGAAATCTGCTTATAGTAGATGATCAATGCGGTCCCGAGGATAAAAGTGAACCCTAAGACGAGTCCGATAAACAGGAATCCGCCGGCAAAAGACAGGAAACGCTCGTGCAAGTCATCATAGCTTTGCAGAGTCGGCGGCATGCCGGCAAGCGTTTTCGCTTCGCCACGATCATCCTGATCAATGTCCGTCTCTGAATTCTGGGTGCTCTGAATCGGCCTGTCTCCGTTCGCACGATAATAAGACAATGCGGTTTGAAGTTTCTTTACGTCCTTCGCCGGTATATCTGCGCTGATGGTCGTATCGAATCCGAGTTTGTTCTGCCCGCCGGCCGCTTTGCCTGCATCGTCCAGGATGGGCTGAATCTGTGCTTTCGAATTGACGATCAGAATCAGCCAGTTTGACGCTGTCATACTGATTGATGGGAAATTGCTGATTCCGTAGATTGTGTCTTTTATTTCAAATGTGTGATTCCCAAATGTTGCGCTGTCATCATTAAAACGGCCGACCGCCGGATAAGCAATGGCTTCATTGCCATGTAAATGAACTTTTTTCCCGGTCAGCTGCTCGTAGGTGTCTGCGGTCATAAAATTTACCATTGTCAGAGTGGAAAGTGTCTGTTTATTCTCAAATGTACCGTCTTTCATTGATCCAATCAGGCTGTTCGACATTTCGTAGACGATTTTATGCTTCAAAGGGACTCCGTTTTTTTCCGCTACCTTGTCTACGAGCGCATTGCTTCGCTGCTCGGTCGAATTGACATTAATAATTGTATTCTGAACGAAATAGTCATCAAGAAATCCGTTAATACTGGAATACAGGCCGACCGTGGTTGCCAGAGTGACGAACGTCATGGTTACCAGTACCGTAATATTTGCCAGCCCGACTGCGTTTTGTTTCATGCGGTAGAGCATGCTTGAAACAGTAATAAAATGCTTGGGCTGATAATAATAGTTTTTATTTTTTTTCTGCCGTTTCAGCAGCCAGATCGTGAAGCTCATATAGAAGAGCAGCGTGCCGACGATAACAAACAGCACGGCGATAAAAAATTTCGTCAGCGCGTCAAGCGGGGAAGTCACCGTAACGGCAAGATAATAACCGGTCATGAGACAAAGGATGCCAAGCCATGCGAGAATGGCGCGTGATTTTGGCTCTTTCTCCCCTTTATTTGCGTTCTTCAGCAAATCAAGGCTTGACTTGCGCCGAATCGAGAAGCTGCCGATAGCCATCAGCAGCAGATAAATCAACGCAAAAGCTGCAGCTACAATGATAACCGCCAGTGGACTCCATTGCAGCTCAAAGTAATTTTCACCAAGCAGACGCACTAAAATAAGGTATAAAAATTTGGCGAAAACAATACCCAGAAGCGTTCCGGCGACAATGGTTGCGGCGAACATGATGAACAATTCCAGCACGGAAATCCGTATGATCTGCCGCTTTTTCAGTCCGAGAATGTTATAAAGTCCGAATTCTTTCGTTCTTCGTTTCAGTAAAAATCGGTAACTGTAGACCATAAAAATTGCTGCAAAGAGTGACAGAACGACCAGACCGAGACAGAGCAGCAGCGACAGGCTTGAAGAACCTTTCAGATTTTTTAAACTCGGGCTCAGCAAAATCGTTGCGACCATCAGGTTCATCATAAACATCACAACACTTGACAGCGCGAACGGAAGAAAATTGCTGATGGATTTACGGATGTTACGGCTCGCTAATTTGAAATAAAACATGTTACCGCACCTCGGTTCCAAGCAGGTTGGTCATCGTCATGCTGATCTCCTGCATAAAATCGGATGACTCTCGATTGGCCCGGTACAGCTGATGAAAAATGAGACCGTCTTTAATGAACAGCACGCGTTTTGCGTGACTTGCGGCAATGGCGGAGTGCGTCACCATCAGAATTGTCTGTCCGGTTGCATTGATTTCTTCCAGAAGGGTGAGCAGTCTTTCACTGTTTTTGAAGTCAAGCGCCGCGGTCGGTTCATCGGCAAGGACAATGTCCGGCTCGGTGATCAGTGCCCGTGTGATCGCCACACGCTGTTTCTGACCACCGGATAATTCAAATGGCTGTTTGCTCAGCAAATCAGTGATGGCGAGTCTTGGGGCCAGTTTTTCCAGACGCTCCTCCATCACGTGGATTTTCTTTCGCCCAAGAACGAGCGGTAAGTAAATATTATCGCGAATAGACAGCGTATCAAGGAGATTGAAATCCTGAAAGACAAAACCGAGATGCGAACGCCGGAATTCTGCGAGCTTGTTTTCTTTTATCTTCGTTACATCCCGACCGCTCAGCAAAACGGATCCGGAAGTCGGTTTCTCAAGGGTGGCCAATATGTTAAGAAGCGTGGTCTTTCCCGATCCGCTTTCCCCCATAATGGCGATGTATTCGCCCTCTTCAACACTGAAATTCACATCCCGCAGCGCAGTAGTTTTTTCTTTACTGAAGCGCGTCTGAAAAATTTTCTGCAAATGACTGACTTGTAATAACATTTTGTTTGCTCCCTGCCCATCGTTATTTGATAAGTTCAGTATACAAGGTGCCATACTTGCCACACTGACAGTTCCAGCATGTGAACTTACAGATCTGTCAGATTCATGCAGGCTGTTTTCTGAAATAAAGATTAGGGCACCTGGCTGTGAACGAAGGCAAAACGTCCACGCTGCAAGAAAGACACACAACGCGGAAGAACATTAATATTATATACTTTCTCATCGCATAGAAATAAAGCTGCCTGAATAGGCAGCTCGCGTGTTATGATACGTACTTTATGAATGGTTGCTGGTTTCGTCATTTTGATATTCCAGAATATCTCCGGGCTGACAATTGAGCGCCCTGCAAATACCTTCCAAGGTTGAAAAGCGAATGGCCTTGGCCTTTCCGTTTTTTAATATGGAAAGGTTGGCCATGGTTAGCCCGACTTTCTCGGAAAGCTCGGTGACGCTCATTTTCCGCTTTGCCAGCATGACATCCAGATGGATGATAATTGCCACGCACTTCACCTCATACCGTTAAGTCATTTTCTGATTTGATATCAATAGCATTCTTTAACAGCTTCTGAAGGACGGCGGCAAAGACCGCGACTACGACGCAGCCGAAAATAATCACCAGGACAACGATGATCAGACCGGGTGCATCGTCCGCATCCGCCATCAGATAAAAGAGCGGCATGAATAGCGTGTATAAAGCACCGATGGCAATGGCACAGTACTTGATCTTCTTTAAGGAGGTTACCGAACGTTCGGAAAATGCCTGATTTTCATCGATATAATTTAAAAGCTTTAAAGCCTGGTGCAGCGCTGCAAAATAGAAGACTGCAGTAACACAGAATCCGGCAAAAAAGGGATATTCCAAATAAGCGAGTCTTGGCATTAATACCGCAAAATAATGTGTGAACTTTGGTAACGCCAAAATGCACCAGGCAAGAACAGGAAGCCCTATGAGTATCACGGCGAACTTCAGAAAGCGTGTTTCATGTCTCATAAAAAGTCCCTCACAGAGTGATTTAATTTATAAGATTAAGAAGGTATTAAAACCCGGGTCCGTGCAAAAGGGGCATACATCAGCATCGGAAATACAGATCGGAGATTATGCCTGATCTTTTTTTATTTTAGCATGCCGTTTGCTGATTATCAATAAAATTTTATTAATAAACAATATACACGGACGCACCAACTGATTGGCATGGCGCAAGCCTCTACGATGGAAAAGTTCTTTTGAAAACGAAGTGGACAGATCCCGTATTCATGAGCTGAGAATATCGGTTAATGCGCGAATGAGCTGATCCATTTCTTCGTCAGTCCCGATCGTGATTCTCAGATAGTTTGAGATACGTGGCTGTTTGAAATAGCGTACAAGCACCCCACGGTCACGCAGTGCATGAAAAATCAGTTCAGCATTTACTTCCGTGTGGCTGGCAAAAATAAAGTTTGCCTGTGACGGGATAACATGAAAACGCATTTTTCGAAGCTGCTCAATTGTCTGCTCACGTGTGACCATAATTTTCTGCGCCATTTTCTTTGAGTAACCGTCATCATCAATAGCCGCAACAGCACCCGCAAGCGCAAGCCGATCAATGGTGTAAGAATTAAATGAATTTTTGACGGTATTTAGCCCATTGATCAGATCTTTCTGCCCTAAGGCAAAGCCAACGCGGATACCGGCGAGTGCCGAATATTTGGAGAGGGTGCGCACAATGAGCAGATTCGGATAATCTTTAATCAGCGGAACGGCCGATTTCCCGCCAAAATCAATGTAGGCTTCATCGATGATCACGACCCGATCCGGATGCGCATCAAGTATTTGCTGAATGGATGCAACAGGGAGTACACGGCCGGTTGGTGCGTTCGGATTCGGGATGACAGCGCCACCGTTTGGTTCGCAAAAAGCGCCAACCGGCAAAGTGAAATCATCATGCAGCGGAATAATTTTCGGGCTGAGCGAACACAGATTTGCATAGACCTTGTAAAAGCTGTACGTAATATCGGCAAACGCAACCGGGTTTTCGCGTGAAAAAAAGGTCATAAAGCTGAACGCGAGCACTTCATCCGAACCATTGCCAATGAATACCTGATCTGCTTCCAGCCCAAAGTGCCCGGCGATCTTTTTCCTTAGTTCATCGCAGCTCGGATCCGGATATAAGCGCAATTGACTGTTCGCTGCGTCTTTGATCGCTGCTGTTACGTTCACTGATGGAGGATAGGGATTTTCGTTCGTATTGAGCTTGACATATTTTTTATCCTTCGGCTGCTCACCTGGCACATAAGGATCAAGTTTCTGAACAAATGAATTCCAATAATTACTCATGAGTGCACCTCGCTTCATTCATCAAACGTAATTTCAGATCGAAAAATCTATTGAATGGGTCCATAGATTCTCTTTACTATTATGCAGTATTATTGAATAAAAGCAAAAAAATATAGAACTATTTGATTGCAGATTGTCACATTCTGAAGTGCTCATGTAACGCGCCTTATCCGGGCAAGAGCAGGCGATCCGTTCACTTAAAGGTACTTTCTGCAGCCGCTGAATTTTTGCGGATCACGGAAAAACATAGACTGGCGCCTATGCGATAAACCTTAGAAATTTCTTATAATAAAAAAGAAGCCAGACAAATACCATGGCTCCCTGAGACTGTTCATCCCATTTATTTTACACTGATTATTTAATTTCTTTTCCCTTTTTAAATACACGTTTTTCTTGCTGAATAACGGTAATGTCCTGCAATGGATTGCCACTGAGCACGATGAAATCGGCAAATTTTTCGGGTTCCAGACTGCCGTATTCCTGATTAATCTGCAGCAGTTCCGCTCCGTTGACTGTTGCTGCCTGAAGTGCCTGCAGCGGTGAGCAGCCTGCCTGGACCATCAGTTCCAACTCGAAGGCTGAGTCATTCTCGAAGTCATTGTTCGGCGTGCCGGCATCGGTGCCCATCGCCAGTCTGACACCAGCCTCAGCAGCTCTTCCAATGCTTTCCATATGCGCCCGTTTCACTTCACGGGCGACATCAAGCATGAAATCGGGCACCTGTCCGGCTCCGCGATCGGAAATGCCATACACGGCGATTAATGTCGGAACAATAAACGTGCCTTTCTCGAGAAACATTTGAATCGCTTCATCATCGAGGTAAAATGCATGCTCAACGGAATCGACACCGGCACGAAGCGCGTTTTTAATCCCTTCGGTGCCCTGCGCATGGGCATTTGCCGTTCGCCCTTTATGATGCGCTTCGGTAACTGCGGCGCGCATTTCTTCTTCGGTCAGTTGCACATCATCTGGCGATTCACCGCCGAACGAAACACCGCCGGTTGCCATGAGTTTAATATTATCCGCACCGTTTTTGAGCGCCTGCCGGGCAGCTTTTCGGGCTTCGTCAGGGCTGTCCACTTCATAACTGATCGTACAGAAATGCCCGCCTGTCATGGCGAGCGGCCGCCCGGATGCGCAAATACCCGGAGATACGATGTGACCGCCTTTTTCGAGTCTGGAAAGCTGAATGTCAACGTCAAAGTCAGCACCGACATCACGTATGTAAGTCACGCCGTGTTTCAGCAGGCTTTCAAGATTATCAAGTGCGATTTTGGCAGCAACAACGGGAGTCAGTTTGGGTGAGCCAAGCGCATCCAGCTTTCCAGAGACATCGGATGTAATGTGCGTATGTGCGTTAATGAGACCGGGCATCACAAATCGGTGCTCTAAATCGACTGTACGATCTGCTTTGCCAGGCAAACCGTTGTCTGCCTCCACAATTTTTCCTGTCTCGTCATCGACAATAAGCGATGCGTTGGCGTCAAAATGGTCCTTTTTTCCACTAAACAATGAAAAGTTGTGATACAGTGTGGTGGTCATGGTTGTACCCCCTTCAAAGATTGGATTGAAAAATCTCAAAAATGTTAAATTTATAATAATTTATACTCTTGATAATAGTTTATCAATAAACGGCGAGCTTTCAATCCTTTTTTTATATATTGCAAGAAACATTCAGAAGAAAGGGTGTCAATGGGTTGGCAACATTCTGTAAATGAATATTTTTATTCGTTCATGTAACAGAGTCTGTAAAAAAGAACGATCTTTTTTTGACATGACTTGCACTTATGGGTCGAAACGCATACAATGAAAGAAAAATAATAATCAAAAAAGCGAAGAAAAGGACAACAGCCGTTGCAGCCGTTTCTAGAGAGGGAAGGATTGCTGGAAACTTCCCAGCAGGGCACAATGGACTTACCGCCTTGGAGCTTCAGCGCCGAACGTTAAGTAGCCGCTGACGGCACAGCCGTTATTCGATCAAGTGCCGCCGTGTTCATGTACAGGGCGGAAGCAAGGGTGGAACCACGAGCACAAGCACTCGTCTCTTATTGAGGCGGGTGCTTTTTATTTTCAAAGGAGTGAAAGTCATGTCATCTGTTTCATTAACGTTCCCGGATGGAAAAGTACAGGAGTTTCCTAAGGGCGTCACAGCCGAACAAGTAGCTGAATCGATCAGTACAAGCTTAAAGAAAAAAGCGGTTGCCGGAAAAGTTGACGGCAAACTCTATGATCTGACACGGCCCATTGAGGAGAATGCAGCAGTCGAAATCGTTACTCAGGATTCCGAAGAGGGTCTGGAGATCATGCGCCACAGTTGCGCGCACTTGCTTGCGCAGGCATTAAGACGCCTCTATCCGGATGTTAAGCTGGGCATCGGTCCGGTCATTAAGGATGGATTTTACTATGATGTCGATATGGAGCATTCCCTTTCGAAAGAGGATTTCCCTAAAATAGAAAAAGAAATGAAGAAGATCATCAGTGAAAATCTTCCAATCACGCGTAAAGAGGTCAGCCGCGAGGAAGCCACTGACATTTTTACGAAGCTGAATGATTATCTGAAACTGGAATTAATTCGTGACCTTCCCGATGATGCAACAATTACAATCTACACTCAAGGTGAGTACGTGGACCTTTGCCGCGGACCGCATCTTTCGTCTACAGGAAAAATTAAAGTGTTTAAGCTGATGAACGTATCCGGCGCGTATTGGCGGGGAAGCAGCGACAATCAAATGCTGCAGCGCATTTACGGAGTCGCTTTTCTGAAACAGAAGGATCTTGATGCGCATCTGCATTTCCTTGAAGAGGCTGCCAAGCGTGATCACCGCAAACTCGGTAAGCAGCTTGAACTGTTCATGTTCTCGGAAGAAGCGCCGGGCATGCCGTTCTATCTGACAAACGGCCAGATTATTCGCACAGAACTCGAGGATTTTTCGCGCGAACTGCAGCGTCAGGTGGATTATGACGAAGTGCGGACACCGCTGATGATGAACCAGCGACTATGGGAAAATTCCGGTCACTGGGATCACTATCATGAGAACATGTATTTCACGAAAGTAGACGATGTGAATTATGCGCTCAAACCGATGAACTGTCCGGGGCACATGCTGATTTATAAAGACACCCTCCATTCGTATCGCGATCTGCCGATTCGGATCGCTGAATTCGGCCAGGTGCATCGTCATGAACTGAGCGGTGCGCTGAACGGAATGCTCCGTGTCCGGACATTCTGCCAGGACGATGCACACATTTTCGTACGTCCGGATCAGATCGAGAGCGAGATCAAGAACATTTTCCAGCTGATCGGTAAAATATACAGTACGTTTGGTTTTGAATACACAGTCGAGCTGTCGACAATGCCCGAAGATCATATGGGCAGCCTGGAGCTGTGGCAGCAGGCGGAAGCAGGACTGAAGCATGTGCTCGAAGCGATCAATCAGCCTTACACGATCAACGCTGGTGACGGAGCGTTCTACGGACCGAAAATTGACTTCCATATCAAGGATGCAATTGGACGCGAGCATCAATGCGCGACGATTCAGCTTGATTATCAGATGCCTGAGAAATTCGACCTGACATACATTGACGAGAATAATGAGAAGGTTCGGCCGGTTGTCATTCACCGCGCCATTTACGGATCGCTTGACCGTTTCTTTGCGATTCTGATCGAGCACTTTGCCGGTGCATTCCCGACCTGGCTTGCACCGACACAGGTCCAGCTGATTCCGGTTGCCGATGTGCATATTGATTATGTGAAGAAGCTTGTGACGGACATGAAGAAGGTCGGTATTCGTGCTCATGCGGATCTTCGCGGCGAGAAACTCGGTTATAAAATTCGTGATGCCCAGACGCATAAAATTCCTTATATGCTCGTCATCGGCGATCAGGAAATTGAGCAGAATGCCGTGAATGTTCGCAAGTACGGCGAACAGGAATCCAGAACTGTTTCTTATGAAGATTTCAAATCGGCGATTCTTGAAGAAATCAGAAACAGAGTGACCAAGCTCGTTAAAGCTTAATGTGATATAAGGAAAACGCCGGCAGGAGATTCTGCCGGCGTTTTCTAGCAGGTGAAGAAAGTATCTCTTTTTTAACCTGTACAAACCAGCAAATCAGTTTTGCAGGTGTGGTATTTTCATTTCGATGATTGGTTTTGTGCATAGTCGTACAGGCCGACTGGCAAGAAAAGAGCAGAGTGCCAGTGATCCTGCAAAAAGAAAGGTGTACTGATACAGGGTGTCAATTTTTTCATAAATCGGAAACAGAGCCATTGTTTTAATGAAAAATCCATGCAGCAGGTAAATATACAACGTATTTTTACCTAAATGAGTAAATAAAAATTGTTTTTTAGGGATCAATGCCATAAACGCGAAAATAGTTATCGTGGTGATGGCATAGACGAATAAACGGACGAATCCGCCGGTACGATTGGACAAATCAAAGGCATGATACGATGAATCATGCAGCAGCCAGTCCTGAAGGTTCTGAGGGAAAATATAGAAACAGGCGAGATAGATGCCGACGAGTACAAAAATGCTGGCGATTCGCGCCGTTTTACGGGTCAACAGCTCTGAGAACTGTTCTTTCTTCAGCAGAAAACCGAGATAGAAAAAAGGAAAGAAAGCCAGTGTACGCGAAGCACTGTAGTCCGTTGAAATAGAATCAAAGAATCCTGCACAGACGCCAATCATAATCGCTGCTGGAAAACCGAATTTGCCAAGCTTTGCAAATGGTATGATCATCAGCTTCCAGCACAGAATACTGATCAGAAACCACAGTGTCCAATGCGGCGATACTAAGTCGATTTTAAAACTATGTTCATATCCGGTCATGTAATAGAAGTAAGAGTAAATAACCTGGAAGATGATATAAGGGATAAGCGTCTTTTTGACAACATTGCTTACGTATCCCTGTTTTTTGAAATGCTTGGAAAAATAGCCCGAAATTAGAATAAATGCGGGCATATGAAAAATGAAAATAAACGTGTACAGCGCATTGATAATCGGCATATCAGATTTCAGCTTGGTAAGACTGTGTCCGAAAACAACCAGTAAGATTAAGAAGAATTTGGCGTTATCGAAATAACTGTCTCTGACTTTCGTCATGATTTTCTTCTCTCCCTTAACATAAGTTTCAACAAAACGGTTCGTACCTTTTCAAGATAAAATTATGGTTGTCACTCATTCATTAACCAATTGCAAAGGGCACGTAATACTTGTAACCTTGTGCCGTTTCATTCGACGGCTCTGCATTTATTGTGACAAAAAACGATTAAAAGTTTCTTAAAAAACGGTGGTTAAAAAGATGGCGTTTTGCACACGCATTTGCTTGCTCATGGAACCAAATATCTTGGGTCGATATAAAAATCCACACAAAAATGCTCCTTGGTCATCTCTTGCTTTTGATTCCGAACCCTGTTCGGATCGAAGAGAAACAAAGAAGCAAAATATGTTATAGCATATCTGAAAGTCGGTTTCAATAGTTCTGGAATACGCTCTGCTAAGCCTTGTTTTTTGCCCTGCGTGTTAGCAAAAAGCAGAGAGAAGGGGGAAATAACATTAAAATGAAGTGGCAACTTAGATTAAGAAAGAAGATGATACAGCCTTTCAAATCCAATGGATAAACAGAATTCATTCCAGAAGAACACCGTTATCGTACACATAAGGATGGTCGGGCTCTTTTATCGGTTGAATGTTTGTTCTTGTAAGCACAGGTACGGCTGTTTTGGATTTACTGACGGTTTCCAGTGTGCCTGTAACTTGTATCCATGTATCTTTTTTTAAGGATGTGACAGATCCCTTGGTGCGAATGCCATAAACGGATGCATCAGCAATGCAGCAGGATATATCAAATCGTGCTGTGACAATTTCATTTGTGGGCGTATGCGAATCACGATAGACGACCCCCTTGAGAACCAGCTGCTTGCCCCTGAACGCAGAAGGGTCCTGTTCCAGGATATTAAGAATATATGTGTACTGTGCATCATCAACGACAATTTTCTGGCGCTTCAGAAGCTTTTGCTTTAACGCATCAAATTGCTCCTGGCTGATCGGGTTCCTTTGTGCACCTGCAGAAGTTGCGGTTTTCTTAACTCCTTTTTCTTGCCGCGCCGTTTGACTCGGGATCGCCTGTTTAAAGGAGCGATTACTGGCAATCGCACTCCCGAGTGTATAATGAGGAAATACGAAACCGGTGAGCACCGGCAGAAAAAACAGGCTGAAAAAAAGCAGCGAGTGCAATCCCTTCTTAGGCAGTGAGTGATGATGCTCACAATCGTCACAGTTGTCGTGGCGATGCGTGACAGGAGGAAGGACAAAATGTATAAGGCTGAGCAAAGCCAGGGCACCAATCGTGAATTGAGCATAGATCGCCAGTTTAGGTGCGAGATAATATTTCAGATCGCCATAATAGGAGATACGAAAAAGGAATAATGCCATGCCTCCAAGTACAATTCCGCGCAAATAATGATGTCTGCTGATCCGCCGTTCATCCATGAAGCAATCCTCCTGACTTATAATAACCAATCCATTAACTGGCACAGAGTATAGACCGATACAGAAGTCAGTATGAAAAAAGTGAAGACAAAGCGAGCCTTGAAAACGCCAAACAGCATCATTGTATTTTTAATATCCAGCATGGCACCGAATACAAGAAAGGCAGTAATGGCACCGGGCGTGAATACACCGGTAAATGAAGCACCCAGAAAAGCATCCGAGGTCGAGCAAACGGATAAAAGGTAAGCCAGTCCCATCATTGAAGCAGCACCCAGACCGGGGTTAGCACCAATTGATGTGAGCAGATGCTGGTTAAAGAAGGTTTGAAATGAACTGGCGATGATTGCTCCGAAAATAAAAAATTTAGCAGTATCAAAGAATTCATCACTTATATGCATCAGCGTGTCCTGCAGATTAAAATGAGTATGTTGATGTCCATGCTGATTCTGTTCATGCATATAAAAAGACTGCCAGCTGATCCTGTTTTCATGGCTGACTGATTCTCCTTTAAGAATTGAATATTGGCCGAACAGATGATAAACTGCAGCGCCGATAAACAGTGATGAAAGCAGCGCGATGGTCATGCGCCCATACAGGATAACCGGATTATTTTGAAAGGCATAGAAAGTTGACAGAAAAACAATGGGATTCAAGACGGGAATGGCAGCAATCATGACGATACCCAGATGCTGAGGAAGCCCTTTTTTAATCAGACTGCGGATAACCGGAATGATGGCACACTCGCAGACAGGGAATAACACGCCGGTCAGAGCTGCCGGAACCATGGCAAGAATCGTGCGGTGTCCGGAAAATAAGCGTTTAATCAGTTTCTGGCTTACAAAGGACTGGATGAGCACAGAGACAAAGGCACCGATTAATATAAATGGAAGTGATTCAATGATCATACTGAGAAAAATAGTGTTGAAGCTGTAAAATTGTGCAGGAATCTGTTTCGGTGTTATGCCATTGGTCCGCTCAGACAGAAGAACGAGAATAAAAAGAAAGATAAAGAAAGCAATGGTCATGGGATGACTCATTCGTTTCATACCGAATGTATTCATAATAGCCTGTCTCCTTTGCATTTTTGATTGCGTCGCAGAGTACGAATGGTTAGACAGTGGTTGGATGAGCTGTTTTAATCCCTATGACGCTAAATGAGAACTAGAACTCTTTTTACGTTCTTGCTTGCACTTCTGTACAATTGGTGGTTAAATAGAGAATACAAAACGTAATGATTACGATTAAAGAGGAAGGGACATCTCCATGGCAAAGAAATCAAAAATAATAAAGCAGCTGAAACGTGAAGCATTGGTTGCTAAGTATGCTGAACTGAGACGCGAACTGAAAGAGAAGAAAGATTATGAAGCATTGGCGAAACTTCCGCGTGATTCGTCACCGACACGGCTGCACAATCGCTGCCCGCTGACCGGACGTCCGCACGGATACATGCGCAAATTCAATATGTCACGTATCGCTTTTCGTGAATACGCTTATAAAGGCCAGATTCCAGGTATAAAAAAAGCGAGCTGGTGATCTGATGATCGATTCAGGAAAATGTTCATCGCTGTTATTTCAGATCTGTGAAACATTCGAGATGCATGGTATGTGCGGAAGCATTGGTAACAGGTAATCTTTTGACAAATTAAACCGTAATGATTACTATTTATATTTGTGATCGGTTGCAGCCTGGCAAATTTAAGGTGAAAACAAATGGACAATTTGCACTTGGTATGCTGCTGAACGAGGGGACGAAAGCCCGCCCTGTGATAAAAGATATTTAGTTTCGATTTAGAAAGCATGAATAATGGGGGAAAAACAATGAAGTGTATGCGTAAGAGTTATGGTCTTATGGGAATTCTGATTTTACTGGTGGGTATTTTAGCTGGATGCGGCAGCAACGCGTCATCGGAGAACGGCGGAACTTCAAAAAAAATAAACATCGTTGCGGCGGAAGATTTTTATGGGGAAGCAGCCGAAGCAGTTGGCGGTAAATATGTTAAGGTTACTTCAGTGATTAATAAGCCAAGTATGGACCCGCACGATTATGAACCCACAACAGGGGTGGCTAAAGCAGTCAGCCAGGCAGACGTTGTGGTGTACAACGGTATCGGTTATGACGGGTGGATGACCAAACTGGTTAATGCTGATGATCAGAAAGTCGTCCGGGTTGCTGAAGACGTTATGGGGAAAAAAGATGGCGATAATGAGCATCTATGGTATCAGCCGGAAACCATGCCGAAACTTGCGGATAAAATTGCTGATCAATTAGCGAAAGTTGATGCGAAGCATGCCGATGAATATAAAGAAAATGCGAAGAAATACAAGGAAAGCATTAAACCGGTCAAAGATAAGATTACAGAATTAAGTCAGAATGCCAATCAAAAGCTTGTCGATGTATCCGAACCCGTTTTCGACTATACTCTGGATGCACTCGGCTATAAGGTAGCGAACAACCATTTTGAACTGGCCGTTGAACAGGAATCTGATCCGTCACCAAAAGATGTTGCAGCAATGCAAAAAGATGTTAAAGAAAAACGAATTGCGTTCTTTGTCAGCAATATTCAGGAAATGAGTCCGACGGTTAAGAAAATCGTTACGCTCGCTGATCAGAATAAAGTACCTGTTATCGAAGTGACGGAAACGCTGCCGTCCGGTAAAAATTATAAAACCTGGATGCTTGATCAACTGAAGCAAATTGAAGATGCACAGAACAGCAGCAAGTAAATCGCCAGGATCATATCCTGCACGATTATTACAGCTTTCGTGCACTTGCTCTGTCTTTTTTCAGGCAGAGTGCAGAATAATACTTGACAAAACAAATCGGTATCATTACTATTTATCAGTACGGTTGAATAAAAAACGTCCGATAGACCGTGTGTGAGGAGGATTCCGGATGCTGCACAAGATTCAAATCGACAAGCTGGAAGTGAATTTTCATGGGGAAGAGATACTGAAAGATTTGTCGTTCTCTGTGCCGGCCGGACAAATGTTTGCGATTATCGGGCCTAATGGTGCCGGCAAATCAACCTTGCTGAAGTCAATACTTGGCTTGGTTCGTCCGCAGCATGGATCGGTAAGCATAGCCGGAGATCCAAAAAAAACGGTGATTGGGTATGTGCCGCAATCACGTATTATTGATGAGGAGACACCCATTAATGCAAAAGATTTTGTATCCTTGGGCTTGATTTCCAGAATGGTTCCCTGGCTGTCACGGCAGGAAAAAAAAGGTTTGAAAGAAATCATGCGCTTTACGGATACCGAGCGGCTCGCAAAGAAACCAATCGGTAAGTTGTCAGGTGGGGAACGACAGCGCGTATTTCTGGCTCAGGCACTTGTTCGCCGCCCTGACTTGCTGCTTCTTGATGAATCAACCGCGAATCTTGACCCGGATGCTCAAGTTCGCATGATGGCACTTGTCAAGAAGGCAGTAAAAGAATGGGGTGTCACAGTGCTGTTCATTTCCCATGATTTACGTCTGGTTCGGGACTACGCAGATCAGGTACTGATCATCGCTCGCGGATTTTACAAAACAGGGGCCACTGAGACCATTCTGGATGATGCGGCACTGCTGAAGCAAGTATTTGAATTGCCTGCTGAAGATGCAGGTTCAGGTCGCGATCCTCTGAATGCATCCGAAATGCCGCTTTCAGCATCTTCATCTTAACCGGGCATGCGGCGGTGCTGCTCAGGAAGATGAATGGAGGGACTTTTACTTGACCATGTTTCAATATGATTTCATACAGCATGCATTTATCGCTGGTACACTGATCGCCCTAATGTGCGGTGTCATGGGCGTATTTATTATTGCGCGCTCACTTTCGTTTATTGCGCATACAATCTCGCATATTGGCTTTGCCGGTGCAGCCTTTGCAGCCTTTGCAGGCATTGATCCGCTGATCGGATTATTGGCGTTTACGCTATTGGGCGCGGCAGGTGTCGGTCAGATGGGTGTGCGGATGTTTCGACGTGATGCGTCGGTCAGCGTGATCCTGAGTTTATCGCTTGGTCTTGGGATTTTTTTCCTTTCGATCGGAAATATTCAAGGTAACTATTCACGAACACTGCTGTTTGGCAGTGTTGTCGGTATCGATATGGCTGATATTTGGCAGATTGTAGCGATTACTTTTTTTGTGCTTTTAGTACTGGCTGCCGGATATCGCTGGCTCAAATTCGATTCGTTTGATCAGGTAGGTGCCCAGGCTGCCGGTTTGCCGATCCGCATGATTTCAATCGGTTTTTTGCTGCTGATGGCGGTCGCAACCAGTGTGACGGTGCAGATTGTCGGTGCACTTCTTGTTTTTGCGTTAATGACCGTTCCCGCGGCAGCTGCCAGACTTTACACACAGTCGATTGCCGGAATGATTGTGCTGTCGTCACTGATCGCTGTGCTTAGCGTCTGGTTCGGGCTTGTCGCCGGTTATTATACCAGTGCGCCAGTCAGTTTTTTCATTGTTGCCTTTGATGCCGCTTGTTATTTTCTTGGGACGGTTTACCATCGGTTAAGTGATCGACGGCAAATCGCGGCATAGAGCGAGCGTTCATCTGTTTTTAAGCAGGAACATCATCTTAATGACATGTTAACAGAGAATAATAAATATAAAATCAATGCCCGATCATGTTTCCGGATGATCGGGCATTGATTTTTTCAGATAGCTCCAGCCTTCTTTTTGATACAATCGATCTGCTTTCATGAGCTGGCCAAGCGCTTTCTTAAAATCACCTTTGCTGATGCCGAAGCGATCTCTGATATCTTCCGCCCTGCTTTTATCCCAATAAGGCATTGCACCATCACGATCTTCCATATAGTTGAGAATCTTTTCAGCATTTTCACCAATTCTTTCATAGCTTCGCGGCTTCAGAGAAAGGTTCAATCGCCCATCTTCTTTTACAGCGATAACGCGTCCGGAAACCGACTGTCCAAGTCGCAGAGGAGTGTCAATTTCATTGTTGTGAATAAAGCCAAGAAAGCCTTCCTCGGTAATGACATGTACCCCATCGTCGAGCAGACGATAGACTGTTGCCTGCACGTTTTTATTTTGCAATTCGGAAGGAGCCGGTTTGCCAGTTCCCTGAATAGCTGACTCATCTGCCAGACAGGCAAACAGGCGGTTTTTCTTATCCAGTTTCAAGCTGCAGTAGACATGGTCACCTGGCTGCGGCCAGTAAATCCACTCATCCGGAAGATCATCCTTGGAGAGCAGCAAGTCTTTCTTGATGCCGATATCAACAAATACACCGTATTTCTTGTGCAGAGACACAGCCTGGACCCAGCCGTATGTATCGAAACTGATTGAGGGGAGGGCGGTAGTTGCAGCGATTCTTCCCTGATGGTCCTGATAAAGGAAAACGGTGACTTTGTCTTTATCCGCTAAAGTTGCTCCTGTGTCATGCTCGTGAAGCAGGACTTCCTGGTCACCGCAGCTGAGAAAATAGCCGAACGGCGCTTTATGTGAAACCTCGAGGGTCGTAATCATTCCGGCAGTTAGTTGTGCCATATTGTTTCCTTCTTTCCTGACGGTGCTCTTTTAACTTCATTATAGCATGAGTCGGCCCATGCTTATTCACAGTCACAGTAGTTTCTTTGTCAATGGTCGAAATCCGTAAGGACTGGAGGATGAATTTCCAGGTAACATGTATGATTTTCGTCACACTTTTTTCGCCAATTTAAGAAAACATCTTGTATAATAAATACTAGGAAATAAAGTCTGCGCCATTGCCGGGGCTTCGTTATTGTTTTCCCCATCCATGCTTCACTCACAGCAGGATGCATCTTTTAGAAAATTAAGGGCGTGATGCTATGGAAGAGATCGCTTGCTTAAATCAGGACGGATTGACCAATACGTGTATGTTTTCAGAATCAAGCATGAATGCGCTGAAATCGATAATGGTCGAGACGACCTTCAAAAAAAACAGAAACATTTTCTGGGAAGGTGATTCTGCTGACAAGCTCTATTTCGTGCTGAAAGGGTGCATCAAAGTCTTCAAAACGGCTTATGACGGGAAAGACCTGGTCATGCATTATTTCATGGAAAATGATCTGTTCGGAGAAGTCAGCTGTCTCGGCAGTGTTGAAAACTCATTCACGGCGACGACTATGAGTGACTGCAGAATTGGCGTCATTAATGAAAAAGATCTCGAGCCGCTGCTGCTCACAAATGCGAGCCTGTCTTTTGAATTTCTCAAGTGGTCGGGTATGCTGGGACAGTTTACTCAGATCAAAATGCGCGATTTAATTTTCTATGGCAAAAATGGAGCACTCGCGTCAACATTGCTTCGCATGATTCACGGATTCAGCCGTACAGATGACAATGGTGATATTCACTATACCATCAGTTTAACCAATACGGATCTGGCTCAGCTGATTGGATCGACGCGCGAGACGGTCAACCGGATGCTGCAAGCATGGAAAAATGACGGGGCGATTGATTACTATCACGGTTCCATCGTGATTAAAGATTTAAAGTATATTAAGTCTATCTGCCATTGCGAAGATCGCTGTCCTCTTAATATCTGCCGCCTGTAATTACAGCGTTGATGATAATGCAAAACGGCCGTCTACGCCGACGGCCGTTTCTTATTGCCCAAAATTTTTAAAAAGGTGAATACATGATGAATCGAAAAAGTTTTTCCACAGAAAATCACGCGGCAAGGTTGGCAATCTTAAAAAACGGATGTTTACGGGCCTTTCTCAGCCTTTTAGTATGTGCTTTGTTATTCGGCTGTTCGGAAGAAGTGGGTACCGGCGCGACCGGTTCGAGTACGGCACCCGGTACGCATGCATCAGCGGTCAATGAAACGGCCGGCAGTTATACGAAAACAATTAGGATACCGGACAACGGTGTGACAGCTAAGGTCGTCAAAGTCATTGATGGCGATACCTTTGAAGTACTTTATAAAGGAAAAGTAACCACTGTGCGCGTGCTGTTGATTGATACGCCGGAAACACATCATCCGAAATTGGGTGTTCAGCCATACGGACCGGAAGCAAGCGCACATGCACATCAGCTGCTGGATGGCAAAAGGGTTACACTTGAGCTTGCAAAGGATGGGGCACGCGATAAATATGGCCGGCTGCTTGCCTATGTCTTTGTAGGCGGGCAGTCGTTTGAAGCACTGCAGCTGTCAGCTGGTCTGGCACGTGTTGCTTACG
The DNA here is from genome assembly GCF_023336505.1 of Sporolactobacillus mangiferae. GTDB lineage: Bacteria > Bacillota > Bacilli > Bacillales > Sporolactobacillaceae > Sporolactobacillus > Sporolactobacillus mangiferae. The sequence goes on along the minus strand of NZ_JAMAST010000001.1, from coordinate 447,239 downwards.
TGTATCCGCCCAACACAAAATATCTGAATCAGTTTCAGGCGATAGAGCAGCAGTCGCGTGCAAAAAAACTCAAAATCTGGGCGGTCAGCGGCTATGCAGCTTCAGACGGGTTCCATTCCGACGTGATGAAGGGGACGAAAGCATACAATGAGATACATAAGGACAGCAGTCATTCAGCTGTAAGTACTGAATCAAACATTTCCGGATCAGGACAATCTGCTCCGAATGCCCAAGGCAACTGCAGCGGATTAATTAAGGGAAACGTCTCATCACGAGGGAAAATATATCATATGCCATCCGATCCTTATTATAAAGTGACAAAAGCAGAAGTTTGTTTCAAAAACCGGAGCGACGCACAGCAGGCGGGGTTCCGTGCAGCACGATAAATAAGAAGATCACCAGTTGCGAAGGCATGCGGTGATCTTTTTATCTTACCAGGAACGTATTAGATTTTAAGGATGATTAAAGTACGGTACTAATTTCAATTTTATTCTAATCAAATCAATAAATAATGGCCTGGCTGAGCATCGAAGGTTCGCAGCAAGTGAGCTGCTGCAGCAATTCAAAGTCATTTTGAGATAAGTTATCGCTGCTGTGACATGATTTCTTCTTTTACTTCTTTATAAGCTGTATCCAGATTTCGAATTCGGCGGATGAGTTCGAAATTTTTATTGATCCGATCCTGAATGATTGCGCTGACAACCGTGCGGTAGTAACTGTTCATCGTTTGAACCGGAGTCTGAACAGCTTCATTTTTCTGTACCTGCAGATGCAGCGCTTCCTTAAAGTAATCAACACTGAACAAATCTGAATTCATGGAACTCCTCCTTATTTAAACCTGTAAGAAGCGTATTCTATTGAATGAGTTTCCATTCATACGTTCCACCATGAACCTGTGTAAACATTTCCGCCATTTTCTCAATCAGCCGCTGCGCTTCTCCTGAATCCATGGATGGGCGCACGTAAGCAAGTTGCAGTGCCTGAGTCGTCTGCGGTGTGACACAGGTCCGCTTTGAATCGACAATCGGGCTTCCGAATGCGCCGTTTCGATCCGCAGAAATAATTTTTTGATTCATATGCATGAGACGCCCGTTCAAACCGTCATATTGATCGGTTTCCGTACCGATGCGAACCTGTATGGCTCCGTCCAGCTGCTCAGCATCATAAATACCCATCGGTATGCTGTATTGAACGCTGAAAAAATTGATCAGGTCAACAGCGGAATGAACAAAATGCGGCGTGCCGTCTTTTTTAATTTTCCGAAGCAGTGCTTCCTGAGAAGGCCGGTAACGCGAGGGATCTGTTCCCACTTTTTTAAAGATCTGACGCCATTCCTGAATTCCGGAAATTGCACTAATCGGTTGCGTGTCAAAACTCATTTGTACATTATTATAATAAACCGGTAGTCGGTCTCCAATGAGTGCCGGCAGTTTACCGATCACAATTGACGAATAGAACATGACTCCGATCTTAAAGTCCGGAACCGCAGACTTTAATTGAGATGAAAGCGTAACATCAAGCATGGCGCGCCTCCTGTGCATTCATTCTAGTGTTAGTGTACCATAAAGGCCGGCTTAAAGAATAACATTGTTTATCACGATGAATGGGTTGATTGGTAAAAAAACATTCAGCATGATCTGTCTGGTTGCTTCAAGGGCGCAAACATGCATTCTGGTATTTCATGTTAACATAGGATCATTGCTGACAAAAGAGCAGAACGTTCCGCAATTTTTGCTATAATTAATATAGGTAGTTTTGTTAAAGCCTGCTGTAGTTTTTAATCATTTATGACCCTCTATTGCTTACCGTGAGTCAGGAAACAACATTAAATGAAACATAGCTAAGTAGATAAGTTTTCAGCCACAATCGGCCGCGTCATCTGATCTCATTTTTGTATCTTGAATTGTTAAATTTAAGTACGACGGCACCTTTGCCAGAGATACGGTGAAGACAAGTTTTCTAAAAGGAGAAATGTCATGAATGCGAATGATTATCTTGCTGTCTGTGAGATGAATTCTGCGATCGGCCCCCTGACCTTGGCCGTTTATAAAGATCAATTATGCCATCTTGATTTTGGTACATGCAATGACCGTGAATCTGAATTAAAACAATGGGCACTCAGGAATGGGCTGCCCGCTGTTCTGATCCGGGATGAAATGCAATGCGGCGAGGCGATGCGTCAGCTGAGCGGCTATTTTGCAGGAACAAGAAAAAGCTTTACGTTAAAGCTGCTGATGAAAGGAACGGATTTTCAGAGAAAAGTATGGCAGGCGCTTGCCGAAATTCCGTTCGGAGAGACGCGTTCGTATAAAGAAATTGCGCATCGGATAAACAATCCGAAAGGTGCACGTGCGATCGGCATGGCAAATAATCGTAACCCGGTACCAATCGTTATTCCGTGTCATCGCGTGATTGGTGCGAGCGGTGCACTGATCGGTTACGGAGGAGGCCTTGCCACGAAACGCTTTTTGCTGAATCTGGAGCAAGTGTAGATGGCATCCGCCTGCAGTTTCTGCGTCATGATTTTATGCCTCAGCGCATAAAAACAGTAGAGAAAGAGAAATCATGGCGAAACGAGGAATCATTGTGGACTGGAAAGACATCTTTCAAGACCATATATCAAAACTTGGTAATTATTGGGTAGGTGCTGCCGATCTTCACCGCCTGGCATGTGATGCGGATGAGGAGCGGCGTATGGAAAACAAAGTAAAAGCACTGCGAGATCAGCGGGCAGAAATTGAACAGGTCATTGTTCATGCAGAGGACGTTCGTACCCTGGATAAGCGTGAGGATCTGGTTATTGATTATTGTCTCCACACTCAGTGGTTAATCCAAAGACAGCAGGATTTTTTCCTGGAGGAACGGAGTGAAGACCGTCAAGCCGTGATCCGTAACGGCCGAATGGTTAGCGATGCCTTAATTCCCCTCGTCTCTGCTCAGGAAGCTGCCACGCATACATCAGACATGCGTGAACCTTCCATGACTCGATCAAGGCGCTATGATCGGCTTCAGGCGGTTCGTTATGCAGATCTGTGGTGGAATCAAAGGAATCCACGCTATCCGAAGGTTGCGGATGATTGTACTAACTATATTTCTCAATGCCTGCATGCAGGAGGAATTGAAATGTGGGGCGATCCCATACGAAACAGAGGATGGTGGCAGAAACAAACCAATTGGAGTTTCAGCTGGACCGTTGCGAACAGTCTGCGCTGGTATCTGAGCAAGCAGGGCAATATCATCGGTACCGTTGAAAAAAGCAGTGCGCGTGATCTTGTTCCGGGAGACGTTATTTGTTATGACTTTGAAGGGGACGGGCATTGGAACCACAATACAATGGTGACCGCAATCGATGGCGCTGGAGACCCACTTGTGAATGCGCATACCTATGACGCGCGGCACAGACCGTGGGCATATACGGATTCACCGGCATGGACAGAAAATATCGCCTACAAATTTTTCCATATTAAGGATCAGATATGATTTCTTTTGCCTTACTGTGTTATAATAAATTCGATTTTTCGTCATTATGTTCAACAGGGTCGGTGCATCCGGCCTTTTTTCATTCACGGTCTGCAGAGGAGTTTTTATACGATGAGTAATCACGTTGTGCTTTATCAGCCGCTGATCCCGCCCAATACCGGGAATATTGCGCGTACCTGTGCCGGGACGCGCAGCGGTCTTCATTTGATCCGCCCGCTTGGCTTTTCCACAGATGACAAGCATTTGAAGCGTGCCGGTCTGGACTACTGGGCGTCGGTAGATCTGCATTATTATGACTCACTTGATGATTTCTTTGATCGGCATCCGAATGGTGAGTACTATCTCGTTGAGACGGACGGAAGCCGGCCATATGATGCGTTTGATTACAGCGATCCGAGTAAAGACTATTATTTTTTCTTCGGACGCGAGACAACCGGACTGCCTGAGGAGTTTGTTGCGAGCCATCAGGATCGCTGTGTTCGCCTTCCAATGACCGATGCGATCCGTTCGCTGAACCTTTCGAATTCAGCAGCAATTATTATTTATGAAGCACTGCGTCAGCAGCGGTTTCCCGGATTATCTTGAAGAAAACTGGCGGGTGCTTCATGCATCCTGCTGACGATGCATCCGCGCATCCTCCGTCGCCGTTCTTCCGCTGTCATAAAATATTTTCGTTAAGGAAACGGCAGTGTTTTTTTCCTTTGTGAACGCTTTTCCTGCTTTTCCAAATCAGGCGTTTCTGCAGCAGTTTCCCCTATTTCCATGAAAGATTAACATCCGCCAGCATACACTTAAATACATGAGTGAAACATTGGCGAATCTTTTCTAGGGGGGATACAATGAACTTTCTTGATAAACTGAAACAATTCCGCGACTATGAAGAACAGCTGAAATGGGAAGGAACATTTGCAGACTACTTGGAACTAGTAAAGAAGAATCCGATGATCGCGCAATCCGCACATTCAAGAGTCTATCAGATGATTATTTCGGCTGGTGTTTCCGAGAAGGATGGGCACAAACATTACCACTTCTTCGATGGACAGATTTACGGGCTTGATGAGGCCATTGAACGGCTTGTCGAGGAATACTTTCATCCGGCTGCTCGGCGGCTGGACGTCAAGAAGCGCATCCTGCTTTTAATGGGGCCTGTCAGCGGTGGTAAGTCGACCATTGTCACCATGCTCAAACATGGACTTGAGAAATACTCATGGACCGATGCAGGGGCGATTTATGCGATTAAAGACTGCCCAATGCACGAAGATCCTCTCCATTTAATTCCACCGCATCTACGTGAAGAATTTTTCCAGGAGACAGGCATTCGTATCGAAGGCAATCTCTCTCCATTGAATGCAATGCGCCTTGAGAAAGATTACGATGGCCACATTGAAAATGTCCCTGTCGAACGAATCTTTCTTTCCGAAGATAAACGAATCGGCATTGGCACTTTCAGCCCCTCTGATCCGAAGTCTCAGGACATTGCCGATCTGACTGGCAGCATCGATTTTTCCACCATTGCTGAATATGGCTCAGAATCTGATCCGCGCGCTTATCGATTCGATGGTGAATTAAACAAGGCGAACCGCGGACTTATGGAATTTCAGGAAATGCTGAAATGTGACGAAAAATTTCTGTGGCATCTGCTCTCGCTGACACAGGAGGGTAATTTCAAAGCCGGAAGATTCGCCTTAATTTCAGCAGATGAACTCATCATTGCACATACGAATGAAACGGAATATAAAACGTTTATCAGCAACAAAAAAAATGAAGCGCTCCACTCACGTATGATTGTCATGCCGGTGCCTTATAATCTAAAAGTCAGCGATGAAGAAAAGATTTATGAAAAACTGATCTCGGAAAGTGATGTGGCGAGTGTGCACATTGCCCCGCATGCGCTAAGAACGGCAGCTGTGTTCTCTATTTTGACACGTCTTAAGGAGTCAAAGAGCCGGGGAATCGACCTTATCAAAAAAATGCGCCTTTATGACGGTGAAATCGTTGAGGGCTACAATGCGGCGGATATCAAAGAACTGCGTCATGAATTTCCGGATGAAGGTATGAGCGGTATCGATCCACGCTATGTGATCAACCGCATTTCTTCGGCAATCATTAAGAAAGGCGTCCCATCAATCAATGCTCTGGATATTCTGCGTTCCATAAAAGAAGGGCTGGATCAGCATCCTTCAATTTCTGACGAAGATCGGGCGCGCTATGTTGAGTATATCGCGCTGGCACGCCGAGAGTACGATGAATTGGCAAAGAGTGAGGTACAGAAAGCATTCGTCTATTCGTTTGAAGAGTCTGCCAAGACGCTGATGGACAATTATCTGGATAATGTTGAAGCATATTGCAACAGCAATAAAATCTTTGATCCGATTACAGGAGACGAAGTAGATCCGGATGAGAAACTGATGCGTTCAATTGAAGAGCAGATCGGAATTTCAGAGAATGCCAAGAAATCATTCAGAGAAGAAATTCTGATCCGTATTTCGGCCTATGCGCGCAAGGGCAAGCGTTTTAATTATAAGTCCCATGAACGGCTGAAAGAAGCAATTCAGAAAAAGCTGTTTGCTGATCTAAAGGATGTCGTGAAAATAACAACGTCAAGTAAGACGCCGGATGAGACGCAGCTGAAACGAATTAATGAAGTTATTGCCAGACTTGTGGATGAATACGGTTATAATACAACATCTGCCAACGAATTATTAAAATATGTGGGCAGTCTGCTTAATCGATAAGCGGTGTCGTGGGGCGCAGCCATTAAGAAGGGACTTTTGCAAGTCAATGAGCACAACAAAAAAAGAATTCTGGAGCTGGGTTCGAGCGGTTGCCATTGCAATTGTCATTGCTCTGCTTGTCCGTCATTTTATTTTCAGTAATTACATTGTCCGCGGTGAGTCGATGATGCCGACACTTGATGATGGTGACCGGCTTATTGTAAATAAAATCGGCTACTCAATCGGTTCGCCGCACCGTTTCGATATCATTGTCTTTCATGCAAACGAAACGGATGATTTTGTCAAAAGAGTTATTGGACTGCCGGGGGATACCATCGTTTATAAAAATGATCAGTTATATGTGAACGGTCGAAAAGTGGCTGAACCGTATTTAAAAGCATATAAAGATGCCCTATCAGATGGTCAGCTGCTGACAGAGAACTTCAGTCTGAAATCCAAGACCAGTGTTGTCAAGGTTCCGGAAGGGAAGCTTTGGGTAATGGGAGATAACCGCCGGAACAGTGAAGATAGCCGCTATTTAGGGTTTATCAGTCAAAAAGCGGTTGTCGGCAAGGTGTCTGTCCGTTACTGGCCGTTTAATCACTTGACCATTCTGCAAAGTCTTGTGCTCCGATAGGCGATTTTAATGTTTAAATCATGACTTTTGGGTGGATTGCGAAAGTGCGTGTTTTTACTGATGTGCCATCAGCAGTAAAAGACATAATATTTTAACGGAATCTGCCGATAAAGGAAATGAGATGAATCGTAGGCACCGGGTGACCGTCGGTGCTTTTTTATACTATTAAGAAAGTATATAAATTTTAAGGAAAATAGTATAAGTGCGACGGCGACTTCGCTCGTGTCAAAGGCTTGGTGAAGCCAAGTTTTCTAATCAGGGGTAAAAAAAGTATATGATTTTAGCTAATCCTGTAAGCCAGATACGAAAGTGTGAGACTCCGCAGATTCCAGTTGTCCGAGGAGGCTCGCGGTGTGCCCGCGGCAAGCGAGCAGCTGGAATGTCCGTCAGGTATAAGATCAACGGCATAAAAGCTCTTTGATGCTCAGTGGGTACACTTATTGATTCCGTCATCGGTGCCGGGATCGGTATAAATGAACCCTTATCAGAATTGGAGACACAGCGCGCGAACGGGCGCGAAATGGCAAGCAGACGCTTGAGATCTGCGATAAGAAAGTATAAAATTTTTTAAGAATGATCGTAATGCTTCGTGCCTGCTACAGGCATGGCGAAGCCGGTTTCTCTAAGAAAGCATTCTTCATGTACATTGTCGTGTGAAGCAATTGTGAATGAACTGGGAGTCGTTGCAGTATGAGTCAGGACAAGAAAAGAAGCGAAACGTTTGCATGGTTTCGGGCGATTGCACTTGCTGTGCTGATCGTCATCATCGTTCGTACTTTTATACTTGGAAATTATATCGTTGACGGTCCGTCCATGGAGCCGACACTTGATAATGGCGACCGTTTAATCGTCAATAAAATTAATTATCGCTTTTCTGAGCCGAAACGGTTTGACGTCGTTATCTTTCATGCGACCAGGACTGATGATTATGTAAAGCGTGTAATCGGACTTCCTGGCGACACAATCCAGTACAAAAATGATCAGCTGTATGTGAACGGAAAACCTGTCGATGAACCGTTTCTGAAACAGGAAAAAAGGGCGATGCTGACCGGTCAGCTGACCTGGGATTTTTCGTTGAAAGAACTGACAGGGAAGGAACGTGTGCCAGAGGGAATGCTTTGGGTCATGGGTGACAACCGGCAGAACAGCACTGACAGCCGGGTTTTCCATTTTGTCAGCGAAAAAAAAGTGGTCGGTAAAGTGGATCTCCGATACTGGCCGCTGAAACATTTCGGTGCTATTCATCGAAACTAGTTGCTCTGTTTTCTGATGACCGCGCAAAAAACCAGCTGCCGGGCAATGTTCCTCGGTGGCTGGTTTTCTTCAATCAGTGGACTTTTCAGTTTTGTTCATTTCTAACGAATTCGCTTTGATCTCATGTTGATTCATCACGAGACTGACATAGGCATACCAGAGTAGCATCATTACTGGAAGCGCAAGCAGCAGTCCATAAGCGGTTTTGCTTAAATACGCTCCTTTGGCAATACGATATACGGCAAATTGAAGATCTTTTCTCTCTTTAAGGATTCCATTCTGTGAAAGAAATCCTCCGGGGTAGAGATCGCGCTGCTCATAGCCGCTTCCGTTGATTGCCAAGGTAAGCGATGCGCCCTTATTTCCATGGAGCTGGGTAATCGTTATTTGTTTTTTCCCCTTAATCCCGCCATGCGCGATCCTGAATGTTTGCACAGGCTGTCTGTACCGGGGGGCAAATGTTTTTGCAAACAAAGCATGCCCGGATCGTGCTTCAGAAAGAACGAATCTGTATTTTGCGTGCCGTCTGTTTTTCAACACGCCGAACGAGATCCGGTTGAATGGGCCGGTTGCCTGAAATGTCTGCGCTACGGAATGGCGCGCATCGACTTGAATGCCTCCTTTACCAACTTTGTAGCGCTGGTCGACAATATAATAACGCTGCGGCGAGTGTGCCTCCGTTACTGCATACATGCCTGCCAATCCGCCCAAACTGACAGCCGTCAAAAGAGTGATGACGACCGCAGCTTGTAATCGCTGGCGGCTGAGCGCGCCATGCTTGTTCCAGATGCTGCATGTGCTGATCCGTAGCTCAAGTTCCTTGAAACCGAATAACGCCCCAAGAAGAATGAACGGTGTAAAAAGCAGGCTGTAGCGTGGCTCGGCTTCCCAGACAAACACATAGAAGATAAAGTTTCCAAGCAGGCAGATCTGGATGAGCAGGTTCAGGTCTGCTGCCTTTATCCGAAAAGAACGCAGGACCGATAAGAGCAGCAAAATCAGATGAACGACATAGAATATCTGAATAATATAGATGGTTACCTGATTCTTTCGATTGAAAAGATATTGGTAAGCCTCTGTCGGATGAGCCGAACTATGCGTGTACCAGTAATAACCATGTGCGCCGACACCGTAAGTCCGGGCCGCTTTAATTCCCCATATGCGGATCAGACCTCTGATCCCGTATGCTTGAATACGCTTCGCGATTTGCTGCCGGTCAGCCTTTTTCTTCAACATGGGTGTCGTCTGCAAGCGAGTGAGCCGATAATCCCGGTGATTATAACCTCCATCATGCGACAGACCAAGCATGATCCAGTGGAGCGTGGGCATGTTCAGAGCTGGATCATGCTGATAGCCGAAATGCCGTTCGATCTGCTGCGCACCAGTGCTCAGGACGATCATCAAAAGACCAATGAGCGCAAGATTGAGCAGTACTTTCCTCCATTTCAGAGTGAAAAACATGTAGATCGCTAAAGCAGGCAGAAAAAGAATCAGGTTCGGCCGAATCAGTACGCCGACCCCGAGTGTCAGGCCGAGCAGGATCATGTACCGCTGTTTTCCGTTCCGGGCGTAAAGATACCACAGATAGAGCATAAGGACCGGAAACGCAATGACTGCTGTATCCGTATAGAAATACATAGTGTACAGATAAAGCGGCAGACAGGTTATCGCGATCAACAGAAAGAAACAAGCGGTCTGGCTGTCAAAGAATCTTTGCACCAGCTTCCATGAAATATAAATACCCAGGTCAAGAATCAATGCACAAAAAAAACGGTCGATCAGCATAAAACTGGAGATACGCATTGAACCGAACAGACTGTAGAGGAAGTAGCGAAGCAAAGTGACCGGAATATTGTTTGGATAAATTTTGAAATAGATGCTGCCTGAGGCGTGCCCGTGTGTGAGCAGATAAAGTGCTTCAGCATACGTATGCCCGCCATCAATGACCGGAGGAAGAATCGTGCGGAAGGAAATGATCAGCACTGCTTCAAAAATGACCATGATCAGAAAAAACATGGCACTGATTCTTATCACTGTCCGCTTGTCCTGGCAGCGAAGCCATCGGTAGCTGGCGATAAAGAATAAAAGGACAATGCATGCGAAAAAAAGCAAGGTAAATGCAGTTATTGCGGGCGTTATCCACATGGTTTCGTGACGGAAAACAAGCGGATAAACAAAACTGATGGAAAGAATGATCAGAAAACAGCTGAAAAAAGCAACACTGAACAGGTAAATCAGGCTTCGTTTTAAAGGTAAAATTGACGTCACACCCTATCTTAGCACAAGTCATTTGATACTGAATGATACATTTAGAACACGTTGTGTTTGAATGATTGATGTGTAAGAATCCGCTTCTCCACAATATAGCGTGGCCGGTGTTTCGTTTCCTTGAAAATTTTGCCGATGTATTCACCGATGATGCCGATTGCGACAAGCTGCATGCCACCGATCAGCCAGAGCGAGAGAATCATCGATGTCCATCCGGTAACTACATGTCCGAGAAAATGCTGAATCAGGGCATAAATACCGATGAAGAATCCGATACCGGCAAAGAAGGTGCCGAGGTAAGTGACCATTCGGATCGGTGTGACAGAAAAAGATGTGATGCCGTCAATCGCGAAATTCAGCATTTTTCGTAACGGATATTTGGATTCACCGGCGAAGCGTTCGGCGCGATTATAATAGACCTTGGTACTCGGAAAACCGAGCAGAGGGATCAAACCGCGCAAAAAAATATTTTCTTCCTGATAATTTACGAGTTCGTCCAGCACGCGTCTGCTGAGCAGCCGGAAATCGGCATGATTCGGAATCGTTTTAACCCCGAGCCGTTCCATTATTTTATAGAAGAATATTGCCGTGTTCTTTTTGAAAAGAGTGTCGGTATCACGTTTGTCGCGGACGCCATAAACAATGTCAAACCCTTCTCTGTATTTAATCAGGAATTTTGCGATTGCAGTCACATCGTCCTGAAGATCGGCATCAATCGTAATCACGCAGTCCGAATAAGAGCGAGCGTTTTCCATGCCGGCAATCAGCGCATTTTGATGGCCGAAGTTCCGGCTTAATTTTAAACCAGTGATTTTCTGATCCTGCTGAGCAAAGTGGTCGATGAGTTCCCATGTATGATCCGTGCTGCCGTCGTCCACAAATAAAATCGTACTTTGAAATGAAATCAATCGGTCATGGAATGCCTGTGTCAGGACATCTGACAGCCGTGAAACGGTTTCCTTCAGAACTGCTTCCTCGTTATAACAAGGCACAATAATTGTTAAAATGGGTGCTTCCATTATATGTATCCCCCCAAAAAACATTCGAAAGCCTGTGGCTCTCACCTTTCAGGCGAAAGAAGCACGCACATGCCTGAACTTTCTCCCTGCATTTCGCCTGCCTTTTTCTATGTTAGTTCTGTATGATTAATTCATAACAAGCAAACGATGAGAATTTTCTCATTAAATATTCACGATATTCTTTTTACAGCGGATTGACGAAGCATTTATAATAAGTTTGAAAAAGTCTGATCGAAAATTCTTATTTGCGGAAGAGATGGGCATGCAGATGGAGAAGGCCAATATTTTACTTGTTGAAGATGAGCAAAGTGTTGCTTCGTTCGTTTCGGCGGAATTAAATTTTGAAAATTATCACGTTCAGGAAGCCGGAGACGGTGAGGAGGCACTTAGAATTTTTTTTCAGAACGAATCCAGGTGGGATCTCGTACTGCTTGATATTATGTTGCCGAAACTGAACGGACTGGATGTCTGCCGGCGCATTCGAAATAAGAGTCTTGTGCCCATTATCATGATGACGGCTCGGGATTATGTCGGAGACAAGGTCGCCGGTCTTGACGGCGGGGCGGATGACTATATCACCAAGCCGTTTGAGATCGAAGAGCTTCTGGCGCGCGTTCGGGTGGCCATCCGGAGGAAAACCAGATATGAGGCAGCGTCCATGAGCCTTGTCCACAAGGTCGGTGATCTTGTTCTGGATATTGAGAAGAGGACGGTTGTACGAGGCGGAAGGACGTTTAATCTGACACAGCGGGAATTTGATTTGCTTGAAGTACTGATGAAGAACAAAGGAAGAGTCATGACCAGGGACGAATTGCTTTCCAAGGTATGGGGATTTAACTTTATGGGTCAGACGAATATCGTCGATGTCTATGTACGGTATTTGCGGAATAAAATCGATCAAGATCAAAAAATAAAGCTGATTCACACGGTTCGCGGTGTCGGTTATGTATTGAGGATCGGTTCATGAAGCCATTCCATAAAATCAGGAAACACACAACACTTTTTCAAATGGTCTTCTGGTACACCTTGATTCTTACGCTCACGGTGCTGTTCATCGGTTTCTCGGTGCTGATCATTGTCAGCCATCAGCTCTATAAAAATACGGAGCAGGAAGTCGAGTATGTAAAAAAACAGCTGATTGTTGAATCAAGAGAGAAAAATCCGGATTGGACGGATTCCATAGAAAGTATCCTTTATGTCCAGCACCCGGATTTCTATGTGCGGATTGAGACACCGGACAATCGTATGATTTATTCAAAAGGCAGTGAGAGCATTACTGATAACAATACGTACATGTTTAAGTTGTCTCTGTTTTCATCGATTGCGTTCAAGAAAAAATTTGTGCCGATCTATCATCATCGTTTCAATAACAACCGCTACACGTTCGATTTGTACGTCCGGATGATCAGTATCCATAAATTTATTGTCACGATGGTGAAAGTACTTGCCATTTGCATCGTGCTCGGCGTTCTTGCCGGCTCACTGGCCATTTATCAATGGTCACGCCGGATGATCCGTCCATTGATGGATGTAACCGGAATGATTAACGAAGTAACCAAAACCAATAACCTGAAAAGACGGGTGCCGGTTCCTGATCAGCCGAGGGAAGTGCGTGATCTGGCACACTCTTTTAATCGTTTACTGGGGCGTCTGGATCAACTGATTGAAAGGGACAAGCGTTTTGTCTCGGATGCTTCGCACGAGTTGCGCACGCCGTTGTCGGCAATCCGCGGACATGTCGAACTGATTCAGCGTCATGGGAACGGACATCCCGAAGTTGTGCAAAAATCGATCCATTTTGTTGACGCGGAATCCAAACGGATGCAGAATCTGATTGAACAGTTGCTGATGATCGCGCGTATGGGGAGAGATTCCCGAGCACTTGAATCCGTAAACCTTTCGGCCGTTGTCAGCAATGTGATCGCAGATTATGCTGAAGGCTTAAGCCAGGATTTTAAAACGGATATCGCCCATAATGTGTATGCACAAGCTAATGAAGATTATGTGCATCAGATCGTTGTATCGCTGCTCGGCAATGCACAAAAATATACACCGGCGAATGGATGGATCCAGATTAAAGTGAATGGAAACAATCAATTTTCTTATATACATGTGCTGAACAACGGTCCTTCCATTCCAGATGAAGAGAAGAGGAGAATTTTCGGCCGTTTTTATCGAGTGGATAAATCCAGAGCACGGACCCCCGGCGGTACCGGTCTTGGACTGGCGATTGTCAAAGAACTTGTGGAACTCGAAGACGGAATAATCTGGGTCGAGGATCTCAGGCCTTCGGGATGTGCATTTGTTGTTCGACTGAATGCAGACAGCACAGGGGCATGAGCCGTTCGGGGTTAAATGTAACAAGTATAAAGTACAGGACTGTTTACACCATTCACATCAAAAATAAAATGGTGCTCAAAAAGAATAAGGAGTCTCAAAAGCTATCTGGCGTTGAGATTCCTTATTTAATATGCTCTTTATTGTTTGATAAGTAAGACAGGATGAGCCATGCATAGCAGGGACTCCATAGTGCACCATAAGCAGGATTCTTTTTACAACGGTCACTTCACTGGTGAGACTCGATCGAACTTGCTTTTTTATGCCGACTCTGCATCAGGATCCTTGTGGAAAAAGTATTTCATAGCATGGTAGACGTCGCTTTTCTGTTTCAGGATGAATGAGTGGAAGGCTTCGTTTTTAATGCTTCGATAAGCACTCATTAACGTGCTTGATCGATGATATGGATTTATTTCACCGTAGCCGAAGAAATCAGTGATGTTCATGATTTCATTGACCAGACGCGTGCATTTTGGATTGTCTGACGACAGATTGTCACCATCTGAAAAATGGAACGGATAGATATTGAATTTAGACGGAGGATAAGCGGAGTGAATCAGTTCCAGTGCTTTAACATACGCGGAAGAGCAGATGGTTCCGCCGCTTTCGCCTTTGGAGAAGAAGTCTTCTTCACTCACGACCGTTGCTTCGGTGTGATGGGCAATAAACTGAATGGCAACTTTTTCATATTTCGTGCGCAGAAAACGGGTCATCCAGAAAAAGAAGCTGCGGGCAATGTATTTCTCCCATACGCCCATCGAGCCGCTCGTATCCATAAGTGCAAGCACGACTGCCCGGCTTTCCGGTTTGACAATCGTTTCCCATGTTTTAAAGCGCAGGTCTTCTTCGCGAATCGGATGAATCTGCGCGCGGCCGTCACGTGCATTTCGCTTAATTGCAGAGAGAATCGTTCGCCGCTTATCAATATTACCCATTAATCCTTTACGCCGGATATCACGATAGTCATAGCTGTTAACGGTAATATCTGCTTCCTGTTTTCTTTTCAGATGCGGCAGTTCCAGTTCCCTGAAAAAAAGATTTTCGATTTCCATAATCGACACATTGGCTTCGTAATAGTCGATCCCCGGCCGGTCGCCGGCACCCTGACCTTTTCCGGGCCCCTGCTGTGCTGACTGCTTTCCCGGTGCTTTTGCAATCACATCGCCGACCTGGCTTTTTCCGTTGCCCTGACCGACATGCTTGGTCTTGTCATAGTTATACCGCAATTTGTATTCGTCCAATGATCGAATCGGAATCCGTGTCATTTTTTTACCGTCTGAAAGAATAATATTCTCGCTGCTGATCAAGTCAGGCAGGTTGTTTTTAATGGCTTCTTTTACTTTTTCGGCATGCCGCCGCTGGTCCTGTTCACCTTTCTGATTCAGTTCCCAGTCTTCTTCAGAGATTAAGAAATTACTCAATATAGATCCCTCCTTTAATTTGCTCAAAAAGCCGGTTGCATGAGACTGGATCTGTGAGGGTTAATTATTTTAGTTTATGCACGAGTCGCCGAATCTTGACTTTTTTTCAGACTTTATGCATTTCATTGTGCAGGCCATGTTAAACGTCCACGTTTCGCTGATTTTTATAAATCTTTGTGAAAATGATCGAAATCACAATCACTCATGATAAAATAAAATTTGAAACCATCTGAGAAGGGTTGTATTTGATGATTAAAGCAATCGTTTTTGATTTTGACGGTGTGATTTTAGACAGTGAGCGCATCATGTATCTGGTTACGCAGAACCTGTTTCATCGCTATAAAGTCGAACTTCCGCTCAGTATCTGGAGTCAGGCGATTGGCACGCAGCACGGCTTTGATTCAATCAGCTATCTGGAAGAGCATGCACAGGTGAAAATAGATCGCAAAGCTTTTCGGGAGGAGCGCAACGCACTTTTTAACAGGCTTGTGGACGAAGAAGAGGTGCTGCCGGGTGTACGCTCGATACTTGAGCAGGCAAAGGCGCTCGGCATGAAAATTGGACTCGCTACAAGCTCAAGGGGCGACTGGCCGCGCAGACATCTGAAACGGTTCGGTCTCTCCGACTACTTTATGAGCATTAAATCATGGGATGACGTGCAGAGAGTCAAGCCGGATCCCGCTCTTTATCTTCAGTCGCTGGAAAGCCTTGACGTTGCCCCGAAGGAAGCCATCGCGATTGAAGATTCATTCAACGGATCGCTTGCCGCCAAACGCGCAGGTATGTACTGTATTGTTGTTCCGAATGCAGTGACGAAACAAATGCCGTTTGGCCATGTCGATGGCTGCTTCAATTCGCTTCAGGATGTCTCTTTAGATAAACTCATCCGTTATTTTTCTTCTGAGCTGCGCGCGCAGGCATAAACTTTTATCACAATGTTCAAATCTTAATAAGGGAATGACAGCGTTTTTTTTATCGTTGATATATAATAGAGAGGGTTTTCTCTCTGGACGTTTTAAATTGTATTTACTTAATGAGGTGAACACGATGAATTGGGAAACAGTGTACAAGAAATGGCAATCAGATGCAAATCTGGATCCGAATTTAAGAAAAGAACTGGAAGCGATTGCTGATGATCCGGTAATGCTGGAAGACTGCTTCTACACAAATCTGGAGTTTGGTACTGGCGGCATGCGCGGCGAAATCGGACCAGGCACGAACCGTTTGAATATTTACACCATTCGTAAAGCGTCTGAAGGACTGGCACGCTACATTGAGAGCGCCGGTCCTGAGGCAGTTAAGCGTGGGGTTGTCATTGCACACGATCCGCGTCATTTTTCTGCGGAATTCACACTCGAAGCAGCGAAAACGCTGGGAGCACATGGCATCAAGACTTATATTTTTGATTCGCTTCGCCCGACACCGGTATTGTCTTTCGCCGTTCGCTATCTGCATGCGTTTTCCGGTATTGTCATTACGGCCAGCCACAATCCGCCGCAATACAACGGATACAAGGTTTATAATGAATTCGGCGGTCAGCTGCCGCCTGCAGAAGCAGACGAGGTCATTCGTTATGTCGCTTCTGTTGCCGATGAACTGGCAGTCCGTGTTGGTAATGAAGAAAAGCTGAAGGCAGACGGTGTGCTTGAAATCATCGGCGAAGAAGTGGATCAGGCCTATCAGGAACAGCTCAAAACTTTGTCGCTGAATTCGGATGTCATTCGAAAGGTCGGCGCAGATCTGAAGATTGTTTATACACCGCTTCACGGCACCAGTTACCGCCCGATTGTGAACGGTCTGAAAAACTGGGGTTTTACCAATGTCACGGTAGTCAAAGAGCAGGCGGATCCGGATCCGGAGTTCTCAACTGTCAAGTCGCCAAATCCTGAGGAACATGCGGCATTCAAGATTGCTATTGCGTACGGTGAAAAACTCGATGCAGATTTGCTGATCGGCACGGATCCCGATTCTGATCGTCTTGGCGTTGCCGTAAAGAACGATGCCGGTGAGTATGTTGTATTAACCGGTAATCAGACCGGAGCCGTTTTGCTCGATTATTTGCTGACACAGAAAAAGAAAAAAGGCCTGCTCCCGGATAATGGAGTCGTTGTCAAAACAATCGTCACGTCGGAAATTGGCCGCACGATCGCAGCAGCTTTCGGCATTCCGACGGTTGACACATTGACCGGATTTAAGTTTATCGGTGAGAAAATCCATGAATATGAAAAAAGCGGGGCGCGCAGCTTCTTATTTGGTTACGAAGAAAGCTATGGTTATCTGATCGGCAAGTTTGTACGCGATAAGGACGCTGTTCAGGCAGCGCTGTTTTCGTGCGAAGCTGCGGCTTACTTTAAGTCGCAGGGAAAATCGTTTTATGATGCGCTTCAGGATATTTTTAAAACATATGGTTATTTTGAAGAAGGGTTGGAATCATTGACACTGAAAGGCATTCAGGGCAAAGAGCAGATCAATGCGATTATGAATGATTTTCGCACACAGCCACCTGCAGAAGTCTCGGGGGTTCCGGTGTCGGTGATTGAAGACTATAAAAAATCGGAAGCACAGGATGTGGCTGCGAAGACCGTTTCACCGATTAAGCTGCCAGTATCCAATGTGCTGAAATACAAATTGAGCGATGGATCATGGTTCTGCCTGCGTCCGTCCGGAACCGAACCGAAAATCAAATTCTATTTCGGCGTTAAAGGCGACGATGCGTCTGATCGAGACAAAAAATTTCAGGCACTGAAGAAGGCAGTCATGGATCGTGTGCATACATTAGTCGGTGAATAAGTGTAATAGCAACAGAATTCGTTATGATTCGCGCAACTTATGCATATAATGGATGAGTACAAAAGCATTCGCAGCAAATTGCCGATTGAAGCGGACGAAACGACGGCTGCTTAACACCGGCACGGCGGGTGCTTTTTCTTGAGCGGAAGCGCAACAATTTTGGTAAACGAATCATGATGAGCAGACGCGAAGATGCTACGAATCGGTTCATCCGTGAAAAATCCGTACTTTTCGTTTACTGAGAATGAGATGAAACATTAATCATGCCACTTAATCACGATATTTTTAATAGAGGTTGGAATTTTCGTCAGATGATTAATTGATGTGCGAAACTTTCTACAGATCAGTGCATGTGCAATAGGAGGAAACCATGAATCAGTTACAGCAGGAAATAAAAAGGCGACGGACATTTGCCATTATCTCCCATCCGGATGCCGGAAAAACGACGCTGACTGAGAAACTGCTGCTGCTTGGCGGTGCTATTCGAACAGCTGGTGCAGTCAAATCGCGTAAAGCTGAAAAATTTGCGACGTCGGACTGGATGGAACTTGAGAAGAAGAGAGGCATCTCAGTCACGTCCAGTGTGATGCAGTTTGAATACGACGGCTACAAGATTAATATTCTGGATACACCCGGGCATCAGGATTTCAGTGAGGACACGTACAGAACTTTAATGGCGGTTGACAGCGTTGTGATGATTATCGATGCGGCCAAAGGTGTGGAGCCGCAGACAATCAAATTGTTCAAAGTTTGCCGTGATCGCGGCATCCCGATCTTTACTTTTATTAATAAACTGGATCGACAGGGAAAAGAGCCACTCGAACTCTTTGAAGAAATTGAAAAGGTACTCGGTATTGAATCGTATCCGATTAACTATCCGATCGGCATGGGCCAGTCGTTCCGCGGCGTCTATGATCGGCAGGAACATAAGATTGAATGGTATAACGAAAAACGCGAACGTCAGGTGCAGTCGCTCAGTGACGTCGATGAACTTTCGGACATTTTGAGAGATTCTGTTGACGATTTTACGCTTGGGCAACTGGAAGAAAATTTAATGTTGCTGGATGAAGCAGGGGCAACATTTGATCTGGAAGCGGTCAAGGAAGGGAAACAGACACCGGTATTTTTTGGCAGTGCCATTTCAAGCTTCGGTGTGCCGACCTTTTTGGAACATTACCTGAAGCTTGCCCCGCAGCCGCAGCCGCGTCAATCCAGCAAAGCAGTCGTTCAGCCTGATGATACGGATTTCTCTGGTTTTGTGTTCAAGATACAGGCGAATATGAATCCGGCACACCGTGACCGTATTGCCTTCCTGCGTATTTGCTCAGGCAGGTTTGAGAAAGGAATGAGCGTGTATCTTGATCGGACGGGAAAACAGCTCAAGCTTGCCCAGCCGCAGCAATTTTTTGCCGATAGCCGGGAAATGATTGACGAAGCATACCCTGGCGATATCGTCGGATTATACGATACCGGATTTTATCAGATCGGTGATACGGTCTGCAGTGCAAAAGATACTTACAATTTTGGGGCATTGCCACAATTTTCCCCGGAGCATTTTGCTAAAGTGCGGGCCAAGAACGCTATGAAACAAAAGCACTTTTTAAAGGGTGTCAGTCAGCTTGCACAGGAAGGTGCAATTCAGGTGTATAAAACGCCTTATGAAGAAACCATTCTTGGTGTCGTCGGCACGCTGCAATTTGATGTATTCGTTTATCGCATGCAGGCTGAATACGGCGTGGATCTGGAAATTGAACATATGCCGCATCAAGTCGCCAAGTGGATCGCAAAACGGGAAGATGCGGAAGCGCTGCGCCGCAATGCCAACAATCTGATCGTTTCCGACTATAAGGATCGTCCGGTCATTATTTTTGAAAACGACTTTTCTCTACGCTGGTTCCAGCAAAAGCATCCCGATGTAGAACTGCGTGATTCCAGTCATAACATGTAGCAGTTCAAACACATGCGGAGTAAAATGTGAATCCAGCTTGTTCTCAAATCAACTGTATCGATGATTGAATACAAAAAAAGCGCCTGGAAAGCCCAGACGCTTTTTTGTACTATAAGCAGGTTTAAAATTCAGGAGTGAACTTACTTTGGCCCATTATAATATAATCCGCATTTTATTTGCTGACGCGATTGCTGAGTTCATTGCGTACTTCATGTGCCGCTTTGACCATGTGCTTAAGTGCCGGAATGGTTTCTTCCGGACGACGCGTCTTCAGGCCGCAGTCCGGATTGATCCACACAACTTTCGGATCAAGCACCTTAAGCGCCCGTTCCGCATAGCTTTTCATTTCTTCAGTGCTCGGTATGCGTGGACTATGAATATCGTATACGCCGAGACCAATGCCCTTCTTATATTTAAAATCTTCAAAAGTAGAAATAATCTCACCATGGCTTCTGGCGGCTTCGATTGAAATAACGTCAGTGTCAAGTGCGTCAATAGTGTCAATGATTTCATCAAATTCGGAATAACACATATGGGTATGAATTTGTGTATCGTTGTTGACAAAAGAGGTCGCCAGTCGGAACGCGTAAACCGCATCGTGCAGATACACGGGTTTTTTCGCTTCCTTGAGCGGCAGGCCCTCGCGAAGTGCCGGTTCGTCAACCTGAATCATGCGAATGTCTGCTTCTTCAAGCGCATGCACTTCTTTTTTCAGCGCAAGTGCGATCTGATTGAATACGTCTGCCTGGCTGATATCGTTGCGAACAAATGACCAGTTATAAATTGTGACCGGTCCGGTAAGCATGCCCTTCACTGGTTTGTCTGTCAGTGACTGGGCGTAGGCGCTCATTTTAACTGTCATCGGCGCACCCCAGGAAACGTCGCCGAAAATCAGCGGCGGCTTGACGCAGCGCGATCCATAAGACTGTACCCATCCGAATCGGGTAAAGGCAAAGCCTCCCAGTTTCTCACCAAAATATTCAACCATGTCATTACGTTCAAATTCACCGTGAACCAGTACATCGATGCCGATCTCTTCCTGAATTTGGATCCATTTTGCGGTTTCGTCTTTGATAAACTGTTCATATTTTTCTTCGTTCCATTCGCCCCGACGCAAATGACGGCGTGCCTGCCGAACTTCTTTGGTTTGCGGGAAGCTTCCGATTGTTGTTGTCGGAAGTGGTGGAAGATTAAAGGTGTCTGCCTGAATCTGCTGACGCAGCTGATAGGAGCTCGGACGTGCCGGCAGTTCACTGCTTAGTTGCGCCAGTTCTTTCTCAACTTCCTGATTATTGCGGTGTGCTGACTGCTGCAATGCTTTCAGGTCGGAAATACTTTTCTGGATTGCCCCGTCAACTGCGGCCGCACTTTCATTCAAACCTTTTGCGAGCGTCACGATTTCACTGAGCTTCTCATCGGCGAAGGAAAGAGCATTCAGCAATAACGGATCAAGTTCGCTTTCGTTGGAGACGGTAACCGGGACATGGAGAAGACTTGATGACGGCGTTACCCAGAGCTTCTCATGATATTTAACAGCCGAGAGCAGCGTTTGCAGTTCATCAAGCGTTGCAGCGAGATTGGTTTTCCAAATGTTCCGGCCATCAATCACTCCTGCGGCCAAAACTTTGTCTTCAGGAAAGCCAAACGTCCGGATTGCCGACAGATTGGCTTCTTTTCCATAGACAAAATCAAGACCAATGCCGTCCACTGGCAGGCGGACTGCGGCTTGGTAATCGTCCACGGCTTCAAAGTAGGTTTGAAGCAGCAGTTTTAAGCCGGGCACGCCGTCTTTAATCACTTGGTAGGCTCTGCTGAAGGCAGCCAAATCTTCATTCGTCTGTTCTTTAACTAATATCGGTTCATCGATTTGTACCCATTCTGCGCCCGCTTCCCGCAGTTCATTCAGCACGCGCACGTATAAAGGAAGAAGTTCATCAAGCAATGTGCTGAAATGTGCGGCATCATATCCTTTTGACAGTTTAAGCAGTGTAATCGGCCCGAGAATGACCGGTTTGGTAATGAGCCCGAGCTCCTCTTTTGCCTCGATGAACAGGTCAAGAAGACGATTATGCGTGATATAAGGTAGGGTATCGTTGCTGATTTCCGGAACGATGTAGTGATAGTTTGTATTAAACCATTTTGTCATTTCAGATGCCTCTGCGTTTTTGTTGCCGCGGGCAATGGAAAAGTAGGTTTCCAGTGAAATTTCTTTTTCCCCTGTCTGGAAACGTTTGGGAATCAGCCCGAAGAGTACTGCTGTGTCAAGCACGTGATCGTAGAGGCTGAAATCCCCGACAGGAATCAAATCGACACCGATTTGTTTTTGTTTTTTTAAATAGCTAAGACGAAGTTTTCTGACTGTATTCAGGAAAACATCTTTGGATAGATTACCTGTCCAGAATTGTTCCAGCGCCTTTTTCCATTCTCTTTTTTCACCGATTCTCGGGTATCCGAGATTTGCACTCAACACTTTGCCCATTGTTTCATCCTCCTGTAATCAATTTGCGATCATTTCTTGAGGGTTAAAATAAAAGGCCTCTCCGATCAGAGAGGCCTGAATAATTATCCGCACCCTCTTATTTTTCAGGATTTTCAAGTGAGAAATCCTGCTGGAATTAGCACCTTTTCAAAAAATGAAAGGTTGCCGGGCTTCATTGGGCCAGTCCCTCCGCCGCTCTTAATAAGAGTTCAATTAAGTTAATTCGAATGTTAACATGGATTATGATATTCGTCAATAATCGGATTTAAGATGACTTTGAAGTAATATGAAAATCGTCACATTTTCTGACTGAATGCTTAAAACGGACGGTAAGGCAGATTAAAAAAATCAGGACATATGGGTTCAGGTTACCAGGCTTTCTGACGATATAATAAAAGTAAATCTGCAATTTTTAAATGAACGGCAGCTTAGAGATACGAGGATGGACAGAACATGAGCGAATTATCAAGTCAAGAAAAATGGCTGGCAGAGGTTAAAAAGCAGAAAGTTGCACTGCCAGTCAGCAATCATAAGTTCCGGCTTCAAATTGCACTGATGAACGTTCACCAGCTGGACCTGCAACTGGTTCGCTGGATAAGCCCACTTCTTTTGAAGCATCATCAGAAGATCGCTGAACAAATGCATGGTTTTGCTACCGAATTATATCGAATGCAGAATAAGAGTCTCTCACAAGAGACGGGTGAGCAGCTGGTTAAGATGTATCAGAAGAAAACACGGTGTCTCTCCAGAGGAACACTTGATGCGTGTTTTCTTGCAGCTAGTCAGAATGAGGCGCGGTTCTTTTTCAAACATCGATTTAGTTTATCTGAGCAGTCTGCGTTTCTTGAAAAGTATAATCAGGCGATGACGGCAATGCTTAATCAGGAGGCTGGCCTTCCCGAGCAGGTACTGCTGCTATCCAAATCTCTGGATAAGATCCTCCGCCTGATGCAGCAGTTTGTGCTTGATGAGTATCAGCTTCTTGAGCATGAATATGAGACCGGGAAAGAAAATGCGCTGCGGTTTAAGGCATATCACGATGCGCTGACCGGTCTCCCAAATGATCTTATCGGGGAAAAAACGATTGAGCAGCTGATCAGCGCACGGGAAACGACACAAAAGACATTTGCTGTGCTGAAAATCAACGTGGATCGTCTGAAACTGATTAATGAAACTTTTGGAAGAAGCATCGGCAACGAATTGCTGATTGCTTTATCCGGACGCATGAATCAGGCATTGGATGGATTTCATGCACAATTATATCGGAGCAGCAGCGACGAATTTATGATCATTTATCAAGACAGCCTGAATCAGCAGGAGTTGGTTCAGGCGGCGGCGCTGCTGCTCCGTTCGACTGAAAAGCCGTACTATATCGACGGAAAGGAGATCTATGCAACATTCAGCATTGGTATCGCAGAATATCCGGCGAACGGCTGCTCAAGTGTTGAAATTTTGTCTGCGGCTGATGCGGCACTTCGAGAGGCAAAGAAAAATCATAAAAACCGCTATTTTTTCTATAATAATGATCTTCATCATCAGATGCTCCTGAAAGTAAATACGGAAAATGAATTACAGGTTGCTCTGTACAAGCACCAGTTTACTTTATTTTATCAGCCGCAGGTCAACGCAGATTCAGGGCATTTAATTGGTGTGGAGGCACTCATTCGCTGGCGGCATCCGAAACGCGGCATTATTTTGCCGGGCGCTTTTATCTCAGTTGCAGAAGAAACGGGCATGATCTGTGATATTGGCTGGTGGGTGCTTAATGAAGCCTGCCGTCAGATGAAACGCTGGCATGACAGTGGAGCGTTGAATGTGCCGATCTCGGTCAATCTTTCGTTTAATCAGTTTCACGATGACACGCTGGTTAAACGCGTGCAGCGTGCACTGAAGATGAGCGGGCTGCGCCCTGAGTTTCTTGAACTGGAAATCACGGAGTCAACGATGGCGGAGAATCTGGAGCGCTCAATTAAAATCCTGAATGAAATACGTGCGCTTGGCGTCGGTGTCAGTCTGGACGATTTCGGAACCGGCTACAGCTCACTCAGCTATTTAAAAAGCCTGCCGATCAACCAGTTGAAAATTGACCGTTCCTTTGTGCGCGATATCGCACAGAATCATCGAGACCAGGCCATTGTGACGGCCATTGTATCTATGGCTGAACATTTGTGGATTGATGTAATTGTTGAGGGGATTGAATCCTCCGAGCAGCTTCGCGCAATTCAGCGATGCCGTTGTCATGCCATTCAAGGCAACTATTACAGTCAGCCGCTTGCCGAAGATGATTTCTCAGAGAAATTTTTCGCGTAAATAGTGACCAAAGTGTGTAAAAAGGTCAAAAGCAGACAGAGTAACGGCAAATTATGTCATAATAAATTTAAAACTGAGGGTGGGTGAAGGTTCATGCCTTTATTAAAGAAAATGGTGAAAAAATCGTGGACGGAACAGGCAAAACAGGAAGAGGTACGGATTGATGTCTCAGAAGAACATGTGCAAGAAAAACTTTCGATGTTATCTATTGAGCAATATGATCTGCAGCTGCTCAAAATCATGCGTCCGTATGTAGAAAAGGAAATTGATCGAATCGCGCATGAATTTTATTCCAGTTTTACGAAAATTGATTCGTTGAGAGCAATCATTGAAAAACACAGCACAGTTGAAAAATTAAGCAAAACGCTGTCTGCCCATGTGCTGGAAATGTTCTCCGGAACAATTGATGATGCCTTTATTCAAAGAAGATATCGTGTCGGGATCATGCATTATCGTATCGGCCTTACACCGCCTTATTACATGGGTACTTTTCAGAATCTGCTTTCCAACCTGATAACCATTGTCTTAAGTCATACTGAGGATATGCCCTCGGCAGATCGCGTTATTCGAGCAATCAATAAAATCATCAGTTTCGAACAGCAGGTTGTGCTTGAAGCATATGACAAGGAATATGAAAATCACTTGAAACAGGAATATGACACAGGAAGGGACGATCTGCGCAAAGCTATTCTCCAGGTCAGCGATCAGCTGACGCAGCTGTCTGAAGAGAGTGGCACTCTGGTCAATCATCTTCTCGAGCAGCTAAAAGTTGTTCAGAAGAACTCAAAGAAAAGAAACCAGATGTCCCAGGAGGCGAAGTCCAACGCGGCTGACGGGCAAAAACAGCTTGAACAGCTTTTCGTTCAGGTGATGGCAGCCAATAAATCCGTTCAGAATATGGGTGAAATGGTCGGTGAACTGGAAGCATCGTCCAAACAGATCGGGCAAGTTACCCTGCTCGTCAAGGACATTTCCGAACAGACACATATTTTAGCGATTAATTCGGCCATAGAAGCAGCAAGAGCAGGCGAATACGGCAAGGGCTTTACCGTGGTTGCACATGAGATTCAGAAGCTTGCTGAAGAAACTAATCAAGCGATGCTTCAAATTTCCGAATTGATCAAGAAGTCGGGGAAAATGACCAAGGAAGTGGTTGCTTCACTTGAGCAAACCAATCGTGTCATGCAGAAGAGCATTGAGGAGTCAACGCATACAGGAGAAAAATTTGCCTTTGTCATCGACTCTGCCGATCAGAACAATTCGCTATCTCAAGTGACAAACCAAAGCATTGATCAGCTTGCCTTAATAACCGATAAATTGAGCGCAGGGATTGAGACCATAGTCGCATCTGCCGAGCAGTTGAAAGCCAGGCTTTAATTAAGTTTTTACGATTCTGTTTAAGAATCACGATGTCTGTCGTCACGGATCGAAACCATTCGTGGATTTTTTGCTAAAGGTTTACCGGCGCTCATTCTTTAATACTGCAAGAGGATAATAAATGATGAAGAACAGACGAATGTTATCGTGTGTTCTTTTTTGTACTATATTAGAAAGCATATAAATTTTAAGGAAAATAGTATAAGTGGTCCGAAAAAACGCCGCGTCCTGCGGCTTATCGGACACTAGGCCGTCCATGGCCGTCGCAAGAGGCTTGTCAAAGCCAAGTTTTCTAACATAAGAAAGTTTAAAATTTGCCGAATTGCTCATCTTTCAGTTACGCTGAAACGGTATGGGAAGGTGAAAAGCTCTGAGCGAGTCCTGTTGCTTGGCAATAAAAAAATTTTTTTTGTACAATAAAGTTAATGATTGAAATAATCGGAATACCGCGGAATCGAGGTAACTTATGAACTCAGACGCCGAATCGCATCAAATGATCTCAGAACTCATTGATCATGTAGAAACTGTAGTTGTAGGGAAAAGAGATGTCGTGAAACTCATGACAACCGCCATGCTTGCAGGTGGTCATCTGTTGATTGAAGATGTTCCTGGTGTCGGAAAAACCGTACTGGTTCATGCACTTGCAAAATCAATCGGAGCGGATTTTAAACGCATTCAATTTACACCCGATTTACTGCCTTCTGATATTACCGGGCTGTCCATCTATAATCAGAAGGAAGCAATTTTTGAATTCAGACCCGGACCGTTAATGGGCAATATTGTGCTTGCAGACGAGATCAACCGAACGTCACCGAAAACGCAGTCGGCACTCCTTGAAGGAATGGCAGAGGGGCATGTGACGGTAGACGGTGTTACCCGATCATTGCCGGAATTGTTCTTCGTCATGGCAACGCAGAATCCGATTGAGTATGAAGGCACTTACGCGCTCCCTGAAGCGCAGCTGGATCGTTTTTTAATGAAACTGTCCATCGGTTACCCGGATCGAAAGGACGAGCTTTTGCTTATGGACCGGGCACCCGGTAATCATCCGCTTCGTGACCTGCAGCCCATTTTGTCCATTGATGACGTTCTTTTTCTGCGCCGAAAGGTGTCTTCTGTATTCGTTTCTGATGACATGAAAAATTATCTGCTTGACCTTGTTCAGGCGACACGCGAACATCCTCTGATTACGCTTGGCGTAAGTCCGCGCGGGACGCTTGGTTTGCTGCGTGCTGTGCAGGCGTATGCCTTTATTGAGCAGAGGGATTTTGTTATTCCGGATGATGTGAAAAAGGTTGCTCCTTATGTGCTCGCTCATCGCCTTATTCTGAATCAGGAGGCGGTATTTGCGCATACCGATGCATTTTCACTGGTTCAGGAAATGGTGAGACAGATTAAAGTTCCAGTATTTGTAAAGGAATCTTTGAAATGAATTTTTTCCGATGGTACAGGAAGAGAAGAACGGGTGCGGTGCTGCGTGCCTTGCCTCTGCCTGTTCTTGGCATTGTGCTGTTTCTGTTCGCCATCGCGCAGGGCGGATTTTTGAGCTGGTTTCTCTTTTACATTTTTATTCCCATTGTTCTCTATCAATTCATTCTTATCGGTTACCCCTTTCATTCAATTGAACTTAAACGATCGATACACACCGGACGGTTGGTTGCCGGTGATACACTTGATATGACCCTCCATTTAAGAAGACGCTGGATGCTTCCTCTGTTTTTTGTGACCATCCGGGATTGCAGTGAGCATACCGTACAAAAAACGGGGATGCTGATTTGGTATACAAGGGAAGCGGCGCTTCCAATGACTTTCCGTAATATGCGAAGAGGGAAATATGTATTGGATACGCTTGAATTGAAAACAAGTGATCCATTCGGCCTTTTCGAACGAAGCGTTCTGCTGAGGTCGAAGCAGGTAATCTATGTATATCCTAAAGCGCGGCTGCTTTCATCAGCTGAACTCGGAATGCAGAGAAATGGCGCAAAGGCTTCCGTTCAGGATACGGACCTTGCCGGTTTTTCGGGTATCCGCGCGTATCGTCCGAGCGACCGTCCTTCCTGGCTTGATTGGAAATCTGCGGCACGAATGAACAGCCTTGTCACCAAGCAATTTGAACCGGAGCGTGAACGCCATGCATCCGTAGTTCTTGTTTCAAAGAAGGAAGAGAATGATGAACGCTTTGAACGTGCGGTCGCTCACACAGCCTCGCTTGTTCAGACCCTTCTCAGGCTTGGCTTTTCTGTTTTATTGACCTATGGTTCTGAACATGTGCCTCTTTTGCTGCAGGAACAGTTGCCACGATCTGTAGATACAGCCTTAAAAACGCTGGCTGAGCTTCGAAAAGAGCAGGCGCTGACGGTTGAAGATGTCCACATGGCGGCCAATAAAAAGTATGTCGGTTATGCCATCAGTACAGATCCTCAGTTAGCAGGCATGATGCGCAATTTTGCAGAAAAAAGCCGACAGTATCAGACAATGTATTATATAACGGATCAAGTTTCGTCTCAAACGATGCGTGGCATGAAATCATCGTGGTTTTCTTTGCGAACCGTGACGGAAATGAAAGGCAGGCGTGACAAAATCTGATGAACCGATCAATGATGATACAGCTGATGAACGCGGTCATGTATGGGCTTGCGGGCTTACTTTTATGGCTCTGCAGCAGACCGCTTGTTGAACTGACCATTCTTAATTCGAAAATTCTGCTTATCGTATTCATCGCAATCATGCTGCTGTTCTTTTATTTTAAAATGCCCGTATGGATTTGTTTTATGACTTGCGGTCTGCTCATTCTGTATGCGATGCATTTCTACTTCTTCACAAATGATCCCTTATTCGGACCTGTATGGCTGGCTCAGTTCACAGGAAGCATTGTTCAAAGTGTTGGCAGTGTGTGGAGAGGTGAGGTGGTTGAGGCATCTGATTTGTTCAGTGCTTTTCTTTTCTTTATTCTTTTTGGCATGATTCTGTTTGCCATCCGTTACTGGCTGAAGAAAGGGCGTCTCATACTTTTTTCTTTACTTGCCATGTTCAGTGCCGCGCTCATTGATACGTTCACTTTTTACGATGGGAGCCGTCCGATCGTGTTGATCGCAGTCGTCGCGCTGCTCATGCTCGTTTTTCGTAAGTGGCAGCGTTTCATGGTTGAAGGGACAGAAGCAGATGAGCCGAAAGGTCATCTGCCGTGGCTTTCGGTCACAGGTCTGGCCATGGCAGCCATTCTGTTTGCTGCACTTTTGTTTCCTAAACCGGACAGCCAGTGGAGCGGACCGTCGGATTATTTAAGTGGATTTGGATTTACGCTGTTTCAAAACGGTTCTTTCTTTTCAAGCGGTCAGCGGATCGGCTATGATGAGGATGATTCGCGGCTCGGCGGGTCCCTGGCAATGGATCAGACCCCGCTTTTTACTGCTTCAGTGAGCAGTGATCCCGGTTATTGGCGAGTGGCACATAAAGATCGTTACACCGGACGCGGATGGAGCAATGATACTCCGCTTTATATTCAAGTGCCCGCGAGCGGCGAGACGATTTCGCTGCTGTCTCTTTATGAAAAAAATACAAAAACAAATCAACAGACGGCGATTCTGCGCTTTGATCGTTCCAGCCCGGCAATCCTTCCTTTTACCGGTGAGCCGACACATGTCGCTGTGGCAGGAAGAAATCTGAAAGTCGAATTATCAACCGGTCAGTTAAAAACTGAGAATGAACAGAAAGCTGCTTCGGAACATCTGGTTTTTGCTGAGCCGGTCTATCGAAAATCACAGCTACGAAAAACCGATGTCCCTCCTGATTCTAAAGCGATTCGAAACCGCTATCTTCAGCTGCCTTCGAAACTTCCGAATCGAGTACGTGCACTTGGCCAGCGGCTCACCTCCGGACATGACAATCGTTATGATCAGGTCAGAGCAGTCGTCGATTATTTACGTTCATCACGTTTTCGCTACGCAACCGATCAGATTCCGCGCCCTTCCCGAGGGCAGGATTATGTCGATCAATTTCTTTTCTCGACCAGAGTCGGTTACTGCGATAATTTTTCGACCGCTATGGTTGTACTGCTTCGTTCCGCAGGTATTCCGGCCAGATGGGTTAAAGGATTTACGGCAGGGGAATATCAGGGCCAGGTTCAGGAAACGGTTAATGGGGAAAAGAAGAGTCTGAATAAATATCAGATTACAAATGCCGATGCACATTCCTGGGGCGAAGTTTATTTTCCCGGCAGCGGATGGGTACCTTTTGAGCCAACGCCGTCATTCAATGATCCGAGTCAATTTGCGTCTAATGCGTCAACGAACCGCGGATCAGGAACAGATGATGTGCAGCAGCAGTCCGAGGATTCAGCGTCAAGTCAGCCGGATGCTTCATCATCCCGCACGCAGCAGCAGGAGAAGCAATCCGAGCAACAGTCGGCGGGACAGTCAGACGTGCAGCAAGGCAAGGGACAAAGTACAGATGAACCACAGAACACGTCACATATAACAATTAATTGGACACGCGCTGTACAGGGGTTGCTTGTTGTGTTTGTGGCCGGCATGGCTGCAGCATGGCTGACACGCAGACGTTGGCTGCGCGCACTCTATAAGCGGAAGATTATGAACGATCCGCTTGGCAGCAGCAGCGACTTTCAACATACTTATCAATTGCTGCTCCGTCTCCTTCAGTTAAACGGCGTGAGAAGAAAGAATTCGGAAACATTGCGCGAATTCGCCATGCGTGTGACAGAAGGCAGGTCAAGAAACGCATTGCTGCTGCTTACTCGCCAGTATGAGCGTATGCTTTATTTACAGGACCATACCTTTACAGATCAAGATGCTGTTCGCGCAAAAAGACAGTTCCGCCATTTAATCGTCGATTCAAATCGAGTTTCTGAACATCAGGAATCACGGCGTAAAGCAGACTAAGCATCATTTCAACTGAATTTCCGGGCATTTACCGGGTATAAAAAGGCTGGCTTGCTTCATATGATGAAGAATAAAGTCATTGCCCGAGGCGGTAATGCCCAGAAAGGATGCTGCGATCCGATGGCAAAAAATGAGCATGCAGAACTTGAAAAGTCGATTGATGAAATTACAGAGATTGCAGAAGGATTTGGCCTTGACTTTTATCCGATGCGCTATGAAATCTGTCCCGCAGAAATCATTTATACATTCGGGGCGTACGGCATGCCTACCCGTTTTTCTCACTGGAGTTTCGGAAAACAGTTTTATAAAATGAAGCTGCAATACGACTTAGGGTTGAGCAAAATCTATGAATTAGTCATCAATTCAGATCCTTGCTACGCCTTTCTTTTGAATACCAACAGTCTGGTGCAGAACAAAATGATTGTCGCTCATGTACTTGCGCACTGTGACTTTTTTAAAAATAATGTTCGGTTTGTGAATACACGGCGCGACATGGTCGAGAGCATGAGCGCAACTGCCGAACGTATTCATAATTACGAGGAACAGTATGGAAGGCGGAAGGTAGAAACATTTCTCGACGCGGTGCTTGCAATTCAGGAACATGTTGATCCACGCATCATCCGCAAGGGCGACTGGCTGGACAGTAAACCGGGAAAACCGACAAAAAAACGAAAAAAACCGCTGTCCGCCTATCAGGACCTGCTGAATCTTGATGATCAGGAGCAGACGGATGAGGCAGAAACGGAAGCCACTAAATTTCCAAATCGCCCAGAAAAAGACTTGCTGTTTTTTATTGAAGAATACAGCAAGGTACTCGAAGACTGGCAAAGAGATATTTTAACGATGATGCGCGAAGAAATGCTCTATTTCTGGCCGCAGCTGGAAACGAAGATCATGAATGAAGGATGGGCGTCTTACTGGCATGCACGCATTATGCGCGCGCTGGACCTCACCTCTGATGAAGCGGTGGACTATGCGAAACTTAACGCGCAAGTCGTGCAGCCATCGCAGCAGAGCCTGAATCCTTATTATCTGGGATTAAAAATATATGAAGATATAGAGGAGCGCTATAACCATCCGACTAAGGAATTGCTTTCGCTCGGCGTCAAAGAAGGATCTGGAAGAGAAAAAATCTTTGAAGTGCGTGAACTTGAATCGGATCAATCCTTCATTCGCAATTATTTAACCAAGGATCTTGTTCAGCGTGAAGATCTTTTTCTTTTTGAAAAGAAAGGCGACAAATATACAGTTACCGACAAAGACTGGAAGAATGTTCGGGATCAGCTTGTCTCAATGCGTATTAACGGCGGCTTTCCATATATTGTCGTTGAGAACGGTGACTACCGGGATAATGGCGAATTGCTGCTCAAACACCGCTTTGAGGGCATAGAGCTGGATACGAGAGACTTGGAAGGTGTGCTCAAGTATCTTTTCCAGCTGTGGGGCCGCACCGTTCACCTTGAGACGGTTATTGAAGAACACCCGGTCCTGTTCAGCTACGAGCATGGAGAAATCAAAAGAAAGCGGCTGGATAGCTGAATGAGTAACAAGCCAAGCAGCTCCTCATTTTTTCTGAGAAGCTGCTTTTTGGTGCGCCCGGCATGGCACTGCCAGGGCAGTGGAAGTCTGTTACAGGTATCGCAGTGGGAGCGGTTAGCTGAAGGTAGCGCAAAACTAAGAATTCCCCTGATTTTTCCAGACACCACGTGACAATCTTTATTTTTTCTTAAAACGGCTTTCACAATCTTTATTTAAAATGAATATAGAAGCTAACTTTGGTAAGGAGTTGAATGTTTTGCGCCGCTCACGAAAAGTCATCCTTAGATCCGTTCAACTGCTTCTTGTCCTTGCCCTGCTCTACATCCCAATGATGGAGCATCCGCCGAAGATGCCTATCTATAAATCGCTTGAACAGCAGCCGTTGATTGAAAGTGAGCAGATTTCCCGAACTTCTGATTCCGAGCAGCAAACAGACATCCCAGTGTCAGGAAAGAAAAAGTTTCTTGCTTATACGCCGATTATCAAATAAATGAAGAAACCAGGCCAATGCCTGTTTTTTTTCATTTTAAGGGTTCTGTTACTTATGCGACGTATGGCTTTCCTGCAGAAGGAGAATAACCGCACATTCAGGATGACCATTCAATTTTAAAAGTATCGCCACCTCGAATATAAGAAAGAATAGGTAAATCTTCTTCGGTTATCCGCCCGATAACGTTCACTTTCGGATCGGCAGGCAGATCGCGTCGTGTGATTTGAATTTCGCCCTGGTACCTCCCGTACAGCTGATTATCAACGGTAACTGTTCCGGACGCTCGCTCCCGTCCATTGTTATAAGGCGAAACTGGAGATGGGATGAGATGAAGCGTTCTTGATTCTGCTGAGCGAATGCAGTCTCTTGCTTCGTCAAGGCGATTCATCTGCGGCGAAGAAACAATGTGAAGTAAATCCGAATCGTCAATCTGAGCATGAGCGCTCAGCAGAAAGATTCCCCTTTCCAAGGCAGCAAATTGGCGGAGGGCATGGGCGCTCATGCCGGGATCGCCAAGGATAAAATCGTCGATTTGCTCCTGAGTCAAATCGAGAAATGAAACAAACGGTGAACACTCGCGATGATCCTCGAGTGTCGGCAACCCTTTAAAAACAGGGCCGCGCAGATCGGCATCGCCGGGGAAGAAGGCGGCGGTTGTCAGTCCATGATTTTTCAATAGCTGATTTCGTTCACGAAATGTGCGGCGGGACAAGCCTGTTTCCGGACGCGGATAAAAATTATGGCAGGCCGTCACCTGATCGGTCCTGAGCCCTTTATTGATCAGCAAATCAATGAATGCTTCTGTAAGATTGCTGGCATTGAGCACAATAGGCATTTGCCGTGAAAGCGCTGCGGTAGATTCAGCAGTAAACCCTTCATCAAGACGCAGTGTATCAACCCCCATCTTCTTTAGCTCCGTTGCCTGGTTTAGCGGCAATCCGAGCACTTCTAAAGAATCTGCGGAAATATCAACAGTCAAGTGAAGGTTCAACTCTGTTGCCAATGCGCCTAATGCTTCCAGACGTTCTTTGTATGTTGCGCTGTCTTCCTCAGGTATGTGCAAAGAAGTAAACAGCAGATTAAAACCATGAGCATGATAGGTTTCCAATTTTTTTTGCTGGTTATTTATGGGTTGATTTAAATAGACAGAAAAGCCAAGCATCGATTGCCCACTCCCATTAATGTGCCTCAAACGAAGCAAACAGTGTAAAAATGAACTACACGAATAAAAAAGATGGAGCAGTTGGCCCGCTGCCAGCTCCATTCTCCAAGTATTCTTATTTGATGTTATCCGCCATTTTTTCATTATAGCCAAACAGATAAGTCAGGATAAATCCCGCTACGTAAGCAATAACAAGACCGATAAAGTAGTAGACATATTTATTCTGGGCAATAAGCGGAATCAATGAAAGTCCGGAAACGCCGATTCCAACTGCTCCCGTATGCATCACCGCCTGGAAAGCACCACCCAATGCGGCACCGATACATGCCGTAACAAAAGGCCTGCCGAGAGGAAGCGTGACACCATAGAGCAGCGGTTCGCCAATACCAAGAAATCCTGCCGGCAGACCTCCTTTGATATTGTCCTGAAGTTTCTTGTTTTTTGTTTTCACATAAATGGCAATTGCAGCGCCTACCTGTCCGGCACCGGCCATCGCCAGAACAGGGAGCAGGCTGGTAAATCCGTAACGGTGGATCAGATCCAGATGGATCGGTGTCAGCCCCTGATGCAGACCGACCATGACCAACGGCAGAAAGAAACCGGAAAGCACGGCACCTGCAAGGACGCCGCCAACGTTCAGAATAGCCTGAATACCGCTTGTTATGCCATCAGTAAATACTCCGAACAGCGGCTGAACGGCATAAAGTGAGAGCAATCCAACGATCAGCAGCGAGATTAAAGGAGTAATAATAATGTCTGCGCTGTTGGGCACGGCTTTGCGTACCTGTTTTTCCACAACCGTAATGAGCCACGCCGCGAAAATGACGCCGAACAGTCCGCCACGGCCGGGAGTGAGTGGTTCGCCGTAGATTGTAATATTGGCGAGTGCAGGATTAAAAAGAATCATACCCATAATTGCACCGAGTACCGGCGTTCCGTTAAATTCTTTCGCCGTATTCCAACCGACTAAGATTGCCAGAAATGTGAAAAGACTGCTGCCGATAAGTACCAGTATGGATAATAGCGATGATTTCGGATCTGCTCCGGAGTTAATGGCAAAGTTAGCGATTCCGTTAATGAGTCCGGATGCAACCAATCCGGGGATCAGCGGAATAAAAATGTTACCGATTTTTTTCAGTAGTTTTTTGATCGGTGTCTTTTTAGCAGACTGTTTCATTTTTTGTTTGTTAATGGCTGCTCGCTCCTGGAGCGTCAGGTCATCCGGATTGTTTTCTTCGCCGATTGCGAGCCCTGTTAACCCACTGAGTTCGTCAGCAACTTTGTTCACTGTTCCCGGACCTACAACGATTTGCAGTGTTTCATCATCGACAACACCCATGACACCGTTAATTGCCTTTAGTTTCACCAAATCAGCGTTTTCTTTCTTATTCAGCGAGAGGCGTAACCGTGTCTGGCAGTACATGATCTTCTGCAGATTCTTTTTCCCGCCTATGTTCTCCAAAATGGACGCAGCCATCTGTGTTTCTTTTTTCATTCTGTTTCGTCCCCCTCTAATGTTTTGCGGACAAATCCGTTTGCCTTCTGCAATCGATCGATCGCCTCATCATATGAGCAGTGAAGAAGGCTCATGACAATTGCTGCTTTTACATTGTGTCCTGCTTTTTCAAACTGGCATTCGGCTGTTTCATAACTGCATCCGACTGCCTCCATGATCATTCTTTTTGAACGTTCAATCAGTTTCTTATTTGACGGCTGAACATCGACCATTAAATTGCCGTAGACTTTGCCGATCCGGACCATTGACGCGGTTGAGAGCATATTAAGTACAAGTTTCTGTGCGGTTCCTGCTTTAAGCCGGGTCGAGCCAGTTAAGACTTCCGGGCCGGTTGCGACTTCGATAGCGATATCAGCATAACTGCTGATCGCTGATCCCGCGTTGCATGCAAGACTTATTGTTGTCGCGCCCTGTTTTCCTGCATATCTGAGACCGCCGATCACATATGGCGTTCGTCCGCTTGCCGCAATGCCGACAACCGTGTCAATCGGCCCAGCGCACACTTTTTTCAGATCATCACCTCCGAGTTGTTCACTGTCTTCCGCACCTTCAATAGCCGTTGTCAATGCTTTTTCACCACCGGCAATAATGCCCTTCACCATGTCGGGTGAAGCACTGAATGTAGGCAAACACTCAGAAGCATCAAGAACGCCGAGCCTCCCGCTGGTTCCTGCTCCGATATAGATCAGGCGTCCGCCCATGTTAAAGGAGTCAACAATTTTATTAACGGCCTTTTCAATCTCCGGCAGAACCTTACTGATCGCAAGCGGAACGGTTTGATCTTCACGATTCATCAGTGCGAGCAGATCATGCAGTGGCATCCTATCCAGATCCAACGTGTTCTGGTTACGGCTTTCGGTGGAATAATGTTCGTTCACAGCGCACACCCTTTATCTGTTTTCTTTATTTATTATATTTCTTCTTAATATTCTATAAAATTGAAATGAAAAGTCAATATAATTTAATTAAATGGTGAAATTTAATTTCAATTTATTGTAATAAAAGAAGTCATCAGGCCTTATCTTCTGAACCTGAGGACTGCTTCTCGTGCTTCACGATATTGTTCAACAAGATGGTCACTTGATTGATGGAAAACACTAAGATAGAGTGCACCAATAATATTCAGCTGTGTCATGGTTGAGGCAATGCTGCCGATTCGAAAATCCTGTTCTACAGGCGGTGTACAGAGCTTAATATCGGCAATTTTATAAAGCGGTGAATGCTGTGCGTTGGTGATTGCAATGACACAGGCCTTCTTATTCCGAGCAAGTTCCGCAAGTTGAAGGACATCTTTAGTCTTGCCGGACATACTGATAGCAATGAAAACAGAAGACGCTGTCAGGAAGGGCGTTGTGGCGGCGGCTTGATGAAAGTCGGAAATCATGACGGAATGATAGCCAAGCCGTGAAAATTTGTAGCTTCCGTCGATGGCGGCAATTGACGAACCACCGACGCCATAAAAAAAGATTCGATCGGCGTTCCGCAAATCGTTAACTGCCTTCTCAAAGCTTTTGCGATCAAGTGACAGCAGGGTCGACTCAATCGCATGTTTGTTCAGTTGGGTGACCTTGCAAAAAAGATCGTAGGGCGCATCAGCTTTTTGCAGGCTGGCAAAGTTCGTTAGATCTTCCTCGGCGAGTGTCAGCTCTTTTGCAAGCTCCAATTTAAATGTTTTAAAATTTGCGGCGCCGATCGATTTGCAAAAGCGAACGACGCTGGCCTCACTGACATCTGCTTTAATGGAGAGATCTTTTGAGGTCATGCTCGGAACGAGTTCAGGATGCTCCGTAATGTAGCGGCCAACCCGTTTCTCAGCTGATGACAATTGGTTTAATCGATTTTTTATTTGCTGAATGATCCCGTTCATGAATCCTCCTCCAAGGCGTGCTGTGAACAGATTTTGACGGCTTCTTTTATCTTATTATGGTTTCCAATGGGGTGCAAGACAGTAATGATTTTATTTGTTTGTGATATATTGAATTTGCGAACGTTTACGGAGAGGAGATTTTAAATGAAACAGATCGCTGTTTATTGCGGCGCGAGTAAGGGAAACAAGCCGATTTATGAGGAATATGCCGTCAGGCTTGGAACATGGATCGCGAGGCATCATTATGGGCTAGTATATGGCGGAGGAAAAGTCGGGTTGATGGGCTGTGTTGCTGATGCGGTTCTTGGTCTGGGAGGGACAGCGATCGGGATCATGCCACAATTTCTTGTAGATCGGGAGATTGCCCATCAGGGATTGAGTCGCTTGATTATCACTCAGGACATGGATGAACGGAAAAAGAAAATGATGGCGCAGTCGGATTGCTGTATTGCATTGCCCGGCGGACCGGGAACGCTTGAAGAAATTTCCGAGGCAGTTTCCTGGGCAAGGGTTGGTGAAAATGACAGTCCCTGTGTGTTTCTGAATGTGAACGGCTATTATGACTTGATCAAAAGCTTCCTGGATCAAATGGTTGGCGAAGGCTTTCTCACGGCTGAAGATCGGTCAAAAATCCTGATTACGGATGATTTTGATGAAATTGAGACCTATATGGACAGCTATGCGCCGCCTCATGTTCGTCGATATGCTGAAAATTCTTGATAAGAGCCGGCTCTGGTATCTGGTCACTTTAAACGATATAACAAAGCACGCCGCATTTCCAAGCGGCGTGCTTTGTCTCTTTATTTTATTGTGGAACAGCGACGAGCGGTCTGCGAATCTCCCGCTGAATGAGCATGGCGGCACGCGCGACTTCGTCATCTGTCGGTGGTTCGATACCCTCCAGTGGGTAGTCAAGCCCAAGCGCCTTCCATTTGTATACGCCCATTGTGTGATAGGGCAGAATTTCAACACGCTCCACATTGCTCAGTGAATTGATAAACGAGCCAAGCGCCGACAGGTCTTCTTCTGAATCGGTAATCGTTGGTACCAGTACGTGCCGGATCCAGGTTGGTATGTGCTTTGCGGACAACAGTCTGGCAAAGGCTAAAATATGCTTGTTCGGTTGACCGGTCAGCCATTTGTGCCGCTCCGAATCAATTTCTTTTATATCCAGCAGAACAAGATCAGTGTACTTTGCCAGTTCATCGAACTTTTTATGAAAGAAGGGCGCAT
Source organism: Sporolactobacillus mangiferae (assembly GCF_023336505.1). Classification (GTDB taxonomy): domain Bacteria; phylum Bacillota; class Bacilli; order Bacillales; family Sporolactobacillaceae; genus Sporolactobacillus; species Sporolactobacillus mangiferae. The sequence continues at coordinate 408,500 of NZ_JAMAST010000001.1, read as the reverse complement.
CAACATAGCAACATCCGGATGTATCAAGGGCGGTATGGACACCGATAGCTTTGCATGCTTTGAATAATTCGGTCAGAAAGGGAATCTGCAGCAATGCTTCACCTCCGCTGACGGTTATTCCTCCGCCGGAAGCCTGGATAAACGGCAGATATTCCTTTAATTCATGAATAATCTCTTCCACACTGATTGATTTTCCGGTACCGATTGCGCGTGTGTCCACGTTGTGACAGAACTTGCACCGAAGCGGGCAGCCCTGCGTGAACACGACAAACCGGATACCTGGACCATCAACCGTACCGAATGATTCAACAGAGTGAATGTTGCCGAGAACCATGAGCCCCCCCCTCCTTTCAGGACACACATCATTTTGTTCAGATTGACTTATGGAACGTACGATGAAGTACTTCCAGCTGCTGTTCGCGAGTCAGCTTGATAAAGTTGACGGCATATCCGGAGACGCGAATGGTCAGCTGCGGATATTTTTCCGGGTGATCCATCGCATCGATCAATGTCTCCCGGTTAAACACATTGATGTTAAGATGATGGCCGCCTTTTACAGCGTAGCCGTCGAGCATTGCATCCAGGTTGGCTTCTCGGACGGTGTCATCTTTGCCGAGCGCCTGGGGCACAATAGAGAATGTGTTTGAAATTCCGTCGAGTGAATACCGGTACGGCAATTTCGCAACGGATGACAGAGATGCAAGTGCGCCCTTAGTGTCACGCCCGTGCATTGGATTCGCACCGGGAGCAAATGCTTCGCCGCGAAGACGACCGTCCGGTGTACTGCCGGTTTTCTTTCCGTAAACGACGTTGGAAGTGATGGTCAGGATTGATAAAGTCGGAACGGAATGACGGTACGTTTCTACCTTTTTCAGCTTTGTCATGAAACGTTCGACGAGATCGACCGCGATCGCATCAACGCGATCATCGTTATTACCATATTTAGGGAATTCACCCTCAATGTCAAAACCGACAGCAAGACCGTCGTCATCACGCTTTACATGCACCTTGGCGTATTTAATCGCGCTCAGCGAATCAGCAGCAACGCTCAGTCCTGCAATACCGGTCGCCATTGTACGAAGAATATGCGTATCGTGAAGCGCCATTTCGCTTCGCTCATATGAATATTTGTCATGCATGTAGTGAATTACGTTCAGCGTGTTGATATACAGCTCGGATAACCAATCCATCATGCGATCAAATTTTTTCATTACTTCATCATAGTTCAGAACGTCATCAGTGATCGGCGAAAGTGCCGGAGCGACTTGAACTTTTTTGATTTCATCAACGCCCCCGTTAATCGCGTAGAGCAGTGTTTTTGCCAGATTGGCACGTGCACCGAAGAACTGCATCTGTTTGCCGATGCGCATTGCGGAAACGCAGCAGGCGATGCCGTAATCATCACCATACTCCACACGCATCAAATCGTCGTTTTCATACTGAATGGCACTCGTTTTAATTGAAATTTTTGCACAGTATTCTTTGAATGCCTTTGGAAGCTGTTTCGACCACAACACGGTCAGGTTCGGTTCCGGTGCCGGGCCGAGATTTTCCAATGTATGCAGGAAACGGAACGAGTTCCTGGTCACGAGTGTGCGTCCATCAACACTCATACCGCCAATTGATTCGGTTACCCAGGTCGGGTCTCCACTGAACAGTTCATTATATTCCGGCGTGCGTGCAAACTTAACCAGACGAAGTTTCATGATAAAATGATCGACCAGCTCCTGTGCTTCTTCTTCAGTCAGCACATGATTGGCAAGATCACGTTCGATATAAATGTCAAGGAACGAAGAGGTTCTGCCAAGACTCATAGCGGCACCGTTCTGTTCTTTAACGGCTGCCAGATAACCGAAATACAGCCACTGGAATGCTTCACGTGCACTTGCAGCCGGTTTGGAAAGATCAAATCCATAGCTTGCGGCCATTTTTTTAATATCTTCCAAGGCACGAATCTGTTCGGTAAGCTCTTCACGCAAGCGTATGACGTCTTCACTCATTTTATTTCCGGTGTTTTTCTTATCCAGTTTCTTTTGTCCAATCAGAAAATCAATACCGTACAATGCAACGCGCCGGTAGTCGCCGATGATACGTCCGCGTCCGTAGGCATCGGGAAGTCCCGTTATAATACCAACATGGCGTGCCAGCCGCATTTCATCCGTGTAAGCGTCAAAGACACCCTGATTGTGGGTTTTTCTGTATTCAGTAAAGATATGCTTCACTTCATCGTCAATTTTGTAACCATAGGACGCAGCAGCCTGATCAGCCATGCGAATGCCGCCGAACGGCATCAGGGCCCGCTTAAAAGGTGCATCTGTCTGAACGCCGACAATTTTCTCCAGCTGTTTATTCAGATATCCCGGTTTGTGCGAGGTAATTGTTGAGACAATTTCGGTGTCCATTTCCAGAACGCCGCCGTTTTTTCGCTCCTCTTCAGACAGCTGAAGCACTTGTTTCCAAAGAAGATCCGTATTTTTGGTTGCGCCGGCGAGAAAAGTTTCGTCACCTTGATACGGATGTATGTTTTTCATAATAAAGTCGCGAACGTTAATTTCATTCTTCCAGATGCCGTCAACAAATCCATCCCATGCGGATCCATACTTGCTTTCTTCAATTACCGCTTCCATAGTGTTCATCTCCTTGATTAAATGGTGAACCAATTGAACAGATTCTTTCTGAGCACATATTAATTATATAATAACAATTGAAAACGCTTACATTATAAATGTGGCTATTTTGTTAACATTTTTAACGCTATGTTTGACAGTTGAGTGAACATTGAAGAACGCTCATAAAAGCCCTTCTAAGGTGTATTGACGTGTTTTTTGATACAATAAAGGCAAATCCTCAGAAATGGAAGTGATGCTTGTGTTCTGTCCGGTCTGCGATGATGTGCGGATGAAGGAAATCGAGAGAGATGGTGTGCAGGTCGATGTGTGTCCGAGCTGCAAAGGGGTCTGGCTGGACCGCGGAGAACTGGATAAGTTGTCGCGTCGGGTGAAGGAAGTCAGACGCCCGTTCAATGAATGGTATGAGCGTGACTACGATGACGACGAGCACAGAAAATACAGAGATCGTGATTTTCATGATCAATCTTATTATGATAAAAGAAAAGACAGAGATACCTATTATCCGAGAAAGAAGAAAAAGAAGTCGGTGATGGACATGTTCGGCGATCTTTTTGATTGACAAAGCAGGTCCGGAAAAGTCGGAAAGCACTTTTCCGGATATTATTACATAATTAGAAAAATAAAGATTCAGAGAAATTCAGGTAGTATGACGACTTTGCAGGTGGCCTGGTGAAGTCAAACTTTCTAACTATTATTAAGAAATAAGTCTTCATGATCATCGTTTTTTTCTGTTTGCTAATCCATTGCCTGTGTGGGAAATAGATTTATAAAGAGGAGCTGTATGTCATGCATCTGCATTACTTTCAGCACGTATCATTTGAGACACCAGGATTTGTCGCCAACTGGTGCGAGAAGAGAGGGCACAAATTCACCGGCACCCTCTTTTTTGAAGAAAAACCTGACGTGCCTGATCTTTCAGATATCGATCTGCTCGTTGTAATGGGCGGTCCGATGAACATCGATGAAGAAACAGTCTATCCATGGCTCAGGCAAGAAAAACAATGGATTTGCGAAGCTGTTGAACGCCGGATTCCTGTGCTCGGCATCTGTCTCGGCGCACAGCTGCTTGCCAGCGCTCTTGGCGCCAGGGTCTTTCCGGGAAAAGAAAAGGAGATCGGATGGTATCCAATTACCTGGATGAATCAATCGGAGCCAATTTTCCTGAAAATGCCGGAAAAGATGACTGTTTTTCATTGGCATGGCGATACTTTTGATCTGCCAGACGGCGCGTCACATATGGCATTCAGCAAAGCGTGTAGCAATCAGGCATTCGTTTACCATCAGAAATTTGTCGGACTCCAGTTTCATCTCGAAGTAGATGAGAAAAACATTCGCAAAATGATTGAACATGGACGCGATGAACTGATGCTTGGCGGCAGATTTGTCCAAGGCATTTCCGAATTATCAGGGCAGCGTGCGATTGTTCAGCGGAATAAAAAAGTCTTTTTTGATTTTTTAGATCGTTGGGCAGGACGAATAGCAGGTCATTGAAAGAGGTATAGCACATTCATCCGCAAGGAGTGCCTCCTTGATGTCCTCCAGATCGTTTGACAATGTAATTGTAATCTGCCGCACAGATGATCATTGTGGATGCTTCGGTAATGGCTGGCCGCTTCTTCATGCTGGCTAAACTCTGTATATAAGTCAATGAATTCGCTTACTTTTTTGACTTGTGATACACTGTCGATACACAATGCAGCTAAAAGGAGGGCCTATCATGACACGCCGTGAAAAAGTTTTGGCGTATCTGGAAAACCATGCTCTAAGTATTCCCCAAGGTGTGACAACAAGCGAAATATCTGAGGCGATCGGTGTGCTGCGTCCAAATGTCAGCAAAGAGCTGAATCAGCTTGTCAGAGAGGGACGGATAGCGAAGACGAAGGGGCGTCCGGTTCGCTATTATGTGAACCACGCAGCCGAGGCAGGAGAATCTAAGCTGCAGCAGAAACCCAATATCGGTTTTGCGGGTTATGCGCGTATCCGTGATCAACGTATTAAAGAAGATACGGCAAATCGGAACGAGACGGATGTTTTTAAGCACATGATCGGCAGTCGCGGCAGCCTGAAAAATCAAGTCGAGCAGGCCAAAGCAGCGTTGCTTTATCCACCGCACGGATTGAATACATTGATTATCGGGGCGACGGGCTCTGGCAAGACGTATTTTGCCAGTAAGATGTACCGCTTTGCACTGGATAAAAAGATTATTTCAAAGAAGGGATTTACCACATTCAACTGCGCGGACTATGCACACAATCCGCAGTTATTGATGTCACATCTGTTTGGGTACGTCAAGGGAGCTTTTACCGGTGCCAGCACTGATAAGGATGGGCTGATTCAGGAAGCGGATGGTGGCATGCTTTTCCTTGATGAAGTACATCGTCTGCCACCTGAGGGGCAGGAAATGATTTTTTACTTTATGGATCATGGGACATACAGTCGGTTAGGTGAAACGGCCAAGGTTCATCATGCGGACGTCAGACTTGTTTTCGCGACAACTGAGGATCCGAAAAGTTCATTGCTGCAGACTTTTGTCCGCCGTATCCCAATCATCATCCAGCTGCCTGATTTTAACCAAAGAAGTGCACATGAGAAGCTGCAGTTATTGGAACAATTATTAACGCTTGAAGCAAATCGGATTCATAAAAATATCCGTTTGGGTGAAGATGTTGTGCAAGCTTTGCTTGGCAGTGTCACATACGGAAATATCGGACAGTTAAAATCTAATATTCAATTGATCTGTGCTCAGGGTTTTTTAAATAGCATGCATAATAAAAATGAAATTAGCCTGCAGTTCAGTCAGTTGCCGCCCAATATTAAAGACGGGCTCTCCAATCTGGCTAACAATCGGCAGGAGCTGGGAAATCTGAGTCGTTTGCTGGAACCAACGATGGTGATCAAGCCTGATGCCGAGCGTGGGCTGCCCGACATTGACAGTTACGAGCTGCCATATAATTTATACGAAATCATTGTCGACAAAGCTGCATTGCTCAAAGAAGAAGGATTGGATCAATCAGCGATCAGCAACTTCATTATGACAGATATCAATCTGCATCTAAAATCTTTTTATCGTCAGGGAAAGATAGAAAAAACAGATGGTGGTCTGAGTGAGATCGTTGATCAGGATATCATTGATTTAACAAAACGGATTCAGCAGATGCTTCAGGAAAGAGAGAATTATCCGGTCAGAGATAATTTTATTTATGCAATGAGTTTACACATCAGTTCGTTTATTAAGCGGATTCAGTCAGGGAAACCGTTGCGCACTATGTCGACAGACCTGATTTCAATGGTTCATGATTATCCGACGGAACTGAAGATTGCAGAGCGCGTTAAAAATTTGATTCAGGATCATTATCATTTTCCTATTCCTGAATCTGAAGTTTATTACATAGCGATTCTTCTCGTATCTCTGAAATCAGAACCTAAAGCCGGGAAAGTCGGCATCGTTGTAGCAGCTCATGGAAACAGTACTGCATCCTCAATGGTACAGGTGGTTTCGCAGCTGCTGTCTGTCGATAATATCGCTGCCTATGACATGCCACTTGAAATGAGCCCCAAAATTGCGCTGGACGGGATTGCTTCACAGGTGAAAAATATTGATCAGGGAAACGGTGTATTACTGTTGGTCGATATGGGGTCTCTTAGCACATTCAGCAATAAACTGACGGAGAAAACGAATATTCATGTCAGAACGATTGATATGGTGACAACAGCGATGGTGCTGGAAGCTGCGCGTAAAACGGCATTGATCGACAGTGACCTTGAAACGGTTTATCGTGAATTGCGTGAATTTGACGGCTATTCGCGAACGGTTGAAAAGGTTCAGAAAAAGAAAGAATATGTCCGGAAAATATCGGATCAGCGTGAGAAGGCCATTATTGCGATCTGTTCGACGGGTGAAGGAACGGCGAGAAGAATCAAGGACCTGCTGGATAAAATATTAGTTGACAATCTGATCGATGATATTACTGTGATCACGGTTTCGGTTGTGTCGATGAGTGAACAGATTGCCAGAATTCAGCAAAACTATCAAATTGTGGCCGCAACCGGTATCGTAAGGCCTCAGATTGCCGCTCCTTTTGTTTCATTGGAAAATTTGCTGCAGGGCGGAGGAGAGCGGTTTGTCAGTCTGATTGAAGAAATAAACAATCATGCCGCCCGCGAGGCGGAGGATCTGGAACATTCGGAATTATTAACGAAAGAAACGAGTCAGAACTATCTGGAACAGTACTTTACATTCATTAACCCTGTAAAAATTGCGGGGGTATTATGGGATTATTGTGATTTTATTCAGCAGCGCAGCAAGTATAAAATGTCCAATGGATTCAAAGTTAATCTGATCATGCACCTGGCGGGAGCACTTGAGCGCTATCTGACACGTTCAGAAATGAGCGTTGATGAGCAAAGACTGTCTGGCGTCAGAAATGAAACACTGTATCCGATCATTAAGCAGGCCAATGAAATTCTGAATAAAACACTTAATATCAAGCTTTCAGATGCAGAAGTGTTTTATATCATTGAATTATTTAATACAGAAAAAGAAAAAATGATACACAAAAATAATTGATACACATTAAATAGTGCGCTCGTTCTATTTTTAAGTGAAAAAATCCAGTGATACCCGTACTTTTTGCGATACACAAAAAATGGCACGTAACTTGCTTGCCGTATGGTGTGTGTATTTTTTGTGATGGTTTGGCCGTTTTGCAGCGGGAAACCTGAATCATGGATATACTACGGCATCACTTGGAAACCATGAACGCATGGCATACGACTGACTGGAAAGGTGGGAGGGCTATTCGTTGTTTCGAGCGCACGGGCAGCGTTAGCGAAGGATCATGACGATGGATGTCCGCTTATTACGTATTGACAGTCGCTTGTTGCATGGTCAGGTGACAACAAACTGGGCAAAAGCCGTCAAAGTGAACCGCATCTTAATTGTGTCCGACCGTGTGGCGGAGGATCTGACGCGTAAGACATTGATCATACAAGCCGCTCCTCCAGGGATTAGAACGAATGTCATCACGGTGGAGAAAATGATCAGACTGTATCGAGACCCGCGTTTTGACATTTTAAAACCGATGATTCTGGTCGAGGATCCTGTTGATGCGAAACGTGTTGTCGAAGGCGGCATAAAAGTTGAGTCGATTAATATCGGTGCCATCAGTTTTGATACAACACGGATCATGGTTACCGATGCGATCGCAGTCAATGCAGCCGATGTCGAGGCTTTCAAATGGCTTCATGATCGCGGTATTAAACTGGATGTCCGCAAGGTTTCCAGTGACAGTTCAAAAAATCTTTGGAAATCACTTTCCGAAAAGGGTTTGGTGTAGATCTAAGGATTCTTGTTTTCCGCTATTTCTTGGCCATGAACTTTCCAAATGTAAAGGAAGGTGAGCAGCGCTTCAGTATAAGAAATTATCCGGTTTTTTGCTGCGAGGTTTTGAAAACGATACTATAATCGGATGTCTAAGAAATCGGTTAAAGTGAAAAAATGATAAAAATAGGAGGTATAGAAGAATGGTGGGTATTATTCTGGCAAGCCACGGCAATTTTGCTGAAGGCATTTTCCAGTCCGCCTCAATGATTTTTGGCGAGCAGAAGAATGTCAAAACGGTCACCTTAATGCCAAACGAAGGCCCCGATGACGTAAAGGCAAAAATGAAAAAAGCCATTGCCTCTCTGGATGATCAGGAAGAAGTGCTGTTCCTGGTCGATCTCTGGGGTGGTACACCTTTCAATCAAGTCAACAGCCTGTTTGAAGAGCATAAAGACAAATGGGCAATCGTTGCCGGTATGAACTTGCCGATGCTGATTGAGGCGTATGCTTCACGCCTGTCAATGAACACAGCGCGTGAAATCGCTGCACATATTCTGGCGATGGCGAAAGAGGGAATCAAAATAAGGCCAGAAGCCTTAGAAACGGAAAAAACTGCCGCCGCAGCGCCCGTACGGCAATCAAATACAGGGGCACCCGGTAAATTTAAATACGTATTGGCACGTATTGATTCTCGTTTACTTCATGGTCAGGTCGCCACTTCCTGGACGAAGACGACACAACCGACACGTATCATCGTCGTGTCTGATACAGTTGCCAGGGATGAACTGCGTAAGAAATTAATTCAGCAGGCAGCGCCGCCCGGTGTTAAGGCACATGTTGTTCCTGTTGATCAAATGATTAAGCTTGCGAAAGACGATCAGCATTTTGGCGGTCAACGCGCGTTACTTCTTTTCGAAAATCCCCAGGATGCGCTCAGGGCAGTTGAAGGCGGTGTGCCGTTGAAGACAATCAACGTTGGCTCTATGGCGCATTCACCGGGAAAAGTTCAGCCGAACAAGGTTCTTGCCTTTAGCCAGGATGATATTGATGCTTTCGTTAAGCTGAAGAAAGCTGGCCTGACCTTTGATGTACGTAAAGTACCAAACGACTCAAAAGGTGACTTGGACGAAATCATCAAGAAAGCTCAAGAAGAACTGAACAGAGTCAGACAATCTTAATGATCTGGGAAAAGGAGGATTAATCATCATGGATTTGAACATTATTCAAATTATATTAGTCGTTATCGTGGCATTCCTTGCTGGTATGGAAGGCATTCTGGATGAATTTCACTTTCATCAGCCAGTCATCGCCTGTACTTTAATCGGCCTGGTTACCGGGGATCTGGTACCGTGTCTTATCCTCGGCGGTACGCTTCAAATGATTGCCCTGGGGTGGGCCAATATCGGTGCCGCTGTAGCGCCTGATGCCGCGCTTGCATCCGTTGCTTCCGCGATTATTTTAGTTCTGGGCGGTCAGGGCAGTGCCGGGGTGTCATCTGCCATTGCAATTGCTGTTCCGCTTGCCGTAGCCGGCTTGCTGTTAACCATCATCTGCCGCACAATTGCCACTGCATTTGTACACTTTATGGACGCGGCAGCTAAAGAAGGAAACTTCAAAAAAATTGAATTCTGGCATATCTGCGCGATTTGCATGCAAGGGGTACGTATTGCTATTCCGGCTGCATTAATTTTAGCCATCGGCGCCGGTCCGGTCAGAAGCCTGCTTGCATCGATGCCTGTCTGGCTGACAGATGGTTTGGCAATCGGCGGGGGCATGGTCGTAGCCGTAGGTTACGCAATGGTTATTAACATGATGGCGACAAAAGAAGTTTGGCCATTCTTTGCGATTGGTTTCGTACTCGCAACAGTGACACAAATTACACTGATCGGTCTGGGAGCAATTGGTGTGGCTCTGGCACTTATCTATCTGGCGCTTTCGAAACAAGGCGGTTCAGGTAAAGGCGGAAGCACAAACACCGGTGATCCATTAGGCGATATTATTGATAATTACTAAGAAGGAAGGGACATAGTAATGGCACAAGAATTGAAATTATCAAAAAAAGATCGTATTTCCGTTTGGTGGCGTTCAACTTTCCTTCAAGGCTCTTGGAATTATGAACGTATGCAAAACGGTGGTTGGGCCTATTCAATGATTCCCGCAATTAAAAGATTATACACTTCTAAAGAAGACCGTGCTGCTGCACTGAAACGTCACTTAGAGTTCTTTAATACCCACCCGTATGTTGCTTCACCAATTATTGGTGTTACATTAGCGCTTGAAGAAGAACGTGCAAATGGTGCACCGGTTGACGACATTGCCATTCAAGGGGTTAAGGTCGGCATGATGGGGCCTCTGGCAGGCATCGGTGATCCGGTTTTCTGGTTCACGGTAAAACCGATCATTGGCGCACTTGCCGCTTCGCTTGCAATGACGGGTAACATACTTGGACCGATTCTTTATTTCGTTGCATGGAATATTATTCGTATGGCATTCATGTGGTACACGCAAGAGTTCGGATATAAGGCCGGTTCTAAAATTACCGATGACCTGTCAGGCGGATTGCTTCAGGACATTACTAAAGGTGCCTCAATCCTTGGTATGTTCATCCTCGGCGCACTGGTTAACCGCTGGGTATCGATAAAATTCACACCGGTTGTCTCTTCTGTTAAACTTGATAAAGGTGCTTATATTGACTGGGATCATTTACCTTCCGGAGCTCAGGGCATTAAAACCGCGCTGGAACAGCAGGCCGCCGGTCTTTCATTAGATGCTCATAAAGTAACGACACTGCAAAACAATTTAGATAGTTTAATTCCTGGATTAGCAGCATTAGCTTTAACACTTCTTTGCATGTGGCTGCTTAAGAAAAAAGTTTCGCCGATCATTATGATTCTTGGCTTGTTCGTGATTGGTATTGTCTTACACCTGGCTCATATCATGTAATCGTGCAAAATTTGACTTGGGTAATTTTTATGTCATTTAGGCGACGGCTTAATCGATGGAACAAGTATAATGGCACATGAGACGAAAGGGGTGCGGTCACTGAAATGGTTCAATCAATGAACACAAAAGTCGATTTTGTAACGGATGCCACTTCTTTTATGGGGTTGACCGATTACGGCAAAATCATGATTGGTGACAAAGGATTTGAGTTTTACAATGACCGGAATATTCGAAAATATATTCGAATCCCTTGGGATGAAATTGATTATGTTGTTGCCTCAGTGATATTCAAGGGGAAATGGATTCCTCGCTATGCTATACGGACCAAGAAAAATGGAACATACACTTTTTCTTCCAGGCATCCGAAAGAAGTTCTGCGGGCAATACGTAAATACGTTCATCCAGAGCGTATGGTCAGGTCTCTGACATTTTTTCAGGTTGTCAAGCGTGGCCTGAAAGCCATGTTCAGTCAAAAAAGGCGTAATTAGTATCCCGCGCATGATTAGAAAAGCAATTTTCATCAGTAAAAACAGCCATTTTGTGAGTGGCTGTTTTTTGTACTATAAGGAAGTTTAAAATTCAGCGGATTATCGTATAAGTGCAACGGCGGATTTGCCTTCACCAGAGGCTTTGCAAAGCCAGGTTTTCTAAGCAGGTAAAGAAGGTATATGATTTTGTTCTGTAAGTAACTAGCAAAACAATACAATGTCTAAGCGTCAAAGCGGAGGCGCTCTGGCGCCTGCGGAGCGTTCCGGTTGAAAGGAGATCCGCAGATATTTCGACCTGTCAGAGGATGCTCCTGGACTGCCCGCGGCAGCGAGCAGCTGGAGTGTTCAGCAGGTACAAGGTCAATGGAACGGGACCGGACTATGCTCGGTTCTTAGCTTTTTGTAGTACTAAAGTTAAACGATTGCACAACTTATTGTATTAATTGGCAAAACTTTCGTTTTTTTGGGTTGACATTTCTGTTTTTGCGCTCTATACTGAAATAGACCTAATGTGAATGACGAAATTACTGATTGTTTTTTGAATAGAGGTTTGTGTGCTTGGTATAACGTGCAAAGATTGCATGGAGAGCAGATTGATCATCTTGCGCTGAATCGTACTGGCTCGGTCAGAGGAACCGTAAGGATGGAAGAGAGGTAGGGCTTTCGTTGTTTCGGCGTTAGAAAAGCCGATTGATGTTTTTGATTTTTTTGTTAGGTCTAATTTTATGATTATTGTGTATGATAAAAGGTAACATTTATAATTCACGTATTATAAAAGGATTATCAATGTATGGTACTTTTTTATTGATACTTTTTATAATATGTGAATTTTTTATTTTTGCGGAAAGACCCGTTTGCTGAATATCTTTTCAGCGGAGGGCAATGTAACGCCAGATAAAACATACGCATATAAATTTTTCATGTGGCTCATTATTGAAATGTGTCCGCAATCTAGGAGGTTTTCTTCGTGAAAACAGGTACAGTTAAATGGTTCAACAGTGAAAAAGGCTTCGGATTTATCGAAGTTCCGGGCGAAAATGATGTATTCGTTCACTTCAGCGCAATCCAGACTGACGGTTTCAAAACATTGGACGAAGGTCAGTCCGTTGAATTTGAAATCGTTGATGGCAACCGTGGACCTCAGGCAGCTAACGTCGTTAAGCTGTGATTAGTGAACTTAGGAAAAACCGTCTCAGATAAAGAGGCGGTTTTTCTTTTTTTTTTTACTCATTTCTTTTATGATTAACTGTGACTTATATACTTGACTTGGGGGAGAGACAATGTCACAGCTTGAAGACATACTGAGATACAACGAAAAATTTGTTCAAAATGGAGACTTTCGGCCGTATGAAGCACCAAGCCGTCCAATAAAAAAGATGACGATTGTTTCCTGCATGGATTGCAGGCTGATCGAACTGCTTCCTAAAGCGATGAACGTAAAGAATGGTGACGCGATTATACTGAAATCCGCAGGTGGTATGGTTGAATCCCCGTACAGCAATATCATGAAGAGTATCCTTGTCTCACTTTATGAACTGGGTTCCCGGGCAGTTTATATTATTGGACACACGGATTGCGGCATGCATGGTCTGCATGCCACAAAAATGATTGAGGATATTAAAAAAACAGGCATTGATGAACATAAATTTGCGTCTGTGCAGATAAATCTAAACCAATGGCTGAACGGATTCCAATCGGTTGAGGATGAAGTGAGAAAGAGTGTATCGATTGTCAGCACGCATCCGCTTCTGCCGGACAATACGCCGGTCATCGGCCTTGTCATTGATCCTAAGACCGGAGAACTGACTCCGGTTGATTGATTTTCGTGTCTGCACCTTACCGCCCGAAATTTTCCAACAGATTGTTCGTATAGAGACAATTGGTCGGGAACAAAATAGGCGTGTAAGGGAGGTGAAACACATGGCCAATTCAAATAATTTAGTCGTGCCAGGTGTACAACAAGCAGTAGATCAGATGAAAGAAGAAATTGCCCGCGAATTTGGGGTCAGCCTTGGACCGGACACAACATCAAGAGCCAACGGTTCGGTAGGCGGAGAAATCACAAAGCGCCTTGTCTCACAGGCACAATCTCAGCTTGGTGGATTTCAAAAGTAAGTATTCGTATAAGCAGAAAAATTGAACGATAATCTGTGGGGTGTCTCGAATCATTCTGATGAGGAGACATCCCTTTTTGGTTCATCCATATTCCTTCCGCTATTCATAATGGTGCCTGGTTCTATTTCACCTGCCGAATTCATAAGCTTTTTTACAGGAACGCAGTATTGATATGGATTCCGAAAAGGGGGATAACCTTGGTATATCGCTTACTTGCTCTGGACATCGATGGGACCCTGTTGAACAGCAGCAATCGGCTGAATCGTCAAACGAAGGAGGCAATTCAGTATGCGCAAAAAAAAGGGGTTGCGGTTACGCTGGTTACCGAACGCCATTTTCATTCGGCCGCCAAGGTCGCGCGTGCGCTTCGATTAACGCAGCCTATTATTACACATAGTGGCGCATTTGTTTCATCTTCGATTGATGATCCGGTGTACACCAGTAAAATTGATCACAGCGTGCTGATGCAGCTGGCTGAATTTCTTGAAGCCTATCCCTGTCAGATCCAGATGTCACATGAACGTCTGTCAATCAGCAATCGGCCGCATCAGAAAAATCTGATTGCGAAAATGACGATCGGTATGAATGAACCGTTGTTTTATCCGGTCACCTATGTGGATTCTCTTAGTCAATATTTACTTGAAAATTATGAGGGCGCGACCGATGTAAAAATCAAACTTGATGATCAAAAGACCATGAATGATCTGGAAAAGGCGATCAATGACTACTTTCCATCACTGAATGCATGGCGCACCGGATCGGATAGTATGACTCTTGTGCGGCAAGGTACGTCTAAGTTTAACGGCTTATTGTTTTTTGCCGGCCAGCTTGGCATCCCGCTTAATGAAATTGTTGCCGTCGGTGATGATCTCGCCGATGCGGAAATGATTGAAAAATGCGGGCTCGGTGTGGCCATGAGAAATGCGGTCGATGAAGTGAAAGCTAAAGCGGATTGGGTCACCCGTTCGAATAATATGGATGGGGTTGCTTACATGGTAAAAGAAGTATTTCGAAAACAAATTCGCGTTCATTAAGGGATTTTCCCCCTGCTGCAGCCTGATTGGGCTGCTTTTTTAGTGCCCAAAAACGAAACATCATTTTAAGGCTGATCCGATAAACACAGATCGATGTTCTTCCGCGGTTCAATCCGGATTGAGAACATGTGATCGGTTGTGATAAAATGGAACAAACAGACAGAGTGAGGGGGGAGTGTCTTGGTTCGATTTATTCATGCGGCGGATTTGCATCTTGATCGACCGTTCGACGGACTGACACAATTGCCCGAAACGATCCGCCAGCGTGCGGCGGACAGCACATTCAGTGCATTAACACGGCTCATTGATGCCGTACTCCGTGAAGATCCTGATTTCCTGATCATCTCCGGCGACATTTTTGACAACAATCATCGCAGTATTAAAGCGCAGCGTCTGTTCGTCCGTGAGATGAACAGACTGCGTGCCGCTTCCATTCCTGTTTATCTTGTGTACGGGAATCATGATCATGTGAACAGAGAATGGGGCCATTTGCGGATGCCTGATCATGTTCACGTTTTCCCGGAGATGCCGTCCGTGTTTTCTGTGACCTGTGCAGACGGTCAAGTGGTTAACCTGTATGGCTTCAGTTATCATCAGCGCTGGATTCATGAGGACAGAGTTCTCCAGTATCATAAAAGAGGGCATGCGGATTATCATATTGCCATCCTGCATGGAGAAATACGTAACGAATCGGCTGAAGGTCACTATGCCCCTTTTTTGATTCGAGAGCTGGATGAATCCGGTTTCGATTACTGGGCTCTGGGCCATATTCACAAGCGGCAGCAGCTTCCATCTTCAGTTCCGGCATGGTATCCCGGCAATCTGCAGGGACTTTCTTTCAAAACATCTGAACTTGGTGCGAAAGGCGCTTCGCTGGTCGAACTGGATCACGACGGCGCACAGGTACAGTTTCTCCCGACAGCAGAACTGGAATGGGCACAGGCGTCACTTGGTTTTTCCGGTCCCGTAAGCGCTGATCAGCTAGAACGGGCACTGACCTCTTTTAAGGAAAAAGAGCGCATGCAGCATAAAGGAGCCTTCATTCGAATAGACCTTTCGTTTGCTGATCCTGGCATTCCAGGATTTAAAGTGGAGGAGATCGTTCAGGAACTTGTAGACGCTCTGAATGGGGATGAAGAAGAAATGGACGACTTTATCTGGCTCATTCCCGGAGCAGTCACGTTTCGAACTTCCTGGGATAAACAGCAGGTTCTAAGCAGTCCTCATTTTCTTGGCGATTTATTTCGTTTCATTGAGAAGCCGGGCAGTGTGAATCAGGCCTCGGATCTCCTATACATGCATCGCATCGGCAGAAACTATCTGGATCCTCTGAATGGAGAAGATCAGGAAGAGATCCGCCGTAAGAGCGAGCAGCTGCTTGCTGACGCATTGATCGGTCAGCAATTGGAAAATAATGAATGAAAGAGATGAGGAGGTACGGCGAATCTGCTTTCCGCCATTTTCGCTTTAAACCATGAGATTACAATCTTTGACTATTCATCAATTTGGCCGTTTCAGAAATAAATCCATTCGCTTGCCGCACACACCGATGATCATGATTTACGGAGAAAATGAATCCGGGAAATCGACGATCATGGCCTTCATTTTAAATCAGTTGTTTGGATTTCCTTCAAAAAAAAATCTTGAAAAATGGAGCGGGACAGCTGGCTCTGATGGACTTGGCGGACTTTTGACGTTCGTTGCGGATAATGGAATCCGCTATCAGATTGAAAGGTCGTTCGGGCGTGAAGAACGGCTGCATGTGATCGGGGAAGCGCGCAAGGCTGAAAGTCTGCATGAATTGCTTAGGGGCATGAATCGTATGCTTTTTGAGCATGTGTTCTGTTTTGATCTGGACGGGCTCCGTGATATTGATAAGATGGATCCGGATGATCTGAACGATCTGCTTCTTGGTGCGGGGATGATCGGCAGCGGTACACTTGGCCATCTTGAACAGACGCTAGAGAAACATTGCGCTGATCTTTTTAAAAAAAGTGGAAAAAATCCAGAGATTAATCAATTGCTCGGCGCGTTGAACAAAAACGCCTCGGAACGGAAAGAATGGGAGCGTAAGCTCGATCAGTATCAGGAGCTTCAAGATGCAATGGAGGCAGGTCGCAAACGTATTGAGGAACTTGAACAGGAAAAGAAAATCGTGCAGCAGAAGTTTCATGAATGGACAGCATACAAAGCCGCGCGGCCATTAATCAGGACTTACCAGTCACTGCAACATGAATTGCGGGCGTTTAAGTCAGATGCTCCATTTCCGCAAAATGGAAAAGAACGTTATGAGGATGTGCAGAAACGCCTTTCATCGTATCGAACGGAATGCGCGGAATTGGATGAGCAGATAAAGCAGCTGGATGAATCTCGGTCAGTCATTCGCGTTGACATGCAATGGAGAACGCATGAAGCGGCGATCCAGCGTCTGGATCGCGAAGCATCCGTCCATCAGCAATACGTGCAGGAAGAACAGCGAATTGAGGAAGAGGAGGCGCGGCTGCAATCTGAGTGCCGGCGCGCAGTCGCCCAGTTGGGCGGAGACTGGACGATTGAGCGCATCCAGCATGTCTCGCCCGAATTATCGATCCGGCGGCAGCTGAAGGAAAAGCTAAGCGAGTGGAAAGGTCTGCTCGAAGATCGCCGCGCATTGGCACGTGATTTGAAGGCTGCACTGAATTGGCATGAACAATTGAACCAGCAGGCAGAGAAGATGAAAGCGGTGGATCCTGGAGAACGGAAACGTTCGGAAAAGAGAAAACGATCCTTCGCATCATTGAGACAGACATTCGCTTTCATCGTCTTAACGATCGTACTTTCTGCGCTTTCGTCCGCCTGGATTGCTCCTCTGGCGGGTATCCCGGTCGCCATCCTGGGGATGGCCGCAATGATCGGTATTTTTTTCTTGATGCAGAAGCGTCCGGAAGCAGATGCCCGCGCGAATACGGCTGCATCGGGTGATATGGAACGGCTTTCCGCGGAGCAAGGGCTTCTGGAACAGCAATTAAATGCTGCCGATATGGAGATTCTTCGTTTAAAAAAAAGACAGGAAACATGTTCACGTTTATGCGAAGAAAAGGAAGCAGCAATTATTAACTGGCTGAATAGTTGCGGATTCATTGTCAGTGATTTGACCGAAGTTGAAGCAAAGGTTCACCTCGTAGATGAAACTCAGGAAAAATGCCGACTGCTTGAGCAGATTGTGATTCGAAAAAGGAAGCTGAAAGAGCGCATCAGGCGTTTTGAAACAGAGACGCGCAGTCTGGCTGCGGAACTGGGTATTTCCGGCGGAGATGCACACTATTTGGCGCAGCGCTGCCATGAAGAAATCGAACGCATCCGCCGCAGAGAAGAAATGGATCATCAGCGGCACATTTATCAAAAACAGAAAGATCGGTACCTGGCACTTATTTCAGCGCTTGAGCATGATCAAACGGGGCTTTTCAGAGCGGCCCAGGTGACTGATGAAGAACAATTCTACGCAGCGGCAGAAAAAAATGAACATCGAATCACGCTAAAAAAACAGTTGGCAACGACAAGGAAGCAACTGCTTGAGTTAACCGGATCTGAAGAACAGATTGCTGCCTATTCCGCATATTTGAATAAACGGCAATGGGAGGAAGAATCAGAACCGGAATTCAGAGATCAGATCGCACAATGTGATGCAGAGCTGAAATCAGTTCGCAATCAACTGGCAGATGATCAGGCAAAGTGTCTGGCACTTGAGAGCAGTCACTCATATCGCGATTTATTGGATGATTACCATGTCCTTTTAGAAGAAGTAAACCGGAAAGCTAAGGAATGGGCGGTTTATCAAACCGCTTTTTGGGCGATTCAGAAGGCGAAAGAGCATTATCGAAAAAAACGGCTGCCACGTGTATTGAGTGAGGCTGCCCGTTATTTGTGCTTAGTGACGGACGGACGTTATACAGATGTTCGCATTGATCGTGATGGTTTTCATGTCGAAGATGCGACGGGACGTGTATTTCGTGCGTTTGAATTGAGCCGTGGTACTGCCGAACAGCTCTATCTGTCTCTTCGTCTTGCGCTGATGCGAGAATTCAGCGGGTATGAGACGATGCCAGTGATTATTGACGACGGATTGGTGAATTTTGACCGTCAGCGCTCGGAACGCGTATACGCGTTGCTTGAAAAAATAGCAGAAGAACGACAAGTCATTATCCTCACCTGCCATGACAGTCCGTATCTACGTGAACATCCTGAATCGGTTTTTCACTTAGATATGGAAGAATCGATGCACAGCTGAATTCGGATTGTGAAATTTTGCCTCTTTTGTCGGTATGGGCGCAGTGCATGTTATAATTTATAATAATAACCTGCAACTCAAGAATCATATAAGGATGATTTCAGAATGAATGAAACACTTTTTAAAATTAATCTTGTTGAAGATGAAGAAAGTCTGTCCTCCATTCTTAAAGCGTATATGGAGAATGAAGGCTGGAGCGTATCTGTCTTTCATACGGCTGAGGAAGCTTTGGATTATCTGCATAATGGTGTCCATTTATGGGTGCTGGATATCATGCTTCCCGGAATGTCAGGGTATGATTTAATAAAGAAAATTAAAGAGAATCATTCCGAACAGCCCGTTATTTTTATTTCAGCCAGAGACCAGGATCTTGATAAAATTCTGGGCCTTGAATTGGGCAGCGACGACTATCTTGCGAAACCGTTTCTGCCGCGTGAACTGGTTATTCGAGTGAAAAAACTGCTGCATCGCGTATATGGTGCGGGCATTCATGAAAATCGGATGGTCATCTCAAAATATCAGCTTGATGTTGTGCGCAGGAAGGTCTTTGATGAAGAAAATCAGCAAATTGAACTCACTACGAAAGAATTCGATGTCCTGCTTTATCTGGTGGAAAATGTGAATGTCGCAAAGTCACGTCAGGATATTCTGCATGAAGTATGGGGCGAGGATTATGTTGGCTCTGATCGTGCGGTCGATGATGTTGTGCGGCGCATTCGAAGAAAAATGAACCGCCTGTCACTGGAAACCGTTTACGGTGCGGGATACAGGATTGTCTCATGAAATGGCATTTTAAAATGACTCTGACCAAACGGATCTGGCTTTCATTCGCATTGCTTGAATGTGTCATTGGTGTCATTATTCTTTTCGTTTATCCTTATTCGATTCAAAGTACATTGAAAGAGAATACTTTCCGAACGATTGAAGTTCAGCAACTGCTTAATTTTCGAATTGGCGGCGGGGGCTATCTTGTCGATAATCCGGAAACCAAGGGAAGCCAGCAAAGTGCGACAGGCAGCGTCTGGACGATGGTGGTCAGCAGCAATCTGCAATTTTTGTATGGTCAGGTCCCGGCAGAGCGCACGGTTTACAGGGAGATGCTGAACAAGGTCAGGCATCAGAAAAGCGGGCTTGCACGTTATGAACTGAAGCAGAATGACTCTACATTATATTTTGTCGCAAGAAAATTCCGCGCATTGGATGGCACAAACGGCTATACGATTTCTTATATGTGGGATGCCTATACCAATGAATTAAAAAACAGTCTCTGGAGCCGGCTGATTTTCACCTTCGTATTGGCAAGCATTCTTAGTCTGTTTCTTGCTTTCTGGCTTGCCCGCTATCTCAAAAGGCCGCTTGATATACTTGGCAGTCGTTTCAAAGAGATTTCACGGTTAAACTGGGAGAAGCCGTTTGAATGGAAAGGTGACGCTGAATACGAACGGCTTTCTGCTCAATTTGAGGAAATGCGGCTGAATCTGATTAAATATGATCAATCTCAAAAAGTATTTCTCCAGCAGGCCTCCCATGAAATGAAGACACCCATTATGATTATACAGAGTTACGCGCAGTCCGTTAAAGACGGTATCTATCCAAAGGGCGGACTTGATGATTCGATGGATATTATTATTCAGGAAACAGAACAAATGGAAAAACGTGTGCGCAAGCTGCTGTACTTCACCCGATTTGATTCGCTCAGTGACAAACAGATGCATTTTTCGCGGCTCCGTTTTGGAGATATCGCGGCTCTCGTTCGCAAACGTTTTATGACTCAGCGTGCAGATATAGAGATTCATATTGACGGCGGTCAGACCGTCATTTATGCCGACAAAGAACAGATTCAGACGGTTATTGAGAATTTGGTTGAGAATGCGCTTCGCTATGCAAAAGAAAACATATGGCTGGAAGCAAACGGAAGCGATGCTTATCGAACCACTATTTGTGTGAAAAATGATGGGCCGCCGATTCCGGAAGATGAGCACAGAGCAATGTTTGAGCCATTCAAAAAAGGCGAAAAAGGTCAATTTGGTCTGGGGCTGGCAATTGTCAAACGAATCATTCATAATCATCATGGAGCAATAGACGTCGTTAATCATGAGAATGCGGTTGAGTTTCGGATGACACTGCCGGCACCACCAAAGGAAAAAGGCAGCAAAAAGTCCGCTGGAGAAGTGAAGGACGAATGATTTCTCGCATGCAAAATCGATGGGTGCATACGGAAAAACAAGGCGGAATGAAAGGAAGGATTCGTGGTGAAAGGAATCGCATTTTATAAAGAAGGCGAGCACGTTCATGAGTACCTGTTGATTAAAAGTGTGACAAAAGGATTGGCCAGTAATGGTAAGCCTTTTCTTACGATCTTTTTGCAGGATAAGACAGGTGACATCGAATCAAAGCTTTGGGGCTGTACCGCAGAAGATGAACAAAATTATGTACCCGGTGCAATCGTCCTTGCGGAAGGTGAAATCACCACATTCAGAGGAAGAAATCAGTTCAAAATCCGGACCATTCGTCCGGCGACGGAACGGGACCCGGTTAATAAAGCAGAGCTGGTCATGTCTGCGCCGCTCACAATCGACCAGCTTAACGAAAAAATAACACAATATTTGTTTGAAATAAAAAACCCGGTCATTCAGCGACTGACACGTGCCCTGCTCAAAAAACATCAACGGGCGTTTTTTGAATACCCCGCAGCTGTGAGTATTCATCATAATTTCCTGTCTGGTCTTGCTTATCACGTGTGCTGTATGCTGGATATGGCAAAAGCAGTTGTTCATCAATATCCGGAAATTAATCAGGACTTACTGTATGCAGGCATTATTATTCATGACATGGGCAAATTGGAGGAACTATCCGGTGTAACGGCAACAAGCTACACCTTGTCCGGGAATCTGCTCGGCCATATTTCGCTTATGGTTGAACATATTGGAAAAATTGCAGACGAACTGGGTATTGGTGATAAAGAAGAGGTGCTTCTGCTGAAGCACATGGTACTGAGCCATCATGAGAATCCGGAATGGGGCAGTCCGAAACCGCCAATGTTCAAAGAAGCAGAGATTTTGCATATGCTTGATGATATGGATGCCAAAATTAACGTCATGACCCGTGCGATTCGCAAGACGCGGCCGGGAGAATTTTCGGAAAGAATTTTTGCGATGAATAATCGAATGCTTTACCGCCCTTCGTTTGACGCAGACGAAGAAGAGACTGAATCACAGCAATGAGGTGAGAAGGGAAAACTCGGTTCAGCCAGGCAGCGGTTGATGTCTGAGCCACAGATGCCTCATGTCCGCCACATCCAATATACTTATAATCATGCATCCAAGGTCTAATTTTCTGATTCTGAGCATAGTTTATAACGCAATCAGAAAATGGGACAGACCAACGGTTAGATTGCGTGGAGGCGAAAGGATGAAACAGGCAAGAAGATCATTGATTGTTGTCGGCGCGCTCTTCGTTCTTTTCATGATGCAACAATTCGGAATGCTTGAATCTATACTGAATAATCTGGAGCGCGTTGCATGGTGGGTTTACTTAGTTGTTGCGGGCATTATTTTCAGCGGTTATCAGGCTTTTAATCTTTCCAAACAGGAAAGAGAAGTGGATGATGAGTGGATTGAGCAGCAGGGAAATGTGTACATGAAGCGAATAAATGCGGAAAAAAAGCGCCGTCAAGATTTAAAGAATCCGAAAACCATGCAGTGATCATGGCTTTCGGATTCTTTCTTTCAATTAAGAAATATTCATGACCTGCTTGAAGGATATGGGACATCACTTGAATGAAAATACCATGGAATAAAGGATACAGCTCGTATTTACGTACACTAGGATTTTCCACCATACAAAATACACATACCAAACCAAAAGGCGCCTGCACGACCGGGGCTGTTGATGCGTGTCAGCAAGGGCCCCGCGGATTTCCAACCTGTCTGAGGAGACTTGCGGTACGTCTGCGGCAAACGGGCAGCTGGACTGTCTGTCAGGTACAAGATCAACAGCAAAGTGAAACAGTACCTGTGATTAATTCTTCATACGTTTATATAGATAAAACACCGGTCAGGGAGATATGGATCTGCCAGGCCGGTGTTCATGATTTCAATTTTTATTGTTGTGTTGTTGATGTGGTCGACGTTGTGGATGTTGAATTAAAGAGATCTTTAAAAGATTTATCTTTAACCTGAACATCTGCGTCCTTAATCAATTTCTTGATGACTTCGTCCTGTGATTTTTCCTTGCTGGCGAGATAAGCTTCTTTTACTGAAGACTTGAGATCCTCATATGAATCTTTTTTGCCTTCAAGTTTGATGATATGGTAACCGCCATCTGTGCTGGAATAAACAAGCGGGCTGAGCTGGCCGACTTTCAGTTTCATGGCTGCATTGCTGAATTCAGAAACCATTGTCGATTGCTTGAACCATCCGAGCTCCCCGCCTTTGTCCTTCGATCCTGTGTCGGTTGAATATTTTTTGGCAAGCTTCGCAAAATCTGCGCCGCCTTTCAATTGTTTCAAAACAGATTCAGCGGTTGATTTTTTCTTAATGAGAATATGGCTTGCCTTAAGTTCGGTTAATTGGACCTTATTCTTATTGTAGTAATCTTTGAGCGCTTTCTCAGTGACCTTTATGCCTGTCTGCTGCGCTTTTGTCATCATTAGGGAATCTTTGATCTGGCGTCTGAACTGAGATTCAGTCAGATTGTTCTGAGCGAGCGCCTGCTTAAACTGATCTTCCGAAGAGAAGGTTTTGCGCACTTCATTATATTTGGCGTCGACAGCTTTCTGTGAAACATTGTATTTCTTCTCCAGCAGTTTTTCGTATACAAGATTCTGCAGAACCGATTCCCCGTTTGTTTTTTTCAATTCATTGTAAAAATCTTCCTTCGTAATATTGCCGCTTTTTGTTTTAACAACAACGGCATCATCTCCGCCATTTCCGCAGGCAGCAAGGCTTGCGAGCACGATTGTGGCGGCTAGAATCATTATTATTTTCTTCACTACGTCCACTCCTATATTTTTAAATGTTCCACATTACAACAGTATTTCGTTGTTGCGCGCGGTTATCCGTCGCAAGCAGCATGATTTTTTAGGTTGTAAAGCGCGTTACCTGCAACACAGTTCATTCTAACTGAAACAGGTCCGGATTGTCGAGTTATTGCAGGAACTTCTTGTCTGATTACCGCGGTGTTTGTGAAATTGTTTCTCGCATGATTCATAAAATGCGCTATAATAAAAAACTGCGGGTCCTTTATGATTCACATTCAATTGAAAAAAAGTATTCATTTGTCAAAATAGATTAGAAAACTTAGCTTCGTCAAGCCTTTGACACGGGCGAAGCTTTAGTTGCACTTATACTATTTTCCTTAAATTTTATATACTTTCTTATAGTATTAGAAAACTTGGCTTTGCCAAGCCTTTGACACGGGCGAAGCCTTAGTTGCACTTATACTATTTTCCTTAAATTTTATATACTTTCTTATAGTATTAGAAAACTTAGCTTCGTCAAGCCTTTGACACGGGCGAAGCCGCCGTCGCACTGCGAGCCTCCTCAGGCAAGCTGGAATCTGCGGGGTCTCTATGGCACGCATCAACTGGGACAATCCCGCAGGCGTCTCACCTTTCGTATCTGGCTTGCACATTGACGCTTAGCTAAAATAAAATCCTATACTTTTTTATCATATCGTATAAGAAGGCCTGATGTTATCAGCTCCCCTGGCGATGGAGGACTCATCATCGCACTCATCATTAAAACGATATATTTTCTAAGTAGTAGAATAAAAAGAGAGGAACGTTTACATGAATGGTTCCAGACAAACAAGAAAAAAGAAAAACTTTTGGAAATACGCCTTCCTGATCCTGATTTCAATTGAACTTCTGGCACTTCTGGTTTTTTTTGCTTTTCTTACAAACGGATTTTCCTCCCCGGACTCACCGACACCGCACGTCAATCGAACCAAAGGACAGGCGATTTTTTCGGTGCAGGCAAATAAGCAGCAACTCGAGAACATGATTAATGATCAGATTGATTCGGGCAATAATAAACGGCTGTCTTATCACGTAAACATTGGTGATCAGCTTGTTTTGAACGGTAAATACAAACTTTTGTTTACCGCAATTCCGTTTTCCCTCACCTTTACACCAAAAGTATCCGATGGGGATCTTGTATTGAAAGAAACCGACGTTAAGCTGGGAAGTATACCGCTTCCGGACAAGCAGGTGCTGAGCTTTCTGAAGATGGGTTCGAAATTTCCAAAATGGGTTGTGATCCAGCCGGAGCAGCGTCAGGTTTACATCCATTTGACTGATGTTGAAGTACAGAAGGGACTTTATCTGCGTGCACAAACGGTTAATCTGCCAAATAATGAAGTGTCATTCAGTGTGCATCAAGTGCGTAAATAAAAGTTCATTCAATTGTTGGTAACGCTTGCATCAACTGACTCCCCAAGTGTTAAAATAAAAAAGGTAACATAATTGGTGCATACTATGGGAGACGGGAGGGACCAGTATTGAAGACTTTTATGCAAAAGCTGGAAAGGTATGCTGAATTGGCTGTTCATGTAGGAGCCAACGTTCAGAAGGGACAGGAAGTGCTGGTCAAAGCACCGATCGAAGCAGGTGAATTGGTACGTCTCGTTACTGAGAAGGCTTATCAGGCCGGCGCAAAGCGTGTCTATTTTAATTGGACTGACGATCAGTTGGCACATCTGAAACTAAAATATGCGGATGAAACGGTGATTGCTGACTATCCGATATGGCAGGCGGAAAAATTGACGGACCTTGTCAAACGCGGTGCTGCGTGTATTGATATCAAAACAGCTGGCATTGGTGTGATGGACGGAATTGATCCGAAGAAATCGGCGCTCGATCAGGAAGCGATGTGGCGGGCTCTGAAAACTTATTTTGATTACCGGATGTCTGATCGCGTGAGCTGGACCATTTTGATTTATCCAACTGTTGAGTGGGCAAAAAAACTGTTCCCGGGAAAGATCAGGGAGCTTGCGCTGGCTGATTTATGGGAAGTTATTTTTAAAATGACACGTGCTGATCGTGATGATCCGGTTCAGGCATGGAAGGATCACACAAAGAGGCTGTCGGAAAAGAAAGCATATTTGAACAGGAAGAAGTTCAGAAAACTGCATTATAAAGGACCGGGAACGGATCTTACAATTGGGCTCGACCCGGCTCATCATTGGGATGGCGGAGCAGCGGTGAACAGCGCGGGTACAACCTTTATCCCGAATATCCCGACTGAAGAGGTGTATACGCTGCCAGCAAAAACAGAGGTGAACGGCACAGTAATGGCGACACGTCCGCTTGTCTACGGTGGCAAGCTGATTGAGAAACTTTCGCTGACATTTGAACGCGGGCGGATAATCAGCCTCAATGCGAGGGAAGGCGAAGAACTGATCAATCATTTGATCGATACAGACGAAGGTGCACGCTTCCTTGGTGAAGTGGCACTCGTTCCTAATCTTTCCCCCATCTCAAAGTCCGGTCTGGTTTTCTATACGACACTTTATGACGAAAACGCGTCCTGCCATTTAGCCATTGGCAAAGCTTACCCTACCTGCCTTGATGGAGGGACCGAAATGTCTGCTGCAGAATTGGAGCAGCATGGCGCCAATGACAGCTTGATCCATGTGGACTTTATGATTGGTTCTGACCAGCTGGATATAGAGGCTCAGAATGAGCGCGGCGAATGGGAGCCGGTTTTCCAGAACGGGGCCTGGGCGTTTTAAAGAAACGCAAATGGCTCGGCCACCGTGTTTTCTTTCAAAAAGTATAAAAAAAGATCCCGCACGTCCAAATGCGGGATCTTCTGATTACAATGATGGCGGGGTCTCTTCTTCGCCCTGTTTTTTCTCAGGAGAATGTTCCGTCAGTTTATTGGCCAGTTTGTCTTTTGCCGCTTCCAGCTGAACCACATTGTTTTTGATTTTTGTTAAATAAGGCTGAACATCCTCTTTCCAATCCTGCAAAAGATTACCGATGTCTGTGATCGCCGATCTGAGGACAGGAACACTCTCATCTTTAAGTGCGATGACACGGTCTTTGACCTGATTTAAGTTGTTTGCAGCCTCTTTCAGCGGCTGTTGGATGGAGACTGCCTTTTCTTTCAAGTCATTTCTAATCTCTTCACCTTTTTTTGGTGTTGTCAGAAGCACAACGGTACCGCCGACGATCCCGCCGACAATCGCGCCGAATGTGTACGATAAAAATTTGCCCACTTCATTCACCTCCCGGGAAATTGTGAAATCATCATTAATTCTATTATACCCCAGATGCTCCCGGTTATCACTTGAAAGCGGGGAACAAAGAAGAAGGAAAAAAGAGACTTAAAAAGAAAGAATACGTGTAACCATCGTCAGGAGGCAGTTTATAAAAACAGTAAAGGTGTCCCATCATCAAAAAGACTTCTGAGACA
Source organism: Sporolactobacillus mangiferae (assembly GCF_023336505.1). Taxonomy (GTDB): domain Bacteria; phylum Bacillota; class Bacilli; order Bacillales; family Sporolactobacillaceae; genus Sporolactobacillus; species Sporolactobacillus mangiferae. Next base: position 381,280 of record NZ_JAMAST010000001.1, on the reverse strand, counting down.
CCTTCAAATCATTATTTTTGCTTCATTTATTTATTCTGGTTTACCTTAATGAAGTGGTCGGATGCGCTGCAGGATGCAGAAATCCGCTTCGCTCGCCGATTTTAACAACGATGGGATAAAGAATGGCAAACAGAACCAGATTCACCAGGGCCGTCGGAAGCACCATGCCAACAAACATGGCACCAAATGCTGAGGCCGGGAGACCGGCAATAAAAATCGCGGCGAGAAGGAAAACCGTTCCGCTGAGCACCGTTCCGATACCTGCGAGGACAGTGCAGAACATGTATTTTACTTTTGACTGACCAGAGCCTGTATTTGATCGGAGCAGGGAAGCAAGTAAGTAAAAAACAAAGAAAACAATCGTTGATGTGATTAGTTTATCGATAACATTTGGAAAGAATCCGCCCGGAAGCGAGGTGGTCAGACCGGCAAGGATACCGTCAACCAGACCAATCACAAGAAACGTTTTCCGGTCGGCAAAGAGAAAAAGTGCCAGGAAAAGCATTACAAGGCTTAAATCAGATTTCATTCCGAAAATCAGCCCCGGAAATACTGCATGAAGTACCGTTCCGATGGCAAGCAACAAGGCGACAACAATTAAATTTTTGAGTTTCATACTGATCTCTCCTCAACTAATCTGGTGTATCCTCCAGCAGTGCCCCAGCGGCCTGCTGCAAGGTGTATTCATACTATACACGTGTTAAAAAGAAAATTCAATTCAAATGCTGAAATTTTCACATTATAGAATGCCGGAAAATCCGGAGAGATTTTCCGCAAAACCGCAGGATTTTCGTTCATAACGTGTCCCGCCGGTCTTTTTATTCTTTCGAGCACATTTCAATGAATTTCTTTGGCAATGGCCTCAGCGATCTCCGCGCGTGCTTCATTTGAATACTCATCCATGTGTGACTGAAAACTGAAAGAGAATGTGTCATCTTTTCCGTAACGCGGGATGAGGTGCAGATGGTAATGGAATACACTCTGGCCGGCAAGCTCACTGTTGTTATTTAATAAATTCATACCGACCGGATGAAAGGCATTCTGAATTGCTTTAGCAATGAGCGGCACTTTACTGAATAACTTTTCAGCGATCTTCGGATCCAGATGAAAAATGTCCTTCTGATGCACTTTTGGAATAATCAGCGTATGCCCCTTGGTTACCTGGCTGAGATCGAGAAAAGCGAATACATCGTTATCCTCGTACACTTTGGCGCTTGGAATTTCTCCATTAATGATTTTGCAGAAAATGCAGTCTGATGCCTCACTCATGAAAATCATCCTTGTCTATGTTTTTTTTAATTTTAGCACACTCTGAAAGGATTTTATCAAGGAATTAGGAAACGCCATGATGAATATAAAATCAGATATAGCATTCCGGGCATTATTTACGTTACAATAATTGTAATTAGATTGAGAAACGGAGAATTCTTATGGCTTATTTATTCAGTCTTCTGGCATTGACTTTAAATCCATTTGTATGGAAAAAGAAAGGGAGGAACAAGGCGTTTCTGTCCTTTCAGGCGGTTCGGATGATTGCCGGCCTGATCATTTTATTCATCCTTTTCTACTTTGGTCTGATTGATCATACGTGGCAGGCATTCCTGAGCTATGGATCGCTTATTTGGGGGCTGTTTCTGATTTCTGATCTTGTTTACGCCAAAGAGCGCCTGATTGCAGTCAATGTCCTTGCCGGACTTCTGATGCTTTTGTTTTTCTGCTTCCTGCACTTTATTTATCCGCTTACGGTGACTAAGGCGAAATACGAATTTGCTGCGGCGAAAACGACCGTGGTAAACCGTGCGGCGGAATCGATGAATGAGCAGCATATCCCGGTTGTTCCGGAAAAGTATGCCCGCTATAAAAGTGAAAAAGTGCTCGGTGAGCTGGCACATGTTTCTTATTATGAATTGGGTCATACTTCGCTGCAGAAAATCGACGGACATCTCTACTGGGTGACACCGATTGAGTACAGCGGCTTTTTCAAATGGATAAAAAGTCATCGTGTTCCCGGATATATTCGAATGAGTGCGGAGGATGAAAATGCGAATGCCTCATTGATAAAAAAAGAGATGAAATACGTGCCGTCCGCCTATTTTTCAGAGAATCTGAAACGGCTCGTGCGCAGCAAGTATGCAAAACCTGTTTTATTTCGTCCGAGTTTTGAACCGGACGAGGCGGGGAACCCTTATTATGTGGTCGCCTACGGCTATTATCAGAAGCTCAGGCAAATTCCGGATATTAAAGGCGTGTTTGTCGTTGATCCGCGATCTGGGCATGTGCGTCACTATACAATTGACAAGTTGCCTGCCTTCATTGATCAGGCCATTCCTTCAAATGTCGCTGAGCAGTGGAATGATTGGTATGGTGAGAATGTGCACGGTTTCTGGAATAAACTGTTTGCGCAGGAAGACATCAAACGGCCGACTGAGTGGTCGCATTCCGATGAAGTGAATGGTGTTTTCGATCATGCACTTGAGCTAAACTGGTTTACTGATTTCACACGGCCAAAATCCGGAAGCGGTGCGATGGTCGGCTATTCAATGCTGAACACGCGAACCGGGAAAATCACTTACTATTCGAGCGCGAACGGCCTGCTTAACGGGAAATCCGCCATGAATGTCGCGGAGAAAACATTTAAACAGAATAAATATGAGGCGGGTATTCCAAACCTCTATACAATTTATGGCCAGGAAACATGGGTGGTTCCCCTGATGGACAGCAATGATGTGCTGCGTGAACTGATGCTGATTCATGCGAAAAATGAGAATGTTTACAGTGCGGAAACCGATAAGCGCAGCCTTTTCGATAACTATAAATATGCGGTGGCAACCAAACTGGGCGGAGACAGTGCCTCACCGACAAACAAGGCCCTGTTAAAGAAACTGAGCGGCGAAGTAACTCAAGTTTATAAATATCAGGATAACGATTCGCGCCAGACAGTAGTTCAGTTTATGATTAACGGCAGTGACAAGATTTTCACAGTGAATTCAGGTCAAAATCCGTATAGTGTCTTTTTAAAGGCCGGGGATAAAGTGTCTGTGGATTATATTGATACGGATGAAATCGTTTCGGCAGTGAAAACGTTCACGACTCAAGGCAAAAAATGAAAGAAGCTGTAATGATGAATCCAGTTTTAACTGTAAACCAATTAAGTGGCGGCTATTCACGGCAGCGTCCCGTACTCCGTGACGTATCGTTTGAGATGGACACGGGTGAACTGGTCGGTCTTGTCGGTCTGAATGGTGCCGGAAAAAGTACGACTATAAAGCATATTCTCGGACTCTTACAGCCTTTTTCCGGCGAGATACGTGTAGGCGGGAAAACCCTTCAAGAGGATATGAGTGCGTACAGACGAAGCATCGCTTATGTTCCGGAGATGCCTGAACTTTATGAACAGCTCACACTAGAAGAACATTTACAGATGACGGCGATGGCCTATCATTTAGATAAAAAAACATATGAGGAACGAAGTGAGAAGCTGCTTCATCTTTTTAATATGGAGAAGAAAAAGCACTGGTTCCCGATACATTTTTCAAAAGGAATGCGCCAGAAAGTGATGATCATGTGCGCCTTCCTTGTTCGCCCTGCTCTGTATATTGTGGACGAGCCATTTGTCGGATTAGATCCGATCGGCATTCAGTCGCTGCTTGACTTAATGAGCGAGATGAAACAATCCGGTTCTTCGATTTTGATGTCTACACATATCCTGACAACTGCAGAGCAGTACTGCGACCGCTTTATTATTCTGCATGAGGGACAAATCGCCATTCAGGGAACACTTGATCAGATCAAAAAGCGATTTGGCAATACGCAGGCAAGCCTTCATGATATTTACCTGGCTGTTGCGAGAGGTGAAACTGAATGGCTGAATTAAGCAGACTCTGGTCAAAGCGTTGCAGAGAAAACATGCAAATGCAGCTTCGCTATTGGAATTTAATCGGAAGAAACAGCGGTCTGATGTTCTTTATCTATGCGATGATTCTGATTGGCGGATTTTATTACAAAAAATGGCTCGACAGCCTGCCAGGCGATTTTCCGGCCATACTCATCGTCAGTCTGCTTGTTGCCGCTGTTTGTGTTCATGCGCCCATTCGTACCTTTATTCAGCGCGCGGATCTTGTTTTTCTTCTGCCGGTTGAAGAAGAAATGGGTGACTATTTTCGCAAAAGCAGAGTGTACAGCTTTGGCATTCAAAGTGTCTGGCTGATCGGAATCTGGGTAATCAGCGCGCCGCTCTATTTCCACTATGAACGGTACAGTATTGGCGCTTTTTTCATCAATACTGTCGTGCTGTTTGCTGTGAAAGCCTGGATGATTGACTGCAGCTGGCAGGAACAACTGATCAGGGAAACTCTCCCGTTTCGCTTTCTGCGCAGTGCCCTTTCTTTTTGTCTGATTTATTTTGTGCTGAGCAGGCAGCCGGTATATGTTGTACTGACCTGCGCGGCCGTGATGTTCCTTGTTTCAGCGTTTCTTTATCACAGACAGACGCGCGGCTCGCGGCTCCATTGGCCGCGACTGCTTGACAGTGAAATGCGTCAGAGTCTGACTTTTCTCAGGTTTGCCAACTTGTTTACGGATGTCCCGCGTCTGCAGCGGAACGTACGTCCGCGCTTCATATTCAGCCGCTTATTTCCTATTCGCCATTTTAATGAACGGGAAGTATTTCTGCAAATCTTTGTCAAAACATTTCTTCGCGCAGATGACTATCTGGGTATGTACGTCCGGCTGACTTTTATTGGTATGCTGCTTGGTTACTTGCTCAATCTGGGTGCTTTTTCCGTATTTCTTGTTATCTCAATTGTTTATGTTACCGGGCTGCAGCTGCTTCCGATCTGGCATTATCCTTTTCCCCAGGCGCTTGCCGGCTTATATCCGATTGAAGAAATGCTGAAGCGTCAGCCCTTTGTCAGAATGGTGGCGGGACTGCTGATCATGCAGAGCGTGATCCTGAGCGCCGTTGCAGGAATCGGCGCTCGTTCGTTTGCTGATTTTCTGTTCTTTTTAGCGGGCGGGCTGGCCGTCAGTTTGCTTTTTTCACTCGCCTATGCGAAAAAATGGCTGCAGCAAAATGCATAAAAAAGTCCGAAGTGGCTTCATTGCGGCATACTTCGGATTTTCTTACAAGAAATACAGCTACGGATTCATTTTAATTTGAGACCAGACAGGTCTTTCGCATATTCTTTGATCAGGCGAAAACCGGGTCATTCAGCGTTTTCGTCAATTTTTCAAGATGACTTTGTTCATCGGCAATCATGTCTTCAAGTTTTACCACCAGTTCAATCATGCCGAGTTCCTGAGCCTGGCTGCGGCGTTCACGATAGTTTTCCAGTGTACTTGCTTCTGCCTGGCGCGCGCCTTCAAGCATTGCCTTAGCATCATTCACTTTCGTAACAGGTGCGGGGACTGTGGTGGGTTCGCCGCCAAGATTGGCAATTTTTTCCGAAAGATAGGCAGCGTGGCCGAGTTCATCGGGAATTTCTTCTTCAAAGAATGGTTTGAGAATCTGATAATTCAGTCCGGAAACCGTTGTTGCATAATAGTTGTACTGAATAACCGCTGAGTATTCACCTGCAAGATCTTTGTTTAATCCGTCAATTAATGCTTGGACTTTCTTGTCCATGTCCTTCACCCCTTCGCAGATCTATAATCAAAATACCCTCACACCATTCATAATAAACCTAATTGGATAAAATCATGGTCATCAGGTATTGTTTTCACAATTTTTTCACATTTTATGGGTTTCTGATCCGTCATGGGACGGAGAAAAAAACCGCTTGAGGTCTATGGAAATGTTTTGGCACACTCTGTATAGTAGAGCTATAAGCTTGGCCAGGACGCCTAAGTCACTGGGCTTTTGCATCGATAAGAAAGGATGAGGGCGTATGTCATTTGGAAAATTATTGGGTGCGCTGGTGATTGTCTTGCTGGGCATCTACTGGTTGCTTGACAATCTTAATCTTATTTCCCAGGGAATGATGCCTCTTTTTGACATGTATTTTCCTTTTCTGGCGGTTTTATTCGGTGTGTTGCTCATCGTCGCTCCACTGTTTGAGCGAAAAAAACCAAATTTGTTCTGGGGACTGCTCTTTCTGATTTACGGTGGACTGCTGCTTGCCGATGACTCAGGCATACTGGTTTTTAAATGGGCGGACTTCTGGAAGCTGTGGCCGTATCTCATCATTTATTTTGGCCTGTCCCTGCTCTTCGGGAAAAATGTAACAGTTTCAGTGACAGATGAACATCGAAGGCATCGAAAGCATCGAACGCAGCATTTTACGCTGGAAGGCGAGGATGAGCAGCACCATCGATCCTCAAAACGCGCGGAAGGGCCTTACACCTTTGTCAATGAGTCTTCATTTAAACATGAAAATTGGATGGTCAAACCGATGAATGAGCGGGTGCGGATCGGGGATTACACCTTTGATTTTACCAAAGCCTTTATTCCGGATGAGACGATTCCGATTACTTTATCCGGATGGGTGGGCAACATTCGGATGACGATGCCGGAGGATCTTGCCTATCGGATTCAGCTGAGGGCAAAAGTCGGCGATGCGAAAATCGGAGATGACAAGCAGAGCGGGGTACTGAGAAATATTGAGTACCAGACTCCAAATTATAATGAATCAACACGTCGAATCAATTTTTCTTTTGATTTTCAAGTCATTGATTTAAGTGTTGCGCAGGTGTAAATCATGCATAATTATCGGATTCGTACAGCCAGATTTCAAATCACGATCAGCTTTTTTTCATCGCTGCTTTTATTCGCGGTATTGCAGATTTACTTTTGGTTCGAGCCATCGGCAAATGCGCTTTTTATCAGTGCACTGGTATTTTTTTCGAGTTTTGTTATCCAATTTTTACTGGAAGCCAATGCCCTGACGAAAGACTATCGTTTGCTGATCGACCAGCTTGATGCTGTCGATTTATTTGTCAAGACACTTTCAACGGGCAAATTATCCGCGAGAATGAGAACGGAAGAAGGCGGCCCAATCGGCCAGGTTGCTCAGTCCCTGAATGAACTTGCTGATAAGATTGATACACAGGTGAAGTCGCTGCAAAGGCTTGTCGATGAAAATGTGCAAATGAATGCGAGGATAAAAAACGAGGCGGTTACGGAAGAGAGACAGCGTCTGGCAAGGGATCTTCATGACGCGGTCAGCCAGCAGCTGTTCGCCTTGTCAATGCTCGCTTCCGCTGCCGAGAAAACCGTTCATACCCACCCAGACCTTGCAGCGGAAAATATTGCTGACGTGTCCGACATTGCGCGTAAAGCGCAGGGAGAGATGCGTGCGCTGCTGCTTCATCTTCGGCCGGTCCGCTTAAATAATGAGGCGCTGGATAAAGGACTGGAGCGTTTGATCCAGGAGCTTGACGGCAAGACGATGATTCGTTTTGAGGCTTCTATTGAACCTGTGCCGGGACTGAGCAAGGGCGTGGAAAACCATCTGTTCAGGCTTAGTCAGGAGGCGCTTTCCAATGCACTGCGACATTCGGAAGCAACGAGGGTTGTCCTTTCGCTGCACGAGAAGGATAATCTGGTAACGCTTACTATTTTTGATAACGGACGTGGTTTTAATCCAAAGCGGGAGAAAGTGGCCTCATACGGTTTAAAAACGATGAAGGAACGTGCCGAGGAAATCGGCGGTCATTTTCTGCTGACTACTCATGAAGGCGAAGGTACATCCGTTAACATTCGAGTACCTATACACAGGGAGGCAGAGAAATCATGACGGAAAAAATCAGAGTAATGCTTGTCGATGATCATGATATGGTCAGGAAAGGGCTGAAAGCGTATCTCGCGACTGAAGAATCGATTGAATGGGTTGGTGAGGCGTCAAGCGGAAACGAAGCCGTCCGTATTTTTGCTGCACTGAATCCCGAGATCATTCTTATGGATCTGATCATGGAGGACGGAGACGGCATTGAAGCGACGAAACAGATTCTCACACAGGATCCTTCGAAAAAAATTATTATTCTGACGAGCTTTTATGATGATGAACAAGTGTTTCCGGCAATTGAGGCAGGTGCGATGAGCTATTTATTGAAAACTGCTTCTTCAGATGAAATTATCGAAACGATTTATAAAGCACATCGTGGGAAAACGGTAATCGATGGCAAAGTTGCCCAAAAGCTGGTGTCCGGTATGCATAGAAACCGGCCATTCGACCAGCTTACGACAAGAGAAAAAGAAGTGCTGCAATTGATTGCCGAAGGCAAAAGCAATGCGGAAATTGCAGACCTCCTGTTTATCGGCATTAAAACAGTTAAAACACATGTCAGCAGTATTTTCAGCAAATTGGAGGTTGCAGACCGAACGCAGGCTGCAATTTATGCATTTCAAAATCATTTATTTACAAAGCACAATTAAAGGCTATATTCATTTTTCAGCGTGTTTTTCAACAAGCTGCGGATTTGCGACAGCATAGAAAACGTGAATCTTTAACCAGATCTTCTGCAAAGTGATACGTAAACTAAAAATATTTGAAAAAATAATCGATTTGCCTTTGACAGATTATAAGATACATATTACAATTAATGTAACAAAAGAATTAGCCTCGTAAAAGGGGAGTAGCCATCAGAGTATAGCCGTCATTACGGGAACAGTCCCCGGCTTCTCTGGCAGCCATATAAGCTGTTGGCGAGACCTTTGCCTCGGACGGATGAAAAAAGGCAAAGGTTTTTTTGTGCAGCCTTTTCGATTCTTGTCGGAGCGGCTGCTTTTTTGTACCTGAGAAATGATTGGGAGGATGATTGAATGGATATTTTTTCGCTGGAGTTCTTGACCTCGCTGCTGCTGATCGTCGGCATCGACCTGATACTGGCGGGGGACAACGCGATTGTGATTGCGCTTGCGGCGGCACGGCTGCAGGAACATCAACGAAAACGTGCGATTCTTTACGGAACGCTTGGTGCGGTCGCTATTCGTGCGGCGGCAACGCTGGCCGTTGTCTGGCTGCTCAAAATTCCGGGCCTGCATCTTATCGGTGGTCTGTTGCTTGTCTGGATTGCTTACAGCCTGCTGAAAGATCACAAGGAAAATAAAAACATCGAAGCAAAAACAAGTTTGGGAGCCGCGATCCGTACCATTATTATGGCTGATGCACTGATGGGACTGGACAACGTACTAGCAATCGGTGGTGCGGCGTCAGGAAATTACCTGCTCGTCATACTCGGATTGCTGATCAGTATTCCGTTGGTTATGGGCGGCAGTACTTTATTTCTGAAACTGGTTGACCGTTATCAGTGGATCACTTATGCCGGATCGGGTATCCTCGCTTTCACGGCGGGGAAAATGATCTTCGATGATCACATAATCCATGATGCTGTTTCGGGTTTTTCCTGGATTAAGTGGCCTGTGCTTCTTCTCATTATTACAGGTGTACTGTTTTTCGGATGGAGAAGCCAGCAGAGGGAAAAGGACGCAGAACAGGCGGTTGTTAAATCATCCATTTAATAGAGACATTGTCTGTTGAAGGAACTTAACGTACCGGTGAATGATCACCGGTTTTATGTTTGCACAAATAAGAAAGTACAGAGATTTGCGCCGGTGCTTTCGCCAGAAGTCTGGCGAAGGCTGGGTCCCTAATTGATGGCATTTTACAGGAGGATTATTGAGAGATGGAGTTATTTACAATGGCCTTTTGGTCATCCTTGGTTATTATTGTCGGCATTGATCTGTTTTTAGCTGGCGACAATGCGGTTGTTATTGCTTTGGCTGCCCGCCGACTGCCGGAGCATCAACGTGGGCGGGCGATTCTTTATGGAACGGCAGGAGCAGTTGTTTTACGGGCGCTCTGCACCATTCTGGTGGTGTATCTTCTGATGATCCCGGGACTTCACTTCATCGGCGGTCTCTTGCTGATCTGGATCGCGTATCGCCTGCTTAAACCGGAAGAATCTTCACAGGAAAAGAAAGAGGTCAAGGCCAGCACAAGTCTCTGGGGAGCGGTGCAGACAATCGTCGTTGCCGATGCCTTAATGGGTCTGGATAATGTACTTGCCGTTGCCGGTGCGGCGCAAAATGACCCGCTGCTTGTTATTTTCGGACTTTTAATCAGTATTCCGCTCTTAATGGGCGGGAGCGCAGTCATTTTAAAACTGATGGATCGTTTTTCCTGGCTGATCTATGTCGGCTCGGGCATTCTCGCAATGACCGCGGCACGGATGCTGTTCGCGGAGCCATTTGTCATTAAGTGGCTCGGGAATCTTGCGTCATGGATCGAATGGCCGGTTGTTGTGGTCACCATTGCGGCTGTTCTGTATGCAGGCTGGTTCAGTCAAAAGAAAAGCATGCGCGCGCATAAGCAGAACCAGGCAGTGTAATTTTTCTATTTCCTGCTGCCCGGTGCGGCAGAAGAAAATTGCTCAAAATAGTCAATAATGAATTGATAAAAGTCCGTGACAATCGACGAGTGATAGCGCTCTTCATTCCACACAAGCCTGATGGTACGGCTGCAATGCGGATGACTGATTCGAAGCGGAGTGATTGATGTATCTTTGACTGTTCGCATGGTAAGTGAAGAGAAAAAGGCGATCCCCAGTCCTTCTGAAACGAGGCCTCTGATAGACAGGGAATCGTCCACTTCGAAGGCAATGTCCGGCTGGAAACCGGCCATCCGGCAGTAGCTGTCCGTTGTTTCTCGAAAAGCGCCGTTTGCTTTTAAGACAAAAGGTTCATGAGCGATATCGTGCAGATCAACGCTTTCTTTTGCGGCCAGCGGATGTTTTTTAGGGACAACGAGATAGATTTCATCATTCATCAGCAGCCGTGCACTGAGCGGTCTATCCTGTTCAAGTGAATATGGGGTAATACACAGATCGATTTCTCCGTTTTCGAGCTGATGCTGAATGGTTGCTCTTGATATTTGTTTTACGCGAAAACGCACAAAAGGATGCAGGCGACGGAATCTGCTGAGCAGGTCAGGAACAATGGGTGAGCGCATCACTGCCATCGAGATACTGTCTTCATTCAATTTTGCTAAGTCGACAACCTCCTGTTTTCCTTCCTGAAGAATGGAGAATGCCAGCTCTGCCTTTTCTAAAAAAATTCTGCCATAGCGATTGAGTTTAATTCGGCGTCCTTTTCGGTCAAAGAGAGGAACGCCGATTTCTTCTTCCAGTCGCTTAATGGTCTGGCTCAATGAAGGTTGAGCGATGGAGAGTTCCTGCGCTGCTTTTGTCATGTGTTCCATTCGTGCAACGGTTTGAAAATATTTGAGCTGAAGAAGCTCCATTTTTTGTGCCCCCTATAGTATATTGGCCGTGTTTCGAGATAAAACAGGTGGATGGCGATGAGTTTGGAGAGGAGCACTCATAGCTTTCAACCTATTCATTTATAATAATATATATATTGGAATTAATCAGCAATCAAGACTATGATGAAACATGCTAAGAATGTGCGATTGAATCCGGCACGTTCCTTCGGGAAAAAATGCAAAAGTAAGGTGTCTTCATTGTCTTTGCCTCTGTGGAAGAAAAACTTGTATGTGGTATGGTTCGGATCCTTTGCGACTGCGGCGGGAATGAGCCAGATTATTCCGTTTCTGCCGCTGTATATTGAAAAGCTTGGTGTTACGGACACGGCAGAAATTGAGAACTGGGCGGGGCTCATTTTTGGTGCGACATTCTTCGTTTCTGCAATTGTGTCCCCATTTTGGGGCCGTCTTGCCGACAAGTACGGTCGGAAACCAATGCTTCTTCGTGCCAGTCTCGGTATGTGCGCGGTTGTTTTTTTGATGGCCTTTGCACAAAATGTCTATCAGCTGTTCGGTCTGCGCCTCGTAATGGGAGTGGTGTCCGGCTATATTCCGGCCTCCATCATCCTGGTGGCTACGCAAACGCCGAAAACACATTCCGGATGGGCACTCGGTATGCTCTCTACTGGTGGCATCAGTGGATCGCTTATTGGACCGCTTGTCGGCGGGGTGCTTGCTGAATATATGGGCATGCGCTTTGTATTCATTGATACAAGTGTTCTGTTGTTCTGTGCGTTTCTTGCATCCTATTTTCTGGTGAACGAAAAAGTAACCGTTACGAAGAAGAAAGCACCGTCATTAAAACAGGTTTGGACTATGACACCGCATATCGGTCTGTTTGTTGCTATGTTTGTCACGACCTTTATGGTACAGCTTGCCAACATGTCCATTCAGCCGATCATTACGGTTTATGTGAAACTTCTTTCCCCGGGGTCGGCCCACCTTGAATTGATTTCGGGGGTGGTTGTCGCTGCGGCTGGCCTTGCAAGCGTCCTGTCGGCGCCGCTTCTCGGAAAACTTTCTGATCGAATCGGACCGCGCCGTGTCTTGCTTTATGCACTGTTGTTTACGGGCATTCTATTTATTCCGCAGGCATTTGTGACGAATGCATGGCAACTGACCGTACTGCGTTTTATGCTCGGTCTGGCTACCGCAGGTATTCTGCCGTCGATTAATACTATCGTGAAAAAAATGGCGCCAGCAGCAATTACCGGTCAGCTGTTCGGCTACAACCAGTCCGCTCAGTTCCTTGGAACGATGGGCGGCTCGCTGCTCGGTGGACATATGGCAGCCGCTTTCGGTATCAAATACGTGTTCTTTTCGACAAGCCTGCTCCTGTTTATCAATGCCGGCTGGGTCGTTGCCTCCGAGTTAATGGTGAAAAGAAGGGAAAGAAAAATCGAAGCGGCCCGAAGCGCGCTCCGATAATTTGGAAAACAGACACACAGGACAGAAGCATCCCATGTTAGTGGATGCTTCTTTTTTTGAAACGGCCGCCTTTGACATCGTGAATGTCACTGATGGCAAGAAACGCACTTTTGTCGATTGAATCCACAATATTTTTTACTTTTGCTTCCTCCAGCCGGCTGATCACCGTAAAGATGACGTTTTTATTGTTTCCGGTATAGGCGCCTTCACCATTCAGATAGGTCACGCCACGGCCAAGCCGATCATTAAGCGCATCGCCGATTTCTTCGTGTGAATCACTGATGATCCAGACGGCTTTTGAAGATTCAAGACCTTCACTGGTAATATCGATCATTTTAAAGGCAATAAAATAAGCGATCAATGAATACATTGCATAGTTCCATCCGAAAACAAATCCTGCCGATCCAAGGATAAAAATATTAACAAATAAAACAATCTCACCGACAGAAAATGGAGATTTTTGATTGAACAGTACGGCCAGGATTTCCGTTCCATCCGATGATCCGCCATTTCGGATGACCAGGCCGACACCGATCCCCATGATAATTCCGCCAAAAACGGCAGCGAGCAGTAAATCGTCGGTAAAGCGCGGAATGGGGGTAAATAAAGTGGTAAGGAAAGCAAGCAAGGTTACGCCGCAGGCGGAAGTAATTGTAAAGGTTTTCCCCATCTGCTTATAGCCAATAATGAAAAACGGGAGATTGATGACCACGAGAAATACGCCAATCGGCCATCCGGAAAGATGCCCTACCATTATTGAAATGCCGACGACACCGCCATCAATGATTTTGTTCGGGACAAGAAAAATTTCAAGAGCCACTGCTTCAAGTGTAACCCCTATCGCAATTAAAAGGGCACGTATGACATATTGATAGAACTTCAATCCTTGATGCTGTTTCTTCGGGAATTCGGTTTGCTCAGCTGTTACCAACAACACAACATCCTTTCTTTTTCACTTCTGGACGATATCATAATGATAAACGTTCAATAGTTCAGAGAATTCATCGCCTATTTCGAACGGGCGGAGCCATAAATTCCGTGCCGATCGCTTTCGGAACATTTATCTCCGACAGGGGGATAAGCGGGTCCGGCCAATAAATCTGATAAAGATCGATATAATCTGTCTGAAGACGGACAAGTGAGTCATCAATTTCTTTCATTATTCTTTCTTTCGATCCGTTGCGGAATACATCTGTTCCGATCCAGTCCAGCCTGCTTTTGTCGCCAGGACAAGTTCATCCCGATGACCGTATTCCTTAAGCACCATGCCGACAACAGTTTCAGCATGCCCCTGACCGTGTGCCGGAGCCGTGTCAATACAATAACGCTCTGATCCAGTCCAGTGAGAATCGTGCGTATCGATTCCTGATCATCAGCGTCTCACTACATCCATCCGCCGATTGCCCATGTACCTATGGCAATTCGTGTCGGCTGGACGGGCAGACCGTGAATTCGAACAGTTTCCAATCGTAACACCCCGCATCTTTGTGAGTCACTCATATTAATTATAGAAAACTTACAGAAATAATCCAAAGATTTTGTATTTGGAATGCACGTGGCTGAGGTGCCCGTCAGGTACGAGATCGACGGCAAAAGACTACGCGTAGCCTTGTTTTTAAAGAGTGTTAAAAATAATAAAAGTTAAATCGTTTTGATTTATGAACGATAACTTTTTTCTGGATTCATCAACATGAAAACGCTATTATTATAAATATACGTATTTGCGTCGTTTTTTTAGTCGGGGTATGATCATTGTACAGGAAGCAGGCAGATTGGCTTCTTGCTGAAAGGGATCTACAGGCAAACAGAATGATTCGTCGTCAGTTGCGCGCATTCATTAAATTAACGCATACATGGCTTACGGCAGTTCATGATCCGTTAATGGGACAAGATATGTTCTTAGTCCGCATATTATCGACTGGCGGCGCACATGATTGAGGGCTTGTTATCCAAAAATCGGGGTTAAAAAGAAGCCTGATGCAGCTGCACCTGTATATGATGTAACCAATTCATGAATTGGCAGCTTTTCCCCCATCCCCTCCTCCATCTGGCAAAAAAGCAGCGCACGCTGCTTTTTTGCCCTATTTAAGAAGGAATATAAATTTAAAGATACCTGTTATAGGCGCGACGGCAGATTCGCCTTGTAAGGTATTTGAACAACAGGCCAGATTCAAAATAGACTGCTTTGCATCTCTCAATGGGTTCATTTAGGTGAAAAGTGGGCCTTTTATAGTGAATCAGGCAATAAACGGTAGAGATGAGCAGCATGCGGGTAACAGTGTGCTATTTCCAGAGTTTTGAAGGGAGGAGACAGCAATGGTGCTTGAAAAACAAAAAATTGTACCTGCTGCCAATAATATGAAAAATTTCGAACGCTTATTGCAGCAGCCATTTAAATATTTAATTATTTTGGACAGCCATCTTTCGGTAATCAAAACGATGGTGGAGATGGGTAAACAGGCAAACAAACGTATTTTTATTCATGCGGATTTGATTCAGGGACTGAAAACAGATCTTGCCGGGGCTGAGTTTATTTGCCAGCAGATCCGTCCATATGGAGTGATATCAACCCGAAGCACAGTACTGGAAGTCGGGAAGAAGCGCGGGCTGGCGACTGTGCAGCGCATGTTTCTTCTTGATTCACGTTCACTGGAGACGGGCTATCATCTCTTTGAACAGGTCAGGCCGGATATGGTGGAACTCCTTCCGGGCATTATTCCCGATTTAATTCGGGAAGTTAGTAAAAAGCTGCCTGTCCCAGTCATTGCCGGCGGATTGATTCGGGAGACTGACGATGTAAAAACAGCACTTGATTCAGGTGCCGCAGCGGTTTCCACTTCAAAAGAGCAACTTTGGCGTAAAACGATTAATCGTTAACTGGATGAAATTCGATTTGAAACAGATCAGTTGTGAACAAAATAAATATTTTTTGTGACAATTTATTGACAACGCTTACATAAATGGGCTATGATTAAACTATCAAGTTCATGCAGTGCTGCGGATCATGAGATTGAAATCATCCACGCAAGAGAGCAGGTATCTATTCCTGTAGCTACTCGGCGTGGATTTTTTTTGAACTTGATCTAAAGAAGCAAGAAGGCCGGCCATTAAAAATTTTTCAAAGGGTGATCGTGATCATGTCTGGATTTCTAGGCGAACTCATTGGCACAATGATATTAATCATACTTGGAGACGGTGTTTGTGCCGGAGTCAATTTGTCAAAATCTTATGCGAAAAATTCCGGATGGATTGTCATTACCATCGGTTGGGGACTCGCGGTTGCGATCGGTGCTTATGCGGTCGGCCAATTCAGCGGAGCACATCTCAACCCGGCACTGACGCTTGCGTTGGCAACAATTGGCGCATTTCCCTGGAAAGAGGTTCCGGCCTATATACTTGCGCAGATGATCGGCGGATTTCTCGGCGCATGCGTGGTTTATTTGCATTATCTGCCGCATTGGCGTGAAACAAAAGATCCGGCTGTAAAGCTCGGCATCTTCTGTACGGGGCCAGCCATTAAGCAAAACTGGTCCAATCTGCTCAGTGAAGCGATCGGTACCTTTGTCCTTGTTCTTTCCATTCTTGCGATTGGTGCTAATCAGTTTGCACATGGTCTGAACCCGCTCATTGTCGGTTGTTTAATTGTCGTGATTGGCATGGCGCTCGGCGGAACAACCGGTTACGCGATTAATCCGGCCAGGGATCTGGCGCCGCGTCTTGCGCATGCTCTGCTGCCGATCGCGGGGAAGGGTGGCTCGAACTGGACTTATGCATGGATTCCGGTTATTGGACCTGCACTTGGCGGCGTTTTTGGTGCCCTATTTTACAATGCTTTTTTTCAGGGACACATCGTACCTGCATTCTGGATCGCGGCCACGCTTTTTGCCGTTGTGATCATTGGTGCTTTCTTCTCAAAGGCAGGGACTGCTTCACCGGATCGGGTATGGGATAAAAACTATTAATCTTATGTTACAGGTAAAAGGGGAGAGCAAACGATGGGAAAGTATATACTGGCACTGGATGCTGGAACGACGAGTGTTCGTTCCATGATCTTTGATGAGCACGGAAAAGTGGTGCAAATGGCGCAAAAAGAATTCACCCAGTTTTTTCCAAAACCAGGCTGGGTTGAACAGGACGCGAATGAAATCTGGGGCTCCATTCTTTCGGTTATTGCCGATGCATTGCTGACAGGAGAAATAGAAGCAAAAGAAGTTGCCGGGATTGGCATAACAAACCAGCGTGAGACGGCTGTGATCTGGGACCGAAAAACCGGTCATCCGATTTATCACGCGATTGTCTGGCAATCAAGGCAAACAGCCGATCTGTGCCAGAAACTGAAGGATGCTGGCTATGAAAAAACATTTAGAGAAAAAACCGGACTTGTCATTGATCCGTATTTTTCCGGAACAAAAATTAAATGGATGCTTGACCACGTTGAAGGTGCACGTGAACGCGCAGAAAAAGGTGAACTGCTTTTCGGTACCATTGATACGTGGCTGGTCTGGAAGCTGTCCGGGGGAAAGGCACATGTGACGGACTATTCGAATGCGTCAAGAACGTTGTTATACAACATCCATGAGCTGAAATGGGATGATGAACTGCTTGATATTCTGGACATTCCAAAGGCAATGCTCCCTGAAGTACGGGAATCCTCCGAAATCTACACCCAAACGATTGACTATCATTTTTTCGGAGAAGAAGTACCCATTGCCGGTATTGCCGGCGATCAGCAGTCAGCACTGTTTGGTCAGGCATGCTATGAAGAAGGCATGGTCAAAAATACGTATGGTACTGGCTGCTTTATGCTGATGAATACCGGAGAACAGGCGATACGCTCCGAAACGGGACTATTGACAACCATTGCCTGGTCACTGAACGGAAAGGTGACCTATGCACTTGAAGGAAGCATTTTCGTTGCTGGCTCGGCCATTCAATGGCTGCGTGATGGTCTGCGTATGTTCCGCTATTCGAAGGAAAGTGAGGAATACGCACGTCGTGTATCATCTACAGAAGGGATGTATTTAGTTCCGGCATTCGTTGGTCTGGGCACACCTTATTGGGATGCCGATGTCCGCGGCGCCGCGTTTGGTATTACACGCGGTACGACGAAAGAGCATTTTATACGTGCGACACTTGAATCGCTTGCCTACAGGACAAAGGATGTTTTGCTTGCCATGGAGAAAGATTCGGGCATCGACTTAAAAAAGCTTCGCGTGGATGGCGGTGCATCAATGAACAACTTTCTGATGCAATTCCAAAGCGATATTCTCGGCGTTGAAGTCGAACGGCCAAAAAGCAGTGAAACGACGGCACTCGGGGCAGCCTATCTTGCAGGTCTCGCAGTTGGCTTATGGAAAAACGAATCCGAAATTGCCGGTATATGGGAATCCGGCCAGGCGTTTACTCCGGGGATGACGGCAGGCATAAGGGAATCTCTCTATCAGGGATGGAAAAAGGCCGTTCACGCCGCACGTGTATACAAGTAATTAATTGACAAGTTAATAAAGGCCATGGACAGGGAAAAGACCGCAAAAATACACATATTGCGAATATGCGCCAGTGTATTTGTGGTCTTTTTCTGTATAGACACCTTGAGAGCATAATAACTAAACGATGAGAACGGAGGAATAAATATGAAACTTTCTTCTTCAAACAGAATGGATATTTTAGAAAAAATGACCGATGAACCTCTCGACTTGTTTGTGATCGGCGGTGGCATTACCGGCGCGGGTATCGCACTCGATGCCACGGTTCGCGGTTTAAATGTTGGTCTGGCCGACATGCAGGATTTTGCCGGCGGGACATCAAGCCGTTCGACAAAACTGGTTCACGGAGGCTTGCGTTATCTAAAACAACTGGAAGTGAAGGTTGTTTCCGAAGTTGGTAAAGAGCGTGCCATTGTTTATGAAAATGCGCCACATGTGACAACACCTGAGAAGATGCTGCTGCCCGTGTATAAGCGCGGAACCTTCGGACGTTTCTCAACATCGATCGGGCTCAAAATTTATGATTTTCTTGCTGGTGTGAGAAAGGACGAACGGCGCGTGATGCTCAATCGCGCGGAGACTTTGGAAAAGGAGCCGTTGCTGAAAAGAGAGGGATTGAAAGGCAGCGGATACTATGTCGAATACCGCACGGATGATGCGCGACTGACTATCGAAGTCATCAAAGAAGCCGCAGCACGTGGAGCGCTTCCGGTGAATTATGCCAAAGTCGAAGATTTAGTCTATGACCAGAACAAGAAAATCATTGGTGTACGCCTTGTCGACCGGCTGACGAAAAAGGAATATCGGGTGTTTGCCAGAAAAATAGTGAATGCTGCCGGGCCGTGGGTGGATACAATTCGTGAAATGGATCATTCGAACAAGGGCAAGCATCTTCATCTGACCAAAGGGGTGCATATCGTGATTGATGGGACACGTTTTCCCGCGAAACAGGCCATTTATTTTGATACACCGAATGGTGATCATCGAATGATCTTTGTCATTCCTCGTGATGGGAAGGTTTATGCGGGAACGACGGATACCACTTATGCGCATTGGCCGATTGATCCCAAACCGACGGCTGCGGATCGCGATTATATTCTGGAGGCGATTAACGGTATGTTTCCATCGGTTCATTTAACGGCGGATGACGTCGAATCAAGCTGGGCGGGTGTTCGGCCGCTTATTCAGGAAGAGGGGAAATCGCCTTCGGAAATATCTCGGAAAGACGAAATATTTATTTCCGCTTCAGGGCTTATTTCAATTGCCGGAGGAAAGCTGACCGGCTATCGAAAAATGGCTGAACGTGTTGTTGACACGGTTACAAAGCAGATCCATGAAGAGACAGGACGATCATTTCCTGCCTGCCAGACCGCGCATATCGCCTTATCCGGTGGGCATTTTGGCGGATCCGCGCATTTCATGGATTATGTACGGAAGCAGGTTTCATTCGGTATGCGTGCAGGGCTGAACGAAAAAGAGGCAAAGAAGCTTGCTGAAAAGTATGGATCAAACACCGAAACGCTCTTTGATTATGTCAGGAAAAATGGTGAAACAGCACAGAAATACCAATTACCGCAGGCACTTTTGGCCACGGTTCAATATGCGCTGGAAGAAGAAATGGTGGTCACATCCGTGGATTACTTTACACGACGTTCGGGTATGACACTTTTCGCAATTGATGAGGCAAGACGATGGGCGAAGCCGGTCATTCAATTTATGGCTGATTTTTTAAATTGGCCTGCAGAGCAAAGGAAGCGTGATGCAGCTGATCTGCTTCAGTCGATCAGCGAAGCTTCTGATTATGACACGCACAGCACGGATTTGTGATTCAGAACAAACTGCAAGTCTTACTAACAGACAGTTCCTGTCCATTTGAACGGGCATGCTGTCTTTTTTTTGTAAGAAAGTTTAAAATTCGGCGGATTATAATATAAGTGCGCCGGCGGCTTTGCCTGTATCAAAGGCTTGGCAAAGCCAAATTTTCTAATACTGAACAGATGCATTGACATTATACCCTGTGGGGGTATAATGTTCTTTGAGGGGAGGCATTTGATGAGCGAGTTTAAAGAAACCTGTGCATGCTCAGAGCATGTGCATCCGCAAATAGAAAATACGGAAAACCGGATGCCGCTCGTGCCCCGGACTTCCGAAGAAAAGCGCAAGATCTTAAATCGTTTGAAACGTGTCGCGGGGCAAGTCCATGGTATTGAAAAAATGGTGGATGAGGACCGCTATTGTGTTGATATTCTGATTCAGCTTTCCGCCATTCAGGCTGCACTGAAAAAGATTTCCTTTTCAGTGCTTGAGCGACATGCAAAATCATGCGTCACAAAAGCTGTTAAAGAAGGACGTGGCGAAGAACAGATTAATGAACTGGTGAATGTGTTGAAACATTTTAAATAATGGCTCTGTTAGAAAACAGTACTTTTTTCACTGGCCCGCATATTTGTGAAAACGGTACACTTTTTACGTCTTTTGGTAACCCGTGCTTAAATAATGGATGTTTCGGTATAACGTGTTTTATCGCCCGCGTGATCCAGGCTGAATTGTTATAGCTGAATTGTTATAGCTGAATTGTTATAAATGGTGAAATGATGGGCAGCATTTCGGTACACCGCAGCAAAAATTAAAATAGTACAGGTTCATAGAGTCCAAATGACATATGAAGAAAACGTAGAAAGGAGAAGCGGCAATGAAAAAAACGGCAAACATCGGGATTACCGGAATGACTTGTGCTGCTTGCTCCAATCGGATTGAACGAATGTTGAACCGGGTGGACGGCGTATCCGCACATGTTAATTTAGCTTTAGAGAAGGCAAAGGTTGACTATGACGATCAAAAGATCAGACCTGCCGATTTATCTGAAAAAATCGAGAAACTGGGTTACGGAGTTGCCAGCTCGCGCGTGGAATTATCGATCACTGGAATGACCTGTGCATCCTGCGCGACAAGAATTGAAAAAGGGCTGAACCGATTGCCGGGCATTAGATCCGCTGTCGTGAATCTGACGACAGAATCGGCAATGGTTGACTATCAACCGGGATTTACAGAACCGGAAGCAATGATTGAAAAAATAAACAAGCTTGGTTACCATGCGGCAATGAAGAAGGATCGTACTGAAGGGATGAAAAAACAGGAAGTGCGGAGAAAACGAAACCAATTGATTCTCTCATCAGTGCTTTCGTTTCCTCTTCTTCTGACCATGGCGGCACACCTTCCTTTTTATCACGGGCCCGAACCGATGCTGCTCATGAATCCGTGGGTTCAGTTCGTACTGGCGTCCATTGTACAGTTTTATATCGGCTGGCCGTTTTATAATGGCGCGATCAGGGCACTGCTCAATAAGAGCGCGAATATGGATGTGCTCATCGCGCTTGGAACGAGTGCGGCTTATTTCTACAGTGTTGTTCAAACTGTGCGTTATCAGATTGCGAACGTGCATCATCCATCTCTGTATTATGAAACGAGTGCTGTTTTAATTACGCTCGTTTTACTTGGAAAATATCTGGAGACACTCGCAAAACGACAGACGACAACAGCCATATCTGAATTGATGAATCTGCAGGCCAAAGTAGCGACACGGATTGAGCGGGGCGCGGAAAAACGTGTACCCATTGATCAGGTGAAAGTCGGCGACGTGCTCCGTGTCCGTCCAGGTGAGAAAATACCGGTAGACGGCATTGTTGTTGAAGGCGATTCCGCCGTTGACGAGTCGATGATAACCGGTGAATCGTTGCCAGTTATGAAACGGCAGGGTGATGCCTTGATTGGGGCTACTGTCAACACAACGGGTTCTTTTTTGATGAAGGCTGAAAAAGTCGGTAAGGATACAGCTCTTGCAGGAATTGTCCGTATTGTCGAAGAAGCACAGGGATCCAAGGCTCCGATACAAAGGCTTGCCGATAATATTTCCGGTATTTTCGTGCCGATCGTTACCGTGATCGCGCTTGTCGTATTTATTGTATGGTTCGCTGGTATTCAACCAGGCCAATGGGATATGGCACTTGCTGCATCGATCAGTGTACTCGTGATTGCCTGCCCGTGTGCGCTCGGTCTGGCGACGCCGACTTCTATCATGGTCGGTACGGGAAAAGCTGCCGAGCATGGCATTTTATTCAAGGGCGGCGAATATCTGGAAACCACACATCATTTGCAGTCCATTATGTTTGACAAAACCGGGACGCTTACAAATGGCAAGCCTGAGGTAACCGATGTGGTTCTGTTCGGCAGCCTGAGCCGCGTGGAACTCCTGAAACTTGCAGCGGCGGCTGAACGCGCAAGTGAACATCCGCTTGGAAGAGCGATTACTGCCGCCTATACGGGCGATGATCTGCCAAAAGCGGAACAATTTGAAGCACATATGGGAATGGGCGCATCTGCGACGGTTTCGGGGAAACGGGTCGTTATCGGGACGCGGCGATTGATGAGCAGAGAAGGAATCACCTTCCATCAGGCACTGGATGACGCGCTTCGTCTGGAATCCGAGGGGAAAACCGTCATGTTTGCAAGCGTGGACAGCACATTTGCCGGTCTGCTCGCTGTTGCGGATACGATCAAGGAATCATCGGTTGCTGCTATTAACGCACTAAAAGCGCGCGGAATCAGTGTTTATATGGTGACCGGTGACAATCAGCGCACCGCTGAGGCGATTGCGAAGAAAGTAGGGATTGACCATGTATTTGCGGAAGTACTGCCGGAAGATAAAGCGGCAAAGGTGCGCGAACTTCAGGACCAGGGTCTCAGCGTTGCCATGGTCGGCGATGGAATAAACGATGCGCCCGCGCTCGCTGTTGCTGATATCGGAATGGCAATCGGCACGGGAACAGATGTGGCTATTGAGGCCGCGGATGTTACTCTGGTTGGCGGCGATCTGCTCCATGTAACCAAAGCACTCGAGTTAAGTAAGAAAACGATGCACAACATCAGACAGAATCTTTTCTGGGCACTTTTCTACAATACGATTGGCATACCGGTAGCCGCGCTTGGACTGCTTGCACCATGGGTCGCCGGAGCTGCAATGGCATTCAGTTCCGTTTCCGTTGTCGCCAACAGTTTGCGATTAAAGCGAATGCGTGTATAGAGAATGGACACAGGTCCTTTAAGGAGGTGAGTATGTTGGCTGAACGTACATTAGAAGTTAAAGGAATGAGCTGCGGTCACTGCAAAATGGCCGTAAGCGGCGCACTGAAAGAGCTGGACGGTGTATCCGATGTTGATGTTGACCTGGCAAGCGGCAAGGTCGATATTCGTTATGATGAAAATAAAGTTGACTTTTTGCAAATGAAAGATGCCATTGAAGATCAAGGCTATGATGTTGTTAAATAATAAGCTGACAAAATGAGGATGCCTCAAGTCTTTTGACGATGAGCCATCCTTTTCTTTTTACAAGAGTAAAGAAACATCCATGACCTGATTGAGGGGTGCGGTGCGCCCGCGGCAAGCGAGCAACGGAAGCGCCGATGCCAACAAAATAAATAGATCAACGACTCTGGTCGAAAACTGTGAAAGCGCCCGCTGACCGGTAAATCATGCTGAAGGAATGACCGGTAAATAGCGGCGAATGGTCGGTAAATCGCAGTCAAACGGCATCCTGTGAAAGTACGTTCTGTGCACAACGTGGAAGCCAGGTTTTCTAACATTTTACTCCCGATTCATTTTCCCCGGGAAATCCTCCTTTTTGGCGATGGACGGCCGTGTAGTTTAACGTACAATCTGATTTGAAAAATGTGACGTAAATGTGAAAATTTTTAATGGAATATAGCCAATAGAAGGATTATAATTAGATAAGAAAACGCTTACAAATTAATGAACGGAGGTTTATGTATGGCGTCAAAACGGGGGAAAAAACTCGAGACATTAAAAAAACAACTGATGGATATTACGGGGACCGAAAATGTGGACGATTCAACGAGTATAAGGCTTGCTTATTCTTATGACGCGACGCCGAACTTCCAGTCGCTGCCTGATTTTGTCGTCTCTCCGCGATCTGCAGAAGAAGTTGCCGCAATTCTGAAGAAATGCAGCGAAACATCAACGCCTGTGTATACACGTGGCTCCGGTACAAATCTATGCGCGGATACGTGTCCTGTTCAGGGCGGCATCGTTCTGCTTACGAAGCATTTAAATCGTATTCTGGAACTGGATAAAGAGAATTTAACCGTTACGGTACAGCCGGGCGTGATCACCAAAAGTATTGCAGATCTTGTCGAAAAGGAAGATCTGTTTTATCCTCCGGACCCCAGTTCGATGAAAATCTCGACGATTGGAGGTAATCTTGCTGAAAATTCCGGTGGACTGCGCGGTTTGAAATACGGGGTCACAAAGGATTACGTCATGGCACTTCAAATCGCGCTGCCAAACGGAGCGTTGATTCGTACAGGAGGCAAACTGACAAAGGACGTTGCCGGCTATGATCTGACGCATCTTTTTGTCGGTTCGGAAGGTACGCTTGGCGTGATCACTGAAGCCACACTCAAACTGATACCAAAGCCGGAAACGCAGAAAACAATACTCGCCCTCTATCAGGATATTGAAGCGGCCGGGCGTTCGGTTTCAGCAATCATTGCACATAAAATTATTCCTGTTACACTGGAATTTCTTGATCAGGATACGATCCGGGCAGTCGAAGATTTTGCACACATTGGGCTTCCGACTAATGTAAAAGCGATTTTATTAATTGTTCAGGACGGTCCAAAAGAAATTGTTGCTCGTGATATTCATCAGATTGCACAAATTTGCCGTGAAGAGCAGGCGATCGATGTCCAGCTTGCCGCGTCAGATGAAGAAGCTGAAAAGCTGGCAACCGCGAGACGGTCTGCACTCAGTGCTCTTGCACGTCTGAAACCGACAACCATTTTGGAAGATGCGACGGTTCCCCGTTCGAAAATAGCGCCGATGGTTCGCGCGATCGCTGACATTGCCATGAAATATCAGGTCCGTATGTCAACATTTGGCCATGCGGGCGATGGTAATCTGCACCCGACCTGCCTGACTGATGCACGTGATCATGAGGAAATGGGGCGGGTGGAAGAAGCATTCGCGGAAATTTTTGAGAAGGCCATTGAACTGGGCGGTACCTTAACCGGCGAACATGGGGTCGGCGCAACCAAAGCACCATATCTTGAATGGAAACTGGGAAAAGCAGGCGTTGATGTAATGAGGGAAATCAAGCAATCGATTGATCCAAGCGGCATCATGAATCCCGGTAAGGTGTTTGCAAAAGAGACACAGGAAAGGATGGCGGCTGCGAAATGATGACCTCAGCACAAAAGGCAAGCATCCAGAAAGCGTTTAAAGAAGAAATGGATTACGACGAACTTTTAAACTGTATGCGCTGCGGCTTTTGTCTCCCTTCGTGTCCAACCTATATTGAAACAGGGCATCAGGAAAAACATTCTCCACGCGGGAGAATTGCGCTGATGAAGGCCGTGACGGATGGTGTGATCGAACCGGACGATGAATTCGCCCAATCGCTTGATCTTTGTCTCGGTTGCCGCGCCTGCGAACCCGTGTGCCCCTCAGGTGTTAAATACGGTCACCTGCTTGAAGGCGCCCGTGACATTCTTCAGCGTAACAAGAAGCAGACCATTCGTGTGAAAATGCTTAGAAAAGGCATATTCGACGAATTGTTTCCTCATCAGAACCGAATGGAAATGGCGACAGGGCTGATCGGTTTCTATCAACGCAGTGGACTGTCCAAAGTGGCGCGAAAAGTTGGTTTTATGAACTTGTTTCCTGAGAGCATGGCTACGATGGAAAAAGTGCTGCCTGAGGTGCCAAAACGGAGCGTTATGAAGCAGCGCCCGCATTTCTTCGCACACGAAGGTGAAAAGCAAGCGACCGTCGCTTTTTTTACCGGTTGTCTTATGGATACGATGTTTTTTAAAACGAACAATGCAACGATTAAGCTTTTGCGCAAGGCCGGATGCGATGTCGTCATTCCGGAAAATCAATTGTGCTGTGGCGCACTTCATGGTCACAACGGCGAACTGGAAAGGGCGAAAACGCTCGCAAAACAAAATATCGAAGCATTTGAGGCGGCAGATGCTGATTATATCATTACCAATGCTGGCGGCTGCAGCGCGTTTCTGATCGAATATGATCATTTGCTGAAAGACGAGCCAGAGTGGTCAGAGCGTGCACGGCAATTTGTAACCAAACTGAAAGATATATCTGCGCTTTTAGTTGAACTGGCGTTTCATAAAACACATCGGCTGCATTTGCCGGAGCAGACCATTACCTATCAGGATTCCTGTCATCTGCGCAATGTCATGAAAACATTCAATGAGCCGAGAATTTTATTGAAAGCCATTGACGGGGCACGGTATGTTGAAATGGAAGGTGCAAATACGTGCTGCGGATCAGCTGGAGATTATAATATTGTGCAGCCGGACATGGCGATGCAGATTCTGGACCATAAAATGGAAAAGGTCGAAACGACGCGTGCACGAACCATTGTTACCGCAAATCCAGGCTGTCTGCTTGAGATGAAGCTTGGCGTTGAACGCGCTCACAAAACCGGGGCCGTACGTGCCGTCCATATAGCCGATCTGCTTGTCGAAGCTTTGGAAGAACCATGAGTGCCATGAAAAATCCTTATTAAACGATTTTAAAAATCATCAAGTTTCCTGCGTTTAACTGCCCCGTCCATAAACGGAAAAACAACTGTCTGAAAATGCCATTATAATAAACAGCAGACCGGAATAATTTTTCCCGGCCTGCTGTTATTGATTTTTGCGTGCGCGCTCCTCTAACTTGGAGGCGGACGATTGTGGATCATCCTTGGTACGTCCAGAGGGTGTAACACTGGATGCAGTCGTCCCCTTATGGGAGCGGTATTCTTTTTTTCTTGCCTCAGTCATAACGAGAAACCTCCTTTGGAAATAGTATGCGGCTACCGCGTGTTTTCGATACATATCATAATTGTTTGCTCATATTTATGTCCGTTGCCAGGTAGCCAAGTTTCTGATAGATGTGGTAGGCGCGTGTATTATGGGCAAACACATGAAGACTGATTTTCATCAAACCGAGCGTTCGACAGTATGCAAAAAGAGTCTGCATGGACTGCTGCCCCAATCCCTGATTTCGATAAGGTTCAAAAATTTCAAAATCGTAAATAAATGCTTCTCTGCGTGCAGGAGAAATATGCAGCCAGATGATGCCGACTTCTTTTCCACTTTCCACGAGTGAAAGAAACTGGTGATTTGGCGTTCGATAGCCCTGGGGAAGCAAACGGCCAATTTCTGTCTGGGCGTTTATCAGTGCCTGATCTGTCGGCCAGGCACCGGATCGCTGTTTTTCTTCAGCATATGTCTGTGCTGAGTGCGCCAGGTAAGGAGCAAACTCATTCTCCGGAAGACTGGCAATCAAAATACTCATGGCAGATAACCTCCTTTGTCATTCAGAAAAAGTCCTGCGGATATCCCGGACGAGCGTAAGAAAATATTCGGGTTTTTTTTGAATAAAATCCATCAGCTGATGTGCTGTCTGCCATGCCTGTGTATACATATTCCGGTCGATAATGCCATTATCCAGTGCTTCGTTCAGTTCATCTTCATCAACTAAATACAGTTTATGATCCGGAAAGAGGATCAGGTCAAGATACAGATCATCAAACCAGGGGGTTCCCTGTGTATCGCGCCCTACCTGATGGACCACATCGAAGTAACATTGGACAAGCCGAAGATCTGCGTTAAACATCGCAGTTAAGACAAATCGCGGGCCATATGCAGGGAAGAGTTGCAGCCATGAATAATTCTTGTCGACTGTCTTTGTGCGCATGCCGCCATACACAACGGACAGAGGTGCTTTAATTTCGTTGAATTGGATTAAAACGGCTTCACCATGAAAAGAAGGCCACATATAATACTTCCTGTGGGTGTGGCTTGAAATAATTCGTTTCCAGCCGCGTCTATCCGCATACTTACGTTTCATTCTTGTTAATTTCAATCGATCACCTTCAGTCCTGCCTGTCTATTGTAACGTAGAATACCAGAAAATGGTGATTAAGCTGTTCTTAATCTGTATTATAGGGCTAAAATTTTTCTCTTGGAATAAATTATGTTTTATTTATCATTTTGAAAACTCGGAAGACGTTAAAAACGGGCAGACCTGGTACCATTCTTTACCTTTTTTAATGATTAATGCATCATCTTTTCCGTGACTACCTTATTGTGTGAAAAATGATTCAAAAAATCATCAGCAAAATTCAACCGCGCCGAGCAAAAAGAAAGCAGGACGACTAACCTGATGTCGGTCAAATCGTCCTGCCCGTTAAGAGTAAATTTACTTATTAACTGATAATCGGAAGTATTTTCGTTTCTTTTTTCATTTTCGAATGGCAAAGCGGACAGGTCGGATGGTCATCAAAAGAAAAATCGTCTCTCATCCATCCGGAACAGGCGTCGTTCGTACATGTCCAAATTGCTGTTTCTGCTTCAGGAACCGGTTCTTGCGGGCCACGATTAAATCCCATAAATTTAAAAATCCCCTTTCCTGTTAATTTAATAATTATAACATTTTGTCAATCCTTTATAAAGTGTTTCACTTTTTAATGAAAGACATTCAATTCGAAATACCAGTCTGCTGAATATTTACGGAGACCTGGCAATGAAAATGAGCGTTTGGATAACGATCCGGCCAGGATGCTCCGTCAAAATGATACGTAAAACTGCGCACCTGGTCTCCCAGTTGAAGCGGGTCAACTCCTTTTTTTTGAAATTGATGCACGAGCGCCTTAGCATTATATGTCAAACTTTTTTCAAAAAGTTTAGCAACCGATTGAGAGGTGCGTTTGCTGATTGCCTTTGGAGTGGCCTGACGTACTTGTCCGATCACTTTGACTTTGGCATAGATATCCGGCGTCGCGCTGTTTCCATTGCGAACATAATAGCTGATCGCTGTGTGTACATTTCTTAGCGCAATATGCTTGCCATGCGCATACTGCATATCATACACACCCTGATTGAACTTCTGGAAGAGCATTTTAAAAAGAAACACTTTTTTATTTGGAATGCTCATGACATAACGGTCTTTTTTAAAAATGGCAAGCCCTCTTAATTCCAGATGGTCGCCTTGCTTGCGGATCAGCGGCATAAACGGGTCCATATATGCGCCATAGTAAGCATAAAGAAATTTGGCCAGATCGGTCTCCGGATAATTTTGCCTGCTGTTGTCCTGAATTAAATTCTGAATGTACTGGGTGACGGACATCTGCGCCTGATAATCATTCGATGTGAGTATTTCTCTGCAGTTTCCCTCTACAACAGCAAGATTCATGTCGCGCGGCAGGTCTGGATCACGGTTGCGGAAGGAAAGCTGCCGGAGCAGTCCGTGCTTTGCCATTGCCTTATTATAGATCATTAAACGAGTCTTGCCGCCTTGCAGGCCCATTTGTCCTTCAGCCTGAAATTTATCAATTAACGATTTTCCATCATAGGTTTTTGCACTGAGCGTGCGCACCATAGGGCCGTTCGCAGGAACGCCTGTACTCTGACTTCCCCCTGAACCTGTGCCTTGGACAAAATTTGGCGTTGTGATTGTTCCAATAATTTTTCCGTTACCAATATAATCATAACCAATGCCTTCAATAATCATGATGTCATCAAAGATATAGGTAGGCACGCAGCCGCTTAAAAAAAACAGGCTGCAGAAAATCGGAATAAGTATTTGCGTGCTGTTGTGTTTTTTTCTCATGTATGATCACCAGAAAGCCTTTTTTTAAGCCATTGAATGAATGAAAGAAAAGGAATGTAAAGATAGACTACGATAAATCCGACTGGTACGAGCAGCCGGTGCACTTCTTTAATCTGCTCGCCATTTTGAATGAGTGATGTGATCAGAATAATCAGGATAAGTATTCCGTAAATTGAATATTTCATTTTTATTTTCGGACAGATTGATTTGATTCCTCGGGTCATGGCCCATGAGCAGACACTGGTCGAAGGAATCAGGTTCCATAACATGATGATGCAGAAAATGATGTCGATATGCTCAAATAGGGGAAAATGGATGCTTTTCCAATAGGTCATGGTTGGCCAGATCGTTGCCTGAAGCGCACCCTGACTGAAAAAAGTGATGGTGACGATGATAATTGCCAGATGGATATACAGGGCATTGAGAAGACCAAAATACGCCCATCTTTTAGCGTGCTTCGTCTGCTTAATAAATGGGTAAAAAAACATAAGATATTCGAAACCCAAAAATTCATGGGTTGCCATAAAGCTGGAAGAGAGGATTGCCCTCGGACTGTGCTCCATTATAGGCAATAAATTGGAAAAGTGCGCATGCGGTATAATGAACAGCAGCGAAAGAAAAACCGGCACAGCATAAATAAAGCTAAGGAGGCAGGTGCCGAAAATATTACGTATTCCCCCCATCACGACATACCAGATAATAAAGCAAAACATCAGTGAGAAGTAAAACGTTGAAAGCTGCGGGAACACCTCAACCTGAAGAATTTCAATGAATCCTCGCAGATAAGTGATCGTATAGAAGCAAATATAGCAAAGAATGACGATATTCATGATGTTGCCGATTCGTTTGCCAAGCAACCTGCACTGCAATGAAAAGAGATCGGCCTGTCCGTATTTCTTTTCATTTTCCAGCATGCTGAGCATGGTCCACATAACGAACAGAGTAGCAAGTCCGTTAATCAGAACTGAGATCCATCCGTCCTGTTCCGGTGAATCGGTAACAATTTGCTGAAAGGAAATAAATCCTACGCCGACCTGCATCGCCTGGGGAATGAAAAACGCGGAAGTTGGTCCGATTTTGCTTGCTTCACTGATTTTGGCCGCCATCATTCTGCCTCCCTATCTGCGCATCATTCGTCAATATCTGATTTATGTTTTCCTTTCTTTGCCTGTACACGTTTTGGACGTGCGCGACCCGGATCACGTGTGCGAAGGAACAACGGACGCATCGTCTGGTTGTTATAAGGCAATCGAATATATGCGTCTTTTAAATCGCTGACGCGAAGTGGAAAAATAGGCTCAATATATGGTCTGCCGAGCGATGTCAGTTTGATCAGATGGCAGACAAAAAGCATGTAGCACAGAGCAATGCCAAGCAGGCCAAGCACCTGCGCGGAGAGTATAAAAGGAAAACGGATAAAACGTATCGTCGTTGCCATCCGGTAATTAGGCGTAATAAAAGCCGCAAGGGCAGACATGGCAACGATAATTAAGAGAACGTTGCTGGTAATGCCTGCCTGGACTGAGGCGGTGCCAATCACGATACCACCAACGATGCCGATGGTCTGTCCCACTTTTGTCGGAAGCCTGGCCCCCGCTTCGCGCAGCAATTCGATCATTATTTCAAGCAGCAGCACTTCAATGATCGGATCATACGGAACTGAATTTCTTGACGTATACAATGTACTCATCAGTTCCTTAGGAATCAATTGATAATGAAAAGTCAGGATAGCGACATAAAACGATGAAGAGGTAACAGAAAAAGCGATGGCGAACAGGCGCAGCAACCGGTAAGCAGACGCAATCGGCCAGCTGACGAGATAGTCGTCAAAAGCGGAAAAAAATTCAACAATGGTCGTCGGCAGCAGAAGCGCGGCTGGCGCTCCGTCAACCAAAATAGCGATTTTACCTTCATAAATGGCGCTTGCAATCCGGTCCGGACGCTCTGTATCAAGAAACTGCGGAAAGAGCGAGTGCCCATTGTCGTTAATTAAAATGGCCAGCTGTGCTACATCCAGCAAGTTGGTGACCTCAAGGCTCTGAATGCGCTGTCTGATGGTGTTCAGATTTTCCTTATTGGTAACCCCATCAATTGATAACAGGCAAACTCGGGTATTAGATATCTTCCCCACACGCATTTCCTCGATTGCCAGCTGAGGGATCGGTATGCGTTTGCGGATCAGATTGATATTGATCTCAATAGATTCAACGAGCGATTCGTGAGAACCAAGGATACTTGTCTCGGTTTCGGCCTCGGTAACCTGTCTCCCGTGATTTTTTGTCGCAGGAATAAGCAGGCATTCCGAGCTGCTTTCTTTTTCCTGTACGATAATGTATCCATCAAGCAGTTTGGCCTGGATCTCGGTCAGATCTTTTGTGCGGATCACTTTTTCCATCGGGAGCACACGTACGGCGTCATTTAAAGACGATACGCGCCGGTCATAGAGAAAGGAAAGTACATCGCGATGCACGAAGTTAATGTCAATTAATGTGTGGAAGAATGAAATCCAGCATGTAAACGTATCACTTCTATGATTGAAGTGAATAAAATCGGGATTTGATTTCAATTGATGAAACAGTCCGCCGATTGTTTTTGCAGGTGTATCCGGTTCTGCCCGTTGATTACGTTTCTTTTTCCAAAACATGGTACAGCGCTCACCTCAATGGTTACTTCCATCTTCCGCGTGTCTCGCTTTTTGCTGCTCCGTTTTATTTTCTTCCAGATACAGGACGATAAATGGGACTGTATTAGGAAATAGAACGAGAATATAAGCAAAAAATGAAGAAAAGAATGAGAGACGAAAAAAGACAAAAATAAAAAAAACAGCGAGAAAGACAAAAAAGCTGAGAAATAAAATAATCGAAGGCATCGCTATCCCCCTCAATATACTCAGACTAGATGCAGCACATATCCGAGTGCTGATTAGTGTACCCGTTTTCAGATGGAATATTCTTTGGACGTACGGTCTGTTCAAAGTGATGACGAAATAATAGTGCAGGTAGCAAATTGTATCACTTCAGACCGATCAGAATAAATATAGTCCGGCCAGATTTCTTGTGGGCTTGCTTTCCCTGCACTTCTTTTCTTTTTGGCCATTCCTGTGGTAAGATTGATCAGGATATGAAACGCAGCATTGGAAGGAAAATGATATGAAATCAACATGGAAAGTGATT
The DNA here is from genome assembly GCF_023336505.1 of Sporolactobacillus mangiferae. GTDB lineage: Bacteria > Bacillota > Bacilli > Bacillales > Sporolactobacillaceae > Sporolactobacillus > Sporolactobacillus mangiferae. The sequence continues at coordinate 348,241 of NZ_JAMAST010000001.1, read as the reverse complement.
AAGGAGCAGATCAACAGCTTTTACCTGATCCGCAGGCTGTCCCTGTATGAATTAAAAAGTGAAAATAACAATAACTATCTGGGTATGGCATGGATCATCATCAATCCGATGATTCAAATTTTTATTTATTGGCTTGTGTTCGGGAAGATTTTAGGCAGATCCAATTATGTGATTATGGAAAACGGGGTCCATGTCAGATATATTCTATGGCTCATCGCCGGTATTTACTTATGGTTCTTTCTTCAGCCATCGGTAATCCAAGGGTCAAAATCGATCTATTCACGGATTCGGTTCATAGCAAAGATGAATTTTCCGATGAGCGCGATTCCTAGCTATGTTATTTTTGAAAAGTTTTATCAGCATTTAATGCTGACAGGAATCATTATCTGTATTTTACAGTTTACAGACAGGAAGCTGAGCATTTATATTGTTCAGCTGCCGTATTTTATGATTTGTTCCGTTGCATTTTTATTTGCTCTGTCGCTGATTACCTCAACTTTTTCAACGATTGTGCGTGATGTGCATCAGATCCTGATCTCAGCGATGCGTATGCTGTTTTATCTGACACCGTTTCTTTGGGAACAAACTTATTTGGACAAGTTGCACCCTGTTTTGAAAACTATTCTGCTGCTGAATCCGATGAATTATCTCGTTCAGGGTTATCGTTCTTCACTGTTAGGCGTCTCCTGGTACGGCGCTCAGCACCTTAAATATACGCTCTATTTTTGGGCGTTCGTCCTGCTTATGCTATTCTTTGGTTCGATGGTGCATCTGAAATTCAGAAATCATTTCGTAGATTATTTGTAAGGAGACATCCTTTCATGGAAAAATCGGTTATTGTCAAAAATGTATCAAAAAAATATAAAATGTACACGCGGAATTCCGAGAAAATTTTGGACCTGATCTCTCCTAAAGGATACGGAAAATCCTTTTATGCATTACTCGACATCAGTTTTGAGGCCAATAAAGGAGATGTCATCGGTGTTATCGGTGTTAACGGATCAGGAAAGTCCACCTTGTCCAATATCATCGCCGGCATTATTCCGCCGACTTCGGGTACGGTAGAAGTCCATGGGGACGCAGCACTGATTGCCATTCAGTCTGGACTGAAAAATGAGCTGACCGGGAGAGAAAACATTGAGCTGAAATGTCTGATGCTTGGTTTCAACAAGAGACAAATCGTTGCCCTGACACCACAGATTATCGAATTTGCTGATATTGGCGATTTCATCGATCAGCCAGTCAAGACTTATTCGAGCGGAATGCGTTCCCGGCTCGGTTTTGCTATTTCAATTCATATTGATCCGGATATATTGGTTATCGATGAAGCGCTGTCGGTCGGTGATCAGACCTTTGCGGATAAATGTCTTGATAAAATGAATGAATTCAAAGAAAAAGGGAAAACGATTTTCTTCATCAGCCACTCTATCGGCCAAATGAAAAAGTTCTGCCAAAAAGCGCTTTGGATTCAATATGGCCATGTTGAACAATACGGCCTGATGTCTGAAATCATGCCTCAGTATGAAGCATTCATCAAGAAATATAAAAAGATGTCTGAAGAAGAAAAAAAGGCCTTTCAGGAGCGTGTGCGAAAGAGCCGGATGATTGAAGCCTGAGCATAAGTATGCTCGCTTTTTTTAGCACGAATAATGAAAGTATATGATTTCCCTTTGGGCAGCAGGCAACTGGCAAAACAATACAATATCTAAGCATCAAAGCGGAAGGTGAGATGCCAGCGGGACCCCGCAGATTTCAGCCTGCCCGAGGAGGCTCCTGACAGTCCGCGGCAAGCGAGCAGAGGAGTGTCCGCCACAAGATCGACAGCGCCTTTGCCAGAGGCTTGGCAAAGTTAAGTTTTCTAATAAATATCTCCTGACATAAAAAAAATCCGCAAATGCGGATTCAGTAAAAAGTGAATTGGGGTTAGGGTTATTTATACTATTGCCAGTTTTTTCTTGAATGAAACCAGATTTAACAAAAAAAGCGTTTTTAAACTTTTTGCTGGTTCTTGAATGTACACTTTAAGTGCGACACTTAAAAGCGCCCATTGCTGAGTATCAAAACGGAGGAGCGAGACCCCGCAGATTCCGGCCTGCCCGAAGAGACTTCCGGATCGCCCGCGGCAAGCGAGCAACTGAAGCGCCGATGCCAACAAAATAAACAGATCAAAGACACCGATAGAAAATTGTGAAAACACGCGCTGACCGGTAAATCGCAGTCAACGGCATCCTGTGAAAGTACGTCCTGTGTACAACGTGGAAGCCACCGCATCGTGCGGAAGTAAGGACCGGGCTATGCCCGTTTTTTCTAAGCAAGCGAAAAAACATGGCTGGTGCTTTCCATGAATGAACAATTCAGTATGCATCTTACACTTCTTTATAAATTGAAGCAGGAAATGTAAGCGCTTTTATTGTATAATAATGTTTAAAAATACGAGACATGCAAATACTTAGAGAGCCTGATCGATACAAATAGAATCCGTAAAGGGGGGAAGGATGCTCGATAAGTAAAAATGTAAACGTTTACTTATCTGCCATCCGCGAACAATGCATACGATTAATTTACTGAGAAAAGCGGTTGAGAATCGAAAAAAGTATTTAATCCAAGTGCTTAAAAAAAATTATGTGGTTAAAGAATCAGATCAACTAAGCAATTGGACCCTGTCTGAACTGGAAAATGAGTGGAAAAACTATCAAAAACGATGTGAGGAAGACATCGGGTGAATAGAAGCGGACCACCACGGCTTCTGCTATACTGGGTATAGATTTTTCAGTGAAGCCCTGTCAGTTTGGAAGTGATGGTCAGTGAATCATTTAATCAGTTTTTCTGATTTTTACGGAAATAAAGTCAGTCTGGCACTTTTGTCCGCTCCCTTTTCAAAACAGCCGAGACATGTTTGGGTTATTTGCAGGTTTTATCGTCAATGGCTGCTTACGATGCATTCGAAAAGAGGGCTGGAATTTCCGGGGGGAAAGGTAGAAGCGGGGGAATCCCCGGAAGACGCAGCCAGAAGAGAAGTTTTTGAGGAAACGGGCGCCCATGTAGCACGTTTGTATTTTATCGGTCAGTATCAGGTGGACGGAAGAAATGAGCAGATCGTCAAAAATATTTACTTTGCACAAATTGATCAAATGCGTTTGAAAGAGGATTATCTGGAAACAGACGGTCCTAGATTGCTCAGTCATTTCCCAGATTCAATGAACAATGAGAAAAGCTACAGTTTTCTGATGAAAGATCAGATCTTTACGTGTTCATTGAAAGCCGTGCAAGAGAAACGTTGGATACCGCTTCGGCGATAGTTGACCAGATGCATTGCTGCCCAGATCTTAGCAGGTCTGTAAATGCTTTGTCTACGCAAAAAAGCAGCTTTTCAGTTCGAATCGCTGCTTTTCCTGTTGGTAAATGATTCGGTTATTTTAAATGAGTGGCCCGGCATTGATCCATTCAGTGGGTGCATCTTTAAACTGTCTGAAATTATTTTGGAAGTGTTTTGCGAGTTGTCTGGCCGCGCATTCATAAGCTGCGCGATCATGCCATGACTGCCAGGGAAGCAGTATGTTGCCTGGCACATCGGGGCAGGAGAGCGGCAGATGCAGACCGAAAATCGGATCCGTGAATTGCGTGCTGCGGTCAAATCGATCATTTAAGGCAGCCGTGACCATTGCACGGGTATAGGCAAGATTTATACGGGAACCGACCCCATATGGTCCTCCGATCCAACCCGTGTTTATTAAGAATACGTTTACATTTTCCTGCTTGATCCGCTTGTTCAAAAGCTTGGCATAAGTTAAAGCGGACAGCGGCATAAATGGTGCACCGAAACAGGTGGAAAAGGTAGCTTCAGGTTTAATGATGCCGCGCTCAGTCCCAGATAATTTACTTGTATAACCGGATAAAAAATGATAGATTGCCTGCTCCGGTGTAAGCAGACTGATCGGTGGGAGCACACCGCATGCATCGGCCGTCAGAAAAATGATGGTATCAGGATGAGTGCCGATGCTTGGAATCCGTGCATTTGCCACATATGCCAGCGAATAGGCGGCTCGTGTATTTTCTGTTGTCCGTGCATCGATATAATCAGGCACCCGCGTTTCATTGGAGATGGCCACGTTTTCAAGAATTGCTCCGAATCCGATACTGTTGTAGATTTGCGGTTCGTCTTTCCGCGTTAGCCGAATCGTTTTTGCATAGCACCCACCTTCAAAATTGAATACACCGTCCTCAGACCAGCCATGTTCGTCATCTCCGATCAGCTGCCGGCCGTGTGCATGAGAAAGTGTGGTTTTTCCGGTCCCGGAGAGTCCAAAGAAGAGCGCTGTCCTTCTGTTCTGATCGACATTGGCGGAACAATGCATAGGCATAACTCCTTTTTGCGGCAGCAGAAAATTAAGAATCGTGAATACTGATTTCTTAATTTCTCCGGCGTATGCGGTACCGCCGATCAGCACGATCCGATGGTGCAGAGAAATGATGATAAAAGCTTCGGAACGTGTACCGTCAAAAGAAGGATTTGCCTTGAATCCCGGAGCGGATAAAATCGTGAACTCTGGCTGATGGTGCATAAGCTCCTGTTTGGTTGGTTTAATGAATAATTGGCTGCAAAACAGATTCTGCCAGGCATATTCATTGACGACCTGAATGGAGAGGCGGTATCGTGCGTCAGCACCGGCAAATCCGCGAAATACATATTTTTCATGCAGGTGGTTCAAATACTGAGTCATTTTCTTCAGAAGGGATAAGAAAACGCTTTCATTAATGTGCTGATTTCGTGACCAGTCAATCGTTTCAGAGGTCCATTCATCTTTTACAAAAAACCGATCCTCAGGTGATCGACCGGTATATTTCCCAGTCGTGACTGCTAAAGCTCCGTTGTTTGCTAAGATACCTTCCTGATTTCTGAGTGCACATTCAATCAGTTCCGGTGCGGATAAATTGATAAATGAGGATGACTCAAGCAATTGAGAAACGGGCGTTGGTACAGACGCTTTTCTCATTAAGAACAGCCCCTTTTTAAGAAGATATAGTCAGTGTATTTTTAGTGTAGCATAATTATGATAATGTTACATACTAATAGCGTGATCGCAATGATCGGTTTCAGCAATGCCGCATGATGAAATGGATGTACCTGTTACTGATAAAAAGAAAAAATTCGTTGACAGGGATAATTCCCTGTTGTAAGATTGGATTTAAACACGGCTGCTCTTATTCCGAGTAGGCAGAGGGACAGGCCCGATGAAGCCCGGCAACCGGCCGCAGATGGTACGGTGCTAACCTGCAGGGAAAAGAGTCATTTGGACTCTTGACGCTGATAATAAGAGGCGAGCGATAAGAATCGGCCTATCCTTAATCGGAGCGGGCTTTTTTCATGCCTTGAAAACAAAAGCAGAGGGATCGGGTACCGTTGACACCATTTTGTATATCATGTTTGAAAGGCAGGGGAAGACAATGACAAAGAAATACTCAAGACGGTTATTTACTTCGGAATCGGTGACTGAGGGACATCCGGATAAAATCTGTGATCAAATATCTGATGCCATTCTGGATGAAATTCTAAAAGGGGATCCGAATGCCAGGGTTGCCTGTGAAACGGTAGTAAATACCGGATTGGTCCTCGTTACAGGCGAGATATCAACATCCACTTATGTGGATATTCCTAAAGTCGTCCGTCAGACCATTCAGGATATTGGCTATGATAACGCGAAGTATGGTTTTGATGCATCGAACTGTGCGATTCTGACAACCATTGAAGAGCAATCTGCCGATATCGCTCAGGGTGTGGATCAGGCACTTGAAGCCCGGGAAGGAGCGCTTACTGATGATGAAATTGAAGCGATTGGGGCCGGGGATCAAGGCTTGATGTTTGGCTTTGCGATTAATGAAACCCCGGAGCTGATGCCACTTCCCATTTCACTTGCACATAAACTGGCGAAAAGGCTGGCAGATGTTCGCAAAGACAAAACTATTGGCTATCTGCGCCCGGACGGCAAGACGCAGGTTACTGTTGAATACGATGAAGAAGGGCATCCGGCGCGCATCGATACAATTGTTATTTCCGCGCAGCATGACCCGGAGGCTACCGAAGCACAGATTAAAAAAGATCTTCATCAATATGTCATTAATCCGACGGTTCCAGGTCATTTAATCGATGAACAGACAAAATTTTTCATTAATCCGACCGGACGCTTTGTGATTGGAGGCCCTCAAGGTGATGCGGGACTGACCGGCAGAAAGATCATTGTCGATACGTATGGCGGTTACGCGCGTCACGGCGGCGGCGCTTTCTCTGGGAAGGACGCGACAAAAGTAGATCGTTCGGCATCCTATGCAGCAAGATACGTCGCCAAAAATATTGTGGCTGCAGGACTCGCTGACAAATGCGAGGTTCAGTTCGCCTATGCGATCGGTGTAGCCGAGCCTGTCTCGATTTCTGTGGATACATTTGGCACAGGAAAGGCGGATGAGGCGACGCTTGTTGCACTTATTCGCCGCAACTTTGATCTTCGTCCGGCAGGGATTATTAAAATGCTTGATCTGAGACGTCCGATTTATCGTCAGACAGCGGCATACGGTCACTTTGGTCGCACGGATATCGAACTTCCATGGGAAAAAACCGATAAGGCGGACATTCTGAAACAGCAGATTTCAACTAACTTCCAAGCATAATCGGATCATGAGGGGAAAACGTTTTTTAACGCCAGAGGGTGTCTGAAAACGTTTTTTCTTATACTATAAGAAAGTTTAAAATTTAGCGGATTATAGCATAAGTGCGACGGCGGCTTCGCCCGTGTCAAAGGCTTGGCGAAGCCAAGTTTTCTAACAAGATAAGAAAGTATATGATTTTGACCCATATGAAAACCAATAAACCAGTGTCTTACCGAGAATCAAAGCGCAAGTGCGCTGGCACCTGCGGAGCATTCCTGTTGATCAGCGAGCCAGGGAAGACCCCGCAGGCCCGCGGAGGCTTCCAGATCGCCCGCGGCAAGCGAGCAACTGAAGCGCCGATGCCAACAAAACAAACAGATCAAAGACTCCGGTAGAAAACTGTGAAAACACGCGATGACCGGTAAATGATGATTAGTGACCGATAAATAGCGCAGGAATGACCGGTAAATCATGCTGAATGGTCGGTAAATCGCAGTCAAATGGTATCCTGTGAAAGTACGTCCTGTGCACAACGTGGAAGCCACCACATCGTGCGGAAGTAAGGACCGGGCTATGCCCGGTTTTTCTAATGTTACATATAATGGTATTTTATCCCCTGTTTGCGGATTATTAAGATTAAAATTGAAGCTCGTACTGCATAAGTGGACTGTTCGTTTGCTATAATAGTTGATAGGTTTAAAAACCGAGGATTTTAAAGTGAGGAGACAGCAATGTCGGTACCGGCGAGACCAATTAAATTAATGGCGCAAATATATAAAAAAGTGCTTCCTGAGGTGCACCGTGAATTAGCGGTATGGAAAAAAAGAGCGCAGAATATTCCCGATGCCGAGTTGCGCAGGCAGGCACTGGCAAGTCTTGAAACAAAAACGTTTCACTGTGAAGGAGGCGGAATCTACAGCCTTTTGGCGGGAGATCACATGAAAGACGCGGTGGCATTCATCGTTGCATATCAGACAATCAGCGATTATCTGGACAATCTGTGTGATCGAAGCGTTTCGCTTGATCCCGAAGATTTCCGCTGTCTGCATCAATCAATGCTTCATGCACTGACGCCCGGAATCGAGCCAGTCAATTATTATCGATACCGGCGTGGCTGTGATGACGGAAATTATTTACGTGATCTGGTGACAACTTGTCAGGAAGTGCTCAGTCAGCTGCCTTTATTAGAAGTGATTCAGCCGGCATTGCACGAACTGGCCGGGTATTATTGTGACCTTCAGGTGCATAAACATGTGGAAAAAGACCAGCGTGTGCCGAGACTTATCGCATGGTTCCAAAAAAATAAAACCCGTCTTCCTGAAATGAGCTGGTATGAATTTGCTGCCTGTTCAGGTTCGACACTGGGCATTTTCTGTATTGTTTCGTATGCAGCTGGACGTGAGCACAATATGAATGAACTCGCCGATCGGATCAAAACCAGTTATTTTCCGTGGGTACAGGGGCTTCATATTATGATGGATTACTTTGTCGATCAGGAAGAAGACCGCGTGGAGGGCGACCTGAATTTCTGTAATTATTATCCGAGTGATCAGGAAATGTTCAGCCGGTTCAATTACTTCATCAAAGAGGCAGATGCAGCGATGAACCGTATGCCAGATATAAGCTTTCACAAGATGATCAATCGCGGGCTGCTTGGTATTTATCTTGCCGACAGAAAAGTGGCCCGGCAAAGGGACGTTCGTGTACTTGCACGAAAATTGATTTTCAGGTCAGGGGCGAGCGCCGTATTCTTTTTTATCAATGGATGGCTTTATCGAAGGATCAGGCAGGGCAGCATGTAAAGGATTTACCTGAAAATTGCCGGTTTGTAATACTTCCCCTGCCAGCTGTCCCGCCTTGCCAGTTCATCATCAATGGCGTCAAGGACCTCCCATTTATTCAAACTCCACATTGGGCCAATCATCAAATCAGCAGGGCCGTCCCCGGTCAGCCGGTGGATGATCATGCCTGGAGGGAGCATTTCAAGCTGATCACAGACAAGCCGAACGTAGGTATGGAAGTCAAGAAATTGCAACAGTCCTTTTTCATACTGTTTTACCATTGCGGTCTTTTTTAAAAGGTGGAGCAAGTGAATTTTTATTCCCTGAACACCCAGTCCGGCCACTGCTTTTGCAGTTTCCATCATCATTTCCGGTGTTTCCCCCGGAAGACCATCGATAATGTGGACACATACTGAGATATCATGGCGCCTCAGTTTGGCTACTCCTTTGACAAAGCAGTCATAATCATGTGCGCGATTGATCAAGATGCCGGTTTTGTTATGAACGGTTTGCAGGCCGAGTTCAATCCAGAGAAATGTGCGCCGGTTTAATGCCGCAAGGTAATCGACAACATCGTCCGGCAGGCAGTCCGGGCGGGTAGCGATGGACAGACCGACTACGCCATTCTGTTCCAGGATTACTTCGTAACGTGCACGCAGAACATCGACCGGTGCATATGTGTTGGTAAAGGCTTGAAAGTAGCCGATGTATTTATCGGCATGCGGCCATTTTGTTTTCATTTGTTCCTTTTGAAGAATGAATTGAGTTTTAAGATTGTCAAGGCGATTGCCTGCAAAATCTCCGGAGCCGTTCTGGCTGCAGAATGTACATCCGCCCCAGGCAACTTTTCCGTCTCGGTTTGGACAGTCAAAACCAGCATCAAGCGAGACTTTGAATACTTTTCCTCCGAATTTATGCCTTAAATAAGTGTTCCAGGAATAATAGCGTTTATCCGGTCCATAATGTGCCGGCCATTTTTTTTCGGTCATTTTGCATGTTCCTCTCATCAATTCTAATGGACATTCTAGCAGACATAGGTGAAAACATAAAGCGGCCGTCTAAACTCAGAAAGCAAACTAGGGAGCAATAGATGTTCTTGCTTGTGATCTGCCGCAAGGACTGCAACCCACAGTATCCGTTCGCACTGGAGTTGACATCTTCTGTTAATATCAATAAAATGGAAGCACAATAGGAATAAGGAAACGACGATGATGGAGATCAGTAGTCTGTGTTTCGCTTTCAGAGAGCCAGCGGCAGGTGCGAGCAGGTACGGGAGCAGACGAACTCACCCCGGAGATGTGTGCACCCTTGATTGGGTTGCATGCCGCTGGCCCGCGTTAAGGGACTTAAGCGAGCGCACGAACGAGATGTCCGGCGCTAATATGGGTGGTACCGCGGGAATACACGATTTAACCTCTCGTCCCTGACAGTAAATGTCCGGGCGGGAGGTTTTCTTCATCTAGTCTCTGTATTGGAAAAAGGAGGAACGTACCATGGCAATGGCTTTTGATCATCGAAAAATTGAAGCAAAATGGCAGAAATACTGGGATGATCACCAAACGTTTAAAACCGATGATGAGTCGGATAAGCCCAAGTATTATGTACTGGATATGTTTCCGTATCCATCTGGAAAAGGCCTGCATGTCGGTCATCCCGAAGGCTATACGGCAACTGATATTATGGCGCGTATGAAACGGATGAAAGGGTTTGAAGTGCTGCATCCGATCGGATGGGACGCGTTCGGTCTCCCGGCAGAGCAGTATGCGCTGGATACTGGTCATGATCCCGCTGTTTTTACGGAACAGAATATCGCCACTTTCAAAAGACAGATCAAGTCACTCGGCTTTTCCTATGACTGGAATCGCGAAATCAATACGACAGATCCGGAGTATTATAAATGGACGCAGTGGATTTTCCTGCAGCTGTATAAGAAAGGTCTTGCCTATATTGCTGAGGTTCCGGTTAACTGGTGCCCGGCTCTCGGTACTGTCCTGGCAAATGAAGAGGTGATTGACGGAAAGAGTGAACGTGGCGGACATCCGGTTATCCGTAAGCCGATGCGTCAATGGATGCTGAAGATTACCGCATACGCAGACCGCCTGCTCGATGATCTTGAAGAACTGGACTGGCCCGACAGTATTAAAGAGATGCAGCGAAATTGGATCGGGCGTTCCGAGGGAGCCGAAGTCCAGTTTGCGATTGACGGATTTAAAAATGAGACTGTGACCGTTTTTACAACGCGCCCGGATACCCTTTTCGGTGCGACCTATATGGTGCTCGCGCCGGAACATAAATTGATTGATGAAATTGTCACGCCGGAACAAAAGCAGGTAATTGATCTGTATCGTGCCGAGGTGGCGGCTAAGAGTGATTTGGAGCGTACTGATCTGGCAAAAACAAAAACGGGTGCGTTTACTGGCGCGTATGCAATCAATCCGGTTAACGGGAAAAAAATACCGATCTGGATCGCAGATTATGTTCTGATTACGTATGGATTCGGTGCAATTATGGCCGTGCCGGGACATGATGAGCGTGATTACGAATTTGCAACGAAATTCCATCTGCCGATTATTGAAGTGGTTGCCGGCGGCGATCTTTCGAAGGAAGCCTACACAGGGGATGGCAAACATGTCCATTCTGATTTTCTTGACGGGCTGGGCAAAAAAGAGGCAATTGCCAAAATGATCGATTGGCTGGTTGATCACGGTGTTGGGCGGCGCAAAATTACTTATCGGCTGCGTGACTGGCTGTTCAGCCGTCAACGTTACTGGGGTGAGCCAATTCCGATTATCCATATGGAGGACGGATCACTGAGGGCCGTTCCAGATGAAGAACTGCCGCTAAGACTGCCGAAAACGAAAAACATTAAACCTTCTGGTACAGGAGAATCGCCGCTTGCCAACGATACGGAGTGGATCCGGTTTATCGATCCCGAAACGGGCATGAAGGGGCGCCGTGAAACCAATACGATGCCACAGTGGGCAGGCAGCAGCTGGTATTTTCTCCGCTATATCGATCCGCGTAATAAAGAAAAGCTGGCGGATCCGGAGAAACTGAAACGCTGGATGTCGGTCGACCTGTATGTCGGCGGAGCAGAACATGCAGTCCTTCACCTGCTATATGCACGTTTCTGGCATAAGGCACTGTTTGATCTCGGTGTTGTGCCAACCAAAGAGCCATTCCAAAAACTCGTCAATCAGGGCATGATTCTTGGCACGAATCATGAAAAGATGAGTAAATCGAAAGGGAACGTCATTAATCCGGATGACATCGTCGCTTCTCATGGTGCGGACACGCTTCGCCTTTATGAAATGTTCATGGGACCGATTGACGCGGCAAAGCCGTGGTCAGAGAAGGGCATTGAAGGCTCACGTCGTTTTCTCGATCGTGTGTGGCGACTTTTTGTTACATCAGAACACAGACTGTCGCACGTTGTCGCCCGGGATGCAAAGGTCAGCGAAGCATTTGAAAAGGTCTATCATCAGACGGTCAAGAAGGTCAGCGAGGACTTTGAAATTATGCACTTTAATACCGGAATCGCCCAGCTGATGACATTTATTAATGAAGCTTATAAGCAGGAAAAAATCCCGGTTTACATGGCGGAAGGTTTTATTCAGCTGCTATCACCCGTTGCACCGCATATCTGTGAGGAAATCTGGTCGCTCATCGGTCACGATCAGTCAATTGAAAAATCGACATGGCCGACTTATGATGATGAAAAACTCGTCGAAGAGCAGGTCGAGATTATCGTCCAGGTCAACGGCAAGATTCGTGCCCGCCTGCAGGTCGATAAAGGAACATCAAAGCAGGAACTGCAGAACAAAGCAATGATCAACGACCGTATTCAGGACATCCTGAAGGGAAAAAGCGTCAAAAAGGTGATTGCTGTTCCAGATAAACTGGTAAACATTGTTGCCAAATAAAATAGTCTGTCTCCTGCATCTCTAAAAAAGCCGCTCCTGTACACGTGTACTGGAGCGGCTTTTTAACAGGGTGAAGAAAGCATATGATTTTGCCCTGCAAGCAACTAGCAAAACAATACAATGTCTAAGTGTCAAAGCGGAGGTGCGCTGGCGTCTGCGGAGCGTTCCTGTTGATCGCGTGCCAGCGAGCAGCCACAGTGATGACGCAAACAAAATAAGTAGATTAACTAACGAATCATGTTGAAGATTGAGTATCAGGTTATACCGGCAGATTCAGAAATCCAACCTGAAAAATGTGACAAAACATGCAAGAGATCGACAAGAGTCTGCTGTATGAACGGCATAATGTGGTAAAATACTAAGAGTTGTGGGCAGTTGGCCCAATTGATGATGATTTAGGAGCGTTGACCGATGTCCGCATCAAAAATGATCCGCGGAGCGATGATCCTGACGATCGCTTCATTTGTTTCGCGGTTGTTAGGTATTCTCTTTGTAATCCCATACAATGCATTAACGGGAACGGAAGGTTCTTTTTTATATCAATATGCATATACGCCCTATGCAATTATGCTCAGCATTTCAACAATGGGCTTGCCGCTTGCCGTTTCAAAGTTTGTGTCCAAATATAATTCACTTGGTGATTACGAGTCTGGAAATCGTCTTTTTAAATCAGGTATTCTGTTGATGTCCCTGACCGGTCTGACCGGCTTTTTGATTCTTTTTCTTGGTGCACCGCACATAGCGGCGACATACGGCGTGCCGCAACGTGAACTTGCCAACGTGATCATGGTTACCCGAGTCGTCAGTATCGCCATTCTTGTTGTACCGGTGATGAGCTTAATGCGCGGTTATTTTCAGGGCTTCCAATCAATGGGGCCGACCGCGGTATCACAGGTAGTGGAACAGATTGTTCGTGTCGCTTTTATACTCGTTGGCGCATTTCTTGTGATCAAAGTATTTGGTGGTACGGCAGTGACGGCGGCAGCACTTGCTACCTTTGCTGCTTTTGTCGGAGCTGTTGCCGGATTTTACGTGATGCTCCATTTTTGGGTCAGCCGCCGTCCTTATTTAAAACGCCTTCAGGATCAAAATACGAAAAGAAGGCGCTATAAAATTTCTTACCCGTCCATGTATAAAGAACTGGTTCTTTATGCTGTCCCGTTTGTTGCGGTCGGCATTTCCATGCAACTGTACCAGCTCATCGATCAGGTTATGGCTTATCACTATCTGCACTATTCCGATACAATGACCAAGCTGGTCATTACCGATTTAACGATGAATGACCAGAAGATGGTTATGATCCCGGTGACACTTGCCACCTCTTTGGCTGTCAGCGCCGTGCCCGCCATTATAAAGTCTTATTCCAGAGGCGCCATAAATGACGTGAATCAGAAAATCACTCAAGCCTTTGAACTGGTCCTTTTTTTAACGATTCCGGCAGCGATTGGACTATCGATGCTCGGCTACATGGTGCATGGACTGCTCTTTGACATTAGCCCGGAAGCTGTATCTGTTGGCGGACGCATTTTGCGATGGTATGCACCAACGGCAATTTTCTTTGCACTCTTTCAAGTGACGGCATCCATTTTGCAGGGGATAAATCATCAGAGAGTGACTCTGATCAGTCTGGCCGCCGGGGTGATCGTGAAAATATTGCTGAATCCCGTGTGTATGAAGCTGTTCGGCATGGTTGGCCCGGTGATCGCTACCAACATCGGTTATATGCTGTGCATCTTCATTAATCTGATCGCCATTAAGCGTGCAACCGATTATCATTATTCACGAATCGGTCAGCAGATGATCCACATTGCCGGATATACGCTGGTCATGTGTCTGACCATACAATTCATTTTTTTCCTGTCTGGCGGTCACGTGCCAAGCAGTCGGGGGAATGCGATGATTATTACGCTGCTCAGTGTCCTGTCTGGCGCTGCAATTTATTTGATTCTGGCGCGGTGGACCGGATTGCTGCGTCGCATTATGAGTGGGCTGAGGGGACGCAGCGCGGGAAAATAACAACCATTCGTGTAAAAAGTTTAACAGCGACTGAAAAATAGCAACAAAAAAACGAAGGCCATGTGTCAGTGCCTTCGTTTTTTATCTTGGCGGGAGGGTCGGACCGCCGATCGGTGGCACGGGAAATCCTAAACGACGTTCAATTGTGCGTACGCGCTGATCAAGTCTTTGCAGTTCCTGCTGAAAATGTTGCTGCTGCCGTTCAATTCGCTGGAGTCTTTGCTCCCATTGCTGCGGGTTAAATGGCGGGCGTGGCTGAGGCATCATCTGCCGCTTGTTTTCGTAACCGTTCCACACAAAACGTTGATTTGCAGACGTGGTGTCCGGTTGGCGAGGAGATGGGAAGGGAGCTTGCGTGTTTGGCGCCTGTTCATTTTGGATCGGGCCGGCTGAACCGTCCGCTGTGCTGCCAATCCATCCTCTCGGTGCTGAAGAAGGTTGAAAAACACGTGCATCCGGCTGTGAAAAAGGGGTGCTATCGTTTGAATACATAAAAATCATTTCCTCCTTAAGTGAGATCTTTATCTGCTCAACCATAGTCTATGTCTGGAAAAAATCATGGTTATAAAAATAATGGATGCGGTCGTGCAAAAAATTCAGCTCCGGGAGATTTTTATACATAAGTAAGAAAGTGCGATTTTGGGGCATGCAGTATATGCACAGCTAGTACGCTGCTCTTGTCAGCGATTTGGGAAGATGAGTTTTCCGATTTTGTGGGTTTTTCTTCATAAAAGGCAAATAAAAAGAGCTGTTAAAAACAGCTCATGAAACTCTAACTTTTTTTTCTGTTACGGTCCATAGTCCTCTGCGAGGGCTTCGAACCAAATCATTATAGGTGAGGATATTCAAGTCTCTTTGCATTGTTCTCTGTGTCATGTCAAATTCTTCAACCAGTTCTTTCGTTGTCACGGTACCTTGTTGCCGAATGAACAAATATACGGATCTAACGCGATTTAGCATTCGATCAGTTGAAGGACTCAAGTCATCACTCCCCAGAATATTTATCAATAAAAGACAGAGCTTTTACTGAGCGAAACATCAAGCAAGAGTTCATACACAGAGTTTCCTGTTTTGTAAGATGAACGCCGATAATCAAGGACTAAGTGTGCACATCTTACCTTAAAAAGTCACATAATTTTCTGTTAACAGTTTAAATATAACTCTTTCAATTTAAATGTCAAATCTTTTTTTGTTTTTAGCGTTTTAACTTTTGCCCGCTCATAAGTCGTTGAGCTATTCCATTGGTTTTGCATCATCGCTGCGGCTGCTCGATTGTCGCGGTCGCACCTCCGCTTTGATGCTCAGCCCATTGTATGATTGATTGGATATGGAGCAAAATCTTATACTTCTGTACCTGTAAAAAAACTGCAAAATACAAGAGTGGACGGTTTTAGATGAAAAAATCTCCGTCGGTTGATTGAACGGAGATTGAAAAATTAATGCGGGAATATATCGCCGGACAGATAACGTTCGCCGGTATCATTAATCATACAGACCACGAGATCACCGGGTTTAAATCGCTTGGCGACTTGGAGTGCCACATAGACTGTGGCTCCGGAGGAAGGGCCGCATAAAATACCTTCTTCGCTTGCCAGACGCCGGGTCAGTTCATAGGCATCCTCGTCGCTGACATCAATGACTTCATCAATAATAGACATATCCATCGTATCCGGGATAAAGCCCGGACTTGTGCCGACAATTTTATGCCGTCCCGGTTTTCCCCCTGAATAAACGGGTGATCCGGCCGGTTCACAAATATGTACAGTCAAATCAGGGAAAGCTTCTTTTAAGGCGCTGCCTGCACCAGAGATCGTTCCTCCGGTTCCGGCCGCTCCGACAAAGGCGCGCAGCGGACGGCCAAGTGCACGGACATCGCTGATAATCTCGGCACCGGTAGTTTGGCGGTGCACTTCTGGATTTGCGGGGTTCTCAAACTGCATGGGCATGTAACTGTTCGGCAATGTATCTGCAAGTTGACGGGCTTTACGGATGGCACCGGGCATTTTATCCTTTCCGGGGGTTAAGACCACATCCGCACCCAAAGCTTTTAATAAATTGATTCGTTCCTGTGTCATGGTGTCAGGCATGACGATTACCGGTTTGTACCCTCGAGACACGGAAGCCATCGCCAGACCAATACCCATATTTCCGGATGTTGGTTCGATAATCGTTGCTCCCTTTGCTATAATTCCTTTTTGTTCCGCTTCACGGATCATTGCCAGTGCCGCGCGGTCTTTTACACTTTTGGTCGGATTAAAGTATTCAAGTTTTGCATAAATGTCTGCACCGTTTGGATCGGGCAGCCTGTTTAAGCGAACCATAGGCGTTCCGCCGACAAGTTCGTCAATCGATTGGACAATTCTTACCATAACGACCTCTCTTTTCAGTTAATTTTGCAATGATATTCTTCTTTGTGTGTCGAATAAATAACAAATATGAGTACAGAGGAACTATTACGTCTGTTTCAAGGTTCCGCGCGTACACTATTCCAATCATAATAGTCTTATTATACAGGATTTATAACCGCCGGGTCGACCGTTGGTGTATTTTCTGCTTGGAAAATAGATTTTATAATACAGGTAAGCAATTTAAGAGGTCAGAGAAAAGAAATGAGGAATTTTCATGATCAGCCATTACTTTTTAGCGATTCCACTTGCAGAGCGGTTGCAGAGAGTGACGCGTCAAACTGCGGAAACCTTTCTAAAGACGGTTCGCTACAAACGAATAACTCAGCCATGTGATTACCATCTCACCCTTTATTTTTTTGGCGCGCTAAACAATGAAGAAAAACAGAAAGTATGCCGCATCAGCAAAAAAATTGCAGATAACAAGAACCCTTTTCAGCTTACATTGACTGGCATCGACGGTTTTGGAGAAAGGAGGCATCCGCATGTGCTTTTTGCTTCTGTTGCGGAAAGCAAGGAACTCATCGGTTTACAGGAGCAAATAACTGAAGTGTTGACTGTGAATGGTTTTCAACCGGATAAACGCGCGTATCATCCGCATATCACCCTGGCCAGGCATTGGATGGACGGCATGATGAATGTGGATTTACCGCAATATTCCAGCACGATTGCCGGTCATACGTGGGAAGTGGATCATATAACACTGTTTCAGATTTATCCGGATCAAGCACGGAAATACAGACCTGCATGTATTTTTCCTTTCAATAAAAAATAATGCGGTGCTTCGGTCCTTTTTTGTATTAAAATAGCCATAGAACATATAAAGGGGAAGGCATATGGCGCAACTCATTAAAATCAATCAGTGTGTTTCACGATATCAACACAATTTCCGATTGTACGCGAACCGGTATCATTGGTTGAAGCAGCGACGGGGGCAAGAGTGGAAACAGAATTGGGAAAATCATCTGTCACACATTAAAACGTATGGCGGAGTTGACGATAATGAAGATAAGAAGTCATGGTTTCATGATTTTGAGAACTGGTTATTTGAGAAACAAATCGAATGGTCGACGCGGACTGCCTATGAACAGTCGCAGTTGCCAGAATCTATTCGCGAAGAATGCTGGCTGAAAAGGATCGTCCATGGAATCAATGATGTTTCATTTCTTATGTTCCAACCGGTTCTCTTAACTAAATCCGGTTCTGTGCAGCTTGATTCACTGCTGATCAGTAACGATACGATCAGCTGTATTCATCCTGTTTCAGGTGCATATGGAGCTGTTTTCAGGCCGGTGTCACAACGACAATGGAAGATTATTGCAGACGGCGGCAATATTCGCACCATTATTAATCCGCTCATCTCGCTTCGCCGATCACAAGCCGTTGTTTCCTCTTTTTTGAAAAAGAACGAACTTTCGGGATTTAATGTGACATCTGTTGTCTACGCGCCCGAATGCTACATTGAAGACTCAGGGACCGGTAGTTATGAAGCGGAATTTGTGGACCGGAGAAATGAGCGAAGCTGGTTCCAGAAAGTGGATCAGCATTCGCTGTTAATGAAACGTGAGCAAGTCGACTGTGTTGAACAGTTGCTGATCCATTGTGAAACGGTTGCTGAGCCGAGAGACTGATTACTTTTGACACTCAATCCGTTAAATGATTGTTGAATGAACGCGAACGTGGTATATTTTTATTCATAGTCTGTTTTTCTCCTGGGCAGAAGGGCAGATCCGGAAAGGCAATGGTGGAATGCTTTGATTCAATTTTTTGACGGCGACAATTGGGAACTTTCTCCCGCCGGGGGATTAACAGGAGAAGCTTTTATGGCACGTTCTGGGGAGAACAGGCTTTTTATAAAGCGCAATTCTTCCCCGTTTCTTGCGGTCCTCTCTGCAGAAGGCATTGTGCCAAAGCTGCTTTGGACGAGACGTATGGATAACGGAGATGTGCTGACTGCGCAGAAATGGATGAAAGGGCGCGTGCTGATGCCAAAAGAAATGGCTTCAGAACAAGTCGCGGCACTGCTGAAAAAGATTCATACATCCGAGCCGCTTGTTTCGATGCTCAGGCGGCTGGGCAAGAAGCCAATTACAACGACGCAGATACTCGAGCAGCTGGAGCAGCAGGCACAGGGGCGGCATGAAACCCGTGCACTGAAACAGGCGTTGCACCTGCTTAAAGATACGGCGGAGCTTGCGGAATATCCAAAGAAAATGGTCTGTCATTCAGATATCAATCATAACAATTGGTTATTGAGCCATGATGAGAAAAACCTGTATCTTGTCGATTGGGATCAGGCAGTCATTGCGGATCCGGCTATGGATCTTGCCATGCTGCTCTACTGGTATGTTGAAGAAGCCCAGTGGGCCGATTGGCTTGATCACTATGGGCTGCAGTTTACGCAGACACTGCGGCTTCGGCTTGTATGGCATATGATTGCGATGACGCTGAGATTCATGTTCTGGCATCAGGAACATGCCGAGATGAAAAAGATGATATTATTTGAAAAGGACTTGCTTTGGCTTCATGAATATGCTGCCAGGACATTGCATTAATGCCGCTTGTTATTTGCTATATAAGCTATGTTTAAATTTAAAGCTGTTTTTCTGGCTTGCGGCAATGTTCATGCCGCCTGAGAGACTGTCCCAGTAGATGTGTGCCAGTGAGGCCTGCAGATTTTCAATTGTCTGAGGGAGCCTTGCGGTGTACGCCTGTGGCAGGTACAGGACAATAGATTTTAACAAAGCCTGTATATAAAATCAGCAGAATTGAATCGAGCATCTTCCCTTCCTGAGGGCGGGTGCGCTTTTTGATTTAAGGTACATTTTGGTGATCTTTTGAAGTAGCAGCCCCGCTAATCGTGATAGAATAGAAGAAAAGCAATAAAATGAATGTGCTGCTGATGCGCAGTACTGTATTTTAAGCGGCTGATTTAAGTGGCAAAGACAGGCCTTCCATGCTTTTTGGCCTGCCGAATAAGCGCCCAATCATTAATGAATTTTTAACATAGCCAAGTGAAAAGAAGAGGGAGAGTTAGTCATGAGAGTGCGTCATAAGCCTTGGGCGAAAGGGAAACTGGATCGTTATCCGGACATCGTTATTCCAGTGCCCAAAGATTATAGCGGAGAGTGGCACGATGCTTTTCACAGGGAGGCACCGCTCCATGTTGAAATCGGATCCGGCAAAGGGCAGTTTATTACCGGAATGGCCAGCCTGTATCCAGACATTAATTTTGTAGGCATAGAAATGCACGAAAGTGTGATTGTTACGGCTCTGGAAAAATGTCTGGATCAGCAACTTGACAATGTGCGCTTAATCAATGAGGATGCCAGGGGCCTGACGGAATTTTTTGCTGAGGATGAGGTGGATGCACTTTATTTGAATTTCTGTGACCCTTGGCCGAAAAGCCGGCATGAAAAACGCAGACTGACCTATTCAACCTTTCTGGCCCAGTATGAATACGTGCTTAAGAAAGGCGGCGTCCTTAACTTTAAAACGGATAACCAGGGGCTCTTTGAATATTCTTTGGAAAGCTTTTCAAAATACGGGTTTACATTGCAGAATATCAGTCTGGACCTTCATCACTCACAGATGAAGAACAATGTAGTAACTGAATATGAAGAGAAGTTTGCTGAAAAAGGTCAGAGAATCTATCGCTGTGAAGCGATTGCAAGTGAATAAATGTAACGCGCTACAGTTCTATGCACCAGAGAATCGGCGCTGACTCTTTAACTGGAGGATGGTTCCGCTTTTTGCGTCTGCAACAAAGTCGTAGTGGTGGTTTTTCCCCTGCTCATTACAGATCAACCCACCTTTATAAACCAGATGGTTCAATTGATCATTTGACCAGATGTGCGGAGTAAGGCAGATCCATGCTCCGTCAAATGACAGCTGATTTTTGGCTGTGTGCTTGACACGTTCAAGTACTTGCTCTGAGCTTAATGTTATTTTTCCATTCATTATGCGGGTCACGGTCATTCCGGCAATATAACCAGCAATGACGCCAATGATCAGCGTTTTGTTAAAGTGGTTGCTCATAATCATTCCTCCGGTTTCGCAAAGGTAGATCGCGACCTGGGATATGCGGTCTGTTCTGCGTTTATTTAAGCTTCTGCAAGGTGTGCTTAATCAAAGTATAATAATAATAAATGCGTTTTGCCAAGGATACATGCAAACATTCAATTATTAAAGGTTTATCCAGTGAAGGAGGGGGGATCAGAAATGAGGATCGGAGTCGGAACAAAAAATCCGGCGAAAATCAATGCGCTGCGGCAACTGATTCAGGAACAGTTTATCGACGCAGACATTCACAGCTTCGACGTTCCGTCAGGGATTTCTGCGATGCCGATGTCGGATCTGGAGACGCGTCAGGGGGCAGTCAACCGAGCTAAGGCAGTGCTTGAGCGTGATGAGACGATTGATCTTGGTGTCGGTATGGAAGGCGGCGTATCCGACATTGAAGGTGAGCTGTATTTATGCAATTGGGCAGCGGTGGCTGATCGTTCTGGACACGTAATCAGTGCGGGGGGTGCACGTATTCTTCTCCCTGACATACTTGCCGATGGCGTGCGTGCCGGTCATGAACTTGGCGATCTGGCCGATGACTATGCACATGAGCAGAGTGTACACACACGCGGAGGGACAATCGGTATTTTAACAGAAGGCCGCGTCACACGGACGGAAATGTTTTTGCATATTTTAAAACTCATTGAAGGAATGTATGCGCATCAGAAGGGCAAGGCTGATGATGAATTATAATCGGGCGGATTAGTCATTCAGACTTACAGTATCTTGTTTGAAAGGGGCACTGTCATGGATCGAGCCGAATTGAAAAAAATGGTTACTCAGCGACTTGGTGCTGAAGGGCGAACACTATATTTTGACCATAAAAAAGACAGCCTGCGCATCGATCAGGGTGAAGCGGGCAAAGGCGTCAGCCTGTCACTGGCCGAACTGCTCCGACGCTGTAATGAAGAGGGGACGGAAATCCTTGATGAACTGCTTTCCGCCATCGACCGCGGGCTTAAGGCAATTGCGGATTCCCCTCATTTGAGAGGCAGAGAGAATCAGATCTATCCCGTGATTCGATCAGCTTCATTTCCCGAACAAACACCGGACGGGCGGACGCTGCTATCAAAACAACATACGGCAGAAACAAAAATTTTCTACGCACTTGACCTTGGCAAAGCGGCCCGTCTGATTGATCTGCAATTTCTGACTCAGGAAGGATTGGATGAGCAGGCAGTCAGAGAACTGGCCATGTTTAATCTGAATGCGAGCCCATTCAAAATAAAAAAAGATGTCGTTCAGCACAATGCTTTTTATTTTGTTAACATGAACGATGGCTACGATGCCAGCAGAATCCTGAATCGGAAGCTCATCGGACAGATGCGCGTTCAGGCAAAGGGAGATCTGACCTGCGCGATCCCGCATCAGGATGTGCTGATATTCGGCGATCTTGTGAATCCGGAAGGATACGATATACTTGCCCAGATGACGATGAAGTTTTACATGTCCGGTCATTTGCGCATCACAATGCTTCCGTTCATGATTGATAAAAAAGGGGCGCTTGAGCCAATTTTTATCATGGCGAACAAGCGGCCGGGTGTTTGAAAAATTAACTATGCGAACAATCGAATTTTTGGAAGGGGTTTTTGTTGCATGATTTTTTATTACAATCCGACAGGGGTCGGAGATGTTTTGCTTGTTTATATGAAAGACGGAGCAAAGCCGTCATTTGAGTCAAAAGGTGCGGTGACCCGGATTTTTGATGAGGAAACGCATGAGACACTTGGCTACAATTTCTTTAATGCTGCATCGTTGCTGGATCATAAAAAAAATGGCAAGATCCAGCCTGATGCGGCTCTGATTAAGCTGCTTAATCAACAACTGACTGAAGCGGAATGGAAGCCCCTGCTTCCCGATGAAATCCGGCCGCTGATTGTAACCGGTTATGTGCGCGAGATGAAGGGGCACCCTGATTCGGATCACATGCATGTTTGTCAGGTTGATGTGGGTGAGGAAACGCTGCAGATTGTCTGCGGCGCGCCGAATATTGATAAGGGGCAAAAGGTGGTTGTGGCCCGGCTTGGCGCATTGATGCCAGACGGGCTGATCATTCGTCCGACTGTGCTTCGAGGAGTGTCTTCCTATGGAATGATCTGTTCAGCAAGAGAATTGGGTTTGCCTAATGCACCGCAAAAAAGAGGTATTTTAGTTCTTGATCCATTAACGGAAGTCGGACAGGATTTTTATGCAATGACCGTTTAAGGGATTGAAACTTGAAACAATTTATGTAGCGAGGGCGAGGTGACGGAAAATGAGCGACAGTTGGTGGCGGCGGCTTTTTAATTTGGACGAGCAGGAAGAAACGAGTCAGGAACGCGATCGGAATGAACCGCCTGCTCCTGTCGGACGCTTTAAAGATGCGAACCGGCATGTCGAAGTGAAAATGTGCGCCCGATATCCTGAACGCCAGGGACATCAAAATGTACATTCTGACAAGGGGAAAAAAATTGAACGATCAGCACCGTCTCATCAATCCTCTGAGTATTATGATAAAAAACCAAAACAGCCTTTTCGATTGACGAAAATTCCTTCACCAGTTTTCGGATTTCATGAACCGCCAAAGCAGATGCGTCCGAAGCAGCAGGAACGCTCGTTTTATCTTGAACATGAGAAAGAAGAACAGGAACGAAAGCAAATTCAGGAACGGAAGCAGGAGCTTATCCAGCATCCTGATGAATTCGGATCTGATCGGCCTGCGCTTGAGCGGAAAAAAGTGGAGCAGCCGGTGGTCCAAAAAAGTCCGATCCGATTCCATGAAGGTGAAGCAGGCAGAATCAGTAAGACTGAACAACAAAAGAGTCAGGCCAGCACGCCATCGACAACCGATGACCGCAGCACACAGGGCAGTGGCCGGCCGCAGCCGAAACCGACAGGTGAGCCAGGCCAGCCTGACACGGTATCGGAGCCAGAGCTTCATGACAGACATTATTCGCATCAGCAGGAAGTGCTGCGTGTCAGCAGCAGTTTGCCTCGTTCACCGCACCGTCACGAATCACAGTCTAAGGTGCCTTTCAATGTGCTGATGTTTCATTCGGATCGCGCGGTCAGGGAAAAACAGGCTGAGCCGGCCGTTCAATCCAATAAGGCAGAGGTGGCACAATTTCCGCTTGATCTCCTGCATGATGCTGAACCTTCGGAGACTGACCGCAAAGCCTGGATTGACGAGAAACAGGCGATTTTAATTGAAACGCTTGAAAATTTTCATGTCGATGCCGATGTGACCGGCTATGTACAGGGCCCAAGCGTGACGCGCTATGATTTACGTCTGCATCCCGGAGTTAAAATCAATAAGGTATTGAGTCTGACTGAGGATATTAAGCTGAGTCTTGCTGCGCGTCAGATTCGTATTGCTCCGGTACCGGGGACCAGTGCGGTAGGTATTGAAATTCCGAATAAAGTCCGCAAACCGGTCTTACTCAAAGACCTGCTGAAATCAGATACGTTTACCAAAAGTACGGCGCCGCTGACAGCCGCACTTGGTCAGGATGTATCCGGCAATCAGGTGGTCACCGATCTCGCGAAAATGCCGCACGGACTGATCGCCGGTGCGACAGGCTCCGGGAAAAGCGTCTGCATTCACTCACTTATTCTCAGTCTTATTTATCGAACATCACCTGAGCAGCTTCGCTTTCTGCTTATTGATCCGAAAGTTGTGGAGCTTGCTCCGTATCAGGAGATTCCGCATCTCGCGGCTCCGGTGATTACAGAGCCGAAAGAAGCGGCGGCCGCACTTAAATGGGCTGTAGAAGAAATGGAACAAAGATATCGATTGTTTGCACGAAATGCCGTTCGCGATATGGAAGGCTATAATCGAAAGCTTCATTCAATGAACGCAGATGCGTTGCCATACATAGTCATTATTATTGATGAACTGGCTGATCTGATGATGGTCGCGCCTCAGGACGTTGAGGAGTCTGTCTGCCGGATTGCTCAGAAAGCACGTGCAGCAGGCATTCATTTGCTTGTCGCGACACAGAGACCATCTGTTGATGTGATTACCGGCTTGATTAAATCCAATATTCCGACCCGGATAGCATTCAGTGTCTCATCACAGACTGATTCGCGAACGATTCTGGACTGCGGCGGCGCTGAACGCCTGCTTGGCAGAGGCGATCTGCTTTTCTCCGAAAACGGATCGAGAAGTTTGCGGCGGCTTCAGGCATGCTATGTATCCGATGAAGAGATTAATCAGGTGACCCATGCATTTCATAATCATCCGAAAACAGATTATCTCTTCTCCCCTGAGACTGCGCGTATCGATTACGAGCGGTCGGAGCAGGAAGACGAGCTGCTCAGCCAGGCAGCTGAATTTGTTGTTGATCAGGGACAGGCTTCCGTGTCGTCCATTCAGCGCCATTTCCGTATCGGCTACAATCGGGCTGCACGGCTTGTCGATGAACTGGAGCTTCGCAACATCATATCATCCAATAACGGCAGTAAACCGAGACAGGTTCTGGTTTCAAAAGACAAATTAAACGAGCAGCTGTCAGAACGTGATCTTGAACAAATGTAAGAGACGTTACTGCCGGAAATAATTGTTTTTACAACCGAATAAATAAAGGTTAAAATAAGTGTCGGATGTTTTAGCAATGATAAGCACAAGCCGTTCGTGGTTCCGCTCATCGTTCTTAAGCAATGATTGACAAAAAATGAATTTACTTCAATCTTATTTCAATCTGTTCATGTTTTCATTGATCACAGCGAATCTGCAGCACACAGAATAGCCAATAAATGAGTATACTATTCATATTGCAGTGATGTGTTCATGGACGAAGCAATTTATGGAGGGTCATTATATGACGAAATACCATTTTGTTGGCATAAAGGGCACGGGGATGAGTGCGCTCGCTCAGATACTGCATGATTTGCATCATGAGGTGCAAGGCTCCGATTACGACAAGCGCTTTTTTACTCAGAAAGCACTGGAAGATAAGCAGATTAAAATCTTACCTTTTACCGAAAAAAATATTACACCGGACGAAGTAGTGATCGCGGGAAATGCGTTTCCGGATCAGCACGAAGAGATTGTCAAAGCTAAAGAAATCGGCATACCTGTTTATCGCTATTACGACTTTCTCGGTGATCTGGCGAAAAAATATGTCAGTATTGCTGTGACAGGGACACACGGAAAAACATCGACAACCGGCCTTCTTTCGTTTGTCTTTGATGCATTCGCACCGAGTACCTATTTAATCGGAGATGGTACAGGTTCAGGCCGTGAAAAAAGTAAGTATTTTATCTGGGAATCATGCGAATATAAACGTCACTTTCTCCATTCGGATCCGGACTACTGCCTGATAACCAACATTGAGTTTGATCATTCGGATTATTATAAAGATCTTGACGATGTGGTCAGCGCGTTTCAGGAGCTGGCATTGAAAGTGAACAAAGCGATTTTTGCATGCGGTGACAATGAGCAGCTGCAGATGATTAAGTCAAATGTGCCGATTATTTACTATGGATTTAATGAAGAAAATGATTTTCAGGCGAGAAATGTCCATTTTCTCCCTGATGATTCCGGTACTGAGTTTGATGTTTATCTGAGGAACGACTTATACGGACATTTCAAAATCACCGGTTACGGCAATCACAACGTACTGAACGCGCTTGGTGTCATTTCATTCTGCAATTATATGAATGTGCCGATCCAGCTCGTTCAGGAACGCCTGGCGCTTTTCCGCGGTGTCAAACGCCGATTCTCAGAAACCAGCCTGGAACGGTATGATCAGGTCATGATCGACGACTACGCGCATCATCCGACTGAAATCCGCGCAACGATTGATGCGGCACGCAAAAAATATCCGGAACGGAAGCTGGTGGCTATTTTTCAGCCGCATACGTATTCTCGGACAATGACATTTATGGATGAGTTTGCCGAAGCGCTGAGTACGGCGGACGAAGTATATCTGTGCGCTATTTTTGGTTCCGCACGGGAAAAAAGTGGCAAGCTTTCCATTCATGATCTTCAGGATCGAATTCAGGGTGCCCATATTCTTCATAACAGCAACATTGACGATTTGAAACAATTTCAGCATAGTGTATTGCTGTTCATGGGTGCGGGCGATATCCAGAAATATCAAAATGCTTATAAAGAATCACTGTAACCCTTTTTCTGAACATGCTTTCTGCCTTTTTTTTGACATTTTTAAATGTTAAGATGAGAAGGCGGACAAGTAAATTTGCGATTCCTGTCCTGCCAGGGTATAGAAATACGATGATTTATTAAACTAATATGGAATCCATTGAAAGGGAGGATGTACGGTGATCATTATCTTATATTTAGCTGTGGCGCTCATTGCCGTTGCTTTTGCTGTACTTGTTTATTTCTTGTCGCAGACATTGCGGGCTGCGCAGAAAACGCTTGAAGACGTTGCTTCGACACTGGAAGATGTTCAGGAACAGGTCAAGGGACTCAGTGAGGAGACAACGGAGCTCCTGCACAGGACCAATGTGCTTGCTTCCGATGTCCAAAGAAAATCCAAGAGCCTGAACAGTGTATTTGATGCAGTCGAGGGGTTCGGGGAATCACTGGGGACCATTAATGATTCAGTGAAACGTGTAACTGCCAGCATTGAAAACCAGGGAATGGAACACTCGGGAAAGGTAGCTCAAACCATGCAGTGGGGAAAAGCAGTCATTGACTTGTTTCAACGCTGGCAGAACGCGCGCAAGTCGAAACAAGTCTGATTATGAGGAGGCATGTCTCATGGGATCTGGGAAGGCAGGAAAATCAGAAAAACGTATGGCTTTCATTTCAGGCTTTCTTATTGGCGGGGCACTGAGTGCATTCACTTTTTATCTGACAGCCGTACCTTCGGGGAAAAGGGCGCTGCAGCTTGTAAAAGAAGAGAGCATTTCATTCGGCAATAAGGGCGTTGAGCTTTTTCAGACAGCAAAGCAAAAGTCGGTTGGCCTTGCCCAAAGTCAACTGGCTGTCAAAAATGTTTCTCCTGAAGAACAAAAGCCAATGATTCCGATTCCAAGAGATTATTAATCAAACGAAATGCTGTTCCTCAAGCATGCTGCGTACTCTGATCCGTGTTTTTTCGCGTTCGGTCGCAAAAAAATATAGCGAATTTTGTCTGAATTTGGTACCATTAAAAACGAGCATCAACACTGATTTGATGCGTTTTTGGGCTACATTAAAATGAAAACGGTATATAGAGCGTGAACGGCGTTCAGGCTGACTATAGAAAAAGTGAAGAATTCTGAGGAGGTAAGTGTGTTGAGCGCAACGATTTATGATGTAGCCAGGGAAGCAGGCGTTTCGATGGCTACCGTTTCCCGGGTTGTAAATGGAAACCCGAATGTAAAGCCAACAACCAGAAAGAAGGTATCTGAAGCAATTAAGCGGCTTGGCTACCGTCCCAATGCGGTCGCAAGGGGGCTTGCAAGCAAGAAAACAACAACAGTTGGTGTGATCATCCCTGATATTTCAAGTGTTTATTTTTCAGAACTTGCACGCGGCATTGAAGATATTGCAACCATGTACAAATATAATATTATTTTATGCGACTCAGATCAAAATAAGGAAAAAGAAATTCACCTGATCCAGACACTGCTTGGAAAACAGGTCGATGGTATCGTCTTTATGGGCGGGAAAATTGACCAGGAGCACATCGATGAATTCAAACAGGCGAATGTATCAATCGTGCTTGCTGCTACAGTGGATGAGCAGCATGAAATACCTTCTGTAAATATCGATTATGAACAGGCGGTTTTCGAAGCAATTTCGACGCTGATCAAGTCGGGAAATCGTCGCATCGGCTTTGTCAGTGGTCCTTTAGAAGTGCCGATCAACAGAAAATATAAGATGGAAGGTTATAAACGGGCGCTTGAATCACATGATATCTCATTTGATGAATCATTGGTGATTCAGGGCGATTACACCTATGAATCCGGGAAAGAAGCGGCAGCGCAGTTCCTCAGCCAGGAAATTACGCCAACTGCTGTCTTTGTCGATTCAGATGAAATGGCAATTGGAACCATCCATGAAATCCAGGATAAAGGTTTGCGTGTTCCGGAGGATATCGAAGTGATCAGCAGCGAAAACACGCGGCTTGTCCAAATGGTCCGTCCAACGCTGACAAGTATTGCAGAACCTACCTATGATATTGGCGCGGTAGCCATGCGCCTTCTCACGAAGTTCATGAATAATGAAAAAGTTGAATCCAGGACGGTTATTCTGCCGCATCGTATTGAGCTGAGAAAATCAACAAAATAAATTGAGTGAATACATAAACCCCCGCTGTTTGATTGTCGATGATAACCAGACGGCGGGGGTTTTTATTTTTTCAACCGCAAGCTCAAGCTTAAGGGCGAATCTTCCCAAGTAACTTCGGGTTTGCTGCCTTCAGATCTGTATATGGAAAATGTGAATTAAAGAAATTCTGATTAAATCGGAACAGGCCACCGGTGGATTTTTGTTCCGCCTGTTGCTCGTTAAATGGTTCGAGCACTTCCACGGAATTCCGAGGTGTATATTTCTCATTCATTAAATCATTGACTTCAAAGCCTGCCGATTTACAATACGCGGTTGGCTTTTCTCCTGTGAGACCACAGTAGGTTTCTTGTCG
Source organism: Sporolactobacillus mangiferae (assembly GCF_023336505.1). Taxonomy (GTDB): domain Bacteria; phylum Bacillota; class Bacilli; order Bacillales; family Sporolactobacillaceae; genus Sporolactobacillus; species Sporolactobacillus mangiferae. The sequence goes on along the minus strand of NZ_JAMAST010000001.1, from coordinate 318,830 downwards.
GATACCGGCTGGCTGCTTGAATGTTTCTTTTGGCGCCATCAACTCTGGATCGACATTATAGGCGCTGTTCGCAAAGCCGGCAAACAACTGTTTGCTTTGATTTGAATAGATGCTGCGGTTGAGCTGTTGGTTGTGTGCATAGCCGATCCACACGCCCATGGTAACATTGGGATTTGAAGCAACCATCCATCCGTCTCGCCAATCCTGGGAAGTTCCAGTTTTACCGGCCCAATCCGCATGGAAATTCAGCATGCGCGGCAATGAAGCACCGGTCCCGTATTTAATGACGTCGCGCATCATATCCAGCATCAGATAGCTGGTCTGCTCTGAGAAAACATTAACCGGTGCAGTCTGATGCTGATAAATAACTTTCCCGCTGCTGTCTGTAATTCGATCAATCATATAGGCATCGATAAATTTTCCGCCATTTGCAAAGGTAGTATAGGCATTTGTATTTTCCTCAATCGTGATTCCTCGCGTGATTCCACCAAGTGCCGCCGAAACATTATAGCCATCTGAAGCGACGAGAGAAGTGATCCCCATCTTTTTCAGGTAGGTCGGTGCTTTATCGGTAGCGGCACTCAGCCTTGTGAATACGCTGACTGCCGGAACGTTATGCGAGGCCGCCAGCGCCGCCCGTGCCGTTTCAAAACCGTGAAAAACAGCACTGCCCGATGTTGAACCATAATCTGTCGGCTTGTACAGCTTTCCGTTGACGACCCGTCTGTACGGAAGATCGGGAACGGTGGAGCCTGGTTGGATCAGTCCTAATTCCATGGCAGGAGCATAGACAAGGAGTGGTTTCATCGTTGATCCATTTTGGCGAGGAACCTCTGTTGCATAATTTAATTCCGATGAATCAAATCCGCGCCCGCCAACGAAGCTGATGATCCGTCCGGTCTTGTTTTCAATCAGCGTAGATCCAACTTGCATCGGATCTTTCAGCTTCTCTGTTTTTCCCGTCTTACTGTTTTTGACCTCCATGATCTTCCCGTTCTGGTCACGGGCGTACTGATCAGGGCTGTATCCCGAATAATTGCGGGCAAAAGCCTCCATATCGTCGTATACCGGTTTATTAATTGTTGTATAAATGCGATATCCGCCGACGGCTAATTTAGCGGCGGCATTTGCCATGAAATCTTTAAAATTTGAGTAATGATTCTGTATGGATTGTAAATTGTAACCATGTTTTTTGGCGATTGCTGACATGGTGCGTCCACGATAAACATTGTGGTACTCATAGACAACTTTTTTATAATTCAGGTAATCCGTATAAAGTGTGTCGCTGCTGTATCCTTGCTGCTTCGCCATCAGCTTGGCCAGAATAATGGTCGTCCGGTTTTCAATTTCTTTCGACAGGTACGGATAGTCATCATTAATGGAACGTCCGCGTTTTGCAAAATGTTTTTTGTAGTCATATTTCAAAGCTTCAACCAGTTGTTTTTTGCTGATGTATCCAGCCGTGTACATACGGCGCAAAACCGTATGTGCCCGGTTGATGCCTGCGGACAAATCTTTTTTCAGGCCACCATGATTTTCAAAGGGAGAGTATGTAAATGGATTTTTCGGAAGACCGGCAATAAAAGCAGCCTGCGGAATAGACAGCTTATCGGGCTTAACATCAAAGATACCTTCGGCTGCGGTTGCCGCACCCGCAATGTTTTTTCCGGATGAATTGCGCCCGAATGAAGCCATATTTAAATAGGCTTCAAGAATCTGGTTTTTAGAAAAATAGCGCTCCAGTCGCATCGCGAGCAGAATTTCTCTGAATTTACGCTCGTTTGATACTTCGTTGGTGAGAATCTGATTTTTGACAAGCTGCTGTGTAATGGAACTGCCACCCGTGACTTGAGGCTTATTCAGAAGTTCTTCCATACTGGCGCGGAGGACCGCTTTCGGAACGACACCGTGATGCTGATAAAACAATTCATCTTCAGTTGCGATTACCGCATGAATGAGGTAAGGGGACATCTCGTCCAAATTCGTTTTGGTCTGAATCAGGTCACTGTTCAGACGGCCAATGGGAATATTTCCCGCGAAATAACTGACACTGCTTTCCGAGTAATTATTGATGTCGTGTTTCATGGTTTGATAATCTGGGACCGGCTGATTGTGCACAAGTGCGGCAAAATATCCGGAAACAGTGCCCACTGCAAAGAAAGAACCAATGAAAAGAATGGACAGCGTAATGAGCAATGAATGCCAGATAGCGCCTGTGATCGATTGCAGAGTCTGGATCGTTGGACTTGAAGCCCATTTATCTGCCAGTCGGTCGAAAAAATCGGAAAAACTCTTTAATCGGGCGTGCATGTGCAAATCTCCTCTATACTCTGAAATAGATTGCCATTAGTATGTAACATTCAGAAAAATATAATGAAAAGCTTCTTATTATATTAGCGTATATTTTTGGGGTTGAAAAGGGAAAAAGACATATAGGCGTTTTTAAAGAATGATGTAATTTTCTTTAATGATAGGCTGTTTATGCACGAAAATGATCGGAAAAATTCCTGCGGAGCTTCCCAGGCTCGCTGATCCTGCTGGCGCCAGAGCACCTCCGCTTTGATTCTCGGCAAGACACTGGTTTATTGGTTTTCATATGGATCAAAATTATATACTTTTGTATGTAAATATGGGTTTTATCCCATGGTATTTTCATTCAAGCGAACCATGGATGTTTCTTAATTCTTATAAAAAAACCCTTCCGATTTAACGGGAGGGTTGCAGGCAACAAGATCAATTATTTTGAGTAGAATTCGACAATCATTGCTTCAGTAATTTCAGCCGGAAGCTCTGAACGTTCAGGAAGTCGGTTATAAGTTCCTTCCAGGGTTTTTTCGTCGAAAGTCAGATACTCAGGTACGAAGTTATTCGATTCCAGCGCATCTTTAATAATAACAAGATTGCGTGATTTTTCACGAACGCCAATCGTTTCGCCGGGCTTTACGCGATAAGATGGAATATCGACGCGTTTGCCGTTTACCGTGATATGCCCGTGGTTGACAAGCTGGCGTGATTGTCTGCGCGTTCTTGCAAGACCAAGACGGTACACAAGATTATCAAGACGGGATTCAAGCAAGATCATGAAGTTTTCACCATGAACGCCCTTCATTTTGGATGCATCATCAAAAATGCGTCGGAATTGACGTTCATTCACTCCATACATAAAACGCAGTTTCTGTTTCTCTTGTTGCTGGCGGCCATATTCAGACAGTTTGATACGCTGATTCGGACCATGCTGTCCTGGTGCATAGGGACGCCTTTCAAGTTCTTTACCTGTGCCGCTGAGCGAAATGCCCAGACGGCGTGATTTTTTCCAAACGGGACCAGTATAGCGAGCCATTAAATGACTCCTCCTTCGTCATTTTATTTTCGCAAAGCTGCACTTGCTCTGTAAATGCTACAGGTACAGCTTCGCATGGTATAAAATGACACCTCTGCATGTACGCTGAAGGTATTTTGCCATCTTGCACCTTCGCCCAGGCAGTCCAGGTTACACAGTACACCTCTTGAGAGAAATGGTATCTCAGCCATAGAGGAACAAAATAGAAAAGCTTCAGAGCCATTACAGCGCTGCCTCATTTTACACGACCGCAATTATACCCTTTATGACAACTCCCTGTCAAGTTATAAAGTTATAAATGGGTAACCAGCGTTTCGGCAAAGGCTTCCAGAAATTGCTGATCGTCTTCCGAAAAACGGTCACATACAGGACTGTCAATGTCGAGAACGCCCAGCAGATTTCCGCCCTTAATCAATGGGATGACAATTTCCGATCGCGATGCTGCATCACATGCGATATGTCCGGGAAATTCATGAACATCGGGCACGCGCAGAATCTCTCGCTTTTCTGCTGATGTGCCGCACACACCTTTGCCCATTTTGATGCGCACGCAGGCTGTTTTACCTTGAAAGGGACCGAGTACGAGTTCGTCCTCTTCAAGCAGATAAAACCCGACCCAATTGATTGTGTCCAGACATTCATTTAACCATGCGGAGGCATTGGCCAAATTAGCGATTCGGCTGGGTTCATCTTTTATCAATGACTCAAGTACCTGAATCCGCGTTCTGTTGACAGAATTCATTGCTTTCCACCTCGAACCTATGAGAAGGTACTCTCATTTTATCAGAACAGGTCGGATTTTTCAGTATTTATGTCGAAGGGTTTTAAAAGGGTAGACGCGATTTTGGGCGAACGTATATAGTAAAAGCATGAGCAACGGTCAGCTGACGAGAGGAGATAAGGCAATGCCTGCAAAAAGCGTAAATGCTGCAAGCGGCAGAAAATCAAAAGAAGCGGTGATTCGCTCAGCGCTGAAATTATTCAACATGAGCGGATACGATGGTGTATCGGTGCGTGCGATTGCTTCAGATGCAGGGGTCAATATAGCACTTGTTTCTTACTACTTTGGCGGAAAACAGGGACTTTTGGAACATCTTATGGCGGATTTTTTTGAAGGTTATCTTGAAACGCTTGAGAAAGCAGAAAAAGAATCCACACGGATCCAGTCACCGGTTGATCAACTTGTCCTGATCGCCAACCGTTTAATCAGCTTTCAGCAGCAAGACTTTTATCTCTCGCGATTTGTGCATCGTGAAATGACGTTGGATAATCAATTGGTGCGTGAATTGATGGCAAGTTATTTAGTGAAAGAAAAATTTCATCTGGACCGGATTTTCAGACGGCTGCCTGCTGAAAGAGGCATTCATTCAGCAAGCAGAGAGTTTCTGATCATCCAATTTCGGGATCTGGTCATCATGCCATTCCTTCAGCCCCAGTATTTAAGAGAAGTTTTCTTTATGCAGCCGAGCCAGCAGTCATTCCGTACATTGTATATGCAGCAGATCGACGACTGGGCGCACAGGCTGTTTGCTGAAAAACAGGACGTTACGGCAGCGAATGGTTGGATTTAGTGCCTGCATCTGTAGGCCGGATGTTTGATATAAATTCAGCGTATCTCAATAGGGATAGAAAAAACATGGTTCAGGGCCCTCATCATGCTGCATTTTCCCCTTTTCAGGCATTCTTATAAGAATTCTGTGCGAAAATCGACAGATTCTTTAATTTATTGACCTTAACTCATTTAATTTTGTTACAATATAGTCAAATAAGAATGAGTGTGTTCCATGCGAGAATGGGGGAAATTCCGTATGTTGTATGTATTGGTGAGCTTGATCCTAATTGTTGTGTTTGTTGTTGCTTATGGTGCGTGGATGAGAAAAAAAACATTTACGAAAATTGACCGTGCCGAGGAGCGCCGGGTGGCACTGATGAGCCGCCCTGTAGCTGATGAACTGTCAAAGATCAAGCAGCTGAATATGGCCGGGGATACTGAAAAGAAATTTGATAAATGGCATAAAGACTGGGATACGATTGTCAGTCAGTCTTTGCCGGGAATAGAAGAAACTTTGTTTCAGGCGGAAGAACTGACTGAAAAATATCGTTTCCATAAAGCTGATAATCTTGTCAAAGAAATGAATAAAAAAATGCAGACCATCGAAAAACGGATTGAGGAAATTTTAAGCGAACTCCATATTATTGTAGAAAGTGAAACAAAGAACCGTGAAGATGTCATGCCGTTAAAGAAACTTTTTCATCAGATTAAAAAAGAGATCATCACCAAACGGAGTCAGTTTGGCCAGACACTCCCCTTACTCGAACAATCTGTAAAAACTATAGAAGAACAGTTGAAAAAGTATGAATCAGAAACAGAAAACGGTAATTACCTGGATGCACGTCAGATTGTCCTGAACGGAAGAAAAACCGCTGATCTGCTTGACAATCAGATCAAAAGGGTACCCGAACTCTATCATGAATTAAAAAAGATAATACCCGATCAAATGAATGAACTGCGCCAGGGAGAGCGTGAAATGAATGAGCAGGGCTATCAGCTTGCACATCTCCAAATAAATGATCAGCTTGATGAGGCAGAAAAACACCGACAGCTGCTTGAGACTGCAGTTGATCACCTGGAGCTTGATGAAGCAGATGCGGGTCTGAAAGCTGTTCATGACCAGCTGGACTGGCTGTACGCTCAGCTTGAAAAAGAAGTAGTGAGCCGGAATAAGCTCGAAGCACTTTCTCCGTCGATTGAAGATCATCTTCAGCGAGTCGGAAATAAAATAAGCGATTTAAGTGATGAAACAGAAATGATCCGTGACAGCTATCATATCGACGATGAAGATTTGAAAATGCAACGTGAATTAAGCAGGACGTTTCAGAAGCTTGAACATCAATTTTCCGAAACAAAAGAAACCGATCGAGAAGAAGCGTTCAGTTCGGTTTTTGACAAATTGGATCATCTGAAGGAAGAGTTGTCAGAGGTTGAGACGCTGACTGACGAATTTCGTGAGAAAATAAAAACGTTGCGTAAAGATGAGCTGAGTGCACGTAAGCAGATCCAGAAACTGAAACGCCAGCTCTTTGAAACGAAGCGGATCATTCTTAAAAGCAATCTGCCTGGTGTCCCCGGTTCGTTCGCATCAGCATTGCAAAAGGCGAGTGAACAACTCGGTTCAGTGAATAAGAAGCTTGATGAAAAGCCATTAAATATGGCGATGGTTCAGAAATTGCTGGAACAGGCGGGCGGAGATATTAATGATGTATTTCAGCAGGGTGAAAAACTGGTGGATACAGCCCGGTTTGCTGAAGAAATGATTCAGTATGGAAACAGATACCGCAGCGACTATTCCGACATTGATCTGGAACTGAAAAAAGCAGAAAATTATTTCAGAAATTATGATTATCAGTCAGCTGCTGAAACAGCAGTACATGCGGTTGAGAAGAAGGAACCGAAAATTTTAAAACGCGCTGAGCTGTATGAGGGGCGCGAAGCGTGAAAAATGGCAAAATGGGAAGACTCATGTTAAGATTCAAGCAAGATGGATACAAATGAAAACAAGTGCCTTTTTCGGCTTTATCTGAAAGGAGTTCCCCATTTTTTATGATTTATTTAGATAACAGTGCGACAACGAAACCTTATCCTGAAGTTCTGGATACATATCGAACGGTTTCCGAACGCTATTTTGCCAATCCTTCATCGCTCCACAGTCTCGGAGGAGTAAGTGAGCATCTGCTTTCCCGTTCACGTGAACAGGCAGCTGCCCTGCTTCATGCTGATCCGGATGAAGTCGTGTTTACTTCCGGAGGAACAGAAGGAAACAATCTGGCCATTAAAGGGACGGCTTTTGCTTATCGGAACAGAGGAAAGCATTTAATTGCCACATCTATAGAGCACGCATCGGCAGGCAATGCTTTTTCACAGCTTGAGGAACTCGGGTTCGAGGTAACGTATCTCCCTGTCAATCACGATGGGCGTGTTGCTTTTGAGGATTTTAAGAAAGCTTACCGGGAAGATACCATTCTTGTGTCGATCATGCATGTAAACAATGAGGTAGGAACCATCCAACCGGTTGCGGAGATTGGACGGTTTTTAAAGGATAAGCCAAAAACGGTATTCCACGTTGACAATGTTCAGGGATTTTCAAAAGTTCCGCTTCAATTAAGGGAGAGCGGGATCGATTTGTGCACAATATCCGGTCATAAGTTCCATGGACCTAAGGGGACGGGGCTGCTTTATGTACGCAAGGGCATACAATTGTCGCCGCTCTTTGCGGGTGGAGGTCAGGAGCATCAGCTCCGATCCGGGACTGAAAACTTGCCAGGCATTTGCGGGATGGTAAAGGCATTACGCATGACCCTGGCGCATGAGTCAGAAGGCATTGCCCATCTCAGAAAACTTCAAAACCGTCTGTTTGACGGGCTGAAGCAAATAGATAACGCTGTGGTTCATACGCCGCAAAGTCCGCTATCCTCACCGCACATTGTGAACGTCTCATTTCTTGGAATCAAGTCGGAAGTGCTCGTCCACGCCTTGGAAGAAGAGAAAATCTATGTATCGACAAAGTCTGCATGCTCATCAAAAGAAAGTGGAGCGAGCGAAATTCTGAAGGCGATGGGCGTATCTGATAAAGAAGCGGAGCAGGCTATTCGTATCAGTCTCGCCTATGAGACAACAGAGTCCGAAATCGATGTTTTTTTGAAAAAGCTGGCGGAGAAAGTCAGTCAGTTAAAGGTGGTAATGAAATGAACGATGTGATTTATGATTATCTGGTGATTCGATTTGGCGAAATCACTTTGAAGGGCAAAAATAAAAAACAATTTGTCATTAAGCTGGAGGATGATGTCCGTGATAAATTGCGCTCTTTTCCAAAGCTGGAGATCAAGCGGCATTTTGACGATTTGGAAGTTAAATTAAATGGAGAGAATTCAAATGATGTCCTTGCTGTTTTAAAGAAGGTTTTCGGCATTCAGAATATTTCGCCGGCTTTGAAAGTGGGTACCGGCTTGGATGCAATCCGTACTGGCGTGCTCAGGGTGGCTGAACAGGAAAAGAGTGCCCGAACATTTAAAATTGCTGCGCGAAGAAAGGACAAACGTTATCCAATTCATGGCAGTGAACTGAATCAGGAACTTGGGGCCTCGGTTTTAAAGCAGTGCGGCTGGCTGAAAGTAGATGTTCATCATCCTGATTTACCCATTCGGGTCGAGGTCGGTTATCACGAAGCACGAATATATGGTAAAGAAGTTCAAGGAGCTGGCGGACTCCCTGTAGGAACGAGCGGCAAAGTGATGTTGCTCTTGTCCGGAGGCATCGACAGTCCGGTTGCCGCTTATTTGGTTGCCAGACGTGGTTCGATTGTCGAAGCCATTCATTTTCAGAGTCCACCTTATACCAGTGATCGTGCAAAGCAAAAAGTCATTGATCTGTCAAAAAAACTGCGTGAGTTCGGTGGGAAGTTCGTATTGCACTTAGTGCCATTCACAAAAGCACAAGTGGCGATTCGTGATGCAGTGCCGGAGGACTATCGCATCACAATTATGCGCCGTCTGATGTTCCGTATTGCTGAGAAAACAGCTTTGAAACGTGGCGCTTTGGCTCTTGCAACCGGTGAAAGTCTTGGTCAGGTGGCAAGCCAGACGCTGGAGAGCATGAATACCATCAATGCGGTAACGGATCTCCCGATTCTTCGTCCGCTGATCGCAATGGACAAAATCGATATCGCGCGGATTGCGAAGAAAATTGACACCTACGATATATCGATCCGTCCCTATGAAGACTGCTGCACCATTTTTCTGCCGAAGGCGCCACGTACGCGACCTGACCGTGCGCATGCTGAACGATTTGAGCGCAATCTTGCGGTGGATCAGTTGGTTCATGAAGCCGTGGAAGGCATTGAGACGCTCGTAATCGATGATGATTCAAACGAAGACGCGCTGCTTAATCTGCTCTGACGATTGAAATAATTACCATCGCCTCCTGTGCATGCAGGTATTGAAGACTGCACAACATAATGGCACAAGGAGGTGAGAGACATGGCAGAAAATAATAGTAATCAGATCCTTGTTCCAGGTGCAGAAAAAGCGCTTGAACAATTGAAAAACGAAATTGCTTCTGAATTCGGTGTACAGCTTGGTCCGGACACGACTTCGCGTGCGAACGGTTCCGTCGGCGGTGAAATCACGAAACGTCTGGTTGCACAGGCACAGTCTCAATTCGGCGGTCTCCAGAAATAATTTGGAGTTCAATAATGGTTAATAAAAAAAGGGTGTCTCAATGAAAATTGGGATGCCCTTTTTGTAAATCCAGCGGACTGCCCGCGGCAAGCGGGCAGCTGAAGCACCGATGCCAACAAAATAAATAGATCAACAACTCTGGTCGAAAACTGTGAAAGCGCGCTGACCGGTAAATCATGCTGAATGGTCAGTAAATCGCAGTCAAACGGCATCCTGTGAAAGTACGTCCTGTATGCAACGCGAAAGCCACCGCATCGTGCGGAAGTAAGGACCGGGCGCTTTTTGCCCGGTTTTTCTTATAAAAGTATATAAATTTTAAGGAACATAGTATAAGTGCGACGGCGGCTTCGGCCGTGTTAAAGGTTTGGCGAAGCCAAGTTTTCTAATATAGATCGGTAAAGAATCATGTCATTTCTTGCCATAGCACCTTTGTATATGAGCATTGCGGTCAGCCGGGAATCTGTTTTGGATGCGTGATGCTGCTATTGACTTATTGCCCTTTTTCCACTAAAATACACAATAAATGCTTTATCGTAATAGTGAGGTAAAGCAAAAAGTGTCACGTTTCATACAGTATAGAGACAATGATTGTTGAGAGGAAGAATTGTTTTATGGCACAACCATACATGTTTGAAAAACCGCTCGGATTGCGTGACACACTGCCTAGGGCTCAGCGGGAGATTTCCAGGCTGGAGCTGATTTTTCAGCGCGAACTGCAACGCTGGGGGTATGATTTTATTAAGACGCCAGCATTGGAATATGCTGAAACCGTAGGCCGCGCTTCAGCAATTGCCGATCACAGGCTTTTTAAATTTCTGGACGCCGAGAGTCATCCTGTTGTACTTCGTCCGGATATGACGACACCGATTGCACGGATTGTCGCTTCAAGCCTGAGAAATGAGCCCCTGCCGCTCCGTTTGGCATATACGGCCAATCTGTATCGAAGCCAGCGCAAGGAAGGCGGACATCCAAGCGAATTTGAACAGACCGGGGCTGAACTCATTGGCGACCCTACACCTTATGCTGATGTAGAGGTCATTTCATTAATGATGAGTCTGCTGGAGAAAAGCGGATTGGAAGCTGTTCGTCTGGCAGTCGGGCATGTCGGATTTGTCAATGCCTTCTTTTATGACATGGTAAAGGATAAAGAAACGGTGATGCACCTGCGCAACCAGCTCTATAATAAAAATGATGTCGGGTTTCATGACTTTGTAGATGATCTGGAATTGCCGCGAGAAGATGCGAGAAAACTCCATTTGTTTATCGATTCACGAAGAATGGACAACAGGGATACGATAAAATTTCTTGAATCGCTTGTGACTCAATCCGCGACACCGGTACATTCATATTATGAAAACATTGTAGCGTTGATTGATTTACTGAGCGTGGATCATCTGGAAACCCAGATTGATCTGGATCTGACACTTGTTCCGCATCTCAGTTATTATACAGGATTTGTTTTTCAGGGGTTTGGCGGGAATCTGGGTTTTCCCGTTGCCAGTGGAGGCAGGTATGATGATCTGCTTGCAAAATTTAACCGCCCCTGCCCGGCGACCGGATTTGGTATTCGGCTGGATCGCCTGATGAGTGCCATGAAAATGTCTGAAGACGGGCATGTAAATAAAAAGCATGCAGTAATCTATGATCACATGCATGCGGGTGCAGCCATGCAATTTGCTGCAAAAGAAAGAGAAAAGGGGCGAACGGTTGTTCTTCAGCATGCGGATGGAATCGAAAACCCGGAAGTGTTTGCCCGCCAATTTGAGACAGTCCGTTATTTTCCGGACAGAACGGAGACAGGAGAATGAATGAATCGATACTGACCATTGCCATGCCAAAAGGGCGTATTTTCGGCGATGCCTGCCGATTGTTAAGAAACGCGGGGTTCCGGTTGCCCGAAACGTTTGAAACAACAAGAAAGCTGATCCTTGAACTGGATTCTGAACCCTTTCGCTTTATTCTGGCTAAACCGGTGGATGTACCCACTTACGTTGAATATGGTGCGGCAGATTTAGGTATTGCCGGCAAAGATGTTCTGCTTGAGAGCGGAAGAGATGTTTATGAAATGGTTGATCTGGGCATCAGCAAATGCCATATGGCGGTTGCTGGCAAACCGAATCACCGCAGCCGAAATCCTTTTCTTAAAATTGCTACAAAGTACCCAAATATTGCCTCGAACTTTTATCGCCGACGCGGTGAGCAGGTGGATCTGATCGCGCTGAACGGGTCGATTGAACTGGCACCCATTATCGGGCTGGCGGACGCCATTGTCGATATTGTATCGACAGGACAGACATTAAAAGAAAACGGGCTGGTGGAGTTTGATCGATTGCTTGACATTAGTTCAAGATTAATTGTCAATCCGGTGAGCTATCGACTGAAGAAAAATCTGATCGATCAAATCGTGGAAAAAATGATCAAGGCGACGGAGGGGACAAAAATTGGAATGGATTAAAGATGGCAATCTTGACTTTCTTAAAAAAAGAAAAATAGAAGCCAGGGAAGAAGCACAAAAATCTGTTGCCGAAATTATTGCCAAAGTAAAATCGGACGGGGATCAGGCGCTTCTGGATTATACGAGACAGTTTGACGGAATTGGGCTGGCTTCCATTCTCGCCAGCGAAGCAGACAAAAATGAAGCCGTGCGACATGTTCCAGAACCAGTACTGGCAGCGATCAAACAAGCAGCTAAGAACATATATGCCTTTCATAAAAAACAAATGCCGAAATCATGGACGGAGCCGGCAGAGCAGGGGGTTGTGCTTGGCCAGAAAGTAACACCCCTTGATTCAGTCGGTGTCTATGTTCCGGGGGGAACTGCATGCTATCCCTCATCGGTTCTGATGGGAGCCATCCCAGCACTGGTAGCCGGAGTAAAACGTGTTGTACTCGTATCGCCCCCTCAAAAAAACGGAAGGATCGCTGACGGCGTGTTCGCTGCGGCCAATGAAATCGGGATTGACGAAATTTATCAGGTTGGCGGCGCTCAGGCAATTGCCGCACTGGCTTATGGTACGGAATCGATTCGTCCTGTAGATAAGATTGTCGGTCCGGGAAATCTCTATGTCATGCTGGCGAAGAAGCAAGTATTCGGTGACGTTGCGATTGACAGCCTTGCCGGACCAAGTGAAATTGCGATTGTGGCTGATGAAGCATCTGACCCCGCCTGGATTGCTGCAGATCTGCTGTCTCAGGCAGAACATGACAGGCTTTCTATGCCAATATTGGTAACTGTTTCCGAAGCATTCGGCAAGCAGGTTGAGCAGGAAGTGATGAAGCAATTAAAAGATCTTCCGCGCACGGACATTGCTTCTGAATCCGTCAATCGCCAGGGGAAGATTATTTTAGTCAGTGGCCTGAGCGAAGCGGCCCAAGTGATTAATTCAATTGCGCCGGAACATTTGGAACTTGCGACCGGTGATCCGCACGCATTGCTTCCGCTCATTCGTCACGCAGGTGCCATTTTTCTCGGTAAATACAGTTCAGAACCAGTCGGTGATTATTTTGCCGGTCCGAATCATATCATTCCGACAAACGGTTCCGCCCGCTATGCCAGTCCGCTTGGTGTTGAAAGCTTTATCAAACGGTCAAGTATCATTGAATACAGTAATGACGCGCTGCAGGCGAACGGACAGGCCATCGCTGCTTTCGCCCGTTTTGAAGGACTGGAAGGTCATGCGCGCGCAGTGGAAAAAAGGATGGAAGGTGCGGTTGTTCATGGATAAACGTGTCGGACATATTGAACGGAATACGTACGAAACTCAGATAAAGTTGACCTTTGCTGTTGATGGAGGCGGCGAGGCAAAACTTGCCACCGGTGTTCCTTTTCTTACACATATGCTGACCTTGTTTGCAAAACACGGACTGTTTACGCTGGATGTCGAAGCTCATGGCGATACTGAAGTGGACGATCATCATACGACCGAGGATATCGGTATCTGTCTCGGCAGAGCGATTCGCCAGGCCGTCGGCGATAAAAAGGGTATTAACCGGTACGGTTATGCGGTCGTCCCTATGGATGAAGCACTGTCTGAAGTTGCAGTTGATTTAAGCGGACGTCCGTATTTCGTTTTTAATGGGGCGTTTCCTGCGCAAAAGGTCGGCACCTTTGATACGGAACTTGTTAAGGAATTTCTGGATAAATTAAGCATTGAAGCCCAGATGAACCTTCATGTTACGGTGCGTTACGGAGAAAATACACATCATATGATTGAATCGGTTTTTAAAGCGCTCGGCCGAGCCCTCGATGCGGCAACAGTACGAAATCCCAGGATTCAAGGGGTTCTGTCGACGAAAGGAACATTATGATGATTGGTGTTGTAGATTATGGTATGGGCAACCTGTACAGCCTTAGCCAGGCACTCAGAAGGCTTGATCAGACTTACATTATCAGTGACCAGGCAGAAGATTTGGATCGGGCTGACGGGCTCATTCTTCCGGGTGTCGGTGCATTTAAAGACGCGATGAGATTGCTTCATGAGAAGCATTTAAGCACTTATTTAAGAACGTTTGCGGAGACGCGGCCACTGCTTGGTATCTGTCTTGGCATGCAGCTCTTGTTTGATGAGAGTGAAGAAGGCACTCTGACAAAAGGACTGGGGCTCATTCCGGGACGTGTCGTCCGTTTTTCAGGCGTCTCTGAAAAGGGCAGGCGTTACAAGGTGCCCCATATGGGCTGGAATACACTGACTTTTATCAATCCAAATTCACCTTTGCTGAGCGGAGTCAAACCGGATTTTGCTTATTTTGTACATTCCTATTTTGCTGAACTTAAAAACCGCGGCACGCTGGTTGCCGCTGCCGATTATTATGGAGAGGTTCCGGCAGTTGTCAGCAGAGGCAATGTATATGGCATGCAGTTTCATCCTGAAAAAAGCGGCGCATTCGGTCAGGCACTGCTCAGGAATTATTTGCAGCTTGCATGCAGGCGGAGCGAGTCCAGCGCGTGCAGAAAGGAGAAGTGCTGATGTTTACTCTCTATCCTGCCATTGATCTGATTGACGGTAAATGCGTTCGGCTGTTTCAAGGCGATTATGGACAGTCCACGGTGTATGGAGAGGAACCGGTGGAGGTGGCGAAATCGTTTTATGAACAAGGTGCCGAATGGCTGCATGTTGTTGATCTTGACGGCGCGAAAGCGGGCCATCCCGTGAATCAGAACCTGATTGCGAAAATGGCTGCCGAAGTACCGATTAACATTGAAGTCGGCGGCGGTGTTCGCACAATTGAGACATTGGAAAATTATTTGAACCGGGGAATTAAGCGAGTCATTCTCGGCAGTTCAGCGATCAGCAATCCGGAATTCTGCAAGCAGGCGCTGCACCGGTTTCCAGAATCCATAGCGATTGGAATTGATGTAAAAAAAGAAAAAGTTGCCGTGCGGGGGTGGCTTGAGGTGTCCGAACTGAACGCAGCGGATCTTGCCAAACAATTGATTCGGGAAGGTGCCAGGCATTTCATTTATACAGATATTTCCAGGGACGGAGCCCTTCAGGGTGCGAATGTGGCGGCTGCAGAACAGCTTGCACTCGAAATCGGTATGCCGGTTGTCGTTTCCGGAGGAGTGACAACGTTGTCAGAAATAAAACAGCTGGCGGCTGATCGGAACATCAGTGGAGCCATCATCGGTAAAGCGCTGTATACGAAACAAATCGTGCTTAGTGACGCGATCAGGGCGGTGAAGCGATAATGCTGGCAAAAAGAATTATTCCATGTCTGGATGTTAAAGATGGCAGAGTGGTTAAGGGAAAACAGTTTGTCCAGTTGCGCGATGCCGGCGATCCTGTGGCGCTTGCGATGTTTTACAATCATGAAGGTGCGGATGAACTTGTCTTTCTCGATATATCTGCATCCAGCGAAGGCCGAAACACGATGGTCGAAATGGTGAAGCAGGTCGCGGCCAACCTGAACATTCCGTTTACGGTCGGCGGCGGCATTCACTCGCTCGAAAACATAAAAAAACTGCTTCGTGCCGGTGCAGATAAAGTATCGCTGAACAGCTCAGCAGTGGCCAACCCGGATTTGATCAGAGAAGGCGCAGATTTTTTTGGCAATCAATGCATTGTATGCGCCATTGATGCCAGGTGGCATCAGGAAAGCGGTACATATAAGGTATATACGCACGGCGGGCGAAGGGCAACGGATCTTGATGCGATTGCCTGGGCGAAAAAGGTGGTTCGTCTTGGAGCGGGCGAAATTTTGCTGACCAGTATGGATCAGGACGGTGAAAAGAATGGCTTTGAGCTGAACCTGACACGCGCAATCAGTGATGCAGTTGACGTGCCGGTTATTGCATCAGGTGGTGCCGGAAAGGCTTCTGATTTTCTTGATGTTTTTGAAAAGGGGAAGGCAGATGCAGCACTGGCAGCCTCAATTTTTCACTATAAAGAAACTTCTGTTGCCAGTGTGAAGGCATTTTTAAAAGAAAAGGGAGTGGCTGTTCGATGAATACTGAGACATTGAAATTTGATGAGCATGGATTAATTCCGGCAATCGTGCAGGACGCGCAGAGTAAAGAAATTCTGATGATGGCTTACATGAACAAAGAATCCATTGAAAAATCGCTGGAAAGCGGCGAAACATGGTTCTTCAGTCGTTCGCGAAATCAGCTTTGGCATAAGGGTGAGACATCGGGTAACACGCAGCGGATTGTGGACTGGGCGGTTGACTGTGATTCAGATACGCTGCTTGTGAAAGTGAATCCTGCCGGTCCGGCATGCCACACGGGCACGTACAGCTGCTTTACGCCGGAGCGATCAGATAAGCAGGAAGCGGTCGCAGCAGGTGCCGAGCGCTACGAAATTCTTGCGGAACTGGAGCGTGTGATTGCACAGCGGGAGGCTGAACGTCCGGAGGGTACGTACACAACATATCTGTTTAATGAGGGCATTGACAAAATACTGAAGAAAATCGGCGAGGAAACATCGGAAGTGATCATTGCGGCAAAGAATCGTTCAGTTGCCGAACTGGAATGGGAAGTATCCGATGTTATCTATCATACACTGGTTATGCTGCGCGAACAAAAAGTCGGTTTTGATCGGGTGCTGCGGGTGCTTGAAAAACGGCATCGCGACAAAAGTGAATTTCAACGTGAAAAAGCGAAAAATTTAGAGTGACACGTTTTCTTCTGCCCGGGCACAGACGCTCGGGCATTTTTTACATGTTTTTGAACGATTTACCGGATACTAAAAACAAAAGAGACAAAAAGGAGCGTCGAGCGTGCGCCTGTTCATCATTTTGTCAGTTATCTGTGTGAGTCTTTTTGTTCTTGTGATTTGTATCTTTTTAAAAAGCACACTCACCATGCGTGTCAAATTATTGATCAGCGCACATTCCTGTTCGTGGAAGGTTAAGATTTACATCTGGGGTATATGCCTGTGGGCGCAGCAATCTGATCCATTGCGCCAGGTTCCTTCTGAATCCACCGCGAACCAGAAGCATGATCCGGGATATTCACAACAAGAATTAGCGGATTGGCAGGAGCAGTTGGGCCAAGGAATAAGACTGCTGCGCAAAATGAACGTCAGTCATAAAATTCGCGTGCAGCTCGTTTCGTGGGTCACGCAATGCGGGACAGGCGATGCATTTGAAACAGCTATTCTCAGCGGCATCATCTGGTCGATAAAAGCCTCACTGATGCCGTGGATCGCCCCGTGGATTTCTGATCGTCCACGCATTCAGGTTGTTCCGGTTTTCCAAAGAATGTCTCTATGTTCGGATCTGTCATGCATGTTTCAGCTAAGGATCGGGGATGCTATAGTCATGATCAAGAAGATCAGGCGCCTAATGAAAGAAGGGTAAGCATATGGCAGATCATCCGATACAGGGACTAATGAAAACGGCGTTGGACAGTCTGCAATCAATGGTCGATGTCGGAACAATTGTCGGCGATCCGATTGAGACTGACGACGGGCACACAATTATCACTTTGTCAAAGGTCGGTTTTGGCTTTGTCGCAGGCGGAAGCGAATTTAATACCAAAAATGAAAATCCGGATGAAGATCCGAGTGAAGATACAGAAGCCTATCTTCCGTTCGGCGGAGGAACCGGCGGAGGCGTTTCGATCACCCCGATCGCATTCCTGATTATTGGTGAAGAGGGAGTAAAAACAGTTCATCTGGATAGCAATACGCACTTATATGAGCGCCTGATTGATCTTGCTCCCCAGACTATAGAAAAGATCAAAGAAATAATTGATAAAAACGGCGGTGGAGCTGCACAGCGGCGGAAAAAACGTCGTGGAGAGTGGCAGGACGAGGAATTTAATTAAATTTGATAATTGAAACAGAATGTTGCTCGCCGCGCATTCTGTTTTTTTAGGCTTGAATGTCTGAATGTCGGAGTGGTAGTGCGCTGGCGCCAGCGACAAGCAAGGGCCACAGCGATGATGCAAACAAAAAGGAACAGGATCAGGTCGAAGATTGTGGGAAAGTGCTGGCCAGTAAATCACGATTAACCAAACAGACCGATATATTGTGCAAACGGACCGATAACCCGCGCAGGAACAGATCGATAAATCGCGTTGGAAAAAACAGCGACGTTGCAGTCAATATGGCATAAATCACGAATCAGGATCTGAAAGGCTTTTTCGCTAAGCACGTATATGTCCTGTGAAAGTAGGACCGGGCGTTTTAGCCTGGTCTTTTTGATTGAAAAATTTTGTCCGGCCGAGCTGTTCTTAAATCATTTTTGCGCAAAATGAAACGAACCTGCTTAATGATACGTAGTAATAAAAGGCTTTATACGGATTTATGCAAATTCGCAGCCATTGCTCTGATATGAAATTTAGTCTATAGTTAGTGAACGTAGGAGTGAGTGCGAATATGGCGCAAGTGAAGATTCAGACGAACAGAAAAAAGCTGCAAAACAGGTATCCAGAAAAGAAAAAAGGATATCTCCACTCAATAGGTCTGCCAAAATTTGCATTCGAAAATGAGACAAGATCATTCAATCTTTTACAGGAGTCAATAGGCAATTTTTAAAATTCACGATATAATATATTATGAAAGCGCTTTATTTATATTTGGAGGAAATGACTTTGCAAACAACGTCAGTCAGTGAACTCTTTTCAGTGTTTGATCAGGCAACACTTTTTATAAAAAAAAATAACGAAACGAATTATTTAACCGCGCTTTGTGAGACAGCAGAAGGGCTGCTTCGCAATGAGATCAGGCAGGAGCCCTTAGAAAAGAAACTAAAGCCGCTCTACGAACGTTTTAATCACCTGAAGATGACAGCTGAAGAAGTCAGACGCGCATTTCAGCTTGCACTGCTTAAAGGGATGAAAGAAGCACCTCAGCCAAATCAGGAATTAACGCCGGACACTCTGGTGCTTCTGATCGGGCATATGTTTGCCATGCTAGCTGGGGAAAAAGCTTATTCCATTCTTGATCCCGCCGTCGGCTCCGCCAATCTGCTGACAGGTATACTGAACCAGTCGAGAACGGATAAGGTTCAAGCGTACGGGATTGACGCAGATCCGCTTCTTGTCCGACTGGCAGCGGCTAACGCAAACTTGCAGCAGAAAGAAATTCAGCTGTTTCATCAGGACGGTCTCAAACCAATCATGATCGAACCGGCCGATTTTGTTGTCTGCGATGTTCCGGTTGGGATCTACCCTGATCAGCGTTCAGCGGATACGTATTTACTTAAATCAGTAACAAAACAACCATTGACACATTTTCTGTTTGTGGAACAGGCATTGAGAAAATTAAAAACGGAAGGCTATGCGCTTTTTCTTATTCCGAATCACTTATTCACGGATGATCAAACGCATACGTTTCATGATTTTCTTAAAAAAAACGCAAACATACTTGCACTCATTCAGCTGCCTGTTTCTCTGTTTAACAAGGTAAATCAGGCAAAAAGTATTTTATTGCTGCAAAAGAAGTCAGGCAAAGGCACCCTTGCGCGGCAAGCACTGCTCGCGGAAATGCCGGATTTTTCAGATGAAGTGAAAATGCGTAAATTTATGCAGCAGTTAGATCATTGGTTTTTGCACCGTTCGGTTTAAGATGACGAGGGGGTGATCGACATTGGCATTAATTCTTGCGATCAACGCTGGCAGCTCCTCGCTGAAATTTCAGCTGCTGGATATGCCTGCAGAGCGTCTGGTGACTAAAGGTTCGTTTGAACGTATTGGTCTGTCGGATTCCATTTTTACAATCAGTGTACATGGAGAAAAAAAACAGGAAATTGCATCAGTACCAGATCATGAAGAGGCTGTGCGCATACTGCTTGATCGTCTTACCGGTTTAAAAATTGTCCGCACCTTAAAAGAGATCAGAGGCGTTGGACACCGAGTTGTGCATGGGGGCGAGACTTTTGATGATTCTGCGCTGGTTACAGATGAGGTCATAAAAAAAATAGAAGATCTTTCTGAACTCGCGCCACTTCACAATCCTGCGAATCTGGTCGGCATTCGGGCGTTTCGTGAAGTGCTGCCCGAAGTTCCCGAAGTCGTCGTTTTTGATACCGCTTTTCATCAAAGCATGAGTGATGAGGCGTATCTGTACAGCGTTCCATACGACTACTATAAACAATATGGCATTCGAAAATACGGATTCCATGGGACCAGTCATAAATTCGTTGCTTATCGTGCGGCGGAATTACTCAAACGGCCGATAAAAGAGCTGCGTCTGATTTCCTGCCATCTTGGAAATGGTGCCAGCATTACCGCAGTCAAAGCCGGTAGATCGATTGATACATCGATGGGCTTTACGCCGCTTGCCGGATTGACCATGGGGACACGTTCCGGTGATATTGATCCCGCTTTAATTCCCTACATTATGGATAAAACCGGTATGAACGCAAGTGAAGTTATTAATGTGTTAAACAAAAAAAGTGGTATGCTCGGAATTTCCGGATTTTCCAGTGATTTAAGGGACATTGAAAAAGAAGCGCGAAGAGGGAACAAACGTGCGAAACTTGCGATCGCGGTCTTTGTTGAACGGATACAGAAATATATCGGGTCCTTTGCTGCAAAAATGAATGGTGTCGATGCCATCATTTTTACTGCGGGGATTGGAGAACACAGTTCGATGATCCGTGCGCGTGTCCTTGATGGTCTCAGTTTCCTTGGCGTTCACTGCGATCAGGAAACGAACAAGATTAACGGACAGGAGACGTTCATCAACATGCCGGATTCAAAGATCAAAGTACTTGTCATCCCAACTAACGAAGAAGTAATGATTGCGCGAGATACTGTGCGTTTATCACAACAGCAGCAGAGTATCTGATACGGCGCTTTGCCATACAGGAAGAGGGTTCCTCAAAGAATATAATTCTTTGAGGAACCCTCTGGCATTTGCCTTGATAACGCTCGCCGACTGAATCTTTACTCGATGATTTGGAGCGCTTTCGGGTAATGGGTCAGCGTTTCCGGGCCCTTTTCACCAAGATAGACATCGTCTTCGATACGGACACCGCCGACGTTTGGAACGTAAATACCGGGTTCAATCGTAAAAACCATGCCGGTCGTCAGTACTTTGTCGTTTGCAGCACTCATGGATGGCTGTTCATGCTCACCAAGACCAAGCCCGTGTCCAAGCCGATGCGTGAAATAATGACCATAACCTGCGTCGGCGATCACTTTTCGCGCGACTCCGTCAAGGTCACCGATGCGCAATCCCTGGCGAACGGCTTCAAGCGCAGCAAGATTAGCCTGCAAGGTTGCATCATAAATTTTATATTGTTCGTCTGAAGCATGTTTGAAGCAGACGGTTCGGGTAATATCGGAGCAATAACCATCAATGACGACACCGAGATCGAAGAGCACGAAATCACCTTCGTGAATTTGGCGTGTTCCCGGATAGCCATGCGGATTTGCTGTGTTCTCCCCAGTCAAAACCATCGTATCAAAGGCCATTTCAGAATAGCCTTGTTTGGCAAGCTCATACTCAATTTCTGCGACAATTGCAGCTTCTGTACGGCCTTTTTTAATTGCGTCGATTCCTAACCTTACCGCATAATCCGCAATTTCGCCGGCTTTTTTCATAACTGCGAGTTCATGTTCATCTTTAATGTTGCGCATGTCAGCCAGATAGTCCTCAATGGATCGGAATTCAAGTTGCTTATCGATGGCTTTTAGCGCAAGCGTCTTATTATAAGGCAGTGTGCTTGGCTCAATATACACTTTGTTAAATGAAGCTGCACGGCTGCTCAGTGCTTTTTTTACGGTATCCCACGGATTCTGATCATCGCGGTAACCAAAAACCTCATGACCAAATGCCGATGCGCGTGCCTGACCGACTTCCAGTTCCGGGCAAACGAGGAACGGTTCATCATCGGGAAATAAGAATAAACCGAGAAAACGTTCATGTGGATTACATTTGAAATGCGTAAGATAAAAAACATTTGTAGGGTCGGCTATATAAGCGAACCGCCCTTCATGGCCGCGCAGCCATGATTCAATTTGCTTCATCTTCTCTGACAATTAGGGTCACTCCAGTTTCATTTAATAATAATAATGTATCACAATATAAGCGTGTTCGGGCCGTTTCGGGTTGATTTCTTAAAAAAGAGTTCTGCTAACTTTACTGTTGTATTTCGATCGATTATTCATCAGCCTGCTGAGATGATGAGGAGAGCAGATGAACCGATGACTGTGAGGTCCCGCGGATTTTTACAAAGCCAAACAGGATCAAACAAGGTGCGGCAACTGTTTTATGCAAACTTCGGCCTATATGTAGTGTATAATAATTTTTATAAATGCATGTTAAGAACGGGCGCTTAGTAATTAATGTTCAGTAACGAAGGGAGAAAAAGTGAATGAAAATTACCTATGTCGGACATTCGACCGTTTTACTGGAGACGGAGAAGGGCAATTTATTAATTGATCCATTTATCAGAGGGAATCAGCGGACCCCAATGACGATTGATGACTTACCAAAAATTGATGCCATACTGCTGACGCACGGTCATGGTGACCACATCGAAGATACGCAGCTAATTGCTGAGCGCGACGGGTCACTGGTTATAGCCATTGCCGAACTGGCTACTTATTTCAGCTGGAGAGGTTTGAAGACACATGGCATGTCTATTGGCGGTGCGCACACTTTTCGTTTCGGTACCGTTAAAATGACGCAGGCCTTTCACGGGTCGAGTATTACTGATGCGGCAAATCGCCAGATCGTGTATGCGGGTATGCCGGCCGGGCTGCTGCTGAAGATTGAAGAAAAGACGATTTACCATGCAGGGGATACTGCACTTTTTTCCGACATGAAATGGATCGGTGACCGCTATGCGATTGATCTTGCATTTCTGCCAATCGGGGATAACTATACGATGGGGCCAGAAGATGCACTGCAGGCGGCAAAATGGATCAAGGCTAAGACTGTTGTTCCGATTCATTACAACACATTTCCAGTCATTCAGCAGGATGCCGGCTGGTTTGCGGATCAGCTGAACGGACACGGATGTGTGATGTCACCTGGTCAGACACTAACCCTGTAAGGGCTGTTTGGAGCGGTTGATATGGAGACGAAGCATGAACAAATCTTAAGATACATTGCAGACCTGGATGTTGGCAGCAAAATTTCAGTTCGTCAGGTTGCTAAGGTTCTTCAGGTCAGTGAAGGCACGGCGTATCGGGCAATAAAAGATGCAGAGATTCAAGGACTGGTCAGTACCGTTGAACGGGTAGGGACGGTGCGGATTGAGCAGAAAATGAAGGAAAGCATTGAAAAACTGACCTTTGATACGGTTGTGAATATAGTAGATGGACAAGTACTCGGCGGGCGAACAGGGCTTTCGCGGACGCTGAATCACTTTGTTATCGGTGCGATGGAAATGGATGCGATGAAACGCTATATTGGCGCAAATGATCTGATGATTGTCGGCAATCGCGAGTCTGTCCATGAGTATGCTTTAAAAGAGGGTGCAGCAGTTCTGATTACCGGCGGTTTCAATACAAGTGAGCGTATTAAACGGCTGGCTGATCAGACACAGCTGCCAGTTATTTCAACTGCCTATGATACATTCACCGTAGCTGCAAAAATAAACCGGGCCATTTATGATCAGTTAATCAAAAAAGAGATTGTTTACGTATCGGATATCATGATTCCTTTTTCAGAGACCCAGTTTGTTTTTAACTATGATTCACCGAAACGTTGGTATGAATTAAACCGCAGGACTTCACATAGCCGTTTTCCGGTTGTAGATCAGCAGATGAAAGTCGTCGGAATAGTGGCGATGAAAGATCTGATGAAAGATCAGCATGTATCAACAATTGAAGAAATCATGACTGCAGCTCCGCTTGTCGTCACGCCGACAACATCAGTGGCTGCCGCTGCACATCGAATGATATGGGAAGGGGTGGACGGCTTGCCGGTTGTTGACAAGCAGCATCACCTTGCTGGTATTGTCACGCGTCGTGATGTGCTTAAAGCACTGCAAAGAATACAGCAGCAGCCGCAAATGGGTGAGACCATTGAGGACATCGTTTCGTCACAGCTCGCGGATTATTCAAATGATCATCGCTATGAATTTCGATTTACCGTTACACCGCAGATGAGTGACTATCTGGGTTCAGTCTCCCACGGAGTTATGACGTCAATTGTAACAACCGTCGGCAGACGTATTCTGAACCGCCTGCGTCGCGGTGATTTGGTAGTGGATAATCTTTCCTTTTATTTTTTCAAGCCGGTGCAACTGGAGCAAACGGTGACCGTCCATCCCAAAATTCTTGAAATGACTCGAAGAAACGGGAAGCTGGACATCGAACTGTTCGCAGACGGTCAGCTTTGTGGCAAGGCATTGCTTAATGCTCAGTTTATTGACCGTTATTGACGCATTCAAAATGAAAAGCGAATCCATAGGAGGACGCACATGATTGATGAGATTTTAAATCAGATTAAGCAATACGACACTATTATTATACATAGGCATGTACGGCCTGATCCTGACGCACTCGGATCTCAGGGGGGGCTCTCATGTCTGATAAAGGATAACTTTCCGCAAAAAAATGTTTATATTGTCGGAGAAGAAGCTGCCGACCTGCGGTTTCTGGTTACCATGGATACCGTTGATGAGGATGTATATGAAGAGGCATTGGTTATTGTCTGTGATACGGCAAACCGAGAGCGGATTTCCGATAACCGCTACCGTCTCGGCCGTCACCTTCTGAAAATTGACCATCATCCGATTGTTGACTCATACGGAGACCTGGAATGGGTTGACCCGCAGGCAAGCTCAACAAGTGAGATGATCTGTTCCATCTATCAAAGGCACCCGGAATTAACGCTTTCGCAAAATGCAGCCCGGCTGCTTTTTGCCGGAATTGTTGGTGATACCGGTCGTTTTCAGTTCAGCAACGTCACTTCTGCCACTTTTCGCGCGGCCTCAGAACTTGTCAGGCTCCCCTTTGACCGTCAATCGTTTTTTAATCAGCTCTATGAGCGCAGCCTGGCACAGGTACGTCTAAACGGTTATGTCCTGGAGCATTTTACGCTGACCGAAGAAGGCGTTGGCTACGTTAAACTTACTCAGCCGCTGATCCACGCTTACCATCTGACAGCTGCAGACGCTTCTTCACTTGTGAACAGCTTCTCCAATGTTGCTCATCTGAAGGCATGGGTCCTTTTTTCGGAAGAGGGGAAGGTTATTCGGGCAAGAATTCGATCAAAGGCGCCTTCAATTAACCAATTGGCTGAGAAATATCATGGAGGCGGACATCCGATGGCCTCAGGTGCAACAGTTAGCAGTTGGGAAGAAGCTGATCAGCTGATCGCAGATTTGCGCGCACTTTGTGCAAAATAAACGGATCGATCATCAATCTGGAAGAAGGAGTATAAGCCGATGACGTTTGTACATCTTCATGTTCATAGTGAATACAGTCTGCTTGACAGCACTTGCCGAATCGACCAGCTTGTTGCGCAGGCGCAACGTTTTGGTCAAAAAGCGATTGCGCTTACTGACCGAAATGTCATGTATGGTGTGATTCCTTTTTATCGTGCCTGCATGCGGTCAGGACTGCATCCGCTGATTGGGATGGAAGTGTCTCTTGAACTCGCAACTGAACAAAAAACAGTACACAGCAAAGCAAGCGACGATTTTCCGACAATCTTGTTATTGGCTCAAAATAATTTAGGTTACCAGAATCTTGTTAAGCTTTCTTCAACTATTCAATGCAGCGGCCGTTCATGTGCCCCTCTGCCTGTAATTGAAAAATATTCGGATGGTGTGCTTGTGTTATCAGGAGGTGCTGATGGTCCAATTGACCGTCTTCTAGCCAAAGAGAACGACGCATATGCGCGTGAGGCTGTTGAAGCTCTTCTCTCTGTTTTCGGAAACCGTTTTTTCATTGAAATTCAGCGCGCCGAGCATCATCAACCGATTGAGCGTCAGCTGCGGGCGCTTGCCAGACATTATGCACTGACACTTGTTGCGACAAACAGTATCCATTATCTGAGTCAGGAAGATGCAAGGGCCCATGCATGCCTTGCCTGTATAAAGAATGGGACGACCTTGAAGGAGCGGCCGGTATTCGATCATGAATTTGATTTTAAATCGACAGAAGAAATGTCGCGTAAATTTGCTGATCTTCCCGAAGCCGTTGCAGAAACCGGCAGGATTGCCGAATTGTGCCACGTCTCTTTCGAATTTGGAAATGCGCGTTATCCTTCTTTTCCATTGCCTGAGGGTGAAACGTCAAGACAGGTACTGCATGAACAGTGTATAAAAGGCATGAATGAACGCTATTCGGTGATCACACTGCAAATTCAGGATCGTCTGAAGTATGAACTTTCCATTATAGATAAAATGGGATTCAATGACTATTTTCTGATTGTTGCAGATCTTGTTGCGTATGCAAGAAAATCTGGCTATATGCCAGGCCCGGGCAGAGGTTCTGCAGCCGGGTCTTTAGTTGCTTACGTTTTAAAAATCACAGAAGTAGACCCAGTCAAATATCATCTGCTTTTTGAACGGTTTTTGAATCCTGAACGTATCACGATGCCAGATATTGATCTGGACTTTCCGGATATTGATCGAGATAAAATGATTGAATATGCGTATAAGAAATATGGGCGCGCGCATGTGGCACAAATTATCACCTTTGGCACACTGGCTGCAAAAGCGGCAATTCGCGATGTCGGACGAGTGCTCGAAAGTGATCCGCAGCTCGTTGACCGCATGGCACGGTTAATCCCTGCACTGCCGAAAAGAACACTGGATCAGGCGCTTAAAGAATCAGACAAGTTGAGGAATCTGGTAAATGCATCGAAGGAAGCGGCTGAGCTTGTTGCACTGGCACGTAAAATCGAGGGGCTTCCGCGCCATACATCGATTCACGCGGCAGGCGTTATTTTCAGTGACCGTCCGCTGACCGATTTGGTTCCCATCCAGCTGGGGCACGATTCCATTCCGGTAACACAATATCCGATGGATATTCTGGAATCCTTAGGGCTACTTAAGATTGACTTCCTTGGTTTGCGCAATCTGACTTTTATGCGGGAAGTCGTGCAGAGAACTCCTGAGTTTAATCATAACTCCATCACTCTTGAAACGGTCCCGTTAGATGATCCGGAGACATACCGGCTGCTTGGAAGCGGAGAAACGATGGGTATTTTTCAGATGGAGTCGGAAGGCATGCGTCAAGTCCTGCGTAAATTGCAGCCAACCGAATTTGAGGATATTGTTGCTGTACTTTCGCTCTACCGTCCTGGACCGGTACAATTCATTGATCGCTATGTACGCTGCAAGCACGGAGAAGAAAAGGTGACCTATCCGCATCCTGATCTTGAGCCAATATTGAAACAGACATACGGCGTTCTTGTCTATCAGGAACAAATTATGCAGATTGCTGTACGAATAGCCGGATACTCGCTTGGACAGGCAGATATTTTACGGAGGGCAGTCGCGAAAAAAAAACGTGCACTGCTCGAACAACAGAAAAAATCATTTATTGCCGGATGCGTGCGGAACCGGCACTCTGAAGAATCAGCATCAGAAATCTTTGACTTAATTGTCCGGTTTGCAAATTATGGATTTAATCGATCCCATGCAGTTGCCTACAGCTTTATCTCCTATCGGCTTGCTTTTTTAAAGGCACATTTTCCGCAGGCTTTTTTCGCGGCACACCTGACTGCGATCATTAACAATACGGATAAGCTTGAAGCAACCCTTCGTGAGTTACACAGCCGGAATATCCCGCTTTTCCCGCCTTCGATTAACGAAAGCGAGCGAGGGTTTGAACCTTCAGATCGAGGCATACGCTTCGGATTGGCAGCAATAAAAAACGTGGGTGTTGGCGCGGCTGATGCGCTTGTGTCTGAACGAGAAAAAAATGGCCCCTACACCAGTCTTTATGACTTCTGTCGCCGCATCCCGTCCCGCAAAGTGAACCGTAAAGCAATTGAGGCAATGATTTTTGCCGGAGCGTTTGATCTTTTTGATGTTGAACGCTCTTCTCTGCTTGCGACTCTGGATCGAGCAATGAGCTTTGGCGAAGAAGAGCAGAAGATGGCAGGTGGCCAGACCACGTTGCTGCCCGCCGAGCATGATCAGGATGACTACGCTGAGGTCCCTCCGCTCAGTCGGCAGGAACGCATGCACTATGAAAAAATGGTGCTCGGGTTTTATTTGTCGGCACACCCTGTCAGCGAGTTTCGGGCACATTTACCGCGAGGATTCACAACGGTTAGCGAAGCAATAAAAATGTCCGACGGCGGTGTGGCTGTGTTGCTTGTTATGAGTGAGCAGATAAAACGCATTCGAACAAAAAAGGGGCAGCCGATGGCCTTCTTTTCCGCGAGTGACGAAACGGGTGTCATTGACACCGTTTGTTTTCCGGATACGTATCAAATGGTTGATCATCTTCTTCTCGAAGGACAGTTACTCGTGATTCGGGCAAAACGAGCAAACGGAAAGGGCGGAGACACGCCGCAACTAGTGCTCATTCGAGTAATGCTTCTGAAAGATTATTTATCCCGAAACCAGATGGTACTTTTTCTGAAGATCGATCGCGCTCATCATCATCCGGAGATGCTTGAACAAGTAAAATCAGCACTGATGCAATCGCCGGGCAGGCATCGCGTTTTTCTGTATTATGAACTGAGTAAGGAAACAGTTGCCCTTGGCCCGAAATATTCGGTTCATCTGGATGAAGCATTTATCTCTTCTTTGCGCTCGCTTCTGGGTACGCATAATGTGACGACTACTTCTGAACGTATGCGGTGAGCATTTTTCACGCGTTCGCTCTGAACAGTGATGACCTGTGCATTTCTGTATTTTTGTATGACGTTTGTTATAATAGTGAAGTTTAGGAATTTTTTCGTGCAGCCGGCCTTTTAAATCATCGATTCAGTTTTCTGCATTAAATCCGTTAATGTGAAATTTTTTTAGCAATGATTGAAACCATTTATCAACGATTTCATGAATTATGCGTGAAGAAAAAGTGACAGGTTTACAAGGAAGATGAATTAAAAGTTTTGACAAAGTAAGAGGGTGATATACTTGATGAAGGACTTTTTCACTAAGAAAAAAAAGTACGCAACAGTCCCCTCCGCGAAAGCGAGGCAGGATGTTCCCGAGGGCATTGTCCGTAAGTGTCCAAAGTGTAAAAAAATCATGTATGTCAAAGAACTGCAGAAACATCTGTTTGTCTGCCAATCCTGCGGATATCACTATCCAATCAGTGCACAGGTCCGTGCAGAAATGCTGTTCGACCAGAATTCATACGTGGAATTTGACAGAAATATGGTTTCACTCAATCCACTCCAGTTCCCCAACTATCTCAACAAGCTGGAGTCGGATCGAAAAAAAACAGGACTGAACGAGGCGGTCTGGACCGGGAAGGGCATGATTGAAGGATATGAAACTGCCGTTGCCATTATGGACAAGGGATTTCGCATGGGCAGTATGGGTTCGGTCGTTGGCGAGAAATTGACGCGGCTTGTCGAATATGCAGATCAAAATGGGTTGCCAGTCATTATATTCTCTGCATCCGGAGGGGCACGCATGCAGGAGGGTGTGCTCAGTTTAATGCAGATGGCGAAAACAAGTGCGGCATTAAAAACGTTCAGCAAAAACGGCGGACTCTATATTTCGATTATGACTCATCCGACGACTGGTGGTGTTTCAGCAAGTTTTGCGTCGCTCGGTGATTACAACTTTGCTGAACCCGGGGCGTTAATCGGATTCGCCGGACGCAGGATCATTGAGCAGACAATTGGCGAAAAGTTACCCGAAGATTTTCAGACAGCGGAATTCTTATTGAAGCACGGTCAACTCGATCAGGTGATTCCACGTTCTGAACTGAGAAATGTGCTCAGTCGGATTTTGTCAATCCATGCGGCAGGAGGTGTCGAGGGATAATGGGACCGGAACTTGATTTTGAGAAGCCGATCTTTGAACTTCAAAAGAAGATTTCCGAGCTGAAGACGTTTATGGACGAGAAGGGCATTGATCTCTCTGACGAATTGAATCATCTGCAGGAACGGTTGAAGGATCTCGAAAAGGAGACCTACGGCAGCATGACCCCGTGGGAACGTGTTCGCGTTGCGAGAAAGTTGAATCGTCCGACAACATTGGATTACCTCCCGCTTCTCTTTACCGATTTTGTCGAATGCCACGGCGATCGCCTTTATGGCGATGACCCGGCGATTGTCGCTGGAATTGCAAAATTCCACGGACGCCCGGTGACGGTTATCGGGGAACAGCGTGGACGTGATACCAAAGAGAATATCATGCGAAATTACGGCATGCCTCACCCGGAAGGCTATCGTAAGGCGCTGCGTCTGATGCAGCAGGCTGAAAAATTTCGCAGACCGATTATTACCTTTATTGATACTAAAGGGGCATTTCCAGGAAAGGCTGCCGAGGAACGTGGGCAAAGTGAAGCGATTGCCCGGAATCTTTTTGAAATGTCGTGGTTGTCTGTTCCTGTCATTTGTGTTGTCATTGGTGAAGGTGCAAGTGGTGGTGCGCTGGCGATTGGCGTTGGCAATCAGATTCTGATGCTGGAAAACTCATGGTATTCAGTGATTTCTCCCGAAGGAGCAGCGGCACTTTTATGGAAGGATGCCGGTAAAGCGGAAGTTGCCGCGAAGACGATGAAAATAACCGGTTCCGATTTGAAAAAACTTGGTATTATTGATAAACTGATTCCGGAGGTTTTGGGCGGTGCTCATCATGACCCGGGGAAGCAGGCAGAAATTATAGATCAGGCACTTATTGATTCGTTGAAAGAGTTAAGTCCGCTGTCTGCTGAGCAGATTCGTCAACAGCGTTTGACCAAGTATCGCGCAATCGGCGATTATGAGACCGTCCAGGGAAATCAATCCGACCAGAAAGGCAATAACAGAGATAATAAAATGAGGTGATTGTTGTGATGAAAAAGATTGGTGTGCTGACGAGTGGCGGTGATGCTCCGGGTATGAACGCTGCGATCCGTGCAGTTGTAAGATCGGGCATTTATCGCGGCGTTGAAGTTTACGGTATTTATCATGGCTACAAGGGCTTAATTACCGGAGACATTAAAAAACTGGAAGTATCGGATGTCGGTGACATCGTGCAACGTGGTGGCACCATACTTTATACTGCCCGCTGCGAGGAATTCAAGACCGAAGAAGGACGAGCCACTGCGATTAAGCAAATGAAAAAATTCGGCATTGAGGGACTTGTTGTCATTGGCGGAGACGGTTCTTTTATGGGCGGTGTCAAACTGACCCAGCTTGGCTTTCCCACTATCGGCATCCCCGGCACTATTGACAACGACATTCCGGGCACTGATTTCACTTTAGGCTTTGATACGGCACTGAACACGATTATTGATGCAATTGACAAAATTCGTGACACAGCGACGTCTCATGAGCGACGGTTCATTATTGAAGTAATGGGCCGGGGATGCGGGGATCTTGCTCTGTGGTCCGGGCTTGCCGACGGTGCCGAATCGATTCTCATCCCTGAATCGAAGGAAGATCTTGATACCATTGTTGAGCGCCTGAATCGCGGAATTGAACGCGGCAAAAAGCACAATATAATTGTTGTTGCGGAGGGCGTAGGCAGAGCGGACGAAGTTGCCAAGGCAATCAAGGACAAAGCGAATATGGACACGCGTGTGACGGTTCTCGGACACGTTCAGCGTGGCGGTGCGCCTACTGCTTTTGATCGCGTGCTCGCGGCGCGGATGGGCAATAAAGCCGTTGATTTGCTCCTTAGCGGTGACAAGGGCAAAATGATTGCGATCCAGAATAATCAGATTGTTGCTCATGATATTCTCGATTTGCTCACTAAAAAGCATGAGTTTAACGAAAACTTATATCAGTTAGCAAAAGTTTTATCCATATAAAATGCCGGAGGGAACTATTTAATGAAAAAGACAAAGATTATTTGTACGCTGGGACCATCAAGTGACACGGTGGATACGCTTGTTAAAATGATCAATGCGGGTATGAATGTTGCGCGTTTCAACTTCTCACATGGTGATCATGAAGAGCATCACCAAAAAGTGCTTAATCTTCGCGAAGCAATGAAAATCACCGGAAAAAGAGTGGGCATCCTTCTTGATACGAAGGGGCCGGAAATTCGCACACACGATATGGCTACTCCGGAGGTTTTACTCGAAGAAGGCAAGAACGTTGATATTTCAACTACTGAAGTTGCCGGAACGGCAGAAAAATTTTCCATTACTTATGCTGAATTGATCAATGATGTCAGTGTAGGTTCGAAAATCCTGATTGACGATGGCCTGGTTGAGCTTGAAGTTACAGGCATCGACAAAGAAGCAGGACTGATTCATAACAAAATTCTTAACACCGGCGTTTTGAAGAGCAAAAAAGGCATTATTGTTCCCAATGTCAGCATTAAGCTCCCTGGTATGACAGAAAAGGACGCGGACGATATTGTTTTTGGCATCGGCGAAGGTATTGATTTCATTGCCGCTTCTTTTGTTCGCCATGCTTCGGATGTTCTGGATATTCGTAACCTGTGCAAGGAGCATGGTGCCGATGATGTGCACATCTTCCCTAAAATTGAAAGCCAGGAGGCTGTTGACAACATCGAGGAAATCCTTGAAGTTTCTGATGGCCTGATGATTGCCCGTGGCGATCTTGGTGTTGAAATTCCGCCGGAAGATGTACCGCTCGTACAAAAACGCTTGATCAAGATGTGCAATAAAGCGGGCAAGACGGTCATCACAGCGACACAGATGCTTGATTCAATGATCCGCAATCCGCGCTGTACACGTGCTGAAGCCAGTGACGTGGCGAATGCAATTTTTGACGGTACGGATGCAATCATGCTGTCCGGCGAATCAGCATCTGGTAAATGGCCGGTTGAAGCAGTGACGACGATGAAAAACATTGCATTGAAAGCAGAATCAGCTCTCGATTATAAAGGCATACTTAAGAAATTGAGCGATTCCAGTGAACCGACGGTTACGGCTGCCATTGGCGAAGCGGTTGCCCATACGGCATTGAATCTGGAAGTCGGTGCAATTATCACCTCTACGGTGAGCGGTTATACGGCAGGTGTCGTTTCACACTATCGTCCGAAAGCACCAATCATTGCTGTAACGAATTCTGAGCGTGTGGCCAATAAAATGTGCCTGGCATGGGGCGTAACACCGGTGCTGAGCGAAAGCGCAAAAACAACGGATGAAATGTTCGAAATTGCTGTTGACAGCGGCAAGAAGACGGGTCTTGTCAACGACGGTGATCTTGTTGTCATTACTGCGGGCCTTCCTGTTGCAGCATCCGGCAAGACCAATATCATGCGTGTGCATAAAGTTGGCGAAGTGCTGACTCAGGCTTGATGATCTGAACGATTTATTTTTATTCTTGCATTGTATTGTTTATGATAAGAGGGTGTCTCAAAAGTCTATTGACAATGGGGCACCCTTTAAAATTACATATGTTTTGGGATTAAGGTTGCGGGTAATGGACTCCGCGGAAATCCCTGCTGGTGCGGGCAACTTAAGCGCAGTATAAGTTCGCTGCTTTTTGTGCCTTCTCTTTAATATTCGCTTGTTAACAGAAAAATGTTTTTTGTCAGTTAAAGAAGCATCTCCAGGCGGAGTAATCGATACAATCACGATCTGAGGAACGTAAACAAGCGGAAATTTCTCAAAAATAAATTTTAACTTTGGGGTGTAACCGAAATGAACGAATGCACGACAAAAATTGCTGTTCGTTATAATGAAACCGATAAAATGGGTATAGTTCATCACAGTCAGTACGTCATTTATTTTGAAATTGCGCGCACGCAATTCGTACGCCAGGCAGGTATCCCATACAGGAAAATTGAGGAGGACGGATTGATGATGCCGGTACTCGGTGTCGAAGTACACTATCATTCTCCCGCATACTACGATGATTCGCTTATCGTGGAGACATCCATTGCTTCATATGACAGCATTAAAATGACTTTCAATTATAAAATATTCAGGGAAAGCGACCATTGCCTGCTGGCAGACGGATCAAGTATGCATTGCTGGACAGATGCAAATCTGCGCCCGGTTTCGATAAGGCGCAAAAATCCGCAATTGCACTCATTGATTGTAAACGCACTCAAGCGGACGCAATGAGGTGCAGCCATGATAAAAAAAGTGCTGCTTTTGCTGCTTCTCTATGTTTTCGCAGAAACAGGCGTACTGATTTATGTTGGCGGGCGGATTGGTGCTCTTCAATTATTTTTAATTGTATTCCTGTCGATGGTCATTGGCATTTGGATGGTGCTGCGTCAAGGTCTTGCTCTTCTTAATCGTATCAGAGATGAGTTAAGAATGAAGAGAATACCGGGCGAACAGCTTCTTGACGGGGCATGTCTGCTTTTAGGCGGGTTGTTGCTGTGCAGTCCGGGACTGATCAGTGATTTACTTGGTGTGTTGCTTCTTGTCCCGTCAGTAAGAGTTAAAATGGTTGTTTTTATCAAAAAATGGATACGCAGGCGGCTGAGCGATGGGAGCCTTTCTCTTTTCTTATTCAGAAGGCATTAACGATTGGTGTGTTATACTTTTTTTCCAGTGATGTATTGCCATATTGTCTGCCAGGTGCCTGTGCGATGCAAGGTTTTAATCGCAACGAGAGTCAATGGACCGATGATGATCCCGGGAAGGCCAATCCAGCGAAAACCAAAGTAAATGGATATCAGCGATGCCAGCGGGTCAATGCCGATTGCCATTGATAAAATTTTTGGTTCCATAAGCTGCCTCTGGATGATTGCCGCAATGTACAGACTGGACAGGCATATGGTGAAAAAGTAATGATGCGTGAAGAACTGATAGAGAATCCAGGGAATGAAAATAACGCCTGTGCCCAAATAGGGGATTAAATCGATAACCCCGGTGACAAGGGAAATGGTCAGCGGATGCGGCACACGTAAAACCAGCAGTCCTGTATAGATGAGCAGCATTGTCATAAAGACGAGCAAAAACTGGGCGCGTACAAACCCAATGCACGTTTTTTTCAGCTCCGAGAGTACGTGGTCAATCAATTTTCCGGTTGGATAACGATCACAGAATGCGTGGAAACGTCGTTTAATCTGTTCGGAATCCTTTGACAGAAAAAAAGAAGCCAGGAAAATAAATATAGCTGAAATCAATGTATCCGGCAAAGTGGCAACGAATTGTGTCAGATGAGACAGCAGCTGGCCGGCAAAATCGTTGACAAAATCAACAAGTGTACCTGCCATGCCTTCGATATTAAGTTGAATTGTTTTTTGCTGAACTTCCGGAAGTCCGGAGAAAATATGCATGGCTTGTTCCCATGACGGAAGCAGTTTTGAAAAAAAGAAGGTTTGTATATCGCCAATCAATACTTGAATTTCATCAGGAATCGATCGAGAAAAAGAAGATATGCCCCGGGTGACAGCGATAACGATAAATAAAAGTATACTGATAGAAAGAGAAAAAAAGAAAAAAAGGACAACAAATGACGCTGCTCCTCGGGGCAATCCTATTTTTTTTTCAATAAAAACAACGATGGGATTGATGAAGAAAGCGAGCACGCAAGCAATCAGGAAAGGCAGTGCGTAACGAACTGCGAGCAGCAAAGTGGCCACAATTAATGCCATTGCAGCCATAACGACGAGGGCACGTAATAAAATCATCAGACCAGCTATGAATGGTCGTGTTTCCTGTGAATTCATGTCCCATCCCCACCTTATATTCATCCTATGCGGACAAGGCATGAATAGAACGCAACAGAGGAGATAAACGAACGAATAGAGAGATTTTATTCACAAAGCCTCTGCAAGCAGATATAATCAAAATAACGATAGCTGAGTAAAAAAGAAACAGCCTGTCGATCCGCTTTTGATCCTGTAACTTGCTTCCAAATGATGAAGAGAAATGATTTAAAAACATCGGAAACAGAACGGCGCTTTTAAGGAGGGAATGACTTTGACGACAACGAGGGGATTGGAAGGTGTTGTTGCAACGACGTCAGCAATTAGTTCAATAAGAGATGACGTGCTGACGTACCGCGGCTATAGAATTCAGGATTTGGCCGAAACGGCGACTTTTGAAGAGGTTGTTTATTTGCTGTGGTATGGTGAACTGCCTTCAGTGCGGCAGCTTAAATCGTTCAGGCAGGCACTTGCTGAGCATGCGGAGGTACCAGATGAAATCTTTGAAATGATTAAGAAATTTCCTTTAGATATTGTTCATCCTATGGCAGTGCTTCGGACCG
Organism: Sporolactobacillus mangiferae; assembly: GCF_023336505.1. Classification (GTDB taxonomy): domain Bacteria; phylum Bacillota; class Bacilli; order Bacillales; family Sporolactobacillaceae; genus Sporolactobacillus; species Sporolactobacillus mangiferae. Next base: position 282,629 of record NZ_JAMAST010000001.1, on the reverse strand, counting down.
CTGTGTCGAATCTTGGAATCTATGATCCAAACGCTGAACAGATGAGCCGGGAAGCGAATATAGAGAAGGCAATTCGGATTCAGGCACAAATTTCAACACTGGTGGCTGGTTTCGCGCGTATTCGAAAGGGGTTAAGCCCAGTTTCTCCCAACAGGGCGCTTGGCTATGCGGCCGATTTTCTTTATATGCTGAAAGGAAGCCTGCCGCCTGATGCGGAGGCACGTATGTTTGATAAAGCGCTTATTCTCCATGCCGATCACGAATTGAATGCCTCAACATTTACGGCACGTGTGTGTGTCGCGACACTCTCAGATATGTATTCGGGAATTACATCAGCGATCGGTGCATTGAAAGGGCCGCTTCATGGAGGGGCAAACGAACAGGTCATGAACATGCTGACGCGCATTGGATCGATTGAATGGGTAGAAGATTATGTGGCGAATGCACTTGAGAAGAAGAAAAAAATTATGGGTTTTGGGCATCGCGTTTATAAAAACGGTGATCCGCGTGCCAGAATATTAAAAGAAATGGCCAAAAAGATCAGCGATCATCGGGGCGACCGCCATTATTATGACATGTCTGAAAAAATGGAAAAAATCATTCGCGAGAAAAAAGGGCTTTTGCCGAATACAGATTTCTATTCAGCGACGCTCTATCATTTACTTGGCATTGATCATGATTTGTTTACACCTGTCTTTGCGATCAGCAGAACCTCAGGATGGGCCGCGCATATTATGGAACAATATAATGGAAACCGGTTGATTCGGCCGCGTGCTGAGTATAATGGTCCAAAGCTCAGACGCATTGTCCCGATTGAGCAGCGCTGAGCGCTCGTCATCAATCATCAAATCTATATGAGATCATGAGAAGATGGAGGTATCGTTGTGTCAAGAGGAGAACAAATCAACGTAAGAGACGGTCAGCTAATCGTTCCAAATCATCCAATTATACCCTACATCGAAGGAGACGGAATCGGTCCGGATATATGGCGGGCGGCTTCCCGTGTTTTTCAAGCCGCTGTTGAAAACGCCTACAAGGGAGAGAAAGAGATTGTCTGGAAAGAGGTTTATGCCGGGCAGAAAGCTTTTGATCTGCGCGGGGAATGGCTGCCTCAGGAGACGATGGATGCGATCAGAGAATATAGAATTGCGATTAAAGGGCCGTTAACAACACCGGTTGGCGAGGGCATCCGTTCGCTGAATGTGACACTTCGACAGCAGCTCGATCTGTTTACTTGTCTGCGTCCTGTACGATACTTTGCGGGTGTTCCTTCGCCGATCAAACATCCGGAACAAGTGGATATGGTGATCTTTCGGGAGAATACCGAGGATATTTATGCAGGCATTGAGTTTGCCGCAGAATCTGAGAAAGCCAAAAAAGTTATTCGTTTCCTTCAGGATGAAATGCACGTCGGGAGCATTCGTTTCCCGGAAACATCCGGAATTGGCATCAAACCCGTGTCGAAAGAAGGCACCGAGCGGCTGGTACGCGCGGCCATCCGTTACGCGATCCATGAGGGCAGGAAGGGCGTGACGCTTGTTCACAAAGGCAATATCATGAAATTTACTGAAGGTGCTTTCAAGAAGTGGGGCTATGCGCTTGCTGAACGAGAGTTTCCAGATCATATATTTACTCAGAATCAATATAACAAAATCGCATCAGAAAGTGGAAAGGAAGCGGCGGAGCATGAATTAAGCAAGGCAGTGGATGCTGGAAAGATCATAGTCAAAGATGTGATTGCGGATAATTTTTTGCAACAGATTCTCATCCGGCCAGCGGATTATGATGTTGTTGCTACGCTGAACTTGAATGGAGATTATATTTCCGATGCGCTTGCGGCTCAGGTTGGCGGTATTGGTATTGCGCCGGGAGCCAATATTAATTTTGTAACAGGTACCGCTTTATTTGAAGCGACACATGGGACCGCCCCATCATTTGCGGGACTTGATAAAGTAAATCCGTGTTCATTGATTCTTTCCGGTGTGATGATGCTGGAACATATAAACTGGCATGAAGCGGCGAACTTGATTATTCATGCAATCGAGAAAACAATTGCAAACGGGATAGTCACATTTGATTTTGCACAATTGATGGATCATGCTACTGAAGTTAAATGTTCGGAGTTTGCTGATGCATTAATTTGTAATTTGTAAAAAGACAGATCACAAAAGTAATAGCTGGAAGGGACCTAAAGGTAATGGCCTTAGGTCCTTCTTTTTTATACGCTTGAAAGTATTTTAGCTAAGCATAAAGTGTAAGCCAGATACGAAAGCGCGAGATGCCAGCGAGACTCCGCAGATTCCAGCTTGTCCGAGGCGGCTCGCGGTGCACCCGCGGCAGGCGAGCAACTGAAGTGCCGATTCAGTACCATAAAGACACGAACCCAATTCGATTATAGAGTAAAAGGAACTTCCACTAACGTAGGGAATTTTCAATAACTATAAGGAACTTTCGATGGTTGAAAAGGAACTTCCACTAATGTAAGGGAACTTTCAATAATGTAAGGGAACTTTCAATAATGTAAGGGAACTTTCAATAATTATAAAGGAACTTTCGCTAAGGGCGCATACGTCCTGTATGCAACGCGAAAGCCATCACGTCCTGTGAAAGTACGTCCTGTATGCAACGCGAAAGCCATCACGTCCTGTGAAAGTACGTCCTGTGCACAACGCGGAAGCCACCGCATCGTGCGGAAGTAAGGACCGGGCTATGCCTGGTCTTTCTAACAGATAAAGTATATGGTTTTGCCCTGTATCAAAACAATGCTCAGCATAAGTACAATGACTGAATACAAAGATCTTCAAAGGATGTCTGCTGCTTCGAGGACTTATGCATGATCTTGATGCTGGCGATAAATAATAGTTATGCATGGACAAAAAAATCAGTCTGACCATGCACAAAAACCAGGGAAAAACAATAATGTACGGTGCTTCGACAAAAAGCGTCTTTACAAAACCTTTACAATTCGTTTATATCGCTTTAAAAGTCGAGCCTTAATATTGAAAATGAAATAAGGTGACTCAACAATCTGAGGGGGAAATATTCTTATGAAAAAGAAAAACTTGCTTGCGATTGGACTTGCTCTTGTCCTTTCATTAACACTCATCCTTAGCGGATGTGGAAACGGGAGCGGTTCATCAGACAGCAGCAGTTCTTCTAAAGAGGACTCCAGTTCATCTGAAGCCCTGTCCGGTAAAATTACAATCGGCGGATCAACTGCACTTCAGCCACTGGCTGCACAGGTTGCAAAGGAATTCATGGAAAAGAATCCTGATGTTCAAATCGAGGTTCAGGGCGGCGGCAGTGGTACCGGTTTAAGTGAAGTTCAGGCGGGCAATTTTGACATTGGTATGTCCGACGTATTTGCAGAAAGTAAATCAAACATTGATGCAAAGGCACTCAAGGATTACCAGGTTGCTGTAGTCGGCATGACTGCCGCAGTAAATCCGAAAGCTGGAGTAAAGAATCTTTCAAAGAAAGATCTTCAGGATGTATTTACTGGCAAAGTAAAGAATTGGAAAGAAGTTGGCGGCAAAGACCAGAAGATTACTCTTGTTAACCGCCCAGACGGTTCTGGTACACGCGCTACATTCGATCAGTTTGCACTTGACAATAAGACACCTGCTGAAGGGATTACTCAGGATTCAACGAATACTGTAAAGAAAATTATTTCTGAAACTCCTGGCGCAATCGGCTATATGGCACTCTCTTATTTCACAGCAAATGATGATTCAGTTGTTAAACTTTCCATTGACGGCGTTGATGCATCAGAAGATAACGTAGCATCCGGAAAATTCCCAGTGTGGGCATATGAACATATGTACACAAAAGGTGAACCTTCAAAACTGGTTAAGGCATTCCTTGACTTTATGATGAGTGATGCAGTACAAACCAAAGACGTTCCTGCTCAAGGTTACCTTTCTGTAAAAGACATGAAGGTTCAACGTGATGCTGAAGGCAAACAAACGGATAAATAAAAAACGCATATTAAATCAATGCGTCAGTTAAATAAGAGTTGAAAAGTCTAATGGCGGCTAAAGCGGGATCGTAAGATACATCCCGCTTGTCGCCATATAAGCATTTTGAATAACTGTAAAATGAGGTGTGAGGATGAAAGTCGGCAGTTTAAATGATGCGGCACCGGCATCTGAGGGAAAATCAAAATTAATTAATGAAAAAAGCTTTTTTGGACGATTTACGGATCGCGCAAGTGAAAGCAGGGGAAAAGTAATCATTTACAGCAGCGCGCTGCTTATGATTGTTGCTGTTGTTGCGATCACATTGTTTTTAACAATACAAGGTCTGCGCTCGTTTGTTGTTGATCACCTTAACTTCTGGACGTTTATTACAGGGACCGAGTGGTATCCGGACCGCACAAAAAATCCGACTTTCGGTGCATTTCCATTTATTTTTGGATCGCTGGCGGTTACTTTTCTTGCTGCTTTGATCGCGACCCCCATCGCGATCGGAACCGCTGTATTTATGGCGGAAATTGCCAAAAAATGGGGAACAAAGGTGATGCAGCCGGTCATTGAAATTCTGGTTGGTATCCCCTCCGTTGTTTATGGACTTATCGGCCTTTCGATTGTCGTTCCCTTCCTGCGTCAGCATTTCGGCGGGACTGGATTTAATTTGATAGCCGGAGCATTTGTTGTAGGTATCATGATTTTGCCGACTGTGGCCAGTATTGCGGCGGACAGTCTTCGCGCTGTTCCTGATTCGCTGAGACAGGCATCATTCGCAATTGGAGGAACGAAATGGCAGACGATCTGGCGTGTTGTCATCCCTGCCGCAGGTTCCAGTTTGCTGACAGCAATTATATTAGGTATGTCCCGAGCGTTCGGTGAAGCTCTTGCCGTTCAGATGGTGATTGGAAACGCGAGAGATCTTCCCAAGTCCATTTTGGATCCCTCAGCCACATTGACAACGATCATTACTTTAAGTATGGGGCACACAACCACCGGGAGTCTGTTAAACGATGCTCTGTGGTCACTTGGCTTGATCCTTTTACTTATTTCATATGTTTTTATTGTCATCATTCGTTTTCTGGGGAAAAGGGGTGAAAGCAGATGAACAGCAAGGTGACGAATCGGATCGCACTGTCCGTCATTTTTTTATGCGCAGCTGCGATGGCAGCAATCCTGCTTTCCATGCTTGGCTATATTTTGGTTAAAGGTGTAACCAGTATCTCCTGGCATTTCCTTACAACGTCAGCAAGCCCGTTCTTAGCCGGCGGCGGTATTAAAGATCAGCTGTGGAATTCTTTCTATGTACTGGTTATCACCATGTTGCTGACAGTTCCGATCGGTGTATGTGGCGGTATTTACCTTGCTGAATATGCTAAACCGGGCAGACTGACTTCATTTATCCGTACTTGCGTTGAAGTTCTTGCTTCACTTCCGTCTATCGTTGTGGGTATGTTCGGTATGCTTATCTTTGTGAATTATTTTGGATTAAAATATTCGGTATTATCCGGTGCACTTGCGTTGACGGTTTTTAATCTTCCAGTCATTGTCCGAGTTACAGAAGACGGTTTCCGCGCACTGTCCCGCCATCAAAAAGAAGGCGGGCTCGCTCTTGGCCTGACGCGCTGGCATACCATCAAAACCATCCTGCTCCCTGCAGCATTTCCAAGCATTCTTACTGGCGTTATTTTGTCTGCCGGCCGAGTGTTCGGCGAATCTGCCGCACTTTTATTTACAGCCGGTCTCTCTTCACCGGATCTGGATTTTAATAACTGGAATCCGGCGGCTCCGAATTCACCGCTTAATATTTTCCGCTCAGCCGAGACGCTTTCAGTGCATATTTGGGCTGTAAATACAGGCGGTATTATGCCGGATGTACAAACGATTGCCAACGGATCAGCCGCTGTTCTTGTCATCAGTGTGCTCATATTCAATCTAATTGCCAGGATGCTTGGCAAAGTCATTGATCAAAAATTTTCAGGCAAATAAGCAGGAGGAATGAATGATGATACAAATGGAAAACAATATTGTGACCTTTGCAAATAATAATACGGTCAATAAAGAAATGCCGATACAGATTAATGTGGAACATGTTGATATTTATTATGGAGACAATCATGCAGTGAAAGATGTGAATCTGCCTATTCACGAAAAGTCGATTACAGCGTTGATCGGACCTTCCGGATGCGGGAAATCAACGTTTATCCGAACAATCAATCGAATGAACGATTTGATTCCATCTGCACGTTGTGAAGGTACCATCAGCTACAAGGATGTCAATATCCTTAATCCGAAAGTGGATGTGGTTCAGCTTCGCAAAGAGATTGGCATGGTTTTCCAGCAGCCGAACCCATTCCCAAAATCCATCAGTGAAAATATTCAATTACCGCTGCGCTTTGCTGGCGTACGCAACAAAAAAACGCTGAGAAAAGCGACTGAGGACTGCCTGAAACAGGTTGGACTTTGGGATGAAGTAAAGGATCGTCTGGATCGCTCAGCAACCAGTCTTTCCGGCGGGCAGCAGCAGAGACTGTGTATTGCCCGCGCGCTTGCGCTTAAACCGGATGTTATTCTACTCGATGAACCTACATCTGCACTTGATCCGGTGTCGAGTTCAAAGATTGAAGAACTTTTACTTGAGCTTAAAAACAGTTATACAATTATTATTGTTACGCATAACATGCAGCAGGCAGCCAGAATTGCGGATTTTACGGCCTTTTTCTATCAGGGCGAACTGGTTGAGTTTGGAGAAACAAGGAAATTGTTTACAAATCCTGAGAAAAAAAGCACTTCCGATTACATTTCGGGACGTTTTGGTTGATCTGTATGCAATTAAATGCAATGATTATACTGAATGTTATGATATAGAGAGCAGTAAGGGGTGGATGAATTGGCAAAAAAAATTCTGGTCGTTGATGATGAGCCGTCCATTGTGACACTGCTCTCCTTTAACTTGAAAAAAGGCGGCTATGAGGTACTGACAGCAACGAACGGGACGGATGCACTTAAATTGGCGAAAGATAATCGTCCGGATTTAATTGTACTTGATTTGATGCTTCCGGGAATGGACGGCATGGATGTATGCAAGCAACTTCGGCAGGAGAAATTCTTTATCCCGATACTCATGTTGACCGCGAAAGATGATGAGCTTGACAAAATTCTTGGACTTGAATTAGGCGCTGACGATTATATGACGAAACCATTTAGTCCACGCGAAGTGGTTGCACGTGTCAAGGCAATATTAAGACGGACGGACCTGGGCAAACAGGAACAGAATGAAGTGCTGTCCATTGGGGAACTGAAGGTTTATCCGAATAATTTCGAAGCGACATTCAAGGGTGAAGAGATGGTACTGACACCCAAGGAGTTTGAACTTCTTGTTTATATGATGCAGCATAAAGGGCGTGTTCTGACACGAGAACAGCTGCTTAATGCGGTCTGGAATTATGATTTTGCCGGTGATACACGTATTGTCGATGTGCATGTCAGCCATCTTCGCGATAAAATTGAAGATGTCACACGAAAACCAGTTTATATTAAAACAGTGCGGGGGTTGGGTTATAAACTTGAAGAGCCAAAAGTTTGACAAAATGATCTGGATACGTTGGGCATTTGTACTTGCCTGCCTATTCTTCATTGTTTTTGTCTTAAACGAAGTGGTCCAGTTGGCTCTTCTGCATAATGATCGTCTTGCAATGGAGTCTCGTGCACGGACTGTTGAAGCAATCGTTGTTCAAAAAGGAACCACCGTGCATACTCACGAATTAGAGTCAGTTCTGGGGCGTTATGCGAAAAAGGAAAGGGTTCGCATCTCTGTATATAATCAGAACAAAAAGTTATCCTATTCAACCGGCGGTGAGAAAGAGACTTCACTTGACCGCGTGATGTATGCAAACCAGTCAGGTGATTCTTTTGTATACATAAATGCATTAAAGACGAATGGGAAAACTGCCGGCTATGTGAAGCTCACGGGTCAAAAATCTGTTGTGGTCGGATTAGGCATGATCTATGTCTTTATAATAGCTTCCGGTATTGTCCTGCTTGTATATCGCGATGTACTCGTGCATTCTTATTCGCGGCCTATTCGATTTGCAGCACGGATGGCTGAAAATCTGCTCGAAGGCTCCTATAATATGATTGCGTCGGAGCAGGTGAAGCGTGACAGCGTACTTCGTCTTAATCTGGCGATGAATCGAATGTCGAATGTGATGCATGAACTGAATCGTTCGTACTCCAGACAGCAGGACAGTATGACGACATTAATTGAGAATATTGGCAACGGGCTTTTGTTTATTGATGGGGTCGGAAGAATCAACTATGTAAACAAAACTTTTAAAGAGGATTTTCAGACACAGGCAACGCATTGGGAATTGGCGGACTATCATGAAGCCGTGCCTTATGAAGAAGTCCGTCAAATGATCGATGAGGTCTTTCGAACGAAACAGAAACTGGTACGGCAGCTGCAGCTTCCCGTACATATAGAGCGCAAACATTTTGATGTGTCCTGTGCACCGATTTTGAATAAACGCAGGAAAGTCCGCGGTATCGTAGTTGTTTTCCATGATATCAGTACAATTAAAAATCTGGAAAATATGCGTAAGGATTTTGTTGCCAATGTATCACACGAATTAAAGACGCCGGTTACTTCACTGATTGGATTTACAGAAACATTGCTTGACGGTGCCTGTGAAGATAAAGAGATGGAAAAGCAGTTTCTGCACATCATGCTGCATGAAGGAAGGCGTCTGCAGAGCTTGATCAATGATCTGCTTGAACTGTCAAAAATTGAGCGTGCGCATTTTGCAATCCAGTGGGAATTCGTTTCCCTGAGGAACATTGCAAAAAGCGTTGTGCTGATGCTGAAAGAAAAAGCGGCAGCGAAAAATATTAAGCTGGAACTGACAGAAGGCAGTGAAGGGGTCGTTTCCGGTGATACCTTTCGCATCCGTCAGATAATGATCAATCTCATTTCCAATGCAATTGCTTATACCCCGGAGCATGGCACTGTCACCGTGAGCGTCAGGGAACACGATCAGAAAACGGATCTTGTCATTGCAGATACAGGCATTGGCATTGAAAAAGAAGAGATTCCGCGAATCTTTGAGCGCTTTTACCGCATTGATAAGGCAAGGAGCAGAGATTCCGGGGGAACCGGTTTGGGTCTTGCCATTGTCAAGCATCTTGTTGAAGCACATGAAGGGCAGATTCATGTGAAAAGTACTCCGGGAAAAGGATCGACATTTACTATTACATTTAAGAAAAGACATTCTTGATTGGATAAATCACCTGTGTTGCTTTAAAATAGGCTATGTTAAAGAATTGTTTTGTTGTTTAATACGGATCAGTCCTGCATCTGCTTGCTGGAATATGAGGGACCTTTGTTTGTACCTTGAACTCAGTAAACGGTTGAAAAATGATCCGTAACATCAGCAAAGTTTAACAGTGCCTGAAAGCAACGCAGGTTTTCTTTATGACGCGTTCAAATCAATGATTAGAAAAACATGGCCTTGCCAAACCTCTAGTTTCAGGAGGATTCTATGAAAAAACTTGTTTTAGTTGATGGAAATAATGTAGTCTACCGTGCGTTTTTTGCTCTGCCTCTGCTCAGCAATAATCAGGGGCTGTATACGAACGCGGTATATGGATTTACTATGATGCTCATGAAGGTGATCGAAGAAGAGCAGCCAACGCATCTGCTGGTCGCGTTTGATGCAGGGAAAATGACCTTCCGGCATGAAACATACAAAGAATATAAGGGTGGACGTCAAAAGACACCGCCGGAGCTGTCCCAGCAGTTTCCGCTTGTTCACCGGCTTCTTGATGCGATGGCAGTAAAACATTATGAGCTTGATCACTATGAAGCGGATGATATTGTCGGTACATTGGCACGCAAAGCGCATGCTGATGGGTATGATGTCCGTATCGTAACTGGAGACAAGGACTATCTGCAGCTTGTTGACGAAGGAATCCGCGTCTCACTGATCCGTAAGGGAATTACTGATGTCGTTGACTATGATATTGATCAGGTTCGTGAACGTTACGGAATCAGTCCAGCAGAAGTCATTGATTTAAAAGGTCTGATGGGCGATGCATCGGATAACATTCCTGGCGTTCCCGGTGTCGGAGAAAAAACAGCAATCAAATTGTTAAAACAGTTCGGCACTGTCGAAGGCGTATATGATCGTATTGAAGAGGTTTCCGGAGCTAAACTGAAGGAAAAGCTGCAAACCAATAAAGCCCAGGCATTATTAAGCAAAAAAATAGCTACCATTGATCGTGACGCTCCGGTCGGCATCACGCTGGATTCATGTGTCTATGCACATGAATTTTCCGACCAGCTAATCGATTTTTTCCGGGAACTTGGTTTTCAGTCCCTGCTTGACAAGCTGGAGATCCCGGATACACATAAATCTGACTTGCGGGCAGAAAAAATTTTCGTTGAAACAGTAACTGAATTCAGGGAAGAACAGCTGACTTCTCCAAGTGCGCTCATTGTTCAGATGCTGGATGAAAATTATCATTACGCCGAGATCAACGGTTTTTCAGTTTCAAACAGCGCCGGAACCTTTTTTATTCAAACGCAAAATGCGCTGGAAGATTTGCGCTTTCGAAAATGGCTGGAAAATCCGAGGATGAAAAAAGTGTTGCTGGACAGCAAACAGTCAGAAGTTGCTTTGAAATGGCGCGGCATTTCACTGAAAGGCATTGTCTTTGATGTTCGCCTGGCAACCTATCTGATCGATCCTTCTGAAGCGGGCCAGGACCTGGCGCAATTGGCAGCAAAACGCGGCTTGCCCGCCATCGAAACTGATGATCAGTTCTATGGGAAAGGGGCCAAAAGAAAAGTGCCCGATGGAGACGGACAAGCGCGGCATCTGGGCAGCAAAGCGGCTGCCTTGCTGCAATTGGAACCAAAACTGATTAAGGAACTTGAAGCCAATCAGCAAAAAGAACTGCTGTTTGATCTTGAATTGCCACTTGCACGTGTACTCGCGAAAATGGAGTATCTGGGTATTAAGGCAAGCGGCGAAACGCTGAGAGCGATGGGCAGGGAACTGGATCAGACGTTGGACGTGATTGAGCAGGAGATCTATGCAATGGCAGGGGTTCCTTTTAACATCAATTCACCCAAACAGCTCGGTGAAATTCTGTTTGAAAAACTGATGCTGCCGCCAATCAAAAAGACGAAGACAGGCTATTCAACGGCTGCCGATGTTTTGGAAAAATTACGCAGCAGGCATGAAATTGTCGGCAGAATTCTTGATTTTCGCCAGCTTGGGAAATTAAAGTCGACCTATGTTGAGGGTCTGCTCAAGGTGATTCACCCAAAGACAGGACGTGTTCATACTTGCTATAATCAGGCGCTGACACAAACCGGAAGACTCAGTTCAAACGACCCTAATCTTCAGAACATCCCAATCCGTCTTGAAGAGGGGAGAAAAATCCGCAAGGCCTTCCTGCCAAGCGAGGCGGGATGGCAGATTTTTTCTGCAGACTACTCGCAAATTGAACTACGGGTGCTTGCTCACATTGCAGATGATGAAAACCTGAAGCATGCTTTTATTGACGGGATGGATATCCATACAAAAACCGCCATGGATGTTTTCGGTGTTGAAGAAAAAGATGTGACGCCACTCATGCGGCGTCATGCCAAGGCGGTTAATTTTGGAATTATTTATGGAATCAGTGATTACGGTCTGTCACAGAATCTGGGTATTACCCGAAAAGAAGCGGCTCTGTTTATTGATAAATATTTGCAGAGTTATCCGGGCGTTCGCCGATATATGGATGAAATCGTCAAAAAGGCCAGATCCGACGGGTATGTCACCACCTTGCTTCATCGCCGCCGCTATTTGCCGGATATTAAGAGCCGAAACTTTAACAGCCGGAGTTTTGCGGAACGGACGGCCATGAATACGCCTATTCAGGGAAGCGCCGCAGATATCATTAAAAAAGCGATGCTGATTATGGATCAGCGTATTAAAGAAGAAGAATTGTCTTCACGTATGCTCCTTCAGGTACACGATGAATTAATATTTGAGGTTCCGCAACAGGAACTGGAGATCATGCAACAGCTCGTGACGGACGTTATGGAGCATGCGGTTAAACTGAATGTACCACTAAAGGTAGAAACATCTTTTGGGCCTACCTGGTATGAAGCAAAATAAGAGAGAGCAAAGTAGCCAAACGATGATTGAACGACATTAGGGGGAAGCGCATTGCCAGAATTGCCCGAAGTGGAAACAGTGAAACGAACATTGAGAATGCTTGCTTTAGGGAAAACGGTGAAGGAGGTCGAGGTACGCTGGCCGAACATTATCCGCCGCCCGAATGATATAAGCCAATTTAAGTATGCCTTAATCGGCAAAACGCTGCGCGATGTGCAACGGCGCGGTAAATTCTTGCTGATTCATTTTGACGACCTTGTTCTTGTTTCTCACTTAAGAATGGAAGGACGATACCATCTTGATCCCGAACAGGAGCCAACTGATGTCTACACTCATGTGATTTTCCACTTTACAGACAGAACGGCACTGCGCTATCGCGATGTACGTAAATTCGGAACGATGCACCTGTTCAGAGAGGGCGAAGAATACAAACACTTACCGCTTTCGAAACTGGGACCGGAGCCCCTTTCCCCAAACCTTACTGCCGGTTACCTGGAGGCTGCTTTTCATAAAACAAAGCGCTGCGTAAAACAAGTGCTGCTTGATCAAACGGTCGTTGCAGGACTCGGGAATATATACGTCGATGAATCGCTGTTCCGGGCAGGCATCCACCCGTTGGTACCTGCATGTTTTCTTGAACTGAAACAGTTGGAGCGGCTGAGACAAGCCATTGTGGACACGCTGAGCGAGGCAGTCAGACTTGGCGGGAGCACGATTCGAACATTTGTGAACAGCCAGGGCCAGGAAGGCTTCTTCCAGCAGCAGCTCAAGGTATACGGCCGCTCAAAAGAACCATGTGTGCGCTGCGGAACGCTGATTGAAAAAATAAAAGTGGGGGGACGCGGCACGCATTTTTGTCCGGTGTGCCAGCGTAAAACTGACAGAACATGATGAAAATCGGGCTGACTGGCGGCATTGCCAGTGGAAAGAGTACCGTGTCGCAATGGTTGAAGGCACACGGCTATAAGGTTCTGGATGCTGATCAGATTTCGCGTGAGGTGGTTGCTCCGGGTCAGCCGGCACTCAGTCAGATTGCTGAACAGTTCGGACGATTGATGATTTTGCCGACTGGCGAACTGAATCGCCGTCTGCTTGCTTCCGTTGTTTTTCAGGACAGCGAGAAGCTGAAAAAATTAAACGCCCTGCTCCATCCGCTTATCCGTGCGCGTATGCTGCAGCAATTGGATCTGCTCGTCCAAAAGGGGATTAAGACGGTTTTTTTAGACATACCTCTACTGTTTGAAAGCGGGCTGGACAGGTGGACAGACAGAATTATTGTCGTAGCTGTATCAGAAGAAAATCAGCTTAAGCGATTAATGGAACGCAATCAGTTAACCGAACAACAGGCACGGGCGCGGATCGCTTCGCAAATGCCGCTTTCAGACAAGGTAAAACGTGCGGATGCTGTTATTGATAATAACGGGACGGTGAAGAAAACAGAGATTCAATTGCGCAGGCTTCTTCAGCAATGGTTGCTTATGCCGTGAGTCATGGCAACCGTTCATGCAGCTTTTCTTCTGTAGTCCAGTAGGATACAATAAGCTTAACGAAAACAGCAAATGGAGTGAGAGAAATGCGCTGTCCAAGCTGTAAACAAATGGGAACGAAAGTGCTTGATTCCCGTCCTGTTGACAACGGACGGGCAATACGAAGACGAAGAGAATGCGAGTTATGCCATTTTCGTTTTACCACGTTTGAAAAAGTGGAACAGACACCGCTTGTTGTGGTTAAAAAGGGGGATAACCGCGAGGCGTTCAGCCATGAAAAAATGCTGCGCGGTCTGATCAGGGCATGCGAGAAACGCCCGGTGCCGCTCGAACGGTTGGAACAGCTGGCAAATGATGTGGAAAAGAAGCTTCGCGATGAAGGACGTTCAGAAGTCAAAAGCCACGAGATCGGCGAACTTGTAATGAATGAATTGGCGAAAGTCGATGAGGTTGCCTATGTTCGTTTTGCTTCGGTATACAGGCAGTTTACGGATCTTAATGTCTTCGCAAAGAAAATTCAGGAACTTAAAGATCAGCTGGAAAAAGAGAAAAACAGCAAAAAGTAAACGATCAAGGCATGCAGATCATGCATGGTCCTTGATTTTGCATGAGCTACGCAGAATGGGGGGAGAAAATGCTGCAGTCATGGAAAGAAGTCCTTCCCGGAGATCATTATCGTGTTCAGATACATGGGCTGCTTCACTCTTTTGACCAAAGAGTGATTACGTGTCTCTACCAGCCTCTGGTTGGCCTTGAGGCAGTAAGCATGTATTTTACGTTTTGGCAGGAAGCTAGTGATTCAGAAGCATTTTTTACGCACCATCATTTGATGGGGGCAATGAATCTTCCACTGGATCGCATTCTCCTCTCAAGGAAAAAACTTGAGGCAATCGGCCTGCTGCACACCTTTAAAAAAAAGGAATCCGCTCCCGGCCAATTTGTCTATCGCCTTGAACCGCCGCTTACGCCGAACCAGTTCTTTAATGACGGTTGTTTAAATCTGTTTTTGTATCGGCAGGTTGGGCCGAGGGAATATAAACGATTGATCCAAATGTTTACGGAATCATCGATGGACACAGAGGGATATGACGAAATATCTGTATGTTTTGACGATGTTTTTCAGTCACTTCCCTCGGCGGAATCTGCTGAGGAGCGGCTTATGGAAGCTTCTTCCGGCGATACGTCTTTTCGTTCGGAGGCACCGGGTGTTGGCTTCCGAAATCACTTTGATTTTAAGAAAATGCTTGTCTACCTGTCGGATGCCATTGTTGACGAAGACGCACTTACTGAAGAAGTTCGTCTTGCCATTGACAAGCTTTCGTTTGTCTATCAGCTCGAACCGTTTGATATGAGCCGGGCGGTTCAGGCGGCTGCGCTTCATACCGGGACCATTGATATTGAGACCTTGCGAAAAGAAGTGCGTGATTTCTATTTGCTTGAACATGGACCGGACGAGCTCCCAGCATTATATGAACGCACGCAGCCGGCGAAAGATCGCGAACTCGACGAGAAAAAGCCGGAAACCGAAGAAGAGAAACTGATTGCCTGGTATGAACGGAACTCTCCTTATCAGCTTCTTGAAGCACTGGGCGGGGGAAGCAGGCCGGCTGCCCCTGATTTGCGTCTGGTCGAAAATTTAATGTTTGATACCCAGCTTAATCCCGGCGTGATCAATGTGCTCATCGATTACATTTCACAGATTAACGACCATAACCTGAACAAATCTTTCGTTGAGAAAGTAGCGGCACAATGGGCACGTGCAAATATTCGAACAGTTCGCGGGGCAATGGTGTATGCGCGTGAGGAACAGAAAAAACGGGCGCAAATCCAAAATCGTTCGCAAGCCTCACAGAATAAAACAAGGCAAAAAAGAAAGACTGCCCAAAACGAACATCATGAAATTATACCTGAATGGATGAATAAGCCGGAACAGGCCGAGCCGAAATCCCGTGAGGACGATGAAGCAGTGGAACAGCGCGTAAAATGGCTTGAGGATTACCTGAAGAATATCTGAGTGAAGAGAAGCTGGCCGAAACCGAATTTTCAATGATGGTTCCTTAGTATGGGAAAGGGGGATGGAGATGAAACCGATCCATTCGTTCTTTAATGATTTACGGGCGGGAAATAAGATGCAGGCACAATGGGAAGAGCTGACGAATACACTTCACAGGCATCCTGCCGTCCGAGATTTTGCTGAAAAAAATCCGAATATTGACGCCGATGCATGGGTGAGAAGTCAGTCACGAATTTATCAGTTCGTTCAGGAGCGGGATCACTGTACGCGTTGTCCGGGTCTTGATCAATGCCCGAATATGATGAAAGGTTATCGGCCGGAACTGATGAATGATAAGGGAACGCCTTCCCTGACCTTTTCGCCCTGTCCTTTGCTTGCGGAGCGGGAAGCAAGACGCCGCCAAAGTGAGCTGATTCGCAGTTATTATGTGCCTATGGATATTTTAAGCGCAACGTTTGGTTCGATTGACAAACGTGAAAGTGGGCGAATAGATGCGATCGTTGCGGCCGGCGATTTTGTTAAAGCATATCTGGAGAACCCTTTGCAGACAAAGGGGCTTTATCTTTGCGGGCAATTCGGAATCGGCAAAACGTTTTTAATGGGCGCAATTATGAATGCACTGGCCAGGCGAAAGCATATTGCTTCATTAATTGTCTACGTTCCCGACTTTTTCAGAGAAATCAAAGGAGCAATTCAGGATAATACAGTTGACGCTAAGCTTGATGTTCTGAAAAAGACGCCTGTGCTGATTCTCGATGATATCGGCGCTGAAACGATTACTCCGTGGGTGCGCGACGAAGTGCTGGGCAGCATTCTGCAATATCGGATGATGGATCATCTTCCTACGTTGTACACGTCAAACTTTAACTATGATGAATTAGAAGATCACTTTTCTTATTCACAGAAAAGCGGTGTTGAGCACGTGAAAGCGAAAAGGCTGATGGAACGAATCAGGCATTTTACAAAATTGGTGAAGATGGAAGGCGAGAATCGCCGCTGATCATGATGATTACAGGCAACTGGATATGCGACATTCAGATTTGCCGATCTGCATGCAAAAAATAATGAAATGAACGCATGAATGTGAACCTCCGCCCATATAGTTCTTATATAAGTTGGGACGGGGAGGATGGACCATTGGAAATTGAGTTTGATACACAGCAGGAGGCGGCGGACTTTTATCGAAGACTGCCTTCTTCATTCAGACAATTGAACGGTGTCCTGCAAATCAATAACCGACTTGCCGTTTTTCCTGAGAAAACAGCAGACTTTAAGGAGTTTGCGCAGCTGATTACTCGTTATATTATCGACCTTTATGAAAAAAAATGGATCATGGAAATTATTGAAAAATTCTACTATTTTACGGATCCTGAGGAACAGGTCGCCATTTTAAACATTGTGTCGGCAATTTTTGCCGGCGAAAAAAATGATTTGCCGCAGATTGAAGTACTGAAGGACAGACGTGAGACGATTATGGAATCACTTGAAGGAATGTTACATGAACATCATTCATTTTCATTCGCTTCGATCATTCGTTTTCGGCTGACCGCTTATAAAGAGGCACTGCGACGATTTGTTGAAGTGGCAATTGATGAATATAAACTTGAACAGGAGTATCAGGTTTTTGTAGACAAGCTGAGACGCATCATCAGAGCTTATAAACCACTTTGTGAAAAAATCGAAGTTTATGATGAACATCCATTCAGACTGTATGATGATCGCCATCGCCTGATCCGCAACATGCAGTCGGTGCGGTCATTCTATCCGCTCCTGAAGCAATGGGGTATTGAGGCTGAGCCCTCCATTGTACTTTCACTTATTGCGCTTGCTCCGAAACAAGTCATTGTGTATACGAATCGGCCGGACTCCGGGGTAATGAAGACACTGCATCATGTGTTTGAAGATCGTGTCTGTTTTGTTCACTCATCTTTGCGGATGACGAGCGAGAATCGGATTATGCAATGAGTACCCATCTTTCTAAAAAGGGTTTACAATGAAATATTTACCATTTATAATAAGAAAGTAAATGAATGAAAGGAGGTCATCGGAAATGATGACATTTGGAAAAAACATTACCAAATCACCAATTATATATCATGTGCCGATGACCTCGGTGAACGTGTGATTCATGACCAGTTAATATTGGCAGTAATGAATTAAGACGCAACCCGCAGGTCTTTAACGACTGCGGTCTTTTTGTACTATAAGAAAGTTTAAAATTCAGCGGATTATAGTATAAGCGCGACGGCGGCCTTGCCTTCGCCAGAGGCTTGGCAAAGCCAGGTTTTCCAATGACTTCTTTTATTGACCGCAAACGGCAGCAGCTGTTTCTGCGGTTTTTTGTGTACTCTCGGGTGTAACGCAAAATAGCTATCTTTATTTTTGCGTTTTCCAATAAATCAATTAGTGAAAGGATGATCAGTATGCAATCAGCATCAGCAAGCGTAGTAACGATGAACCCATGGACTAAAGGCAGGTCATTAATCATGAAGGGAGGCCATGACATGATGCATTTTAGTTTGTTTAATCTGACCTTTACTGTTTCGATCAGGAAACAGAGAACGAATCAGGAACGATATGAAGATCATATTCGTATTGATGCGCTGAGAAACCAGATGCTTGATAAGCGCTACGAGTGTCGCCGCTATATGTATTAATACTATTTATTATAGTGCGGCTCTCACCTTGTCTGAGAAGCCAATTCTCTAAAAAAATCATGGTTCGGCAAAGGATCTTAAAGTATTGCTGCGAATCTTTCGTCAAAAAATCATAACCTAATAAAAGGAGGAGTTCTAATGATTGTAAAAACAGCTTCGGTAATTCAGGCACGTTATAGAAGGGGGACACGCTTTTTGTAACGGTGTTTCGCTTTGATTGCCAGTATGGTTGTGGTACGATAGCAGCAGAAGAAAAAGGAGTGAGCGGTGATGAAAACGTTTCTTGTTTTGCTTGCGGACGGATTTGAGGAAACCGAAGCAGTGACAGCCATTGATGTTCTTCGGCGTGGAGGCGTTAAGGTTGTACTCTGCTCACTTGCCTCAACCTTGTTGGTTGAAGGATCCAGAAATATTGTCATTAAAGCGGATGTGCCAATCGACAGTGATGGCTTATTGGATTTTGACGGTATTTATCTGCCCGGGGGAGCAAAAGGGGCAGCAACACTCCGTGATGATCAGCGTGCCCAGCAGTTAATTCGTGAGTATAAGGCAAGCGGCAAGCTGGTTGCGGCTATTTGTGCCGCACCGATTGCCCTGGAACGTGCCGGTGTGCTGAGAGGAGAGACGGCGACGAGCAATCCGGATTTCAGAGATCATATTAAGGACGCTGTTTACAGCGAAGACCCGGTCGTCGTCTCCGGGAAAGTGATTACATCGCGTGCTGCGGGCACAGCTTTGCCGATCGGATTGGAAATTTTGCGACAGCTTGGGTTGAAAAAAGAAGCGGAAAAAGTCAGTCACGACATGCTTTTTGATTTTCTTATGGATCATCACGATAAAATCCGTGCGTAATTGAATGTATTGATGTTGCAATTCAGAATCATTCATGGTACAGTAATACAGTAGTTTAACAAAAGGAAAGCAGAGGCGCCCGGCTTCTCACCTGTTCGACGCAGCAATGCCGTTGCCAGGTATGAAACATAGAATGAATTGTTAATGTGGGCGCTTTTGTGCCTGCATTTTTAGTATGTTTGCTTAGCCAGCGATTTGCTTAAATTATTTTGGAGGTGGCTCGATATTAGCAAAGATATGATTGTCAACGAAGGTATCCGTGCGCAGCAAGTCCGTTTGATCGGTCAGAACGGGGAACAAATCGGTATCAAGTCAAAATCCGAAGCATTGGTGATGGCCCAGAATGTGAATCTTGACCTGGTTATGGTTGCTCCGGGCGCTAAGCCTCCGGTTTGCCGGATCATGGACTACGGGAAGTTCCGTTTCGAGCAGCAAAAGAAGGAACGTGAAGCTCGGAAAAACCAGAAAGTCATCAGCCTCAAAGAAATTCGTCTTAGCCCAAGTATTGAAGAACATGATTTCAATACGAAAATGCGCAATGCCAAGAAGTTTCTTGAAAAAGGTGACAAGGTAAAGGCTTCCGTTCGTTTCAGAGGACGTGCGATTACTCATTCTAATCTTGGCAGGCAGGTACTTGAGAAGCTTGCTGAGGAATGCGCAGATATCAGTGTTGTTGAGGCAAAGCCGAAGATGGAAGGGCGCAGCATGTTTCTTGTGCTTGCCCCTAAAGCCGATAAGTAAGAAAAGTTATTAACGGATCGACCTGAAGATGATTTCGGCAGTCTGCAGCGACCGATCCAATGAGGAGGATTTTTCATGCCAAAAATGAAAACACACAAAGGTGCCGCAAAGCGATTCAAAAAGACGGGTACCGGTAAATTTAAACGTGAACACGCATTTACAAGCCACATGTTCAGCCATAAGTCGAACAAGCAAAAACGTAATCTTGATAAGAGCGCGATAACAACGTCAACTCTGGCTAACAAGCTCAAGAAACTGATTAATAATTGATTTTTCATCGAAACAGGATTCATTTTTAATGCCGATTCGTGGCAGTCTCAGAAAACACTGAACGGCTTATTCTAGGAGGTTTTTATAATGGCAAGAGTTAAAGGCGGATATGTGACCCGTCGCAGACGCAAAAGAGTACTTAAATTAGCGAAGGGCTATTTTGGTGCAAAGCATAAATTATTCAAGGTTGCACAGCAACAGGTCTTCAAATCGCTGACCTATGCTTACCGTGACCGCCGTCAAACCAAGCGCAACTTCCGCAGACTGTGGATCGCGCGTATCAACGCTGCGGCCCGTCTGAACGGATTATCCTACAGCAAACTGATCAATGGGTTAAAGGTTGCCGGTATTGAAGTGAATCGCAAGATGCTCGCAGATCTCGCAGTTAACGATGCAGCTGCATTTGCGACACTTGCTGAAAAAGCAAAAACAGCAGTCGTGAAATAATGACTGTCAGCGCATAAGATCCCCTCTCGCCAAAGTGCGGAGGGGATCTTTTCACTTTGTTAAACTTTACTGCTCGTTCTCCACCTGTATTCTCAGCGGAACCGCTGGATCTTTCAACATGCGGAAAGATGTGAAAAATCCACACTTTTCACGAATGAGTTAATCCATGCGGCTAACAATAAAAGTTATCCGTTCCGTTGGTTCGTGCTCAATAGCAAAATGCTGTTCCCACGATAATCAGCAGAATGAAAAGGACAACGATCAATGCAAATCCATTGCCTGATTTGTAAGCATATTCACCCATAATGATGACCTCCTTATTTACATCCCTTATTGATGATGAATGAAAAAGAATAAACGCAGATTTACCGGCACATCTGTTTCTTTTACTGCTTCATGTGCGTCACAGTATAATCGTTACAGCGGAGATACCAGAAACAACCCATGCAAACCAGGTGATCACGTCAATGCGGCCGCTACACCATTCTTGTATTCGCAGGCAAAGCTCATGCCGTCCGTTAACCTGTGCTTTCCTCTATCCATCACTTACTTATGCAGTATATTCGAGAACGGGTCAGGTGGTTATGATCAGTTTGCCTTGTTTTCCGTTTAATGAGGAGGAGATAATCATGAATGCCCGGTCCAGAGAGCAGTTCTACTCATACCTGCTCTCTTAAATGCTTTTTATTTTCCCGATAATATTGTGCCTGTGCCTGCCACAATTGATGATACTGGCCATCCGCATCCTGCAGCAGTTCGTCATGATTACCGCTCTGAATCAGTCTGCCTTTGTCAAAGACTAAAATATTGTCACAGAAGCGGCAGGAAGAAAGTCGGTGCGAGATGTAAATCGCGGTTTTGTCGCTGGCAATTTCCTGGAATTTGGAATAGATCTCAAATTCGGCAACCGGATCAAGTGCCGCGGTTGGTTCATCTCATCCTTATAAAGTGCGCGGGCAATGGCAATTTTCTGAGCCTCCCCACCGGAGATTTCAACACCGTCTGCATCTATTTTATAAAGTGGTGTATCAAGATCTTTGCTCATTTTACGAATCCGATCACCAACGCCGGCCTTGTCAAGGCATTCCATCGCACGTTCTTTATCGTAATGCACGTCTGCTGCAACGTTTTGTCCGACAGAAAAGGCAAACAGTTTGAAATCCTGAAAGACAACGGAAAAAAGCTGCAGATATTCCTGGTAGTCATATTTCTGGATATCGATTCCGTTCAGCAGAATTTTACCCTCCTGTGGATCATACAGTCGTGTGAGCAGTTTGATGAACGTTGTTTTGCCTGAACCGTTGCGTCCGACAACAGCAAAATGTTCGCCGATTTTCAGCTTGAGTGAAAGATCTTTTAAGGCATAGATGCCGGAGCCCGGATATTTAAACGATACATTTCGAAATTCAATCTCATATTCATTGTCATTGCGTTTCTCAATGGGCAAAGTTCCTTTGTATTTTGGGTTCGGCGTGTCGAGAAATTTGAAATAGAGTTCGACATAATCAAGATCCTGCCAAATGTCGGTTGCCGAAGTAATCAGTTCGGAGAAACCGGTTGTAAACTGGCTGATTGCGCCGACATACTGCACAACTGACCCGATACTGATCAATCCGATTAACGCCTTCATGCCGACGAATAAATAAACGAATCCGCTGATCAGAGCGGAAAGCGCGGCACTGCCTGCCCAAAATCGACCTTGCCGTCTGGATATGTCAAAGCAAAACGAGACCATTCCTCGCCGGTTGAAATCGTCATAGGCTTTTTTAATCAATTTTTGTTCCTGATAAATTCGGATATCCTTCCCTAATTGATGATCCTGCATCAGATGACCATAGAAGCTAAATGCGCGGTTAATTGGCATCATAGCGTCCATCTTATGAAACGCCCATTTGCTGAACCTGGCGTTTGATCGAACTGAATAAAGGGAGGAACAGAGAATCAGAGCAAGAAAAAGCAGAGACAGCCACGGCGAATTAAAAAAAGAATCCGAATGTACTGAAAGAGCTAAGAATAACGGGATGGACAGAGTCACAGCAAAAGCAACAATACATAGGTTAGCGATAAATGAACTGATCAGTTCAGGAAGTTGCCAGATACCGCGCCTGTTCATGTTGGCTGCTTCGTCAATTTTTTGTTTTTTCAGGTGAAAATCAGGTTTTTCCACGTTCTCGTAATCTGTGTTTAAGATCAACTGATCCATCTCGAACGATCCGAAATAGAGCAATCGGAATTCCCCCATGTCTTTTATGCGTTCCATCGCTTTTTGCAGGAGATATACGATTAAGTTCAGAATAACGGTTACAGCAGCCAGCCACGCAAGATAAGCAGCGGAGCGCGCACCAAATAGTTCATCAATGATCCGGGCCGTTAAATAGATGGTGATAAAAGGACTGAACGCTTTCAGCAGCGCACCCAATGCAACGGACGGGAGCAGGGAAGGCACTTTGGCATGAATAAATCTTAAACCGCGCCATAGATAATGCCATTTCAATTTTGATTGCTGAATGTGGACTTTCAAAACGATTCGCCTCCTGCAGCTTCTCCGTGAAGCTGATCTTGATAATAATGACTTTGGATGGCAAAAAGTTCCGCATACTTTCCGCCCTGTTTCATGAGTTCATCATGGGTACCGGACTCAGCGATTTTTCCATCAGACAGAAAAATGATCCGATCACAAAAGCGTGTGCTGGACAGGCGGTGAGAGATAAACAGAGACGTTCTCCCGGCTGCCAATATTCCGTAGCGCTGATAGAGTTCGTTTTCTGAGATGGGATCAAGCGCCGCAGTCGGTTCGTCAAGAATCAGAATTGGTGATTCCTTATACAAAGCACGTGCAAGCAGCATTTTCTGAAGCTCGCCACCGGAAAATTGCACAGCGTGTTCATGCACTTCTTTCACCATCATGGAGTCCAGCCCGTGTTCAAGACTGTCAATTTTGTCTTTAAAACCTGCCAGGCGCAGGCAGCGCTCCATTTTCTCATCATTGATAGGCTCATCAAGTTTCGGTACAATGTTACGGGCAACCGAAACGGGCAGAATATGAATATCCTGAAAAACGGCCGTTAACAACTGGTAATATGCATCTCGATTAAAAGAAGCTGTGTCTTTGCCGTTGATCATGATGCGGCCAGATGTCGGCTGGTAGAACCCGCACAGCAATTTGATGCAGGTTGTTTTTCCGGCACCGTTCAAACCGACCAGTGCGATTTTTTCTCCGGCATTGATATGAAAACTGACATCATCGAGAATTTTCCGATCATTTTCTGGATAAGAGAAGGAAACATGGTCGAAGGTGATAGAACAGGGCCAGCTGTCTTTTGATGGAAGTGGAATGCCTTTACCACGATTCGATGTATCCTTCATATCCAGATAATTACGGACATCACAGATCTCAAGGCTCATATGCTGCACCTTTGCCAATTGCTCGGTCAGACCGGTCAACCATGTGGAAAATCCGGCAATGGTGCCAAAAAACAGCGTAAAATCAGCAACTGTTAACTGCCTGTTCAATACAAGATAAATGAGATAAGCGTATGCCGCGCAATCACGGCACAGTGCCATAATACCAACGACACCATCGGAAAAATAGTGACGCAGTGCAATGCGCTTGAGCCAAGTGGTCCGATCATGCATCAGTTCATCGAATCGTTCGCCGAACCAGTCGGTCATATGATAAAGACGCAGATCTTTTCCGGTTGAATAGTCGTCGCATTCGCGGATCAGATAATCCAGCTTGTTTTCGGTCGGTGTCCAATCATCCTTATGGCTGTGTTCATAGACCTGCGCGTGGCGGGAGAAAAGGAAGCCAGTAAGCGCAGTGATCAGCAGAAAGGCAATCACCAGTGGATTAAGCGTGGCAAGCACGCCGCCATAAAGAATGATACCGAAAAGATTGGCAGCAAGCGTAACGAGCGCCATGATGATCGCTTCTGTTCCTTTTTGATTGCTGTTTGTTGCCTGATGCGCCTTTTCCCGTTTGTTTTGTCCCTCGGGGCTTTCAAGGTTGCCGTAATCTGTATCCATCATCTTTTGCTGCATAAGCTCAATGTAATGGATGCGATTACCGGTAACATTCCATTGCAACCAGGCATCAAGGTATCTACCGAGCGTATTGCAGACAAGAATGGCAAGCGTCATGAGGCCGATGAACGAAGCGAAATGCCAGGGGCTAACTTTTGCAGTCAGGCAATCAATAACCAGCTTCGGCATAAAGATGCCCAGAAAAGGAAGAAAAACAAGGAAAGGAACACGCGCGGCCGCAGCGAAAAATAACTTTCGGTTCCAATGCCACATGTTTTTCAGAACGTATCCGATATTTTGTACTGTCGAGTAACTCGGCTTTTGATCAGATTGTCTCACGAAACATCAACTCCTTATGACTAAAAATTAGCACAGGAATTGCTTTAGGGATTTAAATGTGCACGAATGGCACGAAATGAAACACGAACGGTTAATGACTATTGCGTGAAATAAATAACCGGTCCCACCTGCGCCCTCTCGTTAAAGGGGCAGCACAATTTGGGTTCATCAGCGCCCCTCCCCAGATAAAGGGGCAGCACAATTTAGGCTCATCAGCGCCCCTCCCCAGATAAAGGGGCAGCACAATCTGGGCTCATCAGCGCCCCCTCCTCAGTTAAAGGGGCAGCACAATCTGGGTTCATCTGCGCCCTCTCGTTAAAGGGGTAGCACAATTTGGGTTCATCAGCGCCCCTCCCCAGATAAAGGGGCAGCACAATCTGGGTTCATCAGCGCCCCCTCCTCAGTTAAAGGGGCAGCACAATCTGGGTTCATCAGCGCCCCTCCCCAGATAAAGGGGCAGCACAATCTGGGTTCATCAGCGCCCCTCCCCAGATAAAGGGGCAGCACAATTTAGGCTTATCTGCGCCCCTCCCCAGATAAAGGGGCAGCACAATTTGGGTTCATCAGCGCCCCCTCCTCAGTTAAAGGGGCAGCACAATTTGGGTTCATCAGCGCCCCCTCCTCAGTTAAAGGGGAAGTATAATCTCTGTAGCGAATACGCCGGGCTCGTTTTGGCGGTTGAGATAGCCGCCATATTTCCTGACGAGGGTGTCAATCCGCTTTAAACCGAAACCGTGACCTATGCCTTTTGTTGACAGGTAGCGCCCGATGCCTGTTTTTCTGAGCTTTTCCGGTGCGGAGTTCGTTACGGAAAGGTAGAGCTGTTTTTTAAAAATGCCGATATAGATGCGGATGAATGGCTGCGGGTTGCTGAGCAGCGCGCGGCAACTCTCAAGCGCGTTATCAAGCAGGTTGCCAATGATGATACACAGATCGACATCGTTTACAGTAAGTCTGGCGGGTACCTGGGCTTTGGCATTTACTTGAATGTTGCTGCTTGCGATCAGTGAAAGCTTGCTGTTCAGAATGGCGTCCAGTTTGATGTTGCCGGTTTTTATTACCGTATCCACAGCTTCCAGATCATGATCCAGCATGTCCAAATAAGCTTTGAGCTCGTCTGTTTGATGAAGGGCAAGATGAGCTTTCATCGTTTGGATATGGTTGTGGTAGTCATGGCGCCAGCCGCGCATTTTGTGGTAGATATTCTGGATTTCATCATAGTGCTTGGCAAGCAGATCCTTCTGATATGTATCAAGACGGTGTTCATCTGAGCGGCGTATGTGACGTTTTGTCATCATCATAGTCAGAAAGATCAAGGAGAGGGTAGCCAATCCATAAACGAAATAAAAAATCATCGCAGGACATCTCCTTTATAAAAACGGATGAATGCCTCATTGACTTCCTGATAGCGGCGCCTGCTGACTGGAATGTTCTTACCGTTATCAAGCGTCAGTTCCGTTTTTCCAAGCTGGCTGATATATGCTAATCCGACAAGATAAGAGCGATGGGGCCGGACAAAGAGATAAGGATCAAGCTGACGCTCAAGCCGATCAATGCTTGCTTTAACCTGATAGTTTTGCTCTGAGGTGGTCACATCAATGGTGTGAGCGAATGCTTCCAGACAAAGAATGTTCTCCTGATTTAGGCGAACCGTCTCACCGTCTTGCTCTATCAGCAGCGTCTTAATCTTCTTTTCCTTTTTCTGGGAAGCACGTTCAAGAACAGGAATAAGCTTCTCCTTTTGCACTGGTTTCATCAGATAATGGAGTGCCGAAACTTCATAACCTTCGTCCATAAATTCGGAATATCCGGTAATGAAAATGATAGCCAGCTGTTCATCATTTTCGCGTATTCTTCGGGCCAGTGCCATTCCGTCAAGTCCCGGCATTTGAATATCAAGAAGCAGCGCATCATAACTTTGATCGCCACTCCAGGAAAAGAGAAATGCCTGCGCATTTTCAAAGCATTCCAGTCTAAGCATTGTGCCGCTCTTTTTCGCCCATTCACTGACGAGGGCCGTCAAGTATTCTCTTTGCGTTTTGTCGTCATCACAGATTGCGATTTTCATTTTTTGGCTCCGGCAATTATTCATTAAGTTGATTATAATGTGTATTCTGCTTTCAGCCAAGGTACGGGAGATGGACCCATGGCCGATCCGCAGACGGACCTGTTTTTATCTCAAAGATGTGCTTAAGCATGATGAGGAGCAAAATTAAGGTTATATTCAACTGAAAAATAAAAAAACAGCACAGATCACACTGTGCTGCTTCTCAGTATGCTTTCAGATCACTTCTTTATACACCTTGCTCGAGTCGTGACAGCATTTGATCGCGGAACGCGTTGTCTGACTTGTTCCAAAGCACTTCGAAAAGTACGCCGAGTCCGGGCAGCATTTTTTCCTGACCGTCCTGAATGGCGTCAACGACGGTATCCTGAAGCTGCTGCTTATTATTTCCGTGAAGATTGTGCAAAACGGCGCGTCTGATGTCCAGATCCATTGAAAAGCAAACTCCTTTCATATAAGCATTTAATGCCGGTGATATGGTATAGTATGGATAGTCTGCGGACAAATATGTAACACTTCTAAAGGGGCCTGTAATCGTGCGTCGTATGGTGTCATTACAAAATGAAAAAGTAAAGCTATGGAAAAAATTAAAGCTGCGCAAATGGCGGGAGCGTGAGCAAAAGTATTTGATTGAAGGTCCGCATTTAGTTCAGGAAGCCGTTTTTTCCGCCAGAGAGCAAGTGAATACAATTCTGATTGATGAAGCTTTCCATCTGCCTGCGGAATGGCCGTTGGACGGGATTGAAATCTTTCAGGTGACACATAAAATTTTTACAGAGCTGACGCAAACGGAAACCCCGCAAGGTATCATTGCCATATGCGAAATGAGCCGGCCGGCGGTACTATTAAAACCCGGACGCTATCTGCTTGTTGATGGTGTCCAGGACCCGGGGAATCTGGGTACGCTGATCCGAACCGCGGATGCCTTTGGGCTTGATACCATTTACCTTGGAGACGGATGCGTCGACGGTTATAATGCGAAAACTTTGCGCTCTGCTCAGGGTTCACATTTCCATCTTCCGGTTGTCCATAAAAATCTTTTTCAGCTTTCTAAAGAAATGAAAGCACAAAAGATCCCACTCTATGGTTCTTCACTTCAGGGGCATGAACTTGATCAGGTTAGCGTAAATGGACCGTATTTTGGGCTGGTCGTTGGAAATGAAGGAAATGGTGCGTCGCCTGAACTGCTTGCCGAGATGGATCAGCAAGTGAAAATCCCAATGCGCGGATCTGCGGAATCACTCAATGTGGCGGTTGCATCAGGTATTCTGCTGTACTGGCTGCAGGCGAAGGGACTTGCATAAACGGATGAAATTATCTATACTGAAAAAAGATTAACCCGAATTCACGGATCGTTGCTGTGATCGGGAATGAAGGAAAAACGATGAAGGAGATCAGTACTTCGGAACCGTTATTCAGGGAGAGCGTGCCGCCGACTGAGAGCGTGCTTATAATATGGGCCGAACGAATTCACTCCGAAGTTGCTGTCTGATGCCGGTTTTCAGCCGGCCTAGGATCAGCCGGCACTCGCCGTTAAACGAACGAAAGTGGGCAGTTTTTTTGTCAGAACTGTCAACAAGGGTGGTACCACGACGCTTCGTCCCTTTTCAGGGGAGAAGCGTTTTTTTTATGAATAGGAATTGATGAAGGGATGAAGAAAAATGCTGAAAGAGAGACTGCTTGAGCTGCGCGCTCAGGCGCTTGAGAAAATCGAATCTGCGGACGGACTCAAGACCTTGCAGGAAGCACATGTCCGCTTTCTTGGCAAAAAAGGTCCGATTACTGAAGTTCTGAAGGGCATGGGGAAACTTTCCGCTGAAGAACGCCCGATTGTCGGCCAGCTGGCAAATGAAGTGCGCAAACTGATTGCTGCGAAGATTGAGGAGAAGAAAGCGGATCTGGAAGCGAAACTGCTGGAAAAACAGCTTGAAGCGGAGAAAATAGATGTGACACTGCCCGGAAGAAAAATAACGACCGGCAGTCATCATCTGCTTGCTTCCATCATTCGGGAGGTAGAGGACCTGTTTATCGGACTTGGCTTTTCAATCGAAGAAGGGCCGGAGGTGGAGCAGGATTATTACAATTTCGAAGCGCTTAACCTGCCGAAAGATCATCCGGCGCGCGATATGCAGGATTCATTCTATATTACGGATGAGATCCTGATGCGTACGCATACATCGCCGGTTCAGGCACATACTCTTGAGAAGCACAAAGGGATCGGACCGGTCAAAGTGATCTGCCCGGGCAAGGTATATCGGCGTGACAATGATGATGCGACGCACTCACACCAGTTTATGCAGATTGAAGGGCTTTATGTTGACCATCATGTGAGACTGAGTGACTTAAAGGGCATTTTAACCGTATTCGCGAAACATCTGTTTGGTGCAGATCGTGAAATTCGACTTCGCCCGAGCTTCTTTCCCTTTACCGAACCTTCGGTAGAAATGGATATCTCCTGTTTCAGATGTGGCGGCCATGGCTGTCGTGTATGCAAGGGTACGGGCTGGATCGAGATTCTCGGTGCCGGAATGGTGCACCCGAATGTGCTTCGTATGTCAGGATTTGATCCGAACGAATACACGGGTTTTGCATTCGGCATGGGACCGGAAAGAATTGCCATGCTGAAATACGGCATTGAAGATATCCGTCATTTCTACACCGATGACATTCGTTTT
This sequence comes from Sporolactobacillus mangiferae, assembly GCF_023336505.1. Lineage (GTDB taxonomy): Bacteria > Bacillota > Bacilli > Bacillales > Sporolactobacillaceae > Sporolactobacillus > Sporolactobacillus mangiferae. The sequence goes on along the minus strand of NZ_JAMAST010000001.1, from coordinate 252,926 downwards.
CTGAGACAATTTAATCGAGCGTAAGGAGAGAGAAAAATATGCTGGTTTCTTATAAATGGCTGCAAGACTATGTGGATTTAACCGGAGTGACGCCGGAACAGCTGGCGGACAAAATTACCAATGCCGGGATCGAAGTCGAGCATATTGACTACCCCGGGGAAGGCCTGAAAGGAATCGTTGTCGGCAAAGTCGAAGCCTGCACGCCGCATCCTGAAGCGAAAAAACTTCATCTCTGCCAGGTGAATTTAGGATCCGAAACAGTCCAAATCGTTTGCGGCGCACCTAATGTTGCTGCCGGTCAGAAAGTGCCTGTCGCTACGGTCGGTGCACAGATCGCGAACCACGTAACCATCAAGCGGGCACAGCTGCACGGCACGGAATCAAACGGAATGATTTGTTCACTTGAAGAACTTGGTTTTGATCGTAATTACGTGCCAAAAGAATATGCGGACGGAATCTATATCTTTGATGATCAAGTACCGGTTGGCGCTGACGCACTTCCCTATTTGAATCTGGATGATGTGATCCTTGATCTGGATATTCTAGTGAACAGCGCACACTGTATGAATATGCTTGGCGTCGCTTTCGAAGTCGCAGCCATTCTTGATCGGAAGGTTCGCTTCAGAAAGCCTGAAGTCATGGAATCAACTGATTCCGCAGGCAGCAGAATCAGTGTGTCAGTTGAGGCTGCAGACAAAGTCCCCTACTATGGTGCGCGTGTCCTGACCGGGATTCAGGTTACTCCGTCGCCCAGGTGGATGCAGCTGCGCCTGATCGCTGCCGGCGTTCGGCCAATCAGCAATGTGGTAGATATCGCTAACTATGTCATGCTTGAATACGGTCAGCCGCTGCACACGTTTGATCTTGATCAATTTGGCTCAAACCATATTCTGGTTCGTTTTGCCGGAGAAAATGAAGAGATTACGACACTTGACGGTCAGCAGCGAATACTTGTTTCGGATGATCTGCTGGTCACCAATGGTAAAAAAGGTGTGGCCGTTGCCGGTGTGATGGGCGGCGAAAATACGGAAGTTTCTAATGATACGAAAAATGTGTTGCTTGAAGCGGCAGTGTTCGATCCGATTTCAATTCGTAAAACAGCTTCACGGCTTCAACTGCGTTCGGATGCCAGCAGCCGTTATGAAAAAGGTGTGGATCGAAACCGTACAGCAGTTGCTGCAGATCGTGCGGCTGAACTGCTGGCTCAATTTGCTCATGCAACAGTACTTAAAGGAATTGTTGAACAAGGTTATCGCACGGTTCCGGAACAAAAAATCACCATGCCACTGGAGAAGATTAACCAGGTTCTTGGTACTCAGCTTCCGCGAGAACAGATTGTCGGCATATTGAAGCGATTGAATTTCACTGTCAAAACGGAAGGAGAAACGCTTCACATATCCGTTCCCGCACGGCGCTTCGATGTCAGCATTCCAGAAGATATTATAGAAGAAGTCGGCCGGATATACGGATATAATCGGATTCCGGCAACTCTTCCGGACGGTACTTCATCGCATGCCGCGCTGACGCCCTATCAAAAAATCAGGCGCAGGGTAGAGGCGCTGATGGAGAGTACCGGGCTTAATCAGGTTTATACGTATTCGCTGACAACGAAAATGCATGCTTCATCCTATGCCGTGCACCATGCGGCAACGGAACCGACACAAGTCGTCTGGCCAATGAGCGAGGAGCATGAGGCACTGCGTCAGAGCATTGTTCCGCAGCTTATTGATGTCATTCAATATCATCTCAACCGGCAAATGGCGGACGTCAAGCTTTATGAAATCGGCAAGGTGTTCCTGCCGGACGCTGGCAGTCCGAGACCGTCCGAAGAAGAACATTTAGCCGGAATCATGACTGGAAAGCGTACGGAACGAAACTGGGAAGGCGAACCGGAATCAGTAGATTTCTTCTCAGTTAAAGGAATCGTTGAAACGTTATTTGAGTCACTAGCCATTGAGAATCAGGTCGACTACCGTCCATCGAAAAGAGCAGGCATGCACCCAGGGCAGACGGCAGACATTCTGCTCAATGGCGAGGTTATCGGCTATCTGGGCACACTCCATCCAACGGTCCAGCGGGAACATGGGCTGAACGCTACGTATGTTTTTGAGATTGCCATTGAATCACTGCTTCGTCGTGGTGCAACTGAAATCAGTTACCAGCTCCTCCCGCGTTATCCATCAACGTCACGGGACATTGCGCTGGTCGTCAAAAGGTCAGTTGCCGCGGCAGATCTGTATCGTGTGATTCGCGAACACGGCAGGCCGCTTCTTAAATCGGTTCGACTTTTTGACGTATACGAAGGTGGGCATGTTGCCAGTGATGAAAAATCGATGGCTTTTTCCCTTGTCTACTTTGATCCTGAACGGACATTGACCGATGATGAAGTGAATGCCGTTCACGAGAAAATATTGAATGCCTGTGCCGATGAACTGGGTGCTGAGCTGCGGGGCTAAGGGGATACCGGTGATTTTAAAGCCAATGCGACAGATGCATTGGCTTTTTCATACGATCAGAAAGTATAAGATTTTAGCTAAGTATAAAGTGTAAGCCAGATACGAAAGCGCGAGATGCCTGGGGGCCCTGCAGATCCCAGGTGCCCGAGGAGGATCGCGGTGCGTCCGCAGCAAGTGAGCAGCTGGAATGTCCGTCAGGTACAAGATCTGTGGCAAAGGACCTGGCTTTGCCTGGTCTTTCTAAGTTGCATAAAAGGATGAATCCGTGTAAAAGCTGCTGTTTGACAGAGATTGTGCATGAAAGTCTTGTTTTTCATCTGTTTGAGTTTCTGATATGATAGAAAAAAGTACGTTTGCCGACTGCTTAACGGTCGGTTTCTATCATGATGCAACAAAGAAAGTTGGGATTGATTTTTATGCTTCTTACGATTGTTTTGCTTATCATCCTTGCTTCAGGTTTCTTCAATGGCTTTCGGCGTGGACTGATCTTGCAGCTGATCCATCTGGCAGGATTTGTTATTGCCTATGTGGTTGCGATGATGTACAGCAAACCGCTGGCCGGCACACTGAAATTCTGGATTCCTTTCCCGACCTCCGCTTCGGAGAGCAGTGTGTTTCAATTTCTCGGTACAATGGATCTGCAGTCCGCCTATTACCAGGCCATTGCGTTTATCATCCTGTTTCTTGCGACAAAAATAATCTTGAATATTATAGGGTCAACATTGAATTTTCTTGCCGAACTGCCTATTCTGCGTTCAGTTAATCACTTGGGCGGTGCATTAATCGGTTTCATTGAGATTTATCTTATTCTGTTTTTCCTGCTTTACGCCGGTTCGTTAACGCCGGTCAGCGGGATTCAATCGGCGATCGCTCAATCGTCGCTTGCCAAATCAATGATTGCGCACACACCATATTTTTCAGATCTTCTTAAGGGAATGTGGGTGGCCTTTGCCGGCTGGATCAGATAATTTCAATAAGTGAACAATTTCGAGCGATAAGGGCATTGCATAAAAAAGGTGAGCTTCTGTGGATAAAAAACAGATTATTAAACAGCTGGATATGATTGCTGTCTATCTGGAAATAAAGGGCGAAAATACTTTTAAAGTTGCCGCCTACCATCGTGCGGGACGCGCATTGGAGAACGATCCGCGTTCAATGAAAGAAATCGATGATTTAAGTAAATTGAAAGGCATCGGCAAATCGACTGCACAGGTCATCGAAGAATTGCTGGTGCACGGTCAATCATCAGTGCTGGATGCACTTGAAAAAGAAATACCGCGCGGGCTGATTGATTTACTTCGTCTGCCGGGACTTGGTGGAAAGAAGATCGGCCGCTTATATCGAGAACTTGATGTGATTGACCGGGATTCGCTTCGCAAAGTCTGTGAACAGGGAAAAGTGCGCCTGCTTTCCGGATTTGGCGAAAAAACGGAAAAACATATTCTGCAGGCGCTCAGCGAGCAGCAAAGACCTGCTGAACTGGCTGTCCCATACATGCTGGAGCTGGCGGAAAAAATCATGTGCATTCTCCGCCAAATAAAATCGATCAAACGTTTTTCCTATGCCGGCAGTTTAAGGCGCACAAAAGAAAAGATGAAAGACCTGGATTTTGTTATTGAAACAGAGCAGTCAGAGCAGACTTCGGAAGATTTGCTGACATCGCTTCCGGTTAATGAAGTTGTCGGGCGCGGTGAGGCAAAAATGACGGTGCTGCTCGATGATCCGGCTCATGTTTCCGTTGACTTTCGGTTTGCCGAAAAGAAAACATATGCGTCGATGTTACTGCATTTTACAGGATCACAGGCGCACAATGTGCTGCTGCGCAGGCTGGCCAAAACGCGTCATGAGAAGATCAGTGAATATGGGATTGAGCGAAGTGACGGATCGGTGCTTACGTTTGACAGCGAAACAGCCATCTACAATTACTTTGGGTTAACTTACATTCCACCGCAGGTGCGTGAGGGAAAGCAGGAAATAGAATGGGCACAGGAAGGGGCACTCCCGTTTATCAAATGCTCAGATATCAAAGGTGATCTGCATATGCATTCCACATGGAGCGATGGATCACATACGATTATGGAAATGGCGTCTGCGATGAGGGCAAAGGGTTATGCCTATGCCTGCCTGACCGACCATTCACGTTCGCTGCGTGTCGCAAACGGTCTGAGCTTTGAGCGCCTCGATGAGCAGATCAGCGAAGTTGCACGAATCAACAAACAGTTTGATGACTTTACATTATTCTCGGGAACTGAAATGGATATTTTGCCGGACGGGGCGCTGGATTATCCTGATGAGATGCTGAAAAAGCTGGACTTCGTCATTGCATCTGTTCACTCCTCTTTTTCGCAGGATCGCAGGCATATCATGAAGCGTCTGGAAAATGCCTGCCGCAATCCGCATGTTCGTCTTATCGCGCATCCGACCGGCCGTCTGCTCGGCAAACGACGTGGATATGACGTGGATGTTGAACAGCTGATTGAACTGGCAAAGGAAACTGGAACGGTGCTTGAATTGAATGCCAGCCGTTCTCGCCTTGACTTGTCTGCAAAATGGCTGGACAAGGTTCAGAAAGCCGGTGTCAAAATAGCCATTAATACAGACAGTCACTCCCTGCAGATGATAGAAGATATGCATCTGGGTGTGGAAACGGCGATCCGTGCAGGTATCCGGCCGGAAAACGTGATAAATACATGGCCGATTAATCGGATCAGAGATTTTTTACTTCAGAAAAAAAGATAACAGAAAGCATCCTCAAACAGAGGGAGATGTTGATTTTGAATGAGCATGCCTTGCGCATCCTTGAATATGAAAAAATAAAGCAGCAACTGATGTATTGCGCTGCGTCTTCGCTTGGCAAAGAGCGCATTGCGGAGCTGACACCATCAGGAAGTCTGGATACAGTCAATCGTATGCAGGAAGAAACGGATGAAGGAGCAACCGTACTGCGTCTGAAGGGTTCGGTCCCCTTCGGCGGCATTACGGACGTACGCCCTGCGTTGAAGCGGTCAAAAATCGGCGGAATGCTTCAGGCAAAGGAACTGATTGATCTTGCCGATACGATTCGTGGCGCACGATTAATGAAAAAGTTTATTTTTGATTTGATCGGGAATCAGGAAATTGAATTACCGATATTGGTTGATCTTGTCGCTCAGATTGATCCGCCAGGAGGTCTGGAACGAAAAATCCGCAGCGCTATTGATGATCAGGGTGGTGTTATGGATTCGGCCAGTCCGGCACTGCGCCAGATACGCGGACAGATCCGAACATGTGACAGCCGGGTCAAGCAGAAGCTGGAGAGCATTGTGCGCGCGAATAACAAAATGCTTTCCGAGCAAATCATTACGATTCGCAATGATCGGCAGGTCATTCCAGTGAAACAGGAATATCGCGCGTCATTTGGCGGAATTGTTCATGACCAGTCCGCTTCGGGCGCCACTTTATTTATTGAACCTCAGTCCATTGTGGATCTGAATAATCAACTCAGCGAGGCGCGGGCAAAAGAACGCCATGAAATTGAGCGCATCCTGCGCGCACTTTCTGCGGAAACAGCGGAAAGTGCCGAGCCGATGCTTGAGGACGTCGGACGACTTGCACAGCTTGATTTTATTTTTGCCAAGGCGGCATACGGACATCAGATAAAGGCGACGCGCCCAAAATTAAATGATCACGGAATCATTCGGCTCAAGAAGGCGAGACATCCGCTGATTGATCCCGATCAGGTCGTTCCGATTGATGTTGTTTTTGATGAGCACACTCATGCCTTGATTGTTACCGGTCCGAATACCGGCGGAAAAACGGTCTCTCTGAAAACAACCGGCCTGCTGACGCTGATGGCACAATCCGGGCTGCAGATACCGGTTGCCGAAGATTCGGAGGCAAGTGTGTTCCGCAACGTGTTTGCAGACATTGGTGACGAGCAGTCCATTGAGCAGAGTCTCAGTACGTTCTCCTCTCATATGACGAATATCGTTAAAATTTTAGGAAATGTGGATTTCAGCAGTCTCGTTCTTTTCGACGAACTGGGTGCGGGCACTGATCCTCAGGAGGGTGCGGCGCTGTCCATGTCAATCCTTGATGCCGTATACGGGAAAGGTGCGACGATTATCTGTACGACACATTACAGTGAATTAAAAGCATATGCTTACGAACGCCCAGGCGTCATGAATGCCAGCGTGGAATTTGATGTTGAAACGCTGAGTCCGACATATCGTCTTCTGCTTGGCATTCCCGGACGAAGCAATGCATTTGAAATCGCACGAAAGCTCGGTATCCCGCAGGAAATCATCGAAAGCGCCCGTTTGCAGATCAGCCATGAAACCAATGAGGTAGACAAGATGATCGCTTCGCTGGAAAAAAATCGTAAAGCGGCCGAGATGGAAGAAGAAAAGGCGCGCCGGCTGAAGATCGAAGCCGAGAAGAAAGAGGCGGATCTGACAAAGCAGCTGGAGGAGCTGGAACGTTCAAAAGAAGCAATTCTGGCTAAGGCTCGTGAAAAAGCGGAACGAGCGCTTAAGCAGGCGTGCCGTGAAGCTGAGGAAATTATTGATGAATTGCGCCGGTATCAGAGGCAGGGACAGGTGAAAGAACATCAACTGATTGATGCCAGGACGAAACTGGTCCATGCCATTGATTCACTGGAACCGGCTTCTGATGCACCCGCATCAGAAAAACCAAACAGCTCAGTTTCCGGATTTCGTCCAGGCGATGCCGTAAAAATTATCAGCTTTGGACAGAATGGATATATTGTCAATAAAATAAGCGATCAGGAATATCTCGTTCAGGCTGGTATTTTAAAAATGAATGTACAGGCAGGCGATTTAAAACGAGTGAAAGAAGAAAAAAAGGTAAAACCGGTGGTTAACGTCCGCACTTCGGGGAATACTGTACGCCCGGAGCTGGATCTTCGCGGGGAACGGTATGAGGATGCCATGCGGAGGTTGGAAAAATACTTGGATGAAGCCATGCTGGCCGGCTATGCGCGTGTATCGATTATTCACGGCAAAGGAACAGGTGCGCTGCGCAAGGGTGTGACACAGTTGATCGAAGGCCACCCTCGAGTCAAAACATCGCGGCTCGGTGCTCAGGGCGAGGGTGGCAGCGGTGTTACCGTTGTTGAATTTAAGTGACGGGACACTCAAGCTGAATAATGGCATCTCAGAGCGGCACATGCTATACTTTGTGACATAAAGCAATCTGAATTTTGTTAAGGGGGTTTCACAATGGCAATTAATCAGGTAACTGATACAAACTTTACGGATGAAACATCAAAAGGACTCGTGCTTGCCGATTTCTGGGCAACCTGGTGCGGACCATGCAAAATGATGGCACCGGTTCTTGAAGAAGTGGATTCTGAATTATCCGATAAGCTTAAAATCGTTAAGCTGGATGTTGATGAAAATCAGGCAACTGCCAGCAAATACGGAGTTATGAGCATACCGACTTTGTTCCTGTTCAAAGACGGTGAAATTGTTGACAAGGTTGTTGGTTTTCAGCCCAAAGAAGCACTTGCTGAACGCATTAAACAACATATTGGTTAATGCCTGATCACTCATCAACAGGCCCATTAGTGGTCGACAACCTGCTTTCTTTATACTATAAGAAAGTTTAAAATTTAGCGGATTATAGTATAAATGCGACGGCGACTTCGCCCATGCCAAAGCTTGGCAAAGCCAGGTTTTCTAATACTATAAGAAAGTATATAAAATTTAAGGAAAATAGTATAAGTGCAACTAAGGCTTTGCCCATGCCAAAGGTTTGGCAAAGCCAAGTTTTCTAATAGCAGGCATTAAAAAAGACTGGGAACGGCTGTATGCCGATTTACCGGTCTTTTTTTTGCAAGAACTATATGCATTTACCTTGTTGATACAACGATTAGTGGCATTTCATCACGAAAGTTCTCTCAAGATACATAGGTGCCAGGCGCGCGAAAGATGCCATGTCCTGCGCCTATTCAGCAATATTTTTAGATGAAGGGTCAAAATTGACGATTTCCAGAATAATAGGAACATTTGACGCAACTTCGGATCCTTCAGGTACGAGCATCATTAAATTACCTATATCTTTTCCTCCTGAGGTATAAGCAAAATTGTCTTCCATTTGCAACACGCCATTTATAAATACATGGAAATAGCTGTTGTCAAGATTCAGTTCAGGAAACTCAGAAGCATTCTCACCTGTATCATCCAGAAATTCAGACACATCAATTTGTAAGGTCGTGCCACCGGGTGCGGTTTCTTTTGTTTCATAAAAAAATCTACCTACTGACGGTGTAACCGAAAGCTTGGTTTCAGCAGGAAACGCAAGTTTTATTATCTTTAACGGCATCCTTATTCCTCCTGTCTTTTTAAAAAACTGAACAAACGATAGACCTTCCGGTTCTCATGTCTTACAAGATAAGAAAGTATATGATTTTGCCCTGCAGGCAACCAACAAAACAATACAATGTCCGGGCATCAAAACGGGAGGTATGTCTGCGGGAACTGCGTTACCAGCGGGACCTCGCAGATTTCAACTTGCCCGAGGAGGCTTCTGGACTGCCCACGGCAAACGAGCAGTCGTCACCTCTTCCACCACGGAACGTGCCGTGCACAATTGATCTCTCCCTTCAGTTCAATGGTTATGCTGTCTATGGTCACAGTTGCATTCTATGTGAATTTGTATCTATGCGTATAAACGAATAACCCGCCGAATAGAATTATTCAATTTGCCGAAAAAAGTGTCACCCTTTGCAGGCGATGCGAATAAAATGAATCACAATATGGAGGGAGCGGCAATGAACAAAAAAGATATTCCGAAACCTTTTCTGAACTACCCGACTGTCTGTGGCACAGAAATACAGATTTCTCTTCCTGCTTCGGTTAAGTGTTTCGAATTTTATACGATTTCCGACGGTCTGAAAAGGGTGTACACCAATAAAGATGCTTTAAAAGGGTACGGGCAGCAGCGAATTCTGGATCCATGCAGCACTTCATTTACAAACTTATTTGTTAATGGTATTTTGCAGCCAAAAGCAAGCTATGAAGTAGGCGAAGGGAGACTTGTGTTTAAGACGGAGGATCTTCCTCCGGCAGGTGTCTCAATCATCTTACAAATGATTGTCATGTGATCCATGCTAAGAGCACCGTTTAACTACTGAAGGCTTTTCGGCGGACTGGTTAAATTGTTCAGCAGGCTGAAAAACATATAAAGTCAGCACTTTTCACGAATAAGCCGGTCTGCGCGTAAAACTGCATTAACTTTTGAATGTAAGCATAATGGCGCACCTCTTTTGCCAACTGACTTCTTCGCTTTTGACCGCCTCGCCCGCCTCAAATTTCTGCTTCACTTAATATGTCGTGCAGACATCTCAATTCTTGCCTCTATTAACTGATACATCGATCCAAAAATTCCAATGGAATACACTGCAGCCTTTCCAAAATGCAATGGCGCAGCATTTTATATGATGAACGAATCTTTTACAAGGAGGATGACCAGTTTTGAGTTTTGAAACAATTAATGGCAACTACGATTCCATCTTCAGTTTAGGTGATTTATGCCTTGCAAGTATTCAATTAAGAAAACTTCATTTACGGCCTTTTGCCGGAGTTATCGATTGGATGGGCTCGCCATCATTGCATGACGTAAATCGGCTGCTTAAAAATAGATTTCAAGGATTTATGGAGCGGTCGAATTTGTCAGTGAAAGGATACGCTGATGAAAAGAATCTGCTGGTCGTTGATACGCAGTACAATATTATTTCCAATCATGATTTTGATGCCAGGCTGAATACAGTGACCCATCTGGCGACGTATCCGGAAGTCAAAGCAAAATTTGATCGCCGGGTGAATCGATTTCTGACCAAGGTGAGGACTAACAAACGGATACTCTTTATTCGTACGGAGGGTGCATTTGATGAGATTCTGGCACTGCAGGAAACGTTATCACAGTTAGTAAACGGTGATTTTCGCATTCTTGTGATCAATCATACGAACGTTAAAGACATGGTCGTGAAAAACTGGCCGATTGATAAAGTCTGTGCACTTGAGTTTCCTAATCGTGATAAGTGGGACGGAAATAATGAACTTTGGGCACAGGCGTTAAAAGATGTTCATCTCCGGTGAATGCTCAGCATATAGAAATGCACACAACCCGTATCAGGCGGGCTGTGTGCGCATCTTTACACTCAAAACTTCTCATTGAGAGCAATTGGCAGCTTGTAATCTTCAGGAAGTTCATCTGCAATCGTGTCCCACACAGTACGATCGACAGCTACCGGATCATGCTCTGTCTCCGGCTCAAGGAAAAGGTGGCTGTAATGACGAGAATCAAATTGATTCAGCAGTTGCAGATCCCGTACATCCGGTATCTTATAATCTTTTGGGAACCGGCGAATCATAGGATCCCAGATTTCACTGTTAACAAAGACATCTGGTGTGCGGGTGTCGTTTAGAAAGAGTGAAGGAACACGGTCTGTTTTCATTGTTTTAAAGAGTTCAATCGTCTCAGAATCAGGCATGGAAAAAGTCGCAGGTATTGCTTTCATGATTGATCGCCACGGCTCATCAACAAAAACCCTGGCGGTGTCAGACGGATTCCTGAACAGCTGGTTATAGTGGTTCCCGCTCATCGAATCAAATGTCCGAAGCAGATCATGATCAGGAATCCTGTATTGTTTTGGTAACTGTTTTAATGTTTCGCCCCATAATTCATGATCAACAAACAGGTCCGGAGTTTGGCTGGCATTAGTGAACAGCTGATTATACCGATCGCCATTCATTTTTTGTAATAAACGCAGCATCGCCTGCTCCGGGAGTAAATATCCGTCCTTTGTATCTTTGCTTATTCGATCCCATATTAATCGGTTGACAACAACTTTTGCCGGTGGGGAAGGCGGCAAAAATAAATGATCGTATATGTGGCTATAACCGGGCTTAAAGGGCAAGACATTTTCTTCAGCGGATTGTTCCTGTGCACGTATATTTTTGGGCGATTTCCAGAAATGTGTCAACCATGTACGTGCTCGCGACCATGCGTTTAATAACGCATATTTAATGATTAACAGAAAAGCCCGTATCATCGGTCACATCCTCTCCGGCAGTTTGCGCGCGTTTGTAGATTTTTATTAAATTTCTTACTGCACGTTCCTGAGACCAATGACTGATTCCCCATATTTTAGCATTCGATCCCAGTTTTTTTCTAAGCTTGGCACTGTCCAGCAGAAGATCCAGATTTTCATACAGGGACTGAGGATCGCCTGCGGGGACAACGATTCCGGTAACGCCATTCTCAACCATTTCCGGTAATCCCCCCGCGTCGCTGACAAGCACTGCCTTTCCGGCAAGCTGTGCTTCAATAACCGATAATGGCTGATTTTCAAGAAGACTGGGTAAAACATGTACGTCACTTAAAGAGAGCAAATACGGTATATCCTGCCGTTCACCGAAGAAGAAAACGTCATCAGTTAAGCTGAGTGATTGCGCTCTAATTTTTAAATCTTCCATCTGATCTCCGTCGCCGATGATCCAGCATACCCAGTCTTTCTCTGCGCGCTCTTTTTTTAACTGGCCCAGTGCAGTCAATAAATGGTGTACACCTTTTAACTCTACTAACCTTCCAGTATAAGTAATGACTTTTTTGCCTGATGGTTTTTTAATAGATGATTTTTCTTTCATTTTTTCCAGGAAACTTCTCGTATCATAGCCGTAATGCTGCACCTGGATTTGTGTCGTTGGAACGGCAAATTCATCAGTTAAGATATTTTTCAGCCAATGATTTGCAACAATCGTTGTGTTTGCCGAAGTTGCGCCTAAATACTCCAGCTTTTTATAATACTCCTTCGCCATGAACGATGTAGAAGAACGAAGCGTTGTCTCCAATTGATGATAAATTTCATGCGCGACAGAACCGTGCAATGTTGCCACCAAAGGAATATGACTCGGTTTAATACGGCTCATGGAAACGGTAGACAGTACATCCTGTGTATGAATCAGATCATAGTCTCCAAGTCCAAAGTATGCCGCTGCCAGTTCATACATGTACCGGTGAAATTCGGTATATTTCACCAGATCATTGGCATAGATCTCAGGATAATTCGCAGGTGTAATTTTCGCCTGGAGCAGCGGGCGTAATTGATCCGTAGATAGTTTTTTGTTTTTATTAACGAGGTGAATGAACGTATTATCCTTGCCGTAGCCTAGCAAATCCACCTTGTGTCCTGCTCTTTCCAAATTTTTTTTCAACTGAACCATGTATTTCCAGACTCCGCCCACGTGTGGAACAGCCCAGTATGTGGCTAGCAGTATTTTCACTGGTTAATCATCACCCTTTCGTCGTATATGTTAACTATATTGTTTACCTGTGTCTTTGGATTGGATGATTGACCTGAAGATGATAAATAACTCGCTCTGTCTTCATTAAGCTGGGCATCTGCAATCGGGCCGTCTGTTTTTCCATTAAATATGCCTGTTTTTTCTTGCGTACAAAAGTATAAGATTTTCTACCATACCAAATCAGCTAAACAATGTCATGTCCAAACATCAAAGCGAAAGCGTGAGACACCTGCGGGATTGTTCCAGCTGATCTCTATCAGGTGAATCTGCAGATTTCTGCCTGCCGGGGAGGCTCGCAATGCGCCCGCGGCAGCGAGCAGCGATAGCGACGATGCAACTCAAAAGGCATCAATCAACGACTCATGATAGAAGATTTAGGACCGCACCCGGTTTTCATACAAACCTATGTTAGATTCACCTAATTATGAATACGAGACGTCAAGATAAAGAGACTGCCTATGCCATCCTGAAAATGCCATGCATACGCTATAGAAGCTGAGGATTGAGATAAGCGAAAAGGTGTTTGCAGTCATAGAAGCGACCGGGACAAACACTCACTTCTGTCTTAGTATTCAGCCTATCGTTACTATGAATTTCGGGAGGCATTGGATTTGTTGGCGAATCAAATCATCCTGGTAACGGGTGGAACAGGATCATGGGGATATGAGTTAATTCATCAATTGCTAGATAAACAACCTAAGGAAATTAGGATCTTTTCAAGAAATGAAGCCAATCAATTTACAATGAAACAGCAATTTGATCAAAATCCTAAATTACGTTTTATTATTGGCGATATCAGAGAAAAGGACGCTTTGTTTGAAGCGTGCAGAGATGTTGATTATATTTTTCATCTGGCAGCGCTAAAACACGTGCCTATTTGTGAAGAGCAGCCTATTGAAGCATTGAAAACGAATGTGATCGGTACGCAGCATGTCATTGATGCAGCCATCCATTGCGGTGTAAAAAAAGTCGTTTATATATCAACGGATAAAGCATCGGATCCATTAAATTTTTACGGATTGTCAAAGGCTATGGGCGAACGGTTAATGATTCACGCAAACACAATGAACAGGCATACAAGATTTGTATGTGTTCGGGGCGGCAATGTACTGGGGACGAACGGAAGTGTGATCCATGTTTTTAAAAAACAGATCATCGAAAAACAGAGAATCGGAATCACTGATCTAGAGATGACACGCTTTTTCCTGTCTGTACAGGACGCAGTGAAGCTGGCTTTAAAAGCTGCTTATGAGAGTGTCGGTGGAGAAATTTATGTGATGAAAATGCCCTCCTGTAAAATTATTGATCTTGCTCAGGTGTTATCGGAAGCTGCGGGCATAAAAAAAATAGACGTCACTATTCTTGGCATTCGTCCGGGAGAGAAAATTCATGAATTACTTCTTTCGGTCAATGAGAGCATGAAAACAGTCATTTATGATGAAGCCTATTATGTGATCCTGCCGACCGTGCCAATAAAAGGCTTGGCAGAACATTATGCTAAGTATCCTGCAGCCAAAATAGCCGACTATCGTTCCGATCAGGACTTAATGAGTAAAGACGAAATTAAAGCAATGCTGAAAAAAGGCGGATTCATCTAAATGAAGCTGCTGATTTTCGGAGGAGAAGGCATGGCAGGGCATGTCATCGTATCTTATTTTCAGGAACTCTCAAATGTTTCGCTGTATTACACAACGAGAACTATTGATGACCGGCACAGCATCTACTTTCATTTACCCGATTCTGTAAAGGCAGAAGAAATTATTGAAATGATCCGCCCTGATATTGTCATTAATTGCATTGAAATAGCAGGAGAGGAAGCTGAAAAAAATCCGCTTCTTGCTCTTCAAATAAACAGTTTGTTTCCATATCAGCTTGCGAAATTAACGGAACGTCAGGGTGGGCGACTGATTCATTTAAGCACTGACTGTGTTTTCTCCGGGGCAAGAGGCGTGTATTCAGAAACGGATGATCCCGACAGCCATTCTGTCTATGCAACGTCCAAACATTTGGGCGAAGTGACCCGCGGTCCTCATCTGACGATTCGTGCTTCCGTGATCGGGCCTGAATTGCGTGCCGGAAGCGCAAGGCTCTTTTCCCGGTTCATGGAATGCACTGATGAAATAAGCGGCGCTGAATATTGCATGTGGAATGGGGTCACAACTCTGGAACTGGCGAAAGCAATCAAAGCGTTTATCGACAATAAGGTTACCGGACTCTATCACTTGAGCTCGCCTCACCAGATTTCGGAAAAAAATTTATTGGAATTGATGCAACGTGTTTTTTTAAAGAATGAGATAACCATCATTCCGGAATTTGAAAAACATTTTGAACGATTCATTAAAAATTCAAGAACAGATGCTGATTACCAGGCGCATCCATATGATTTAATGCTGATGGAATTAAAACAATGGATGAATGTGCATACAATTTAAGGAATAGCCCGATTCATAAGATGCAGACACTGCCTACATTGCCATACAACGATGCGGGCAGTGTTACTGCGCAGTTAATTTTCGGGCCAGTTCTGCAATTATTTTTTTTTCGTTTGCTGTGTAACGGTTCGCCTTCTTTGTCCCGCCTGACCCATCTGCGATTCCGATAATTTGAGTGGGTGCCATGACCTGGTCAACAATAATATCGCCGGCATTGCCGATGATTCCGCCTGAGACTAAGTGGCAGTCTTTTTCGGGATATTCAATTCTTCCCATTGTTTGTGTGAAAAAGGATGTTACTTCATGACTTAGCAGAAGCACATAGTACAAAAAGGCAATCCGGACATCTAATCGATAACAGGTGATACCCTTTTTCAGAGCCTTTTTAATAAAGGCTGGTTTAAAATTGTTAATCCCTCCGTCAATAATCAAGGAATCTTCATTCAGAAAAGGAAGGAAATCCTCGCCGATGATCCCATCGGCAGACAAAAAGGAAATGATGCTGTCATAGTTGCGGGCAGGTGCCTGTACAGCATGTATGGCCGGAGAGAATTCAGGCGTAATTAAATTTAAACAGTCAGCGATTTGAACGGCTTTGGTATAGCTTCTGCTGAGTAAATGCACATTTGCCTGTCTCTCAGCAAGCCTTAAGGCAATTTTCGTACTTAAATTACCGGATCCGATCACCAGTATGGATTTGTTTTCCAATTCATCATGTGCGTGATGTCTGATGAGCAGATCGCAGGCCTCCACAGTTGCATCATTAGGCTTGCACGTGATGATTCTGGACTGCGTAATCATTGCTCGTGCAGTGCGAATAAGAGATATATTCTGTTTTTGTTCAATATCAATCAGAATGTAGTCGACCTGACCGTCTAGTGCAAGCAGACAATCACGAACCTGTTTCAGATCGGTGACCAGAAAATTGATTGCCGTGAAGCCCAGTGCTGTTCTTCTTGGTAGTGTACGCAGGCCGCTTGATTTTCTGCCAGTCATACTGATAATTGCCATGGACTTCTTCCTGGTATTTCTCAAAAACCGCAACTCATCGTTGATCATTTTCCAATGATCCATAGTGATGCCAATCGCTCCCGTCACAATTGTTTTCATCTTGTGCACGCTTCGCTTTACGAGAAAAGCAGCAAACAAGGTGAGTAAAGAAAAAAGCTCACTTAAATTGTATTCAGGATGCGAATTTTCGTGCGGTCAGGGCTGTCATCTTTCAAAGTATTCGGCTGTTGTTCGTTCATTTCACGAACGGTCATCCGGAAGTTGCGCATTTTGCCTGTAACAAGTGGTCGTTTTCAGACACACTTCGTGGTATTCCATTTGCGTATGATGTTCATAAATTGCTGCACATGCGCTGACAAAGTTAATGTCTTTCGATAGACAAGCATGACCGTTAAAAAAGGCTGACTTTCATCGGTCAGGTGGATGCTGACGATCGGATCACCGGGAAGGATGGTCAGATCGGCAATGTAACTGATCGCTGTCCCGTGCGACACGATACGCTTTAACGTGTCAATATTGCTTGTTCGGTAAATGATGCGAGGCGTGACACCTGCATAACGGGAGATTTGTTCAAATGCAATGGAATTTGCAAAATGGTGATTGAGTACGACGAACGGGTAACGGGTGGCTTCTCTGAAGCTGATAGATGTCTTTCTTGCAAGCGGGCTGGACGGAGCAACCACAATTTTAAACGGTACGGTTTTCAGTTCCTCAGCACAAAGCTGCTGGCGAAGCAGCGGTGCCACGCTGCCGACCAGTCCAATATCAATGTTTCCGTCTATAATCGATCGGAGTACCTCGCGTGATCCGTCTTCATAGGTTTGCAGATGGTTCAATAACCCGGTCTTCAGTAACTGATTCGTCACTTTTGGGAAAAAATAGCTGCTGATTGCCGGGGACATGCCAAAGCGGATAACCTGCTCGTTCAGAGCGTGAATTTCCTGATGTGCCAGCTGCCATTCATTCAGTATCTGCTCAATATGGCGATACAGTTGCATCCCGCTCTCAGTCATTGACAGATCATTATGCGCAGCATTCCGCTCCACCAGTTTTGCGCCGAATTCTTTTTCAAGCCGTTTAATTGCCAAAGTAATCGTTGGCTGACTCACATGAAAATGGCCGGCCACTTTCGTAAAGCTCTGATCCAGAACCAGCTGGTGAAAATAGTTAAGATCCTGTATGTTCATGATGCACTCCCACCATTAATAATATTTATGACCCTTTGAATGTTTGACTATGATTCTAGCATAGTTGTAAGCTTGTAACTACGAAAAATAAATAAAATTTATGACCACGAAAAAAATTTCAAAGATACTTTCATTATCGTTGATCGGTCAGATCTGGAGGCACCTGAATTGGGGACTTTTTTTCAAGGCATTCAAGGCATCTTGGTTATTCTTATTATGATCGCTTTAGGCTATGAACTGACGCGCCGCGGATGGTTCGATAAAAAAATGAGTAAATTAATTGCCAGGCTGGTCACGCAAGTCGCTTTGCCTGCCTATATGATCAGCACAATAACAAATGATTTTACAAGCAAAGAACTGCTGAATCTGCTGCCAAATCTCCGTTTTCCCGTCCTTTCAATGCTTATTCTGTTTGCCATTTCATTTCTGGCTGTGAAGATCTTTGCTGTTCCTGAGCGACACAGCGGGCTTTTTAAGTCCATGTTCTGCAACTCTAATACGGTTTTTATCGGCCTGCCGGTAAATCTGGCGCTCTTTGGTGAACAGAGCCTGCCGTATGTACTTGTTTTTTATATGGCTAATACAACATTTTTCTGGACACTTGGCGTATACCTGATCCAGCGTGACGGTGATCTTCATGAAAAAATGTCGCTGAAACAGACGTTGGGCAAGATCTTCTCGCCGCCGCTTCTGGGTTTTATGATCGGTGTGGTACTTGTGCTGCTGCATGTTAAGCTGCCCGTTTTCTTAATGTCCGACCTGAATTATATCGGCGGGCTGACTATCCCGCTGTCAATGATCTTTATCGGAATTGCGATTCATCAGGCGGGATTGCGCAAAATTCGACTTGAAAAAGACAATATCGGTGTGCTGATCGGCCGTTTCGTTGCTGCACCAGCGATTATGACGCTGCTCGTATTGCCGACACCGATGCCTCTTCTTATGAAGGAAGTCTTTATTCTACAGTCGGCGATGCCGGTCATGACCAACGCGCCGGTTGTATCGGAATTGTACCATGCTGATTCGGATTACGCCGCGGTCATGGTAACTGAAACAACATTATTAAGCTTAATTGAGATCCCAATTCTGATGGTACTCATTTAAAGCCTATTTTTCAGAGCCGGACAGATGCGCAATGATTTGCGTCTCTGTTCGTTTTTTTTGTACTATAAGAAAGTAAATAAATTTTAAGAAAAATAGTATAAGCGCAGGCGGCGGCCTTGCCTACGCCAGAGGTTTGGCAAAGCCAAGTTTTCTAATACTATAAGAAAATTTAAAATTCAGCGGATTATAGTATAAGTGCAGCTAAGGCCTTGCCTACGCCGGGGGCTTGGCAAAGCCAAGTTTTCTAATACTATGTAAGAAGACATATAACTTTTAAGGATTATAGTATCAGTGTGTTGGCGGGTTTTGCTACCGTCAGGCATAGCTGGGTCAAGTTTTCTAAAAGGATGATTGAACATGGTCAGTCAGAAAATTAAAGAGAAGCTCAGCCTGCTTCCTAAACAGCCGGGCTGTTATCAGATGAAAAATGATCAGGGGGAAATTATCTACGTCGGAAAGGCGAAGAATCTTTTTAATCGTGTCCATTCTTATTTCAGTGGATCACATGACGCGAAGACGCAGCGGCTGGTTGCGGACATCGCTGACTTTGAATATATTGTCGTTTCTTCGGAAATTGAATCACTGCTGCTGGAAATTAATCTGATCAAGAAATACGAACCGCACTACAACATTATGCTGAAGGATGACAAAAGCTATCCATTTATCAAATTGACGAGTGAAAAATATCCACGCCTGATCATCACGAGAAAGGTGAATCGGAAAAGCGGCAAATACTTTGGTCCCTATCCCAATGTAACGGCTGCCAGCGAAACGAAGCGTCTGCTTGACCGGCTCTATCCGCTGCGCAAGTGCCGCACGTTGCCGAACCGTGTCTGCCTGTACTATCATATTGGCCAATGTCTCGCGCCATGCGTGAACAAGATTCCAAAGGAAACGTATGAATCAATGGCTGAAGACATTACACGTTTTCTCAACGGTGGCTATCAGGACGTAAAAAAACGTCTGAAAAAAGAGATGTTCGAGGCTTCCGATCAGCTTAATTTCGAGAAAGCCAAAGAACTGCGCGATCAGATCAGCCATATCGAAACGGTTATGGAGAAACAGAAGATTATTTTTAATGACCTTGATAACCGCGATATCTTTGGCTTTGCCTATGACAAAGGCTGGATGTGCGTCCAGGTCTTTTTTATGCGCCAGGGGAAACTGATTGAACGCAAGGTCTCGATGTTTCCTTTCTATCAGGAACCTGAGGAAGATTTTTTAACCTTCATCGGTCAGTTCTACAGTCACCAGAATCACATAAAACCGAAGGAGATTCTGATTCCGAATTCTGTTGACCGGCAACTGATCGAACAGATGCTGGAGACGGATGTTCTACAGCCGCAGCGTGGAAAGAAAAAAGATCTTGTCGCAATGGCAGTTAAAAATGCCGGCATTGCGCTGAAAGAAAAATTCTCACTGATTGAGCGGGATGAAAAAAGGACGATCGGAGCTGTCGAGCAGCTTGGTGAAGCATTGGATATGCCAGCGCCACGCCGGATCGAAACGTTCGATAATTCGAATATACAGGGTGCGGATCCGGTATCGGCGATGGTTGTGTTTGAAGACGGGCGTCCGAAGAAGAATGATTATCGAAAGTATCGGGTAAAAACTGTGGATGGTCCCGATGACTATGCGACAATGCGCGAAGTTGTGCGCAGGCGGTACGCACGCGTCCTGAAAGAGGGCAAACCGCTTCCGGATCTGATCCTGATTGACGGAGGCAGAGGCCAGCTTTCGGCGGCAATTGATGTGCTGGAAAACGAATTCGGACTTTATATACCAGTCTGCGGTCTGGTGAAAGACGACAAGCATCGCACCTCCCGACTAGTCATTGGTGATCCGCCGCAGGCTGTCCCGCTTTCACGAAACAGCCAGGCCTTTTACTTGCTTCAGCGGATTCAGGATGAGGTGCACCGGTTCGCGATCACGTTCCACAGACAGGTCCGGGCGAAATCGATGGTTCATTCACTGCTTGACGATGTACCGGGAATCGGCAAGCAGCGTAAGCAAATGCTGCTGCATAAGTTCGGGTCAATGAAGAAGATTCGTGAGGCAAGCAGCGAGGAGCTTCAAGACGCCGGTCTGCCGGAAAAAGTGGCTGTGTCAGTCAGGGAATACCTGGATACGGTGAAATAAAAGATGTTGTTGTTTCGCTCGCACAGGTTTGTTATAATTACGATAACTTAATTTTTTAAATATCTGAGTGATAGAGGAGCAATCTTCATCAGTAGACCGCGCGAGAAGAATGAACTTTGCAGACCGCGGTGGAAAGGGGAGCTTGCCGAAGCCGTAGCTGTTTCATTGCCGCCGCGAGCTGGACCTGTATTGAACAAGTGCAGGGCTGTCACACTGTAAGGTCGTTTCATGGCGTGCCTCGTGTGGAGAACTATCTCAGCATGTTGATGGCTATTGACGGTTCAGCAGCGGGGATTTTTCTCGCTGTTCTTTTTGTCATTGAAAAGATGATCAGGGACATGCTCCGAATGCGCCTGGGACGACAGACCAGAAAATGGGTTCGGCACATTATAATGCCGGTTAACTCAAAGGAGCGAATGAATGTGGCTTTAACGGTAATGAAATTTGGCGGGACTTCCGTCGCTTCGATTGAACGGTTGCAAAGCGCGGCGGAAAAAATCATCAGAAAAAAAGAAGCGGGAAATCAAGTGATTGTCGTTGTCTCAGCCATGGGGAAAAAAACAGATGATCTTGTGTCTCTTGCCCGAACAATTTCCGCTCATCCTTCCAAACGGGAGATGGATGTGCTGCTTTCAACAGGAGAGCAGGTAACGATCGCGCTGCTGTCAATGGTACTGATGGAACGCGGCTGTAAGGCAGTCTCGTTTACCGGCTGGCAGGCGGGAATCAAGACGGAATCGGCGCATGAGCATGCACGGATTCTTTCAATTGACACTTCGCTCATACGTCCGCATCTGAAAACAGGGTCGATTGTTGTTGTCGCCGGTTTTCAGGGGGTTACTGAGGACGGTGAAATTACGACATTAGGCAGAGGCGGCTCCGATACATCGGCAGTGGCGCTTGCAGCAGCTTTTGGTGCGGCGCAATGCGAAATTTATACTGATGTGACTGGCGTGTTTACGACAGATCCGCGTGTTATAAGTAAGGCAAGAAAACTGAAAGAAATCAGCTATGATGAAATGCTTGAAATGGCTTATCTTGGTGCCGGTGTTCTGCACCCGCGCGCGGTGGAATATGCGAAAAACAGCCATCTTGAACTTGTGGTCCGTTCCTCTTTCTCTGATGAGGAAGGGACGGTTATTAAGGAGGAAGTATCCATGGAAAAATCGAAATCAGTCAGAGGCCTTGCTTTTGAGAAAAATGTGACACGGGTGACTCTGCTCGGACTTCCCAATAACGTGACTGCTGTATCTCATGTGTTTGACGCAATCGCGGCAAAACAGATCAATATTGATGTTATTGTTCAGAATGTGCTCGATGAAGCGAGAACCAGTCTTTCCTTTACTGTTGATCAGGACGTTTTAAGCGATATACTGAATGTGCTGAACGATAAAGAAGGGGTACTTGGCTATCAGCAGATCATACATGAATCTCATTTAGCAAAGGTTTCCATCGTCGGTTCCGGCATGGCGTCGAACCCGGGAGTCGCGGCGGAGATGTTTCATGCTCTGGCTGCGAAGGGAATTAAGGTAAAAATGATCAGTACTTCAGAGATTAAGGTATCCACAATTATCGATGATGATAATCTGGTTCCGGCACTGGATACACTTCATGAAACCTTTCATCTGGCAGAAGAAGAATCACTCAGTTTGTAAAGAGACAAAAAGCAGGCGTATGCCTGCTTTTTGTCTTAATATAAGAAAGTTTAAAATTCAGCGGATTATCGTATAAGTGCGCTGGCGCCTTTGCCTTTGCCGGGGGCTCGCGGTGCGCCCGTGGCAAGCGAGCAGCTGGAGTGTCCGGCAGGTACAAGATCAGCGGCAAAGGACTAGGCTTAGTCAAGTTTTCTAAAGATCAATTTGCCGCTGAACGAGTAACCGAAGCAATAGGGTCTTTTGCATCCCATTTAACTGAGTAGACTACTTTTTTCTGTTTGCCGTTTTTGGTTTCCATGTAGCTCTCAGCAACATATCCGGTTTGCCGCTGAATTTGTTCGGCAATGAAACCTGCTTCAAGGGAGAAACTGCCTGAATCCGGATAATCATGAATTCTTGACGCGATCAGCGGTGAGCTGCATTCAAAAGTCATTTTATTTTTGGTCTTGCTGATCAGGCTGAGGGTCCCCCATCCGGCGCGATCAAAAAAATCAATGACCTGCTGCTCGTTTTCAAGCGGATACTGACGGGCTAATTTACGTCCTGACCAGTAGAGAATCGATGCCGTTTCCTTGCCAAGCAGCTCAGGAATCAGCAAACTTCTTATAAGTTCATACCCGAATGCCGGTACAGTTGCTTCTCCATAATGCTCCGGCTGCGGACGGGTTTCATTTTTCTTCATCACATTTATCCCCCCACTGACTAACTGACTATATTATAACTTTCTTTGCCATAATCCTCTATGGATGTGGGAGAAAGTACGTATTCTTATTGTATCATAGAGATTTCACACATCCGAGGTCATACATAAGCATTGCGTAGCCTTTTTGCAAGGGTACGCAAATTGTATTTCACAAAAACAGCGAACTATGTAAAACTTAATAAAGGAAAAATGAGAGGGTGAATATTTTTGAATTATCGATTGGAGCACGACACACTTGGCGAAGTAAAAGTCCCGGCAGAACGTCTTTGGGGCGCACAAACTCAGCGAAGCAAGGATAATTTTAAAATCGGATGGGAAAAAATGCCGATGGAGATCGTGTACGCACTGGCTGTTCTGAAAAAAGGTGCTGCCCTGGCCAATGCGCAGCTGCTGACTTTAGAACCGGAAAAAGCAGAGGCCATCGCTGATGCGGCGGACGAGGTGGTCTCCGGAAAATGGGACGGTGAGTTCCCGCTCGTTGTCTGGCAGACAGGAAGCGGTACACAGTCCAACATGAATATGAATGAGGTCATTGCGCATCGGGCGAATCAGTTGCTGGAAGCGCGGGGCAGCGCCATGCGTATTCATCCGAATGATGATGTGAATAAAGCGCAGAGTTCTAATGATACATTTCCGACCGCGCTGCATATAGCAGCTGTGCAGGCCATAGAAGATCGCGTGCTGCCTGCTTTGATGGAACTGAAGACCGCATTGGATGAAAAAGCGGAAGCCTTCCAAGCTATTGTCAAAATCGGCCGCACGCACCTTCAGGATGCCGTTCCGCTTACTGTCGGACAGGAAATCAGCGGCTGGTCGTATATGCTGGAAGTATCGAAAGCATTGATCGAAAGCTGCACTGATCATCTCCGCGGTCTGGCGATCGGCGGAACGGCGGTCGGCACCGGGTTAAACGCGCCTGCCGGTTTCGGCGATCTGGCAGCGGAAAAAATCAGTGAATTAACCGGGAAAGCGTTCCATGCTTCGGAAAATAAGTTTCATGCACTGACCAGCCATGACGCCGTGGTTGCGGCTCACGGGGCTTTAAAAGCACTTGCAGCCGATCTGATGAAAATCGCCAATGACATTCGCTGGCTTGCCAGCGGACCGCGCTGTGGTCTCGGCGAGCTTGAGATTCCGGCTAACGAACCTGGCAGCTCCATTATGCCAGGAAAAGTAAACCCGACACAGGCTGAGGCCGTGACCATGGCTGCTGTGCAAGTGATGGGAAATGATGCGGCAGTCGGTTTTGCAGCCAGCCAGGGCAATTTTGAACTGAATGTGTTTAAACCCGTCATTGGATATAATTTCCTTCAGTCAGCCAGCCTGCTTGCCGATGTCATGCATTCGTTTACCGTGCACTGCGTCTCAGGTATTAAAGTGAATGAAGACAGAGTGCGGGAGTATCTCCATCATTCATTGATGCTTGTTACTGCGCTCAATCCTAAAATCGGGTATGAGAAATCAGCACAAATCGCCAAGTTCGCACATTCAGAAGGTATTAGTCTGAAAGAAGCGGCTATGAAACTTGGTATTCTGAATGCCGATGAATTTGATCGTCTTGTTAAACCGGAAGAAATGGTGCATCCGCATCTGTAAATGCCTATGGGATGATTCCAGCTGCTGCGACCCAAAAGGTATAAATCAATTTCTCACGGTTATAAGTACAGGAATTTACGCTGTAACCATTCAAAATAACAATGGCTTGACTAAGCATCAAAGCGGAGGCGCGAATAACTAAAAGGGATTTTCACTAATGAAAGGGGATTTTCAATAACTATAAGGAACTTTCGATGGTTGAAAAGGAACTTCCGCTAATGTAGGGAATTTTCAATAACTATAAGGAACTTTCGCTAAGTGCGCATACGTCCTGTATGCAACGCGAAAGCCATCACGTCCTGTGAAAGTACGTCCTGTATGCAACGCGAAAGCCATCACGTCCTGTGAAAGTACGTCCTGTATGCAACGCGAAAGCCATCACATCCTGCGGAATTCGGGCCAGGTGTATTTTACGTTTTTTTCTAAGGGCGTTCCAAAGACGTTTGTGTAAACAGGTCAAACCGCGCACGCATCGTCCTTATTTTCATAAACTGGTATTGACTAAAAACCTTCCCCGCCCGCTCTTCTGCTGAGCAAGGAGGGGGAATTTTTGAAGGAAGAATATCACCGTCCAAAACCTTTGCTGACGAAGAGGGAGAGAGAAGTTTTCGAATTGCTTGTCCAAGACAAGACAACCCGAGACATAGCTAAAGAACTCTTCATTAGTGAAAAAACCGTTCGCAATCACATCTCAAACACCATGCAAAAGCTTGGTGTGAAGGGACGCTCCCAGGCGGTTGTCGAACTTTTGAGGCTCGGAGAACTCAAATTATAGCATCGGCCGGCTCCTGATAAAGAGCCGGCTGTTGTTTTTGTAATAGATAACAAATCATGCTTTTTTCATTGATTTTCATTTGCGAAAAATCAGATTTAATCCCAGACCCTAATTTGTTCAAGTAAAATAAACGATTTAAACGCATCATTTCGTTCTACTATAAGAAAGTTTAAAATTCAGCGGATTATAGAATAAGTGTGGCGGCAGTTTTGCCTTCACCATTTTATCCTTTTGATTCTAAAAATTATTTTTCGAATATAAAATCCAATTAATCGTTCACGAAATGTTCGATTTTTTGTAACCAAAATTGCAAATTTAAAAAATCAGCAGTAAAATTTAAGCGATGTAAGCGCTTCACCGATGAATCCATCAGAAAAAATTTTACGTTTTATGGGGAAGGGGAAGATAAAGATGCAATGGGCTCAGAATTATAATCCGTTGGGTAATATGTTTCTGTCTTTTCTTGTTGCCTGTATTCCGCTTGTGTTTTTTTTCTGGAGTCTGGCAGTCAAAAAAATGAAAGGCTACCAGGCCGGTCTTCTGACGGTTGGCGTTGCCATACTAGAGGCGGTTCTCATTTATAAAATGCCGATTCATTTAGCTTTGGAAGCGACCGCATTAGGCGGCCTGCAGGGACTTTGGCCAATTGGCTGGATCATTGTAACGGCGGTTTTTCTTTATGAACTGACGGTTGCTTCGGGAAAGTTCCAGATCATCAGTGATTCGATCACTTCTATTACACAGGATCGACGGCTGCAGGCTTTGCTGATTGCCTTTTCGTTTGGCGCCTTTCTCGAAGGAACGGCGGGCTATGGTACACCGGTTGCGATTGCCGGTGGTCTGCTTGCTGGCTTAGGCTTCAATCCCTTTTATGCTGCAGGGCTTTGCCTGATCGCGAATACTGCACCGGTTGCATTCGGAGGTGTCGGCATCCCGATCCTGACTTCGGGTCAGGTCACTGGAATTGATGTTTTTGCACTCAGTCAGATGGTCGGTCGACAGGTTCCTCTGCTGTCTTTAATTGTGCCCTTCTGGCTGGTTCTGATCATGGCCGGATGGAAGCGCACCCTTGAAGTGCTTCCGGCAATTCTGGTTTGCGGACTATCATTTTCCGGGACTCAGTTTCTAACTGCAAATTTTCTTGGACCTGAGCTGCCTGACGTGGCTTCAGCTATTGTGAGCATGGCGGCACTCGTTCTTTTCCTGAAATTCTGGCAACCGAAAACCGTTTTTCGGTTTAAAGATGAAGAGGAGCAGCCATCTGCAGCTTCTGTTCAACAACAAAAAACGTACACTTTCGGGCAGATTACGCGTGCCTGGTCACCCTTCGTTCTCCTGGTTCTGGTCATTTGCGTGTGGGGTGGATCATCAAGTTTTAAAGAATGGCTTGGCAAAGCGACGGTTATGATTCCGATCCCAGGATTGGATCAGATGATTGAGCAAGTGCGTCCTATTGTCACTCAGCCCACACCTTATGGAGCGATCTATAAGTTCGATGTGCTTGCTGCTACAGGAACCGCTATTCTTCTCACCTGCATTTTAAGTAAACTTCTAATCGGAATTAGCTGGAGGCGTTGGTGGGTGACATTCTGGCTGACTCTGAAAAAGCTGGCATTGCCGCTTGTGATGATTGTGTCCGTTCTCGGCTTTGCCTACATTGAAAATTATTCGGGAATGAGTGCGACACTTGGTTTAGGTCTTGCATCGACTGGTGCGATTTTTCCATTTGTTTCACCGTTCATTGGTTGGATCGGGGTGTTTCTCACAGGTTCGGATACCTCGTCCAATGCTTTGTTCTCGAATCTTCAGCATGTGTCGGCACGGCAAATTGGAGTGGATCCTACACTGCTCGTTGCTGCCAACTCAACCGGAGGTGTTGCGGCTAAAATGATTTCTCCTCAGTCCATTGCGGTCGCTACCGCAGCAACAGGTCTGGTCGGCAAAGAAGGAAATTTGTTCCGGTTTACTTTAAAACACAGCCTGCTTCTTGTATCCATTATCGGAATCATTACCTTGTTTCAGGCCTACGTATTTCAATGGATGATCCCGTAACATCGATGCATTTGTTAAAGCTAAGTTGAAAAAAAGACAGAGAAAAGTCCTATGTGGACTTTCCTCTGTCTTTTTTTCAAAAAACATCCATTCTGGAAATTCTTTGATTTTCGTGCCTGTTTGCTGCTATTAATCTGGAAAGCAGAAATGATAGTGCAAAAAATAGTCTGCATTAAGCATTCTTTAAGAATGGCCTGACATAATGTCTTTAAGCAAAAAAGCCGATACTGACGAGTATCCGGTGAAGGGTGATCTGAGGAGGAATTTGAGATGAACTTATTTAAAAACAGGCGTGTGGATTTTTATTTAATTGCGGTTATTGTTTTTTCGGGATTCATGAATTTTTTCCTGCTTAACAAAGCAGACACAAATGAGTATTACACAGTAGCGGTCAAGAGCATGATGAAAAATTTTCATAACTTTTTCTATGCTTCTTTTGATCCCGCAGGATTTATCACCGTTGACAAACCGCCAGTTGCGCTCTGGCTGCAGGCAATAAGCGCCAAACTGCTGGGATTCAGCAACTTCAGTGTTCTGCTTCCAGAAGCTGCGGCGGCAGTTCTATCAACAGTGCTTGTTTACCAGATGGTGAAGCATAAAGCCGGTAAGCTTGCCGCCTTTATTTCCGGAATGACCATGTCGGTGACACCGATTTTCATTGCGATCACACGGACCAATAACATGGACAGTATTCTGATTCTTTGTCTGGTTATAGCGGCATGGGCAGTACTGAAAGCCGTTTCCACGACTAAATTTCGCTGGCTCTTACTCAGTGTAGCAATGATCGGTATCGGTTTTAATGTAAAGATGTTTGAGGCCTTTATGATTGTTCCGGCAATCTACCTGCTTTACTGGATAGCAATGAAGGTCAACTGGAAGAAGAAAGTACTGCATCTTCTTGCTGCAACAATTGTTTTGGCAGGCATTTCGCTTTCATGGGCCATTATTGTTGATTCTGTTCCTGCCAGCAAGCGTCCTTATGTCGGTGGAAGCCAGACCAATTCAGTTCTTGAGCTGGCATTCGGTTATAATGGCGTATCACGATTAACCGGGCAGCAGGGCGGTGGACAAAAGTCAGGAACACTCCCAAAAATGTCCGACAGCAATCAGATGGAAAGCGGAACGCAGTCATCTGATAATCAGCAGGGGATGCCAAACATGAATGCCACTTCCGGAGAGAATAATAATTCCGGAGACGGCATGGGTGCTGCTGCTCCGGGCGGGATGAGAGGAAACCAGGGAGGCATGTTCGGGACGGGAAGCGCGGGTCCGCTGCGCCTTTTCTCCAAAGAACTGTCCGGACAGGCAAGCTGGCTGCTCCCATTTGTCCTTTTTGCTGTGATTGCGATTGCTGCTGACTGGTTCCGTCTCAGAAAGCTGGATGATAAACACAGGTTCACCATTTTCTGGCTTGCCTGGCTCATTCCAGCAATGATTTTCTTCAGTATCGCGGGTTTCTTTCATCAATATTATTTAAGCCTGATGGCACCGCCGATCGCGGCACTAGTGGGTATCGGGTTCTCGTACCTGTGGCGTGATTTCAGTGATCCCGATCATTCATGGCGGGGGTATCTCCTTCCGATCGCTTTTGGCTCCACGCTTCTTTTTGAGGCAGTGATCTTCTATCAGAACAGCATCGGAACGATTTGGACCGTGCTGCTCATTGCTGGCGGTATCCTTACGCTCGGTTTCGGAATTGTCTGGCGGTCTGCAGAACGGAAAATTCAAGGAGCTGTAGCCGGAACCAGCCTGTTCATTATGTTGCTGGCGCCACTGTATTGGACGCTACCTTCAACATTTAATCAGACAGGAAGTTCCACTCCGATTGCCGGGCCAAGCGACACGCAATCCGGCATGGGCGGTATGGGCGGCAGACAGATGAATGGGCAGCGCCCGAGTGGCTTTTCCGGAAATGGAGCTGCAGGTCCGGGCGGCGGCCAAAGTGAAGCACCATCAATGGGCGGCAATTTTGGTGCTCCTCAGGGGAACACTGGATCATCACAAGGCCAGTCTTCAAGTAATAATGAAAAGCGCATAGTAAGACGCGGCGGTATGGGTGAGCAGGTAAATACCAAGCTACTCACCTACTTGCGGAAACATTACAACGGTGAAAAGTTCATTCTGGCAGTTCCAAGTGCACAGTCTGCCTATTCGATCATGATGAAAACCAATTATGCAGTAATGGCCATGGGCGGATTCGGAGGCAGTGACCCTGCATTAACTGTAAGTAAATTGGAAAAGATGGTGAAGGCAGGAGAAATTAACTATTTTCTGATCTCTGAAAATGGACGCGGCGGGCAGAATACCGCGGTAACAAACTGGATCAAGAAACACTGCACCAAGGTTAAAACGAGTGAATGGTCCTCAAGCTCAAGTTCAGGCAGCCAAATCGGTCCAGAAGGTCAGTCAACGCTCTATGTCTATAATAAATAACAATAGCCAATGATTGCGATATGAAAATAAGAAGGAGGATGCCCATGACTGTTAAATATT
This sequence comes from Sporolactobacillus mangiferae, assembly GCF_023336505.1. Lineage (GTDB taxonomy): Bacteria > Bacillota > Bacilli > Bacillales > Sporolactobacillaceae > Sporolactobacillus > Sporolactobacillus mangiferae. Next base: position 223,016 of record NZ_JAMAST010000001.1, on the reverse strand, counting down.
CCGTTGTCGTGCCGGTGTTCAACGAAGAAAAAGTGATTTATGAGTCATATAAGCGGCTGAAAACAGTTATGGATCGAACGTACGAATCCTATGAATTGCTCTTTATCAATGACGGAAGCCGTGATCGGACCTCTGAAATGCTCAGTTATATATCTGAAAGTGACACAAATGTTAAAGTGCTTGAATTCTCACGGAACTTTGGCCATCAAATCGCAATAACGGCCGGGATGGATTATGCGACAGGTCAGGCTGTTGTCGTGATCGATGCTGACCTTCAGGACCCGCCCGAATTGATTCTGAAAATGATTGAGAAATGGCGTGAAGGCTATGATGTAGTCTATGGGAGGCGAGTCCAGCGAAAAGGAGAGACCCTTTTTAAGAAATGCACGGCAGCCATTTTTTACCGGACATTAAAAATGTCCACGGACATCGATATACCGCTTGACACGGGTGATTTCCGCCTGATTGACCGGAGAGTATGCGATGAAATGAAGCGGATACCTGAAAAAAACCGATTCATTCGCGGTCTTGTCAGTTGGGTCGGATTCAAACAGACGGCCATTGAATATGTACGTGAGGAACGGCTGGCGGGCGAGACAAAATACCCTTTAAAGAAAATGCTGAAGCTTTCGATTGATGGATTGACATCGTTTTCTTATAAACCGCTGAAACTGGCAACTTACGGCGGAGCGATCCTTTCGCTGGCAGGTTTTGTTTACATGATCGTTGCTCTTTCATTAAAATTGTTCACATCAAGCACGGTTCCCGGATGGACCTCATTGATTGTCATTCAGCTGCTGTTCAGTGGTTTCACTTTGTTCATCCTTGGCGTCATCGGTGAATATATTGGCAGAATCTATGATGAGACCAAAGATCGTCCTCTCTACATCATCAAGGAAGCCAAAGGGTTCGGTACGGCCAATCGCGTACGCTCCATATCCAGTGTCAAGCATGGGTGAGTGATCGATTGTCATTAAATGCATAATAAAATCCGGACAGACCTTATACCTGTCCGGATTTTTTTCATATTATAAGAAAGTTTAAAATTCAGCGGATTATAGTATAAGCGCAGCGGCGGCTTCGCCCATGCCAAAGATTTGGCAAAGCCAAGTTTTCTAATATTACATGGATATCATTTATGAGAGCTGGAACAGACTGCATGGTATACGCTTTACAGGGTCGGTGAGCGGACCTGATCGTAGCAAAGAAGCCATTATGATTTTAATCTGAATGAACTGTTAAATCCGCACCGAAAACGCCGTTGATCTGTCCTGACTGTTGAATCGGGAAGGATAGGGTGACACAGGGTTGTTTTGTAATTGCGGAAAAATAGGGCTCTGATACAAAAATGTTGCCTTTCATCGCTTCAAGGAACCACTGACGCGCGCCGGCATTGGCCAAAGCGGCTTCAGGTTCTGAATAAATGAAGGATCCGTCAGGAAGATTTGACCATACTGCTTCCAGTTCGGGATTGTTGTTTTTCAGTGTGTTCAGGATACCTCGGTGCCGGTTCGTCTCAATTGGCGAAAGCGGATGATCATTGATGAAGTGAAGAATAGTCTGTTTCATCTGACTGATTAACTCTGGATCTGTGGTCATCACCATACCTTTGTCTGTCTGAATGGAATTTTGAAGTTCGTCTGAGGTTCTGATAAGCTGTTTGTTCAGATCAAGCATCTGCGCGATGCTTTTGAATTGAGTGGAGATATCTTTCTCAACGGTTTCCGCGAGTGCCTGATTTGTCTGAGTCATTGCTGAAATCTGATTCATGAGTTCGGATATGGCACTGATGCTTGCTGTCTGTTGATTGACAGATTCAGCGGATTTTTTGCTGCTTTGTTTAATCGTTTCTACTTTTTGTCTGAAACCGCCAAGTTGTGTAATGACTTTTTTTAACTTTTCTGCGCCCTGATTAATGTCGGTGGTCTCCTGATTCACACGTTCGGTAGACTGCCGGATTTCATTCTGAATACTTTGTATCGATTCTTTTGTTTCAAGAACCGCCTGCTGCGTTTCACCGGAGAGCTTACGGATTTCATCGGCCACAACGGAAAAACCCTTTCCCGCTTCACCTGCGCGGCTTGCCTCGATCGCAGCGTTCAGTGACAGAATGTTGGTTTCCTCAGCAATTGAACCGATTAGTTGAAAAACCTGATCGATTTTTTGAGATTGTGCGACCAGATCGTTCATTTGCTGAATCAGCTGCTGATGACCGCGCAGAATACTGTTCATCGTCGCTTCCAATTCGTGAATGGATGCTGAAGAAAGCATGAGGTCATGGAAGGTTTGCCGGCTGTCATCCTGAACACGATTGACGGTAGCCAGTATTTGCTGCGATGACTGATGAATGACCTGCATTTGTTCATTGACCTGTGCGCTGTCCTCTGCTGTTCGTGCGGTATGTATTTTGAATTCAGAAACACTGGATTCACTGGAACTTGAAGATGCGCGCAGTGCGTCGGCCGCGCGCTTCAATTGTTCCACGATTCCCTTCAACTGATCGGCAGCAACCTGAATCTTTCCGATTGACTGACTGGCTGATTTGTTTTCTTCCACCTGGACCTTACGATGTTTTTTTAAGAGGATCACGCGATTCCCTCCAATATTTTTATTAAATTAAATCTAACTAAAAGTATAGCACGATATGAATGAATTTTCTTATTTTTTAGGCATTTGCTGGACAACACCTTTTTCAATATTTTATTTGACCTGGAGCAAGGTCACACCACATGATGAAGCGCCTGCCCGGTTCAAACATCTTTTTCGCTCAGAAGGTCTATTCAAAGCAACGGCTCGTATACATAGAAGTACAACCCTGTAGGGATTAAGGAGGGTACTCACGATGGATCGTCGTTCATCAATTATTATTTCAAGCGTGTCTCTTATTCTAGCCGTGACATTGCTGTCCGGTTGTGGAAGTATGGCAGATCGGCAGCCGGACAGTGTCACCTATGTAAATCGTAAAAGTGACCTGGCAAAAACAGCAACGCGTCAGCAATTTACAGAGCGGGTTCTTTATTTAAAAGACGTGAACGGTCTGGTTGCACCGCAGGCGGTTGGACTGCCCAAAACAGATCAAGCAACCAAGCAGGTACTGAATTATTTAGTTGATGACGGACCAGTGTCTGAACTGCTTCCTAACGGATTTCAGGCCACGCTTCCGCCTGGAACAGAAGTCAACCATGTGTCCATAGATCAAAGAGGAAATGCGACAGTAGATTTTTCTAAGGAACTGTTTGATACGCCTGCATCTGGCCAGACTCAGGCCATTCAGTCAATTGTATGGACGCTGACACAATTTCCGTCCGTTAAATCCGTGACGATTACAGTTAATGGGAAAACGCTGAGTGTCTGGCCGTCTACAAAAAATGAAGTGGGCGGCGGACTGACCCGCGCAGATGGTATTAATCAGGTTTCAGGAGGGGTTGCGGATATGAGCGGCAGCCAACCGCTCACCGTTTATTATCTAGCCGCCAACAAGGGGAAAACGTATGATGTACCCGTAACGGTGCGCGGCGCGGCGGATACTGACCGTGTGACCAGTCTTGTTCACGCTTTGATCCATGAGCCCGAATCTGGACCGTTTATCACACCCCTGAATCCTGAAACAGAACTAACGGAAAAGCCGAAAATAAAAAATGGTACTGTTTATCTCCACTTTAACGAAGCTATCTATGATAACAAAAAGGCGAAAACAATTAATGATCAAGTCATACGCAGCTTAGTACTTACGTTAACTGGAGATGCCGCGATTCAAAAAGTATCCATAAAGGTCGGACAGTCCACGAAGATGACGCTGGAGTCGGGAAAAACGATATCTGGCCCTGTAACACGGGAGTGGGTTGACGCTACGGGCATATAATGATCGGGATGAAATATGGTATAGTAAAGGGGAGCGCAGGATGCTCCTCTTTTTGGCGAGGGCGCATTAATCGGTGCAACGGGAGCAATTTAAACGTCATGAGACCAGATGGAAGAAAATATGATGAATTGAGAACGATCCAGATTCAACCGGATTTTATTATGCATCCGGAAGGCTCTGTTTTGATAGCTGTCGGCAATACGAAAGTGATTTGCAATGCAAGTATTGAAGATCGAGTCCCGCCTTTTTTACGCGGACAAAAGAAAGGGTGGATTACTGCTGAATATGCCATGCTGCCCAGAGCAACGCCGGAGCGTAATATGCGTGAATCAACCAAGGGGAGGGTAAGTGGAAGAACAATGGAAATTCAGCGATTGATTGGCCGTGCGCTGCGTTCCGTTGTCAATCTTGAAGCAATGGGCGAGCGAACACTTTGGATTGACTGCGATGTGATTCAGGCGGACGGTGGTACACGGACAGCTTCAATAACAGGCGCTTTTGTTGCCGCAGTGCTTGCTTTTAAGCGTGCGGTTGCACGCAAAGAAATTGTGAAAATGCCGATTCAGTCCTATCTGGCAGCGACCTCAGTTGGTATTCATCCGACATATGGCCCCATTCTGGATCTTTGCTATAAAGAAGACGCAACGACGGATGTGGATATGAATATTGTCATGAATGGACGCGATGAATATATCGAAATTCAAGGTACTGGCGAAGAAGCTACTTTTAACGAAAAGGAATTGACGGTACTCCTTGCACTGGCCAGAAAAGGCATTCATCAGCTGATTCAGGCAGAAAAAGCGGTGCTTGGTGATTGGACCGCAGAACAGAAAGCAGGTGCAGCGCATTGAAAGTATTAATCGCGTCCAACAATGAGGGGAAAATAAAAGAATTTAAAGCGCTTTTTGCACGATTCGGAGCAACAGTCTGTTCACTAAAAGATCTGGACCTTGATGTAGACGTACCCGAAACGGGGACTACTTTTCGCGAGAATGCGGCATTGAAAGCAGAGACACTTTCCCATATGACCGGTATGCTTACGCTTGCGGATGATTCCGGGTTATGTGTTGATGCTTTGAATGGGGCGCCCGGTATTTATTCGGCACGCTATGCGGGTCCGGATAAAAACAGCGAACATAATATTGATCTGCTGCTCAGCAGGCTTAAAAATATACCGGAAACTGAGCGTACGGCTCATTTTATATGCGTACTGGCAATCAGTCAACCAAATGGTCCGACTCATTTTGCGGAAGGTCGGTGTGAAGGGATGATCACCATGGAAAGACGCGGAACAGATGGATTTGGTTACGACCCTGTTTTCCTGCTTCCGGATCGAAACAGGACGTTTGCCCAGATGGGACATGCTGAAAAGAATAAAATCAGCCATCGGGCGCTGGCGCTGGAACAGCTGAGAAAAAACTGGACAAGTTGGGTGGGAGCGAGTAAATGAAAGCACTGATTGTCAGTGACACACATGGCCTGTCCCATGAATTGACCGAACTGAAAGAGCGTTATGCTGACCACGTAGACGCAATGATACACTGCGGCGACTCAGAACTTTATCCCGACCGGATGGAGATGGACGGTTTTTTTCCCGTTGAGGGTAACTGTGATGCCCCGGGCGCTTATCCGAATGAGCGTATAGTCAGAATCGGCGCTCTGAACATTCTGATCGCACATGGACATTTGTTTGGTGTGCGCCAGTCGCCAACGCGTCTCTGTGATTGCGGTCTTGAACGAAATGCCGACATCATCTGTTTCGGGCACACCCATGTTGCAGGTGCGTTCCAGCAGGAACACATGATTGTCATTAATCCCGGAAGCCTGCGTCTTCCACGCAATTATCATGAAGGCACTTACGTAATTCTGGACTACAATCAGCAAAAAAAGAGTGCGTGCGTTAATTATTATAATGCCGCGGGAGAACCTGTTGACATTTTTTCAAAATCATTTAATCTGACTGATTAATTGTTAGGTCTAAAGAATGGTGGATTTTTCCTTTTAGAAAATCCGGCTTCGTCAGGCTCGTGGATGGCGATGGTTCAGCCGGACTTAAAGTGCTATTCAAGGTAAAAAAAGAGAGCCGGTGGAAACCGGCTCTCTTTTTCGCGGAAGCGACACCGCTGTATGACAGGGAGTGATGAGGAGGGGCACTCATATGGCGGTTATCAGACATTGTAAAGTTTTGTCTGATAGTACATACTATGACGACAGTAAAGCAATGCGTGGGGAGATGAACAGGCGGAAACGCCTGTTTTTTCCACGCGCGAGTAAAAGAGGGTCGGCTCATATAAAAATGTGCAACCGCTTTTTTATTTGTGATAGACCGGTATCTCATTGCTGAAAAACGGATATACTGCCGATATGCAAATCAATCGGTCTGAGATCGGGTCAGGTTCGCGGAAGACAGTAATGAGGTGAAATAATGGTGGATGGCAATTTTTTTAAGGGCGCGTTGTGGGCAGCTGCTTTATGCATCCCATTCTGGATCGCAGTCATTAGTTTGCTGATCGCGTTCTGGTGACGGAAGTTCATTGATTGAACGCCCGAACCTTGATACAATCAAAGAAAAAGCACCGGATGAAGAGGGTTAAAGATGCTGATCAATGCCGACGAAATCGTAAGCAAGTTATCGCCAAATCAAAAAATTAATTATGACTCTGTGTTGCTGAAAATGATCGAATCCTGGAAAAAAGAGGGCGAGCGTCCGAATTTACTGATTCACAGCTGTTGTGCCCCCTGCAGTACTTATGTGCTCGAGTTTCTTTCTCAATATGCTGATATTGTTATTTATTATACAAATTCGAATATCCATCCGAAAGCAGAATACGAACGGAGAAAATATGTTCAGGAGAAATTTATTCTTGATTTTAATGAACGAACCGGCCATCATGTTCGTTTCCTCGCTGCTCCCTATCGTCCGCTTGAGTATTTTGCAAAAGTAAAAGGGCTGGAAAAAGAACCTGAAGGCGGGGCGCGTTGCAGTGTCTGTTTTGAGATGAGACTTGATCTGGCTGCAAAGAAAGCGAAAGAATTGGGCTGTGATTATTTTACCACGGTACTCACGATCAGTCCGCATAAGAACAGCCAGGTTGTGAACAAAATCGGGCTCATGATTCAAAAAACGGATAACTGTCCCTACCTGCCTGCTGATTTTAAAAAACGCGGCGGCTACCAGCGTTCTGTGGAAATGTGCAAAGAGTATGCCATTTACCGTCAGTGTTATTGCGGATGTATTTTTGCAGCGTTGCAGCAGGGTGTTGATCTCGTTCATGTAGTGCGAGAGGCAAAGTCAGCTTTAAAAGATACGGAAAATGTAAATAAAACTCAAAAAAAATGTAATAAAGAAAAAACATTACTATAATAAAAATTTTGCAAATAAATGTAGCTTTCTGTTACTTTCTCTGTTAAGCTAAAATTGTAATTCGTAAAAGTAATAACCCCCCTTTTAGGACCTTCTGTAACTGTAAGGTCCGTTTTTCTTGCAAGCAAAAAATGTAGCATTTTGTCGTATCAAACTACAGTACCATGTTTAAGTGGAGGCGCCCCGCAGCAAGCGGGCAGCCAGAGCGACGATGCAGTTCAATGGTACAGATTGATGAACCATGGTTGAAGAAGGAACTTCCGATGCTAAAAGGAAGGTAAGAGCTGGGTAATGTCCTGTAAACAGCTTTTGAAACGATTGCTTTTAGAAAGTTTTTAAAAAGAACACAACAAAAAACTTGTGTTTTGATAATTCCAAGTTATATAATATGAATTGCCTTCTGTTTCTGATATGTAACATCCTTTTCGTTCGCTTCTCAATAATTTGAGAAGCTTTTTTTTGTTAATTTTAACCATATTATCAGCTGATCACTAAGGATTGCGCATGCGTGCATACTATTGCATGAGGTGAATACAATGCGGACAATGTGGAAGGGCTCTATACAATTCGGACTTGTTTACATTCCGATTAAGCTGTATACAGCAACAGAAAACAAAGATATTCGCTTGCGCATGTTGCATAAAGACTGCATGGCGCCGATCAATTATACACGAACCTGTTCTAAATGTGGAAAAGCTGTAGAAAATGACGGAATTATCAAGGGCTATGAATATGCACCAGGACAATTTGTCGCGATCAGTGAAGAGGAACTGAGCGATCTTCAGGATCATGCAGATAAACATATTGAAATCATCAATTTTGTGAAATTAAGTGAAATTGATCCGATTTACTATGAAAAAGCATATTTCATCGGTCCTGACAGCGGAAATGGTCTGCGCGCCTTTTCATTGCTGAAGCAAGCGATACAGGACACCGATAAAATCGGAATTGCCAATATTATTATCCGCTCAAAACAACATTTGGCTGCGATTCGCAGTTATCAAAACGGCATGCTGCTCGAAACGCTTTATTATCCTGATGAAGTGCGCGGCATCAGCGAAGTGCCGGGAATCAGTGATCTTGCTCCCGAGCAGGAACCCAAAGAACTGAAGATTGCCAATCAATTAATTGATCAGCTGACGACCGCATTCAATCCGACTAACTATAAAGACGATTATCGCATGAAACTGAAAAAACTGATCGACGAAAAAGCGGCCGGTATGCCGGCCAGACAAGAGACAGGTCCTGTTTTGTCGAAGCCTAATGTAGTTGATCTGCTGTCAGCGCTTGAAGCGAGCGTAAAAGAAACGAAGCCAAAACGAAGAACGGCTGCACGTAAAAAAAAGACGGTCTGATCTGATGAAAATAAATCCATTGATCCCATTTGAACCAATACGCACTGAAGTGATCCCTGAAGGATCGGATTGGATTCATCAGGTGAAATGGGATGGTGTGCGCCTGCTCACTTATTATGACGGTTCGGAAACACATCTGTTCAATCGAAGAAAGAATGAACGCACCATGATTTATCCGGAATTATCAATGATCGGAGATATGGTCAAGGCACATTCCATGATTCTGGACGGAGAAGTTGTTGTATTGGATGAGGAGGGGCGCCCATCTTTTCATGAAATTATGAAACGCGACCAATTGCGTGATTCATCACGTATCGATTTGATGATGCGGATGCTGCCGATTAATTATATGGTTTTTGACATGCTTTATCACAACGGCTGCTGGATCAATCATCTGCCTTTTTGCGAGCGAACAGAACTTTTAAAAGAAGAGCTTCCTGAAAATGAACACATCCATTACGTTCCTTCGTTTGAAGATGGCCCCGCGCTTTTTCATGCCGTTGAACTAAGAGGTATGGAAGGCATTGTTTCGAAAAAAAGGGACAGCCCATACATGATTAATGGAAAAAACAGAAACTGGAGAAAAATTAAAGTGATCCGTGATCTCATTGCCGTTGTTGGCGGAGCTATCTTTAAAAATGGGACGGTAAACGCCTTGCTGCTGGGCCTTTATGAAAAAAAGCGGTTCATCTATATCGGCCGGGCGGGTACGGGGAGACTCTCGGATGAAGATTGGCAGTTCCTGACCCAACTTGCCAGCCAGATGGCCGCGGAAAAAAATCCATTTGCCAGTCCGGTAGAGAAGGTTGCCGGCATTCACTGGATGAAACCAATAGTTACGGTCAAAATCGCCTATCAGGAATGGACAAACGGCCAGGCGCTTCGCCAGCCGAGCATTCAGGCCATTGTTGACATGGATCCAAAGCAGTGCACCATGGAAGAGAGGAATGAATAATGAAGCACGATACGATGACCGAAGCTGCTCAAATGGTGATCACACATCCGGAGAAACCGGTCTGGGGTGAGCCTTCGATCAACAAGGAGCGATTTATCGCCTATCTGGAACGGGTTGCACCGTTGATGCTTCCTTTTTTACAACATCGTGCACTGACGGTTATTCGATATCCTCACGGAATACCCGGCCCGTCCTTTTTTCAAAAACATTGGCCCGATTATGTACCGGAATGGGTGCGCACGGATGTAGAAGGAGCATCTCAAAACATGGTCTGCAACAATTTGGATACGCTGAAATGGCTTGGCAATCAGCTGGCGGTCGAGTATCACATTCCATTTCAGAAAATCGGATCAACCGGTCCTGAAGAAATTGTGTTCGATCTGGATCCACCTGAACGTGCATATTTTCCGCTCGCTGTCCAGGCAGCACAAAACATGCATGATCTGTTTGGACGATTAGCCATTACTGGATTTCCGAAACTGTCCGGAAGCAGGGGCCTGCAGATTCACATCCCTGCTTTCGGGCTTGGACTAAGCTATGCGGACACACGGCTTTTTACATCTCTTATCGCAGAAATGCTGGTCAGGCAGTCTCCTGATCTGTATACCATTGAGCGGCTAAAGAAGAATCGGGGCGGTAAACTGTATATTGACTATGTTCAGCATGCGGAAGGAAAAACGATCATTTGCCCTCTGTCGCCGAGAGGGAAGGAGGGGGCAACCGTGGCAGCTCCTTTATTCTGGAAAGAGGTCAATGACCGGTTGCGGATTGAATCGTTTACGATACAGACTGTGCTTAAACGCGTCAAGCAAGGCATCAATCCGATGCATGCGTACTTTTCGTGCCGCAATGAATCGCTGACGGCGATCATCAGACATCTGAAGAAACATGTCAATAATCGCTAATCAGGAAAAACGGGCAATCCTGACTTTTACATGCTGCTGATGCCGCGTGCAATCCGGCCGATAAAATGGATATTGACAAAATCAATGACCTCACAATTGACGTCTTCATCATTGCGAAGCATCAGTGACTTCCCGGTCAATAATTTTGATTTTCCGGCAAAAAGACGCTGATCAATCGTTTGAACGATGATCCGATCGCCCTCAAGAAACATTGCGCGTGGTTCGATTATCCAGACAGAAAAATGCCGGATGTCGATAAAATCAACCAGATCGATATTCAGACTGTAAAGAGCAAAAGTTTTCGGAAAGACATGCTCTTTTTCATGAATGGCATACGGAAAATAATGATTTTGATTAACTACATGCGGCGAGATCCATTGACCGCCTTTCAAATCAGTGACGTAAGGGAGCCTGACAATCCGAGTGGGTTCCAGCTGAATGTTAAACACCTCCAAACCATTCATGAGAAATTCATTACTTATTCATTCTGCGCATAGCAACAACGTCAATATAATCGTAATTATTATGGACTAAGCAGATCAGGCATGCAACTGTTCATTTCTTTTTTAACCCGCCACGTGTATGTAAGAAAACGCATTTTTGCTTTTATGCGTGCTGAAAATAAGAATGCTTAAATGACTGAAAAAAAACAATAGACAGTAACTGCAACGAGGATGATGCTGATAAGAATCACGTATAATTTGCGGTTGTTAGTGGATGAAACGATTCGCTGATCCAGCACATCGATACTGCTGACCTCAAGAATACTGTCACATTCACCATCATCCTTATAAATTTTAAATGAGACAACGTATGTCATACCTGATTTTGTACGATATGACATATTCTCCAGCCCGACGATATCCTCCCAGTACAGCCGTTTGAACTCACGCGCACCTCCTGTAATCCGCGCACAGATTTCATCCAGTTCATGTGGTTTGAACTTTTTTCCAACTAATTGATTTAATGCGTCAATCATATAAATCCTCCCATTACGCCAGGAAATACATACGTTTTTTTGAAAGTATAAAATTTTCCTCAATAACAAAGAACAGCATCCATGGCTTGCAGATCGCCCGCGGCAAGCGAGCAGCCGCAGTGACAATGCAATCTGCAATCCAACAAATCAATAGTTCGAAGATGGAGGACCAGGTGTTTTTGCCCGGTTTTTTCTTGTTTTCTGATAATTACTGTAATCAAAGAAGAATATGGATGACATGTTGCTGTTATATGAAACTGGTACATTGTATTCAGAAAAAAATTAAAGGATGTTGGTAATGAAGAAAATCATTTTGTTACTTACCTTGATTACGCTTGTTTTTTCGAGTATGCCTGTAAACGAGGCAGTAGCGAAGTCAAAATATAAAAAAATATCAGTTAGTGCAACCGCATATAACGAACTTGGACGGACGGCTACCGGGTTTGACTATCGGAAACATCCTACGGCAAAAGCTATCGCAGTAGATCCGCGTGTAATTCCGCTTGGATCAAAAGTCTATGTACCGGGTTACGGCTATGCAATTGCCAGAGATGTCGGTGGAAGAATTAAAGGAAAGATTATTGATGTCCATTTTAAAACCAGAAAACAAGCGATCAAATGGGGCAGAAAGAAAGTAAAAATCCGAATTTATCGAAAATAAAGCAAAAGGAACGCTCATGTCTGCGTATGCAGCCATGAGCGATTTTTTTTAACCTTTTTCTCTAGTTTGTCTAACGTTCGTTCATTAAGTCTGGGTTGCGCGTATGGTAGCGATCCCAGATAATGGCACCAATAATCGGGACAAGGACACAGACAGTACCAAACACACCTAGTGTAAACATCTCTCTGTCACGCTCCCTTAAGTTTTTTTTGAAAACGTTTACATCTATAGTATACATCTGTACTCCTGTCCTTTTCAAATGCAAAGCTAAATGGTTTATAACGATAAAAAAATATCGAAATACAATAAATATATGCTGTTAAACAATAATTATTGTGTTATAATCTTTTTGGCATAATAAAGAAACTGAAGTGAACGGGGAGTGTAAAAAATTCTATGGAAAAATGGAAAGAAAAAAGCATAAATAAAACGGCCTCTCGAAGAGGACTCAGGCTTTTAATCAGTACGATACTGCTTGGCATCCTTGCCACTTGGTTCTTTTTTGACCAGCTTCCGGGTATTACGATTCCGCTTTTTGTGACCGCTTTTTATAGCGTATTCTTCTGGAACGTGAATGGGGAAGTTCATGTTCAACGGAGTTTTGCCTGGCTTTTAATCATTCCCATTGCTCTGCTGTCACTGACCTATTTTGTTTTCTCAAATCGCGTTTTCTTTGCGCTTAATCTATTAGCTGTGCCGATCCTGATTGTGCTGCAGACAACACTTGCCGCGCATAAGGCGAAAAGCTCATGGGAATCATTTAAAATCATTGGCGATCTTTTCACAGGCTGTCTCTATCGCCCGTTTGCTTTTCTCTTCGTTCCTTTTCGCATAACTATAAAGCTTATCAATGCCAAATTTGCAGCTAAGGAAAGTCAGACAATGGTAAAAGTGTTGCTTGGTATGCTGATTGCTGTACCGCTTGTGGTTGTGATCGTGTCATTGCTCACATCTGCTGACGAGCGGTTCAGGTACTTGCTTGGCGGCATACCGAATCTCTTTACAGCTATTAATCTCGATGAATGCCTGCCACGGCTGATCTTTACTCTCGTCATTGCCTTGCCGGCTTTTAGTTATATTTGGAGCCTTATGACGAAAGCGAAGCCGGTGGTTTCCTTCCGCGTGCCGGAGGATGTTTCGAACGTGACCAGCAGCCTTGACTGTGTGATCGCTGCGACGCTTTTGACGATTATCAATGCGATTTATGCGCTGTTTACTTTTGTTCAGTTTTCCTATCTGTTCGGCAGTTTTTCATTGGCATTGCCGCATCAATTTACTTACGCGGAATATGCGCGCCGAGGATTTTTCGAGCTGGTTCTGGTAACTTTGATTAACTTCAGTATTTTACTTGTGACCGTGTATTGTACAAAGAAAGGGAGAAAGTCAATGAATCGCCTGTTGAACGGCCTTCATTCATTACTGATCAGTTTTACGCTGGTTATGCTGGTCTCAGCATTTGTCCGTATGTATGCATACGAGCAGATGTATGGATTCACCTATCTCCGTGTCCTGACTCATGCGTTCATGATCTTTCTCTTTGTCCTGTTTATCGTGACGCTGTGCCGGATATGGAATGAACGATTTAAGCTGTTCAAATATTATTTGCTGATTGCGCTCTCCACTTTTGTTCTGATCAATTATGCAAACGTGGATGTCTGGATTGCCAAGTGGAATAGTGAGCGCTATGAACAGACAGGAAAAATTGATGTTGACTACTTAATGACGCTTTCAGATGATGCTGTTCCGCAGCTCACCGCACTGCTCGATACTCAGGATCCACAAGTTGCACAACAGGTAAAGAAAGGGTTGGCAGACTGGAAAGAGTCACTGGATGCGGAGCGATCCTGGCAATCATTTAATCTCTCAAGCCTTCATGCAAGACAGGTACTGCAAAGTTATGATCTGGGGAGCGGGGACACATCAGCTGGCTCTTCCCAGGATCACGATTAAATCACTGCCTGCAGAAAAAGGACGGACACCAAAATTAAGGTGCCCGTCCTTTTGATTTTAATTTATTATTCCACATGCAATGTGACATTGCCTAAATGATGATCAAAGCTTGCCACATAGGTTCCTTTTTCCAGCTGTTCCGGCAGACAGAAGGTTCCAGTTGAGACGGTTGTCCCTCTTGTTATTTTTTTTCCTTCCTGATCTAATCTTTCGACAAGCCATTTCAATGCATGGAGCGGATTACCGAGCACTTCGGATGAAACCCCTGAAGTCAACGGCTGACCATTCAAGGTAACCGTTGCATGTACATCAGTCAATGCCTCAACGGAGGGTTTCGGTGCCGTCTCGCCAACTACAATGCGGCCGCAGACCGCGCTGTCCGAGATGACGAGTTCCAAAGGCAGCGCAGGAAACCAGTTCTTGAATCGTGAATCCGGCACCTCAATACCCGGTGCAATTTCTGTTTTCTCAAGCAGGGTCTGTACATCATCTTCCGGTGATAAATCTTCTAAAGCGGTGAATTCCAGTTCAAGTTCAAGCAACGGTTCATTAAGTGTACTTAACGCAACTGTGGCACCGTTTCTCAGAACACTTGACGCTACGATTTGCCCGTAAAGCGGAGAGTCAGAATGGAACATATCCTGAGTCTGTTTGCTGGTCAGGCTGATTTTGTAGCCCTTGACGGGTTCGCTTTTCTGTTCATTAAATTTGTGCTGCACCTCATAAGCATGCTCAGGGGTCAGACCGGAGCGATCGACAGCCTCCCAATCCAGGGGTTCATGCGTACTGAGCGCGTTGTACAACTTTTCTGATAAATCATCCTTTGTTACTGGCATGGTAAAACGCCTTCCTTTTCTGTTTTCTATTTTTTATCTGTATTTGTAAGGATCATTATAGTACTGCAAGAGGCAGAGTCAACCCTTTTTATGGAAAAAATCGGACAGATGGCAATAATCGCGCTGCGGGAACAATTCTGAAATTTAAGGCTGGCAGTAGTGTGAGACGAACGAGCCGGACTAATGGGTGGAAAATCGGATAGACTGAAGCGAATAAGAAAAATGCATCCCATTTTGGGATACACAGTTTTTACGGCTTATCCTTTTAGGTCAATAATAGTTCCTAAATTAGGATCTGTCGCCTGAAGGGTTTCAACCAATTGGGCACCGCTTTGCTTTGCGCTGTTCAAGGCCATTTTCGTAACAGCAAGACTAACATTCTGGCCGAGCAAAGATTGGTTTAAATCGATTGACAAAGATGGAATATCCAAGATAAACGCCTCCTTATTTATTATATCGGAACGATACTGAATTTCTTGAGGAGCCGGTGAAGGACTTACTTTTTTAGAATTATGCTGTTATCAAGCCTCTGGCAAAAACGCCGCCGCACTTATACGATAATCCGTTGAATTTTAAACTTTTTTATAAAAAAATCCTGCGCTTGCCGCGCAGGAGGAGAGGGGTAGTTTGATTTTACATTTATTATATCGGCTGACTCATTGCATTCTTTTAACTTATCGATCTGCCGAATAAGCGGCTTATACGTTCCAGCCGAATCAGATTTGGGCATCGGCAATCTGATTTGCTTATTTCCAATGACCGCCTATTTTTTTGGATCGGATTCGGAGCTGGCTGGACGGACGCAGAGATGGTCCTCTGAACAGTGCAGTCCGGCCATATTTTTGATGAATGGCATCTATAGCGGCGTTTAGTTTTTCTTTTTTTTCTGACTGATCGAACAGACTAAGCTGGTATTCTTTATCAGAATGCAATCCGGAAAGGGTTACGGCAATGCTTCTGATTGGCTGCCGGTCCCAGAAACGATCAAACAGGATGGAAGCAGCATGATAAATATCCATTCCGAAACTTGTTGTGTGGAAAATGGTTATCTGTCTGTAGAAGCCTGTCGGGTGATCAAAGTTCGCACCTCTGACACCGATTGAGACAATATTGCCGCGACAATGTTTTGCGCGTGCGCCGCGTGCCACTTCTTCGGCCAATTCAAGGATGATTGTTTTTATATCTTTTTCGTACACGTAGTCGTACGGAAGGGTTATGTTGTGGCCAATCGCTTTCGGTCTGTCATAAGTATGGACGGTTACGGGTGACGAATCGATCCCATTGGCTGTCTGCCACAGCAGCACGCCATTGATACCCCAGCGTTTTCTTAGCAGTTCAACAGGAGTGCTGGCCAGCATACCAACGGTTCGGATTCCCATGCCGATTAAATGCTTTTCCATATGACTGCCTACACTGAACATTGCTCTGATCGGCAAAGGCCACAAACATTTTTCAATATTATTTTGATCCAGCCGGAAAATGCCCGCTGTATTTTTTTTGGCGAAATTGTCGCATGCCATTTTTGCAAGCACTTTGTTTGTCCCGATGCCGATCCTTGCACGGACTCCCGTATCCTTCATGATTTTTTTCTGAATGGTTCTGGCTATTTCATCAGATGTTCCAAAAAGGTGCCGGCTCCCTGTGATATCGAGAAACTGTTCATCAACGGAATAGGGTTCAACAAGGTCAGTGAATGATTTCAATATCTGAGTGATCAACAGAGAGATGTCAAGATAGTGCTGCATACGTGGCCGTACAAGGACGGCCTGCGGACACTTAAGCAATGCCTGACCAACCGATTCAGCAGTCTTTATCCCATAGCTTTTGGCAACGGGATCCGCTGCCAGAACAATACCTGATCTTTGCTTCGGGTCACCGGCGACGATCAGCGGCTTATCTTTAAACTCCGGATGATCAGCCTTTTCTACAGAGGCATAAAAGGTCTGTATATCAACCAAAAAAATTTCCCGTGTCATATCATCATCACCATATATATTATATACGAACACACGTTCCTTTTATACTGGAAAAAACATGTATGGCTGCTGATTGATGAAAATGAAGAAAAATGAGTAGGAAAATACCGTACGTGATCCGATGGAACGCCTGATCTTTGGTGAGCTGAGACTGGATTTCTGCGAGCCTGCGAGGCACACATTGATCGATAATGACGGTGAAGGAGCAGAGCGGTATAAGCCTTTTCTCTTGTTTATGAGAGTGATTTTATGACGGAATGTTTGGCTGTATGAACAAGCTGGCACGAACGCAAAGCTGAGAGACAGGTAGAACAGGGCCAAAGATAAAAAATGGTGAGGCAAATTCTATTTTCCACTAATACCGAGAAAGTAGAATATCGGTAAAGCCACACCAGCAATTCGATAGAAAGTTTTAATTCCTGGATTCGGTTTGAAATGAGAAAATACCGGGCTGGATTTCATTGTCCACTCTGGTTTGATAATGGCAACGAGACCCCATATACAAATGATTATTCCACCAGCGATTTCTTTAAACATAACGAACTCCTTAGCCACGATGATGAACTAATTATAGCAAAAAAGGGAGGCGGGTACGTGTCATATCTGGAACATTGCACTCTCCCGGTAACTGCGCGCACAGGCTTTTATCAGGCATTGCTGTTTTGAAATCAATGATTAGCTAACTATTTTCGATTTTCCTGATTAACTTGTAATATTCAACAACAGCGAGAAGCAAGAAGGGATTAATCATAAATGAATAAATGGTTTTCCACCATCCATAGCGAAAATATCCCCACGGTTCAGGTAATAATGTCACAAGTTCATATGCGGTAATGGCTACTGTCCAAAGGGATAAATACAAAACGCGTTTATATAAAGAACGTCCAAACGGATACCAATTCAGAAATATCAAATTAACTGGCGGAATCAGCATAACTAAGGCAGGCAGAGCCTCAAAATCAACCCCGGGTTTGAAATACCAATACGCATGAAATTTCTGAATGACAAACGCGTCGATTATAACTTGGAAGGCGATAGTAAATGTCCAAATATGAAAAATTTGATTTTTTGTTAATCGTGAAACCCTTAAAAAGGCAAAGAAATTAAATAAAACCACGGCAGTTAGCAGGCCGATCATGAAACTCACCTTGTTTTTAGACCTATTATTTCCGTTACGTACGGTATGTATGCGAGCAAGCGCTTTGAGTGGATCACACGGGTGTTGCCAATGCCGTTGATCGAGTGTATACAGAAGCGCCTGAGGACGTTCAGTGGATTGTTCAGGCAAAGTATTGGAGCAAAGACAAAACCAACTGGCAGACAATCGCTGGACGTTTGGGCGTGAGCATGCAGAAAGCAGTAAGGATAAACAAGGCGCTAATTTTTAAGACAGCGGATATTACGGGATTATGTCATGTTATAATCAATACAGGCAATAAATGAAGCATATGAGCGGATGCGGTGACACCCTCAGAAAGGGGGTGAAGCCGATGACGGTATTTCAAGCATTAACATTGATGATTAGTTTTGCAATGCTGGTGCTGATACTGTCAGATAAAAAGAAATGATCCGCTTCATATGCCATTTGCGGTGGCTTTGATTGAAGTGGATCATTTTCAGATGATATAAATTTTAGTCTTAGCACCGTACCGCTCTATGCGGATATTGCCATTCCGTCAGTGTTCGCGCACTGACGGTTTTATTCTACGTTCCTTGTGTCTTTATTATACCCGGTAAGAGGTATAAGATGCAACGATAATACGGCGGAACAAAATTATACTGGTTGCTTTTTTGTGTCTATAAGATAGTCTTAAAGCCGTTTATTTTAATTCATTTTTGCACTCGATTTGCACCTTTCGGATTTCTGAGAGGGGATCACGAAATTTAGACAAAACAAAAAGCCTTATATATCAAGGCTTTTCGGTATGTCCCAGAAGGGATTCGAACCCATGACCCACGGCTTAGAAGGCCGTTGCTCTATCCAGCTGAGCTACTGGGACGAATATTTACGACGACCTTTATAATTTTAGTGAACGGGACAAGATCTGTCAATGCCTAACGAAAAATACTTTTCTCACGTCAAGAATCTTTTTATTTTCTTGTCATGGTATTTCTGGTTTTGCGCAGATTGATGTGGGAATCAGCGTTCTGTGCGGCTATAAAAGAGTAAATAGGAGAAAGGTACCTCTCCGGTTGCGCGCATCAACGAGGGCAGCCGCTGGCGATCCAGGAGTCTCCGTGGCAGACCTGCGCTGCCAGCAGGATCCCCTTTGGATCACATCAACAGGGACGCTCTACAACAGTAATCCGCCACCCGTGTGCTTAATCTCAAAACGTACGTCATTTTAAAGGGTGTCCCATTGTCAATAGACTTTTGAGACACCCTCTAAAAAAGAGTTATTATCGATTAGGTATTTGAGCCGTTAAGGATAACAAGGGGTTTATCCCTCTTTGAAATCGTTTCACTCTGAGACGATAGAAGTCTTCGATGACAATGTATTTCTGATTGTTTAGTTGAATCACATCACCTTTTTTATACTTTTGACTGCTGGCATTGATCTGCACCTTCTGGCTTAAATGCCATGAGAATCGATCGACATATTTAATCACATACATATTGCGAAGCATAAAAGATAACCTCCTTGTTTTGTGATCATGATTGTTGAAGATGTAATTCGGATAATTATTATAGCAATTCATGCAGGAAATGAAGCAAAAGGTTAATATCTTATACATTGTGAAAAGGCGGGGGAGGAAGATCAGGACAAAAACAGATCTCGGAGTCCGCATTACTTGTGCAAACTTTTTTCTGATCTGCTTATTTCAATGGCATACGTCACAGTATTAATTTTTTTCTTCATGTATACTGACAGCAACAGGTTTTTAGATATTACTGATGGCAAGTGATACCAGTATCCGGCATCATGAGAGACTGGATGAACGAATGTAAAGGAAAAGAGGTCATGAACATTGAAAAGAATTATTACGTTAAACACGATGAATTTAAAAGAATCAGTGAGCCACGGGGGACATGGCGAATGCCAGACGTCTTGCCAGTCTGCGTGCAAGACATCCTGCGGCGTTGCCAATCAGCAATGTGCTGAGCCGGCCAATCGATAAACCGCTGGTTGTTACCGCTCAGTTGCCGCATGCAGCTGGGCGGCAATTTTTTTGTGCGATTCAGGCGTCTTTTCGTCATTTGACTAAATAATCTATGTGCGGTACGAAGGAGCTTGATTGAATGATTCATCAATATAAATTAAACGGATACAACATTGTGCTTGATACGTACAGCGGTTCGGTACATGTTGTTGATGATCTTGCCTACGATATTATTGAACGCTATGAACATATGGATCCGGACACTATTATTGAGAAAATGCTGGATAAATATCGGGGCCACGAAGATGTAACGGAAACGAGCATACGCGAGACGATTGAAGAGGTTGCTCAGTTGAAAAGAGATGGCAAGCTTTATTCTGAAGATGAATTCAAGGATCTTTCCTTCAATCTGAAAAAAAGAAAAACTTATGTCAAGGCTCTTTGTCTCAATGTCGCCCATACGTGTAACCTGACCTGTGATTACTGTTTTGCGAGCCAGGGTAAGTATCATGGTGCACGGGCGCTGATGAGTCTGGAAGTCGGCATGCGGGCAATCGATTTCCTTCTGGAGAATTGCGGTTTTCACCGCAACCTGGATGTTGACTTCTTTGGCGGTGAACCGCTGATGAACTGGCAAGTCGTCAAACAGATTGTCGCTTATGCACGAAGCAAGGAAGGAACGTGCAATAAACATTTTCGTTTTACATTGACAACCAATGGTTTGCTGCTTAGAGATGAAGTCATCGATTTTCTGAACAAGGAAATGCACAATGTCGTTCTCAGTCTGGACGGGCGCAAAGAAGTTCATGACCGGCTGCGCAAAACGATTAATGGAAAAGGCAGTTATGATTATATCGTTCCGAAGTTCCAGAATTTTGTCAAAAAACGTGGAGACAGGGAATATTACGTACGTGGAACGTTTACCCATAACAACGTGGATTTCACCAATGATATTTTCCATATGGCGGACTTAGGTTTTGATCGTCTGTCGATGGAACCTGTGATCAGTGATCCGTCTGAGCCATACGCACTTAAAGAAGAAGATTTGCCTGAAATTTATGAACAATACGAAATTCTTGCTAAGGAAATGCTGAAGCGCGAAGAAGAGGGACACGGCTTTATTTTCTATCATTATATGCTCGATCTGAACGAAGGCCCGTGCATTCATAAACGAATCTCAGGTTGCGGATCCGGGACGGAGTATCTGGCAGTTACCCCATGGGGAGAGTTGTTCCCCTGCCATCAATTTGTCGGTGATGAGGCATACAGCATGGGCAACATTTGGGATGGTGTGAAAGCACCTGAAATTCAGGAGCAGTTCAAAGAGACCAACTGTTATTCAAAACCGGAATGTCAGGATTGCTGGGCAAAACTATATTGTAGCGGCGGCTGTCCGGCAAATTCGCTCCATGCAACCGGTAAACTGACAGGAAACTTTGAATTCAGCTGTGATATTTTTCGCAAACGTATTGAATGTGCCATGATGATTAAGGTCGCACAGTCCATGAAAGTGGGCAGCGAAAATCAGGCTGTGTATAAATAAAAAATGGTAGGTTAAGAGACTGTACCCAGAGGCATTTGCTAACAACCCCACAATTTGATGCATCAGAAATTTGCGCGTTCAAAGAGGAATCTCATAGTCAAATCGACTTTTGAGACCCTCTTTTTTTGCAGGTTCAACTCGGTGATTGCTATTTCGGAATATTTCATAATGAGTCATATAAGAAAATATATGACATAATATATAGAAGTAATGACGTAATTATGTTATCCTTAAAGTGGCGCGTAAATTGTCGCTGCATAACGGACAGTGAGTGGCATGCTTACAAAAGCAAAGGCTGGCGATCATTAAAAATAATAAAGTTAAATCTAGTTGTGAAAACGCTTGCAACATATTTTATGAGGTTAAGGGGATGCCGATGGACACGAAGTACCTGGATTTACTTGCTGAGAAGTATGATACAGAAGAAAAAGTGGCAACGGAACTTATTAATCTGGAAGCCATTTTAAACCTGCCTAAGGGGACTGAGCATTTTGTCAGTGATTTGCATGGTGAATATTATGCATTTCAGCATGTTTTGCGGAACGGTTCCGGAAACGTCAAACAAAAGATCAGTGATTTGTTTAAGAATTGGTCACAGCATGAAATCAACGAGTTTGCGACACTTGTCTATTATCCCGAGGAGAAACTTCAGGCTGTGAAAAAAACAGTCAGCCAGGAGCAGATGAACCAATGGTATGAAGCGACAATTGATCGATTGATTAAGTTGACCTCGTTTTCCTCATCCAAGTATACGCGCTCAAAAGTCCGTAAAGCCCTTCCGCAGTCCTTTGTCTACATCATTGAAGAACTTCTTTATAAAAAAGATGAATTCAGCAATAAAAAGGAATACTACTCAAAAATTATTAACCACATTGTTGCGCTCGGTCAGGCGGATAAATTGATTATCGGGCTCTCGTACACAATTCAGCGTTTGGTTGTTGATCATTTGCATGTTGTTGGCGATATATATGACCGTGGGCCACACCCGGATCGAATCATGGACACGCTTCTAACGTATCATTCTGTCGATGTCCAGTGGGGGAACCACGATGTTCTTTGGATGGGTGCTTATTCGGGTTCAAAAGTATGTCTTGCCAACCTGATTCGTATTTGTGCGCGATATAATAATTTGGACATTATTGAGGATCGCTACGGAATTAATCTTATCCCGCTGCTCAATCTTGCTGAAAACTATTACAAGGACAATCCGGCATTCCGGCCCAAACTGAGCGGCAATACGCACATTACCGAAAGTGAACGGCTGCAGATCACTAAAATTCATCAGGCAATTGCAATGATCCAATTTAAGCTGGAAATACCGATTATCAAGCGTCGCCCAGACTTTCATATGGAGCACCGTTTGCTGCTGGAGCGTATTCACTTTGACCAAAAGTCGATTGAAATAAATGGAAAGCGATTTCCATTGACGCATACCTGCTTTGCCACAGTTGATCCGGAACATCCGGATCAACTGCTGCCCGAGGAAGAAAAGGTGATCAATAAACTGCTAAGCTCTTTCCAGCACTCTGAAAAATTAGCGCGGCATATGAATTTTCTGATTGAAAAAGGCAGTCTTTACTTGAAGTATAATGGCAACTTATTAATTCATGGCTGTATTCCGCTTAACGAGGACGGCAGCATGAAGGCAATGACGATTAATGGACAGAGGTATAAAGGGAAACAGCTGCTTGACATTTTTGAACACTATTTGCGTTTCAGCTGCGCACATCCGCAAATGAATGATGATCTGGCAACGGATATGGTTTGGTATTTATGGACAGGTGAAAATTCATCGCTTTTCGGGAAGAAAGAAATGACAACATTTGAGCGGTATTTTATTGAAGATAAATCGATGCATAAAGAAGAGAAAAACCCGTATTATACGCTGCGTGAACAAGAAAAAGTGTGTCGCAGAATTCTCAGTGACTTCGACCTGGATCCCGAAAATGGGCACATCATCAACGGACATACGCCAGTTGAAGAAATTAACGGTGAAAATCCGATCAAGGCGAATGGTAAGATGATTGTCATCGACGGCGGTTTTTCCAAAGCCTATCAGTCAAAAACGGGAATAGCAGGCTATACGTTATTGTATAACTCGTATGGAATGCAACTGGTTGCGCATCAACGGTTCACCTCCAAGGAAGATGTGCTGATGAACGGCATGGATGTTCTTTCGGTAAGGAGGCTTGTCGATCACGAATTACGAAGAAAAAAAGTGCGTGAAACAAATGTTGGCAAACAAATATTAGAGCAGATTGCTGTATTAAACGACCTGCTTAAGCATTGTTATCAGCATTAATTCCTTCTTGAAAAGCTGTTTCAAAGTAGTAAGGCAGCGATAAGAAAGTCCCAAGTTCTAAGAATCATTTATCTATCATATAAAGCGCCCTTGCCGGAGGCATAGCGAAGCCAAGTTTTCTAATACGAAAGGAAAGTATAATTTTTTCCCTGTAACAAATAAGCAAAGCAGTTATTTCCTGGTGTTCTTCCTTTATTTTGCTACGCATTTTCTGTAGGTGAAAATCATCGTGATGATCCCAAAGCCAATGATTCCGAGAATAAGCAGCGCTGCGTGAAGAAAGAACGTTTCCGGAAGAATACGGATAATCGGATCTGCTGCAGGATCGAAAATCCAATAGTTGTTTCGGAAAAATATTCGATGGAACAAAATAAACGTGCCGTTAAAATCCATGGCAAAAAGCAGCAACGGTATGATCGTGAAAAGGGTCAGGAATACAGCGGCGCGTTTCAGAGGGAAAAAGTCGCGGATTCTTGTCATTTTCCAAATACCGAATGCACTTGATAACGCAGCAAGACCAAGCAGCACTTCAACTGCTGTAAAAATTCGTTTGACTTCTTGAAAATGGATGCGCCCGCCATTTGAATAGGCAAGCGAAGGGAGTTCAAAAGGTTGTGGAAACGGGTTAAGCAGATAAGCAATGACATAATTATAATTTTCCACGATTTGCTCATGGCTGAAACCGGACTCATTAGCGATTTGCAGATGCCAGATATCAAAATAGTAAAGCGGTGTAAAAGATAGAGTAATGATTATGGCAAGGCAAATGACGAATACGGCAATACTGAGTGCAAGAAAGCTCTGGACCAGGCGATATGCAGAAAAAAACAAGTATGAACACTCCTTACGGCAACGGATTGATGATTAATGGAAGATCAGTTCCATCTCTCTTACCTTCCATTATCTATTATTATTAGCAGAAGTTCAAAAGTGGGGATGAATAAAAATTAAAGGGACCTTGAAAAAGTCGTCATTTGCACGGCGTACTTACGGAGAGAATAACGATAAAAATTCTTTGGTTTTGTCATTTTCCGCGCAATAAGTGTGACGGCGGCTTCGCCTTCGCCAGAAGCTTGGCGAAGCCAGGTTTTCTAATCCAATGCAGGCCGTTTTTGCGAAGTCGACATGACGGCACATTTCAGATGATCAAATGTTACGAATGATTGTTCGCTTGTTTTTAATGATTTAACCATATGGAAATGCCGGAAGAAAATTAGTTTTGGGCTCTGTAAGCAAACCTTACAGTATCGCCTGCAGAATTACTGGTTCAGCAGGCTTCATAGTCAATAGCAAAATGATGCACCGATAATAATCAGCAGGATAAACAGAACGATCAGCAGGGCAAATCCGTTTCCGTAATTCCAGCCGCTATTTTCCCATCCCATGGCGGCAACTTCCTCATCACGTGATACTGTATTATATGACGGATGAAAGCACTGGGTTTGAGCCAATGCCAGACTATCGGTGCCGCTCGTTTCACAATCGTTTGATTAAATAGGGCATATTATTGCTTGCTTTATTTAAATCTTTTGTGACCTCATAGCACTGCATGCATTCTGAATCAAAAGGTTTAAGCATACGCAACAGCTCGCCTGGCTCCGTTGAAGGATCGATCCATTTCTCTTCATCCTTTTTGGAAAGAATAACGGGCATGCGGCTGTGAAATGGCTCTACCAGCGCATTTGCTTCAGTTGTCAGAATGGTGCAACTGTAGATGGTTTGCCGGTCTTCGGTTACCCATGAATCCCACAGCCCGGCCATCGCGAACAGATCGCCTGACTTCATTAGAAATCGATAAGGTGTCTTCTGAGAGTGTTCGTTATGATCCCACTCATAAAATGAATCGGCAATGATCAGGCAGCGTCTTTTGCTGAACGATTCACGAAAACTTGGCTTCTCTGTCACACTTTCCGAACGTGCATTGATCAGTTTATAACCAATTTTTTCATCTTTAGCCCAGGAAGGAATCAGTCCCCAGCGCAGATAACCCATGCGATTTCCTGAACTTCCTCTGACTACGGCAAGTATATTCTGACCGGGCGCAGTATTATAGCTTGCATTGTACTTCTCTTTACTTACGGCATGGCGAACGCCAAAACGTGCAGTGATATATTGGTAAGGCGCAATCAGAGTAAAACGTCCGCACATCAGATCACCTCATTATTGTCTGCTTAAATCAAGTATAACAAATTTGATCGAATGGAATGGAAAGATATGGAGATACTATGAGATGACCAATAGATAAGTATTCCAAGGAGAGAATGAAATGTCTGCCATTGTTAAAAATATGGATTTATCTGCTCGGGGCCTCTGGTTTCCGATTACTCTGACATTGTCGCTTTTAGTGCTTGTTCTCTTCATGAAGAAGAAACAGTTAACATGGAGAGAGATCTATCTCACCTATGGATCCATTGGATTTCTGACCTGGGTGATTGATACACTGACTGGAAACATACTGGATTTATATGATGTTGGCCATGCAGGCATTACAGGAATCGGTGATTTTCTTTCTTTTTCGTTTGTACCGTCTTCATTAGCTGTCATTTTTTTGAATTTCAGAACAGAGAAAAACAAGGGATTCATGATTTTATTATTTACGGCCATTTCAATGATTATCTATTGGGGAGTCCGTGCATCCGGGTACTTTAAGGATAAAGGGTGGAACATTTTTTTGGCGCTGGCAGTTTTTATCATTGCGTACTGGCTTATCATTCCACTGCATTTACGCCTGATGCGTAATAATGATCGACATATGCGGAAATAGCATCGTGCACGAACAGTGAAATCATCAAAACTTCTATGTCTGATGTTCTCCAATAACGGCAAGTCAGCTATAATAGAGCAATAGATATGGAGGTAATGATATGGAGCAATTTCATGAGGCATTAAAAAAATTTGCAAGGCTGGCAGTAAAGACGGGGGTAAACCTGCAGCCCGGACAGGGACTTTTTCTGACTTCACCAGTTGAAGCCGCGCCTTTTGCACATCTGGTAGCTGAAGAAGCGTACAGGGCTGGCGCAAAGGATGTCACAATGCGCTGGGGAGATGATGAAACCGACCGCCTTCGCCTGGAACATGCACCGGAAGAAATACTGAAGCAAGTCCCAGAATGGAAATTCGTTGCACAAAATGCAGCGGTAAAAGATAACTATGCGGTTTTACATATTTACGGACCGAATCCGGATTTACTGGATCAGATTGACGGAGCGCGGGTCGGTACCTTTATGAAAGCAATGAACAATGGATTAAAGCCCTATATGGAATGCATCATGAAAGATGAGACGCAGTGGTCCATTATCGCTTATCCAACCAAAGCGTGGGCTGTGAAGGTGTTTCCGGACAAAAAGGAAGAAGAAGCGCAGCGCCTGCTCATGGAGGAAATTTTACGTATCAGCCGTGTAAGCGGATCAGATGATCCCGTCGCCGCATGGGATGCCCATAATGAAATCATGCACAAAGCCAGTGATTTCATGAACCGAAAAAAATTTAAGCAGTTGATCTATCGAGCACCTGGAACTGATTTAACCATTGATCTGCCGGAAGGACATATTTGGAGCGGCGGGTCAGGGCCATCGACAGCCGGTATCTATTTCAACGCAAATATTCCGACCGAAGAAGTATTTACACTGCCTCATAAACGCGGTGTCAACGGCACGGTTGCCAGCACAATGCCGCTAAACGCTAACGGACAGATCATTGATCACTTTTCACTGACTTTTAAAGAAGGTGAAGTGATTGACTTTAAAGCGGAAAAAGGTGAAGAGGCCCTGAAACATTTGCTGGATTCCGATCCAGGGGCATGTCGCCTTGGAGAGGTTGCGCTTGTTCCTCATAATTCCCCTGTTTCCCAATCAGGACTCGTATTTTTTAATACGCTTTTTGATGAAAATGCGTCCTGTCATTTAGCGCTTGGCAAAGCTTATCCGACATGTATTAAGGGTGGCAATGCACTTGATGAGGCAGGATTGGATAAAGCAGGTGTCAACGACAGTCTCATTCATGAAGATTTCATGGTCGGTTCGGCCGAACTGGATATCGATGGACTGACAGAGGATGGTATCTATGTACCTGTATTCCGAAAAGGTGCCTGGGCATTTTCGTTTGATTGAGCATCTGGTGATGATGTCAATGAGCAGGCATTGCTAAGTCGGGTCGAAGCTGATATTCTTAAAGCAAAGGCTACGGGAGCGGGAAAGCAGGATGAAAATAAAAGGCAGACCAGTCCAAGTCAGGGGAAACGTAGTCATGTTTCCGAATTTGGAAGAGAGACTGCTCAGCAAGGCAATGGCTTTGCTTGAAGAAAAAAGGTACGAACCAGCGCGTGAACGATTCGGGAATTTGCTGGAAATTAATCTCCGTAATGTTCGTGCACTTTACGGGTGGGCTGTCTGCTCCATTGAACTTGGCGATTATCAGCAGGCGGAGGAAGCAATTACACTCCTTCTTGAAGAGGATACGCCCTACTACTATGATGTATTTCGCCTGTATTTAACGATTTTGATTGAACGCAAAGATTATAAGGCAGCACTTTACGAAATAGAAATGGTGGGGAACAAGAACGACCTTCCTCAAGAGTTCAAGAATTTTCTTGATCAGATGGAAAAGTTCTGCCGAATACGTATGGATGAGCCGTCGCATCACAGTGAAAACAGAGCAATCAGCCTGGATGAGTCAGGCAAGCGGGCGGACAAACCAGGCCGGGAAAAAATGTCCATCGACTGGCCTGCTCTGGAAAAAGCCAACACCAAAGATCAACTGCTCCTGATTCATAATTTGGCTGATCGATTGCGTGCGACGCATCTGCCTGAAATTAAACGGTTTCTTCTTGATGAAAAGCAGCACACAGAAATTAAAACCATGTTGCTGTGTGCCGTTAAAGAGGGCAATCTAGCAAAAGAGATTCCTGTACGGAAATTCGGCCATATTTATCATGCTCATCTGGAGAGCGACGAATTTCTTAATAAGCATCTCGCCGATGAAATTGAAAGAACCATACGGAAGAAGATGGACTCGGACAATCCGACATTAGCGAATTTAGCTGTTGAGATGGAAAGAATGTTTACGATGAATGTTTATCCGAAACCAGTCAGTCCGAACAGTGCTCATGTGTGGGCGGCCGTTTTTTGTTTGCGTGCGCTGGCTGTTGACACTCAGGATGAGAAAGAAAAGGTATTGGATCAATTTGGTGTGAAAGATGATGATTATCAGTGTGCGGACCGTTTTTTGCGTGAGATTGAGACCTACGGACTCTGGGATTGAAGCCGCGGGCGTATATGTCACTAATTTGTTGCAAATCGGTTTTTTACAGGAAACTCTTATGTTATAATATGAAGGTTGTCATTGCTTGCTGAAGTACGTCGCAAAAGCGTGCTCACACTGGCATAACAAATGGCGGATATGCGTGTCATTCAGGCGGATAGCCAGTATGCTAAAAGCATGAAGGAAGATAGATGGTGGAGGTAAAGAATAAATGACTGTAGAAGCAAAATGGGACAAAAAAGAAGGTAACGTCGGCACACTGTCATTCAAGGTGGACGCTGCTACTTTTGATCAGGCATTGGATAAAGCCTTCAAAAAAGTAGTCAAGAAGGTAAACGTGCCTGGATTCCGAAAGGGGCGCGTACCGCGCATGCTGTTTGAACAGCGTTTCGGTATTGAGTCATTGTATGAAGACGCAATTGATTTTGTGCTTCAGACAGCGTATTCCGAGGCACTTGATCAAACCGGAATCGAACCGGTAGATAAACCGCAAGTTAACGTGGAAGAGATTGGCAAGGGCAAGGACCTGGTACTTAAAGCTGAAGTTACGGTTAAACCGGAAGTCAGACTCGGCGAATACAAGGGGCTTGAAGTTGAAGAAAAGAGTACCGAGGTCACCGAAGAGGATGTAGATCACGAAATAAAGCATCTTCAGGAGCGTTATGCCGAGCTGGTGGTTAAAGAAGACGGTGAAATTGAAAACGGCGATACAGCTGTGATTGATTTTGAAGGCTTTGTAGACGGCAAGGCATTTGAAGGTGGCAAAGGTGAGAACTATTCACTCGAAATTGGATCCGGTTCCTTTATTCCGGGCTTTGAAGATCAGCTGATCGGTCTGAAAACGGGTGCGGAAAAAGATGTGGCTGTTACATTCCCGGAAGATTACCACGCAGAGGAATTAAAGGGGAAAGAAGCAACATTCAAAGTAAAGGTAAACGAAATTAAACAGAAACAGCTGCCGGAACTTGATGATGAATTCGCTAAAGATGTCGATGAAGAAGTTGAAACACTGGCCGAATTGAAAGAGAAAATTAAAAAGCATGAAAAAGAACACAAAGAGGCGGACGCGGTAAGCAGCAAGCGTGACAGTGTCGTTCAGCAGGCTGCGGCGAATGCGGAAATTGACATCCCGGAAGTTATGATTTCCAATGAACAGGACAACATACTGAAAGAATTCGAACAACGCCTTAAAGCTCAGGGCATGACGCTTGAGATGTACACTTCACTCACCGGAAGTGACAAAGATCAGCTTCGCGATCAGATGAAAGAGGATGCCGAAAAACGCGTGCGTGCCAATCTGACACTTGAAGCAATTGCTAACGCAGAATCTATTGAAGCAACTGAGGAAGAAATTGAAGAAGAACTGAAAAAGATGGCTGAACAATACAGCATTGGCGCGGATCAGATTAAGGCTGCCATGGGCGGAACGGATTTTGTTAAGAACGATCTCAGATTGCGCAAAGCCGTTGATTTCCTCATCGATAACAGCAAGGTTAAAACTGCTGAGGAAAAATAAGGCTGACATAGCTGGATGATCATTGGCGGAGCACTTTTTTTGCAGTTGCTCTCCAATGATTTATTTTTTACAGGCATGGAAAATCTTTTCTGTGCTGTACATAGTTTTTGTGGAAAAGGCATATGGCTTATCGGAAGCATCTTTTTGTGTTACAATGCCTACATAGTAAACGAGCTGAGAATCTGAAATTCGATGATCATAAACATTTCTGAGCAATTGTGAAAACTTACCATGATCGGAATGATCGCTTTTCTCTCTGGTTGGTTAGCCTGTAAGTAGTAAGAGGCGACAATATGTCGACTGTGATGCTCTTCCATCGGTGGTACGATTCATGTGAACGGAGAAAAAGTAAGTATGCTGTTTCTGCATAACATGCAGAGCAACTGATGAGTCAATCGGCCACAGGTTCGCTCTTATCTGAAAAAACGATAAGGAAAGCATGAATAGGGGTGAAAGAATGTTCAAATTTAATGAAGAAAAAGGGCAGTTGAAATGCTCGTTTTGTGGAAAGACTCAGGATCAGGTACGCAAGCTGGTTGCAGGTCCCGGTGTCTACATTTGTGATGAATGTATTGAACTGTGTACAGAAATTGTAGAGGAAGAACTCGGTACGGATGAAGAGGTGGAGTTCAAGGATATTCCGAAGCCGCAGGAAATCTGCTCCATTCTGGAAGATTATGTGATCGGCCAGCAGGACGCCAAGAAAAGTTTGTCTGTTGCCGTCTATAATCACTATAAACGAATTAACAGCAAACAGAAACCGGATGATGTTGAGCTATCCAAAAGCAACATTATGATGATCGGACCGACAGGAAGCGGCAAAACACTGCTTGCCCAGACTCTGGCACGTATATTGAATGTTCCGTTTGCTATTGCTGACGCGACTTCATTAACTGAAGCGGGTTATGTCGGCGAGGATGTAGAAAACATTTTGCTGAAGTTAATTCAGGCAGCGGACTATGATGTGGAGAAAGCGGAAAAAGGCATCATCTATATTGATGAAATTGATAAAATTGCACGCAAATCAGAAAATCCGTCCATCACTCGTGATGTATCCGGTGAAGGCGTACAGCAGGCGTTGCTGAAAATTCTTGAAGGAACTGTTGCGAGTGTTCCGCCTCAAGGTGGTCGCAAGCATCCGCATCAGGAATTTATTCAGATCGACACAACCAATATTCTGTTTATCTGTGGCGGTGCGTTTGACGGTATCGAGCAAATCATTAAGCGCCGCCTTGGCAAGAAAGTGATCGGGTTCGGTGCCGGAAGCAAAAGTCAGGAGCTGCATCGCGATGATGCTCTGAAAAACGTGCTTCCGGAAGATTTGCTGAAATTCGGATTGATCCCGGAATTTATCGGGCGTCTGCCGGTGATCAGCACATTAAAACAGCTTGATGAGAAAGCACTTGTTGATATTTTGACAAAACCGAAAAATGCGCTTGTCAAACAGTATAAAAAGTTGCTCGAACTGGACGATGTTGATCTTAAATTTACAGATGAAGCTTTGCAGTCGATTGCGAAGCTGGCGATTGAACACAAAACGGGAGCACGCGGTCTGCGTTCAATCATTGAAGGCATGATGCTGGATGTCATGTATGAGCTTCCGTCTCGTGACGATATCGAAAAATGCGTGATCACAAAGGAAACGGTTGAAGGTAAGGCTCATCCGACGCTGATCTTAACGGATGGAACAGAAGTCAGCGTTGAAACGCCGAAAGAAAGCGCCTGAAAAAAGATAAATAGACATGAACTTTTCGAATGTCCCAATAATGGGGCATTTTTTTCGCAAGAGAAGAAAGTATATGATTTTTTTCCATATCAAACCAAAGAAAGATCGTGTCTGAGCATCGAAGCGAAAGTGCGCCCGCGGCAAGCGAGCAACTGAAGCGCTGATGCCAAAAAAATAAACAGATCAAAGACTCCAGTAGAAGACTGTGAAAACACGCGCTGACCGGTAATTCATGCTGAATGGTCGGTAAATCGCAGTCAAAAGGCATCCTGTGAAAGTACGTCCTGTGCACAAACACGGAAGCCACCGCATCGTGCGGAAGTAAGGACCGGGCGCTTTTTGCCCGGTTTTTCTTATACTATAAGAAAGTATATAAATTTTAAGGAACATAGTATAAGTGTAACTAGGACTTCGCCTATGCCAGAGGCTTGGCAAAGCCAAGTTTTCTAATTATACCGGAAAGCGATTATGGACATTAAAGATTTCAATATGCCTGTTTAAGTCATCTTATCCTTGGAAATACTGCCTTTATGATATGTCGTTCGGTCAGCGTTAAGACGCTACGGTCAGAGGAGGCAGAAGAACACATGAACTGGATGGTATTGTTAATCTTCACACAAATTTTCTTTGGAGCGATTATCGGTCTGTATTTCTGGAGTCTGCTACGCAATCAGCGCGTCCAAAAAATATCAATCGATAAAGAATCAAAAAAAGAAATGGAGCAACTAAATCGAATGCGCCGACATGCTTTGTCAGAGCCCTTGTCTGAGCGCATTCGGCCCAGAACACTTAGCGATGTGGTTGGGCAGAACGATGGGATTGTTGCATTGCGTGCGGCTTTATGCGGTAAAAACCCGCAGCATGTAATCATCTATGGACCGCCCGGGGTGGGTAAGACGGCTGCGGCGCGGCTTGTGCTTGAAGAGGCCAAAAAAAATCCGGACTCTCCCTTTAAACCCTCTGCTCCATTTGTTGAACTGGACGGGGCGACCGCCCGGTTTGATGAACGAGGGATTGCCGATCCTCTGATCGGTTCTGTCCATGACCCTATTTATCAAGGAGCAGGGGCGATGGGACAGGCGGGTATTCCTCAGCCGAAGGAGGGCGCAGTCACTCATGCGCACGGCGGGGTGCTGTTTATTGACGAGATCGGTGAATTACACCCGATCCAGCTAAACAAGCTGCTGAAAGTGCTCGAAGATCGCAAAGTGTTTCTCGAAAGTGCATACTATAATGAAGAAAATCGGCAAATTCCTGCTTATATTCATGATATATTTAAGAACGGTCTGCCGGCAGACTTTCGTTTGATCGGCGCAACGACCCGGCGCCCGGAAGAAATTCCTCCAGCCATTCGTTCGCGTTGCCTGGAGATATTTTTCTCGGAACTTAGTCGGTCAGATCTTGTTAGAATTGCCAAAAGGGCTGCCGACAAACTGTCACTGACGATTTCCGGTGAATCATTGGAGAAGATTGCCGACTATGCGAAAAGCGGGCGTGAAGCGGTAAATATGATGCAGATTGCAGCAGGGGTGGCAACTGCGAATGCAGGCAGCAATACCGTCATTGGACTAGATGAAATTGAGTGGGTTGTGCGATCGAGCAGGCTCACTCCGAAACCCAATCATAAAATACCGTCCACGCCGCAGATTGGTCTGGTCAATGGTCTTGCCGTTTACGGACCGGGACAAGGTGCTTTGCTTGAGGTTGAAGCTTCCGCGGTAAAAAGCCGTCGTGAAGGCAGTCTGACTATTACCGGCATTGCCGAAGAAGAGTCAATGGGTTCTTCGGCACATACGGTTACACGGAAAAGCATGGCGCGAGCATCGGTAGAGAATGTATTGACGGTTCTGAATCGGATGGGTTTCGCTTCATATCACTACCATATTCACGTCAATTTTCCGGGTGGTGCGATTGTTGACGGCCCTTCTGCAGGTATTGCAATGGCGGTTGCCATAGCTTCGGCCATCTTGCGGCGACGTGTTTACCCGGATATTGCAATGACCGGAGAGCTTGGTCTGCACGGGCAGATCAAACCAATCGGCGGGGTCATGGCAAAAATCGAAGCCGCGGTTGAGGCAGGAGCCAGACGCATCATCATTCCGAGAGAAAATATGCAGGAAACGCTAAAGCATTATGATCAAGCGGAAGTCATCCCGGTTGAAACACTCCATCAGGTACTCGAAATGAGTCTTTGCACTGATGCTGCAGGTAAAACGCATGATCTTCACAAATCTCTTATTGACATGCAGCTGAATCATCAATTATCTGCACGGTCGGCATCAAGTGATCTTGAGAAGCAAGGCTGAGCTTTATTGACATACACGGTCTCACATTTAAAAGCTTTTGATTTACTTGAATGGGACCTTATTTGTATAGGATGGTTAATGAAAAAATCATCGATTCCCGATGGTTTTTTATTGTTGCGGCAAAAAGGATCGCTACTATTGACGAAGGTCTGGTGAAACCAGGTTTTCTAATGGCCGCATTGGACAGGGATGACGGTTTTCGTTAGAATGTGAATACATGAGTCGGCTCGATTTCGGACGCCTACGAGGAGCGATAATAGTGAAAGTAACACAGGCGGATTATGTAATCAGTGCGGTGGGTCCAGCGCAGTATCCGAACAATGGCTTGCCGGAATTTGCGCTTGCCGGACGCTCGAATGTCGGAAAATCATCTTTTATCAATAAAATGCTGAACCGGAGAAATCTGGTTCGGATTTCTGAAAAACCAGGCAAAACACAAAAATTAAATTACTTTATCATTAATGACTCTTTTTATTTTGTTGATGTGCCCGGATATGGCTATGCTAAGGTGTCAAAGAAGGAAAAAGAGGCCTGGGGGAGAATGCTTGAGACGTATTTTGCGGAACGGACTGTCCTTTCTGCTGTAGTACATTTGGTTGATCTTCGTCATCCACCGTCGAAGGAAGATGTGCAGATGCATGAGTTTCTGGCTTTCTACAAGCGCCCGGTTATTACGATTGCGACAAAGGCTGATAAGATACCTAAAAGCAGGCAGCAAAAACATAAACAGATCATTGCTCAGACGCTTTCACTCACGCCTGAGGATCCGCTTATTCTTTTTTCATCACAGACGGGTGCGGGAAAAGAAGAGGCATGGCGTGCACTTGAACATTATTTGCATTAAGATGAGTAAGAACCGTGTACATAATCATGTATTTGAAATGTGTTAAGAAGGGGAAGGAAAGTATGAATTTATCCAAATCCATTGCTGCTTACGAAGAAGCGAAACCACTGATGCCGGGTGGGGTCAACAGTCCGGTGCGATCTTTTCCTTCAGTGGACATCAGCCCTATTTTTATGGATCACGGGAAGGGATCGAAAGTTTATGATATTGACGGAAATGAATATATTGATTATGTTCTGAGCTGGGGACCGCTGATTCTCGGGCACGCCGATGAACAGGTCATCAATTTTATTAAAGAAACCGTAGAGAAGGGCACCGGGTTTGGCTCACCGACGCTTCTTGAAACCAAGCTGGCAAAGCTTGTCATTGATCGTGTTCCCTCTGTGGAGAAGGTTCGCTTTGTCAATTCGGGAACTGAAGCAACGATGAGTGCGATTCGACTTGCCCGGGGGTATACGGGCCGGGATAAAATAGTGAAATTTGACGGCAGTTACCATGGCAGCGCGGATTCACTGCTGATTAAAGCGGGATCGGGTGTTGCAACGCTGGGTCTTCCTGACAGCCCGGGCGTGCCGGCGCAATTGGCAAAGGATACGCTGACCGTTCCGTATAATGATACAGAACGGGTTGCTGAAGTTTTTAAACAGTACGGGCATGATATTGCCTGTGTGATCGTCGAACCGGTTGCCGGAAATATGGGTGTTGTACCACCGGTTAACGGCTTTTTAAAATCGCTTCGGAAAATTACGAATGAATATGGTTCACTGCTGATTTTTGATGAAGTAATGACCGGTTTTCGAGTGGCTTATCATTGTGCGCAAGGGTATTATGGTGTGATGCCTGATCTGACGACGCTTGGCAAAGTAATTGGCGGCGGGATGCCTGTCGGTGCCTATGGAGGACGCGAAGACATTATGAGCCAGATCGCCCCGGAAGGACCGGTCTATCAGGCGGGAACCTTGTCCGGAAACCCGATCGCCATGGCGGCCGGTTACATGACACTCAGCCAGCTGACGCCGGATGACTATAAAGTATTTCGTAAAAAAGCGGATCTTTTGGCAGAGGGCTACAAAGCGGCTGCTGATCAATACGAAATTCCTCTGACCGTAAATCAGGCTGGTGCGATGATGGGCTTTTTCTTCACTGATCAGCCCGTCATCAATTACCAACGTTCGAAATCATCAAATCTGAGCCATTTTCGAAGCTATTTTACGACAATGATCGAACAGGGGATTTCACTTCCGCCTTCTCAATTTGAAGGTGTGTTCCTGTCGACCAGGCACTCGATGGAAGATATTGAAAAAACCATTCAGGCAGCGGCGTATGCCTTTAAAACAATAGCCGAGTCTGAACGGTAAATGCTGATTCTCAAAAAAGTATGTTGATCAGAATGAGTCCGGGACGAACATGAAAATGGTTCGTCCCGGATTTTTTTACATAGGTACGTTCATTCAAAATATTTTTTGCATATCGAGAGACAATAAGCCTGAGATAAATGAATGATTTCGTGCGAAGGTGGTCAAGTTATGCATTTTGTTCGTATTTCAATTGAGCTTATTTTAGGTTTCGCAGCGCTTTTTCTCATGACGAAAATTCTCGGGAAAGCGACACTGGCACAGGTCACACCCTTTGACTTTATTTCGGCAATCGTATTAGGCGAATTTGTCGGCAACGCGCTCTACGATCCGAACATTGGGATCGGCTCCATTTTCTTTGCCATTGCACTGTGGGGAGCCCTGATCTACATCGTTGAGTGGTGTACCCAGAAGTTCAGGAAAACACGCGGTTTTCTTGAAGGGAGTCCGACCATTGTTATTCGGCATGGACATATGGATAAATTGGCGATGAAAAAGGAAAAGCTCGATATTGATATGCTTCAGAATCTGTTAAGGCAGAAGGATGTTTTCTCAGTCAGGGAAGTCGAGCACGCTATTTTAGAGACGGACGGATCGGTCAGTGTTCTGAGAAAATCCCAATATGATACGCCAACTCAAAAAGATTTGCAGCAACCGAAAAAAGCGGTCTATCTGCCTTATACCCTGATTGATGATGGTGAAGTTGACTGGGACAACCTGAAGGAAGCAGGGTTGAATGAAGAATGGCTGCTGAAAAGTCTCAGACAGCACCATATCAAAAGCTATAAGGATGTTTTTTATTGTGATTGGAAGAAGGATGAGGGGGTCTTCATTGAAAAATATTAATCCGTGATCTAAAGCTGAACGGAGCATCTTTGCCGGAACAAGTGTCTATCGAATGTTTGGGCATATTTCCATACTTCACGCATACAACAATATTAAGAATGGATGAGAGGGTGGAAGGAATGTCTCAATCTTCGAATGATCGCTTGCAATTTTCAATAAATGAATCAGTGTGGCTCAGAGATGACGCACCTGCTGAAGAAATATTGTCCATGGCTTTGGAACCGGATATAACCGTTGAAGAAAATTGGAATGACGTGAGTATAAAAGGCTTTCTTCGTCTGACGGGTGAATACAGACCCGCTCAGGTTTCGGGCACAGATGCGGGCACAGAAAGTGCAGCCCCCTTTCGCACCATTGATGAGATCATAGATACGGGCAATGGAACGGACACACTTGAACATCGCTTCCCAATTGATATAACCATACCGGCAGATCGTGTACCAGACCTGGAGAATCTCTTTGTTGTCATTGACTCTTTTGATTATGAGTTAACCGAACACCGGCATATTCAGCTGCAGGCCGATATTGCCATTACCGGACTGATCAACAAAAATTCGGAAGACCGAACAGAAAAGCCGAAAGAGGCACCGGTTGTTGAAAAGCCCGAAGAAGTACCAGTAAAAAAGGAAAAAGCAACGAAACCGTCAAAACCTTTAAAAAAGCCGGTAACAGAAAAAGCAGAACAGAAGTCTGATCAGGCAGAGAAAAAACCAGCTAAAAATGCTGAGAAAACCGAACAGGGCAAATCTGCCGCCCCAAAAAACGGAAAGGAAAAACAAACCGAAGCAGAGACCAAAGGAAAATCTATAAAAAAAGAAGAAAAGTCAGCAAAGAGCAAAGAAACAAAGAAAGCGACAAAATCGGACCCTAAGAGCAAACGTACACTTGGTGATGGACTGCCTATTGCTGGTGCTGACCTTTCCGAAGAAGTATTTGAAGAGATGCCAACGGATCATTTGAATCGGGAAGAGGCAGATGATTTTCAATATGAGGCATTTCGTAAACCTTCTGATGAACTGCCGGATGACAGTACACCGCATATTGCTTTTAGCGGGCAATTTTCAGATCGTTCAGAAGGCGTGCAGGCGACGCACCAGCAGCCGGCGCCTGTCCCGGAACAGGATCAGGCGAGCCAGCCAGCAGGTGAACCCGGAACCGAACAGCCAGAAGGTAATGAAGAGAAAAAATCTCCGGATGCCACAAGTCTGTACCTGACTAAGGTGCTGGCAGGGAATGACGAAGAGCAAAAAACAAGGCTGAAAATCTGTATCGTTCAGACTGGTGATTCTCTTGAGACGATCTCGGAGCGGTATCATGTTCCTGTAACGACACTGCTGCGAAAAAATGATCTCACCTCTGCAGAAGTGGAACCTGGGGAACTGCTTTATATCCCAAAAAGTACGAAGGCTGTTCAGGATGATCGATGATCATGCAGCGGTTTTATCTGCTGCTGCGGCCCATTTTAATTTTGGCCGAATACGCGTGGTGAGTGACCAGCCACTCTTGATTGAGACAGAGCGAGGGATGAAGAAGATTCGAGTCTGGGAGAACAATGCATTATTGAAGATACACTTAAAGTGGCGTGAGCGTGTGTCCGGTGATCAATTTCTGGTTGACCGTATGTATGTCACCCGGGCAGGTTATCCGCTGGTCCGACTCGGACGTCTGTCGGTGACCTGTCATGATGCACCATCTCTTTTATTTAAGCAGGAGGGCAATGAAAAAACGCTGGCACAGCTTATTGATTATCTGTTTCAAAACAGTCGCGGCATTCCGGCTGAAAAGCCTGTGGGTTCGTATAATGCTTACGTGCACCAGCTATATGAGCAGACAAAAAATAGTGAGTCAGTGCAACAATCAGAAATCTGGAGCATGGTTTCTGCCTGCTTCTCTTCTGCCTGTGCACGTGCGGAAACCGCTGATCGGTTGCGCAAGGCTCATCACGGACGATCGACTGTTTTTCTGCTCCCTGAAGATTTCTCATATCATTCATTTTTTTCTCTTTTTGATACCATTTTTTTCGAAATCGGTCAGTCACGGCCAGTTAACGGATACGGCCGAATCGCAGCTTTTTTTTTAGATAAAAGCTTGATGTGCAGTGAGCAGTCGATGCATCGCTTATTTGAAGCGGTCAGGGAAAACGGATCAATGGATCGCGAAATGGTCGATTTGCTATTAGCGGAATGGTACGAGCCAGCAGAGTGGGTACGTTTGCTTCACTATGGAGCTTCATCCCGGGTGCAGGACAATGACCTGATAATTCAGGAATTTAGAAAAATATGGGATCGAAAAATAAAATTAATTAAAGTATTTGAATCGATTGTGATGCAGCCATGAGCATCGGATAGGGAGGAGTGGCATGTGGAGCGGACGGCCAGCAACCAGATCAATCGCATCCTTTTTTATTATGATCTGAAACCATACAACTATACCCCTCATGGACAATTAACTCGTATTGATACAATCGCCGGGTCTTTCGCATTAAAAGAAAAGGTGCTGAATGACCGGCAGATACGTAATCTCCAGACAGTTTATGATCTATCGCGTCGATTGGTGATCGATGCGGTATGCCCTCTCCCATCCAAGTACGGTGATCTTGTGATTCAGGATTCGGGAAGCAGCTGGTATCTGATGCCCTGGCTTGATGAAACTGTCGATGATTCAGATTTTCAGGAGCGATATCGCCATCTGTTTGTTAAAGCCGGGCAGCTTCATATGCAGACACGCGGCAAGGCAGTTGACTGTACTTCACTCGATCAGGGCATGATGCGGGTATTAGCTCAGAGACAGAGGATATGGGAACTTTTTATGTATCAGGCCGAGCATCATGTCTATCCATCACCGTTTGAGCAGGCTGTACTGAGCAAAGCTTTTATATATCTTGAAAACATGCAAAGAGCGCGGAACTTCTTTTCGCAGGAGAAAAATGACAATGGTAAGCAGAAAACATTGCGCTACGCGCTTTGCCATGGACGTCTGAGTCCGCTCCATTTACTGATTGAGAACGAACGGGTCCGTCTGACTAACTTTGAGAACAGTGAGGACGGTTTTTTTATTGTTGAGACGGCCACGCTGTTTGAGCAGGCGTCGGCAATGCTTGAGCCAGAACAGGCAAACTGGCGTGATTTCTACCGTTCCTACCAGTCTGTCTGTCCGCTGAGCAGTGAGGAACAAGCTTTTCTTCTCCATTTTTTGCTGTTTCCCGGCGCGCATGCCCGGTTGCTGGATCAGTACATGCATGCGACCAATCAGGTAAATGAACAGTGGTTTGTCAGACAATGGACGAAACTGTGCCGTGCGCATCAAATCATGTATACAGCCATTAAAAAAGAGATCGATGAAGAAAATGAAATAAGAGCAGCCAGGCAGGCTAAAGAAAAGAGTGGTGAAGAGGGACACGCAGAAGAAGAACATGCAGAAACGTGATACGCGTCACCTGCTTATAGCCATTTCTTAAGGAACCCGACGTAAATAAAAAAGAGAATGGCCGTCAGGAGAACATCGAGCGTGGTTGGCAGAAAAATAGTGCGCGTCAGCTGAAAGAGCGCAAGAGGCAGGACAACGACGCTTAAACCCTCCCGGCATTTTTTTAAAAAGGGTTGAAATCGATTGTTCTTGAACAACTGTAAGTGCTCCTCTCGTTAATAAGAAATGATAAACGAAGTGAAATCATCACTAAAGGCTCAAAACCACTATCCAATTTAGCTATGCTATAGACTATGATTCGTTCTGATTGTGCGTGTGCTTTTTTACGGGCATTGACGAGCGGTGCATGAAGTATATATAATAATAAAAAACGCAGATATTCTGTGTCACAACAAAATGCTGTGACAGGGAGCAGTACACATTGTTGTGCTAGAAGAGAGAGAAGCTGACACGCTGAGAGGCTTCTTTAGTGGCAGATGTGGAAGTAGCCCTTGAGCAGTCTTTCTGAACGATCTTTTTGTGATCTAATAGGAAAGTCCGGATTTCCGTTATCAAACGAATGAGGCGCGCTTGTGCGCGTGAACATAGGTGGTACCACGAAGCTCCCTTCGTCCTTGCGGCGGAGGGAGCGTTTTCGTTTGTTGATCCGAAGACAGAGAAAACTGAAACAAAGGAGCGGTTCATAATGGATACTGAAACGTTAGCGACAAAATATGATCCAAGTCAGACCGAAGAAAAATGGTACAAATACTGGCTTGAGCACGATTACTTTAAGGCGGAAGGCAACCCTGAGAAAAAGCCTTATTCGATTGTTATTCCGCCTCCAAATGTTACAGGAAAGCTGCATCTCGGCCATGCCTGGGATACGACAATGCAGGATTTGCTGATCCGTTTTAAACGCATGCAGGGTTATGATGCGCTTTATCTGCCGGGTATGGATCATGCCGGTATCGCAACACAGGCAAAGGTAGATGCGAAATTGCGCGAGGAAGGAAAATCGCGCTACGATTTGGGACGGGAGAAGTTTCTCGAAGTAGCCTGGGAATGGAAAAAGGAGTATTCGAATTTTATCAGGAAACAATGGGCCAAGCTGGGACTGTCTCTTGATTATTCCCGAGAGCGTTTTACTCTTGACGAAGGCCTGTCGAAGGCGGTCCGCAAGGTATTTGTTGACTTGTATAACAAAGGGCTGATTTATCGAGGCGCTTATATTATTAACTGGGATCCGGCTGCGCGAACCGCTTTATCCGATATTGAAGTGATTTATAAAGAAATTCCCGGACATCTGTGGCATGTGAATTATCCGCTCGCGGACGGCTCAGGCTCGATTCAGATTGCCACGACCCGGCCGGAAACGATGCTGGGCGATACAGCCATTGCGGTTCATCCGGATGATGAGCGCTATAAAGCACTTGTTGGCAAGAAGGCGATTCTGCCGCTTGTCGGTCGTGAGATTCCGATTATTGCCGACAGCTATGTTGACCAGTCATTTGGTACCGGAGCTGTGAAAATTACACCTGCCCATGATCCAAATGACTTTGAAGTAGGCAGGCGCCATCATCTCCCTCAGATTCTTGTTATTGACCTTGCAGGAAAAATGAACAAAAATGCGGGAAAATATCAGGGCATGGATCGTGATGCGTGCCGCAAACAGATTGTTAAGGATCTGGAGGATTCCGGTACGCTCGCGTATGTGGAAGAACACGCTCATGCAGTCGGCCATTCCGAGCGTACCGGGGTTGTCGTCGAACCGATTCTTTCGACACAGTGGTTTGTCAAAATGAAGC
Source organism: Sporolactobacillus mangiferae (assembly GCF_023336505.1). GTDB lineage: Bacteria > Bacillota > Bacilli > Bacillales > Sporolactobacillaceae > Sporolactobacillus > Sporolactobacillus mangiferae. Next base: position 180,161 of record NZ_JAMAST010000001.1, on the reverse strand, counting down.
CCCTGGCGGATGCATCTTTAAAAATGCAGACAACAAAGGACAAAGTCAATTTTGTTCCGGAACGTTTTGAGGGCACATACAGACACTGGATGGAAAATATTCGTGACTGGTGTATTTCTCGTCAATTATGGTGGGGGCATCGTATTCCTGCATGGTATCACAAACAGACCGGAGAGGTATACGTGGGTATGGTGGCTCCTGAAGACGTTGAGAACTGGAGACAGGACGAAGATGTTCTCGATACATGGTTCAGCTCTGCGCTTTGGCCGTTCTCGACGATGGGCTGGCCGGAAGAGGATGCGGCAGATTTTAAACGTTATTTTCCGACCAATGCGCTTGTGACAGGCTATGACATTATCTTTTTCTGGGTCGCACGCATGATGTTCCAATCGACTGAATTTACAAACAAGAGTCCGTTCCGTGATGTGCTGATCCACGGTCTCGTTCGCGATGAACAGGGAAGTAAAATGAGCAAATCACTTGGTAATGGCATTGATCCAATGGATGTGATCGCGAAGTATGGTGCTGATGCACTTCGTTATACACTGGCAACGGGTACGACACCGGGACAGGATTTAACCTTCCAATGGTCGAAGGTAGAAGCGAATTGGAATTTTGCCAATAAGATCTGGAATGCATCACGTTTTGTGATCATGAATCTTGAAGGATTTACTGCGGAGGAGGTTGACCTTTCCGGAGAGAAATCCGCTGCGGATCGATGGATTCTGGCGCGCCTTAATGAAACCATTGGAAAAGTCAGTGCGTTCTATGAAAGCTACGATTTCGGTGAAGCCGGCCACTATTTGTATCAGTTTGTCTGGGATGACTTCTGCGACTGGTATATTGAAATGGCGAAATTGCCGCTTTACAGCGAGGATGCTGATGCCAAGAGAACAACTAAGTCCGTGCTGACCTATGTGCTCGACAAAATTTTAAAAATGCTTCATCCGATTATGCCATTTGTTACTGAGGAAATTTGGCAGCATATTCCGCATGATGGTGAAACGATTATGCACAGCAAGTGGCCAGCAGTCAACCCGGAATGGAATGATGCCGAAGCGGAAACAGAAATGCTTGTCCTGCAGAATGTGATTCGTTCTGTGCGCAATATCCGTGCAGAAATGAACGTAGCGCCAAAGAAACCGATTGATATGCTGATAAAAACTGCTTCTGAACGTGAAACAAAGATTTTCCGGGCAAATCAGGAATACATTGAGCGTTTCTGCAATCCGGCAACGCTGTCCATCGGAACGAGCCTTCAAGTACCGGAAAAGGCGATTTCATCGGTTATCACCGGTGCGGACATTTATTTGCCACTCTCAGGATTGATCAACATTGAAGAAGAAATTGAGCGTTTGAAAAAAGAGCTTGAAAAAATGAATGCCGAAGTTGCGCGCGTGGATAAGAAGCTTGGCAATCCAAAATTTGTTGATAAAGCACCAGAGGCGGTTGTCAATAAAGAGCGCGAAAAAAAGACGGACTATCTCCAAAAACGCGATAAGCTTGAAAAGAGAATCGCTGAATTGCAGGCATGAAAAATATTCGATGATTGATTAAGACAATGGCGGGGGGCTGTCTGGCTCGCCGCCATTATTTGTCAGCATGTACAGGAGGCAGTCATAATGTTTAGAAGTATTGAAGAAACGATGGATTGGATTCATCAGTTGAATAAATTCGGGATCAGGCCCGGGCTGGAGCGAATGGAGTGGGTGCTGCGGGAAATTGGTAACCCGGAACGGAAGCTGCATGCCATTCATGTGGGCGGTACGAACGGGAAAGGGTCAACGGTCTGCCTGCTGCGGTATATCTATCAGGAATCTGGTTTGCAAGTTGGAACGTATATTTCCCCGTATATTACATCGTTCAATGAGCGGATCATGGTGAACGGGGAACCGATCAGCAATGGAGACCTGATTAAAGCCGCCAATATCGTCTATCCGTTAGCACAGCGTGTCAATCGGGAAACGGATTTCGGCAATCTGACTGAGTTCGAGGTGGTCACTTTGATCAGTTTTGTTTACTTTGGCATGATCAGGCCATGCAATCTTGTCATTTATGAAGTCGGGCTCGGAGGACGCCTGGATTCAACCAATGTGATCCAACCGCTCGTTTCAGTCATTACCAATGTTGCGATGGATCATATGAATTTGCTTGGAGACACAATTAAGGAAATTGCCTTTGAAAAATCAGGAATAATTAAACAGGGAATCGGGGTTGTCACAACAGCTGAGCATCCGGATGCACGAGCTGTGATTCGCCGGAGCGCAGCAGAGAAAAACGCAAAACTTTTTGTGATCGATGAAGATTTTACGACCAGACCGCTGGGTTATGATGAAGCCGGTGAGCATTTTGATTTTGATACCAAAACAATACATTATCGAAATCTGACCATCCATTTACGCGGGACGCATCAGCTGAACAATGCCTCTGCAGCGTTAATGGCTGTTAATTATTTAGCCACTTATTGCGGCATCACTGTTCAGGAGGATGCCATACGTTCAGCATTGAAAAAAGCCGCATGGCCTGGCCGGTTTGAGAAAATCATGGACCACCCGCTTGTCATCATTGACGGCGCGCATAATGTTCAGGGGACAGAAGCACTGGTTCAGGCGATTCAGCGCTATTATGCCAAGAAAACGATTCATCTGCTTTATGCGGCACTTGAAGACAAAGAATACAAAAAAATGATTCGCTGTATCGAAACAATTGCGAGCGACATGACGCTGACTACCTTTGATTTCCCAAGAGCAGCCAGCAGTGATGTGCTTTTCAGTGTTTCACTGCATCCGCGCAAAAGAAAAATAGCAAATTGGAAAACAGCCCTCCGTCAATTGCTTGCTCAAACAACGGATCAGGATTTGCTTTTAATCTGCGGATCGCTTTACTTTATTTCTCGTGTACGGGTTGAACTAAACCGTTACATGCATGATTAACAGATGTCGCTTTGAATAGAAACGGATACATTTTCTTAAATGTTGAGAAGGCTTAGAAAAACCTTTTCAACCTATTTTTGTTTTGTTACAATTATTAGTAAAATAGTAATAGGATAATAGATTATTAATTGTAATCGCACAGCAGAGAAAAAGGGGGAAGTGCGATTGAGCATAATAAAGCAACGAGTGATAACTGTCGCTTGGCTTTTGACGTTTATAATTTCACTGCCTCTCGTTTATGCGGCAGATCCGCCGCGCAACATCACAACTTCTTCTCTATTAACCGTAGCGATTGTTTTTATTCTGACTGCCCTTTTCAGCTTTAAAGTGAATGGAACAGATATTATTGTCCTGCAAGGCATTGGTCTGGCGGCTTTTCTGATCTTTGGCCTGTTTGTGGAACTGTTATTAACTCAGTTCTGCATTTGCGTTTACTTGCTTACACAGCGGATCAGCAAAACCGATCTCCACCGGATACCTGTAAACCTGACGATGTTTCTGCTCGTATCGGTTGCTTCCGGGACGGCCTACTACTTTCTTGGCGGTGGGAAAATCGCCATTACAAGAAATGTTCTGCAACTTGGGTTACTGCCAATCGCCGGTTTTTATACCGTTGCCTATTTAACGAACACGGCAGTGCTTGTACTCATTCGCAAATGGCTGCTTGATCCTCCGGTTAAAGCAAGGTTCTTTGACCGAGATTCGCTGTGGGAAGTTCTCATCACCTTTCTGATGCTTCCGCTTGGACTTGCTTTCTATCTAATGTACGCGGCAAGGGGATGGGAGGGCATGCTGATGATCGCCATTCCCATGGTCGCACTTTCAGTTATTATGCGGCAGATTAATTACAGCCAGGAACTTGTCAGATTTCTGCAAAGCGTCAATCGCTTCGGACAGCAGCTGACTGAGGTCCTTTCTGTAAAGCATGTTTTTGATCTTCTTTTTGAAAAAATGCCGAAAATGCTTCCGGTTGATTATATGTACGTCGTCCTGTACACACACCCTGATCGCCCGAAACTTGTGCGTATATTCCGTAAGGAGCAGGGAGAGTCGTTTGTTCCTTTTCAACAGGAGGCCGATGTCAGTCTGAGTGTCTACCGCCAGGGAAAGGCAGTCATCGGCTCTGGCAGCACAGCAACGCTCTATCCTTTTTTGGACGCCATATCAGACAGCCGCGCCCGATCCTATCTGTCCGTACCGATGATGCATCATGGACAGGTTATTGGCGTGATGACACTTGCATCGCATATGAGCAGAGCTTATACGAAAACGAGCCGGATCGGCATTGAGATTGTCGGTGATTTTCTGGCGATCAGTCTGGAAAATGCAAAAAATTTTGAAATCCGAAAAAAAGAGAGTGAGCGTTGTCCACTTACCGACCTGTACAATTATCGTTATTTAATGAAAGCTATCAATAAACTGTATAACAATCCATTAGTGGACGTATTCTCAATTATCATGATGGATATCGACAATTTTAAAAGCATTAATGATACATATGGGCATCAGAACGGTAACGCAATATTGATCGGTGTCGCCAACCGGCTGCGCAAGACTGTCAGCACGAAAGGAATCGTAGCCAGGTATGGGGGGGAAGAATTTACTGTTCTGCTGCCGGATATGGATCGCAATCTGTGTTTTGCCGTTGCAGAAACCATTCGGCTTGCTGTTGCGACTGAACCGTTTATGATCTTCAATGAAATTGAAAATCGATACGATAAAATATTTGTGACAATCAGCCTGGGAACTTCTACTGCACCCGCGGATGCAAAGGATCCCTCAGAACTCATTTTCAATGCGGATCATGCCATGTACAAAGGAGCAAAACAGCAGGGGAAGAATCGAGTAGCGCGCTATATTTAATGCAGGAGTACGGTGCATACCTGCCGGCATTTGCTCATTTTGTATCGGCATGCAAACGAATTTACCTGCGGATTCAGTAAAACCGGCAATTCAGCAGGCTGAACAATCTGCGTTTTGCATAAATAGGCCAATCTGTTTCATGCGCTCAATGTAAAAAAGAGACGAAAAAAATTGTGGACGAGACGACAAATGTCTTGTCTTTTTTTATACATGCTGTGCTAAACTTATCGGAAGCTTAGCCTTGCTTCGGATTAGGGGGAATCATACGTGCATGAAGGAAACAAAAAGAAACCCCAGGTGACGGTTACTTTTAACGGCAGAAAATATACGCTGGACGAGTGGACAAAGAAACAGACAGCTGCTGATCGGGAAAAAACACTGGACTGGAGTGCGGCATTTTCAGCTGCTCGTGAACCGAACGAGCAGCACGTGCAGCCGCTCGCTGATCCAGATGCATCTGAAGAGCAAAAACCTGAACGGCCTGGCTCTGCGCCTCGAAGATCTACAGATCCGCTGCGTCCACTTCGCTTTATCTGGCTTCCCGCTGCTGCGGCACTTGTTGTCGGGCTTGTTATCGGAATGACCATGCTCATGCTTTTCAGTCAACAGAACACGCAATCAAGCCGTTCGTGGACTGGGACAAGCCAGACGGCGCAATCTGACGGCAATGCAAAGTCTGTTCGTACAGCAGATTTAAATATATCTGTATTTGCGATTCAGGCAGGTCTTTATCGTTCGGAAAATAAAGCAAGCCAGATTGCCGATCAATTGCGCGGCACTGCGCCTGCATCTTCTCTGCAGGTATCCGGAGGAACGGCTATTCTCGTCGGCATCTCTTCAACGGATCAAGGTGCTGCGAAACTGCTGGATGTCTTCAAACAAAAGAATCTGACTGTGTTTAAAAAGAAAATTTCGATTCAAGCTACCCAGAAAACAGTTAAGGATCAATCACGCGCGAGCGACATGCTGAGCTGTAAAAAAATGCTGCTTGCACTGCTTCATCTGTCTGATCAAATGAAAAGCGGCACCCAGGGAGAGCGGACGGCTGCTTTAAAAACATTTGACAAGCTTTATAAATCAATAACAAGTACCCAAAGAGTAAAAACAGATTCTTTTTTGAAAGATGTGAAAGCAGCACGCCAGGCAGCCGGGGAATTACCGAAGAAAAGCTCGGATTCACAATTCTTTGCTTTTCAGCAGCAACTTTTAAATGCCCTGGTTGATTATCGTGCGTTGATTCATCTGTAATGTTATGAAAATTTAATGTAGCCATTTTTTGTGTTTTAATGACATAAAGCATGGCGTCGTGTCGAAAATAATGAGCAGCGGCCAGAAAATCGGCTCGTTTTTCACATTTTCCATTCTGCAGACATTATCAAAACAAGCTATGCTATAACGAAACAGGATTTCAGTTATGCAGAATGGAGGAGCCGATAATGGTGAAGAATATCAGGATGAAAGATATACCGCAGGAAGATAGGCCGCGAGAACGGCTTGCACGTGACGGTGCATCGGCACTTTCGAATCAAGAGCTCTTAGCCATTCTCCTGCATTCGGGAACAAAGAACGAATCCGTGATGCAGCTGGCTGAGCGATTGCTCTGCCGCTTCGAGGGTCTGGAACTTTTGAAAGATGCGAGTATTGAGGAATTAAAACAAGTTAAGGGGATTGGTGCTGCAAAGGCGATTCAATTACTCGCAGGATTTGAACTTGGGCAGCGCATGGCACGAAAGGCTCGTGAGTCGCGGTACAGTATTCGCTCTCCCGAAGATGGCGCGGATTATGTGATGGAGGAAATGCGTGCTCTGAAACAGGAGCATTTTCTGGTTTTATTCCTAAATACAAAGAATCAGGTGCTTCACAAGAAAACCATTTTTGTTGGCAGTCTGAACGCTTCAATCGTGCATCCGCGTGAAGTATTTAAGGAAGCGGTTCGCCAGTCTGCGGCATCTATCATCTGTTTCCATAATCATCCAAGCGGTGATCCAACACCAAGTCGGGAAGATGTTGATGTCACCAGACGTCTTGCTTCGTGTGGTAAAATGCTTGGTGTTGATGTTCTTGATCACATTGTGATTGGTGACCGGCGTTTTATCAGTTTGAAAAAAAAGGGGCTGATGTGAGCAGTAAATTAATTTTGCGTGCAACATTTTGCTGAGCCCCTATAAATTCAGGGACAATTAAGATATAATTAAGGACATGAGTTTTGCAACTTGAAGGGAGATTACATAGATGTTTGGCGGATTTTCTAAAGATATGGGCATAGACCTCGGTACGGCGAATACGCTTGTGTACGCCAAAGGCAAAGGTGTTGTCGTCAGAGAACCTTCTGTCGTCGCTTTGCATACGGATACGGGTCTGATTGAAGCTGTAGGCACCCCGGCAAAAAAAATGATTGGACGCACGCCCGGGAATATTGTTGCCGTTCGCCCGATGAAAAATGGTGTAATCGCGGATTTCGAAACGACTGCGACAATGATGAAATATTTTATAGATCAGGCACAGAAACAGCGCTCTGTATTTTCACGTAAGCCCAATGTGATGGTTTGCGTACCTTCGGGAATTACGGCAGTTGAAAAGCGGGCGGTAGAAGATGCGACAAAGCAGGCGGGAGCACGTGAAGCCTATACAATTGAAGAACCGTTTGCTGCAGCGGTTGGTGCTGATCTTCCGGTCTGGGAACCGACGGGAAGCATGGTCGTTGACATCGGCGGCGGAACCACTGAAGTTGCGATCATCTCGCTCGGTGGCATTGTCACCAGCCAGTCTATTCGAATTGCCGGGGATGACATGGATGAGGCAATTATTCAATATGTTAAGAAAACGTACAATCTGATGATTGGCGAACGTTCAGCTGAGGCATTGAAAATTGAAATCGGTTCGGCCGGCGGATCTGAAGAAATAGAAAGTGAAAAAATGGAAGTACGCGGACGGGATCTTCTGACCGGACTTCCGAAAACCATTGAAATTACGGGTAAAGAAATTGCCGAAGCACTGCATGATTCGGTGAATCAGATTATTGAAGCAGTGAAAGTAACACTTGAAAAAACGCCACCTGAACTTGCTGCAGATATTATGGATCGAGGGATTGTGCTGACCGGAGGCGGCGCGCTTCTGAATAATCTGGACCGTGTGCTGAGTGATGAAACAAAGATGCCGGTTGTCGTTGCGGAAAATCCATTGGATTGCGTGGCTATTGGCACCGGCCGTTCTTTAGAAAATCTGCCGCTCATCCGCGCAAAAGCCAATTCAATTCAGGCTGCAAAAAAATAATAAGTGTTCATGATTAAGCAGGTGTCTGTATGCCTTCATTTTTTTCAAATAAAAAATTAATTATACTACTGACGAGCCTGATTATTTTGATTGCGCTAATCAGCTATTCTCTCAGACAGGGGAACCGATCGACATGGACTGAACAATTTGTTCAGGATGTGATCGGCGGATTTCAATATGTAGTTAGTGTACCCGCTCGTTATGCAGCGGGTTTCTTTCAGAATGTCAATGACATCGAACGTGCCTATCAGGAAAATAAAAAACTGAAAGAAAATCTAGCAAATTATGCAAGTGTTGAACAGGAAAACAGAGATCTGGCTGCACAGAACAAAGAACTCAAGGCACTTATTGGCATGAAAAATGATCCCGCTCTTTCCGATTACAAAAAATATTCGGCTACTCTGATCGGTCGTTCATATGATCAATGGAATCAGCTGATTACTATTGATAAAGGTAAGGTGAACGGCATAAAAAACGGTATGCCGGTGATCACATCGGGTAAAAGACTGATCGGCAGTGTAACCAAAGCTGGCAACTTTACAAGTAAGGTGTCGCTGATTTCCGATGATCAGAATACAAATCAGATTTCGGCAATGATCCTGCCAAAAAAGGGTGCACCGATTTTCGGAATGATTGAAGGCTATGACCAAAGTAAAGGTGTATTGACTTTTGCCAAAATACCGATTAAAGCGAAAGTGTCAAAAGGGCAGGTAGTCACAACATCGGGGCTGAGTGGCAAATATACAAAGGGATTGGTTGTTGGAACCATTACACAAGTGACAACGGATCAGTATGGTCTGACAAAGACGGCGCTGATAAAACCCGCGGCGGATTTGAATCATCTGAACTATGTGCTTGTTTTGGACCGGCAGGCACAGGAGTCCGGTGGAGGGGGGAAGGGTGATTGAAGCAAAGCAAGATCTTCATTCTTCTTCTCTTTCTTTTTCTCATTCAGGGCACGGTCATGCCTTTGTTGCCTTTTAGCGATGCATGGGGAAAGGTGCAGCCGGTTTCGGAGTTTGTTTTTGTTGCTCTGATCCTGACCTCCTTTTTTGGTTCACTGAGCCTGAGCTTGCGCTACGCGCTTATATTTGGTTTTTTAACCGATATTGTTTATTCGTCCATTCTCGGTGTGTACGCGTTTTGTTTTGGCGTGACCGTCTATTTAGTGCATGCCCTCTCCAAATGGGTAAATTTAAACGCTGTGATGACTGTTTTGCTTGTTTCATTAGGGATTTGCATGGTGCAGGCGGAAATCTATCTGATTTATTCCATGATTGGCATTGCAAAACAGCAAATTGAATTTTTCTTTCAATATCATCTCCTGCCGACTATCGGATTGAATGCTCTATTTACATTATTGCTTTATTATCCATATAAACGCCTTTTGGAAAAGATTGCTGATGCCATTGAAAAATAACGCAAAATTGCCGATACATAATTCGTTAGTTCTCTTTGAGTGTACCGTGATTGTTAATGCGTTTTTTCTCAGCATTTATGAAGGACTTTTTCCTTCTCGCATTGAATATCAAACATATCGAGGTGAAAATCCCGATGTCAGTCATACAGCCTCTGGTGACAATGAAAGGCAGAAAAGACGGGCTCGTTCTTGTTATGGATGAAACGTGTGCCTATCGTGATTTAGTGCATGAACTCAAGGTTAAATTAACCGAAAACACGAACCTATATAAGGATGGCCCGATCATCTCAGTTAAGGTTCAGGTAGGAAACCGTTATATCAGTACAGAACAGCGGGAACAGCTGAGGGACATCATTCATGCATTTGAGCGTCTAAAAGTGGACGAGATTCAGTCCAACGTCATGTCACTTGAAGAGATTGCTCAAAAACAGAAGCAGGAACGAATCATTCGAATGGCCCGAATCATTCGCTCGGGCCAGGTGCTCTCAGTAGAAGGTGACTTGTTGCTGATCGGTGATGTCAACCCTGGGGGCAAGGTTTCGGCCTCTGGCAATATTTATATATTGGGTGCTCTGCGCGGTATAGCTTCCGCAGGACTGGCCAACGACGGAAAAGGCGCGGTCATTGTGGCATCACTGATGATGCCGACACAGCTGAAAATCGGACAGGTCATCAGTCGAAATGAGTACAGTGCGGTCGAAGAAATGAAAGAAGATCATCTGCTTGAATGTGCGTACCTGGATGAAAAGATTGGAAAAATTGTGATCGACAGATTGCACACCGCGTTAAAGAAGCAAAATCTGTCATTAACGCTGAATAAGTTGTTAGATTGAGATAAAGGGGTGTTAACGATGGGGGAAGCAATCGTTGTGACTTCAGGCAAGGGTGGTGTCGGGAAAACGACGACGTCAGCAAATATCGGCACTGTGCTTGCATTGCAGGGGAAAAAAGTATGCCTTGTGGATACAGACATTGGATTACGCAATCTTGATGTGGTCATGGGGCTTGAGAACCGGATCATCTATGACCTTGTCGATGTTGCCCAAGGGCGGTGCAAACTGAATCAGGCGCTGGTCAAAGATAAACGCTTTGAGTGTCTGAGCATGCTCCCGGCTGCGCAGACAACTGATAAAACAGCAGTCAAACCAGCTGAGATGAAGAAAATGGTCGATGAGCTGAAGGCGGACTTCGATTATGTAATCATCGATTGTCCGGCGGGAATCGAACGTGGTTTTCGCAATGCTGTTGCGGGTGCAGATCATGCGATTGTTGTGACCACTCCTGAAATCTCTTCAGTGCGTGATGCTGACCGCATTATTGGTTTACTGGAACAAGAGGAGCAGGTTACACCGCCTCGACTGATTATCAATCGTATCCGCCAGCATCTGCTGAAAAGCGGCGATATGCTGGAAATCGATGAGATCATGAATATTTTAGCGATTGATTTGCTTGGCATTGTCGTTGATGATGATCGTGTCATTTCTTCTTCCAACAAAGGAGAACCGATTGCCTTAGATCCGAATTCACGGGCTTCGCAGGCCTATCGAAATATCGGCAGGCGTATTTTGGGTGAGACAGTGCCTTTGATGGTTCTGGATGAAAAAGGCGGATTTTTCCATCGAATGAAAGCCTTGCTTGGTATGCGATAAAAAAACGGATAGGCAGCTGCTCCAAAAGGGTACTGAGCTTTTGTTGCGTTGCTCATATCAGCGGAAATCGCCTGCTCAAGGTCAACCAAAATGCTTCTGGGACTTCGCTACCCGCAACTTAATATCAAAACGTATGTTTTTTAGGGTATCTCATAAGTCAGCAGACTTCTGAGGCCCTTTTTTTCAGGTAAAGTATATGATTTTTCCTCCATATCAAATCAAAACTGAATCATGTCCAAGTATCAAAGCGGAGGTGTGAGACAGCCTGCGGAGCGTTCCTGCTGATCGCAGGCCAAAGGAGATCTCGCAGGTTTCGGCCTGTCTGAGGAGGCTCCTGAACTGCCCACGGCAAGCGAGCAGCTGAAGCGCCGATTCAGTACCGTAAAAACACGAAAGCCACCGGAAGTAAGACTAGGCTTAGCCTAGTTTTTCTTATACTATAAGAAAGTACATAAATTTTAAGGAACATAGTATAAGTGCGACGTTTTTGCCTTTGCCAGAGGTTTGACAAAACCAAGTTTTCTAATATTCATAATTTACTAAATCATATGTGCTGCTGTTTATGCGTCCACCATTCATAAACGGCCTGACTACTGCATAAAAATCTTATTGAGAATGGCAAATTGCTGTCAATGGACCAACCGGTTCAATGCATAAGATGGACAAGGCAGAAAGGAAGTCGGCCATGAAGAACTATATGGACTACAGACGCAGACATGAGCAGAGAAAAAGGCAAAGGTTGATCAATCTGCAAACACCGTTAAAATCATATTCGGATGACGGAATGGGCACTTTACATCAACATACACGGCCATACTGGGAAGATACGGACGAACAAGTCAGACCTTCAAACCATCATCTGCGCCGCTTCATGATTCAGTGCGTGATGTCTGCCCTCCTTGTAGGTGCTGTGTATTGGATAAATGAAAATGAAAACAGTCAACTGCGAAAAATCAAAACATCCATAGATACGGCAATGACACAAGAATTTCAATTTGCAACGGTTTCTGACTGGTATCAGCAGCATTTGGGTGATCCGATTGGATTTTTACCAGGTTTCAACGATCAGAAAGCAACGAAAGCATCCGATGAGCAACTTGTTAAGAATGGGACCGGTTCACAGTCTTCCTCATTCACTGAACCTGTGGTGGGACAAGTTAAATCTCCTTACAGCAGCGAAACCAAAGGGGTAACCGTTGAAACATCTACCCATTCCGAGGTTAAAGCCGTAAAAGACGGACTCGTTGTTTTCGTTGGCGAAAAAAAGGGGATCGGCGAGACGGTGGTCATCCAGCATAAAGACAGCGATGAGTCCTGGTACGGCAAATTGGATAAAGCGAATGTCAAAGTATATCAGGAGGTGAAAAAAGGACAAAAAATCGGTATTACCTCGGGAAAAGATAAAAAAGGAACTTTTTATTTCGCGTTGAAAAAAGGAGAAAAGTTTATCGACCCTATTCAGGTGATGTCCTTTGATTAGTCTGCTGCGCTGTGTGCGTATTCATCCGGTTTTCTGGCTGGTGATCGCTGCTGGCACGTTAACCGGTCATTTATGGGATACAGCTATTGCCTTTTTCATCGTTTTCGTTCATGAACTGGGTCACGCGGCGGCAGCCCAATTGTTTCACTGGAAGATTAATGAAATCGAATTGCTTCCGTTTGGTGGAGTCGCAAAATTTAATGAGCGCGAAATCTATCCATTTTATCAGGAGTGTGTCGTCATCATTGCCGGACCGCTGCAAAACCTGTGGTTGCCGCTGCTTTCCTATGCGATGCTTCGTTTCCCGTTCTGGGGAGAAAATCAACATGCGATTTTCTTAGCACAAAACAGTGCGCTGCTGCTTTTTAATCTTCTGCCGGTCTGGCCTCTGGATGGCGGACGGCTGGTTGATCTGATGCTGGAAATTGCTTATCCTTTTAAGCAAGCCTGCAAACGAATACTTGCTTTTTCATTTGGCGCATTGCTGCTTTTCAGTGGACTGGCACTTTGGCATTTTCCTTTCTCCATTAATCTTTGGATTATTCTTGCTTTCATTATGCTGGCCATCTATAAAGAATGGCGCGTGCTCCCTTTCCGTTTTATGCGCTTTTTAATTGCCGTTTCCGTTCATCGCGGCAGACCCATGCGTTTGAAGCGACTGATTGTTTCCAGGGATGCACCGCTTCCTCAGGTGTTTGCGATGTACTATCGGAATGCCGAGCATCGTATTCATATTGACGGCATCAACAATTCCGGCATTGATGGAAACGAGCTTGCCAGTCAATATCTTAGCGGACGCTGTGCAGGGACAACAATAGGGGATTGTCGCTGATTTTGATTCGGTTGCGATTATGGTCGGTATTTGCGATAATGATGCTGAATGCGGGGGATGAATGGTGTCTCAGACAACATTGGTGTTGGAGCAAGAAGCGGACGGCATTCGCGCTGCTTTTCTGGAAAACGGAACTGTCGTATCCTTTTACTTTCAGCCAAATTCAGATGATGCTCGAGTGGGTGACATCTACATCGGACGGGTGCTTAAAAATCGATTTGAACAGATTGGCTGTTTTATCGATCTTGGCGGTGGTCGGAGCGGATTTCTGCCGCACTCAAAGTGTGGCAATCGGCCGCCGGTGGCCGGTGAACGATTGCTGGTGCAGGTTACTAAGGAACGAAGGGAAGCAAAAGTTCCCGAATTAACCGACCAAGTGCAGATCAAGGGCAGACTGCTGATCTATCTGCCGCTCAATCATTATGTCACGGTATCACGCCGCATTTCGTCAGATCAGTGTGAACGCTTAAAAAAAACGGTGATGGAGTGGTGCACTTCAGGAGATGGAGCGATTGTCCGTACACAGGCGGAAGGATGCTCATACAACAGTCTTCATGAAGAATTTGACGTACTCCGAAAAAAATGGCTGTCCATTCTGTCGCACAGCGATAATCATCAAGGGAAAACACGTATTTTCAGACAATTTTCTTTTGCCATGGCACTATTGAATGAAAACCGTTTTCCATCAAACTGCACAGTCATCGCTAATTTTCCGGTCCGTAAAGAAGATCTTCCGCCAAACACAGAGTTTATTTATCAGCCGGAAGAGGAACTTTTTCTTAAACGAAAAATTGAAATGGAGTATAAAAATGCATTGAAGCCATTTGTGCCGATAACAGATGGTGCTTCATTAATGATTGAATATACCGATGCACTGACGGCGATTGATGTCAATTCGGGCAGCGCAGCATTTGCCAGGGATCGGGAACACACTGCACTGGAAATTAACTGCCACGCGGCCAGGGAAATTGCAAAGCAACTGAGGCTGCGGCAAATCGGCGGATTGATTGTTATTGATTTTCTTCGTATGGAAAAAGAGCAAAGTCGTACACGATTGCTGCAGGAGCTGAAACGTGCGGTCAGTCCGGATCCGTGCAGTGTGCGTGTGTACGGGTTTACCCGGATTGGTCTGGTCGAGCTGACCAGAACGCGCGTGCGCTCCGGGCTGCGCACTTATGCACAATTGAAAGGAAAAGTATGATTATTGACATTCGCAGGCCCACTATGCTAAGATAAACCACGTTATTGTGTTGTTTTGAGGCTTAGGAGCATCTCGCTCCAACCGCTCGGAACTGGCTCTTAATGCCCCTTCTTAGACGGGCAGCCTTTCTCCGGCGAGTCTGAGAATGACAGAGCCTGGAAATTTTTTCCGGCTATGATCTTAAAGGAGGTGCATCAAGGATGTATGCAATTATTGAAACCGGCGGCAAACAGCTGAAGGTTGAAGAAGGAAAGTCGATCGTTGTTGAAAAGCTTGCTGCGGAAACCGGTGACACAGTGACTTTTGACAAAGTCCTTTTTGTCGGCGGCGAAGACGTTAAAGTCGGCGCTCCGACAGTGGAAGGAGCAAGTGTAACGGCGAAGGTTGTTGAACAGGGGCGCGATAAGAAAATTATCGTCTTCAAGTTCAAGAAAAGAAAGAACTATCGCCGTAAACAAGGTCACAGACAGCCTTTCACGAAACTTGTGATTGAAAAGATCAATGCGTGAGGATGATTTTCTGTGGTTGTACTGACTGTTCAGCGTGACCGTCAGGGGAAAATTGCTGCTTTTAAAATGAGCGGTCATGCAGACAGCGGACCACACGGTCAGGATCTCGTCTGTGCAGCAGTATCGGCTGTTGCATTTGGAGCCATTAATGCTGTTGAATCGCTTGCTGGTCTGAGCATGAATGTGCAGCAGGCCAGGGACGGCGGCTATCTTGAATGCAGCATTTCCGGGTGTTCGCCAAAAGCTGATCTTGAGCGTGCTCAATTGATCTTGGAGGCAATGCTTGTCTCAATGCGTACCATTGAAAAATCCTATGGGCAATATATAAGAATTAATGATTGAGGAGGTGCTTAGAGCATGCTGAAATTAGATCTTCAATTTTTCTCATCGAAAAAAGGTGTTGGTAGTACAAAGAATGGTCGTGACTCCATCGCAAAACGTCTTGGTGCTAAAAGAGCAGACGGGCAAACGGTGACGAGCGGATCGATTCTGTACCGCCAGCGCGGAACGAAAATCTATCCGGGTACCAATGTTGGTCGCGGCGGTGATGATACATTGTACGCAAAGGCCGATGGTGTGGTTAAGTTTGAAAAATTTGGTCACAACCGTAAGAGAGTCAGTGTTTACCCGGTAGAAGCTGTAAAAGAAGCGTAATAAGCGATTTTATGCAATGAACTGAGGCGGCAGATGGTTTTTGCGTGAGCAAAAAAGAGCATCTGCCGCCTTTTTTGTCTTGTTATGTCCGGCTTTAGCAGGAAACAGCAGACCGTCTGCAGCAGGGACACGTATTATTATAATCAACGGATTAAACACTATGGGTTGGGGCAGAGTGTTTAAAAGAAGTGAGGTGGACGATATGTTTGTCGATCAAGTGAATGTATTCGTTAAAGGCGGCGATGGTGGAAATGGAATGGTCGCCTTCAGACGTGAAAAATATGTGCCAGACGGCGGCCCTGCCGGAGGTGACGGTGGCAAAGGTGCCGACGTGATTTTTGAAGTAAATGAAGGGCTAAGGACACTTATGGATTTCCGTTACAAACGTCATTTTAAAGGACAGAAAGGCGAGAATGGGCGTACGAAAAACCAGCACGGAAAAAGTGCACCGCCACTTGTTGTCCAGGTACCGCCTGGAACGGTCGTCAGAGACAGAGAAACCGGTCAATTGATTGCGGATCTGACCGAAAACAAGCAGCGTGCAATCATTGCTGCCGGGGGTCGCGGCGGTCGCGGAAACACCCGTTTTTCAACGCCGGCCAACCCTGCGCCCTATATATCCGAAAACGGAGCACCAGGCGAAGAGAAAGAAGTTCAACTGGAATTGAAGCTGCTCGCTGATGCAGGACTTGTCGGATTTCCAAGTGTCGGAAAATCAACGCTGCTCTCAGTTGTTACTTCAGCAAAACCGAAAA
Source organism: Sporolactobacillus mangiferae (assembly GCF_023336505.1). Classification (GTDB taxonomy): domain Bacteria; phylum Bacillota; class Bacilli; order Bacillales; family Sporolactobacillaceae; genus Sporolactobacillus; species Sporolactobacillus mangiferae. The sequence continues at coordinate 163,592 of NZ_JAMAST010000001.1, read as the reverse complement.
TCGCCGAATATCATTTTACAACGCTGGCGCCGAATCTGGGTGTGGTCTCTGTAGATGAAGGAAGAAGTTTTGTTCTTGCCGACCTTCCGGGACTGATCGAGGGCGCGAGCAGTGGTGCGGGACTTGGCTATCAGTTTTTACGCCATATCGAACGGACACGGGTCATTATACATGTTGTTGATATGTCGGGAAGTGAAGGCAGAGACCCGTATGATGACTTTGTCAAAATTAACGAAGAACTGAAAAGTTATCAGCTGCGTCTGCTTGAGCGTCCGCAGATTGTTGCCGCATCAAAAATGGACATGCCAGACGCTGAAAAAAATCTTGAAGCTTTCAAGAAGAAAATGGATCCAGACATTCAGATTTTCCCGATTTCATCGTTAGTGAAATCAGGACTGCAGTCGATGATCACTGCAGTCTATAACCTGATACTGGAAACACCTGAATTTCCGGTTAAGCAGGCGGAAGAAGCAGAAGAAAAAGCGGTATTTGCATTTGATAAAGACGAACCACCTTTTGTCATCACAAGAGATGCAGATGGTATTTATAATGTATCGGGTCCAAAGGTCGAACAATTATTTAAAATGACTAATTTTCAATTTGACGAGGCCGTACGGCGCTTTGCAAGACAGTTACGTGGAATGGGCATTGATGACGCACTTCGCAAAAAAGGCGTCAGGGACGGTGATACAGTCCGTGTTATGGATTTTGAATTCGAATATACAGATTAAAGAGGCAGGCTAGAGCAGATAGCCTGCCTCTTTTAATGAAGCCGTTGCTCGATCAAGTTTCTCAGACGAGTCAGCTTCAAGTTCGTGAAGATGTACGCCACCAGTCAATGATGAGAGCAGGGACGCTCCGGATTTTTCCAGGTTATCAATGAAGTGCTGCACATCATTTAAATTACGGATCATTAATGAACGGGTAATTTCACCATAGAGTGGATGCTCAACCGTTACGTTAAGGACAGTCACGCCACATTTTACAATTCGTGTCAGTTCATCTTCAGTCTCGGAGATCGTATGATTGCAGGCGACCATTTTGGTAATTGAGTGGGCGTGTGGCTTCTGCAGTAAAAGATAGCCTTGAGAAGTGGCAATAATGGGTTTTCCGGCCGCTTTGAGCAGAGAAATATCCTGGACAATCACTTGCCGGCTCACTTGCATTTTTTCTGCTAAATCATTTCCTTTAATCGGGTCGTCGGCTGATTTTAACAGATCCAGGATGATTGTTCGACGTTCCTCGGCTGACTTTCGCTTCTTTTGCACCATTAAATCGTACACTCCATTGTTCGTTTTACAGGACAGGTTTTGTTAACCCTTGAAAACACGTTTTCACTATGCATCGTTTTGTTCTGAATCAGATCAATAAAACATGTCTTGACCATCGTATCCTGCGGAAGCAGGGGCGTGTTATGCCCGGCTTTTCTTCTCGCAATATTAAGTATAAAACAAAATAATGCTTCTGTGCATTGTTAGATTATGTACGTTCAAAATAAGGACACCATTTTCACAAGTTTCCCCGGGGAAGAGTGGCAAAACGCCCAGAACAGCCATATACATATAATGACTTTCACAGGAGGGATGGGAAACCGTGAAATTATATGTTGTCCAAAAGGGCGATACTTTGGAGAAGATCGCCCATAAACACGGCATGACTATTGACGAATTCAGGAAGATGAATACAAATTTAACCGAAGGATCGCTTGCTCAGGGGATGAAGGTGAGAGTAGCGATTGGAAAACAACCGATCAAACGGGCGGCGGTATCATCCAATGAACGTTCGGAAGCAGTACACCACGCTGCTACTCAGCAGCAACCAGCCCAGCAAGTACCGCAGCCAGCTGCTCCGTCACCAGAAGCGCCGGCAAAGCCAAAACCAAAACCAAATCTCTCGGGAGCGCAAAGCCAGTCAGATAATGAAGCAACAACTGATTATTCACAAATTCTATACCCAAAACATCCGCAAAATAATTGGACACCGGAAGGGCTCGGGTCTTACCCTGATTTTTCTTCGCCAGCCGCGGTCAGCCCGGAAACCGGCGGTCCAGTACAGAGCGGAAATGCGACCTCTTATTATCCAATGGGCAGCTTTGGCAATCCTTTCAATGCGGCTGTACAAAGTGGCTCGAATCTTGGAAATGGAGCAGTACAGGGCCCAAACACAGGTCATGTGGTGAGCCCCGTGTCACAAGGTCCAAACATGGGGAACGTGGTGAGTCCGGCAACACAAGGTCCAAACATGGGTCATGCGATCAGTCCTGCGGCGCAGAGCCCAAACATGGGGAACGTGGTGAGTCCGGCAACACAAGGTCCAAACATGGGTCCTGCGGTGAGCCCTGCGGCGCAGAGCCCAAACACGGGGAACGTGGTGAGTCCGGTAACACAAGGTCCAAACATGGGTCATGCGGTGAGTCCTGCGGCGCAGAGCCCAAACACGGGGAACGTGGTGAGTCCGGTAACGCAGAGCCCGAACACAGGTCATGTGGTGAGTCCGGCACAGGGAAATGGCTCCAATCCTTATTATCCGAATACAACTGTCGGAAATACATGGAAGAACCCTGTGTACTATCCGGCACAAGCTGGAAAAGCAAATAAACAAAGTCCGCAGCTGCAGCCATGGAACGGCCCGCAACCACAATATCCGATCAGTCAAAAAAATGTGACACTCGATAAAGCGTTTGTCAGTGGCAATCATGCACAGAATAACACGAAAGCGCCGTGGATGAATCAGCAAATTACGGGTGCGCCAAAGAAACCGATCATGCCACAGACGTCTCCGACCGGTACAAGCAAGTTGTCTCCATTAGATTATGGAACATTGGGCGGCAATCCATATGCGTATCCGTCTTCGAAAGCGCAACCTAAAAAGCCTTGCAACTGCGGCGGACCGGTATCACCTTTACCCTATGGCGGGATGTCAGCCCCGGGTTACTATGGAGGTAATCAGCCGCCTCATCCGCAGCCATTGCCATACTGGGCAATGCCGAATGTATCGGCACCAGTTTATCAGCCGCAGTCACCTTCTTCAAAAACGAAGCAATAAATAATGGCTGTACACTTATCTAAATTCTGCCAAAATAACGGTAAAAATTCATAAGCGTAAAAAAAGCTCCCTTCACACATGATAAAGTGCGAAAGGGGGAGAAAATCTTGAAAAAAGCAATGATTAAGTTGGGTACAGTGCTTTCATTAAGCGCTCTGCTAGCCGGATGTCAGGCGGGGCCGAATAACGCTGCCTACCAGCGTCCGAACGCACCCAGAGATGTCACATATCGGACCAATAATACAAATCCGAATGTGCCGGACTACACCAACCTGAATGACAACAATGCGAATACGAATCAGATCAATCAGGTAAGTGACAAAGATCAGAGGAAGCTGGCTAAACGAATTGCTGATCGTGCTGCTTCTGTCGACGGTGTAGACAAGGCGCATGTTTTGGTAACCGGAAACAGTGTTGCTATCGGTGCGGTTCCAGATAAAGGACAGACGGACCGTGCCAACCTAAGGAAAAAAATTCGTCTGTCTGTACTTCCGCTTGCTGGTAATCGTGAAGTATTAGTATCCACCGATAACCGTTATGTTAAACGAATCACAGCTGCGGAAACGCCAATTAATGCGGGTAAAGCGACACAGGAAGTCCGTTCAGACGTTGTCGGTATCATCAACGACCTTGCAAATGCGGTAAAACGTCCGTTTCAAAACAACAGCAAATAAAACTCTGAAATGAATAGAGCGAGGGCTTATGCCTTTGCTCTTTTTTTCGGTATAAAAAATGGTTATAATGGGAACGGAACATTTTCAGCGGCACGAGCTGAACGGGATGAAGACGGACAAGAAATTATGTTCCTGTTGAATTCTGTTTATTGGCAACCTGATTGAGCCGCAACAGTTTGGGAGGAGAAAGACGATGTCTGGACATTCAAAATGGAATAATATTCAACATAAAAAGAATGCGATGGATGCTGCACGCGGGAAAATTTTTATGAGACTGTCTAAGGATATTTTCCTGGAAGCACGCCATGGGGGCGGAGATCCGACGATGAATGCCGGATTACGTCATGCCATCGAAAAAGCGAAGGCCGCCAACATGCCCAATGACAATATTTCCAGGGCAATAAAAAAAGCGACCGGAGACCTGGACGGTGTCACTTATGAAGAAATAACTTATGAAGGCTATGGTCCTGGCGGCGTTGCCGTAATGGTTGATGTCTTAACGGATAATCGGAACCGTTCGGCATCGGATATTCGCCATGCATTTACGAAGGCAGGCGGAAATCTGGGTGAATCAGGCAGTGTCGCTTTTTTGTTTAATAAACAAGGCATTATTGAAATTGAGAAAAAAGAGGGCCTGGATGAAGATACGGTAATGATGGATGCCGTTGAGGCGGGTGCAGACGACATGAATACGGAAGATGACCGGTATGTTATTGTGACTGCGCCCGAAGCGTTCGAAGATGTTCGCAAACATCTGGAAGTGAAAAATTATGAGATTGACCGGGCTGAAGTGGTCATGATACCAACCACAAAAACTGCACTGACAGGCGCTGATTTGGAAAAAATGGAAACCTTGCTTCAGATGCTGGAAGATAACGACGACGTTCAAGATATTTACAGCAACCTTGAAGAAGCATAAATTCGTGCTTTATGTGTTGGAGAGAGGGACATTCAGAACGAGTGTCCCTTTTTTATACTATAAGAAAGTTTAAAATTAAGCGGATTATAGTATAAGTGCGACCGCGGCTTTGCCTTCGCCAGAGGCCTGGCGAAGGCAAGTTTTCTAACTTTCTATACGCATGTACGTCTTTATCGACAGATTGATTTTAATTGGGACTAATGAGCGCCATATGCTATGATAAACAAAGGCATAAATTTAGAAACGAACGGATAGGGAGCTATCAATGTGTTTGATTATATCCAAGGAATACTGACTTATTTATCCGGTGGCGGAATTGTTATTGAGCAGAGTGGAATCGGTTATCGAATTATTTGCCCGAATCCATTCAGCTACCAGCCCCAGATCAATCAAGAAACAAAAGTATATCTTTATCAGTACGTTCGTGAAGACGCAAATATTTTATATGGTTTTCAGACGCGGGAAGAACGGGAGCTGTTTGTTCGGCTGCTCTCTGTATCGGGCATTGGTCCGAAAAATGCACTGGCTATCCTTGCTGCAGGCGATCCGGATGAAGTGATCAGAGCCATTGAAACAGAGAACGTCAACTATCTGACCCGCTTTCCGGGCATTGGTCGTAAAACGGCAGGACAAATCGTTCTTGATTTAAAAGGAAAACTGCAGGAATTTTCTGTGCATCCCACTGCTGGTGAGGCAGATGATACGAAAGTTCGGATCGAGCATGCCTTGTCTGAAGCATTGGATGTTCTGTCTATGCTTGGCTATTCTGAGCGTGAATTGAGAAAAATACTGCCTCAACTGAAGAAGCAGGATCTGAGTGCTGAAAACTATGTTAAAGAAGCATTGAAACGGCTGTCGAAGGTGTAAAGGAGGAGGGGTATGGAAGAAGATCATTTGCTGTCCAGTGATTCAACACTGGAAGATCAGGGACTGGAACAGTCCATACGTCCTGCCAGCCTTGATCATTATATCGGTCAGGAATCGATTAAACAGAATCTGAAAGTCTTCATTGCTGCGGCGAAGGCACGTCACGAACCGCTTGACCACGTATTGCTTTACGGTCCGCCGGGCCTTGGTAAAACAACACTGTCCATGATTATCGCAACAGAAATGAATGCAGGAATACGCACAACGTCCGGTCCTGCACTGGAACGCCCGGGTGATCTTGCCGCGGTTCTCTCTTCTCTCGAACCCGGTGATGTGCTGTTTATTGATGAAATTCATCGGCTTCCCCGACACGTGGAAGAAATACTGTACCCGGCAATGGAAGATTTTTGTATGGACATTGTCATTGGAAAGGATGAAACGGCGCATTCCGTGCGGATTAGTCTGCCGCCCTTCACACTTGTGGGTGCCACAACTCGTGCCGGATATTTATCGCCTCCGCTTCGGGATCGTTTCGGAGTGATTAGTCGTCTCCAGTTTTACAGTCCAGAAGAATTGTCGCTGATTATAAAAAGAACGGCTTCTGTATTGCACACGGATATAGAGGAAGATGCATGCTTTGAAATTGCACGCCGGTCGCGCGGCACGCCGCGAGTAGCCAATCGGCTGCTGAAACGGATCCGGGATTTTGCTCAGGTTGAAAGCAACGGTGTTATTGACCGAAAAACAGCTCGGGATGCTCTTCGCCGTCTGCATGTTGATGAAGTTGGTCTGGATCATATTGATCACCAGTTACTGACAGGAATGATTAGTCAATTTCACGGTGGACCAGTGGGGCTGGACACACTTGCGGCGGCAATCGGTGAAGAACGCCACACCATTGAGGATGTACATGAACCTTATCTGCTGCAAATCGGTTTTATACAGCGGACACCACGCGGACGTATCGTTACTGATCAGGCATACAAACATTTCCATTTGGAACGAGGAGATCGTAACTGATGGGCGATTTCGGCAAACTTCTAATGACTTTGGGCATCGTTATGTTCCTGGTGGGGCTTTGCTGGCCGCTGATCGGACGTCTGCCTGGAGATTTTATCTTCAAAAAGGGTCATGTAACTTTCGTTTTTCCAGTGGTTACATGCATCATGATCAGTGTTGTTTTGTCTCTGATTCTGTATTTGATCAGGCGTTTTTTTAATTAAATGTGAATGGATATTGCTCTATGCAGTGGTCGCTGTTAACCTTGCTGATGGCTTTCCGACTTATTTTCGCAGGATGAAAACTGGGTGCTACACGACGGAGAAGCTTATCCGTGATGTCGGAGCTGTGCAGTGAGACTAGACTGTTTGTAAAAGCGTTTAAACTTCGCCCCAGTCCACATTGGCGAAAGTAAGTTTTCTAACATTTGAAGTTTAGATATAGGTATGAAAGAGAGTGCGCATATGGATGTTTCAGATTTTGATTACGAATTGCCCGAAGAACTGATTGCACAGACACCGCTTAAAGATCGTGCTGCTTCACGATTAATGGTACTGAATCCGAATAAAGACCGGATCGCACATCACACGTTCAGCGAAATTATTGACTATTTAAATCCCGGTGACTGCCTGGTACTTAATGACACAAAAGTTCTGCCCGCACGTCTGATTGGTCACAAGGAAGAGACCGGTGCCAAAATTGAGCTGCTGCTGCTGAAGCAAAAAGAGGGAGATTCTTGGGAGTGCCTTGCCAAACCTGCGAAAAGAGTGCATCAAGGTGCACGAATTTCGTTTGGTGATGGGCTGCTCATTGGCGAGTGTACGGAAGAATTGGATGAAGGCAGGCGTATCGTTACATTCAGCTATAAAGGAATTTTTTATGAAGTATTGGATACACTTGGCAAAATGCCACTTCCGCCGTACATAAAGGAACAGCTGGATGACCCGAATTTGTATCAGACAGTTTATGCAAAACACCGCGGTTCTGCTGCCGCTCCGACTGCCGGTCTGCATTTCACAAAAGAACTGCTTGCTCAGATTGAAAAGAAGGGCATTCATCTTGTATTTATCACGTTACATGTCGGACTCGGAACTTTCCGTCCGGTCAAAGTGGATAAGATTGAGGAGCATACGATGCATTCGGAGTTCTATCAGATGTCTGCTCAGGCAGCAAAACAGCTGACCAGGGCACGTACTGCAGGCAATCGTATTATTGCCTGCGGGACTACGGTTATCCGGACTTTGGAGACGATTGCAGCCAAATATGACGGAATGTTTCAGGAGGCATCCGGATGGACAGATATTTTTATCTATCCAGGATTCAAATATCGTGCCATCGATGGAATGATTACCAATTTTCATCTGCCCAAGTCGACGCTGATTATGCTGGTCAGCGCGTTTGCCGGACGTGACTTCGTTTTGAAAGCATATCGCGAAGCTGTGAAAAACAGGTATCGTTTTTTCAGTTTTGGCGACGCTATGTTTATTGAGGAAGGAATTAATCGTTTATGAAACCTGCAGTCACTTATGAATTAATTAAGACGGATAAGCATACCGGTGCACGTTTCGGCAGACTGCACACACCGCACGGAACGTTCGAGACGCCGATGTTTATGCCGGTTGGGACACAGGCCACTGTAAAAACAATGAGTCCTGAAGAACTCAAAGAAATGGGTGCGGGTGTGATATTGAGCAATACGTACCACCTCTGGCTTCGTCCCGGTGAGGCCATTGTTGAGGAAGCGGGCGGCCTGCATCGGTTTATGAACTGGGATCAGGGGATTTTGACCGATTCTGGTGGATTTCAGGTATTCAGCTTAAGTAAATTGCGAGACATTTCCGAAGAAGGCGTTCACTTTCGTAATCATTTAAATGGAGAAAAATTATTTTTATCTCCCGAGAAATCTATTGCGATCCAGAATGCGCTTGGGTCAGACATTATGATGGCATTTGACGAATGTCCACCGTTTGATTCAGATTTCGACTATATGAAAACCTCAGTTGAGCGGACAAGTCGTTGGGCGGAACGCTGCCTGGCCGCAAACATCAATCCAGAGCGTCAGGCTTTGTTTGGGATTGTTCAGGGCGGAGGATACAGGGAACTGCGTAAACAGTCTGCAGAAGCTTTGACATCGCTTGATTTTCCCGGTTACGCAATTGGTGGTTTATCAGTTGGCGAACCGAAGGACACCATGAATGAGATGCTTAGCTATACGACTCCGATGCTTCCGTCAGACAAGCCGCGCTATTTAATGGGCGTTGGTTCACCTGATTCACTCATTGACGGGGCGATTCGTGGTATTGATATGTTTGACTGCGTTCTGCCGACCCGGATTGCCCGTAACGGAACCTGCATGACCGAACACGGACGGCTGGTGATCCGCAATGCAAAGTATGCCCATGATTTCGGCCCAATTGATGCATCGTGTGATTGCAAGGTATGCCAGAACTATTCACGTGCTTATATTCGACATCTTGTAAAAGCAAACGAAACATTTGGATTTCGGTTAACTACTTATCATAACCTTTATTTTCTGATAAAATTAATGAAGCGTGTCCGATCTGCAATCAAAGAAGATCGGTTGCTCGATTTCAGAGAGGAATTCTTTGAAGCTTATGGTTTTAACAAACCGGATGCGAAAAATTTTTAGTGTATAGAAGGGAAGAAGTTCATTGAGTAGTCTCATGCAGTTTTTGCCGTTACTTATCTTCGTTGTGATTTTCTATTTCTTGCTTATTCGTCCGCAGCAGAAAAGGTCTAAGGAAACAAGAGAAATGCAGGCTGCGCTGGCAAAGGGCGACAAGGTTGTAACGGTTGGCGGTCTTCAAGGTACGGTTGATGCAATTGATGATCAGACAGTTGTGCTTCGTGCAGGTGGAAGTAAGCTGACATTTGAACGTAATGCCATCCGCGGTGTTCTGAAAAAAACAAATGTGCCTGAACCTGCCGTTGCAGAAGAAAACGAAAAAAAATAATGATTCAAACAAAGCGGCCGATAAAACGGCCGCTTTGTTCATGCTGTAAGGAACAGAAAGACTCATGGCGTTGCTCCTTGCTGATCTCAGATGATCCAATACATACCCTGCTTGTCTGCAAAAAGGCAAGTTATTATCCGGCATCTCTTCCGGGAAAAGGGATGGAAAACGTCTTTTCATCCTGTAAATACCAAATCAGTCACCATCATTCTAGTGCCTTGCCGCTGCAAAGAGATTAACGCCAATCGCACCTCCAAGCGAAGCAGATGCAATATTGGCAATGAAAAACAGGTACTGATTGAGGCCGGGAGCCTGATCAAGGCCGAGATATTGAAAAAACAGGCTGAACAAGCAATAAGCAAGACCGGTGATTGCGCCGATCAACAGCCCTTTTTCTTTTGTTTTTGATCCGGCGATGACGCCGCCGATAAAAAGCGCAACCAGAGATATGACAATTGGCAGTATAGATCCATTCGATTCGGCGAACGAAGTAAATCGCAGCAGTGAAGCAAGCAGAAGAGCAGAAGCCAGTACAATGACAATTGCGGCAGTCATTCCATAAGTGACTGCACTCAGCCAGTTTCGTGACATATATGACACCTCCGAACAGTATTTTGGGCAGTAACCGCCATGGCCCAGCGGCCATTTGAACGATTGGATAGTCCATTTTATTCGTACAATCCTGAATTCATGACACCTGTTTGATTCATGAAATCATCAGCTTTGCTCATAATAACAGGAGAACGTCAGGAACCTGGAGTGGGGGAGCAGAATGGAAACATCGGTTGTTCGGACGATATGTCTTGTATTGCTTGTGATGCTTGGCTTTAGAAAAGTGATGCGCGCAAAGCTCTCTGAGCAGACGGGTGCAGATCTTGTCCTGCTTCTTTCATCGTCGGCTCTTGCAACTGCTGCGGTACTTATGCCTGAAAAACCGCTGCTGCCTATCCTCGTACCGCTTATGCTGCTTATCCTGATTGATCGATCCCGCCTCTGGATAGATCATTTTATTTCCCACGGCTCGTCTTATGAGCCTCTGCCTCACTATGTGAAACAAGCGAAGAAAAAGGAGACAGAAAAAGAAGTGTACATGCCTAGATCCGGGTTAGCACTGATTGAAAAAGGAAAGGTGCGAAACGATAATCTGGCACGGATTGGAAAAACACAATTCTGGCTCAGGCGGGAATTAAGAAAATTCGGTTATCGGAACATTCGTCAGGTCAATTATTTAACAATTGATGCACTTGGCAACTTTTATATGGATCTCAATCAATTTATGCACTGAGATTAGCTGAACCATTTTCCAATCATCGGAAGCTGACTCAGCTGTTCTTTTTGCAGCAGACCAAGGAAAGAGGCGAGAACTGTATAAAAAGCAGTGATGACGGCAATCAGAGCCATTGTTCTGGGCAGCAGCGCCAGCGTGATGAAGGCATGCTGAATCAACAGGCGCGCGATAAATGCTGTAAACAGAATTAATATCAGTGTGCGGATATAATCACGGATAATCAGTGAAAAGCCGATTGCATGAAACATAACTGCAGCATGGAGCATTGTGACGAGGACGACGTTGATGCAAATTGCGAGCGCAGTGCCTTTAATACCAAACTCCGGGCTGCAGGTCAGAATAAAAAGCAGAATATTTTTGATGATCGCTCCGATCAGCGTGTTATACATTGCAGCTTTTGCCTTATCAACCGCCTGAAGAACGGCATGCATCGGTGCCTGAAAATAAAAAATGAGAAAAAAAGGTGCCATTATATGAAGAAACTGCGAGGCTTCCGGCGCGTCATAAATAATGTCCATTAGAGGTTCAGCAAATGAATAAGTAACAATAACGGAGAGCCCGCCGGTTAGCATGGCAATGCGCAGCGCCTGATTCAATCGATAATGAATCATTTTGTATGACTTCCTTGCATAGGCTTCGCTGGCAGCGGGGACTAGTGATACATGAAGTGCATGAGTAATAAAACTAGGCAGAAGCAGCAGTGTCATCGCATACCCTGTCAGTTGTCCGTACAGCTTCGTCGATTCCGCGATTGAAAAACCCGCAATGACAAGTGCATGGGAAGCAATCATCGGTTCAAGAAAGTTACTTAACGAACCGATCAGCCTGCTTCCCATGGTCGGTAAACCAATACGAAGAAGATCCCGAAAAATTTCGCGCGTTCCTTTAAGTGACCGCCTTCGCGGTCCTTTTAACTTGATTCCTTCATCGTGTTTAAAAATGTAAAGCATATAAAGCAGTGAGGCGCATTCTCCGGCAGAACCGGCAACCATTGCTCCTGCAGCTGCATAGGCAACACCGTAGGGCATTAATAAGTTCGCAAGAGTTGCGACAAGAGAAATGCGGACAACCTGTTCGACAATTCCTGAATACGCGTAGGGCTTCATATTACGGATCCCTTGGAAATAGCCGCGAATAACAGAACTGACTGCAACGATCGGAATCACGGGTGTAATGGCGAGTAAAGGGTAAACGACACGCGTGTCGGCAAACAGATATTTTGCTGACAAAGGAATGACCAGAAGCATGGTCGTGGTCAGTACAACACTGACCAAACCGACAATAGAAAGCGACCAGACAAGGATGAGCTTAATCTTTCGATAGTTGCCGAATGTCTGAGCTTCCGCAATGAGTTTGGAGATGGCGACTGGCAAACCGAGTTCAGTCAGCGTGACCACAAGGAGCATCGCAGGGAAAGCCATCATGAACAGACCGACCCCTTCGTCGCCGATTACCCGTGCCAGAACCATGCCATTAATCATACCTAGTATCCGGGTGATCAATCCGGCAGTCATTAATATAAAAGAACCCTTTAAAAAAGATTGTCGTGTCATAATCGGCCCCCCTTCACTGTTTAGTCGTAGCCATGACGGTGGATGGTTCCGCGGCCATAGTGAAGTATATGCATGAAAGGGGTCCAAGCATGACAAGCAGTTTGTGCTTCTTCGGCAGTGAATGAAAACTTAAGAGGGATCGTATTATCACATCATGTTAGAGGCGGAAACGAGTATTCACAGTGTTTTTGGGCGGACTGGCGAAAAATGAGCTCGAAAAACAGTGGCTGAGTTTTAACGATACCAGGAAAAAAGTCGAGTACTTGATTTTGTGTTTCGTATTCGTTCACAAATATGCTATTATAAGCTTTATGGGAGGAATCGAAATGCCGGATGAATTGTATAGCAACGATCTGGAAAAGTGGCGGCCGATTATTAAGCCGTTTTTGGATAGCAAATTAGATGAATTTCATTTGCTTGGTCTGAATCACTTGAAAATGGATGAATTCTGGCAATTTGTGAAAGCTTCTTTAGAAAAAAAGAAAGAGGACAGGCCGGGTCGACTGCATGAAGTGGTGGCTGCTGTCATGGCACTGACGGTAAACGATTACATGGACAAATTGCGTGTTGATCTGTTTAAAAGCGGTGCAAATGAAATGGACAGTACATTCCTCGGATAACGAACGGCTGCAGGGACATGCTTTCGCTTTGCGCGAAAGCTGCATTAAGAGAAGGGAGCAGACTTGGATAATGGTTAAAAAAGGACCGATTTTTTCCTTTTTTGCACTTATAATTGTGCTGGGGGTCATCATAGGTTTTGCGGTTAATCCTATCATACATAAAGTGAATCTTGGACTTGACTTGAAGGGCGGTTTCGAGGTGCTCTATCAGGTTGAACCGCTGAAGTCAGGTCAGAAAATTGATCAGGCGGCAATGAGCAACGCAGTAGCGGCAATCAATAAACGTATCAATGTGCTTGGGGTAAGCGAACCAAACATATCGATCGAAAATGGTCATCGAATCCGCGTTCAGTTGCCGGGGGTCAAAAATGAAAAGCAGGCACGTCAATTGCTTTCAACAACGGCAAAACTGGAATTTCGCGATTACAAGGACCGGCTGATGATGGACGGAACGGATCTGAAACCGGGGAAAGCCAAAGTAGCATACGATGAAATGAACAAGCCAATGGTCACGCTGCAGCTGAAGGATCCTAAGAAATTTGCCAATGTGACCAAAAAAATTGCAGGTTACTATCCGAATAACGTACTGGTCATTTGGATGGACTACAGTAAGGGCGATTCCTTTGCCAAAGAAGCAAAGAAAACCGATCATAAGTTTATTTCCGCTCCGACTGTGCAGCAGGAATTAAACACATCGGATGTTGAGATAAGCGGCAGCTTCACAACCAAAGAAGCCACCACGCTGAAAGATCTTCTGAATTCCGGTTCGCTACCTGTACGACTTGTTGAAAAATATTCGACATCGGTCGGCGCGCAGTTTGGGCAGGATTCGATGAAGGAAACAATTTATGCAGGTGCGCTTGCGGTCGCCGCCATTATGTTGTTTATGATTTTCTTCTATCGTTTAGGCGGCTTAATTGCGGACATCACTCTGGTTATTTATGTGGCGGCCGTTATGGCGGTTTTCGTTGGTTTGCAGGCAGTGCTCACACTGCCCGGGATTGCTGCGATGATTCTTGGCGTCGGCATGGCAGTCGATGCCAATATCATTACGCTTGAACGAATTAAAGATGAACTGCGCAGCGGAAAATCGGTGCTTTCCGCCTTTAAAGCGGGAAACCACCGGGCATTGCCTACAGTTGTCGATGCGAACATGACGACGATTATTGCGGCAGCCGTGCTGTTTGTGCTTGGTGTCAGTGCGGTTAAAGGATTTGCCGTCATGCTGCTGATCAGTAATATTGTTACATTTATAACCTCTGTATACGGTGCACGTCTGCTGCTCGGTCTTCTGGTCCACAGCCGCGCGTTAAACGATCATCCATGGCTGTTTGGCGTTCGAAGGAGTGATATCCGTGGAAATGAATGAAAAAATGAACTATAAGCATTACAATAAATTTTATGATCGCTTCGATTTTATGAAGCATCGAAATATATTCTTTGCTATTTCGATTGCTTTGATCATCATTGGTATCCTATCGCTTTTTGTCTTCAGATTGAATCTGGGCATTGATTTTTCAAGCGGCACACGTGTTGATGTGCAAAGTAAGCAGGCGATTTCAGTAGAAAAGGTGGATCAGGCTTTTCGTGTGATGGGTTACACGCCTGAGCGCCCGGTATTGTCGGGGACTCATAATAATATCGCAACCGTGCGGATTAATCAGGAATTGAACCAGCATCAGATTGCTGAAATTAAAAGCAAGATAAAAGATCAATTCGGTGTAGAACCGAATGTCAGCACGGTATCGCCGCAGGTCGGCCGGGATCTTGCAAAGAACGGGCTGCTTGCCCTTGCGCTGGCGTCAATTTTTATCATCATTTACGTGTGGATTCGGTTTGAATTTCTTCAGGGATTGACTGCAGTCCTGGCGTTGATTCATGATGCGTTCTTTATTGTTACGGTTTTCAGCCTTTTGCACATTGAAGTCGATATTCTGTTTATTTCAGCGATATTGACGATCGTCGGTTACTCGATCAATGACACGATTGTAACCTTTGACCGAGTACGCGAAAATATCAAGCTGAGCAGAAAACGCTTGTCAACGATTGAGGAATTCGGATTTATTGTGAATCTGAGCATTCGCGAAACGCTGACACGTTCGCTAAATACTGTGCTGACCGTTTTGATTCCAGTTGTGCTGCTGCTGATTTTCGGTAGTGAATCAATTCGGACCTTTACGATTGCTCTGTTTGTCGGTCTGATCTGTGGTGTCTATTCTTCAATCTGCATCGCCTGTCCTCTGTGGGCAGTACTGAAGGTCCGTTATCTTGAAAAACGAAAGCAAAAAAGAACTCTGCAGACGACTCAAGGCTAACTAATTGGAGGTGCTGACAGATGACGAAGCAATGGAGAATACTTCTCGTTTTGATTTTTATCTTAATCGTCGTTCTGTTTTCCATAGCAAATGTGGAAACCGTTGGATTCAGCTATCTCTTCGGTGTAGTCCGGTTGCCGCTTATTCTCATCATTATCAGTTCGCTTATCATCGGTGCTTTGCTGATCGGTTCTTTCACCTATCCATCCATCTATAGGCAGCGGCGCCGCATCGGTAAACTGGAACGCGAAGTGGACCGAATGATTGAACTGCATCCTGAGGACTCTGACCGGTTGAACATTGCAGCCAGTGGCGAAGAACCGCAAAACAGTGAAACACGCAGCGCACGCAGGTCGAAAAAATAAAACAATCCGGCTGAGCGAGGAACCGGCAATTTTAGGGAGGCGCAAAGACGGATGTTGAAACCAGAATATTACTGGAAAGTAAAAAAAACAGATGATGAAAAAGTGCAGCGACTGTGTCAGTCGCTGCATATTTCTGCAACCACGGCACATCTGCTGGTTGCCAGAGGCTTTGAGCAGGCTGAGGACGCAAAGCGTTTCATGGATTGCCGTTTATTAACATTCTATGATTCTATGAAAATGAAAGGCATGCCCGAAGCGGTTGCCCGGATTCACAAAGCAGTGGAAAATGAGGAGCATATTCGAATTTTTGGTGATTATGATGCGGACGGTGTGACATCGACGGCCATTCTGGCGCGGACTCTGAACGTGATGGGGGCCTCTGTGACAACGTATATTCCCAATCGCTTTAAAAACGGATACGGTCCGAACGCAGCAGCTGTCGAACAGGCCAAAAAAGATGGCATTTCTTTGATCATTACTGTTGATTCAGGGATCGCGGCACATGACGCAGCTGAGTGCGCTGCAAGAATGGGTATTGACTACATTATTACCGACCATCATGAACCACCGGAGCATCTGCCGGATGCCTCGATCATTGTTAATCCGAAACAGACGGACTGTTCATATCCATTCAAGGGGTTATCCGGGGCAGGTATCGCGCTGAAGCTTGCTCAGGCGCTTTGTCCTAGGGATTCTTTTGAAGAGGACTGGATTGCGCTCGCAGCCATTGGAACGATTGCCGACCTGGTACCGTTGGTTGATGAGAATCGGCTGATTGCCTATCGCGGTTTGAAAAAAATAAACGAAGGCTCGCTCCCGGGTATCGATGCGTTGAAAACGAAAACTTCAGGCGGGGGAAACGTTGACAGCGATGTGATCGGTTTTCAGCTGGCTCCACGAATCAATGCTGCCGGAAGACTGGATGATGCGCGGGCGGCACTTGAATTACTGCTGACAGAATCAAGTGACGAGGCAGCGCAATTAGCCGATCATCTTGATGCGCTGAATCAGGAACGACGGTCCATTGTCGACCAAATTGCAAAAGAGGCAGATGAACAGGCGGCCTATTATATACATCGCGGAGATAAGGCACTTGTTTTGGCAGGGAAAAACTGGAACCAGGGTGTAATCGGTATTGCTGCTTCCAAAATAGTCGGTAAATATTACCGACCGGTTGTCATTCTCAGTGTGGATGAACGTGCAGGCACAGCAAAGGGGTCAGGGCGCAGCATTGAAGGTTTCAACTTATACCAGGGATTAAAGGATTGTGCAGAACATGTGCTTCAATTTGGCGGACATCAAATGGCTGCCGGTCTGACCGTAGCGGAAAGTGAAATTGATGATTTTCGCATGGCTTTTGCTGCAGCGGCGGAACGTATGCTTCAGCCTGAGGATCTTGTCCCGACCTTAATGATTGACGGTTCTGTTTCGGTTGACGCGCTTTCGGTTGATTTAATGGATGAGCTCAATGCGCTTGCACCATATGGTACCAGTAATCCACGACCGCTGCTGCAGGTCAATCCGGCACCGATTGCGAAAATCAGTGCGGTTGGTAATGACAAAAAGCACTTAAAGCTTTCTTTAAAAGGCGACAATCAAACACTGGATGCAATTGGATTCGGCTTGGGTGAACGATTGGCACAAATTTCACCGAGCGACCAAATTTCAGTGGCCTGTGAACTCGGTATTAATGAATGGAACGGCTTCAGACGCGTGCAGTTATTTATTCGGGATCTTCGCGTTGACGGCATCCAGGTCTATGACTGGCGGTCGGCGCACGACTTCCAGGATCGAATCAGAGCGCTTATGGCTGAATCCGTTCCCATGCTTGCCTTTCAGCAAGAAACAGAGACTTATTTTCGCCTTGCAGAGGGATCCGTGCAGCATTATGAACCGGGCACTAATATTCACGCTGATGCAGTGGCATTTCTGGATCTGCCTGGTGAAGAGAAGATTATGGCTGATTTTCTGGCAGAAAATCAGCACCTGAGCCGGTTTTACTGCATTTTTTATCATTCGCAAAACCATTATTTCTCAGTTTTTCCGGAACGGGAGCATTTCGTGTGGTACTACGCGCTGATCCGTCAGCGGCAATCTTTCGAACTGCGCACCATGATTCGGCAAATTGCTGGATATAAAGGATGGAGCGAACACTTAATTTCTTTAATGACGCAGGTGTTTTTTGAACTTGGTTTTGTTAAAATAGAGAAGGGTTTTTTAACGATTAATCCTGCTGCAGCCAAAACGTCGCTGACTGAATCTGAAACGTACCGGAGGGAGAAAACACAGCGTGAGCTGGAGGCAGCCTTATGCTACTCTCCTGTCGGCGAACTGAAGCAGCGGCTCATCGGTTACATGAAAACCAGTGCGGAAACCCTTTAATACATATTGGACTTTGGTTTTGGAGGAGAACAAACAGGAATTCATTGAAGAACGGAGCGGAAACGAAGCATGGATTACGCAAAATATATTAAATCGGTTCTGGACTTTCCAACGGCCGGTATCAATTTCAGAGACATTACTTCCCTATTGGAGGAAGGACCTGTCTACCATTCGGCAATTGACGAGATGGCTGCTTTTGCAAAAAATAAGAATGCTGAAGTTGTTGTGGGCCCGGAGGCCCGCGGGTTTGTTATTGGCGGTCCGCTTGCTTATTCGCTTGGGATCGGCTTTGTTCCGGTGCGCAAACCCGGCAAACTTCCACGGGAAGTAGAGACAGTTTCCTATGAAAAAGAATACGGAATCGATACTTTATGTATTCATAAAGATTCGATCAGATCGGGGCAGCGCGTCATTGTGACCGATGATTTACTGGCGACCGGCGGTACGATTGAAGCGACAATTAAGTTAGTGAAGAAATTAGGCGGAGTTATTGTCGGCGTTTCTTTTCTCATTGAATTAACCGAGCTTGGCGGTTCTGATCTTTTGAAAGATTACGACGTTCTGTCTTTGATTAAATATTAAAGGCGTATGGAGTGCCAGAGTTAAGGCACTCTTTTTTTACTCTTGAATTTACATTTTAAGTGCGACGGCGTTTTTGCCTTTACCAGAGGATTGGCAAAACCAGGTTTTCTAACACGCTGGAAGTCTGGACCATGAGGTTTGCCTTTTCTCTGAATGGGAAGAATAACCATAAACTCTTTACAATAAGCGCAGTTTCTTTGATAATGTTCTTAAAGCGAGGATCATGTCAACGGCACCATTGGTACCGGCTTCAGTTTTTTTGTTTATTCATAGTTTCATATTTATCTGAATAATTAAATTCAATATCTTCGAAGATTGATTTTGACAGCGGAAGTGGGGACCGGCTTGCAGGTGATCATACAATGACGATGGAAGAACTGATCCGGAAAGCATCGACTTATTTAGATGAAAAAGACATAGAACTCATCCGCAAGGCCTATAGGTTTGCGGATCAGGCACATAAGGGACAAGTCCGCAAATCGGGAGAACCTTATATCACGCATCCGATTGAGGTGGCCGGCATCCTCGTCAATTTAAAAATGGATGTCACGACGATCATCAGCGGTTTTCTTCATGATGTCGTTGAAGACACGCTGATTACACTTCAGGACATTCGTGAGGAATTCGGAGACAGTGTTGCCGAGCTTGTTGACGGTGTTACAAAACTGAGAAATTTTGAATATACGTCAAAAGAAGATCAGCAGGCGGAGAACCACCGGAAAATGTTTGTCGCAATGGCGCGGGACTTGCGCTGTGTGATCGTAAAGCTGGCCGACCGTCTGCATAATATGCGCACTCTGAAATATATGCGTCCTGAAAAACAAATTCAAAAGGCGAATGAGACACTGGAAATTTACGCGCCACTTGCCAACCGGCTTGGTATTTCAGCAATCAAATGGGAGCTTGAGGACATATCGCTGCGTTATCTGAAAACGCAGCAGTATTACAAAATCGTTAACTTAATGAAACAGAAGCGTGATGAACGTGAGGCATATATCGCTCAGGTTGTTGATGAAGTGAAACAGTATGTCCGTTCAGTTCATATTGATGCGGAAGTGTCGGGACGTCCGAAGCATATATACAGCATTTATCGCAAAATGGTGAATCAGCATAAGCAATTCAATGAGATTTATGATTTATTTGCCGTTCGAATTATTGTGCAATCGATCAAGGACTGCTATGCGATACTGGGCATCATCCATACACACTGGAAACCGATGCCCGGTCGTTTTAAAGACTATATAGCAATGCCTAAGGCAAACATGTACCAATCACTTCATACAACGGTGATCGGACCGAAGGGAGATCCGCTTGAAGTACAGATCCGTACCGAAGAAATGCATGATGTTGCTGAATACGGAATCGCCGCTCACTGGGCATATAAAGAAGGAAAGTCACGAAACATTAACAATAAATTTGAAGACAAGCTGACCTGGTTCCGCGAGATTCTTGAGTATCAGAATGAGACCGATGATGCAAAAGAATTCATGGAATCACTGAAAATGGATTTGTTTTCAGACACCGTCTTTGTCTTTACCCCGAAGGGAGACGTGATTGAACTTCCCGTCGGATCGGTGCCGATTGATTTTGCATATCGTATTCATACGGAAATCGGCCATAAGACGGTCGGTGCACGTGTAAACGGGAAAATGGTTCCGCTTGATTACAAACTGAAAACGGGAGATATTGTCGAGGTGATGACCTCCAACCACTCCTATGGCCCAAGTCGTGACTGGCTCAAGATCGCTCAAAGTTCGGCGGTGAAAAACAAAATCAGGCAATGGTTTAAACGTCAGCAGCGTCAGGAAAATGTGGCCAAGGGCCGCGAATTGCTGGAGAAGGAATGCCGCAGTCAGAATTTGAGCCTTAAAGATAACCTGAGTGAAGAAAAAATTAATGCTGTTGCAAAAAAATTCAACTTTTCCCACGAAAATGAATTGTTTGCGGCAATTGGCTATAACGGAATTACTGCAAAGCAGGTAGTGACTCGCCTGACTGAGGATGAGCACAGGCACTCAGAAGAATCCGAAGCAGATGAGAAGATCAAGCAGGTAAACGAGAATCGTTCCAATACGAATACGCATCGAAAAACGTCGCTTGGCGTACGCGTCAAAGGTGTAGACAATCTGCTTGTCCGTCTTGCGCGATGCTGCAATCCTGTGCCTGGCGATGCGATTGTCGGCTACATCACGCGCGGCCGGGGCGTCACGATCCATCGTGTGGATTGTCCGAATATTATTCATGAAGAAGAGCAGCGCCTGATGAAAGTCGAGTGGGAAAACAATGAATCAAAGGCCAAGGAATATAATGTTGATATTGAAATAACCGGATATGATCGAAACGGATTGCTTAATGAAGTACTTCAATGCGTTTCGGATTCGCATACAGCGATTAATGGCATTTCCGGCCGTGCAGATAAGAATAAGGTAGCCACAATTCATATGACGATTGCTATTACGAACATTGATCATCTGTATCGCGTTGTTGAGAAAATCAAGCGGATCCCGGATATTTATTCCGTCCGCCGTGTCATGCAGTAAAGGAAGGACGGACGATATGAGAGTTGTTTTGCAGCGTGTGAAAAATGCCAAAGTCGATATTGACGGTGAGACGGTTGGAAAGATAAACTCGGGACTCCTCCTCCTGGTCGGCATAAAAAACGAAGATACGGAACAGGATCTTCAATATGTAGCGGACAAGCTTGCGGGGCTGCGCATTTTTGAAGATGAAGGGGGCAAAATGAACCGATCGATTGTGGAGGCAGGGGGAGCCATTCTTTCTGTTTCTCAATTTACTTTATATGGGGATGCGAGTAAAGGGAGGCGGCCAAGCTTTATCAGTGCCGCACGTCCTGAGATTGCCGAACCGCTCTATGAAGCTTTTAATGACAAGCTGCGCGCTCATGGCCTTCATGTCGAAACCGGTGTGTTTGGCGCCAATATGGCTGTGTCATTAGTCAATGACGGGCCAGTCACTTTGATCATTGAAAGTAAAAAACATGAGCATTGAAAAAGCGGACAGCAGGTAACTTTTCATCAAGCCTTGACAATTATAGTGAAGATACGTAGTATAAAAGAACGAACAAAGCCATTGATGAAGAGGTTTCGGGGTTGATTCGTCATAAGAGAAGGCGTGCCGCAGGCTGGAAGCGTGCCGGCGAATTCCCGCAAACAGACACTTCAGAGGCGTTTTTCTGAACGACCGCATACCATGCGTTCATTAGGATCAACCGTACCCGGGCGTTAACCGGATTCAGAGGAAGCAGTGTTACTGCTTTGAATAAGGGTGGCACCACGAAGCGTATTCGTCCCTTGTCTTTCGGATTTCCGATGGACAAGGGCTTTTGTTTTACTATAAGAAAGCTTAACATTCAGTGGATTATAGTTATAAGTGCGACGGCGGTTTTGCCTTCGCCAGAGGCTTTGCAAAGCCAAGTTTTCTGATCTATACATGTATTTTTTCTGGTACATTAAAGATTTTACAGAGAGAAAGCAGCTGTTGCGGTAATTATCCGCATTAATGCGAAAACAGATGAAGGAGGAAGATTCTGTGACAATTCAAATTCCACGCGGTACTTATGATGTCCTGCCGGAAGATGCCGCCAAATGGCAGAAAATAGAAGATGTCGCAAGAGAAATCTGCGCTTTATTCAATTATAAAGAAATACGGACACCAATTTTTGAATCCACCGACCTGTTTCACCGCGGTGTCGGCGACACGACCGATATCGTGCAAAAGGAAATGTATTCATTCAAGGATCGCGGCGGCCGTGATCTGACACTTAGGCCGGAAGGGACGGCTTCAGTTGTCCGTGCTTATGTGGAACATAAATTATTCGGAGCGCCAAACCAGCCGCAGAAACTGTACTATATCGGACCGATGTTTCGGTACGAACGTCCGCAGGCGGGACGCAATCGCCAGTTCACACAGTTCGGATGTGAAGCACTCGGTTCGGCCGATCCGTCGATCGACGCGGAAGTGATTGCACTGGCAATGTCTTTTTATCGCAGGCTCGGATTGAAAAACCTGAAACTTGTACTGAATAGCCTCGGAGATCCGGAAAGCCGCAAAGCACACCGCGAGGCACTGATTGCACACTTCAAACCATCAATCGGTGAGTTTTGCGAGGATTGCCAGAATCGCCTGGAAAAAAATCCATTGCGCATTCTTGACTGCAAAGCGGACCACGATCATCCATTGATGGCAACCGCACCGTCGATTATTGATTATCTCAATGCTGCCTCACATGAGTATTTTGAAAAGGTGAAATCGATTCTGGATGAGATGGGAATCGGCTACGCGCTTGATCCAACGCTTGTCCGCGGACTCGACTATTACAACCACACGACCTTTGAGATCATGGGTGCAAGTCAGGGAGCTATCACCACTTTGATGGGCGGCGGTCGTTACAATGGCCTGGTCAGTGAACTTGGCGGTCCGGAGACACCAGGCATTGGCTTTGCACTGAGCATTGAGCGTCTGCTTCTTGCCCTTGAGGTTGAACAGGTGGAGCTGGATGCAGATGACGTTCTGGACTGCTTTGTCGTTGCCATCGGCGATTCCGCTGAGCAGAAAGCGCCGGTGCTGCTAAATCAATTGCGGCAGGCCGGATTACGCGCCGATAAAGATTATATGGCGCGCAAGGTGAAAGGGCAGTTTAAGCAGGCTGATCGGGAACGTGCCCGTTTCGTGATTGTGGTTGGCGACGAAGAGCTGAATGCACAACAGGCGGTTGTCAAGAATATGGCGGACGGAACGCAGGAAAACATCGTGTTCCGTTCATTAACGGATTATCTTAAAGACAGACTTTAATTAGTAATGGTGTTCAGAGCTTTAGCAAATATACCGGAAAATATTAGTCAATTGACCATATGGAGGTAATGAAATGTATCGCAACGCGAATTGCGGTGAATTAACCGAAGCATCCGCCGGTCAGAGCGTAACACTGGCAGGATGGGTGCAAAAACGAAGAGATCTGGGCGGTGTCATTTTTATTGACCTGCGCGACCGCTCTGGAATTGTTCAAATCGTCTTTAATCCGCAGGTGTCTCAGGAGGCATGGAACAAGGCAGACAAGCTACGCAGCGAATATTGTGTGACTGTCAGCGGCGAAGTAACAAAACGTGATCCGGAAGCAGTTAACGAAAAGATTAAAACTGGGAAAATTGAAGTGATGATCAGTGAAATCACATTGCTGAATAAATCGAAAACACCGCCGTTCCCGATCGAAGATGAAATTGAAGCTTCCGAAGATATTCGACTGAAATATCGCTATCTTGATCTCAGACGTCCGGAAATGCTGGCGACTTTGAAAATGCGGCATAAAATCACGCATACTCTGCGTGAATTTCTGGATGAAAAAGGCTTTCTTGATGTCGAGACCCCTATTCTGACAAAAAGCACTCCGGAAGGTGCGCGTGATTATCTCGTACCAAGTCGTGTGCACCCCGGTGAATTCTATGCGCTGCCGCAGTCGCCGCAGCTGTTCAAACAGCTCCTCATGGCTTCCGGCATTGAGAAATATTATCAGATTGCTCGCTGTTTTCGTGATGAAGATCTGCGCGCTGACCGTCAGCCTGAATTCACACAAGTGGATATGGAGATGTCTTTCTTCGAAGTGGAAACATTCCAGAACATGATCGAAGAAATGCTTTTCCGCGTTATGAAAAATGTAAAGGGGATTGAGATTCCCCGCCCTTTCAAGCGCCTGACCTATGCCGAAGCCATTGATTTGTACGGTAGTGACAAACCGGACACACGTTTTGGTATGACGCTGATCGACCTGACCGACATCGCGGCGGACAGCACGTTGAAAGTATTTAAAGAAGTTCAGGAAAAGGGCGGACTCGTCAAAGCGATCAACGCAAAGGGCGCCGCCACGCAATTTTCACGCAAACAGGTCGATGAAGACCTTCGGGCCGTTGTTTCGCCATACGGAGCCAAGGGCCTTGCATGGCTGAAGGTCGAAGAAGGCGCTATGAAAGGCCCGATCGCGAAATTCTTTGACAAAGCATTGACGGCACGTATTATGGAACGTACCAATGCCGAACCGGGAGACTTGCTGCTGTTTGTTGCCGATAAGAAAAAAGTGGTCGCCGACAGTCTTGGGGCACTTCGTCTGCATCTCGGCAAGATTCTTCATTTGATTGATGAATCAGCGTTCAACTTCTTATGGGTGACACACTTCCCGCTGCTCTCATACAGCGAAGAAGAACACCGCTATGTGGCAGAACACCATCCGTTTACAATGCCGGTTGTTGAGGATCTTGATCGAATTGACAGTGATCCCGGCAGCGTACGCGCCCAGTCCTTTGATATGGTCTTAAACGGGTTCGAGTTGGGCAGCGGTTCTCAGCGTATCAGTGATCCAGCAATGCAGGAACGAATGTTTAAGCTGCTCGGTTTCACGGAAGAGCGCGCAAGGAAGCAGTTTGGTTTTCTTCTTGATGCCTTTGAATATGGCGTTCCGCCGCATGGCGGAATGGCACTGGGGATTGACCGTATTGTCATGCTGCTTGCCGGGCGCAGCAGCCTGCGTGATACGATTGCGTTTCCGAAAACCGCGAGCGCCAGCGACGTGCTGACCAAAGCACCAAGCGAAGTCAGCCCGGTACAGTTAAGCGAACTGCATCTGGATGTAGCGGCGATTTTAAAGTGATTACCAGCAATCTCCATACTCTTCAATGTTGATAAGCGCTTTCAATTGTGCTAAAATAAAGGCATAATAAAAGATGAAGAAATCCTGAAGTGTTAGTCTAAAGTCGTTATGTTTTGACCGAACATATTTTGAAAGGGAGTCCGTTGTTTCCGCTCGGAGTGCATGCCCGTAATCGGGACCCGCAAACTGTGGAACAGGGCACCCACCTGCTTATAAGTGCGGGTTTCAAATCTGCGGCTTCACAACGGCACGTTCGGGGTTTTTTAATACGCTAAGAAGCTGTATAGGATTTTAGCTAAGCATAAAAGTGTAAGCTAGATACGAAAGCGCTCACCAGCGCTTGCTGAAACCAAAGCTTTTTACATCTGTAATTTTTAAAACAGCGCGTGGCAACCAATGCTCATCCCGGTATCTCATCATGTCGGGGTGAGCATTTTTGACAAGTAAAGAAACAGCCATGGCCGGCCGCCTGAGACCCTGCATGCTCAAAATCTGCGGCAATCAAATATATGTTGTTTGTTCGAATGAATCACATTATACTAATTTTAAGGAATTGAGCGAAGGAGATAAACTTATGCGACAAACCAATCAAAAGAAGTGGCTGCATGCAGGTATGATTATGGCAACCGTTGTTATTCTTTTGATTGGTTTAGTTCTTTTTCATGGATCCAAAATGCAAGTAATGGATAAGAAAGCAAAAAGTTCTGTAGCTACGAAAATAAATGCACCGAAGCGTCAGCAAGGCAAGTATAGTCGTGAAATAAGTGAGACACAGAACTTCGTTGACGGAGAGTTGTCGGGGTCCACTGGCATTTATACCAACTTGAAGGATACTGAACAAAATCAAAATTCGGCCAGTGGGCATGAAGTATTGAGTGAGTCATATGGCTTATTATTAAACATTTATGCACTTGAGAAAGATAACAAGTCATTTGACAAGACCTGGTCTCAGTTGCAGAATACATTAAACATGGAGATGGGATGGAGCTACCGCTATAGCCCGAAATGGGACAAGAAATATCCAACTAATGCAGCTATTGATGATCTGCGTATCATATATAGTTTAAAGCTTGCTGCAAGTCAATTTTCAGATTCTGGATACATACAACGAGCGAATAAGTATAGTGCCCGTTTTAATCGTTATATGATAAAAAACGGTCGCATGTACGACTTTTATGATTCGCTTTCAGACAAGAACAACGAGTATGTAACCTTATGTTATATTGAGTTGAAATGGCTTAAACAATTAACAATGGAAAAGAGTGAAAAAAAAGAATTGCTTCGCAATATGGCAACAATTCTAAGGAATGGCTATATCTCTGACCATCTGCCATTTTATAAGAAAAATTATCATTATGCGACAAAACAATATGATTCTCTGACTACGATCAACACGACTGAGTCAATGCTATCCATACTTAGCCTTACAGAATTGGGGTTAGAAAAAGACAGGAGCATTGACTTTATTAAGAAAAAGGTGGATCAACGACAGTTAGCCAATGCCTATCATCAAGATGGTTCTGTGGCCGACGAAAATCAGTCGGCAGCAAATTATGCCATTGCCGCGATGATTGCATCGGAAATGAATGATAAAACATTTTTCGAAAAGAGCATTCATCAAATGAATACTTTCAGAGTTAATGATAAAAAAAGTAAATTCTATGGAGGGTTTGGTTATCCGGAAACAAAGGCGTTTTATTCGTTTAATAATCTAATGGCACTCCTAGCCTACAATTATTGAATGCAAGGCATGATTTAAAATCATTTGGGAGGTAACTCAAGACAATGTATCGAATTTTAAAAAACAACTCCCTCTCTTACAATAAGATTTTTCATATTTTTACACCAAGCCTGATTGCCAGCCTTGGCATAGGGGTCGTTACTTCATTGCTATTATTTGTTCCTCCTTATAAGGGTGTTGCAGATAATGGAGACTTTTTCAGAGTAGCCTATAGTAATGGCCTTTACTATTTGCCACATTATGACAGTAATTATTTCGGTTATTTTGTTCGACAATATGGGCTATTAAACTACTATAATGAAAATGGTTCTACATATTTTTCTTCACAGTCTCTGTTTATCCAGCTTTCTATAATGCTTAATCGACTTTTCTTTAGTTCACATATTTTTGATATTCGTTTTCAAGCAGTAATTTATGTTCTGCTTTTAATGATTGGTATCTATCTTCTGGTTGAATCGCTGACCTGCATGGCCACCAATGTCCTTAGTGGGTACTTTGTGGCCGGCTTAACAGTATTTATTTTCGGTGATTCTGCTTATACTGAATATTTTAATTCTCTGTACAGTGAAAGTACCATGTATGTGTCGTTTATTTTTATTGCCGCTTTCTCATTATTACTTTATCGTAATCGATATAATAACCTGTTACTGGTCATTCTGTACACGGTAAGTGCTGTTATTTTTGTTACATTAAAACAGCAAAATGCACCACTGTCCCTGATTTTTGCATTGTTTGGAATGAGCTTCTGCATGATAAATAAAAATCGCTTTTTTCGTTGGACCGTTGTATTTTTGATGCTTGTCATTCTTGGTTCTGGTGTCATGACTTACCATTTTATTTCTGATGAATTTAATAACATTAACCAGTATCAGGCGCTGACAAGGGGCGTTTTGCTTAATTCTAAGGATCCGGAACAGTCATTGCAATCATTGGGGATAAACAAGCAGTATGCCTTGTTAAGAGAAAGTATCTATTATCAGCAATATAGTACGGTTGGCGTTAATTCTAATGAACTCCGCAAAGGCCTGTATGATCATTATAACTTTGTATCTATTAGTATTTATTATATAAAAAACCTGGACCAATTTGTTGATTTGTTAAATACTGCGGCCGTGCATTGGTTTGATGTCCGGCCTATGGCCATGGGGAATTTTGAGCGATCTTCTGGCTATGCTTTTGGCGCACATACTTCATTTTTTTCAGGCTATAACACGATTCGGAAGTTGATAGCGCCAGGAAGATTTGGCTTTATCGTTGTTTTTGGCCTTCTCGTCAGCGGATGCTATCTATTTTCTTTTATTCAGGCGTATCGACAGAAAAAAAAGAGACTGTTCATTCGCTTTTTCTTGATTTTGACGTTTTTATTGCTGGGAACTGCTGCGACAATGATGTCGATCATTGGTGATGGAGATGCAGATTTAAGCAAGCATTTGCTGCTGTTTCCGATTACATTTGATTGCATGATTACTATGTTCCTATCTGATCTCATCACGAAACATGTATTTAAAAATCATGGAATTGTTAATCGAAAACAAGATAGAACCAGACGCCGAGAAATGCAGGAAAATTTACCTTCAACACCGGTTTTGGAGGACCTGTAATGAAAAGATATAAATCATTGCTGCTTTTTTTAGTTGCTTCTACTCTTGTTTTCCAGTTCATTACGCCTGAGTACACTCAGGCAGGAACATTGAATCATAAAAAGGTGCTTGTTGTTTATGATGGACTTTCTTTTCATACCGCGCATTCAGATAATGTGGCGTATATAGTACGTCAGTTAACGAGCATGGGCAGGCAAGTGACACTAACGGATCTTGCACACTATAAGTCAAAAACTGTCAATGAATTCGATAATATTGTGTACATTGTGAACACGGAAAATAACAATAACTTGAGCGGCAAATTTGAAAATGACTTAATTCAATATAAAGGACATTTTTTTCAAATTGGCGGATCACTCATTTCAAAATATTCAAACCTGCTCCGCCTGCGTACGCAGGTAGCGAGTGGAACAACACGGATGAGTGTGCACGATCAAGAATTGGAGCAAATATTGAGAGGCTCTGATACACGTTATATTAGTGATGGAAAAGGCACTCTGCTGGGACGCGTCTCCATGAATGGACAAAAAACGGGCAGTATCGGTATTTTAAATGAGCATAATCATATTGGCTATATGGCCAATCTAACCAATAATTTATCGCTGAAATTATTGGTTGCTGATCTGCTGAAAAAGTGGCTTTCCATTAAGGGGCAGGGAGCTGCTTATCTTACTTTAACGGATATAACACCATTCTCCAATTTTAAGGTGATCAGGTATGTTGCAAAAGAATTATATGACAGAGGCATCCCCTTTATTGCGGTCGCTCAACCAGTATTTTCTCATTTAAAATCTGATGCAATGCTGCGTTACCTTAATGTTTTAAATGAACTGCAAAGTAGAAATGGCGCCCTCTTTATCGGCTCGCCAGTTGTGTATAAAACGGATGTCAATGATAATCAATTGCTTCAACGTCAGATGGATGCTTTTATAAATACATTGGCTGATCATCACATTGCTCCGCTTGGCATTTCATCTCAGAACTATTGGCTTTTTGATCGTCAATATCGTAAACAAGGACTTGGTTTCTTTTCAGCTGTAATTAACACTGAAAACGATGCACACTTGTACTGGCGAGATAAAACGGAAACAGCCTTAGTAAAAGAGACACAGCTGTTTTCACTCCCTTTTCAACAGGTGGTATCACTAAATCTGCCTGAATGGGCCCAGCTTGACTTGCCAATGAACACGGCTTTAACTTATAGCATCACCCATTTCAAAACCATGAGTTCTATAAAACAATTCTTAAAAGAAATAGATACCTATCCGATCACAATTAATGACTTTATGAGGAATGATTTAGAGACGAAAAGCAGTCGTCATCATATAGAACAAAAAAATGGTGAAATATTTATAGATGGCGCACCAATAAATCATGATATACTTAAACAAATTGAATTAAAAAAGCAGAAAATACAGAAGAAAAAAAGTCAAAAACAAATTATTTTTGCAAGGCAAAACCGTTTTTTAATTCTATTATTTTCTTCTGTATTAGTTCTGTTTATTGTTTTTCTTCTAATCAGCAGACGCTATTATAAACGTAAATATCTTAAGGATTGATGAGATATGCTATCTGCCAACACGCTCCTGATTATTTCTACAGTGTGTATCTGGATATTACTCTGCATAAATATTTTATTAATCATTGCCGGATACATCTATTATTTAAAAACTGAGCATGCAACTGTTCATTTAGTGAATAAAGATTATCCTTTTGTAAGTGTGCTTGTGCCGGCGCATAATGAAGCAGTTGTGATTACACAAACGGTTAAGTCACTGCTTTCCTTTAACTATCCCAGTGATCGTTATGAAGTTATAGTCATCAATGACAACTCTTCAGACAACAGCTCGGAATTATTGGAAAATCTGAAATTAAACTACCCAACAAGACAGCTAATCATTATTAATACCAATGCACGGAATGGAGGAAAAGGAAAATCCAATGCCTTAAATATAGGGCTTAAAAAGAGTAAGGGAGCACTCATTGCAGTATACGATGCAGACAATACACCTGAGCAAAACGCTCTTCTCTATCTTGTTTCGGAACTGGTGCAGGATGAACGGCTGGGAGCGGCTATTGGTAAATTTCGAACACGGAATCGTTTAACTAATTTGCTTACACGATTTATTAATATTGAAACATTGTCCCATCAATGGATGTCGCAGGCAGGGCGCTGGCAGCTTTTTAAATTATGTACGATTCCCGGGACTAATTTTATCATACATAGACGGATTTTAGAGAAGATAGGGGGATGGGATACCAATGCGCTTGCAGAAGATACGGAATTAAGTTTTCGTATTTATATGGAGGGCTATTTAATAAAATTCCAGCCCAAAGCTGTAACCTGGGAACAAGAACCCGAAACTTTACTGGTTTGGTTCAGACAACGGACCAGATGGGTGAAAGGAAACATTTACGTTATTGTTAAAAATACAGCACTATTATTTAATGTGAAAACGAAAAAGATACGCTTTGATATTTTTTATTATATCGCGATTTATTTTTTGCTTGTACTGGCGCTAGTCACATCTGATTTGCTTCTGGTCCTTAACTTTTCAGGATATGTACAGACCACAGTTGCTGGAATAAGCAGTATGCTATGGTTGATTGCGATCCTATTATTTATTACAGGAACTTTTATAACGGTGACCACCGAATCTGATGAGATGACGATGAAAAATGTGGCCATTATTGCATTGATGTATTTGACATATTGCCAGATGTGGCTTGTTGTTGCTGCGTATGGACTCATTATGTATTTTATTGATAGTATTTTTAAACGTGAGAGAAAATGGTATAAGACAGAGCGTTTCAAATAAGTACTAGAATAGACACGAAGCAAGGTTTCAACGGGGAGATGAGTACGATGAAATACAGAGCGGTAATCGTTGCAGTGATTTTAATGGTTGCGCTGCTGGCGAATAATACAGCCAAGATTGTAAAAGCACAATCTAATAAAGAGATTAGTTCCACTTATGCTTTTCAACTTAACACAAATAATCAGGATTCCACCTTTCAGGATTTATATGATGACAAGGATTACTCATTTGAGACGATGCCATATTGGAAGACAAATAAGGTAACTGTACAATTGGATTATTCTCTATCACAGCTTACAGATCCAGATTCATCAAGTGTCACACTGTCTATAAATGGTAAGCCATTCTTTTCATTCCATCCCAAAACTTCAAAAAATCCCAATGCTATTGAGCATATTGCGGTTGTGATTCCTCAACGTTTTATTAACAATGGTTCCAATACATTAAGAATTAATAGTGAAATAAATACACGAAATTCTGATCGTATTTGCAGAACCAACGATACAAATGATTGGCTAACCGTTTATAAAACCTCACAGATTCGTGTTGATTATAACAATAAACACTTTTCTTCTCATGTCAGTGATTTTTTTGAACGCTTTTCCGGTGTCGACGTTATGACAAAGCATGATAACTCAATTGCTGTCTCTGACCAGGCAACTCATTCTGAATTTAAAGCTGCAGCGTACAGTCTTATAGGCGTTAATCAATTCAGTTCAACCGATCCGAGTTCGGCAAGCACTGGCGTTTCTATCAATCATTGGAACAGTCGCTCACTGAAAGGCAAACATTGGATCCTTCTGATCTCAGAGTATAATCATCTCCCCAGTGAGATAAAAAAACAGATCCCATCCAAGAATCTTAAAAGTGAAGCAATAATAAAAGTCGTCTCGTTCGGTAATAAGCAAGTCGCTGTTGTGACCTCGATGAATGCGGATGCATTAATACGAACCGCCAGATTAATTGCAGATCAATCATTATTGAAGCAGATGAATTCATCCTCTGCATACATAAGTAAACAAATGAATATGTTACCGGCAGACCAGAACTTTAAAACCAGACAGAAAATAGTCACTTCAAGCGATCAGGTGATCGGCCCGTTCCATCATGAGAAGAATTATTATTTTACAGTTCCAGTTAATCAAGTACTTGCCGCCGGAAGCCGTATTCATTTGCAGCTAAGGTATGCAAAAAATTTGGATTTTAATCGTTCCCTAGTTACGGTTTCAATTAATAATACGCCTGTTGGAAGCAAGAAATTAACAAAAGACCATGCGGATTCAGATTCCTTAGATCTTACTGTTCCAAAAGATATTAGAGTCTCTGGAAATTTCACGATTAATGTTTCTTATGACCTTGAAATGGATGGATTAAAATGTGCCCGAATCGGAAGCAAAACACCTTGGGCACTCATAACACCACAATCTTTTATTCAAATTTATACAAAAGAGGAAAAGAACAAGTTATTCCAAAGCTACCCATTCCCGTTTTTGAGCGATGGCCAGTTGAACCATGTGGCTGTTGTTCTGCCGTCTGAAAAGAATGACAGTGTATATGAATCTTTATCGAATGCATTAAGCTTAATTGCGAAAAATGCTCAAACAAATAATGGATCAATCGATTTTTATAACGATGATGTGGACAAACAAAAAATACGTAATAAAAACATCATTACAATTGGTACTTATTTAAATAACGGCTTAATACGGGAAATTAACAAAAACCTATATTATAAATATGATCGAAAGGGCCAAAAATTCTTGTCTAATGAGAAAATGCTGATTGACCAGAATTATGGACAAACCATTGGTACGCTGCAGCTAGTTGATGCTCCTTTTTCAAAGCAGAACGAAATACTTGTCATTACAGCACCCCATCATGCTGATATGAAAATGGCGTCAAAACTAATAGGTTCAGAAATAAATTTATCGAAAATCAGCGGTGATGGAGTCTTTGTAGACAGAGATAATCGAATTCAGTCCAATCGATACAAAAAAATAATAAATGAAGACAAGAATTCAGCCAATCTGTTTTCCAGAATGAAACACAACTCAGGCTTTGTCTGGATATTATCAATTACATCCCTGATGTTACTAACTCTGGCGACAGCCATCATTCTGCTAATTTTTAAATATAGAAAAAGGAATGAATCTGATCATGAAAAAAAATAATCTATACACAGATCTCTCGTTTATCGGATTTATTTTCCTTTGCTTTGTAATGATCGGTTATGGGTACTTATTTCATGATAATGCCTATGAACAGGCACTTTTTTTGAACATCACATTGCTTATTGCTTTAATTACTTACTTTAGTTCACTGACTCTGGGATTGATTATTAATCTGGTGTTGATTTTTTTATGCGGTAGCTATGCGCTATATCAAACCACAGTCATCGGCAATTTCCAATATTATGAGCTGTCATTTTGGATGATTGTTTCGCCGATTATGACAGTAGTGGTTCATATTATGGCACGTCGCTTAAAGTCACTGCAATCCGACATTTCGAAAATGGAAAATAATAAAACGAAATTAGGCCTGTTAGACGAAAAAACAAAATTGCGTACGCTCATCGGGTTTCAACAGGATTACAATGTCTTTATAGAGACTTCAAAGAGATATAATATTCCACTGTCTTTGATGACGATTACGCTCAGGCATAAAGCGGCGTTGGAAGGCATACTGAATCGTCAACAGCTGGATCAAATTCTTAATGATATCTCACAGACTTTAATTAAAAGTACAAGAAAAAATGATATTCTTTATCTCATTGATAAAAAGAACTTTGTGTGGGCGTTGCTTTTATTTGTCGATGGCGACCGTACGCCAATTATTATAGAACGTGTAAAAAAGAATTATGATGAATTAACAAAGTCAGGTCAGTTTCCTGTGATGCTCGATCTGCAAATGGGTTACTTACAATACGATAAAAATAATGAACTTTCTGCAGGGGAATTTATATCAGAAGCAAATAAACAAATGCAGTATGATGTCAATCAAAAAAATAATGTCAGCGGAAGAAAGTAGAGTAAAACGTGCTGGTTCGTGTGTCTTAATTGGTAGTCCTCGACGTAACGATTCATATATTTATTTTATAAAAAGCAGTTCTTGATTTAATTTTGGAAACTTCGGGAAATGAGCAGTAAAGTTTAAAGCTGAAAATGGTTTTTAATAACCTTTACAATTCTTTCTGATGCATGGCCATCTCCATAAGGATTTTTGGAGTTGGCCATTTTATTATAGTGCTCTTTATTCGTTAACAAGTCCAAAGCAGTCGTTAAAATAACATTCTGATCTGTTCCCACCAGTTTTAAAGCACCGGATGTGACGCCCTCTGGACGCTCTGTTCGGTCTCTTAAGACAAGTACCGGGACATTAAAAGAGGGCGCCTCCTCCTGGACACCACCACTGTCGGTCAAAATTAAATCGGCTCTTGACTCAAGATGGTGAAAACTAATGACATCAAGTGGCGGAATGAGATGAATGCTTCTATTTCCGGACAACATCTCATTTGATAAGTTCTGAATGGCCGGGTTTAAGTGCACAGGGAAAATGACATGCAGATTATCCAAGTGCTCAGTAATTTGCTTAACAGCACTAAAAATATTTACCATATTTGATCCCAGGTTTTCTCTTCTGTGAGTGGTAAGCAGAACAATGCGTTGTTTTTTCTGGGTTTTCTTCTCCATTTGAAAAATATCATCCAGTACAGGATGACTAAAAGGGGCTTTGATCGTCTGTTGCAATGCGTCAATTACTGTGTTGCCGGTAACAAATATGTTTTTGGAGGACTTTCCCTCACTCAATAAGTTTTGTTTTGCCTGTTCTGTCGGGCAAAAGTGTAAGTCTGCTAAAGTCCCCGTAATACGCCGATTCATTTCCTCTGGGAAAGGTGCATATTTATCATTGGTCCGCAGCCCGGCTTCAATGTGCCCGAGAGCGACTTTATTATAAAAAGCGACGATACCTGAAGCCATGGTTGTCGTCGTATCCCCATGTACAAGGATCAAATCAGGTTTTTCTTTTTTGACAACGTCATCGAGATGATTAATGACATTGCAGGTTATATCAACTAAACTTTGTTTGTTTTTCATGATGTTCAAATCATAGTCAGGAATGATATTGAATGCAGTCAGCACTTGATCCAGCATTTGCCGATGCTGAGCAGTTACTGAAACAATGGTCTTCATTTGTACTTCTTTTTTCAGCTCAGAGATAACGGGACACATTTTAATTGCTTCGGGCCGTGTTCCAAACACAGTCATAATTTTAATCATAAAAGCACCATGCCTTCAGAAGTAATTTTTACTTAGGAACAAGGGATTAGAATAATTAAGATTATATTATCATAAGGTTTTTAAGATGTTAATCTAATTTATGTTTTGCATTAATCCTCTTATAGGATCCTATAGTTTCTTTGAAAAATGGTAAAAATGTTTCAAGATTGCTTAAAACGATGACAATGCATGCCCATTAAGAAAAAGCGTCTTATAGATGGAGAATATATATTCCCCCCAAAAAAGAGAAGAGATCATACCGATAGCGATGAAAGGGGCAAATGGGATCGCCTGTTTTCTGTGTATCATATGAAGCATACGTGCAATGATGCAGGTGATTGTACCTGCAAACAGCGCCATAATAAATCCAATAAATACTATTTTAGTGCCGACAAGAATTCCTGCAGCAGCTAACAGTTTAATATCACCACCGCCGATCCCTCCTTTGCTTAAGAATGCAATGAAAGATAAAAAGAGAAAAATAAGTGTACCTCCAAGGATAGAGTCCCACCATGGTTGCATTGTGAAAATCATTCGATATCCTGAAAAAACGATCAGGAAAAAAAGAATCAGTTTGTCCGGGATGATCATTTTAATTAAGTCAGTCACTACTGCGATCATGACGAATGAAATGAGCAGTAAATGTGCGGCTAACGTAACCAAATTTACAGCATAAGCTGAAGCAAGAAGGAATGCAAAGCCTGTTGACGCTTCAATAATTGGGTAAAGAAAAGAAATTTTAACTTTACAATGCCTGCACTTACCTTTGAGAAGCAAGAAGGAAAAAATGGGGATGAGATCGCGGTGTTGTATAGGATAGTGACAATTCGGGCAACGCGATCGTGGAAACACAATGGATTCATCGGTAAGCATTCTGTTTCCGACGACATTAAAAAAGGATCCAAACGTTATGCCTGCAAAAAATGCATAAATGCTGATTAGCGGAGAGGACATTTTTTCCCTTCTTTCGAGAGAGGATTTTTTGAGGTTGATAAGAGGATAATGCTGTAATTTTATATTATTTTGATAAATTTGTAAATGGACACTTAAAGGGTGTCTCATTGTCAGTAGACTTCTGAGACACCCTCGGGATACTTATATTTTTTTACTTCGCAATCTTCTCCAGATTCCCGTTCTGATCCATCTTGAAAGCGGGCGCGTCATCTGCTTCATCCTGTTCCTTGAAAGCAACCATCCGACGGGCTCGATCCATGATACCGATCAGTGCCTGATAGTCGTCTTCAACCGTTTGCTGACGGTTGTTCAGATTTTCCACCTCATGTTCAAGTTCCTCAATGCGTTTTTTCAGTTGATGATTCTCTTCCTTAAGTTGGGCGTTTTCTTTAGTAACGCGCTCGTTTGTTTCGCCGCCGTTTTGAATCGTTTGCAGAAAGTGAATGACATCGTGCATCGTCAGGGGATTTGGCGCGGCAGATGCACCATGGGTATTTTCCGATTCGGGCAAATCAATTGGAGCCTCTGAAGTGAATGGAGCAGGATCAGGCATGGATGCTGTTTCCATAACAGGAAACGCAGGGGCCACAGGGCGGATGATCCGCCCGCGCTGTTCGGCGCGTTTCTTTTGTTTGCGCTGCTTTTTGGCAATTTCAATGGCTTGCTCGTATTTTTTGCGGACAATCGCATTCCAGCGGAATCCGCATGCCGCTCCTGTCCGATTCAGCCGATCCCCGACTTCCTCAAAAGCGTCGAGCTGTGTACTTCCTTCTCTGATATGGCGCAGGACGGTTTCCGCAAGCAGAAGATCGTCTTCATGCGACCAGGCATCTTGTCTCACTTTTGTCATGGTATATGCTCCTTCTTGCATTCTTGTTGATTTGTAAAAAGGATTGACAACTTGCAAGACTTTTATACACATATGTCATTTTATGGCAGTGTATCCGCACCAAGTGATTGCTTAGTGCTTTTCAAGATCTCGTTTAGCGAAGTAGTCCAGCCGTTTCTGCACTGTGCGTTCATATCCGCGTGGTGATGGATGATAGAAAGTTTTGTGCCGCAGTGACTCGGGAAGATAATCCTGTGGCACATAACCGCCTTCAAAATCATGCGGATAGAGATAATCTCTGCCATGGCCGAGCTTCGCCGCTCCTTTGTAGTGGGCATCGCGTAAATGAATCGGGACTTCACCGCTTTTTTCATTCTTTACGGATGACAGCGCTTCGTCAATTCCGACGACGACGGCATTGCTTTTTGGTGCCGTTGCAACGTACAAGGCGGCTTCGGCGAGCGGTATGCGTGCTTCGGGAAGTCCGATGAAAGTCACCGCCGTAACAGCTGCATTGGCAACAAGTATGGCATTTGGATCTGCAAGGCCGACATCTTCCGCTGCGTGAATGAAAATACGGCGGGCGATGAATTTCGGATCCTCACCTGCGGCAATCATTTTTGCAAGCCAGTAAAGCGTAGCGTTCGGATCAGAACCGCGCATGCTTTTAATAAATGCAGAAATGGTGTCATAATGGTTGTCGCCTTTTTTGTCGTATTGCAATACTTTTTCCTGAATGGATTCTTCCGCAACTTCCAGATCAATATGAATGACACCGTCTTGGTCTGGATTGGTCGTCAGAACGGCGAGTTCGAGTGCATGGAGAGCAGTACGGCTGTCGCCGTCTGCCACACGCACAAGATGATCGAGCGCTTCAGGATCCATCTTGATCTTGACTTTGCCATATCCTCGGATCTTATCATTTAGCGCATGCTGGAGTATGTTTCGGATCGCTTCGTCGGTAAGCGGCTCAAATCGAAACAGGCGCGAGCGCGACAGAAGCGCTGCATTGATTTCAAACATCGGACTTTCAGTTGTTGCACCGATCAGGATGATCGTCCCTTTTTCTACAGAGGGAAGGAGTGCATCCTGCTGTCCCTTATTAAATCGATGGATTTCATCAATAAAAAGTATCGTTTTCTGGTGATCGAATTTCAGTCGTTCCTCTGCAGCAGAGATAATTTTTCGCAAATCGCTGACGCCTGAGGTCACTGCGTTTAATTGTTCATAATAAGCTGAAGTTGTGCGAGCGATAATGTGAGCAAGCGTTGTTTTACCGGTTCCAGGAGGACCGAAAAAAATCATCGGTGTCAGCTTGTCAGCCTGGATCGCACGACGGAGTAAGCGGCCTTTACCGATAATATGCTCCTGCCCAACAAAATCATCGAGTGTCTGCGGACGCATACGGTCAGCGAGCGGCCGCCCGTTTAAATTGGATTGGTCATCGGCTGGAAAATCAAAAAGATCCATTCCGATCATCCTCTCATTTATCAGTTTTAGTAAGGATTTTAATAGATCACGTGCAACTCCAAGCATTTTCGTCTATAATGATTGAAGGTCTGCACATAGTTTACCATAAATCCGTCCACCTGTTCGCCAGGCATGAATATCATTCAAAATGTCGGACGGACATGATACTGTGAATAATATTTAAGTACTGAAACAATTGATTGAATAGATCGCTTGATGCGTCTTTCATTGTTTAAGATAAATGAAGAGGTGGCATGTTATGAAGATCTCAACAAAGGGCCGTTACGGCTTGACCATTATGATGGCTCTTGCAAAGAATAAAGGGCGCGGACCGCTTTCCCTGAAAGCGATCGCGAACGAGCATAATCTTTCAGAACATTATTTAGAACAGTTGATTGCTCCTTTGCGCAATGCGGGGCTGGTAAGCAGCATTCGCGGTGCTTACGGCGGATATGTTTTATCAAAAATGCCGAGCGAGATTACGGCAGCGGATGTCATCCGCGTACTGGAAGGCCCGATTCAGCCCGTTGAAGTGATGGACGATGATGATCCGGCCAAACGTGAATTGTGGGTGAAAATCAGAGATGCCGTGCGTGACGTGCTTCAGGGAACAACGCTGGATGATTTGATTCATTATGATACGGATCCTCAAGTCCAGGATCCGGATATGTTCTACATTTAAAAACAAGAGGTTGCCGGTGCCGTTTGATGGTGGCCTGTGTTTTCGGGTAATTGATAAAGGAGTGTAAAAAAGGTGGATCCGATTTATCTTGATCATGCCGCAACAACGCCAATTGATCCGGAAGTTCTGCAGATCATGGTGGAAACATATCAAAGTGCAGTAGGGAACCCGTCAAGTATACACTCATTCGGGCGCAAGGCACGTAAAATTGTAGACGATTCCAGGCACGAGATTGCAAAATATATCGGCGCGCGCAGCCGTGAACTTGTGTTCACAAGCGGTGGAACGGAAGGTGACAATCTTGCTATTCTTGGCACGGCCTTCGCTAATAGCCATAAAGGGAAGCATATAATTACGACGAAGATTGAGCATCACGGAGTTCTTCGTACATGTGCCTATCTTGAAAGCCAGGGATTTGAAGTTGATTATCTGGACGTTGATCGTTCAGGCAGGATTTCGATTGATGATTTGAAGAGCAAGCTGCGGCATGACACGATACTCGTGACGATCATGTTTGCCAATAATGAAGTGGGCACAATTCAGCCGATCCGTGAAATCGCACATTTGCTTGCTCATCATCAGGCTTATTTTCACACCGATGTCGTGCAGGCGTTCGGAACAGTGGATATGGATGTTAAAGATACACCGATTGATCTGCTGTCAATGGCAGGGCACAAGATCGGCGGACCGAAGGGCATTGGATTCCTCTATGTGCGTGACGGAGTGTCATTGAAAGCTTATACACATGGCGGCGATCAGGAACGGAAAAGGCGCGCGGGTACAGAAAATGTTCCGGAAATTGCCGGGCTGGCCCGTGCGGTTGAAAAAGTCGGTGAACGTCTGCACGAGCGGATTCAGGAAGGTTTGAAAGCGCGGCAAATCATGCTGGAGACGCTTGACGAGGAGCAGATTGACTACAAGATTAATGGCAATCCGGAGCACTTTCTGCCGCAAATCTTAAATCTTTATTTCCCCGGCACACAGGTGGAAACGCTGCTGACAAAACTGGATTTGGCGGGCGTCGCTGTATCGAGCGGATCCGCTTGTACAGCAGGTTCTGTTGAGCCGTCACATGTATTGACGGCAATGTTCGGCAAGGGGGCACCCGAGACCGGCAGTTCGATTCGCATCAGTTTCGGTGAAGGAATGAACGAAACGCGACTGAGGGAAGCAGGCAGGATTATTGCTCAGTCCGTACGAGAACTCACAACAATCGGAAAGTCTGGTGAATTAATGTGAACAAGAAATCCCCCAACCAAACGAGAGTCGTCGTGGGCATGTCCGGGGGTGTGGATTCGACTGTTGCCGCGCTTCTCCTGAAGCAGCAGGGCTATGATGTGGTCGGCATTTTTATGAAAAACTGGGACGACACGGATGAAAATGGCGTTTGCACAGCGACCGAGGATTATGAAGATGTGGTGCGGGTTTCCAATCAAATTGGCATTCCCTACTATGCGGTGAACTTTGAAAAGCAGTACTGGGATCGTGTGTTCACGTATTTTCTTGAAGAATATAAATTAGGACGTACACCGAATCCGGATGTCATGTGTAATAAGGAAATTAAATTCAAAGCTTTCCTTGATCACGCCATGGCACTCGGCGCTGATTATGTAGCAACCGGTCACTACGCGCGCGTTGAACAACGCGGTGATCATGTGGCCATG
Source organism: Sporolactobacillus mangiferae (assembly GCF_023336505.1). Classification (GTDB taxonomy): domain Bacteria; phylum Bacillota; class Bacilli; order Bacillales; family Sporolactobacillaceae; genus Sporolactobacillus; species Sporolactobacillus mangiferae. The sequence goes on along the minus strand of NZ_JAMAST010000001.1, from coordinate 122,313 downwards.
ATTCGTGCTCAGGATCAGAACAAAGATCAGACTTATTTTCTGAATCAGCTTTCACAGGAGCAGGTGTCAAAGGTGATGTTCCCCCTTGGAGATCTTGAAAAACCGGAAGTGCGTGAGATTGCACGGGAGCATCATCTAGCAACGGCAAATAAAAAAGACAGTACCGGGATCTGCTTTATAGGCGAACGGAATTTCAAGGAATTTCTGAGCCATTATCTGCCAGCCAATCGCGGAGAGATCCGTTCGGTTGACGGTGATCGCAAAGGGTGGCACGACGGACTGATGTACTATACCAACGGTCAGCGGCAAGGACTGGGCATCGGGGGTCCGGGCGGCCCATGGTTTGTCTGCGGCAAGGATCTGAAGCGGAATATTCTGTACGTGGCAGAGGGTGCAGATCATCCGGCACTTTATTCGCAAGGGCTGATTGCCGATCACGTGAACTGGATTGCAGGGAATCCAAGAGACAAAATATTCCACTGTACAGCGAAATTTCGCTATCGCCAGAAAGATCGTCCGGTAACCGTTCATGTGATGGATGATGGGCGGATTGAGGTCGTTTTTGATGAACTTGAATGGGCGGTAACACCAGGTCAGGCGGTCGTTCTGTATGACCGTGATGAATGTCTCGGCGGAGGGACCATTGCAACGATTTTGAACCAAGGGACCGATGCCGCACTTGATTTTACAGACTCGGCTTCGCTTTAAAGAAGTCCGGGCCTTTTTAATCTTTAATCTTTTGGCGGTGATCGAGTGGCAAAAATTATGGCGCAAATACAGCGTCTCATTGCGGAGAAAAAATATGAACAGGCAGCCAAAATTCTGAATCAGCAGATTGAGAAAAATCCTGAAGATCCGGCAGGCTTTACCAATTTCGGCAATCTGCTTCTGGCTATCGGAGACGACGCCCACGCCTTGAATTTTTTTGAAAAGGCGCTGTCTTTAGATAAAGCCTATGGATCGGCTTTGTTTGGATACGGAAATGCACTGTTTGAACTTGGCAGGTATGAGGAGGCGTTGACACAGTTTATGGCCGCTCAGGCCGCAGGTGTTAATAACGGGGATCTTTTCTATATGATCGGCCGTTGCGCTCAGGAACAATCCCGCCCCGGTCAGGCATTGGCGGCATTTCAACGGGCGGTCGAGCTTAATGCCAATGATGTGGATGCACGTTTCCAATATGCGCTGCTGCTCGCTCAGTCAGGAAGGCTGGCTACGGCTGATAAACAATTTTTAAAAGTTATTGATTCGGATCCGCAGTATGCAGATGCTTACTACAACCTTGGTGTCATCGCCGCCTTTAATGATGACGTGAATAAGGCGCAGCGCATGTTTCAGAAAGCAGTGGCGCTCAATCCCGGTCATGTGCTGGCTGCAAATGGTTTAAAAACGTTAAATAAGAAAATTTAAACTTTACTATTGATATTTCGGCTGCTCACTCAGCAAACGTAAGGATGAGCCGATTCGTGATGAAGGACAACATGATTCGTAACTATACAGTTCATTGAAAAAAAGCAGAAGGGACGGCGGAACATGGAGCAGACCACAATGGATCTCTTTTCAACTCAGAAGGGCTCGGTCAAAGGGGAACCGATTCGGATCGTTTTTCAAAACAGCGACAATGGCTACACGGTCATGATCGTTAAAATTGATGAAACCAATGAACCGATTGATGAGAAAGAGATTACCATGGTCGGCTACTTTCCCGCAGTTCATTTGTATGAAACATATCAATTTGCCGGTCATCTGAAAAATCATCCGCGATACGGACAGCAGTATGAAGTCGAAAACTATCGTAAAATGCTGCCAAAATCCAAATCAGGTGTAATTACCTACCTTTCAGGCGACCTTTTTCCTGGAATCGGCAAGAAGACGGCAGAAGCGATTGTAAATGAGCTTGGTGAACATGCGATTACGGAAATTTTAAATGATCCATCCTGTTTGAATCGTGTTCCCAGACTGGATGACTCGAAGCGCTCACTGATTGCGGATACATTGCTGCAGAATGAAGGCCTGGAGAAAATACTGATCGGTTTGTCAGACTACGGTTTTGGCAGTCAGCTGGCAATGAAAATCTATCAGGCTTATGGAAATGAAAGCCTGGAGATCATTCAGGAAAATCCATATCAGCTGATACAGGACATTGAGGGAATTGGTTTTCAGCGGGCAGACGAACTTGCTGCAAATTCAGGGATTTCAGGCAATCACCCAGATCGAATACAGGCGGCGTTTTTGTACTGGCTTAATGAACGGGCAATGAATGACGGTCATGTGTATATGCCTGAGCAAGAGACGATTCACGAGGTACAGAGGCTGCTTTCATCCCGGGAAAAGATCGATGAAGGCGATCTGGAACGGGAACGAGACGTGCTTGAGGAAGACGGAAAACTGGTTCATGACAATGACCATCTCTACCTTCCGCCGCTTTATTATGCTGAGAAGGGAATTGTCACCGGGATTGAGAAGCTGACGGATCAGGAACCAGAAGAAGAGTTCTCGGAGAGCGAATTTCTTAAAGCGCTTGGAAAAGTAGAGGACAAGCTGTCTATGCAATATGCGAAAAGCCAGCAGGAGGCAATTCGCCAGGCGATTCAGTCACCGATCATGATCCTGACCGGTGGGCCAGGTACTGGAAAAACAACCGTTATCCGCGGTATTGTCGAGGTTTATGCTGAGCTTAACAGCTATTCGCTCGAACCAAAGGATTATGACGATGAACATCCGTATCCGATTTTGCTTGTGGCGCCAACCGGGCGTGCTGCAAAAAGAATGAAGGAGTCGACCGGACTTCCTGCTGTTACGATTCATCGCCTGCTCGGATGGAACGGTGGATCCGGCTATGCGCATGACGAGGATGATCCGATTGAAGGAAAGCTTCTGATCGTTGATGAAATGTCAATGGTTGATATATGGCTTGCCAATCAGCTTCTGAAATCACTTCCTGAGGGAATGAAAGTGGTTATTGTCGGAGATGAGGATCAGTTGCCTTCAGTCGGACCGGGACAAGTGCTGAGCGATCTGATCCATTCAGAAGCAGTTCCCGTTATTCGGCTTACGGATATTTTCCGCCAGGCACAAGGCTCATCAATTATTGAACTGGCACATGAAATTAAAGAGGGCGCTTTGTCAGATGTGACTGTACCAAAGAATGATCGACGTTTTTTCAAATGCCATCAGAATCAGGTTGTTGATGTAATCTGCCAAGTGGCATCACTTGCAAAAAAGAAAGGATACCCTCCGAAGGATATTCAGGCTCTTGCTCCGATTTACCGGGGAAGCGCCGGCATTGAACGGATCAACAAGGCACTTCAGGAGCTTTTCAATCCGAAAGATGAGCAGAAACGTGAGCTCGAATATGGTGATCAATGCTTTCGTGTCCATGACAAAGTGCTGCAGCTTGTAAATAATCCTGATGAAAATGTCTTTAACGGTGATATTGGCGAAATCACGGCTATCTTCAAGGCGAAAGAAACGACAGATAAAGAAGATACGGTGATTGTCACATTCGATTCAGTAGAGGTCAAGTACTTAAAACATGATTTGAATCAATTGACACTTGCCTATTGCTGCTCGATTCATAAAGCGCAAGGAAGCGAATTCCCGATTGTCATTCTGCCTGTGGTTAAAGGCTACCACAGAATGCTGCGGCGCAATTTGATTTACACCGCGGTGACACGCAGTAAAGAGTCGTTGATTCTTTGCGGTGATGATGAGGCTTTTGCGGAAGCAGTGGGCCGAAATGATGGAGATAAGCGACATTCTGCTTTAGCAAAAAAAATACGTGAGCGGCTGCATCTGCCTCCAATTTCTGAGGATTGCGATTAAAAAATGATATTTACGAGGGAAGAATCTTTGCTTTAGAGAAGATTCTTCCCTCGTTGTTATTTCCATGGACGCTGATCCGGATGACATTTCAGCAAATCTTTTCTATTTTTTATTAGATATGTATAGATCGTTAAAAAAATGGGCATGGATGCGAGTAATCAAAAAATCATGCTTTCCAGATTTATGAGGTGAAAACAGATGAAATGTCCAAATTGTCACCATTCGAATATTGGTAAAATCGGTGTCAATCAGTATTATTGCTGGGATTGCTTTATTGAACTGATGCTGGTAGACGGAAAATTATCTTTGCGTCAGGTTGAGGAAGACGGCAGTCTGACTTTGCTTGATGATCTGTTTCAGGAGTCTGAATTGAAAGCTGATGCCAATGGCTTTTAAATCTGTATATGCAGTCCGTTTGCATTTTGTCTCATGTTTTTACCTGTAGTTGGGCAAAACTAGAGACGGAGGGATGAACATGCGCAATTGGACTGCATTACAGTGGATGAAGGGCTTGTCGATTTCACTGCTGCTTTTTCTGAATGGCTACCTGTTTTATCGACTGCTGCCACTGATTGGCACTGTTGCACAGTTTCTCCTGCATGTGGCCGTACCGTTTCTGGCTGCCGCGATTATCGCGTATCTCCTTCATCCGCTTGTCGGTCGGGTTCAACGGATCGGTCTACCCAGGACGATCGCCATTCTGAGTATCTATGCTCTTTTTTTTGGCGTTGCCGGATTAACACTTTATAAAGGCGGCCCCATATTGCTTCATGAACTGCGTGGTCTTGATGACGATCTGACCAATTATCAGAAAATCTATCAAACGAATGTTGATCATGTTTATGGCTCAACACCTGAAGCGATACATGATCAGGTTAATGAAGCGCTGGCACGAATCCGCAGTGGACTGATGCAAAGCGGCGAACGTGTGATGGACTGGTGTTCCGGTGTCGTTCAATCATTTTTAACCTTGTTAATTATTCCCTTTCTCTCTTTCTATATTTTAAAAGATGCAGGATCAATCAGAAAACATAGCCAACTGCTTATTCCGGAACGCTGGCGTCAGCAAACGGTTGATTTGTGTTCGGAGATGGATCGGTCAATCGGCAAATATATTCGCGGCCAGCTGACTGTGTGTGCCATTCTCGCCGTAATGGCGACGATCGGTTTATGGATTCTGAAGGTACCGTATCCAATTGTTTTCGGACTGTTCATTGGCTCTACGGATTTGATCCCTTACTTTGGTCCATTTATTGGCGCTGCTCCAGCCGTTCTTGTCGCGGCAACGAAATCTTTTTATTCCATGGCCGGTGTCGTACTTATGATCATTTTGATTCAGTTTCTTGAGGGAAGTGTGATCGAACCTCTGGTGGTCGGAAAGAGTGCCGAAATTCATCCGCTGTATATTATGCTCGCTGTAGGAATAGGCGGCGATCTGGCGGGCATTGTCGGAATGCTGCTTGCTATTCCCTGTTTTATTGTTATTCGTACCTGCTGGCGCCATCTGAACGAGCGGTTTCGTTTCATTGACAAATAAGGGGAAACTCATCTATAATTACGGCAGAATAGTGAAACCGAGACGAAAAGAATAGCGACAGCGCGAGCAGTCGGGATCGCCGTTGAGATGCGGGATATACTTTTTATCCTAGCGGGTCTTCGGTGGCGGCGCTGTGATACATAAGCCGCGGAGTTTCTTTTCATGTGCGGCGCAGAGTAAGCTTGAAAGCTTTCGTCCTTTCTGGTGATGGGATGAGAGCTTTTTTCATTGAGCGCCCCTGTGGTTTACATTTACATAATGATAGTTGAAGCTTATAAAGTGTGGAGGTTCTTGTGATGAGACAACTGAGTTCATCGGAAGTCAGGCAAATGTTTTTAGATTTTTTCAAGGAAAAAGGACATTCGGTCGAACCGAGTGCCTCATTGATTCCGGTTGACGATCCGTCGCTGCTTTGGATCAACAGCGGTGTGGCAACGCTGAAAAAGTATTTTGACGGACGCGTGGTACCTAAAAATCCACGCATCTGCAACGCACAGAAAGCGATACGAACCAATGATATCGAAAATGTCGGTTACACGGCAAGACATCATACATTTTTTGAGATGCTTGGGAACTTTTCGGTAGGCGATTATTTCAAAGCAGAGGCCATTACGTGGGCATGGGAATTCCTGACCAGCCCGAAATGGATCGGCTTCGAACCGGACAAATTGTCAGTAACCATTTATCCAGATGATGAGGAAGCTTATAAATTGTGGCATGATAAGATCGGCATTCCGGAAAATCGGATTGTTAAACTTGAGCACAATTTCTGGGACATTGGCGAAGGCCCCAGCGGCCCGAATACGGAGATTTTCTATGATCGCGGTGAAGCATTCGGTAATGACCCGAATGATCCGGAACTCTTTCCCGGGGGAGAAAATGAGCGCTATCTTGAAGTTTGGAATCTTGTGTTCTCTCAATTCAATCATAACCCGGACGGCACGCACACTCCGCTGCCGAAAAAGAACATTGACACGGGCATGGGGCTTGAACGAATGGTGAGTGTCATCCAGAATGCGGAAACAAATTTTGATACGGATCTGTTCCTTCCGATTATCCATAAAATTGAGGAGCTCTCCGGTGCAAAATACCAGTCCGGCAAAAAAAGTACGGCATTCAAAGTTATTGCCGATCATGCGCGCACGGTCACCTTTGCGATCGCTGATGGTGCACTCCCGTCGAACGAGGGACGTGGCTATGTGCTGCGCCGGCTGATCCGTCGCGCCGTTCGTTATGCAATGGATCTGGGACTTGACAAACCGTTTATGTACGAGCTGGTGCCGGTTGTTGCCGAAATAATGAAGGATTACTATCACGAAGTTTTGGAGAAAGTAGCATTTGTACAGAAAGTTGTCCGCAGTGAAGAAGAGCGGTTTCAGGAAACGATCCATGAAGGGGTAACGATTCTGAAAGAGCAGCTTGAAGAAACGAAAAAACAGGGCAAGAGGGAACTTTCCGGAGAAAATGTGTTCAAGCTCTATGACACGTATGGATTTCCAGTGGAATTAACAGAAGAATATGCACGGCAGGCCGGCCTTGAAATCGATAAAAACGGCTTTGATGAGGCGCTTGACGTCCAAAGAAATCGAGCACGTTCGGCACGAAAAGATCAGAGGTCGATGCAGGTTCAGAGTGATACACTGCGCAATATTACGCAATCGAGCGAGTTTATCGGCTATGACCGATTCGAGGCGGACAACGTCAAAGTCATCGCGCTTGTAAAAGATAATACGGTTGCTGATCAGGCAGAGAAAGGCGACACCGTTCAGGTGATACTTGATCACACGCCATTCTACGCAGAAATGGGTGGCCAGGTGGCGGATCGGGGAATGCTATCCGGCAATACGTCAGAGCTTGAAATCATCGACGTGCAAAAAGCACCGAACGGCCAGAACCTGCATACCTGTATGGTTAAAAGCGGCCGCGTTCGGATTGGCGATCATTTTTATGCCGCAATTGATGGAAAAGCACGTCTCGCCATACAAAAGAACCATACGGCAACTCACCTTTTGGACCAGGCACTTAAGGACGTGCTTGGCAGTCACGTCAATCAGGCGGGTTCCTATGTATCCGCGGATCGACTGCGCTTTGACTTCTCACACTTCGGTCAGGTCACGGATGAAGAACTGCAGCGGATTGAGCGCATTGTCAATGAAAAGATTTGGGAACAGCTGCCGGTAACCACTAAAGAAATGCCGATCGATGAAGCCAAGAAAATGGGTGCAATCGCTTTGTTCGGTGAAAAATACGGCAAAATTGTCCGTGTTGTCAGTGCTGGTGACTATAGTATTGAGCTCTGCGGTGGCTGTCATGTATCCAATACATCGGAAATCGGATTGTTTATACTTGTCGGTGAGAGCGGTATCGGTGCAGGAACGCGGCGTATCGAGGCGTTAACCGGGGCTAAAGCATTTGAAAAATTGAATGAAGTCCGCCTGCAGGTTAAGACCATTGCTGCATCGCTGAAGGCATCACCAGACCAGCTTGCCGAACGCGTAGACGCTTTACAGACGCAGATAAAGAATCTCGAGAAAGAAAATACCGTATTGATGGATAAACTTGGCAGTGCAAAAACCGGGGAACTTGAACAATCGGTAAAAAAAAGCGGAGATGTTGCGTTTGTCGCTGCAAAAGTAGATTCCGTGGATATGAATCAGCTGCGCTCAATGGCTGATGATCTGAAAAATAAACTTAAATCAGTAATTGTTGTTCTTGCATCTGTCGAAGAGGGTAAAGTTCATCTTGTCGCCGGGGTTACTAAAGACTTGATTCAAAAAGGATTCCATGCTGGCAAAATCATTAAAGAAATTGCAGCAATCTGTGGCGGGGGCGGAGGTGGACGTCCGGATATGGCACAGGCAGGCGGAAAGCGGCCGGAAAAAGTGCAGGCTGCGCTGGATGCGGTAGCGGATTTAATTGAGAAGGCAGTTGTCGGCTAAGAGGTTGTGCCTGTTTTATGTGAATTCCAGTTTGGGGGATGAGTATCATGGATAAGACGATGAAATTCAGTTTTGGTGAACAAAGAGACCATAATCCGCGTGAAGTTCTGTTTCAAGTCTATGATGCGCTTGATGAAAAAGGCTATAATCCAATTAATCAAATTGTCGGTTACCTGATCTCGGGAGATCCTGCCTATATTCCAAGACATAAAGACGCACGGAAACTCATTCGCCGGCTGGAGCGCGATGAAATTATTGAGGAACTGGTTACTGCATATCTAAAAGAGAAATGGGATAAAGAATGAGAATCATGGGTCTGGACTTCGGCACAACAACCGTCGGTGTTGCCATCAGCGATCCGCTTGGCTGGACTGCTCAAGGTATTGAGACGGTTAATTATGTCGAACATAAGAAAAATCTGCTTTTTAACCGCCTTGGCGAACTGATTATCAAGTATGAAGTTGATCGGATTGTCGTTGGGCTTCCAAAAGACTTAATTGGGACCGAAAGTGCGCGAGCCTTTGCCTCACGCGGATTTGCCAAAAGTGTACGCCGCAAATTCAAGATTCCGGTCGAGCTCTGGGATGAACGGTTGACAACAGTAGCCGCAGAGCGGATTCTAATTGCTGCTGACATGAGCCGGAAAAGGCGAAAACAGGTTATTGACAAGGAAGCTGCGGTGCTGATCCTGCAAAGCTATCTTGATAAAAAAAGAATGGAGCAATGAAGCGATGAGTGAACAAGAACATAATCATTACCCGATTTTCCTGCCGGATTCAGAGGAAAAAGAACGCATTGTTATTCCAGAAGAAAATGGGGATGAAAATTTATTTGACGTCCTGTTCTATTTCGATGTCCCGGAGACGGACAAGTCATATGTCGTTGTCGTTCCCACAGAGCAGGAGAGTGAGGATGACGATGATGAACAGGAAGTTTTCGCTTTTCGTTATGAAGGAAGCGACGAAGATTTCAAACTGTTCCCGATTGAAACGGATGAAGAATGGGATGTTGTTGAAGAGATGATTAACACATTCAGTGATGAATTTGAAGAGTAAAGCAGACAAAATGCTGGCTGCCGTTTTTCAGTGCCCGGGCCCCCCATCAGCCAGGGCTTTTTTCATACGATAAGAACGCATTTTAGCTAAGCATAAAGTGTAAGCCAGATACGAAAGCGCGCTGGCGCCAGCGGAGCGTTCCTGTTGACCCGCGTGCAAGCGAGCAACCGTAGCGTTGATGCAAGCATAAATCAATAAATCATGGTCGGTGGATCAGGCGCATGTGCCCGATTTTTCTTATACGATAAGAAAGTATATAAATGTTAAGGAACATAGTATAACTGCAACCAGGACTTTGCCTTCGCCAGAAGCTTGGCGAAGCCAAGTTTTCTAACAAGTAAAGCAAGTCTATGCTTCTTCCTAAGCGCGAGATGACTTCGGCAGAGATTCTTACGAAAACAATGTCGATTTATGGAAAAAACGTGTGTTATTTAGTGTATAATTGACGAGGTACTCTTGAAAGGAGTGGCTCATTGGCATGATAAAAAAGCATTGGCGTTTATTTAGCGCCATAGTGGTTGTTTTTCTTATACTGACCGCCGGAGCTGCCTGGGGGTTTAATCGCTATTATGTAAGTCTTTTAACCCCTGTTGACAGGCAGGATGACCGGCCAGTTTCAGTGACCATCCCTCCAGGTGCGTCTGTAAGGGATATCGGTCATCTTCTGCAAGAAAAAGGTCTGGTCCGAAAAGCGTGGGCTTTTGAATTTTATGCCCGCTGGAATCATCTGAATCAGTATCATTCCGGAACTTATTCGTTTACTCAATCAATGTCGGTCGGAAAAATGATGATCAGTCTGAAAAAAGGCGAACATGAGCTTGTCCGGCTCGTGGAAGTCCGTCAGGGCATGTGGATCAGCGAAATTGCAGACCAGATGGCAAAAGCGACGCAGACGGATAAGCAGAGTATTCTTCAGAAACTTGGCAATCATGATTACATCAAGGCACACTATGCTGTAAAATATAAATTTCTGACAAATGAAGCTTTTGCAAAGGGGATTAAATATCCTCTTGAAGGTTATCTTATGCCAGGCAGTTATTCCTATAAGGTCACAAAACAGCATCCACTGACGCTTGATCGGATCGTGGATCAGATGCTTGACCGAACGGCACAGACTTATGAAACTTATGAGCCGCAGATAAAGCGGAGCAAGCTCGGATCACTTCATAAAATCCTGACTCTGGCATCTCTTGTCGAACAGGAAGCACCAGATTTGAAGAATCGCAAGAAGATTGCAGGTGTTTTTTTAAACAGACTTAATCAAAAAAAGCGTCTGGAGTCCGACACAACGGTCATTTACAGCAGACAAAAACGAAATCGCGATTATGATCTTAAAGATATCCGAAAAGACACGCCCTATAATACCTACACACGTACGGGGCTTCCTGTTGGTCCGATCGGTGCACCGGCAAAAGATGCAATCCAATCCGTGCTACAACCCACTCAATCGGATGATTTGTTTTTTTACGCAAGACCAAACGGAAAAATTTATTATTCGAAAACATTTGAAGAACATAAAAAAATTGTTGCAAAATATAGACATGAGTGGTCGGAATGATCGTGAGTTTGCGGTAATAAATGAATTGGAGGAAGAAAAACTTGATTGATTTTAAAGCGCTGTCGGCTTACGCGGCCGCTTTTACACAATCAGAAAATGATCTGCTTCGGCGCATGGAACAGCGTGCATCTGATCTTTATATTCCGATTATGCAGCCTTCTGCAATGGCCTTTCTTCAGCAACTGATTCAATGGACCGGCGCGCGTCAAATTCTTGAGCTGGGAACAGCGATTGGCTATTCTTCTATACGAATGGCGATTGCTGCGGGACAAGATGCTCAAATCATAACCGTTGAAAGAGATGAGAAAATGATTTGTGAGGCGCGTCAGAATATTGAAGCGCTTCATCTGCAGAATGCCATTCAAATTGTCGAAGGCGATGCCACAATGCACTTACCTGAAATTGAAAAAGCCGCTCCTTATGATCTCATTTTAATTGACGCGGCAAAAGCGCAGTATGAACATCTGTTTATGAAGTGTGCAGCAATGGTTGGCAAAGGCGGAATGATCGTGACCGATAATGTTTTTTTTCACGGTCTCGTCTGCAACATTGATGCAGTAAAAAAGAAGCAGCTGAACAGGCTGGTTAAAAAGATAGACGATTATAACCATTTCTTATTCAAGCAAAAAAAGTTTGACACTATTTTTCTTACGATCGGCGATGGGATGGCTGTAAGTACGAAGAATAGTGATGGGGAGGAATGCTGCCTTGAGAAGAAATAAGCCGATTGTCATTGGTGTAGCCGGTGGCTCAGGTTCCGGGAAAACGACGGTTACTAAAGAAATCTACCGAAGTTTCCCAGACAAATCAATCGCAGTGATCCAGCAGGACTCCTATTATAAAGCGCAGGATGATAAGCCTTTTGAAAAAAGATTACTTACCAATTATGATCATCCGCTTGCTTTCGACACCGATTTGCTGATTTCTCATATCAAAGAACTGCTTCACTTTCACCCGATAAAAAAACCTGTATATGACTATACAGTACATACAAGATCTGCTAAAATTGTACCCGTCGAACCGAAAGATGTGATTATTCTTGAAGGTATATTAATCCTTGAGGATGAGAGACTGCGCGATCTGATGGATATAAAAGTTTTTGTGGATACCGATGCGGATCTGCGCATTATTCGGCGTCTGCTCCGTGATACGGAGGAACGCGGGCGAAGTGTTGAATCAGTCATTAACCAGTATCTGACTGCCGTTCGTCCAATGCATCTGCAATTCGTTGAACCGACGAAACGTTATGCGGATATCATTATCCCGGAAGGCGGGAAGAACACAGTAGCAATTGATTTGATGACAACGAAAATACGTGCTGTTCTGGAAAGCACGAGCGAATCATGGTAAATTAAGTGATTAAACGTTTGCAGTCTATACCGGATGTAAGGTATTGGCGAAGTGAACAGATGGACATAATTTATTCAGGAGTGTGGAAGAAATGGCTGAAAAACTTCATTATATGACCGCTGAAGGAAAAGCAAAGCTTGAACATGAACTGGAATATTTGAAGACGGAAAAGAGAAAAGAAGTCGTTGAACGCATTAAAATTGCCCGTGGCTTTGGTGACCTGTCTGAGAACTCGGAATATGATGCGGCCAAAGATGAACAGGCTTTTGTTGAATCACGTATCCAACAGCTGGAACTCATGATTCGTAATTCAGTAATTATTGAGGACGATGAAACGACTGATGTTGTGAAAATTGGTAAATCAGTGACTTTCCGTGAATTGCCGGATGGTGAAGAAGAGACTTATCAGATTGTCGGCAGCGCAGAGTCAGATCCTTTTAAAGGGAAAATATCAAACGATTCACCAATGGCAAAAGGATTGATTGGTCTGTCTGTCGGTGAAGAAGTGACGGTCAATACGCCGGGCGGCGACATTCGTGTCAAGATTTTAAAAGTGGAATAATCGTTTCTCAGTGACGGCGCAAATCTGTTCGGTTGTGATTCATACCGGCGGATTTGCTTTTTTTATGCTATAAGAAAGTTTAAAATTCAGCGGATTATCGTATAAGTGCAGCGGCTTTGCCTTTGCCAGGGGCTTGGCAAAGGCAAGTTTTCTAATACTCTTGAAGGCGTGTAAATATAATAATTTTGGTTTTATTCCCGGTTTCTCTTATATTCTTGGATTATCATGCATTCGTCAGAGCCATGTGCATATCTTAGAGGGAAACTCGAATTAGATTTAAAAAAGACAGTCACGATTCTTACTCTGGGTTCGAATCATTTCTTATTAGTATTGCATTTAGAAGGAAAAAACTCGTTTTTCAGGTAAAACGAGAACGATTAATCTATCGTTCTGCTGTTCAAACCATCATATCAAGAGTTTGTTTTTACAATCATGGTTGTTACATGAGCTGTAGTCGATCAAAAAGGAGGATGTCATATGAGAAGTCAAAGAGGGAGTGGGTATTCCTCATCCCGCTACGAGCAGCGCAGAAGCAGGACAGACCGTTTGCTTGGCTGGATCATTGGCATGGTCTCACTGCTGATTTTAGTGGTCGGCTGCATCATTCTCATTTCCGTTTTCCATACATCATCGGAAACGAACCAGGCGTCATCGTCAAATACGCATTCACAGTCCAGCACAACCAACAACAGCAAATCACAGGAAAGTAAATCGGATAAATCATCATCTTCGTCTTCAATATCGGATTCAAGTCAGGTTTCAAATGACGACAGCAGCACTGCTTCGAGTGCTGACTCAAGTTCGTCATCACAATCGGATGAGAATCATCAGGCATCTTATGAGATGGGGTCGGCGGACTGGAATGCTCAAGTCGCCGCAATTTCTGAAGCAACCGGAATCGAAGAAGAAAGCATGACTATTCGCTGGTTAGGAAATGGCGGCACGCCCAACAGTTCACTCGCCCGTGTGGCACCTAAGGATAATCAAAATGCGATTTATGTTGTGCATCTCGTTTACAAAAACGGTCACTGGCAAGCAGATGATGTGAAAAAACCATAAAATTATTTTTTCAAAAAATGACTGTGATTAAGAAAGTATACCTTTTGCGCCGGGCGCTTTTGTCCGGCTTTTTTGTACAGTAAGAAAGTATATAAATTTTAAGGAACATAGTCTAAACAAGTAAAGAAAGTATAAGATTTTGACCCGCATGAAAACCAATAAACCGGTGCCTTGCCGAGAATCAACGTGGGGGTGTGAGATGCCTGCGGAGCGTTCCTGTTGATCAGCGAGCCTGGGAAGACCCCGCAGGAATTTGCCTGCCTGAGAAGGCTTCCGGATGCCCGCGGCAAGTGAGCAACTGGAGTGTCCGTAAAGACAAGTTCTACGGAAAAGGACTAAGCTCAACCTAGTCTTTCTAACGTTTTGAAAATTCTCTGTCATTCAGAGCTGATGTGTATCAGTTGAAGACTTTTACAACCTGTGCTAATTTAGTAACATTGAATGCTTTAATCCATACTAATATTATACGAATAAACAGTATTATGGCATTATTGGAGGTATTCGCATGGGACGCGAATTTATTCATACATTTGAGCAATGGGCAGACAAATACGATCAGTCGGTTTCCGGAAGCGATCCGGAATACAGGGAAGTTTTCAAGGACTACGAGATAATACTTGATGAAGTAGCAGAAAATGCACGTGGAGCTGTTCTTGAATTTGGCGTTGGCACAGGCAACTTAACAAAAAAATTGATCAAGAATCATTGGCAGATAACCGGAATTGAGCCGTCAGAAAAAATGCGCAGAAAGGCGCTGGCAAAACTTCCAGGGCTAAGATTGCTCGACGGCGATTTTCTTGATTTTCCGAAACCGGATCATCAAGTGGATACAATTGTCAGTTCCTTTGCCTTTCATCACTTAACGGATGCGGAAAAAGAACAGGCGATTGAAATCTATAGTCGCCTGCTCTCAAATAATGGTAGAATAGTGTTTGCAGATACTTTGTTCGGAAGCGAGATTGAGAAAAAAAGGATACATCGCTGGGCACGTGAACACCGTTATTTTCATCTGCTGAAGGATTTGCAGACAGAGTATTATCCGCTGCGCGGAACGCTGTACAGGATGTTTCGCAAGCATCATTTTATTCCCTATTTTAAGCAGCTGAACGAATTTGCGTGGTTAATCGTTGCTGAAAAAAATTCATGATTTCGGAGGATCGAGACTGTGACACTAGGAATAATCGGGGCAATGGAAGAGGAAGTGTCCCTGCTCAGAGAACAACTGGATAAAGCTGAATCATACGAAATTGCCGGGTGCCATTTTTTTAAAGGGCAGCTGCAAGGTACAGATGTTGTCCTTCTTCAGTCCGGAATCGGTAAAGTGAGCGCGGCAGTCGGTACAACGTTGCTGATTGATCATTACCATCCTAAGGCCGTGATAAACACCGGTTCAGCAGGCGGAACAGATTCTGCGCTGTCGATTGGCGATGTAGTCATTTCGTCATCTGTGGTCCATCACGATGCGGACGCGACTGCATTTGGCTATGTACCCGGACAAATTCCGGGCATGCCAGCAGAGTTCCTGCCGGGCCAGGCGCTTGTTCAGGTGGCATTTGCTGCAGGAAAGTCAGTACTGGACGATCATCAGATTGTCGAGGGGCAAATTGGTTCTGGCGATACATTCATGGCTGACCCACAGCGCATCAAATCGGTGATGCACACTTTTCCAAAATTAAAAGCGGTGGAGATGGAGGCGGCGGCTATTGCACAGGTGTGTCAGCAGTTTCATGTTCCGTTTCTCATTATCCGGTCTTTGTCCGATATTGCAGGCAAAAATTCATCGGTTTCTTTCGATCAGTTTTTAAAAAAGGCTGCCCGTCATTCAGCAGAATTTACACTTTCTATCATAAAGGAGCTGTCCAATCATGGAGCGTAAAAAAATGAATGTGGAAAGTTTTAACCTGGACCATACGAAAGTTAAAGCCCCCTATGTCCGCCTTGTTGGTGTGACTAGGGCGCCGCATGGTGATGAAATTTATAAATATGATGTTCGTTTCTGCCAGCCGAACCAGGAGCATATGGAGATGCCAGCACTTCATTCCATGGAACACTTAATGGCGGAAAACATTCGCAATCATATTGATAATATATTTGATGTCGGCCCGATGGGCTGCCAGACCGGTTTTTATGTGTCGATTATCGATAACAGCAGCTACGATGCGATTCTTAAGGCACTTGAGCAGACGTTGAACGATATATTAAATGCAACAGAAGTTCCAGCTGCAAACTGTTATCAGTGCGGCTGGGCGGCAAGCCACGATCTTGCTGGAGCAAAAAAAATTGCAGAAAAAATGCTGGCGCACAAGTCCGAATGGAAAGAGATTTATGTCTGACCTTGTGCCCATCAAGAGGGAGAGAAGGTTATGGCCGTTTACAAGAACGTGCATGAACTTGTCGGAAAAACGCCGCTCGTTCAATTAGAGGCATTTCCATTGCCTGAAGGAGTCCATCTCTATGCAAAGTGTGAATTCTTTAATCCGGGCGGTAGCGTGAAGGACAGATTGGGAGAGAAACTTGTCCGCGAAGCATTGCAGTCAGGCACGCTGAAACCGGGTGGAACCTTAATTGAACCGACAGCGGGGAATACTGGTATTGGTTTAGCTCTTGCTGCGATTGGCAAGGGCATTAAGGTGATCTTCTGTGTGCCTGAGAAATTTAGCATCGAAAAGCAAATCATTATGAAGGCGCTCGGTGCTGAAATTGTCACAACACCGACAGAGCTGGGCATGACTGGAGCGATTGCCAAGTCCCGTGAATTGGCGCAGTCGATTGAAGGCGGTTATTGCCCGAATCAATTTGCCAATCCTGATAATCCGGCAGCATACACGGAAACACTTGGACCGGAAATCTGGGAAGATCTGAATGGAAAAGTGGATGTTCTTGTTGCTGGTGCCGGAACGGGCGGCACATTTACCGGAACCGCTGAATATCTGAAAGCGAAAAATCCAGATGTAAAAACAATTGTTGTCGAACCGGTTGGCTCTATCCTTAACGGAGGTACACCTGCTGAGCACCGAACTGAGGGGATTGGCATGGAATTTATTCCTTCTTTCGTTAAAACCGAGTATTTTGATGGTATTTATACAGTTAGCGATGAAGATGCTTTTCGCAGACTAAAAGAGGCAGCAAGAAAAGAGGGCCTGCTCATTGGAAGTTCCTCGGGTTCTGCATTGCATGCAGCGCTGCTTGAGGCAGAGAGATCGAGGAAAGGGACGAATATTGTCGTTATTTTTCCGGATTCCAGCGAACGTTATCTCAATGAACATATTTATAGTTAAATCATGCAGCAATTCTTGAGTGGTTGTGCGTTAAAAAGCAGCATTAAAATTTCACAGCATTATTTTTTTAGAAAACGGGGGGATGAGACATGAAAGCAAAAACGCAGGTCGTACACGCGGGCATCACTGGTGATGAATTTACAGGTAGCGTCAGTGTACCGATTTATCAAACCAGTACCTATAAGCAGGAATCAGTAGGAAAAACAAAAGGCTACGATTATTCACGGTCCGCTAATCCGACACGCCGAGCGCTGGAAGTTTTGATCAGGGATCTTGAACATGGTAAAGCGGGTTTTGCTTTCGGATCTGGCATGGCAGCGATCTCATCGGTGCTGATGCTTTTAAACAGCGGAGATCATCTGGTGATTACTGATGATGTATACGGAGGGACATTCCGGGTTATTGACAAAGTTTTTAAACGGCTGGGTATTTCAGCGACCTTTATCGATACGAGCAAACCTGAAAACATTGAAAGGGCGATCACCGAAAAAACCAAAGCCATCTATCTTGAGACACCAACAAATCCGCTGCTTAAGGTGACGGATATTCAGAAATCCGCAACGATTGCACACGATCATGGGCTTATACTCATTGTTGACAATACCTTCGCCACACCGTATTGGCAGCATCCGCTTGATTTAGGCGCAGATATTGTGCTGCACAGCGCAACAAAATATATTGGCGGACACAGTGACGTGGTCGCGGGGCTTGTAGCTGTTGCAACGGATGAACTGGCTGAACGTCTCTATTTTATCCAAAACTCGGTCGGTGCGGTTTCCGGTCCTCAAGACGCGTGGCTACTGCTCAGAGGTATCAAGACCCTTGGACTTCGCATGGAGCAGATTGAAAAAAATGCACGTCAGATTGCAAAATTTCTTACTGAACATCCCAAAGTAAAGCGCGTTTATTATCCGGGTCTGGAGTCGCATCCAGGCCATGCGCTTGCTGCGCGACAGGCATCTGGCTTTGGCGGTATGATTTCATTTGATGCGGGGGATGAAGCAGCAGCAAATCGAATTTTATCCCGTGTCCGATATTTCACGCTGGCTGAGAGCCTTGGTGCGGTGGAGAGTCTGATCTCGGTTCCGGCAAAAATGACACATGCATCGATTCCAAAAGTTCGACGCGAAGAACTGGGTATCACCGACGGCCTGATCCGTCTTTCCGTTGGTATTGAGGACGCAGAAGATTTGATTGAGGATTTAAAAAACGCACTTGAATAACGGTATTCTGTTTAGGAAACGCACAAGCAGAATATTGCCAAGTCGTAAAGACGGTCTCCTTATTGTGAAAAATTTCCTGAACCGTTTTCCCCTCTCTCATGGTATAGTAATCTAGTGATAACTGACGGAGGGGATGAACATGGAAGAAGAGCAGAAGATGATCATGGAGAAAATTACGGACTGCCGAAGATTTGGCATGATGTGCCTGTCACTCAGCACTTTTCTCTATATGGGCATGCTGATTCCGGGTTATGGTGATGTTGAATGGAAGGCTGGGTTGCTCGCTTGTTCCAGTTTCCTGTTTTTAATATTATCGTTTGTTTTTTATCGAAGATCGGCCAAACTCAATGAAAAAATATAATATGCTGGTGCATTTAAAGCTTCTGGACAACCCGTTACGGTTGTTCGGGGGCTTTTTGAGTTATCGTTCTTTTTAGTTTTGGTGTGAAAACAAGTGTTCATGCTGAAATGTGAAGCCGGAGGATGCAGGATCGGTGGCACGGCTTTTCTAATACTTTTAAGTCGTAGAGAAAATCAGTCTTCAGCGGGAGAATAAAACCATTCGAAAGGACGTCGAAACGCGGTGGATCGGGCAATAAAATGAATGTATGACAAAACAGGAGGCTGATTTCAATGGATCGATTCCGTATTCATTCAGGCATGATTTTTAATTGGGGATTATTCTCTGAGGAGGACGTGACACAGTTTTTACATCGAGACCGCTTCGAAAAAGCGCATGAAACGGTTTTGGATTATCAATGCACGAATTTTTATCAGATCGCTTTCTATCGCTGACCAGATGTAACATGCGGGAAGAGAGAATGATTGCTGGAAAAAACAGCAGCAGATAAGATGTAAAGGTCTTTTTCTGCTGCTGCTCGCCGGTTATCTATTTAGTTTCGGATCTCAAATTGATGAAAGTTTTTCGGCTCTGTATATTCATAAATGTCAACGTCGCTGATTCGTGAAAAGGGGCTTCCTTTTTTAATGGTTTTCATAAATTGCTGAATGTCGGATTTTTCACCTTCTGCAACGATTTCAACGCTGCCATCGCTTCGGTTGCGGACCCAGCCGAAAACACGATAGACGTTTGCAGTCTGCCAGGTGAAGTAGCGAAAACCGACTGCCTGCACTCTGCCTTTCACGATCATGTGAATGGCTTTTATTTCTTCAGGCTCGCCCATGAGATTTAATCCTTTATTCTTGTCTGATTTGTTCATCATAATCCCTCGATTCTGGTTCTTATTCTGAACTTCTCTGGTTTTAGTGTACCATTGAATGGGGGGATGTGTATATTTATCGATTTTTAATGATTCGGTTTTCGATAAATTTCATGGAACAGTTTCATGAGTGCACGTTTTTCGATGCGTGATACATAACTTCTTGATATGGACAGTTTATTTGCGATTTCTCTCTGTGTCAGTTCATCCTGATTGTTAAGCCCGAAACGGTTGATAATCACTTCACGTTCACGAGCGTCAAGAATGTGCAGGGCACCATATATTTTCTTTGTTTCAAGGTTGAGTGAAATTTCATCGACGACGTCTTTGTTGCCTGATTTCAGAATGTCGATCAGACTAATGGTGTTTCCTTCTTTATCCTGGCCGATCGGATCGTTCAATGAAACATCTTTTCTGGTTTTTTTAAGCCCACGTAAATGCATCAGAATCTGATTTTCAATACATCTGGCCGCGTAGGTGGCAAGTTTCGTACCCTTATCTGCCGAATAACTGTTAATCGCCTTGATTAAGCCGATCGAACCTATCGAGATTAAGTCATCAGTATCTTCTTTTGTATTGTCGAATTTTTTGACAATATGAGCAACGAGACGCAGATTGTGCTCGATGAGTTTGTTGCGTGCCTTCTCATCTCCTTCAGCCATCCGTTTCAGACATTCAGCTTCTTCTTTCTCTGACAACGGCTGAGGAAACGCATTATTTTTGATATAGGAAACCAGCAGCCATACATTTTTGAAAAGATAGGCAATTCCACCGACAATTGACAGCATAATCGTTCACTCCCCGGGAGATCTGATTTTTCTTCGCTGTCTTTTAGTCTATGGGTGTTTGCCCTGTTCTGTGCCTGTCTGCTGGATAAATGAGCGAATACCGAAGGGTTTCTGAAACCGGGAAGTTCTAAATGATCAGCTCGTTTGTTTTAATTCCTTCTCCAGGCTTCGTCTGTTTATTTCAGCCTCAATTAATTTGATAAAGTCTTCGCTTAAATGAAATTCTTTCGCCTTAGTATAGGACTCAATAAGCAAATCGTCAGATAGATTGTTCATTTTCAACCGTTACCGGGTTTTCATCTCCTTTAAAAAATGTTTTGAGTAGAATCATTGACAATTCAACCTGTGGAAAAACGCGCAGAACTCAGGGAGAAATTTTTTGAAATTGTCAACCGCTTCCATTTGTACTGGCCATTGTGCATATTCCAGTAAATTTTATAAATACACTCTATCATGTTCCTGGATAAGGGACAATTCGTTTTTTATCCACACGAAAGGTGGATAACTTGTGGGTTTTGTGTGGGTAAAAGATAAAAAATGTAGAAAACTACAAGCGGGTACTGTGGATAAAAACTATCCACAAGTATGCTTTGTCAGCATGTGTCGAAAAATTTTGCTTCTATATAGCGACCCTCACGCATACAAATCGTTAATTTTAGGAAATAGGGCTTGGTAAAATGACGAACATGTGGGAAAATGAGATCAGGATATGAGGTGAAGTATTTCGTGCTGAAACAATTTTTGCCTGAAGAACATGCAGAAAGCATTCTGAATATAGATCCGGACAAGCTAAAGCGAAGGGGCATTAAGGCTCTTGTTACGGATTTGGATAATACATTGATTGCATGGAATGAAAAGGATATGAAGCCGGAACTTATGCGCTGGTTTTCTGAACTAAGGGAAGCAGGCATCACAGTGATGATCGTATCAAATAACAATGAAAGGCGCGTCCAGGCCTTTTCACACCTTGCGGATCTTCCATTCATTTATCACGCACGGAAGCCGTTGCCGTTTGCTTTTAAAAGAGCAATGAAGATGATGGATGTGACTGGTGAGGAGACCGTTGTTGTCGGCGATCAGCTGATGACTGATATTTGGGGTGGAAATCAGGTCGGCGCGCACACCCTTTTAGTAACACCCATTGCTTCAACAGATGGATGGGCAACAAAAGTGAACCGCCATTTGGAACGCTGGATCCTTTCGCTGCTGAGACGTAAAGGGTGGCTGAAATGGGGGGAATAAAGCATGGTTGACCTTTATTGTTCGGGGTGCGGTGTTAAAATTCAGACTGAGGATCCGGAAATGATCGGCTATGCGCCGGCAAGCGCTTTACAGCATAAACCTGTCGTTTGCCAGCGCTGTTTCCGATTGACCCATTACAATGAAATTCAGGATGTTTCCCTGAATAGTGACGATTTTTTAGCAATGTTGTACAGGATCTCCGATAAAGATGCCCTTGTTGTTTATTTAGTGGACCTTTTTGATATTGCCGGAAGCTGGGTTCCTGACCTTCAGCGTTTCATCGGCAGCAATCCGGTGCTTCTGATAGGGAATAAACATGATTTATTTCCAAAATCAACGAATCCAAATAAACTCATCAGCTGGCTGCGAAGGTCTGCGCGTGGGCAAGGAATTGATCCGGTAGAGGTCCTTCTCATGAGTGCCGGAAAAAACCATGGGGTGGACGAAGCGGCATCGAAAATTGATGTGTATCGGAAAGAACGTGATGTTTATGTAGTCGGTTCAACCAATGTTGGGAAATCAACATTTATTAACCGACTGATCCGAAATCTGGGCTCAGGTGATTCGGTGATCACGACCTCACGTTTTCCAGGCACCACTTTGGATTTTATTTCCATTCCGCTTAACGATGGTCATCATTTATACGATACGCCCGGCGTTGTCAATGATCATCAGGTGGCGCAGCATATCGACACGCGTGACTACAAGATCATAATGCCTTCAAAAGAGATCAAACCAAAAGTGTATCAGTTGAATGAAGGGCAGACGTTATTTCTTGGCGGCCTTGCACGTGTCGATTACATTGGGACTTCGCGCAGATCATTGATTGTCTACGCATCCGGCGCTTTGCTTATCCACCGGACGAAGACGGAACAGGCGGACGATCTCTACAAGCGGCAGCTTGGGAATCTGCTTGCACCTCCCGGCAAGGATACTCACCTGCCGCCAATGGTCCGGCATGATTTCCGTACGCGTGAGACGGATACAGATGTTGTTTTTTCCGGCCTGGGATGGATCACGATCAAAGGAAAAGGGGCATTTGTATCTGCCTATGCCCCGAAAGGAATCGGTGTCTCGTTGCGCCCATCAATCATAAAGGGGTAGATATGGTGACGGATCAATATCGACTCATTGGTGCACCGGTTGCACACAGCCTTTCTCCAGTTATGCATAATTATTGGTTCAGATCACTGGAAATTTCCGCGTATTATCAGGCGGATCTTGTCACGCGGGATGAACTGGAACAGGCCGTCATGCAAATACGAGCATCCGGAATCAAAGGTTTTAATGTGACCTTCCCACACAAAAAGTCAATTTTACTGTTGCTCGATGAACTAAGCGAACGCGCCCGCCTGATCGGCGCGGTAAATACGGTCGTTTGCGCAGGTTCCAGGCTGATCGGGTATAATACAGATGGAGTGGGATTCTTACAGGGTCTGTTTCACCATTTTCCAAATCTTGCCCAGAAGCAGCATCTGTCCGTACTGATGATCGGCGCTGGAGGCGCAGCTTATTCAGTCGCTCAGATTCTGTCCGAAACCATTGCTGAACGTATTGATATTTGCAATCGAACCATGGAAAAAGCGTTTCACCTCAGTGCAGCATGTGGCGCATCCGTTTTATCTGATGCGCTGACCTTTGCACAGGCGGAACAGCATTTGGATCAGTATCAAATAGTTATTAATACAACCTCTGTTGGTCTCATGCCAGAGCAGGACCATTTACTGATTCGGCTTGATCATGCGTGCAGACATACCGTATTTGTCGATCTTATCTATCAACCAAGGCGCACGGCTTTACTTAAAGAAGCAGAGCGGCATGGGTTCCCTGTTCTGAATGGCTTGTCCATGCTGGTGTACCAAGGCGCACTTGCTTTTCAAATGTGGACACAATTGGTTCCAGACAGCAGATCAATGGAATCCTATCTTGAAAATAATTATCTGTCCTGAATGAAAACGGAGGCATTTATAAGAATATGCTTAGCAATGACCAGAAAAAATTTTTGAAAAAATTAGCCCATCCGCTTAAACCGGTCTTTCAGGTTGGAAAAACCGGTGTACACGATCAGTTTATTCAAGAAATTGATCGTGTCCTGGAAAAGCGTGAATTAATTAAAATTCAGTTTTTGCAGAATACATTTGAGAATCCGGTAGAAGCAGGCAGAAAAATCAGCGAATATACGCATTCAGAGCTTGTCCAAGTCATTGGTCACACAGCGGTTCTCTACCGGCGTTCAGAAAAACACCGGCAGATCGATGTTCCGTTAAGGTAGGGCAGGCAGATGAGCAAAAAAATTGGTTTATTTGGTGGTACATTTGATCCGCCACACCTGATGCATTTACTCATTGCGGAGGAAGCGCTGGAAGCCTGCAAGCTGGATCAGATCTGGTTTTTGCCGAGCTATCAACCGCCTCATGCCAAAGGCAAGCAGGCACATACAAGTGCTGCACATCGCGCTGAAATGCTGCGTCTTGCAATTGAGGAAAATGAACATTTTTCCATTTGCTTTGCAGAAATTGAGCGAAGAGGGAAATCTTACACAGTGGATACACTTCGTGGATTAAAACAAAAGTATCCTGATTTTCAGTTTTATTTTATTCTCGGCGCGGATATGGTCGAAGATCTCCCGACCTGGCATCACGTCAATGAGTTATGCAGAATGACCTCATTCATTGCCTTCAGTCGGCCGGGGTACGCAGATACACCGCCGGATTTTGCCGATGTGCGGTACATCGACATGCCGAAGGTTGAACTTTCTTCAAGCTACTTGAGGGCGCGCTTGAAGCAGGGGAAATCGTGCCGTTATTATCTGTGTGATTCAGTAATCAGCTACATAAAGGGGCGAGGGCTTTATGAAAATTGATGAGGCGGAACAGGCAATTAAAAAGATACTTCCGGAAAAACGTTTTGTACACTCCGTTAGTGTTTCGGAAACGGCGGGACGACTTGCCAAAAAGTACGGAGGAAATGAAGAAAAAGCACGGCTTGCCGGTATGCTGCATGATATTGCCAAATATTTTTCAAACGACGAATTGAAAGCTATGATCCTGAGCAAACCGGGTACATGGCATGACTGCCTTGACTATTCGGATAAATTATGGCATGCACCTGCCGGAGCCATTTATGTTCAGGAAAAATATGGAATTGACGATTCGGACCTGCTACAGGCAATGATTTATCATACAACTGGGCGCAAGCAGATGACGCTGCTTGATAAGATTATCTTTCTTGCTGATTATATTGAACCGGGACGTGACTTTCCAGGCGTTGAGGAAGTCAGAAAGGCTGCGGAAATGGACCTGGATACAGCTGTTTTGCTTGAACTGCAAAAAACGATTATGCATTTGCTGAATCAGCAGCAAAGGGTTTATCCGAAGACTTTTGAAGCATATAATGAACTTGTAAACAGACATGCAAACAAATAAAAAGTAATGAGGTGACTGAATGAATAGTGAAGAATGGGTCAAATACCTGACAGAAGCTGCAGACGATAAGAAGGCGCACGATCTTGTCATTCTTAAGATGCAGGGAATCTCGATAATGGCTGATTACTTTATCATTTGTCACGGAGATTCTGAAAAACAGGTGCAGGCCATCTCAACCGCGCTTCGAAAAGCTGCGGATGAGAAGGGGATTATGGTACATCGAATGGAAGGCTATGATCAGGCACGCTGGGTGCTGATCGATTTGGGTGATGTGATTGCCCATGTCTTTCATAGAGATGAACGCGACTATTACCAATTGGAAAAATTATGGGGAGATGCCCCGTTATATACATTGGAAAAAAAACCACTGTTGTAAATCATTTTCGGGCGGAGGGGTTAAGGATCTCTGCTCTTAATAATAGAAATCAGCAATGAGTCCGTCCGGGGTTAACAATAAAATTTAATCGATCAACATTAAAAAACCGAATTGCAGTCATTTAAGCTGCAATTCGGTTTTTTGAAGGATTTTAAGTGACTGTGTCGAATTTATTTATTGATCCTCAATTCAGTGTTCTCCATGGTTAAATGCGGTATCAATCTGCTTGCGGTCTTCCTCAAACTTTTTCTGCGTTTCAGTAAACAATTTCTGGAATGTATCATGATTCTCCTGTTCAAGAACCTCAATACCAATCCCGGTAATACCGCCTTTAACCGTAACTTTTTTTTGCAATTCCCCCAGAGTGTAGGTTCCATCTGCCAGTAATTTCCCCAGACCTGAGATCATCTCTGTTGTCAATTGCGTCGCCTGTGCTTGTGTAATCGGCGTCGTGCTTACAGCGCCGTCAATCATTTTTCGCAAAAGAAAAGTCAGAAATGCAGGACCGCAGCTTGCAAGATCTGAAGCTGCCCGAATCGTTTCTTCGTCAATCTCAATGGGATGGGAAAAATGGGAAAGCAGCGCCCATAGTTTGCTTTTTTGTATATCGGTGATCTCGGTTCCGAATGTAACCAGCGTGCTGCCTGCAAGACTTTGGTTGACAATACTCGGGATCACTCTTGCAACCTGGCATGGAATCAACTGCTCCAATTGTCGCACGGAAATCGGGCTTGTGATGGATATGGCGACTTGCGAAGGATGCCAAGCCCCGCGCAAGGAATCAAGCAAGGGAAAAAATTGGTCGGGCTTTACACAGATAAAGACAAGATCAGAGTGCTGGAGCACTTCATTTGGTGATGTAAGTACGGACAGGTGGTGATATTTTCTTTTTAAAATTAACGCTTTTTCTTTGGTCCGGTTCATTACAGAAATGAATTTCGGTTTCACTGCCCTGCTTCGGATTAGTGCGCCAACAAGCAGCGAACCCATATTTCCAGTCCCAATTACGCCGATCCTCATGATGCTTCACCTCAATATTGCTTCGGTATCCTTTTTGAACCTATGTGTGTTTACGGTAAATTATGTCTGTGATCTCTAGTGATGAAGGGGGGATATTTCTGAGAATCTATTGGCTAAAATTTAAATGGTGGATTATTCTGGGTGCCGTATGCCTTTTGGTTCTTCTATGGGTTTTCTATCAGTATCAGGGAAATAATAAGAGTACGGCCCAGGTCCAGAAAGCAGATTCATTTTTTTCAGATACAGAGACACAGAAATCAAATGAACAAAAGCAGAATGTTTCTCAGCAGAAAACGATTGTGATTGATATAAAAGGGGCTGTGCAAAAACCGGGAATATACCATGTTCAGGACACAGATCGCGTCATTGATGCGATTGAGCAGGCAGGAGGATTCACAGAACATGCGGACCGGGACAAAATTAATCTGGCACAGAAGCTAACGGATGAACTCGTCATTTATGTACCTAAAAAAGGTGAAAAAGAGTCTTCGGCGTTTTTGACATCGGCAAGCAGTGAAATAGCGGACCAGCAAACCGGCAATGACAAAATTAACGTGAATACCGCAGATGAACAAACATTGCAGAATCTTCCCGGAATTGGTCCAGCGAAAGCGAAAGCCATTATTCAATATCGAGAAGAACATGGACCGTTTAAAAACGCGGATGAACTGACGAATGTGACAGGCATTGGCGATAAGTCACTGGAACGTATGAAGCCGAATTTACAGTTGCAGTAAACGGACAAATTTAAAAGGCGGACAGTGCCGGAATTCTGGTACAATGAAAGCAGTTTGATTCATCTGGGAGGATGTAACATATGGAGAGACTGTCTTGGGATCAATATTTTATGGCACAAAGTCATTTGCTTGCTTCAAGGAGTACGTGCACAAGACTGGTT
This sequence comes from Sporolactobacillus mangiferae, assembly GCF_023336505.1. GTDB lineage: Bacteria > Bacillota > Bacilli > Bacillales > Sporolactobacillaceae > Sporolactobacillus > Sporolactobacillus mangiferae. Next base: position 94,958 of record NZ_JAMAST010000001.1, on the reverse strand, counting down.
GTCGGTGCAACAATTGTTCGCGATAAGCGTATTATTGCCGGCGGTTATAACGGATCCATTGTCGGGGGACCGCACTGCATAGACGTTGGCTGTTATATGATTGACGGGCACTGTGTACGCACGATCCACGCGGAGATGAACGCGATTCTTCAGTGCGCAAAATTCGGTGAACCGACAGACGGTGCTGAAATTTATGTTACACATTATCCATGTCTGCAATGCTGCAAGGCGATCATTCAGGCGGGTATCAGGGCTGTCTATTATGCAAAGGACTATAAAAATGATCCTTATGCCCAGGAGTTATTTGAGGCAGCAAAAGTGACCGTGAAAAAAGTACCGTTCGATGCCGTTATTTCGTTTCGATCTTTGAGAGAACAAAAAAATTAATGAATCATTTGTTAGGGAGTGATCAGCCATAGCTATTCTTCATTGCTTGAATCAAGCACTCCGTGAGGATGTCTTTGATACGCTTCTTCGGTAGATGGCATATACTTGCGCTCTCAGGCTGTCTGGCTGCCTGGATGCTTCAAAACCTGCATTCGTTAGTTCCTGCGCTTCTGTACGGCGCATTCGGGTTGTTTCTGCTTTGGCGAAGACAATTTCTGCTTTTGTCCGCCGCTGCTTTATTACTTGTGGTGACGATCATTGATATTGTCTATGTCCAGACAAATGAGAGCCTTCTTTCTGAGGGACAACGTGAACTGAACGGGCGGATTTCCGGTATCCCGGATTTCGATGGAGACCATTTGCGCTTTCAATTAAAAACAGAACAAGGCGAGGATGTTTTAGTTGAGATGCGTCTTGTGACTGAATTGCAGAAGCACACTTTAATGCGTGATTTGAAAGTCGGCATGGCATGCAAGGTTAAAGGAACGCTTGAAAAACCCGAACGTCCGGGAAATTTTCATGGTTTCGATCAGAAAATGTATCTGGAACGCCATCATATCTACTGGATTCTGACATTAAGCAGTGCCCCCGTTTATTCAGAGACTGAGCAATCGCCGGTTGAGCACATTCAACGTTTTCAGCAGGAGCAGATTCAATTTATTCATGAGCACTTTACGTTGACCACTGCGGAGATGATGAACGCGCTTTTGTTCGGCTACGACAGTCAAATGAGCGATGAACTCATTGATGCGTACCGAATGTTTGGCCTTGTTCATCTGCTGGTCGTCTCAGGCATGCATATTGCAGTTGTATTCGGGGCACTGTTTTATATTTTTCGCCGAGCGAGCATTGCACGCGAGCATGCTTTGCTGCTGATGCTCTTGTTAATTCCGGGCTATGTTGTGATGACAGGATCAGAGCCTTCCATCATACGTGCGGGAGTGACGTCAGGCTGTCTGATTCTCTCATCATGGATAAAAGCCATTCATCTCACCGTCACTGATGCAATCAGCATCGCCTGTTTGCTCATGGTGCTTTTTGATCCGAAGATCATTTATGATCTGGGGTTCCAGCTTTCGTTTGTGGTCACGTTGGCCGTCGTGCTTGCCTCTAAGGCTGTGCGTTCATATAAATCGCTGATTGTGCGGATGGTCGTTCTCTCATTGATTTGCGAGCTGGCTACTTTTCCGATCATTGTGTCTCATTTTTATCAGTTGTCACTTGCAGGGATTGTCCTCAGTATCTTTTTTGTCCCCTTCATTACATTCATTATCTTTCCTTTGTGTGTCGCCGCTTATTTTATATCACTTTTTTTTACAGAACTCACCCCATTTCTGTCCTACCTGATTGACAGTGTGTTGTACTGGCCGCACCGGCTGTTGTTTTATCTTTCACAGCATCCCCCGTTGCAGTTAAATTACGGTGCATTGACCGGCTGGGAAATTTGCGTATCAATTCTCATCATTTATTCCTCGCTCATTGTGTGGGAACATTACCACAATAATCGCTCCATTTTTATACTGCTTGTTCCATTTGTTTTTGTTTATGCCATGCTTTTTGTTTCAGATCGCCTTGATGCACATGGATCGGTTACGTTTCTCAATGTGGGGCAGGGGGACAGCATATTCATTCAATTTCCATATAAGAAAGCGGCAATGCTGATTGATACCGGAGGAACGATCATGTTCAATCAGGAAGAAAAATGGCGACAACGGCGAAAATCTTTTGAAGTGGGACGTGACGTGGTCGCGCGTGAACTGTTAGCCGAACGGATTGGACGCTTAGATGCGGTTGTGCTTACGCATCGCGATTACGATCACATCGGGGGGCTGAAAGGGCTCACTGATCAGATTCCCGTCAGCCAGTTGTTCGTCAGCCCTTATCATGACCCGGACGCAAAGGATCAAGCGCTTTTCAGAGATCTGATAAAGAGGGGAACAAGAATTGCTCAATTGCGCTCAGGTATGTCATTGAAATTTAACGAGACAACGTTTCATGTAGTGGCACCTGAGGAGCGCTCCAAAGAAAGCAATGACAATTCAATTGTGCTGCATACAGAACTAGGGGGCGAACAATGGCTGTTTACCGGGGATCTTAGCCAGGACGGTGAAAAAAGAATGCTGCAGGCATTCCCATCAATCAAAGCAGATGTGCTGAAGCTCGGTCATCACGGCAGTCGTACTTCAACTTCTGAAGAAATGCTTATCCGTTTGCAGCCGAAAATCGGTATCATCTCATGCGGGCGCAGAAATCGATACGGTCACCCTCATCCGGAAGTGCTTCAGTTGCTGCGCGCTTACCACGTGCGCAATTTACGAACGGATCAGAACGGTGCCATTCGTTTTCACTTTGACCGTAAGCGAATCATCGGCTGGGAGCAGCCACGCGCTCCATGATTTAGATGAATTGCCATTAATTAGCTGCGAAAAGCATTTGCTGTCACCCATACTTTTATCGTTCATAGGATAACATAGAGAGAGTAATGTATATCGCTCGGCCGGCAATGTCCTAGGCTTTGCGGGTCGGCGTTTATATATATCAGGAAGCAGGGCATCACTTTGCTTCCTTTTTATTTGGCATGGATGATCGAAGGCTGCCGGCAGCAGGCAGGCGTTTTTCTGCTTCATTCGTTGTCCTTAGTTACAGGGTAAGCGCCATTGTTCCTGCGGACGTTGCTGCCCGCGCAATGAACAAGGGCTTGTCATGCATTCATTTGCACGTTAAAGTTAGATATGGGCACTTGTATCATTATTATTTCGACAATTATTGCCTCTGAAGGAATGATTCATTCATGGCAGCAGCAAAACAAGCAAATTTAACGATCAGTAAACCGCTGGCACCGATTTATCTGCTTTTCGGCACTCAGGATTTTCTGCTTCAATTGATGAAGAAAAATATTACTGACGAAGCATTAAAGGATGAAGAACGTGATTTTCATCTGTCCGTTTATGATCTGGCGGAAGTACCGCTTGATCAAGCTGTCGAAGATGCTGAGACAGTCCCTTTTTTTGGCGGGAAGAAGGTGGTCATTCTGGAAAATGCCTATATCCTGTCTTCAGAACGCGTAAAATCAAAAGTTGAACATAAAGTGGATCGCTTGCAAATTTATTTGGAACATCCCGCAGAGGACACCGTGCTGATCATGGTTGCACCGTATGAAAAGCTGGATCGAAGGAAGAAAATCGTCAAAGTGGCAGAAAAAACGGCCGTTACATATGAACTCTCACGTATTACGGATACCATGATTTACAGGCTGATGGAAAATGTAGCTGCCCAGTACAATGCATCGTATACAAAAGAAGGGCATGAACGATTACTTGCAGCTATTGGACCGAATCTTGGGCAACTGGCAAATGAAGTGGGTAAGTGCGCGCTTTATTGCGGTCCAGAACGTCCGATTGATGCCCGGGTAGTTGATGAAATTGGTTCACGTTCACTCGAGACCAATGTGTTTTTACTTGTAAATCGAGTTATGGCAAGAAAAACCGCCGAAGCACTTCATATGCTCCACGATCTGATTCTGATGAAAGAAGAACCGCTTAAGCTTCTTGCGTTGCTTGAAAGGCAGTTTCGCATTGTCTATCAGGTTGGCTTTTATCAGAAAGCAGGATATACCCAGAACAACATTGCCAAAAAGACGGGTGTGCATCCTTATGCAGTCAAACTGGCACTTGACCAGACACGTCTGTTCAGCGAGCGTATGCTGGAGATGGCACTGGAACAATGCGCGGAGGCGGATTATCAGATCAAGACTGGTCAGACAGATAAGGTGCTGGCCCTTGAACTTTTGATTGCTGCTCTTTCTAATAAAAACGAGAATGTTTAAACACTGGGGAATCATGATCGTTCACAGAATGCGGTAATTTTCACGCCGTCGTTCTTAATTATGGTCAAGCTTATTTGTTAAAAAGAGTAAAAAAAGAGACTCGCCAATGGCGAGCCGTTTTTTTATGCGTCCAGACTGTTTAATTTCTTAGAAAGCCTTGACTTCTCATGGGCAGCTTTATTTTTATGGATCAGGCCCTTAGTTGCCGCCTTATCAACCTTTTTCGTTGCGGTCACAAATGCTGCTTTCGCGCCTTCAACATCTTTTTCTTCAACCTTTGAGTTGAACGACTTGATTGCCGTGCGCATCGCTGACTTATATTGAATGTTATGCTGACGATTTGCTTCACTTGTTTTCACACGTTTAATCGCTGATTTAATATTTGGCATTCGATTCACCTCCAAATCTGGATTCCCGGTCATCATACGAACTCCGCCGAAATATATAAAGAAAACTGAACAGAACCAGATTTACTGGCTGAGTTTTCGCTTACTTTTACACTCTATTCACAACGATTATACAGTGTAAAATAAACCTCTATGCTTGCAGCAGAGCTTCATTCTGACAAACTGTATTGTATCAAAGGAAATTCGCTTTTGCAATGAATGAATGAAAAAAGGCGAATTGAACATCCTTTTAACGATAAGCACGAGAAAAAGGAGCCAGAACTGATGAATGAATTGGATGTCAATCGATTTGCGGTAAGGACCGACCTTGCAGTCGAGGCAAGTGAGCAAAAACCGGGAATTCAGAGTGTGCAAACCTCCGTGCAGATGGAATCCGGCATTAAAATTACCACGATGATGATTAACGAGCAAGCCGCGATAGCCATGAAAAAAAAATCCGGCGCTTACTTGACATTTGAAGCACGTAATTTTCGCAAAGGCGATACAGAATTTGATGGGAAAGCAGAGACCATATTTGCCCGATATTTCGCTCAATTCCTGAAGAACCTGAAGATCGCTGATGACGCAAGCTGTCTGATCGTCGGGCTGGGCAACAAGCAGGTCACTCCAGATTCGCTTGGTCCGAATGTTGTTGACAACATCCTGGTCACAAAGCATTTATTCGATCTCCAGCCGGAGAATGTCCAGCCGGGTTATCGTTCAGTGAGCGCTATTACACCGGGTGTCATGGGATTGACCGGTATTGAAACGAGTGACATCATTCTTGGCGTGATCGAGAGAACAAAGCCTGGGTTTGTGATTGCTATAGATGCCTTGGCTGCGCGGGCTGTAGACCGTGTGAATACAACCATTCAGGTTGCCGACAGCGGCATTCATCCCGGCTCAGGAGTTGGTAACAATCGAAAGGAACTTAGTATGAAGACTTTAGGTATTCCGGTTATTGCAATCGGTGTACCGACAGTGGTTGATGCGGTCACGATTACGAGTGATTCACTGGATCTCCTGCTTCGGCACCTGCATCGGGAAATGACTGACCGCAAACCTTCCAAGGCGCTGGCTCCCTCCTGGATGGCCTTTGGGGAAAAAATTAATTATAAATCGATCGATCTGCCAAGCAAAGAAAATCGCGCTGCGTTTCTCGGCATGGTTGGCACGCTGACGGAAGATGAGAAGGCGCAATTAATTCGCGAAGCACTCGGTGCAAGTGGTATGCAGATGATGGTGACACCTAAAGAGGTTGACTTCTTTATCGAAAAAATGGCCAATGTAATTGCCGAAGGGCTGAACGCTGCTTTACATCACCAAATAAACCAGAAAAATGTCGGTCATTTTACTCATTAAGACATAGCAGTAAAGAGTCATGCATAAAGTAGATAGCGGAATATAGGACAAGCCAGATCAAAAGGAGAGATGTTTCGATGAAGCGTATCGTGATCGAATGTTTGGTTATCTTGCTTGTCCTACTTTTTTGCAGTTTGTACGGGGCGGTAACTGTCAGGGACGTCAGGCATCCGGTGCAGACGATTCAATCCGCACGTGAATTTAATGACAGGGAGACTTCCCAAACCATCGTGATTCCTGAAAAGCAGTCGAGCCCAGTTTCTCCGGAAACGAACAGACAGTCTGGTGCCCTCCCAAAAAATTCAACAAGTGATGTTTTTTCCGAACATGTGCAGCGCTTTTTCTTGCAGGGAGTCAGCGCAGTTGCCGAATTTGTCGGCGGTCTGATCAAAGCTTTCTAATTGAAGAGGGTTACACGTTCATCATGTCTCAGTATTTCTGTGCCGATTATTTTCGGTAAATTCCAATTAAAAATACCGGCCATGGCCGGCAGAAACAAAAATGACATGTCCTTCATTGAAACACAGCCTGGTGATTGATATAATCGAAACCAAGTGATGTTTTTTGGATCAGGAGGAACGAGCATGTCAGACAAGCAGTCACGTCAGTCGCGGATCCGTAATTTTTCGATCATTGCGCATATAGATCATGGGAAGTCAACTTTGGCCGATCGAATTCTGGAAGCAACACAAGCGTTGACGCAAAGAGAGATGAAAGCGCAAACACTTGATGCAATGGATCTGGAACGTGAGCGTGGGATTACCATAAAATTAAATGCAGTCGAATTAACTTACAAAGCGCCCAATGGAGAGACATACATCTTTCACTTAATCGATACACCTGGGCATGTCGACTTTTCCTATGAGGTGTCGCGGAGTCTCGCTGCCTGTGAGGGGGCATTGCTGGTTGTCGATGCAGCACAGGGAGTAGAAGCCCAAACGCTTGCCAATGTTTATCTGGCTTTAGAGAACAATCTGGAAATTATACCAGTCATTAATAAAATTGATCTTCCTAATGCAGATCCGGAACGCGTCAAACAGGAGATTGAGGATGTGATCGGTCTGGACGCTTCAGAGGCCGTGCTGGCTTCTGCCAAAACGGGGATTGGGACCGATGATATTCTTGCACAGATTATTGATAAAATCCCCGCGCCTGACGGTGATCCGAATGCGCCGCTTCAGGCGCTCATTTTTGATTCGCTTTACGATGCTTATCGTGGTGTGGTGGTCTACATTCGCGTTGTGCAGGGCACTGTCCGGGTCGGTGACAAAATTAAAATGATGGCCGGAGAAAAGACGTTTGAAGTGCTTGAAGTCGGTGTCTCCACTCCAAAAATTGAGAATCGCCAGGAACTGTCCGTGGGCGATGTCGGTTTCATCACAGCATCGATCAAATCAGTGCATGACACGCAGGTTGGCGACACGGTAACACATGCTGAACACCCGGCCGAAAAGCCGTTGCCCGGATATCGTAAAATGAATCCGATGGTATACTGCGGATTGTACCCCATTGACACCGCACGCTACGATGATCTTCGCGAAGCATTAGGCCGTTTGGAATTGAATGATTCCGCACTTCAATATGAACCGGAAACGTCGGAAGCACTCGGTTTCGGTTTTCGATGTGGCTTTCTCGGATTACTGCACATGGATATTGTTCAGGAACGGTTGGAACGTGAATTCAATATTGATTTGATCGCTACCGCACCGAGTGTTATCTATCAGGTTAAATTGACGGATGGTTCAAGCGTGCGCGTTGGCAACCCTTCGGAGATGCCGGAACGAAAATTCATTGCTGAGGTTGAAGAGCCATATGTGAAGGCAACCATTATGACGCCGAATGATTACGTTGGAGCGATTATGGAACTGTGCCAGCGAAAACGCGGCGAATTTGTCACGATGGAATATTTGGATGCGAACCGGACGAATGTCATCTATGATTTGCCACTTTCGGAAATTATGTATGATTTTTTTGATATTCTGAAGTCAAGTACAAAAGGGTACGCCTCACTTGATTATGAAATGGATGGGTATCGTACCAGCGATCTGGTGAAAATGGATATTTTGCTGAACGGTGAACGAGTGGATGCCTTGTCTGTCATTGTGCATCAGGAGTTTGCCTATGACCGCGGCAAAGCGATCGTTGAGAGACTGAAAGAACTGATTCCGCGTCAGCAGTTTGAAGTACCGATTCAGGCAGCGATCGGTCAGAAAATTATCTCCCGCTCAACAATTAAGGCATTGCGTAAAAATGTGCTTGCAAAATGCTACGGCGGCGATGTTTCACGTAAAAGAAAACTGCTTGAAAAGCAAAAAGAAGGAAAAAAGCGAATGAAGGCAGTCGGAAGTGTCGAAGTGCCACAGGAAGCGTTCATGGCTGTGTTCAGGATGAGCCACGATGACTGAGATTCAGCGCGGGGCATATATTCATATTCCGTTTTGCGATCACATTTGTTATTACTGCGACTTTAATAAGGTGTTTATGAAGAATCAGCCGGTCGATGAATATCTTGAAGCGCTGTCAAAAGAAATGAATCATTGTGCCATGGATGAGCTGCCGATTACGATCTATATTGGCGGAGGTACGCCGACGGCATTAAATGAAAAACAATTTGAACGGCTTTTGTCCAATGTTGACCGGTTTCTTATGAATCCGGCTGTCAAAGAATATACCGTAGAAGCAAACCCGGAAAGTTTGAATGCAGCAAAACTTGAAATGATGAAAAGATATGGGGTCACGCGATTAAGTATCGGTGTGCAGACTTTTGACGATCGGCTGCTTCGTGAAATTGGGCGTGCACATCAGTCGAATGATGCGGAACAAGCGGTTCGCCTTGCACAGGAGTATGGTTTCGACAATATTACGGTTGATTTAATGTTCGCTTTGCCGGGACAGACGGAGCATGTGCTCCATCAGTCGCTGGAGCGGGCGATTCATCTACATACGCCGCATATTTCGATTTACTCACTTCAGCTTGAGCCGAAAACCATATTTTACAATCGAATGCAGAAAGGCAGTCTGAAGCTGCCTAGTGAGGACATCGAGGCGGATATGTACGGCCAGATCATTTTAGAACTTGAAAAACATGGACTGCATCATTATGAAATCAGCAATTTTTCCAAACCGGGCTACGAAGGAATCCATAATTCCATGTATTGGCGGAATAAGGAATATTACGGGATCGGCGCGGGAGCACACGGTTATTGGTCAGGCGTGCGCTATGCCAATGTCGGTTCGGTTAAGAAGTATATTGAATCCATGTATGTTGACGGTCACGCACGAATTTCCGAACACAAAGTTTCTCGTTCAGAACGAATCGAGGAAGAAATGTTTCTTGGACTGCGTCTGATGGAAGGTGTAAATAAGCTGGATTTTAAAGAAAAGTTCGGTCTCTCGATGGACGATGTTTATCGCTTGCAAATCAGGCAATTAAAGAAGCAAGGATTAGTGCACGAGAAAGATGGGTGGCTGAAGCTGACTCAAAAAGGGATATTTCTGGGAAACAACGTTTTTGAAGCGTTTTTAATTTCTTGAGAGCCGGCAAAAACATTTGACAAACAGCCATGAAGTTGATACATTTTAATGTAGATTTAGCACTCGTTAACTTCGAGTGCTAACAGGGGTGATCAACAAGATGTTAACTGATCGTCAATTGTTCTTGTTACAGTTATTGGTTAATGACTATGTTGTCTCTGCTGAACCGGTTGGTTCGCGATCTATTGCCAAAAGGGATGATGTCACTTTCAGCCCGGCGACGATCAGAAACGAACTTGCTGATTTGGAAGAGATGGGTTACCTTGAGAAAACCCATCTGTCCTCAGGGCGGGTGCCATCAGAAAAGGGATATCGATTTTATGTCGATCATCTGCTTGCGCCAGTGATGCTGTCGGATGATGAAATAGAAAATATCCGCCACGCGTACCAGAAGAAGTTTTCTGAAACAGAAGAACTGATTCGCGCAACTGCAAAAATTCTTTCTGAGTTTACAAACTATACGGCGATCATGCTTGGTCCCGAGCTTCTGGAGATGAAGCTGAAACATATTCAGATGGTTAAGCTGAATCAAACTCAGGGTGTTCTCATTATTGTTACGGATACCGGACATGTGGAGAACCGCACCGTTTCTTTACCACAAACGATAAAGGCGGAAGATGTTGAGAAAATTGTTAATATCTTAAATGATAAGCTGAATATGGTGCCTCTCTACCAGTTGTCCAGAAGATTAAATACAGAAATCGCCAGCGTTATGCGAGATCATGTTCGCGATTACCAGCATGTGATGTCATTGTTGAAAGACAGTCTAATGATCGATGACCCGGAACAGATTTTCTTCAGCGGTAAAAACAACATGCTGGCTCAGCCGGAATTCCAAAATGCTGATAAACTCTTGCCGCTTTTTAATGTGCTCGAAGGAAAAGAATTTGTGCGTGAAATCATGAATATGTCTTCTTCGGGTCTGCAAATCCGTATCGGCAGTGAAAACAAACTGAACGGTATTGAGGATTGCAGCCTGGTTACGACCACCTATTCCATAGGCGGCGAACACTTGGGAACTGTTGCGGTCATTGGACCAAAACGCATGGCTTATCCGCGTGTGGTTACACTGATCGATATGGTTTCAAAATTGCTGACTGAACATCTTAACAAACAAGAGCACAGCAGTCAGTAGCTGTTTAACAATTCAGGAGGTGAGCCTATGACAGAAAAGGTAAATCAGGAAAAAGCGGAAACAAAAGAAGAAACAGAAGAATTGAAAAACGCGCAGACTTCGGCAGATGTCGATGATACTGAGAATGATCAATCCGTGAGCGATACGCAGGAAGCTGCAGAAGAAGGCCAGGAAAAGAAGGAAACAGATTCAGATGCGTTACTTAAACAGATTAAGGAGCAGGCCGCTCAGATTGAGGCGCTGAAGAAGGAAACGGAAGAAACGAAAAACCGCTGGTTGCGCACTCAGGCTGACTTTGATAATTTTCGGAAACGCACCGCGAAGGAGAAGGCGGATTCACGAAAATTCCGCGCTCAGGAACTTGTTTCTGATATGCTTGAAATTCTGGATAATTTTCAACGTGCACTTGCTGTTGAAACGGTTTCCGAAGATGGAAAAGCGTTGAAAAAGGGAATGGAAATGGTGTTGTCAAAACTGGAGGCTGCTTTAAAAAAAGAGGGTGTGGAAGAAATTCCTGCATTGCATGAACCGTTTGATCCGAATGTGCACCAGGCGGTTATGCAGGAGCAAAGCGAGGAGCATGAATCGGGCATAATTATTCAAGTCCTGCAATCAGGCTATACACTGAATGGACGAGTAATTCGCCCGGCAATGGTAAAAGTAAGCTCTTAATGCAGACAGTCCAAACTCAATGTTTTATATACTAGGAGGAATTGGTCATGAGTAAAATTATTGGAATTGACTTAGGAACAACAAACTCTTGCGTTGCAGTTATGGAAGGCGGGGAACCAGTCGTTATCCCTAATCCGGAAGGCGCGCGGACTACCCCTTCTGCGGTAGCATTTAAAAACGGTGAACGCCAGGTCGGGGAAGTAGCTAAACGCCAGGCCGTAACTAACCCGAATACGATTCTGTCGATCAAACGTCATATGGGTACGGACTACAAAGTCGAGGTTGAAGGCAAGAAATATACCCCTCAGGAAATTTCGGCTATTATTCTGCAGAAGCTGAAGGCAGATGCGGAGGCCTATCTTGGTGAAAAAGTTGAAAAAGCCGTTATTACCGTCCCTGCTTATTTCAATGACGCACAGCGTCAGGCAACCAAGGATGCAGGTAAGATTGCCGGACTTGATGTACTTAGAATTATTAATGAACCGACGGCTGCATCACTTGCTTACGGTCTGGATAAAGGTGAAGATCAAACCATCCTCGTCTTCGACCTTGGTGGCGGTACCTTTGATGTTTCCATTCTTGAACTCGGGGATGGCATTTTTGAGGTAAAAGCAACGGCAGGCAACAACCGTTTGGGCGGTGACGACTTTGACGAACGGATCATCCAGTATTTAATCAGTGAATTCAAAAAAGATACAGGTATTGATCTTTCAGCAGACAAAATGGCCCTGCAGCGATTAAAGGATGCATCGGAAAAAGCGAAGAAAGAGCTGTCAGGCGTTTCTCAGGCACAGATTTCTCTTCCTTTCATTTCTGCAGATGCTACAGGTCCGAAACATCTGGAAATGAGCCTGTCTCGAGCAAAGTTCGATGAATTAACTGCCGATCTGGTTGAATCAACGATGGGTCCGGTTCGCCAGGCACTTTCCGATGCAGATATGACGATGGATGATATCAATAAAATCGTGCTTGTCGGCGGATCAACACGTATTCCGGCTGTCCAGGCAGCCATCAAAAATCTGACCGGTAAAGAACCAAGCAAAGGGGTTAACCCTGATGAAGTCGTAGCTGTCGGAGCAGCTATTCAAGGCGGCGTTCTGACCGGCGATGTAAAAGATGTCGTGCTTCTTGACGTAACGCCTCTTTCGCTCGGTATCGAGACTATGGGCGGTGTATTCACAAAACTGATCGAACGCAACACGACAATTCCAACGAGCAAGTCGCAGGTTTTCTCAACGGCTGCGGATAATCAGACGGCGGTTGATATTCATGTACTGCAGGGCGAGAGGCAAATGGCCGCGGACAACAAAACACTGGGGCGTTTCCAACTGACAGATATTCCGCCGGCTCCGCGTGGTGTGCCGCAAATTGAAGTTACCTTTGAAATTGATGCCAATGGCATTGTCAACGTTAAGGCCAAAGACAAAGGAACGAATAAAGAACAGTCGATCACCATCCAATCATCTTCAGGGCTGAGTGACGATGAGATCGACAAGATGGTTAAAGATGCAGAAGCGAATGCGGAAGCAGATAAGAAACGCAAGGAAGAAGTCGATCTGCGCAATGAATCAGATCAGCTCATCTTTGCTACGGAAAAAACAATAAAGGATCTTGGCGATAAGGTTGATGCCGCTGAAAAATCGAAAGCGGAAGCGGCAAAGGATAAGCTGAAAAAAGCATTGGATGGCAAAGATATAGAAGCAATTAAGTCTGCTAAAGAAGAATTGAATCAGGTCGTTCAGCAACTTTCCGTTAAGCTGTATCAGCAAGCGCAGCAGGCACAAGGCGCTCAGGCTTCCACCAGCGGCGAAAAAAAGGATGACAATGTGGTCGATGCAGATTATAAAGAAGTTAACGACGATGATAAGGATAAGAACAAAAAGAATTGATGGTCAATATGTATAAATAAAGGTTGATTATTGGCGGTTGTGCAGAGACGAGCGTTCCGCCGCCGGATGGAATTTCTTTGAGAAAAGTCGAAGTCGGACGCGGGTTCTGGCTTTGGCTTTTTCTTGCTTAACAGGCAAAGTCAATGATATGATAAACCTTATGTGAAATCATTTCGGGAGTGATTTGATGAGTAAGCGGGATTATTACGAAATCCTTGGCGTCAGCAAAGACGCCTCAAAGGATGAAATCAAGAAAGCCTTTCGGAAGCTGGCACGTAAGTATCATCCCGATGTGAACAAAGATCCGGATGCGCCGCAAAAATTTAAAGAGGTTACGAAAGCTTATGAGACATTAAGCGATCCACAAAAAAGGGCACAGTATGATCAGTTTGGAGAAGAAGATCCAAACCAGGGCGGTTTTGGTGGCTTCGGTCAGGGCTTCAGCGGAGCTGATTTTGGCGGCTTTGGTGATATTTTTGATCAGATTTTTAACGGCGGGACACGTCGCCGTGATCCTAACGCGCCACGGCAGGGATCCGATTTGCAGTACGAGATGTCGATAACCTTTGAAGAGGCTGCGTTTGGCAAAACGACAGACATTCGCATTCCGAAAGAAGAAACCTGTACGACCTGTCATGGCACCGGTGCGAAGCCGGGAACGAAACCGGAACAATGTCCGCATTGTCACGGAACCGGGCAGCTGAATCAGGAACAAAATACGCCCTTTGGCCGGATCGTCAATCGACGTGTTTGTCCATATTGTCATGGCACCGGCAAAATCATCAAAAATCCTTGCGGGACTTGCCACGGTACGGGGAAAATGAAAGTAAACAGAAAAATTGAAGTGAAAATACCTGCAGGTATTGACGATGGCCAGCAGATTCGTCTGTCAGGGCAGGGTGAACCAGGCATCAATGGTGGACCGGCCGGAGATCTGTATATTGTTTTCAGTGTCAAACCGCATAAATATTATCAGCGCGCGGGCGATGATGTGCTCCTGGAGGTTCCGCTTAACTTCGCTCAGGTTGCGCTTGGTGATGAGATCGAAGTACCGACTTTATACGGAAAAGTGAAGCTGCGCATTCCTGCCGGTACTCAGACGGGTACGAAATTTCGGCTGAGAGGCAAGGGCATTAAAAACGTCAGAGGTTATGGACAAGGCGACGAGCATGTAACTGTAAAAGTCGTGACACCGAAACATCTCTCGGAAGAAGAAAAAGAACTGTTTAAAAAACTGGCTTCGCTAGGCGGAAACGCAGTCAATGCAGACGATGAAAGTTTCTTTGACAAGATGAAGAAAAAAGTATTTAAAGGCGAATGATAGACTTTTATAAATACATTGATTGCGCAGGCAATCAAGCGGTAATTATCGATTAAGGAGCGATCCGTATACGCGATGAAATGGTCGGAGATTTGCATCCATACAACAGAAGAAGCGGTCGATGCGGTGACGAACATTCTTTATGAAGCAGGGGCTGGCGGTGTTGTCATTGAGGATGCTCAGGATTTTCAAAACACACTGTCAGGAGGCATTGCGGATTATGCATTGGATCCTGCAGACTTTCCGCTCGAAGGAGTCAATGTGAAAGCCTATTTGCCAATGAACAGTTTTCTTGGCGAAACAGTTGAAGAAATCAAGCAATCACTGAACAGTCTTCTCTTGTATGATATTGATCTGGGGGACGGGCGGATCACTTTGAGTGAGCATAATGAAGAAGAGTGGGCAACTGCCTGGAAAAAATATTATAAGCCGGTGCGCGTGGGAAACCATTTCTATATTGCTCCGGCATGGGAAAATTTTGTTCCCGAGGATGCGGGGCGGAGGGTCATTGAGCTTGATCCGGGGATGGCATTCGGCACGGGGACGCATCCGACCACGGTGCTTTGTATTGAAGCACTTGAAAAATATCTGCCTGAGAATGCGAAGCTTCTTGATATTGGTACGGGAACCGGGGTCTTGTCCATTGCGTCTGCAAAACTTGGCGCCCGGCATGTGGATGCCGTGGACTTGGACGCAGTCGCGGTGCAGTCTGCGCGGATCAACGTCAAACTGAATCATGTTAAGGATGTTGTCTCAGTCAGCCAAAACAATCTGTCAGATAGCATCGACGGACAGTATCAGGTTATCGTCGCCAATCTGCTTGCAGAACTTGTTATTCGTCTCGCGGATGAAAATGTCGCTCGCCTGCTCGACCATGATGATGGTGTGCTGATCACATCAGGGATCATTAAACCAAAAAAAGACCAGGTTACAGAAGCACTTTCCAGATCGGGTCTGCGCGTCATTGAAGAGATGGACTCAGGTGACTGGATTGCTCTCATTGCTGCAAGGGTGGATTGATCGATGCAGCGTTATTTCGTTTCAAAAAACAATATCGCCACTGATGGTCATATCATCATCACAGGTGATGATGCACGACATATTCAAAAAGTAATGCGTATGCGGCCCTCTGACCGAATGATTTGTGCGGATAACAGTGGAAATGCTTATCAGTGTGTCATTGAAGCATGCGGTGATGATCAGGTTCACGCGTATGTTCAAAACAAACTGACTGCTGATCCTGAACTTCCGATTTATGTCGCCATTGCTCAAGGTATGCCAAAGAGTGATAAATTTGATACAATTGTTCAGAAGGGAACCGAATGTGGTGCTTCACTTTTCATTCCTTTTCAGGCCGAGCGATCAATTGCGATCTGGAAAGAAGAAAAGAAAGACAAAAAGCTGCTTCGGCTGAAAAAGATCGGCAAAGAAGCTGCTGAACAGTCGCATCGTCTCTATATTCCTGAAATCGTTAATCCGATGGGTCTTGATCAACTGATTGCATTCAGTGCCTCATTTCCCTTCAGAATTGTAGCTTTTGAAGAAACTGCAAAATCCGGAGAACAGGCCGTTCTACCTGAACTGTTAGGGAAAATGCATAGGGGGGAACGGCTGCTTGCCGTGATCGGTCCGGAAGGTGGACTGACTCTGGAAGAGGCGCAAAAGCTGAAAGATCACGGTTTTGCCTTATGCGGATTGGGGCCAAGAATTTTAAGAACCGAAACGGCTGCCGTCTATCTGCTTTCAGCGATTTCTTACCATTTTGAATTACAACAGGTGAGGTGAATGGATAAAAATGCCTTCAGTTGCTTTTCATACGTTAGGCTGCAAAGTCAACCATTACGAGACCGAAGCCATTTGGCAACTTTTTAAAAACAGCGGTTATGAGCGAACCGCATTTGAAAAACATGCAGATGTATATGTAATCAATACTTGTACCGTGACGAATACCGGTGATCAAAAAAGCCGCCAAACCATTCGCCGGGCAATCCGCAGCAATCCGGACGCGGTTATTTGTGTCACGGGGTGTTACGCACAGACCTCTCCTGCTGAAGTGATGTCAATACCCGGTGTGGATATTGTGGTTGGCACGCAGGACCGCAATCGTCTGCTTGGCTATATTGAACAGTATCGAAAAGAGCGGGAACCGATTAACGGTGTAAATGATATTATGAAAGCCAGAGTCTATGAAGAACTGGATGTTCCAGAATTCACGGACCGCACACGCGCTTCATTAAAAATACAGGAAGGATGCAACAATTTCTGTACATTTTGCGTGATTCCATGGGCACGCGGTCTTCTGCGATCCCGCAAACCTGAAAACGTGATGACGCAGGCGCAGCAGCTTGTTGATGCCGGATACAAAGAAATCGTTCTGACCGGAATACATACGGCCGGGTACGGCGAAGATATGGATGATTATAATTTTGCACAGCTTCTGCTGGACCTTGAACAAAACGTACGTGGATTGAAGCGTCTGCGGATCTCATCAATTGAGGCAAGCCAAATTACAGACGAAGTCATTGATGTGGTCGGAAAATCGAAAGTCATTGCCCGGCATCTGCACATACCGCTCCAGTCAGGATCGGATACCGTGCTGCAACGCATGCATCGCAAATACAAAACAGCTTTTTTTGCTGAGAAGATTGCCCGGCTTCGCGAAGCGCTTCCGAGTTTTGCGCTGACTTCAGATGTCATTGTCGGTTTTCCAGGCGAAACGGAAGAAGAATTTCAGGAGACCTATGATTTTATTCGCGATCTCCGTTTTGCTGAATTACATGTTTTCCCATATTCCAAGCGAACAGGAACGCCTGCGGCCAATATGCCGGGACAGGTACCTGATGAAGTGAAACACAATCGAGTGAACCGCTTGATCGAGTTATCAGGCAGGCTGTCAGCGGAGTATGCCGCAAATTACAAAGGCCAGGTTGTAGAAGTAATTCCGGAAGAACCGCTCAACCATCATGAGCCCGACGGATATTTTGTCGGTTTTACGGATAACTACTTAAAAGTAAAATTTAAATGCCCGACTGCGGATATCGTCGGCAGACTGGTACGTGTGAAGCTTGTGAAAACGGGTTATCCGATCAATGAAGGTGTATTCGTAAAGATGGTGGAAAACGAATCTTCTGAAGCACTGATCTGAATTCTGCGCCATGGTTTACAGTCGAGTGCGTTCCACCCAGCGACCAAATGGTCCGGCCAGCGGGATGGCAAGCAGGCCCGTCAGCAGGTTGAATAAAACAGAAGCATGTGCCAGAGCTGAGCGTCCCGTTCCGCCAATCATCATTGAGTAATCAGCCATGTAATGAATGAGGGGAAAGAAAATAACAACGCTGAGCACATTAAAAAGTATATGTGTATAAGCAGTCCAGCGCCCTTCTCTGCCTGTCCCAAGACTTGCAATATAGGTTGTGAGACATGTACCAACATTTGAACCAAGCATAATGGCGATTGCTGCGGGCAGTGACAGAATGTTGTGATCGAGAAATCCCATGCAAACAAGCAGAGTAGCGGAACTCGATTGAATAATGGCTGAGAACAGGGTGCCAACAAGAACCGCATAGACCATGCTGTCATTGGAGTCGACAAGCAGATCTCTGATGAAAGGTGACTGAACAAGCGATTCAGCCAGGTTGCTGAATCCGGTCATTGAGGCGAAGAGACAGCCGATGCCAAATAAAAAAGAGCCAATTGAGAAGAAGCGGCGAAGAGGAAGACACATCATGATCAGGCCTGCCCCGAAAAAAATGTAGTGAAGCGAGCCCATTGGCAAGGCAGCAATTTCTCCGGTCATGGTCGTGCCGATATTTGCGCCAAGTATTATGCCAACACTTTGGGAAAAGCGCATCGCATGGGCTCCGATCAGTCCGACAGTAATAATCGTGACCGCCGAACTGCTTTGCAAAAGCATCGATGCAAGCGTGCCAATGATCAATCCCTTCAAAGGGGTATTGGCTGCCTGCTCAAGTGTACGGCGCATTCTGTTTCCGACAAGTGCATGCATACCGCCCGTCATGACACCCATTCCGAATAGAAAAAGTAAAATATACAGAATAAAAACCATGATCTGCTGATTCACATTCGGTCACCTCGTCCTATTGTATGGACAAGAAACGATGCACATGACTTGAAATTCAATCTTTCAGTCTAGTCAATCAATGAAGAGACTGTCTCATTTGGTAATCTCCAGAAAAAGGCAGCATTCATTTGATAATTTGTTTTTTATCGTATATAATGGCTAGTGACATAAAAGAGATGTCCTTTGAATTGTTTTCGTTTTTGGAGGGAGGGAAACATAGATGGTCGAGACACGGGTTCGCAAAAATGAATCAATAGAAGATGCTCTGCGTCGTTTTAAACGTTCGGTTTCTAAATCCGGTACATTAGCAGAAGTGAAAAAACGGAGAAATTATGAGAAACCAAGTGTGAAGCGTAAGAAAAAATCTGAGGCTGCACGTAAGAAGCGCCGCAGGTATTAAAAACAGCTCAAAAAGAATGCTGAAGAGAATGATTGCGTTCTACTTGGAAGATACCATCCCGACATTCTTTTCTCGGTCTTTTTGAACCTTTCTTAAAGGAGTACGACAAATGAGCCTTGTTGATCGTTTGACAACCGATATGAAACAAGCGATGAAAGCGAGAGCGAAAGAACGTCTCTCGGTTATCCGTATGATACGTACGTCGCTTCAGAACGAATCGATCAAGCTAGGTAAGCCGTTGTCCGACGACGAGTCACTGGCGATTCTGTCCCGAGAGCTTAAGCAGAGGAAAGACTCCCTCCAAGAGTTTAAGAATGCAGGACGGCAGGATCTTGTGGACGAAGTCACCAATGAAATTGCAATTGTGCAATCTTATATGCCGGAACAGCTTTCTGAGGAGAAAGTTGCATCAATTATAGATGAAACAATTTCTGAAGTGGGTGCCACTGGCAAAACGGATATTGGCAGAGTAATGAAAGCAGTAATGCCAAAAGTAAAAGGCCGGGCGGACGGTAGCTTGGTCAATAAAATTGTGCGCAGTAAATTAACTTAAATTAAAAAGAAGCTCTGTTTGTTTTAAAGCGAACAGAGCTTTATTTTACTATAAGAAGTATATAATTTCTAAAGCTTATCTTAATGAGCGTAACGGCACCTTTGCCAAGGTTCCGAGAAGCTGGGTTTCTAATTCCTTTCTTTCTCCAGATAAAAGGCCCCTCCGAAACAAGTTCACAGGCATGTAAACAAAATTAAATGGTCAGGAGATGAGCGACACATGCAGCTTGATGCTTCAACAGTCGGTGTATTTATCATTGCCGCACTGATTATTATTGCTCTTGTTATTCTTTTCACAATGGTACCGGTAATGCTTTGGATCTCTGCACTTTCATCCGGGGTGCGTATCAGTATTTTTACATTAATCGGAATGAGATTGAGACGGGTAGTACCAAGACGCGTCATCGATCCGCTGATTAAGGCGACAAAGGCCGGCCTGGATCTGCATACAAACCAGCTGGAAAGCCATTATCTTGCAGGCGGCAACGTAGACCGTGTCGTTAATGCGCTGATTGCGGCACATCGTGCAAATATTGCGCTGACGTTCGAACGGGCAGCGGCAATCGACCTGGCAGGGAGAAATGTTCTTGAGGCGGTGCAAATGAGCGTCAACCCGAAAGTGATTGAAACACCTTATATTGCCGGAGTTGCGATTAACGGCATTGAAGTAAAAGTTAAAGCACGAATCACTGTACGCGCGAATATTGACCGTTTGGTAGGTGGCGCCGGCGAGGAAACGGTTGTTGCACGTGTCGGTGAAGGCGTTGTCAGTACAATCGGTGCTTCGCATACGCACAAAGATGTCCTGAAAAATCCGGATACGATCTCGAAAACTGTGCTTGAAAAGGGGCTGGATGCCGGAACTGCATTTGAAATTCTTTCAATTGACATTGCTGATGTCGATGTCGGTAAAAATATTGGTGCATTCCTTCAGACGGAGCAGGCAGAGGCCGATAAAAATATAGCGCAGGCAAAGGCTGAAGAACGCCGTGCCATGGCGGTCGCCAACGAACAGGAAATGCGTGCACGCGTGGAAGAAATGCGTGCTAAAGTTGTTGAGGCAGAATCGGAAGTCCCAATGGCGATGGCTGCTGCGCTTAAATCAGGAAAATTGGGTGTAATGGATTATATGAATTATAACAATATTAAAGCAGACACGGAAATGCGTCACTCCTTCGGTAAAGATAATAACGACGATACTTCTTCCGGCGATGAATACAAATAACGATTAAATAATGAAGGAGGCTGTCTGATGTCCCTGATCTGGATTATTGGCGCAGTCATATCCCTGATTTTCTATGTGGCCAAATCCGTCGAGAAACAGAATGCTGAAGAGCGACAACGCAGACAGAAGCGCGGTAGACGGCAGATGGCACCATCCGAAGAGCGGCATAATAATCGTCCAATACCTGTGGATTCTGACACCACAGTGAAAAAAAAGACATTGCATCCACCTTCAGTTCAGAACGAACTGGCAAAACGATATGCTGAAGTGGCCCAACGAATGAACAGGCCAGAGACTGTCCCTGCTCCTTCTATTCAAGTTGTCCGTACAGAGCGTTCTCCCCATCATTCTGTGAATCAATGGTTCCGTGACCGACAATCACTGCGTCAGGCATTTGTTTTTTCCGTATGCATGGGGAAGCCGCGCGCGATCGAACCGCACCGTTCTTATCAACGGTACAGAAAAAACTGAATGATCATTTCACAAGGCTGTTCTGCATACCATCAATCGGTTGCGGACAGCTTTTTTTGTACTATAAGAAGGTTTAAAATTCAGCAGATTATAGTATAAGTGCGCCGGCGTCTTTGCCTTCACTAATATATATTCTTCATAAATTACAGATTCATAGTGCTAGGCAACTTTATTTATTCATAAGGTTGTAAAGAGGTGGGGAGAGATCATGAAAAAATGGAGTGCGCATCTAAAAAAATGGTTTGCCGAGGTCTCAGACATTCCTGAAGATGTAGTCATGGGCCTGCCCCGATTAACATTAGTCGGTCGTTTCCGTCTCTCCATAGAAAACTACGAAAGCGTGCTTGCATTTTCAAAAACAGAGCTCAAGTTGGCGGTAACAGATGGCGAACTTCATATTGCCGGGGATGATTTCATTCTGGAAACGATATTAAAACAGGAGATTATCCTTAAAGGAAAAGTAAATGATGTCCGATTCGTGGATGACTGAATGGAGGGTGAGTGTTTGAAGCATGTAGTTCAACACGCAAAAGGGTATTTAAAAACAGAGATCCTTGGAGATGATCCTGAAAAGTTCATCCGTTATTGTGTTCGTGAGCATATAAGAATATGGAATATTGTGCGTAAAAATGAGACAACCCTCATCTGCTTTATAGAATTGAAGAATTCACAGACATTGAAAGAATGGCTTAAAGAAACGAATTGCAGAATGCGTATTTTAGAAAAATCGGGCATTCCTTTTTTTCTGAAAAAATTAACCCGGCGTTTAGGAATCGCAGCGGGCATTCTGTTTTTTTTATTCATACTGCTGCTTCTGTCAAATATGGTATGGTCCGTTCGTGTGCAGGGCGCCGATGCACAATTGGAAGAACAGATTCGCAGCATACTGAAACAGCATCATCTGTATGAAGGGGCACTCGATCTGCTTATACCTGACGCTGGGCAGCTTGAAAACGAGTTGTCTACCCGTCTGACAAAAGTGACCTGGATTGGGGTTTCTAAAGAAGGAACGACTTATAAAATAAGCGTGGTTCAAAAAAAATATCCGAAACCGAAATCCGTATCCGGTCCGCGCAACCTGGTCGCGGCAAAACAGGCCGTTGTTCAAAGACTGTTCGTTGAAACGGGACAACCAGCAGTGGAAAGTGATCAATTTGTCAAAGCAGGACAGGTTCTTGTCAGCGGGATGGTCGGTGATGAAAAATCGTCAAGGTTTGTTTCTGCAAAAGGGACGATCATTGGCGAAACATGGTATCATTCAGATATGCAGATTCCTTTAAAAAGCAGGTATACGCTTTATCCGGGGCAAGATGCTCATAAGTACCGCCTTATGGTCGGCAATGTCTCTCTGCCGCTGTGGGGAACTAAGAAAAAGCCGTTTAAACGGTATGACCGTGAAGAATTACGCAAACCGATTCGTTTTTTGTTTTGGCGGACTCCATTTGTATATGTCCAGGAAAATTTTCGAAAAAAACAAGTTGTTGAGCGTCGCCTGACTGCCAGACAGGCGATGGCAGAGGCAATGGAGTCCTCAGAAAAAAAGCTGCTGGACAGTCTGCCAAAAGGATCCAAAATCATTTCTTCAACGATTGACTACAAAAAAGTTGTACGGGACAGCTTGTATATTCGAACACATCAGGTAGTCAATGAAAATATTGCGGTTCCAAAACCGATCAATGTAAAAAAGGAGACAGGCAAACAAAATTCCAAAAAACAATGACTGGCTAACTGCACAGTGATAACGATTTTTGGAGCAATACGTGGATGTACACGGTTTATTGAATGAGTCACAAAACGGTGGGCATAAAACCGATTGGAATTTAATGTGATACCTATGATAAAATAATGGAAACGTTACTGATTTTGAGGGGGACACATAGAGTTTGCCAGAACGCCACTTATATAAAATTACACTGAATTTTGAAAACGGAAATGAGGCAATGCTCCTGTTCGGACCGAGGGATGCCCATTTAAAAATTATTGAACAGACACTTGGCATTTCAATCGTGACAAGGGGCGGATCGGTGAATGTGTCAGCTGAGCGTGAAGAAAGCGCAAGAAAAGTGGAACAGGTTCTGAAAGCGCTGCTCAGCCTGATTAGAAAAGGAATTGCCATCACTGATCGGGATGTGGTTTATGCGCTTAAAATGGCGGATAACGGGCAACTTGATGCATTTGATGATTTATATGGAAACGAAAGTGAAATTACGACGAACAGCAAGGGCAAGCCAATTCGTGTTAAAACGCTTGGTCAAAAAAAATATGTAGAAGCGATCAGTAAACATGATATGGTCTTCGCCATCGGACCGGCCGGAACGGGGAAAACCTATTTAGCGGTTGTCATGGCCGTGACTGCGATGAAAGCCGGAAAAATCAAACGTCTCATCCTGACCCGGCCAGCAGTTGAAGCGGGAGAAAACCTCGGCTTTCTCCCTGGTGATCTGAAAGAGAAAGTGGATCCATATTTAAGACCCCTTTATGATGCACTTCATGATGTGCTGGGCTCAGAACATACATTGCGATTAATTGAAAGAGGAACAATTGAAATAGCACCTCTTGCCTATATGAGGGGAAGAACTCTGGAAGATGCCTATGTGATCCTGGATGAAGCTCAGAACACAACACAGGAACAAATGAAAATGTTCCTTACAAGACTTGGGTTCGGTTCTAAAATGATTATCACCGGTGACATCACTCAGGTTGATTTGCCGAAAGGGAAAAAGTCGGGATTAAAAACAGCGAAAGAATTGCTGGGACAGGTCGATGAAATTTCTTTTATTCAATTAAGCCGCACTGATGTTGTGAGGCATCCGCTTGTTCAAAAAATCATTGAAGCCTATGGGGACTGAAACGCTGCGTAATCCGGTTTACCTGCTTACTTGTTTTAACAATTGCGCCAGGCTTTGAGAAAATAAGTCGTGGAGGCATAGCGATGTTACAATCAAGCCCAATCAAACAAAAAATAAAATACGTTGCACTGAATTATTTGTCTGACTGGGTCATTGTACTGATTGTCGGCTGTATTCTCTATGGACTGATGATCGGCAGTGTATTACCGAGAGATCCAGATGTAAAACTTCATGAAATCGCGACCAGCGATATTCAGTCGCCAATTGATACGGTTGACACGCAGGCCACTCAGGCAAAACGACAGGAAGCGATTGGATCCACGCCTTCAGCCTATGTTTATAATAAAAATCTTGCTTTAATCCAGGTGGAGAAAGTCGGTGATCTGTTTGATACGATTACTGCGGTAAAGAAAGAAGATAAGATCAGCTCTGACTCATCTCAGACAGAAATAAATACGGCGGTTCAGGCCATCAAGGACAGGCTTTCCGGTTCTTCCGATTCACAGCTCTCCGACAAAACGCTTGGCACCCTGAGCACAGCATCAGATCACAATCTGCAAATTGCGGTAGATATTGCCAGTACAGGTATCTATGAAGCGATGAATGACAAGATTGGCTGGAATGACTTGGAACGCGTGCAGAATAAGGCCTCTGCACAACTGCCATCATCAGTACTGAATGACGGCATGCGTCAGGCACTTAATGATGTGCTTCATGCGTACATTACCGCAAATTATTCCTTTGACGCTAATGCAACCAAGCAAAATAAGCAGGAGGCAGCAAGCAACGTTGATGAAGTTGTGATTCATCAGGGAGAAGTTATTGTGAAGAAGGGTGAATTGGTTACTAATGATATGATTCGCCAGCTGAAACTTGTCGGGCTTCTTGATGATCACTTCAATATTATTCCCTTTGTCGGCTTATTATTGCTTATCGGATTTATTATGTTTCTCTTTTGGTTTGAATACTATCGGTTTAGAGAAAAACAGCAAAAAGTCTCCGTGAAATTTCTTTATATGTATGCGATTATCTTTGCTGGAGCGGCTGCACTTATAAAATTGTGCAGTTTTCTTAAACTGACAGGGGTTCCAGGCATTTCCTATGTGTTGCCACTTGCAACAGCATCACTGATGATTCGGATATTGTTAAATGAGCGCGTTGCGTTTGCCTCTGGAGCAATGCTTTCGCTTGTGGGCAGCGTTATCTACGGAATCAGCGCCAAAGCGGCAATTTTTGACGCTCCTTTCGGTATCTATTTATTTCTTTCGACACTTGCCGGAGCATTCGTTCTGAAGAAGAGGATGGCACGGCCGAAAATCGTTCAAACCGGCGGCCTGATTGCATTGGTGAATGTTCTGGCTGTACTTGCACTTTTTATGTTTCAGAATACGCCATTTTCACCGGTAAGTACAGGGCTCAGCCTGGGATTCGCGGCTTTGTCTGGATTTATCGTAGTTATATTGACCAACGGATTGATGCCGCTTTTTGAGACGGGTTTCCAAATTCTTTCGCCGATTCGGCTGATTGAACTGTCGAATCCCAATCATCCGCTGCTCAGAAAAATACTGGTTGAAGCTCCAGGCACTTACCATCACAGTCTTATGGTTGCCAATATTGCTGAACGCGCCTGTGAAGTTATTGGTGCAAATGGTTTGCTGGCAAGAGTTGCCGCGTATTATCATGACGTGGGAAAGACAAAAAGGCCTAAATTCTTTGTTGAAAACCAGATGGACGGAATCAATCCACATGATAAAATCTCACCTCAGCTCAGTCGAACAATTATAATTTCTCATCCGTACGATGGAGCAGAAATCCTCAGGCAGTACCGTATGCCGAAGGAAATTGTCGATGTCGCTGAACAGCATCATGGGACGACGCTGCTTAAATATTTTTATGTAAAGGCTAAGGAACAGAGTAATACATTGATTGATGAAAGTGAGTTTCGCTATCCGGGTCCAAAGGTGCAGACTAAGGAAGCAGCTGTCGTCGAACTTGCAGACAGTATTGAGGCAGCAGTGCGTGCAATGAAGAAACCCAATCCGGTCAAGGTAAATAATCTGGTAAAAAATATTTTTAATGATCGTTTGAGTGACGGTCAGTTTGATGAATGCAATATCACATTAAAGGAATTGAAACGTGTCGAACGATCAATTGATGAGACATTGCGCGGTGTCTATCATTCACGCATTGAATATCCAAAAGACCTCAAAATGAAAAGGTGAACTCGAAATGACAATGACCATTGATATGCATGATGAAACTGGAGAAATTAATGATAATATTCAGGAAGCTGTGATCCGTCTGATTGATTACGCTGCCGGGCAGCTGAACCTGGCCGGAGAAATCGAGTGTTCGATAACTTTCGTTGATAATAAACGTATTCAGGTGATCAATCGAGAGTATCGAAGCATTGACCAGCCGACAGACGTCATCTCGTTTGCTCTTGAAGAGATGGGGGCAGATGAGGTACCAATACTGCGCGAAGAAGGAGCGCCCAGAGTGCTGGGTGATATCATCATTTCTGTTGAGCGCGCGCATGAGCAGGCTGTCGAATATAATCACTCATTTGAGCGTGAACTTGGGTTTCTTGTTGTTCACGGACTTTTGCATCTTCTTGGTTATGATCATCAGACCAAAGAACAGGAGAAGGAAATGTTTGGTCTTCAGGAACGGATTCTTTCTTCATTTGGATTAAGCAGGGGATAAAGTGAAGAACCAGCAGCCAAGAAGGCATAAAAATCTGACGGACAGCTTCAAAGATGCGACTTCCGGATTCATGCTCGCTCTGTGGCAAGAACGAAATCTACATATTCAGCTGTTTGCAGCTGTCGCTGTTCTTGTTTTTTCTTTAATGATTCATGTATCACTGATTGAACTCATGGTTGTCATTGTTCTCATTGGTGGTGTAATCAGTCTTGAACTTGTCAATACCGCGATTGAGCGAATCGTCGACTTGGTCACCAAGGAAGAACATCCAATGGCGAAAGCGGCAAAAGATACAGCAGCGGCGGCTGTATGGTGGTTTTCTGTGATTGCCGTGATTGCCTATATTTTTATTTTGCTGCATACCTTGGGATAAATGAACGGGAGTGTAATAATTTAATGGAAGATAAAAAACTCATAGCGCTTGCGAAGGGCGCAATGCAGATGGCCTATGTACCTTATTCACATTATCAGGTAGGGGCTGCCCTGCTTACTAAATCAGGAAAAGTTTTCACAGGATGTAATATTGAAAACGCAGCTTATTCAGTTTGCAACTGCGCGGAACGTACAGCCATATTCAAAGCTTTTTCAGAAGGTGAGCACGAATACGATGCAATGGCTGTTATCGCGGACAGTAGAAGACCTGTTCCCCCATGTGGCGCGTGCAGGCAGGTTTTAAGCGAACTGTGTCCCGGCAGTATGCGTATCATTCTGGCAAACATAAAAGGGGACGTAGAAGTGACAACAGTCGCTCAATTGCTTCCCGGGGCATTTGTATCGGAGGATATGCAATGAGCAAACAATTCAAATCCGGATTTGCGGCGATCGTTGGCCGTCCCAATGTTGGCAAGTCCACTTTGCTGAATCGTGTGCTGGGTCAAAAAGTTGCTATCATGAGTGATAAGGCACAGACTACGCGAAACAAAATCCATGGTATTTATACGACGGATAGCGAACAGGTGATTTTCATTGACACGCCAGGCATCCACAAACCAAAGCATAAACTTGGGCAAATGATGACGTCCCTTGCTCTTGCCACTCTGAATGAAGTTGATCTTGTCCTGTTTCTTATTGATGCGGAGCAGGGGTATGGCCGCGGTGATCAGTTCATTATCGATTTTTTGAATAAAACGGAAGTCCCCGTTTTTCTTGTTGTGAATAAAATTGATAAGGTACATCCCAATGACCTGCTTCCGTTGATTGAACGCTACAGACATCTCTATGCGTTTAAAGAGATCATTCCTGTATCTGCATTACAGGGCCAGAATGTTTCATCATTGATGAACCAGGTCACAAGCTACCTCCCTGAAGGGCCAAAATATTATCCGGAAGATCAAATTACCGATCATCCTGAACGATTTATTATTGCAGAATTGATTCGCGAGAAAATTTTGCATTTAACCCGTGACGAGGTACCGCATGCCATTGCCGTTGTCATTGATAAAATGAAAGTGGATGAACATCGAAACTTTGCTGAAATTCAGGCAACGATCATGGTTGAACGTTCATCTCAAAAAGGAATTATTATTGGAAAGTCAGGCAGTATGCTTAAAAAAATCGGCACATTGGCACGCAAGGAAATTGAAGCTTTAATTGGTGCCAAGGTCTTTCTTGAACTTTGGGTTAAAGTGGATAAGAATTGGCGTGATAAGGAAGAGGAACTAAAGAATTTTGGATATACTGTCGACGATGAGTGATTTAATGGTCTCGTTTCCATTTCCATGATTTATTGACAATCATTGCATCACATGATTCCTTTTTTTTCGTTCACTCTATAACTGAGGCGAAAAAATGGGAAGGATGAGACAAATGTTAGAACTTAGTTGGAAATTATTCAGCATGACAGGGAGCATTGGCTCTTATCTTTTAATTAAGGAATTAGAACGTACAGGATATGCGAAACCAGAACATTTTGGCAGAAAGATAGCTGCTGCGAAAAAACAGGCAGGTGCGTCATAAAGCAGTGAATCGACGCAAGGGGAGCGTGTTGATCCTGATGATGGCTAAAGCGGAAGGAATTATCATTCGCACAACAGACTATGGGGAGAGTAATAAAATTGTTACATTGTATACAGAACAGTTTGGCAAAATCGGGCTGATGGTGAGAGGAGCAAGAAAACCAAGCAATCCATTATCCGCGGTCAGCCACGTTCTTTTTTACGGCCTCTGTCTTTTTCGTAAAGGCAGGGGCCTTGGTGTGTTGTATCAGGCGGAATCGATCAATCCCTTACGCGCCGTGCGGGAGGATATTGAGAAGATGGGTTACGCGGCTTTGATTTTAGAGCTTGTGGACCGTCTGACCGAAGAGAGACAGCCGGCGCAGGGATTGTATCATTTACTGCGTGATGCACTGCTGCTTATGGAAAAAGGAACGAGTTCCCCGGTTCTGGCCTTAATCTGTGCACTAAAAATGATGCCGCTTGCCGGGATTGATCCTGAGCTGTCCTGCTGCACGAGGTGCCATGAAAAAAAGATGGATTACTTATTTTCAATCTCAGAAGGCGGATTTCTTTGCAGAAACTGCGCACATATTGATCGGTATGCACAGAACATCAGTCCTGCCGCTCAACGACTTCTACCGCTGCTGCGGGCGGTGCCGCTTGAAAGGCTGGGAAAAATAGCACTGAAAACAAAAACTATTGGCGAGTTGGAATCAATCGTTTATTCTTATTATGAGGACAATGCGGGCATTAAACTCCGATCCACCCACTTTATCAAACAATTGGCCAAGTTTCGAAGCGATGAAGCATGATTGATGGTGGAGGAGACGGTTAAAAGAAAAAAGGGAGGGGCTTGCTGTGGAACTTAATGATCGGCAGCATAAAATTATTGAAATAGTAAAAAAACAAGCGCCGATCACCGGGGAACAAATAGCTGAGCATTTGAATGTAACACGCGCGACGCTTCGACCGGATTTATCGATCCTGACAATGTCTGGATTTCTTGAAGCGCGTCCGAGAGTTGGTTACTTTTATACAGGTAGAACCTCAGAAACAATCGTATATGAAGAAATCATGAAAATGCAAGTGAAACAATTTCAA
Organism: Sporolactobacillus mangiferae; assembly: GCF_023336505.1. Taxonomy (GTDB): domain Bacteria; phylum Bacillota; class Bacilli; order Bacillales; family Sporolactobacillaceae; genus Sporolactobacillus; species Sporolactobacillus mangiferae. The sequence goes on along the minus strand of NZ_JAMAST010000001.1, from coordinate 65,124 downwards.
TCAACCCCGGTGGTTATTCCTGAATCCGCATCCGCATATAAAGCGGTATGTGAGATGTTCGTTGAGGATGTAGGTTCACTGTTTGTTGTTGATGAACACGGATTGCTCTCCGGTGTGCTGTCACGAAAAGATTTGCTTAGAGCAGCCATCGGTTCACAGGATATGAATCAAGTTCCGGTCAGTGTCATCATGTCACGAATGCCTAATATCGCGTACTGTAAGCAAAAGGATACGGTGCTGGACGTGGCTCTGCTTCTGATTAAGAAAGAAGTTGATGCCGTGCCGGTAGTTCAGGAAAGGGGAAATGGATTCGAAGTGATCGGCCGAATGACAAAGACCAATATCACGAAGGCGTTTGTCAGCTTCGCCCATGGTAAGAATCCTGAAAAGTCATGATTTTCGCCCCTACGCTATTTGATAAGAAAAACTTGATTTTCGCCGGTTTTTTGAATAGAATGCCAACCATGGCCTAACCTTGCCAGACACAAAAAAGAAAAGTGTTTTCTCTGTCTTAATAAATAAATTTAGTTTATAATATTACTTTGTTGTGTATGTGTCATTATTCGACATATTGTGACACTATTTTAAAAATAAAAACATAAAGGTACATGCAGGATTTTTTACAGGAAATAGAGAATCCTTAAACTGATGAAAAAGATCACATTATTTGTCGATGCTGATGCATGTCCCGTGAAAAATGAAATTTTATCGATTACACAAGCCTTTGGTGTGGAACCTGTTTTTGTTGCTTCATATGCAGCATATTCGGCAAATCAGGAGGGGACCTGGATTTTTGTTGATCAGGAAAAGGAGGCCGCTGATCTCTACATTGCTAATCATGCACAGGCAAGTGACCTTGTTATTACTCAGGATATCGGACTCGCAGGTTTACTGACAAAGCGTCAGGTGTGGGTGCTTACCGTGCGTGGTCTGTTAATTGATGAACGAAATGTCGCTATGCTGCTTGAACGCAGATACCGTGCCTACCAAGCACTGAATGCCGGTAAAAAGGTGAGGGGGCCGAAGCCCTTCACGAATCGAGATCGAAAATATTTTTCTGAAGCTTTAACAAAACTGTTATGCAGGATCGATCATTGGGATATAAATAAGTAAGAATAACTGGTGGTGCATGCAAATTTGCAACTTCAGGAACAAGTCATCGAAAAGATAAGAAAGTCTCTGGACATTGTTGATGTGATCGGCGGATACGTACAGTTAAAGAAACAGGGGAAAAATTATATTGGTCTCTGCCCCTTTCATTCTGAACGTACTCCTTCTTTTTCTGTGTCACCGGATAAACAGCTTTACCATTGCTTTGGCTGTGGCGCCGGCGGGAATCTTTTTACATTCATGATGGAGATCGAGGGCATGTCTTTTACCGAATCGGTTCAATTTCTTGCTGACCGTGCCAATATTCAGCTGGACACTTCTTTTTCGAAAAAAGACTTTCACAGTCCCAATAACCAAAAGAAGAAACAGACTATCGAAGGGCTGGAGCTCTTAACGAAATTTTATCATTATTTACTGACAACTGCAAAATACGGCACACCGGGCATGCATTATCTTGAATCGCGTGGATTTAATGAGGAGATGATTGAACGGTTCCAGATCGGTTATGCGGTGGACAGTTGGGATGTGGTGACAAAATTTCTGCAAAAAAGAGGCATCCGACTCGAACTTATGGAACAGGCAGGTATGATTAAAAAACGCGGATTTGATGATAAATATTTTGATCGATTCCGCAATCGGATCATCTTTCCCATTTTTAATATGGCAGGAAAAACGGTCGCTTTTGGTGGAAGGACGCTTGGTGACGAGAAGCCTAAATATTTAAACTCTCCTGAATCCGATGCTTTTCATAAAGGGCAGATTCTTTACGGATTTCATTTGGCAAGGCAGGCGATTCGAAAAAGCAGTCAGGTGGTTCTGCTTGAGGGCTATGTTGATGTGATACGGGCACATCAGGCAGGCGTGTTGAACAGTGTGGCATCCATGGGCACCTCATTGACCGAAGCGCAGGCATCGGCACTGACAAGAATAGCTGATACGATTATCATTTGCTATGATTCAGACACGGCAGGTGTTGAAGCAAGTTTTCGGGCTGCCGAAATGCTTCAGGGAAATGGAAAGATCATTAAAATAGCAAATATGCCGGAAGGCTTTGACCCCGATGACTACATTCGCAAGTTTGGCGGCGAACGATTTAAAAGTGATGTAATAGGGGCAAGTCAAACACTGATGACCTTTAAGATGAATTATCTCCGAAGAAAAAGGAATCTAAGTGATGAAGGAGATCGCCTTCTTTACATTGAAGAAGTATTGAAGGAAATGACTTCACTCACTCGTGCGGTTGAACGCGACCATTATCTTCATTTGCTTTCGGAGGAATTCTCAGTTTCACTTGACTCTTTGAAAAAGCAGTTACATCAAATGAGTGTCACGAAGCAAAGACGGGAACAAAGAAAGGGCACTGTCTTGCTTGAGAGGAGCCATCGGGTTCCACCTGCATACGAAATGGCAGAGCGAAAGTTGCTCGCAAGGATGATGAGAAGCAGGGAGATATCTGATCGAATTCGAGACACCATAGGTGGTTCATTTACTATTGACGTTCATCAGGCTTTATCTGCATATCTTTACGCATACTATGAACAAGGCAATCCGCCCGATGAAGGGCTGTTTCTGCAAAAACTGGATGATCCGGTTTTACAGCGCAAGGTCACGGAATTATCTCTCATGCCGATGAGCAGCCAAGTAAATGATCAGGAAATTGAGGATTGCATGAAGCAAGTCATCAGGCATGCTAAATCGGCGCTGATTGCGGATAAAGAAGAACAGAGAAAGCAGGCGGAACAAAGCGGCAACTATGAACTTGCTGCTCAGATGCTGTCCGAAATTATCAGCGCGAAAAAACAGTTAAGCTAATCGCAAATTGAGCGTGAACAGGATTTGGAAGGAGGGGGTCAAATGGCTGGAAAAGTTAGCAAGACGGATCAGGAATTAACCGTGGATCAGGAAAAGGAACAGCTGCTTGAACTCGGCAAAAAGAGAGGTTCGCTCACCTATCAGGAAATTACGACCCGACTTGCTCCATTTGATCAGGAACCGGAACAGATGGATGAATTTTATGAGACACTTGCCGATCAAGGTATTGATGTCAACGATGAATCCGATGGACCGGCTTCCGATGATAAAAATAAAGAAGAGGAATTTGACCTGAATGATCTCAGCGTTCCTCCAGGTGTTAAAATCAATGATCCAGTCAGAATGTATCTGAAAGAAATTGGACGTGTGGATCTCCTGTCGGCGGATGAGGAGATTAGCCTGGCCAAGAGGATCAATGATGGTGATGAAAGTGCCAAACGGAGGCTGGCCGAGGCCAATCTTCGTCTCGTTGTCAGCATTGCAAAGCGGTATGTGGGGCGCGGCATGTTATTTCTTGATCTCATTCAGGAAGGCAACATGGGCTTAATGAAAGCCGTTGAGAAATTCGATTATACGAAAGGCTTTAAGTTCAGCACTTATGCAACATGGTGGATTCGCCAGGCAATTACACGGGCAATCGCTGATCAGGCGCGGACAATCCGAATTCCGGTGCATATGGTGGAAACCATTAACAAGCTGATTCGGGTTCAAAGACAACAGCTCCAGGATTTGGGACGCGAACCGACGCCCGAAGAGATTGGCAAAGAAATGGAATTATCACCAGACAAAGTACGTGAGATATTAAAAATTGCCCAGGAGCCTGTTTCACTCGAAACGCCGATCGGTGAGGAAGATGATTCGCACCTTGGCGATTTTATCGAGGATCATGATGCTAAAGCACCATCTGATGCCGCAGCCTATGAATTGCTTAAAGAACAATTAGAAGATGTTCTCGATACACTTACAGACCGTGAAGAAAATGTACTCCGTCTGCGATTCGGACTGGACGACGGGCGGACACGAACTTTAGAGGAAGTCGGTAAAGTTTTTGGTGTGACTCGAGAACGCATTCGGCAAATTGAAGCCAAGGCACTTCGCAAACTGCGACATCCAAGTAGAAGCAAACAGCTAAAAGATTTTCTTGATTAAGTAGTGATTGCTCCCTTTTTAAGGGAGCATTTTTTTATACTATAAGATAGCTTAAAATTCAGCGGATTATAGTATAAGTGCGACGGCATCCTTAGCTTTGCCAAGCCTCTGGCAAAGCCAGGTTTTCTAATAAGAGCAAAAAAGTCTAAGATTTTGCCATGAATGAACTCGAAAAAACAATGGATCGGCTGAAACGGGATTATGTTGGTGCCCGGAGGCATTTGATCATACCTCTTTCATCTAAGATACAAATTGTCTATGCTTTTATTCTAATGAGTTTAGTCGGTGTATGCAAATATCAGTTGGCTGCATGATCCGTTTTTTTGATTTCTGCTGAAATTCGGTTCATTTCCTGCTGAAAAAGGTGGAAAGCAAACCCTCCACGATTGTGCCAATCCGCAATAACCCATCATGTTTTGCCAGGCTGTAATTAATCCAAAGATACCCTCTGCTATGACCACCTATATTTTAATCTATTTTGAAAGCGTTATCAATAATTTTGATGACCTTTCCTCTGAATTGGGATTTTCGCTCGTTTGTGTTACCATAACATTGAACTTAGATGAAAAAACAGGGATTGTGATCATGAAAACAATGCACTTGTCACCAAGATTGAATGCCGTGCTCCATATGCTTCCAAAGGGCAAATGTTTAGCAGATATCGGTTCGGACCATGCTCATTTGCCGTGCCGTGCGATTCAGGAAGGGCTGTGTGAAACGGCCATTGCCGGTGAAGTTCGCGTAGGTCCTTATCGGCAGTCGGTCGACAATATTGAAACGCTTGGTTTTTCACACTGTATTGATGTTCGGCTGGGTGACGGTTTGGATGTACTGCATCCTGACGAAGCAGACACGATTGTCATTGCCGGGATGGGCGGTGAACTGATTGCCGATATTCTGGAGCGGGGCAGGGAAAAGCTGGGCACAACCACCACCTTAATTCTTCAGCCCAATATCCGCGAGCCGCGTGTGCGTGAGTGGTTGAGTCAGAATGGATGGTCAATCATTGACGAAACGATTGTTGAAGAGACACCTCATTTTTATGAGATTATCCGTGCGGAGCAATGCCCGGATTGGCAAAAACTTTCGGATCTGGAATTACAGTTCGGCCCGATTCTGTCGAAAAAAAAACAGACGGCATTCGTAAAAAAATGGAGGCGGAGAGAGCATAGCCTGGCTGCTATTCTGATTGCTCTGAAGCATGCCGAACAAACAGACAGTGTAAGAAAAAAAACAGCAGAATGTGAAAAAGAATGGACAATGATTCAATACTGCCTTACTGTTGAAACCGATCAGGAAGGGAGCGATTAATGATGCCAAAATGGATATCAGGCGAGCGGTTGATTCAACGTTTGGAAGAATGGGCACCGAAAAAGCTGGCTTACGACAATGATAAGATCGGCCTTCTGGTCGGAAGTTTACATAAACAGTTAAAACGTGTGATGGTGACCTTGGATATTTTGGAAAATGTTGCTGATGAAGCAGCAAGGCAGAATATCGACTTGATTATTGCGCATCATCCGTTAATCTTTCATCCTCTGAAAAACGTCCGTTCAGATGAAGGACAGGGAAAAATTGTTACGAAATGCATTAAACACGATATAGCTGTCTATGCGGTACATACGAATCTGGATATTGCTGACGGCGGTGTAAATGATATGCTTGCTGAACAGTTAGGTCTGGATCAGGCCGAAATTCTGCAGCCCACATACCAGGAACCAATCTATCAATTATCGGTTTATGTGCCGGAAAGCCATGCTGATCTTATACGGAAAGTAATCGGGGAAGCAGGCGCGGGGAAAATCGGTAATTACGATTACTGCAGCTTCAGTACGAGCGGCGAAGGGGCTTTCTTGCCGCGATCCGGGGCAGATCCTTATGCAGGGAGGACAGGCAGACTGGAACAAACAAGAGAACTGCGCATTGAAGCGCTTGTTCCGGAACATCTTCTTCGCACGGTGATCGCGAAAATGGTCAAGGCGCACCCGTATGAAGAAGTGGCTTATCAGGCGGTGCCTGTAAAAGATGCCGGGAAAACCTATGGGCTTGGCCGGATCGGCGTGCTTCCTGAACCACTCCAGTTCAATGAATATTGCCGGATTGTAAAAGAAACACTTGGTTTGGACGGACTTCGGGCGATTGGACCGGAAAAGAAACCAGTGCGTACCGTTGCAGTTTCGGGAGGCGATGGAAACAGTCTGATCCCCTACGCAAAACAGCGAGGCGCTGACGTATTGATTACGGGCGACATCTATTATCATACTGCACATGATGCACTGCTCTGTGGCCTCAATGTGATTGATGCAGGCCACCATATCGAAGCCGTCATGAAACCGGGTGTGCAGAAGTTTTTGAAACAGATCATTGCTCAAGAAGGCTGCGATACTGAAGTTGTGATTTCTGAATCGGTGACGAATCCGTTTCGCTTTTATTAAAAAAATCTGCGATAAAACAAACGCGGCAAATTAAAAAGATAAGTGGCTTTGGCTTTATTAATTTTTCGGTGCAGTCGAAGCTGCCATTGCACTAATTTATCCTTAAAAATTATATGTTTTGTTCCGCCCCTCAAGTGGGTCATGAATGTCTATCTTGTTAAAAAGACAGATCGGAATCATTATCCGATCTGTCTTTTTTGCACGCAAACAGTCTCCGTTTTTCACGAATGCAGCAATTCTTGATGGCAAACGGTATGGTATTATCTTTTAACGGAGCCACGCGTTTTACTGAAAGATTTCAGGTTATTTCTTAACGCTTGGTTTTGCTTTCACTTTGACCTTAGGGAGAATGTTATTATTTTTGGCAGCCTGGCTTTCAGTTGACCAGGTATCCGGGTTGGCTGAATCGTACTGATCAAGAAACAGAATAACTTCTTTCGTTAACTGCGTTGGTGTGGAAGCGCCGGCAGTTACTGCAACCACCTTAACGCCATCCAGCCATTCCAGCTGCAATTCTGAAAGGTCAGCGATTCGATATGACCGCGTGTGCGCAATTTCCTGAGCAACCTGAGCCAGCCGATTTGAATTGTTGCTGCGCGGATCGCCGACAACAATCAGCAGATCCGCGTCTTTTGCCTGCTCTGCAACGGCTTCCTGCCGGGTCTGTGTCGCCCGGCAGATTTCATTATAGTTTTCTGCCTGCGGATACCGTGTCTTGATATATTTCATAATGTCCTGAACGTCCCACTGACTCATTGTGGTCTGGTTGGTAATCAGAACTTTGTCCGTCTCTAAATGCAGACGATCAACGTCATCAATAGTTTCAACAAGATGAACGTGGCCCGGTGCGACACCGACTGCCCCTTCCGGTTCCGGATGCCCTTTCTTGCCGATGTAGATGATCTCATAACCGCTTTTTCTTTTTTCTTTAATCAGTGTATGTGTTTTGGTTACATCCGGACAGGTAGCGTCTATGACCGTTAATCCCTTTTCTTCAGCGAGGGCGCGTACCTCCGGAGAAACACCGTGGGCGGTAAAAATAACTGTTCCGTGATCAATCTCCTTGAGCAGATCAATTCTTTTTTTCCCTTTTATATCAAGTGTAATCACTTCGTCGTTTTTCAGTGCTTCGGTGACATGATGATTGTGGACAATCATCCCTAGTATATAAATCGGTCTTGGCAGGTCCTGGTTCATTGCCGCCTGCCGGGCAATGACCAAAGCATCCACCACACCGTAGCAATAGCCCCGCGGCGAGACTTTAATCACTTTCATCCGAATCTCCCCGTTCTGCAAGATGCAATTAATAGAAATTGGTACTCAATTAGTATAAATGAGGCAGAAAAGAAACACAATGATTCTGCAGTTTCTCAATGCTAAATATACATCCTCGGAACTGAAGGTCTGGACGGAAGGGAGTCACTGTGCAGCAGTGTAAGCACATCCGATTTTTGAGGGTGCGTGATTGCCTTTTCCTGCCCTTTTTTGGGGGGATTTTGCTTTTCCGTGGATGGCATTACGGCTGCTTTTTCGGCTGGCTTCGTCTGATCAGCCGAGTGTTCTTTCTCTTCTTTCTCTTCTTTCTCTTCTTTCTCTTCTTTTTCATGATCAGCTGATTCTGGATTTTCAGTTTCAGAATCCTTCTGAAGTCCTTTCAGCGCGCTCATGATTGCCGGTGCATTCTTTACAAGCGGTCCGAACTGTCGAATCATTGGAATGATCGTTTGGGCGGTTTGGATGGCCTTCTGAGCGTTTACGAGCATGTCTGCAAAATTTATAGTTCCCGTCTCTGATCCACCTGGAGAAAGAAATGAAGCAATGAGTCCACCGATTCCCGTGCCGCCCTGAGGTGCAGGTGGCTCAGCCGATGACCTGACAGGAAAAATTGGTGGAAAACCGCGCTGCTGAGCCATTGGTGGCGTATGAGTCGCCTGACGGGGGTTCCAAAAGAGAAACGGCTGTTGCGGCTCATGTTCGAACGTGGGCATGCTCCCTTCCTTCCTTTCCTGAAAAAGTGATTGGACACTTGCTGATACTTAGTTTATGTCAAACCGCCTAAACGGTGACAAACAAAGCATGCATAAGTAATCGCATGAGAGGCCATCTGTGATAAAATAGCAAAAGAACAGAGGAGGGATTGTTCGTGCTGAAAATCGGATCTCACGTTCACATGTCCGGAGCCAAGATGCTGCTTGGTGCCAGTGAAGAAGCAGTGTCATTTGGAGAGACAGTTATGATGATCTATACAGGTGCACCGCAAAATACCGTTCGAAAACCTATTGAGAAATTAAACATCGAGGCAGGCCGAAAACATATGGCTGAGAACGGTATTGAAGAGGTCGTTGTACATGCACCGTATATCATCAATATAGCGAATACGGTGAAGCCGGCAACCTATGAATTGGGTATATCGTTTTTGCGCAAAGAAATTGATCGCGCCGAGGCGCTTGGTGCAAAACAAATCGTGCTGCATCCAGGCGCGCACGTTGGCGAAGGTGTTGACGTCGGTATAAATAAAATTATTGAGGGTTTAAATGAAGTGCTGGAAGCACGTGATAAAGTTCAAATTGCTCTTGAGACAATGTCAGGAAAAGGGAGCGAATGCGGGTTCCGTTTTGAGCAGCTTGCAAAGATCATTGATGGTGTCCGTCTCAATGATAAACTTTCCGTATGTTTTGATACATGTCATACAAATGATGCAGGATATCCGGTTGCCGAAGATTTCGACGGCGTGCTTAATGAATTCGACCGAACGATCGGTGTCGAACGAATACGGGTAGTTCACGTGAATGACAGCAAGAACCCTGAAGGATCACGTAAGGACCGACATGAAAATATAGGGCTTGGTACGATCGGATTTCAGGCGCTTAACTATATTGTGCATCATCCGCAATTCGAATCAATACCAAAAATTTTGGAAACACCGTATGTGGGTGACGATAAAAAGAGTAAAAAGCCTCCTTACAAATATGAAATAGATATGTTTAAAAAACAATCATTCAACGAGCATCTGCTGCAGAATATCAAGCAGGGATGATTGACGCATCACCTTTCTAAAAAAAGATGGCTTAAAGTCCCATGCGACTTTAAGCCATCTTTTTCTTTTGCATGGGACTGAAAGGCCACAGATGATTTTTCGGGTTGCTGAATTCGGATGTGAGAATGGGCGCTCATTCTGCGTTCACTAAATCAGCAAATTGTTCAGCAGACAGAGCAATGTTAAAGATCAGCAATTTTCACAAATGATCTGGCTGGCATCCTGATTTATAAAGACTTTGCCAGTTGTTCAAACTGCTTTTCCAAGCTGGCAGCAAGTTCTGGTCCAACCTCTTCATCCAGTATCTTGCGCAGTTTTTTCTTCCCTTCAGGATGAAAGGGGTTAATGTTTTTGTTGTGCACGCGTTTAACGATCTGTTCAATCTGGGACTTTGTCACCTTAATTCCGTAGTGTCCGGCATATTGATACAATTCATTTACGGTGATGCTGTTTATTTTTTGAATCACGATTTGTTCGATAAAAGAGTTCAAAGTGCCCACTCCTATCCGTTAAAAATGGCATACAACGGTAATGTATGATTTTGAGCACGTATTGATGCCACTTTTTTATGGTTGATTTTTCTGAAAAATGTCGGAACTTGTCTAACAATAATTGCCAATAAAACTGTCACATTATTTTCGTTTAAAGTATAATTAATGACAATAAGAGCGATTAGAAGAGACAACAGATCTGCACCATACATCCGCTGGGGAGCAGAAAGAAGGTGCAGCAAGCTGGCGCAGCCAAATAGTGATTAATTGGGGAATGGTGAAAAAGTTGTTACTATTGCAGAGGGAGTGATAACCATTATTTACCGTGAATCCTATCTTCCTGTTTCGGAGAAAGACCCAGGCGAGCAACTATCAATAGAGATGCGCTTCTGCATGGAGCCGGACGGGCATATATTGGCTTACAACAAGAAAGGACAGGCTCTTGTTGACCGTTTTGGTTCGCATTTTCTGCATTTTTTTCCTGAGGACGTTGCCTCTGACGCAAAAGATTATCTGAATACAATTTTGGAAAGCGACGATATAGTGTCGACTTTACTTATCGATAAATTAAGCGAGAAAGATCTTGGAACATTTTACAATGGGTTTTTGAAAAATGGAAAAATTTTTTTAGTTGGCTATCGAACGAAAATGTTTACACGCTTCGCAGGTGAATTTGTTCACGAATTAAGAAATCCGCTGACTGTGATCAAAGGTTTTCTTCAGCTATGCAGTTATACAAAGGAATATGATAAATTTCAGCCAGTTATTTTGTCCGAAGTCGATCGGATGTATTCCATTTTGGATAATTTTCTTTCGATGTCACTGAGAAAAAATTCATTTCGTCAAATGAACCCTGATAAACTGTGCAAGAAGCTTGTCTCTGTATTGTCGGCAGAATGTTTAGTCAATAAAGTGGCCTTTGATTATGATATCGCTTACTCAGAAAACCTGTGCCGTGTTGATCTGAATAAAATGAAGCAAGTCATGATTAACTTGCTTCGCAATGCCCTTGAGGCTCTTGAAGGGAAAGCTGCGGAGAAAAAAATTATTTTTCGCGGCAGTGTTGAGGATTATGGTTATCGTTTTTCATTAATTGACAATGGCAAAGGAATGAAAACCGAAGTTCTTGAGAAGCTCGGCCAGCCATTGTATACAACAAAGCGGAATGGAACAGGGATTGGTCTGTCACTGTGTAAAAAAATTATTGCTGATCATCGTGGTACGTTTTGTGTCAGCAGCGTCCCGGGAAATGGAACAACGGTCAGTTTTTTCCTTCCGTTTATTTTACCGTAATTGGTGTTTCCATAATATGCATCTGTGAAAATGATCATTCTGAGTCACACTATAGCTGATCCTAAAAAGAAAGCGAGGGGTCATTGTGACTGATAAGGATCATTTTCATGACAAGGACTCTATATATGATAAGCAAAACGCTTATCATAATGAAGAGTACGCCAGAGAGCTCGCTGCCGATCAATACAATTCGGAAGTGAACGGAGACCGTGATGAAGCTGATCATCGGCGTGTCGTTGAAGGTGGAGGGGGCCTCGGCTGGCTCGCGTTAATCTTGTCAGTGATTGGTTTGTTCTTCATGCCAATTGTTCTGGGCATTGCTGGTATTATTATCGGTTACATTGCGCTCAGACAAGGTGCACGCACATTGGGAGGCTGGGCTATCGGCATTGGATGCTTAGCGGTGCTGATTCAGCTGCTCTCACCTTTATTTTGGTAAAACAAAAGAGCCCTTACTTCGGTAAGGACTTTTTTGCTTGAGCTTATTTCTATGAAATTGTCTGTGATACATGTTACACTTGGTACGACAGGTTAGGATCTTTTTATAAAGGACTGAGTGCAATGGATACAATTGAAGCAATCAAAACGAGAAGATCAATTCGTAAAGTTTCTGACCAGGAACCGCCTAAGAAGCTGATCGAACAAATTTTAGACGCAGCGAGGCGCGCACCAAATCATAAGAACACGGAACCGTGGCATTTCACCATTCTAACTGGTGAAGGAAGAAATAAGCTTGGTGAAGTATACGGAAAAGTGAACCAGCGGAATCTGGGAAGTGCAGATCAGGCGACTCTCGATGCTGCTTATGAAAAGGGACTCGCCAGTGCGAAACGTGCCCCTGTTGTTATTGTTGTTACTGTGGAACCAAGTGACAATCCGAATATCGTTGAAATTGAAGAATTTGAAGCTACAGCGAGTGCGGTTGAAAATCTGCTGCTGGCTGCACATGCGCTTGGACTGGGTGCCATGTGGCGAACCGGTGCAGCTGCTTATACGGAAGAAGCAAAAAGACAATTTGGCGTATCCGAAAAAGGAAGTGTCGTTGGCTTTGTTTATGTTGGGTATCCGGTTGAAGGTGTTGATCCGAAAGTTCCGGAACGCAAACCCGTCTCGGAAATCACAACATGGGTGGAAGCTTAAATCCATTTACTGATATGACGAAAAAGGATTCATTTTTTCTGCCACTGCTAATCGTTTCCTGTTATTTCAGGTGTAATTTTTATTAATAGAGTCATGTTAAAAGGACCGGCGCATTTCCGCTGGTCTTTTTTGCACCTGGAAAGGCAGATGTGCGGCTCTGCGATTAACGGCATTTCATCAATAAATTCATTCATTTGCCTATTTCAACTGTCATAAATTTTCTGCCCCGGCCATAAATATGAGCTTGTACACTCATTCAGAAAAAGGAAAGGGATTGATTTATGGCCGATACCCAAGTGGTTACTTATGATGATGCAGTTCACAATCGTCTGTTTAACACGGGTTCTTTCTCGTCAAGAATTGTTGTTATGATTCCAGCACATAACGAAGAGGACTCAATTGCTGATGTGCTTAAAAGTTTACATGAGCAGTCGCTTCCAAAAGGAATTGAGATGGATATTTTTATCGCGCTTGATCACTGTACAGATAATACAGAAAAGGCAATCAGAACATGCAACAAACAGTATAAGATGCCAGTCTATCTCCTCCATACACTGAATAACCAGCAGCGAAAAGTAGGCGCACTGAATCAGCTTTATCAGCTTTTTTGGGGCAACCCTAATGATCCTGACCATAAAGAAGTCGGAAGGCAGCAACAAAGTTACACGCGCAGTATTGTTGCTTTTGTCGGTATCGATGCAGACGTTTATCTTGACAAAGAGTGTATTCGCACGCTGTGGACTGAACTCAGCCATAATCATAAAATCGGCGCTGTCTCAGCCAATTATACTTGTCTGATGCCAGAAAGTGCGCGGCATATACTTCGAAACGATCCGGATCGCGAACGATTGATCCGTAAAGGAAAATACGGAAATGCCCTGAATCGCTGGTGGGTGGCGCAGCAGAATCGAGAGTTCGCACAATGGACCATGAAACAGAAGTACAGCAGCTATTTTGCGGAAATCGCCGGCGGTCAATGCAGTATTTTTCGACCAGAAGCGGCCAGAGAAGTACGTGAGCACTATAAGCTGAATGGGCTTTACGATGATAAATCGGATACTGAAGATTTACTCCTAACACAGTATATCCGTGCCTGCGGCTGGGTGTGTATCATCAGTAAGAAAGCAAGATGTTATGTAGACAGTATGAAGACGCTGCACACATACAGCAGTCAAAGAAATAAATGGGTATCCGGTACGACTGACTTAAGACGAAATATTCTAGAAGATTATGGATTCAGGAATGCGGACTTTTTATCAATTTTCTGATCCGGCTGCTTTTTGTTATCTTAGTATGCACTGCGTTACTCACTGACCAGTTTTACTGGAATTGGATCTGGGTCACCCCGGTGGTTGCTGCGTCTCTGCTTAATCTAGTGCTTACTTTGAAAACACCGAACAGCCGATTTATTGATGTTGTACTGGCGACTTTGCTCATCAGTCCCGAAATTTATTTATGGATTACAATCAGTATCCATATCAAGGTCTGGCTGTCGAAAATCAGGATTACCAAGCAGGACGGATGGGCGAATCAATATCGTGCGGAAACAGGACAAACCCGTTCACATGTACTGCTTTATGCAGTTGCGCTGCTTGCCTTTGCCGTCGCTGTTGCCTATCTTATTAAATTAAACTTCGGAACACTGAGCAATCCTGCGGTTCAGCGGGCACTGAATCCGTATCTGACCCAAGGATTCGTTATGTTAACTGTTTTGACTATTTTTGAATTTATGGTGATGCTGAATCAACTGTGGAAACTTCGCGGCCCTTATAAAGCTTAAAAAGAACGCTATTAAGCATGGTCAGTGCGTTTTTGTGAGGTTTTGTTAAAAATTGGCTGATGGCTTGCCATTGCTTCATTTCATTGTGCCTGCCTGAAGCGGGCACACGGCGGGTATCCTCAGATATGCAGGAATCTGCGGGGCTACGCTGTCACGCAGGTCGAAAAAAGCAAATTGAGTTTAAACATAGCTTTTTATGTACTGTTATGCTGAAAAAAGCAGCGCCCTGAAATGCCTCAAGGCATTTCAGGGCGCTGCTCATTTAAAGAACGGCCGTTTTAACTGTTGACCTTTTCCTGTTCAGCTTTTTTCTTAGCAAAGTATTCTTCTGCCAACTTGTCAATTTCAATTTTCAATTCTTCAACCATGCGGTCTTCCGGTACTTTGCGAATAACTTCACCATGCCGGAACAGGAGACCTTCACCGCGTCCCCCGGCAATACCGATGTCTGCTTCACGTGCTTCACCAGGACCGTTGACTGCGCAGCCAAGCACGGATACTTTAATCGGCACGTTAATTTTTGAAATATATTGTTCAACCTCATTAGCAATTTTAATCAGATCGATTTGGATTCTTCCGCATGTCGGGCAGGAGATCAATGTCGCTGCGTTAGTCAGGCCAAATGTTTTTAATAGCTCACGGCACACTTTAATTTCTTCAACCGGGTCAGCGGAGAGCGAGATGCGGATTGTGTTTCCAATTCCCTTATTTAACAGAATACCGAGCCCTGCCGCGCTTTTGATACTGCCTGAGAAGAGTGTACCAGATTCTGTAATGCCTAAATGGAGCGGATAATCAAAAGTTCTGGCAGCCTTTTCATAGGCCTCGATTGCCAAATGGATGTTTGAAGCTTTTAAAGAGACAATGATGTCATGAAAGTCAAGATCTTCGAGAATCTTAATATGATGCAATGCACTTTCAACCATTCCGTCAGCAGTCGGATAGCCGTATTTATCAAGAATATGTTTTTCAAGTGAGCCTGCGTTGACGCCGATGCGAATCGGAATATGTTTTGCTTTTGCAGCCCGGACAACGGCTTCAACATTCTCCTGCCTGCCAATATTGCCCGGATTAATTCTGATTTTATCAGCGCCGCCTTCAATGGCCTTAAGCGCCAGTTTATAGTTAAAGTGAATGTCGACCACGAGCGGAATGTGAATTTGTTTTTTTATTTCCGGGATTGCCAGTGCGTCTTCCATGGTTGGGCAGGCAACGCGTACCATCTGACATCCGGCATCTTCAAGCCGGTGAATCTGCGAGACTGTAGCTGCCACATCTCTTGTTTTTGTTGTGGTCATACTTTGTATGATCACTTCGTTCGATCCGCCTATCGTCAAATCGCCGACTCTGACTTTCCTCGTTTTTGCACGGTGCGTCATTTCAGACACGAGCGACTCGCTCCTTTATTAAAGATGAATGATTTGTGAATCTTGCAGTAAGGTCAGTATACCACGAAACCGCTTGTTTTGCCTGAATAAGTGATCAGGAACTTATTGAGTTTTATCACCTGCGATCAGAAGCGGCTGAATCGTAACGGGGGAAAGCGTAGGTTTCACCGATCCTGAGATGGTTTGGATCAACATTGGGATTCAAGAGAGAGAAATCTTTCAGCGTCTTTTCTATTGAAATCTGAGTACTGTTGATGCGTTCAGTGACTGAGAGTAAAGTGTCCCCCGGCTTCACCGTTACGCGTTGATATGGGACAGCTGCTGATTCACTGGACGCTGGCGTCGTTTGACGTGATAATTCCGCATGCCCAGCCGGCAGAGAGCCTGAAGTTAAATCTGCATAACTTGTCCAGCAGGCAACAATGAAGAGAATTGTGAAAAACCTTTTTTTCATCGCTGATGGACTCCTTCCACACGATTTTTCCAGAAAAGATGCTCTCTACATCTATATGCGATACTACGAGAATATATGCCTGATTTTTAAAAGATACATCACAAATTTCAAACATAACTTTTCCAGAATCCCTGTGTATGGTTTAATGAAAAGAGAGGCTTAAGGCTAACGATTGTACCGCTTATTTATTAGAGAACGCATTTGAGCATAATAGAGAGGGGAATACCAATGGCATTACTTTCTTATCCGGCCGGGGGATTCGCAGTCATTTTGCTCGCCTCCTGTTTTTTATTCGCTGAATTGCTTGTTAAAGCGAAGGGTGTACTTTTTCTGACAGGAAGCGGATTGTTTATTTATTATTTTATGTATTTTCTTACAGAGCAGGCTTCGTCATGGATCTTCCTGCTTCTTGTCGGGGGATTGCTGCTGATTATCATTGATGGTAAACTGCTGACCACAGGAATTATCGGTATACTTGGCTTCGCACTTATGGTGCTCGGTTGCGCATTACCGACACCTTCGCTGCTTTATGGACTGATGGTTGGCATTGCGTTTATCATTGGTTCATGTATGTCGCTTTTATTTCGGAAATTATTGCCGCAGCGCGATTATCTGGCGAAGCTTATGCTCCATGATAAATTGTCGAGCGATAAAGGTTACAATGCGATGAATAGCGATTACCATACTTTAATCGGCAAGGAAGGAAAGACAGTAACGCCTTTTCATCCGGTTGGTACAGTTAAAATTGACGGCAAGCATTACAGTGCGATCACAGATGGCCTGTTTCTGGGAAAAGATGTTACGGTCAGAGTGATCTCGGTTGACGGGACACGGATTTTTATTGATTCTATTGAAGAAAAACAGTAAGTTGTATCTGCGGACGAAGGTGCACACGCACCCCTCATTCAAACCGATAATCTCGCTGCAAGAGTTCAGTTGAGTCAATAAATTGATTGAAGCATTTGAGAAGACCATAGTGAAGAATGATTTTGTTTTCTTTACTATAGGGCTATTTGCGACCGTAGATTCTGAAAAAATAGGCGCAAACACTAAGGTAAAGACTAAAAATCAAAAAGGTTATTGTAATATCTATCCATATATGCTATATTATTTCTTGTCGTTAAGAACAGGATGTTGTTTGGAAATTTATGTTGACAGGCTTTATTACCTGTGATAAATTAGTTCTTGTTCTGATTTTGTTCCACAGTAGCTCAGTGGTAGAGCAATCGGCTGTTAACCGATCGGTCGTAGGTTCGAACCCTACCTGTGGAGCCATGGCGGTGTAGCTCAGCTGGCTAGAGCGTACGGTTCATACCCGTGAGGTCGAGGGTTCGATCCCCCCCGCCGCTATTTTTTTATAATTTCACTAACCAATGGCGGTTATGGTGAAGTGGTTAACACACCGGATTGTGGTTCCGGCATGCGTGGGTTCGATCCCCACTAACCGCCCGTGGACCCTTAGCTCAATTGGTTAGAGCTGACGGCTCATAACCGTCCGGTTGTAGGTTCGAGTCCTACAGGGTCCACCACTTATTATGATGGAGGAATACCCAAGTTTGGCTGAAGGGATCGGTCTTGAAAACCGACAGGGGCTTCACGGCTCGCGGGGGTTCGAATCCCTCTTCCTCCGCTTGTACATAATTTGTACTACTTTCCAAACACTCGGAAGTCGCTATTCTAAAGCACTTTCGGGTGTTTTATTTTTTCCTGATTCAGGATGATCTGCAGGAACTTATATCGATTCGATTTTTTCACCTATTGCTTTTTGACAGAATATAGAGGCGCACTTAAAATTGAGAGAGGGGAAAAACTGTGAAAAACGTTAAAGTTTAATGACATCCTCTCGCCTTACTGTTCTTAAATCGAATATAATCGACGAATAGAATAGATGCGTAAACAGTTGATTGAAGTCTGACGTACGTAAAAACGGCACAGTTCAGGAGGAGTAAAATTGGCTCAGGAAATGATGCAGAATAATAAAGAAAAGAAAAATAAATTACCGTTGAGGCTGAACATACTCTTTCTGGTTGTCTTTATCGCTTTTTCCGGGCTGATCTTACGGCTGGGCTATTTGCAGATTGTTAAGGGTGAGGATTACAAAAACGCACTCAATGCCAATCAGCATCAAAGTGCACGTATTGAATCAGCACGAGGAAAAATCGTTGACACAAACGGCGTGACCCTTGCGGACAACAAGGCTGAGCTTGCGATTGTTTATATTCGCAACGCAGGAATCAGCGCTCAGGAGAGTTTGAAGCTTGCACAGAAGCTCTCCAACTATTTAACGATGGACAAAAAGGCGATTGATCGTATTTCAACGCGGGATAAGCGGGAATACTATGTGTTAACGAAATTTAAATCACTCCAAAAAGCCTATGATCAATATCTGACTAAAAAGGAACAGACAGCATACGAAAAGAAGCAAAGTGCCGCGTATAAGCTGCTGCTCTCTAGAATTCCAAAATCAAAATTAACCGGCTACTCGGCAAAAGATGTTCAGATTATGGCGATTCAGCATGAGTTCAACCAGGCTTCCAATCTCAGCCCCTATATTATCAAAAGAGGATTGAACGTTGATGATCAAGAATACATCAATGTTGTCGATCATCTGAACGACTTTAACGGGTCAATACAGACCGCCAATGTTTCATCAAGAGAGTATATTAAGGAAAAGCCGTTTTATGTCGGGAAAATGGGGCAGATTCCCGAAGACAAAATTAACGGGTACCTGGCTCAGGGATACAGTCGGAACGCTGAGGTCGGCGTCAGCTATCTTGAAGAACAGTACGAGAACTACTTGCGCGGTGTCCCGATGACATTGACCTATAAAACCAAGAAGGGTCTCCCGGTTGGGAATCCAACGGTTACAGATGGAAAACGTGGCGATGATTTGCAGCTGACTATTGATATACGGTTGCAAAAAAAACTTGACCAAGTTTTGGAGCAGAAAATTCTGTCCGCGCGTTCAATGGCCGGAAACGGACAGAACAACAGTGCTTATGCGGTTATGATGAATCCGAAAACCGGTGCCATTCTGGCTATTGGCGGTAAAAAATATGTGAACGGTAAATTTCAGAATGTCGCAAGTGATGCGATTACTTCACAGTTTGAAATGGGTTCTGCCGTGAAGGGTGCGACTGAACTGGTTGGCTTTCAGCACAATGCTGTCCCCTCCCAATTTCATGATATGCCGATTAATTATCGAAATTCAAAAAAATATTTTAAGTCTTGGGAAGTCAGCGGGCTGGGCACTTTGACACCTGAGACAGCTCTGCAATTTTCATCAAACGTATTTATGGCTAAAATCGTTTCAAATATGTCTGGAATTACATTGACCCCTGCGGGTGGCAAGTATATAGCCAGAACACCTTTCGTTACAAATCCACGGTTTGTCAAGGCAATCAACGATTTAAGAAATGGTTACAGTCAGTTTGGGCTCGGCGTAAGGACAGGTATTGATTTACCAACTGAAGGTACCGGGTATAACGGCGGTATGCCCAATGAATCTGGGGTTATTCACCAATACGCGATCGGCCAGTTTGATACGTATACACCACTTCAAATGGTGCAATATATATCAACCATTGCAAATGACGGAAAACGAATTCAGCCGCACCTTCTTGATTCAGTTCATGAGCCGGGAACGGACGGATCTAAATTAGGAAAGACTGTTTATCAGTTCGAACCGCAGGTGTTGAATACGATCGGTAATAACAAACATGATTTAGAGCGAGTGCAACATGGTCTGTATCTAGTCACTCACGGGGCGAGAGGAACAGGCAGCGTTTTTTACACGCAGGGGCAGAAGTATAAAGTTGCAGCTAAAACAGGCACGGCACAGGTTAATGCAAATGATTTAAGCTTATACAACGAAACTTTTGTATCCTATGCGCCATATGATGATCCTCAAGTGGCAATCGCAGTTGTTGTGCCGAAAGTTCGAAAGGGACATCAGAATCAGGAAATTGCTTTAGAAATGTATAAATATTATGATCAGCTGTACCATTATACAAGCAAGAATTGAAAAGAGCGCAGCTTTTATGAAACCAGCGGACGTCTATGAACAGTTCGCTGGTTTTTTTGCGCGAGAAAAGAGTGCATGATGAATCAATCAATGGCTCATTAAAGAACAATTGTCCGGTTTTGCTGGTTGTAAGGTGTATGGTTTTAAAGATTGTCATATAAGTGCAAATAAAAAAACAGGCTGGAATCTTCAGCCCGTTTTTTATGAACGTGATTAATTGCTGTGATTTTTTGTAATCACCTGAGCAAGTTTTGGAATCGACATATCGCTTGAAACGTTAAAGCTGCCAAGCTGCACGTATTTTTCAAGCTTATTTTTGTGTAAATAGGAATCAAAGTCCTGTTTTTGATCTGACTTGAGAATTTTTGCACGAACCAGTTCGTTCGAAATATCTCCAGGTGTCATGCCGCTTTTAATCTGCAGCTTGTACTTGGTTGTCTTGGCTTCATCGGATTTGCTGTCTGACTTTTTGCTGCTGTCTGATTTCTTGTCATCTTTTGCAGCCTGTTCCGTTGCTTTCTTTGTACTGCTCAGCCACTGGTTATAGGCATCAAGATCAACTGCTTTCTGGTGATGGCTGGCAAGATATTGAGTAACGGTTGCTTCGGTCAGCGGCTTCTGCTTTACGACATTTTTTTCAGGCTTCTGATCGCCCTGATTGAAAATCAGGTAGTAAAAAAAGGCGAAAACAGCACAGCTCAGCAGGATACCGGCGGCGAAACCGCGAATTTCATTTTTTGTCAATGCTTTCACCCTTTAGAATGATCTTGGTTCCCGAGCATAATTTCTTCTTCGAGCACACGGATTTTTTTCTTTACTTTGTATAGTTCTTGCATCATGGTTATTGAATTTTCCTCAAGCTGACCTTCTACCTGCTTGATGCTGTCCTGCTTTGAATACGAAAAAGCAAGTGCAATCAGTCCAACAATCATGAGTATCAAGATGACTAACCCCAAATCATTACCCCCCTCACCATTGTCTGAGACATATGCAGCGTAAAGACTGCATGACAATCACCATATTTATTTATAACATATCTCCATAGGCAGCGAAAGAATTACGGAGAAAAAGAAAGAAGATTGTAAAATAAATAGTAAAAATTGGGGATATTGTGGGGATTAATGGCATCATTTTTAAAAGTGGTTAATTAAAGGTTGAAGTGCAGACTCTTTTTTGCTAAGATTAAGTGTATGTTTGAAGAGCTGAATATTCGTGCAATGGAGGGATAAATATGCGTGTTAAGGTTATTTTGGAAAATACAGAGACCGGCGATCGTGATTACATCACGACGAAAAACAAACAAAAGAATCCGGAACGTCTTGAACTGAAGAAATACAGCCCGAAGCTGAGAAGATACGTGACTTATCGCGAAACAAAATAAGCCAGCCCGGACGCAGGAGCCGCAAAAAACCTTTGAGGGGTATTTTGCGGCTTTTGTCTGTATATTGTCTCGTTGTCTGGGCAAGTAACTATTCATCAAATTTTCAAATGTGGAGGACAGAATGAACCAGAAAAAATTGAACATACGCAACCGCATACTCCAACAGTTGGAAAGAATCGATGAATCTGTATTTACAGAGCAATGCAAAAGAATCAGAGATCGCTTATTTGCAACAAAGATCTGGCAATCGGCGGATACAGTCGGCATTACAATATCCATCGGCCGTGAAATCGAGACCATGGCAGTGATTACGAAAGCCTGGACTGAATCCAAACGCGTGTGTGTCCCTAAATGCAATCATAAAATGCATACGCTTGCATTTTATGAGCTACAGACATTCAGCGAACTTGAATCTGGCTTTTATGGGTTGATGGAACCTGATCCTGAAAAAACAAAGCTCGTTGAGCCTCCGTCCATTGACTTGCTACTGGTTCCCGGTGTTGCCTTTGATCCTCAAGGCTACAGAATCGGCTACGGTGGTGGTTATTATGACCGTCTGCTGAACAGCTATGAAGGCGGGACTGCTTCTTTGCTGCTTGAAAGACAGCTTATTGATGAATTACCGATTGAGCCGCACGACAAGCCTGTTGATTGGATGATTACGGAATCAAGATGTCTGAGCGCGAAAGCATCAGAGAATGAAAACATGGTCCATAAGCCACACTAAGTGCAGCAGACTTGAGAGTGAGGTGCTTATTGTGGCAAGAAGAAACGCATGTATTTCAGCAATTTTATGGGCAATCACTGCGCTGTTTTTAATGAATCGTCGCCGCGTCATTATAGAATGCGCTGCATTGCTGGCAGCGAATGTGTTTCTGTTTCGCTGGATGCGTGCAAATGACGAAACGGATGGTTAGCACCTTTATCTTGCTATTCATGTGAAGTTTTGTTTCAACATAATTAAGTGGTGATCACTGGATTCAATAATAACCAGCATGTGATCGTCCGCGATTAATAAGAGCGGCACGGTGCTTCCAAGGGGAGATTCACTTTGTCCTTCAGTAAGCTGAATGCCGCGTATAAAATTTTTATAAAGCCCCTCCCATAGCTGACCGACGATTCGTTCCACTGTTTTTTCATTAAAAAATGGAAAAATGCGTGTCTTTGATTCGTCGGTTAACATATCTAAAGAGACAATTCGGTAATGATCAGGAGAAAAATGATAGTGCGCGGCCGCTCTTCCAAGCAATTGTTTTCGTTCCAGATCAATTTGTCGGGTATGGCTGCTGAGCTGATTTGCTTCATCCGGTGTTTTCGGATGACGGAATGCATGACGCCCACTGGCTGAGACGATCAGATAGTCCTGTGACAGCCGTTCTTTACCGTAGATGTCACTATTGATATGCAATTCGGCCTGATGAACAGTCAGCGCGTTATAGAAACCTGATCTTATGCGCGCATCTCTAGCAGAAATCAGCTGATTCGTGTTTCTTTGCCAATGATTTAAAATGGCGATGAGTCTGTTGTTACGATACAATAGCGAAAAATTTTGTATCAGCTGGTTAGTTTCGATGGTCTGAGACTGAACGGATAAATGGAGCAGCTGTTCATCGGTCATAATGCTCAGATGTGTATCGGACTTAGTAAAGCGTATACGCGGATTATCTGGAAAATACGTGATTGCCGCCCGATCTGACAGCAGAAAAGGGAGCATCAATGTAAATAAGGCGACCGCAATGATAAGCAATGAGATGAACAGATTTTTTCGATACATCGCGCGCTAACCTCCGGACAAGTATCTTCACTCCAATTTATTCAAAATTTATGCCAATCATGCAGGGATATCATTAAAAACTGTGTGTTTTGTCTGCATCGATAAAAAAGTGATGAACGAACATTGCCAAAATGCTAATTTTGAGAGAAAATATAGGGGTGAACTTATTTGGACAGGCGGTGATCGTCAGATGATTAATATTGGTGTCGATTTAGGCGGTACAACAATTAAAATGGCCCTAATCAATGAAGAGGGCAAGATGATCGATAAATGGGTGATTGCGACAAATACCATTGATAATGGAAAGCATATTGCTTCAGAGATCAGCAAAAGCATTTTAAAAAAAATCAGGCAGTTTGGCCTGGAAACTTCATCTGTTCATGGAGTCGGGGTTGGTGCACCGGGATTTATAAACTTGGATACCGGTTTTATTTATCAGGCTGTGAATATCGGATGGAAAGATTATCCGTTTAAAGCGGAGCTTGAGCAATTGCTTGGACTTCCGGTTATTGTGGATAACGATGCCAATATGGCTGCTTTAGGCGAAATGTGGCTTGGAGCAGGACAGGGGACAAGGAACCTGATCTGTGTCACCCTCGGAACGGGAGTCGGTGCCGGAATTATCTGCGATGGCAAAATTCTTCACGGGGTCAGTGGCATGGCGGGTGAAATCGGCCACATTACGGTAATACCTCGTGATGGGGCTGCTTGTAATTGTGGGAAAACCGGTTGCCTTGAGACGGTTTCATCGGCAACAGGAATTCGCCGAATGGCTTTGGACGCACTTGATTATATCGATTCTGAAAGCATTTTGCGGACGATGTTTGAAACGAAGGGAGACATTACGGCGGAGGATGTGTTCGACTGTGCGGAAAGGCAGGATCCGCTCTCCTCAACGGTAACTGAAAAAGCAGCATACTATCTTGGTTACGCACTCGGCGCACTGGCAGTGACGGTGAATCCTGAAAAAATTGTGATCGGCGGCGGCGTGTCACATGCTGGAGATGCATTGGTCAAACCATTGAAGAAATATTTCCGGCATTTTTCACTGCCGAAAATTGCTGATTCTTGCAGCATTGATCTTGCAAAATTGGGAAATGATGCCGGTGTTTTCGGTGCCGCATGGCTTTGCATGCAAAAGTAAGCCCGATTTCTTTTAAGGGAATGTATTTTGCAAGGCGGAACGCACAGTTACGGTGACTGTTCATAAAATAGGGTGAACAATTGCTGAAGGATGTGCGCAGAGTGAAGAATCGTAAATATATTGACTTCCTTGCTAAGCTGGCGGTTGATCATGCGCATCCGGGAGGAATCGGACTGACCGAAACGCTTGTCAGCCGTCTATTGATTCAAAGCGGGTGCAGAGTGCTCGATGTTGGCTGTGGCACGGGTGGAACAGCGGTGTATCTGTCTGAAAAGGCTGGTGCAAGGGTAACGGGAGTGGATTTGCATCCGGTGATGGTTGAACAGGCAAAAAAACGTGCAAGTGCCAGTTCGGTTTCACCAAGGATTCTTCAGGGATCTGCAGAAAAACTGCCTTTTACAAGCGAATCATTTGACTGCATTCTGTCAGAATCTGTGACCGCATTCACGAATGTAAAACGTTCACTGCCGGAGTATTATCGCGTACTGATACCCGGAGGTCAACTGGCAGCTATTGAAATGACGCTTAATTATCCGCTTGATGTGCAGAATAAACAAGCGATTAAAACCGTTTACGGGGTGGACGATGTCCGCACGGAGGAAGAATGGATAACTGCCTGGAAAGATGCCGGTTTTTCCGGAATCCGTTCATTTCGGGCAAATGAATTTCAAAATCATTCAAAAGATTCAATGCCAACTTATCATTTGACGACTAAGATCGATGATGAGGCAATTGAGATGTGGCTGAAACATATGCAGACGATGGCGCAATATAAAGATGTATTAAGCTATCGCATTTTTATAATGAAAAAACCTGTATCAGCAAAAAAATAACCTGAAGGATACGAAACATCCCTTCAGGCTTTTTTTTATACGATGGCATTGGGCACTTTTTGAGATGTGAGCTGCCGGTGAAGTCAAATTTCTAATGTTTTTTCAGTTTGGACCTGATAGATGCGACATAGTTTTCAATGGCATCAGGAATCTGTCCGAACAATTGATTGCGCAAAGGGGGACGTTGTGCTTTTTGCTCCATACGTGCTTTTTTCCTTTCCTCGCGGGGTGTCTCCATGTAACGAACAAATTGCTCGGTTAAAAAACGAACGTATTCATCAGATTTCATAAAAGATGCTCCTTACTGGATATTCTGCAAACAGTTAAGAAAACAGAAGATATCATCAGTCAGGTTAACCAGATTAAGGAGGATTGATACTCAAAAACAAATGATCTTGAAACCGAAGATGCCATTGTTCCAGTCTGTCATCAATCAGCATACAGTCAATGAACGGGCAACTATTTGATACGTTCCAACCAATTCGTCATTTTTTTACTTTCTTTAGAAAAGGTCACTTTGTCGACTTCGTTACTTTCACGTGCTGAGATGGTTAAGGTAACAATAAGCGAATCGGTTGATTCCTCGACATGATAGCTTACCGTTCCCTGGCGATAATTGAAGCTTCCTTCCTGATTCAGTATGTCTTGATTGATTTTTCGTTGAAGATCAATAAGCGCACATTCACGCAATTGCTGAAAGGTAAATTGTAAAGAGGCATAGTGATAATACTTCCGATCACTGTTCAGCTGAATAATGCTGTGCAAGATAAAGGCGAGCAGCAGGACGGAAAGGATCACACTGAGCGGTAAAATAAATCCGTTCTGATTACGGAGACGATTGTTCATAGGCAGCACCTTGTAGATAAAGCATATCACTCCAAAAGTATTGATGATTGGATTGATCCGTGATTTGAATGGAGATCCATTTGTCAGTGACATGAAATTGGGCGTCGCTTACTTTTTGCAGCACAATTTCATAGCCCTGTCCGTTCACTTGCCGAATCACGCGTCCGGGGGAAACCCAGGCATAACGGATCTGCTCCTCTGTCCGGCTAAGCATCAGACTTTGTCGATCATTTGAACTGGATACCGAAGAGGATCGATGAATTTCTGCCGAAGTTTGCACGAAAAATGTCTGTATCTCTTTTTGATTGCTCCGTTGCGGCTGAACGAACTTTGAAAGCGGCTGGACGACTGATAAAAAGAGACCAACTAAAATCAGAAATGCGGACAGGGCAAGAAGCATGGATAGAAGTGTGAATCCGCTTTGACTATTCATTTCTTAGCTTCTCCCGAAATTTTGAATACACGGCCGGAATAAGTCCATGAAATATTAAGATAAGCTGATGTCTCACTTTTTTCAACCCACTCCAACTGATAATCTGCAGCCATTTTTGGTGTGAAAGTAATATTTTTACCGCTTTTCCACGTAAGTAATTGGGAACGAAGCAAACGGATGGCTTCCATTTTCTGGCGGATCACCTGCTGCTCATGATGTGTGTGAATTAAGATGGGCAATACAGTGATCATTACCAGTACAAACAGTGAAAGTGCTGCAAGTGCCTCGGTAAGAAAGATACCGCGCTCATCAGGACATTTTTGTATAATAAAACCTCCCTTGACCCAAAAGTAAAACAAATCGATATTTTATCGTGCCTAATGAAATGATGTACGATTGTACTGTTGAAAAATGACCGAGCTGGTTGATGGTGATCGCATTTTCTCCCGATGTACTGTAGATCTGAATGCGTGCATTAAATGTTTTGCGTGTTGTCTGATTGTTGATCGATACATAATAAAAATGCTCCTGATTATTAAACACAATTCTGGCAACGTCACACCCTGTTATCGCTTCCATCTGTGTATCATGAACTGTTTCATAAAGTTCGTTTACAAAATTCCTGAGTGTCATTTCGTCAGTTAGATGAGAGAAACCGCGGAAAGAGATGGGAACGATGATACAGGCGATCAATACAACGATCAAGACCTCAATCAGAGTGAATCCGTTCTGGCTGTTACAATATTTTTTATGGGGCACGGACTTCACCGGTTGTATTGTCGTAGACAAGTGGTTTGCCGTCAGAAGTTTCCGTACTGTTCACATAGTCGGGTTTTAGCGCTTCCAGGGTTTCAGGAAGGGCACCATCATGATCCATCTGATAGGCGGCGATCTGGCTCTGTACCAGTTTGACTGTAGCCTCTGTACTTTTATCCATAACGACGTCATTGGATTTCGTCATATTAGGAACGGCGATCAGAAGCAGTATTGAAATAATGAAAAGAACGATGGTCATTTCGATCAGAGTGAATGCACGTTCAGAAGTGAAAATCAGTTTGTGAAAGGTTTTAAACATGCGAGGAACTCCTTTGTGGTGATGTGAATTTGAAGACAGGCATATAAAAGACAGGTACTGAGAAGTAAATCAGGATGCAAAGAAGGGAAAAAGGGGGCAAACGGTATGAAAAAAATAATCACCTCCTCGGGAATGGAACATAAAAGAAAAGCGTAAATTATTAATTCGACAAGATTGGATCTGATTCCTTTCCATATAATAAAAAATTTTGTGATAAGATTCAAAATTATCGCCAATCTGTTTTTCTGCCGACCGCCAAACAGAAAATAAGGATTCATACGAAACATGACCTCGGTATTCGATTCTAACAGGCAGGATGGGAGTACGGGTGTTCTCTCTGACATAAGTTGGCAAGTAGTCTGCAATTTTTTATGGGTTGTCCCTCAACACATACATCACCGTTGCGGGCAGAGAGAGTTGATTTTAAAAATGAAAAGAGTACTCTTCTTTAGTAGGAAATCAATTGTTAACTGGCAGAATGATGCACCGATCTTCGTCGTACGTGAGACGATTATTGTGGGAGGGGGCAGGAACATATGAAGAAAAATATTGTCATCGCGGGCGGCAGTGGCTTTATTGGACAAGCGTTGATCCGTTCATTTCATCGGCACGGTCATCATCTCTATATTTTGACGAGACAAGCTTCCGAACATTTTACCCCCTGTGAAAATATCCATTATATTCAATGGATGAAGAAAGAAGCGGGTGATTTATTCGCTAAGCTTCCTGAATCTATTGACTGTATGATCAACTTATCAGGGGCATCCATCAATAGCGGACGATGGACGCGTAAAAGAAAGCAACTTTTACTGCACAGTCGCCTGCAAAGCACGGACACGTTGATTCGTTTTATCGAGCAAGTAAAAACAAAACCGTGCCTGCTGATTAGTGCGTCGGCAGTTGGTATTTACGGCACATCCAATACGGACACCTTCATTGAGACATCAAGTCACGGTAATGACGACTTTCTCAGTTATCTCGCCTCTGTGTGGGAAAAATCAGCTCTTAAAGCAGAGCAATTTGGGGTGCGCACGGTTTGTGCACGATTCGGCATCGTTCTTGGTCAAAAAGGCGGCGCGCTGCCTCTTCTCAATCTGCCTTATCGGCTTTTTATTGGTGGTAAAATCGCATCGGGAAATCAATGGCTGTCATGGATCCACATCGAAGATCTTGTCCAGCTTATCTTATTCATTATCGATAATCAAGAAATAAGAGGACCCGTCAACTTTACATCGCCGAATCCAGTGACCATGGAGAAATTCGGCAGGATACAGGCAAAGGTATTAAAACGACCGTACTGGCTGAACATTCCGGGACGATTAGTCAGGCTTGCGCTTGGGGAAAGGAGCCTTATGGCGATTAAAGGACAGCGTGTTCTCCCCCAAAAGGCACTGGACGCCGGTTTTCGGTTCCGATTTAACGATCTTGAAGAAGCACTGCTTGATTTATTGACCAAGCGATCCATCGAAAAATGAATTTATTGATCATCAAATGACCACGGCGTTGATGTAACGATGATTGATGGAGAAATAAACAGCTGACAAAATGAAGAACATACGTTCCTGATATTCGTGTTTTTTTGAATGCAAGGGATGAATAAAGGAGCTGTCTCAGAAAAAGCATGCTGTTTCATCTTTGATGCTTAGATATTGTATGGTTTGCTAGTTGCTTACTGGGCAAAATCGTATACTTTTTTCTCTTGTAAAAAAACCGGTCAGACATGTGTCCAGCCGGCCTTTTTCAGATCATCAAAACTCTTCATAACGTGCGGGGTCTTGATCGTGTGTGCGACCATCTGGCTTGCTCAGCGCATTGATTGTTTGCATTTCTTCAGCACTGAGCGTGAAATCAAATAGTGAAAGATTGTCAAGCTGACGTTTTGGCGATGAGGACTTTGGCAGCGGGAGTGCACCAAGCTGAATATGCCAGCGCAAAATAATCTGTGGAATTGATTTATCGTGGGCATCAGCAATTTTTCGGATCGCCGGATCTTGAAGCAATGTGTTTGCGCGTCCGAGCGGACTCCACGATTCGGTCACAATCCCATGTTCGTTATCATAAGCACGCTGTTCTTCCTGTGAAAAATAAGGATGCAGCTCCACCTGGTTAATACTTGGCACAACACCGGTCTCTTTAATGATGCGGTCCAGGTGCCCAGGAAGAAAATTGGAAACACCAATTGAACGAATAAGACCCCATCTCTTTGCATCAATTAATGCTTGCCAGGCTTCAACGTAGAGATCTTTGCTCGGGTTCGGCCAATGAATTAAATAGAGGTCAAAATAGTCCAGACCTGCTCGAAAAAGCGATTCCTGAATGGTCACAAGTGCTTCCTTATATTGATGATGACGTCCGGGAAGCTTGGAGGTAATGATAAGTTCTTCGCGCGGCACTGAACTGCGGCGAACCGCTGCGCCCAGTGCCCCTTCATTTTCATAATTAAACGCTGAATCAAGTAAACGGTACCCGGTGTCAATGGCACTCAGCAGAGTATTAATGCCAGATGCACCATTTAATTTATAGGTCCCAAAACCAATTGCCGGAAGTACCAATCCATCATTTAATGTGATTTGCGGAATAGTGGTCATGAATCTTCTCCTCCTTCGTCCATTTTTAGTTTAGCATGCTCATTTTCCATCGTCTAACAAATGAATCGGGCAATCAATCGATCATCAAAAGGTCAGAAATTTCTCTATTAATAAATTCTTGTTAAAAACTAGAAACTCATTTATCTTATAGATAATGAATTTTTATGAATTTCATTCATATTATGGAACGTTGCATGATAAACTGATTGTTTTTGAGGTGAGCCATCATTCGTAAACGTTATGTAATCATTGGCAGCTGCGTGCTTGCTCTTGCTGTGCTGGTTTTTGGAGTGATCAGTTACATTCAGGCCAATCGGTTTAATGCTCATATCACCATTAACGGAGTGAATGTGGGCCATTTAACCCCTGAGCAGGCGTTGGCTAAATTATCCGGACAAACTTTGAAAAACGATGTCTATATTGGAAAGAAACGGGTGGTCAACGGGAAAAATTTAAAGTCTGAATTTGGTTCTGAAGACCTGCCTGCAGTTAAACGTATTTTTCAGAAACAGCGAACATGGCTGCCGTCATCAACCAGGCAGACCTATACGCTCAATCCGAGAAGTGAAGGCAGTTATCGGTCGCAAACATTAAAGAAGCTGTTGGAAAACGAGTTAAATCGCCTGAATAAACACTTGAAAGCGCCAAAAGATGCCTATGCGTATCTGGAAAATGGCAAAATCGGCGTGTCGAAAAGTGAGCCAGGGAAAAAATATGATATTAAAAAGATGATGCATGCCTATGATCAGCAGGAGTACAACAGTGAAATACATCTGGATGAGTCCCTGCTTGTTCCAATTAAAGCTGACAGTAAAACAGTAAAGCATGAGATATCAGCACTCAAGTCTCTGATGACCCGTACAATCAATTATAAAGTTCAGGACAAGACATATGCTTTAAAAGCCGATGAACTGATCAAGAAGGCAACTGCTTCTTCTGATCAGAAAATTCGTATTGACTCAAATGAGTTAAAAGCAAGAATCTCCGAGATCAACAAGAATCAGTCAACACTCAATAAGAAATTCTCTTTTAGGACCCACACAGGGAAGGTCATATCCGTGCAAGGACAGTCATACGGATGGGCGCTGAATGTCAGCAAGGAAACAGAACGTATTGAGAAGGCCTTTGAGCAAGGGAAAACGGATATAAAGGCCTACAACGTATACGGCGTCGGTTACAGCACGTATGGAATTGGTTACCATAATACGACAAATCACGGGATTGGCAATACCTATGCAGAAGTGTCAATTTCTGAACAGAAAATCTGGATTTATAAAAATGGAAAACTGGTTGTTTCAACACATGTCGTTACCGGACGGCATGATACGAATGAAGATACACCGAAAGGTCTCTGGTACATTATGTATAAGGAGTCGCCCTCTACTCTCGAAGGCAGCGAGGCAGGCAACCCTAATTATTCGGTGAAAGTCAATTACTGGGCTCCGTTTACAATGAGCGGTTGCGGTTTCCATGATGCCAAGTGGAGAAAAAACTGGAAAAAAACTGCGTATCTGACGCATGGTTCTGGGGGGTGCGTGAACACACCACCAGGAATTATGAAGCAGGTTTATGACAATTTGGATCAGAATGAACCCGTTATTATTTACTGATCTGACAAAGTGATCATTAGAAAAGCGTCCATCTATTTGATGGGCGTTTTTCAGTTGATTTTCAGTTTTGCGATGTAGGGTAAGTAAATGGAATGTTTTTAAAAAATATTTTAACAGATTCGCAACATCTACTGTAACGGTACATGAATTTCCGTCAAAAAAGGAGGATATTATGAGCAGACCTAGTTCTAAATGGGTTGCTTTATGCACAGCAGCGATTGGAATTACCTACGCTGCAGGCTATGTAGTCACTGACCAACAAAATTCATTGGCATCAAACGCAAGTGTGACTGGTACGCATGCACAGGAATCGCTTGCAAAAAAACATCAGAATACGCAAAAGGATGGCCAGGCAGATCATCGCTCAAATTCAGCAAATACAAAGTATAAGGACGGTACTTATTCCGGGGAAGGCATGAATCGAATCGGTTCTGTCGCGGTCAGTGTGACTATAAAGAACGGGAAAATAACACGTGTCCAAATCACTGATTGCACAACCTCATATCCCAAATCAAAAATTGAGCAACTTCCAGCTCAAGTGATTGCCCGTCAAAGTTCGAACGTTGATCATGTGTCTGGCGCAACTGAGAGTACCAACGACTTTATCGCTGCAGTGACAAACGCATTATCTCAGGCGCAGAGCTAAGAGGAGGCTTCAATTCGTGGAATTTGAACGACGATTTATCGGCATGGACACACTGATTACAATTAAAGTGGTTTCCGATAAACCCCCCGAGCAGATTGATGCGATCATTAACCAATCCGTCGAAAATTTCTACTATGTTGAGCATGTGTGCAGCCGTTTTGAATCAGACAGTGAACTCATGCGTCTTTGCAGGCATACTAGAGAACCGGTTCCGGTTTCACCACTTTTGTATCATGCGGTATCGTTTGCCTTGGAGGTTGCAAAGGAGTCTGATGGTGCTTTTGATCCAACGATCGGAAGAGCGATGGAACTGCGGGGATTTAATCGTAATTACTTACACGGACAAAGCATTTCCTCGTCCTTTGCCGATAGTGCAGATGTCGATTACCATGATATTGAATTGATAGGTGATCGTTATATCTACCTGAAACGGGCACTTGTGATTGATCTTAATGCGGTAGTAAAAGGGATGGCGGTTGATCTGACCGCGAATGCAATGAAACAGGCGGGATTGGCGAATTTTCTAATCAATGCCGGTGGTGATATTTACGTAAGTGGAAACAACGATCAAAAGGAACCGTGGAGAATAGGAATTCGCGACCCTTTTCATCGAGAACAATGCGTAGGCATTGTTTGTATGAGACAAGGCGCAATTTGTACATCAGGGAATTATGAACGGCGTATGCACCCGAATTCAGAAGAAAGTCACTTGTTCAAACCCAATACACACCAATCACCGCGCGGGCTATCAAGCTGTACTGTCGTGGCGCCGTTTGCTATGCTTGCGGATGCGTTTTCAACTACCGCCTATGTATTGGGACTGGAACGTGGCATGAATAAGATGGAGGAGCTAGGTTTTGATTGCCTAATGATTACGCATACTGCGAATCAATTTTTCACACAAAAATTTAAGGAGAACTTGTTATGGAACGTATTGATCGACCGATCCTTCGAGAAAAAAGTATTTCGTCAGAACGCCCTGCTGAACATAGAAAAGTGTTAAGGAAAAGATCTTCTTTGCAAAAATTTCTAAAGTCCCCAAAGGGGGCCGTGGTAATCTTTTTGGTTATTCTTACCTTAGTCGGTGCTTCTTACGCAGGAGGAGTCTCAGGTATCAAAAATGGATTGTTGGCAATCATTACCGGGATTCTGTTTGACTATTTAGTCATGTATTTAATGAACCGTCCATGGCATTTTCCAGATGGTGCGTTGATAACCGGAATCATCGTTGGCGGCATACTCAGCCCCGCAACCCCATGGTTCTACGTTATGATGACAACAATCATTGCTTTACTTTCAAAACATCTACTGAAGGACAAAAGGAGGCCGCTGCTTAATCCGGCAGCGGTCGGTTTATTTATCAGTGCGATATTATTTTCAACTGGAGAGAGCTGGTGGATCGGTTTATCGATGATTCCATCATGGTGTGCCATAATCATGATTTTATTTGGCATGTTTATTGCCAGTCGGATCAACAAACTGCCACTCGTTTTTGCTTTTCTGGCAACATATATGATTTTTTTTCTTATTGCGGGAATTCTTAACAGTGCAGGTGCAGGAGATGTGCTGCGAACGCCCTATATCAATGCCGCCTTGTTTCTCTCTTTTTTTATGCTGACTGATCCGCCCACGTCACCAGCAAAGTATCGAGAGCAGATTTTGTTCGGCTGTATCGTTTCAATGGTCAGCTGCGCCGCTTTTCTACTCGTGAGCAGATTAACGTATCTGTTCATCGGGTTGTTTATTTCCAATTTGCTTAAACTCGCTGCTTCAAAAATGAATCGTGCGCCCATCCATGGTGCAGCACGGCGGTGATCTGAATTTGAATAACGAAAAAGCTGCCTCGTCATAGTTACTCATTGGCGAGACAGCTTTTTCCGAGTTATATAAAAGTTATCCATTAATTGAGCTGCAGGTTATGGGGATGTTACTGAGGCAATAACGGCAGCAATTCAGCATGTTTCTGAACATAAACCATCTGCCCGCCATAATGACCGGTAAGCGCCAGCATGATCGACCCTAAAATACAAAAAATCGGTATCAATACTGCGAAAATCTTTTTTGGAACAATAAAATAAAGCAGCCTTAAGACAATGGCGATGCTGAATAAAAGAAGTGTCGCTGCTGCATAAAATTGGTGGGTTTCAACGAGCGAGCGGTAAGCATTGCCCCAATGTTCACGTGCGAAGCGTTCAGCCCCGTCTCCGGTAAGAAACGCGGCAATTCCGGAAAGTAAGCCTAGTGAAAGTAGCAGCAGTGCTGTTTTGTCAAAAAAATCTCGTTTCCATAAAGAAAGAATCTGAAGAATAGAACCCAATAACAGAAGAGCGATGGGAAAATGAACAATCAGAGGATGGAGCGGTATTTCGAACAATTCAATCATCTCCTTTAAGTAGGGCAAGTGTATAACAACCAACTGAAAATGAACTGAATTATTCACGCTTTTTCAGAATCGGCAGCACTACTTTGAAAACCGATCCTGAATGAAAGCCGCTGTCAAGACTGATGCTGCCGTGGTAGGATTCAATGATTTTCTGCGCGATTGACAAACCTAATCCGCTGCCACCGTTCTTGCGTGCCCGTTCTTTTTCTACCCGATAAAATCGTTCAAAAATGTGCTGTTGTTCCGTTTCCGGTATACCGATGCCTGTATCTTTTATGATAAAGAGCAAGTCAGCATCTTTTGCAACAGATTCTATTTGTAATGAAATATGATCTCCTTGCTTTGTGTAATTAAAAGCATTATCCAGAAAAATCATAAGTAGTTGCTTGATTTCAATAGGATTGGCATGGATATTCAATGGTTGGTGAGGCCAGTGGCTGTTGAAAGATTTTTTTTCAAGTTGCCCCCTATGCGCATAGTAAGTGACAATGGGTTCCAGCCACTGGTTTAATCGAAAATCTGCTCGCTTTTGTGTCAATTCTTGATCAGCCGCGGCAAGCGTGAGCAGATGACTGATCAATGTGTTCATATCCCGGATTTCATCTTTCAGATCAGCAATAGTTTCTTTTGAAGAATCAGATAAAGAACGGTTGTCCTCCGCCTCTATATACTCCAGGCCTGCTGAAAAGACACTGAGCGGCGTTCGCATTTCATGACTTGCATCAGCCACGAATGCTTTTTGTTTTTCATAATTACGTTTCATGGGGAGAACAGCTCGACGGGCAAGAAAATGAGCGACCAGCAAGGCTAAAAAGCCAGTCAGAAGACTCAGTAAAAAAAGCAGCCAGAACCACCTTTCAATTAATTCATGCGGACCGAGAATTCCTTTTGCAATAGCAATGAAGCCATTAGTTCGTCCATTTTCTGTAACTGGCGCAATGGCGTAGATCAGCAAATTCGGTTTTCCGTCAGATTCGTGAACGCGGATTAATCCTGATGTCTTTTCATTTGCGATGTGCGTGGTTAAATCATTGCGAAGTTGATCCGGCATGCTTCCCCGATAAACGATATCTTTACCGCTTTTTGAAAGATAGGCAGACAAATAAAGGGAACGTCTGAGATGACCTCCCTCAAGATGATGCTCGTGTGCAAATTCAATGGCCTGATCACGTGCAATATCCTCAACTTGCCAGCTTACGGATTGATAGATCATATTCTTAAATACGAAAAACAGAATGATAAAGAGAGTAGCAAGTGTGAGGAAGAACCACAGGCTGTAAGTAAGCGTTAGTTTTCGCTGCAGTTTCTTAAACATGCCGGTCCTCCCACATGTACCCCGAGCCGCGCACAGTTTTGATATAACTGTTCTGTTTTGTTTGGCCAAGCTTTTTGCGCAGAAGTTTCACATATGCTTCCATGGTATTGAAGGTGACATCGCCGTGCGTTTCCCAAACTTTCGATAATATCATTTCTTTTGAAAGCACCCTGCCACTGTTTTTAACAAGATAAATCAATAACTGAAATTCACGAGACGTAAGCGAAAGAGTTTCGTCTCCTTTTTTTATCACATGACTACTTAAATCGATAAACAAATCATGCGTTGTGATGATCGTGTGCTCAATCGGATAAATCGTTCGCCGACCAAGCGAGCGCATCCGAGCGAAGAGTTCTTCAAAAGCAAAGGGCTTCGCCATATAGTCATCTGCGCCAGCATCAAGTCCATTGACCCGATCTTCGAGTGCGTCACGTGCAGTCAGCATCAGGATGGCTCCTTTATAGTCTTCTTTTCTTAATGATTGACTGACCTGGATACCACTTTGCTCTGGCAGCATCCAGTCGAGAATGATTACATCATAATCGCCAGTCAATGCATGCACGTACGCTTCTCTACCGTCTTCGACCCAGTCAGCGGTGTATTGTTCTTTTTTTAACATCTTCATGATCAGTTTTCCTAATCGCAGGTCGTCCTCAGCAAGCAATACTTTCATTACAGCCCCTCATTTCTTATTCTTTCTATAAGTCATTCGTTGCCTTATTTGCTGTTCGGGGATTAATCAATGATGAAGACCATGATATACTTATTACACTTGTTTGAAAGAACGTAGACTGTTTGGTGCTGTTGGGTTGAGAAATAGAAGTGGGCGAGATTCAGCGACTCCTACGGAAATGTTAAGATCCTTGCTACTGAAATTCATTTATTCATGCATAGGATCTCTTAGTGCAGCCATTGTCTGATTGAGTAAATAAGCCGTCATTTGTTCCATTGCTTCAAGGCAATGATATGATCACTTTAGAAAAAGTTCATTTGATATGTGGCACGGATGACGGTGTGCTCTGTCGTGTTCCGTAAGTGCATATATCGTCCGCAATTAAAGTGTGTATGAACAGAAAAAACAATCAGAAAAATTACAATGCGTGAATCAATATATTTTGATGAGAGGGTCAGCAGATGTCGCTAATAACAGGAAGATTAATTTTCATTTCACTATTGATGATGATCGTAACAACCATTGAAACACTTGCCTATTCAACACGAATATCCGGAGTCCGTGTCAAATTAATGGCAACGGCAATTTCATTATTCAGTACCTTGGTGATTGTCTCACGTTTCTCAACGACGATTCAGCAGCCTCTGACTGCCAAATTGCTCTCGGCGGTTCCGGAGAACGCCGATCCGCTTCACTTCATTGAGGAACAGTATCGGCTGTTAATCGTTGCTGTTTCGGTCGGTGTGCTTATCGGCATCCTCCTTTTTCCAACATTTATCGGTATCTTCTCCAGAGCCATCGTTCAGTTGACGTCCGAAAGAGGTTCGATTCTATCACTTGGCCTGAAATGGATAAATAGTAAAGGGATCAAAAAAGTGGTTCGGTGTGTGCGTCTGCCGAAACGTTCGGATCTGAAAGGTATTACGTTTCAAACGATTCCCAAACGTCTTTTTATGATCAATGTTGCCATCACTTCCATTTACACCGTGGGCGTGCTCGCCTCACTCTACGCATCGCTGCTTGTCCCTGGAAATTACGGACAAACCGCGGTGATGTCCTCAGGAATTATTAATGGAATTGCGACCATTTTACTGACGCTGTTTATCGATCCCAAGGCATCCGTTCTGGCGGATCGAGTGGCCAAAAAGGAATGCGCGTATATTTATCTGAAAAGCTATTCGTTAACGATGATCGGCTCAAAACTGATCGGTACTTTGGTTGCCCAGGCCATTTTTATCCCGGCGGCTTATTATGTTGCCTGGTTCGCTAAACTGTTGTGATCAATATTAATTACTCCTGGCATGTGGTGTATCAGAATGAAACATAAATTTTATTGCATAGTGGATTAAGACAGTAAAGAGATAAGAAAAGCTACACCATTTTATTCATTTTATTTTCAGTATCGGTCCCTTGTCTGGGTGTAAATACTGTTAAAACCATGTTTTGTTTTTCAGCGAGCATCAGGCCAGTATAATTCAATTGCAGCGTGCCCAGTTCCGGATGGTTGATTTCTTTATTGCCGTCAGGCGTTTCATCTACATCATGTTCGGACCACCAGGTTTTGAATTCATCGCTTACATTCGTCAACTTTTCAGCAAGCGCGTTCAACCAGGGATCATTTGTATATTTTCCGTAAAAGCTTCTGAATTGAGCAAGCAGGCTTTTTGCTGTGTACTCCCAATGCGTGAACAAGTGGCGATAATCTTCTCTTGTAAACATTCGCCAGACGAGATTTCGATCCAATACATCCGAATTCTCAAAAGGACCGAAAAT
Organism: Sporolactobacillus mangiferae; assembly: GCF_023336505.1. Classification (GTDB taxonomy): domain Bacteria; phylum Bacillota; class Bacilli; order Bacillales; family Sporolactobacillaceae; genus Sporolactobacillus; species Sporolactobacillus mangiferae. The sequence goes on along the minus strand of NZ_JAMAST010000001.1, from coordinate 26,537 downwards.
TCTTTCGGCAAGCACGTTCCATGCAACGACAGTCAGTCGTGAGTCCACTACATAAGCAGGGTAGTGGCGTATTTCGCCAAGAATGAGCTGCACGGCTTCAGGAACCGGCTGCAGTTCATCCGTATTGATAAATGTCTGGGATGGTACTGCATGACCGGCCATTCTATATAAATAGTGCCGTTCCTCTTCATCCAGCTGAAGTGTGCGTGCAAGGCTTTCCAATACCTGTGCGGATACATTAATCGGCCGTCCTTGCTCGAGATAGGTATACCAGGCTAGAGAAACACCAGACAGCGCGGCCACCTCTTCACGCCGCAGGCCTGGTGTTCGCCTGGTTGTGGCATCTGTTGTTAATCCGGCCTTCTCCGGAGTCAAACGTTCACGTCGCGTACGTAAAAAATCACCCAATTCCTGATGCCGTTTCCGTTCACTCATTCTGATACACTCCCTCAGTCACATCTTCCTGGTATTTTTAATTCTACGATAAGTGGTCTACTCCCTATTATACGAAAAAATTTATAGGATTAAGTTGTGCGGGACAATGTTTGGCTAAAAAAATCAATCTATGGAGTGTGAATAGACGATGGAAGAACAGATGAATCGAAAAAATGTTTTTATTACGGGATCTTCGGGAGGCATAGGTACTGCGGCAATCGAAAAGCTGGTGGCGCAAGGATATCGCGTCTTTGCAGGGGTACGCAATCCAGAGAAAATTAAGAGATTATCAGAAAAGCTGGCCCCGGCAGTCATCCCGGTTAAAATCGATGTCACCGATTCTGCTTCCGTTGCATCTGCTGTTCATGACGTCAATGAAGTTGTAAAGGAAGAGGGGCTTACCGGTCTGATTAATAATGCCGGTTATATTCTTCAGGGACCTTTAGAACTGCTGAGCATTGAAGAAATCAAAGAGCAGTTTGAAGTCAATGTCTTCGGACAGATTCGTGCGGTTCAGGCATTTCTGCCGATGATCCGGAAAGCCGAGGGGAGAATCATCAACATCGGTGCAGTTACCGGGAAAACAGCCATGCCGTATATCGGAGCGCTTTCGGCATCGAAACAGGTAGTTGAGGCTTTAACCGACGCTCTGCGTATTGAACTTAAACCTTGGAGAATTCAGGTTGTGCTGATTGAACCTGCAGCAATGGAAACATCTATTTTTGATAAAGCAAAATCAGCTTCTGATGCTGCTTTGCAGAGCGTTCCACAAGATAAGAAAGCTTTATATGAGAAGGTACTTTCATTGGTGGATGCCTCAATGGCAAATCAGGTGCTGAATGCTCCGGGGATTGTCGCGGACAGCATTTATCATGCGCTTAGCGTGGAGCATCCACATACCCGTTATGCCGTTGGCAGAGGAGCACGGCTGGCGGTCACTTTAGGCCGGCTCCCTGACCGTCTGCGTGATCAAATATTGATTCGGGCACTGGGGCTGCATAAATACTTTGCTTCAGAAAGATAAAAAGAAATTTACTAAAAGGTGAATGGAGATTGTTGTACTTTATTGGAATATTAGAAAGCACTCCGTTCATGTATCTGCTTTCAGTAATCAAAACAAAATGCTCGGAACTGAATAGCATTGAATTTATCCAATGGGTGTCTCAAATGTCTCTTGACAATGGGACACCTTTAAAATGACATGCGTTTTGGGATGAAGTGCGGATGCCCGGATGTCCGTGGAGCGTTTCTGTTGAGCGCGCGCCAAAGAAACCTCCGGAGACGCTGCAGGATCTGTCAAAGATGTTTCTGGATCGCCTGAAGCCGCTCTTGTTGAAGCGAGCACCCGGAGTGCAGTATAAAGTTAGGTATTTTTGGGACGGCCTCTTTTTTTATGCCCATATCAATATAAAACAATGGATCGGCAAAAAATAGAAACATCGATGCGTGCCAACCTGCAGGTCGTTCCAAGTGATATGCACCAATGAATCCCGCGAATTCGTGACTGTCTGGGCCGCCGTTGTACAGCCAAGGGGAGTGACTGACGTTTAGCGCAATGAATTGCCTCGTGCAGCGTAACGGGCACATTTTGCGGGAATTGCCGCCTTTGTCTGTGGTCAAGTCAATTACCAATCAAATCAATTGACGTGGGCAAATAATATTGTGTAAAATTTAATTGTGCAAAATGAATAAATGAGGGATGGATTTTGGAACAGCCTTTTTATCTCAAGGATCATCTGTGTTTTTCGATTTATGCATGTTCACGTTCCATTTCGCGCATGTATCAGCCGCTTTTAAACCAATTGGGGTTAACGTATCCACAATATTTAGTATTGCTCGTTTTATGGGAGAAAGGAGAATGCTCAGTAAAACAACTGGGTCAGATGCTTGATCTGGATTCTGGCACATTGACCCCACTGCTTAAAAGGGTTGAGAGTAAAGGGCTGATTCTCAGAAATCGTTCTCGGGAAGATGAGCGGAAGGTAACGGTCAGGCTGACTGATCAAGGTTCGGCACTGCAAGAAAAGGCGCAGTGCATTCCTGATGCACTTCTTCGGTCAAGTGGCATGCTGCCTGAAGAACTGCAAAAATTAAATCAGTCGATGAAATTATTGAACCAGCATGTGTCACAGTATCATAAAAGTATCCCCCAAAAAGAGTAACTGAAATGATTTGTTATTTTTTATAAACACTAAAGGGAGGGGATGCCTGATTATCATATATCTATGAAGTGACATCCTGCATTTTTGAACTTGAAATATAAATATATATACTGGGAGGAATTTTAGATGAGTGAGGAACGTATTGGTGTGGCAACTGTTGGAGGAAATCCGATTACTTTAATTGGACCGGAACTGAAGGTTGGTGATCAAGCACCTGAATTTACCGTGAACAAGGATTTAACTGAGGAAGCAACACTGTCTGACTACAATGGGAAGGTCAAGTTGATTTCTGTCGTTCCATCTTTAGATACGAGAGTATGTGACGCTCAGACACGCCGCTTTAATGAGGAAGCAGCCAAACTTGGCAGTCATGTTGCCGTACTGACTATTTCGGTTGATCTGCCCTTTGCTCAAAGCAGATTCTGCACTGTTGCCGGAATTGAGAACCTGGACACCCTTTCAGACTACAAGTTTCACACCTTCGGCAAGGCGTATGGCGTGTTAATTAAAGAATTGCAGCTTGATATGCGCTCAATCTTTGTCATTGATGAAGAAAATACGATTCGTTATGTACAGTATTTGAAGGAAATGAAAGAACATCCGGATTATGATGCAGCGCTTGAAGCAGTTCGCTCCCTTTTGTAAAAAATACAGGAAAATCACTGAATTTTTCAGCCGGATGAGGGTATCTTCAATTGAATGTAAATAGGACAGAATTCCTGAAGTCGAATCATTGGCGACTTCAGGTTTTTTGTGACAATAAGAAAGTTTAAAATTCAGCGGATTACAGTTATATAAGTGCGACGGCGGCTTTGCCTTCGCCTGGTTTTTCTTACGCACTGAGCAGACATTTTTAAAGATTTTGCCCAACTTTTCCGCTTGCATGAACGGATATTCGGGATCATTTTTCACTGGCTTGTATGAATGAACCTGTATTTTTTGCAAATTTGTCATGATTTTATCATGCATCTTATTTAAGAGAATGGATAATAATGATATAATTTATTGTGAAATTGATAATCATTATCATTTAAATAAGGGCGTTGATTTATAGATGCAAAAGATTTTAATTATTTATGCCAGCGAGACTGGAAATACAGAAGAAATGGCCGCACGTATTGCGGAGGGTGTGCAAAAAGCCGGAATTAAACCCGCAGTTCAAGCGGTCGATCAGATAAGCATCGATGAGCTCATGAAATACGATGGGCTCATGTTCGGCAGTTATACAGACGGAATGGGGGATTTGCCTTACATAGTCGAAGATCTGCTCGATGAGCTTAACGGGCATGACTTAACAGGAAAAGCAGCAATGTGCTTTGGATCAGGTGACAGCAGCTACGGACTTTTTGCAGCTGCCGTTGACACAATTCAGGAATCGTTTGTCCGGTACGGTGCAGAAATCATTGAAGATGCTTTTAAGGTTGAACTGTCAATGACCGAAGAAGAAAGCAATCAGGCAATGCACATTGGAGAATCCTTTGCCAGGAAGCTGATGAATCGGGCCTAACAGAGCAGAGGCTTTATGGGGCGAAGTTATCATGATGACTTCGCCCCATAAAGCCTGCAAGCAGGTGTTTTAAGGTCACCTATTCATAGGTTTCATCATTTTGCCGCTCAGCCTTGTCTTTGCAGCGTTTCAGCGAAAGCCCGTATGCGCTGATCATAAAATTCTTGTGTGCTGTGACTATCACCCTTGATCTTTTTCATGATCAGCTTGTCAAAGAAATGCATTTTTTCAAATTGAATTGCGTATCCCAACACGTCTTTGACTACGGCTTTTTGACTTAAGGCAGCTGGAAAAGCTTTTTCCAGTTCATTAAATCGTTCTTTTTCATCAGGGTGTGCCGCACAAATAAAAAGACCAAGCCTTTTGCTTTCCAATGCTGCCAGATGTGCTGTCACGAAGTTTGTGAGCGGCTTCTGAATTTTTCCCATATAAATGGGTCCTCCGAGAACGACAGTTTCAAAGGAATCAAGACGAGGTATCGCACTTGTTTGAATATTAACAAGTTCAGTTTCTCCATTGAAGTGTTCTGCTAATCGATGTGCCATTCTTTCTGTTGAACCATATTTTGTTGCGTATAGGATGAGCGTCTTCATGCATATTCTCCTTTAGTGGCATCGTTATTTTTCACAGACTTGCATGGCAACACGAGTACCCCTTTTTTAAAAGCTTCCGTCCTTTGACTCTAATTATTTGAAAAGAAAAAGTCAGTGAGCTAGTTCACAAGTACAAATCAGCAGCAGTGACCTGGAGAAGTGTGGCAGGCTGCAGACTTCATTCATATGCTATTAGCAGATTCTTAGATCTTTGGGAGTGTGATGGTGGTCAGGCAACCTGAATCAAGTGAGGCGATCAGCCATGGAAGTTGGACAGTGGGTTTACACAAAATATATGGGCAAACATGATTGTATTGGTTTTGTTACATCTGTTTATCCGGACTTTAGACGCTGTAAAATTCGTGTGACTCAGTGCGAAAATCACCCGCGCATGAAATGGTTGGAAATATCTTTTGAAGATATTCTTCCCGAAAAATATGATTTCACACGTTTGGAACTGGATAGTTTAATTGATCTGGCATTAGCCACATATGATAAAGATTGGTTTGAACAGCTGACAGCTCTCCAGGAGTATATCTAATGCAATACCGAAATTGGAACTGCCAAATGGCATCTATGATATTCCATGTACCTTCAATGATTTGCTTGCAGCCAGCAACAGATGGATCGTTGCTGAATTTATTTCAGCCTGCGTCCAGTTAAGAAAAACAGAGAGGAACAGCCATCAACGCTGTTCTTCTTTTATCAATTATTTGATTTCAAATCCCGGAGCTCGGATGGATTTAACTCACGAATACCGTTTTTACGAAATGTGAACTGTTGAACAATGAGTTTCCTCCTGAGTGTTGCATCATCCGGATGGCGTGCCTTCATGTAGCTGTTGATTTCTTTTTCTGTTTCATGGATGCATGCGTTTTTGAATGGTATTTTTGCAGCACATATTGCTGAAAAAATGTAAATAAAAGAACAGCAGCCGGATAAAGAAGTGCCCAGCCTAGAAAAAGGCACATAAAAAGCGTGGCAGCAAATGAAACGATGCTGACAGTCATTTTACTTTTATCGCCTCTGAAAAGGACCACACCTGCTGCACAGCCACCTAAATAATTTAATAAGAAGGTTGCATTTGGCAGCTGGATAAGCTGTGCAAGATTTAAAATTCGCGTGGAATAGAGTGTTAAAATAAGAGCGAAGCAGGACATAAGGAAAAGCAGACCGCCGGTAGGTGTCTTATATTTGGATGATGTGCATGCAAGCCATCTCGGCGCGTTTCCTTGATCGGCAAGTGTACGTGCAAGCCTTGAAGCTGCGCCAATATATGTAATCACCGTTGCAAGACAGATCAAAAATCCAGCGGCACCGACGCAAACGGCGCCAATCGTTCCGAATGCCCGCTTGGCGACAGCAACCAGAGCAGCTTCTTCATGCATCTGGTAGCTGTCCGTACCGATCACAACATATGCATTCAGAAAATAGAGAATGCCAATAATGACAGCAGAAATAATTGTTGCCCGGACAACGTCTTTATCAGGATTAACAAATTCGCTGGATAGATGAGAGACTGCTTCCCAGCCGATAAAACACCAGAAGAGTATGGTTGATGCTCTGCCGATACCGCGAGCGCCATGCGTGATAAACGGTTCAAAATTAGAATCCTTAATCAGAGGCAGTGCACCGATTATAGTGATTATCAGCAGTCCGACAATGGCTGAGACTACTATGATCTGTACTTTTCCGGCAAGACGCATGCCGACATGATTTAAATAAAATGCGATCAGAAGCATGACACAGGCAAGAATAATCCCCATAGCCTCTGATAATCGTAAAGACGCTGCTAAGTAACCTGCTCCCGTCAGTGCGGCGACCGGTGCGCCAATCGGCACAGACATCAGAAAAAACCAGCCGATGACTGTACCGAGTCTACGCCCGAAGGCTTGGGTGACAAAGTAGGCGACACCACCCGAATTCGGATATTTTTGTGCCAGAAAAGCCATACACAAGGCAAGCGGTATAACCAGAATGAGTAGGATACCCCAGTCGATCAGAGAAGCAGGACCCGCCAGCTCGGCGGCTAATCCCGGTACAATAAGAATCCCTGCACCGAGAACAGCACCAATATACAAAGCGATGGCTTGCGGTAGTCGTATCGTCGGTTTCATTTTATTTGCTCCTTCATTTCTTTTTTGGTAGCTATTCTGTATCATATGAGTAAATGAATAATCAGTAAAGATGATTATTTGAATAAATATTATCAGTAAAACCGATTGGAGAGGGCTATGGAAATTAAACAATTACAGACTTTTCAAAAAGCTGCGGAACTGCTTAATTTTACAAAAACCGCAGAACAGTTGAACTTTGCTCAGTCCAGCGTCACTGCCCATATTAAGGCTTTGGAGGATGAACTGGGCATTCCGTTGTTTGATCGAATGGGGAAACGATTGCAATTAACGGTGGCCGGGAAAAAGTTGCTGCAGTATGCCAATCGTATTCTGAGTTTGGTGGATGAGGCGCATAAAATGATTCATGTTCAGGGAGAACCGGAAGGGGAACTGGTTATTGGGGCATCAGAGAGTTTATGTACATATCGGCTTCCGCCGGTGCTTCTGCTGTTCAGACAGCGGTATCCTAAGGTTCGCTTTCACTTTGTGCCGGGCATGTCTGATCAGTCACTTGTGGAGCAAGTGACTAAAGGGGCTTTGGATGCAGCGGTATTAATGGATGAAGGAGAAGAAACAGATCTGCTTCATGTTGTGCCACTGCAGCGTGAACCAATTGTGCTGGCCGCGGCAGCAGACCATCCATTGGCGAAATTCGATCAGATCGGCCCTCAGGATCTATATAAAGAACCGCTGCTTTTAACGGAGAAGAATTGCTGCTATCGTCGTGGCCTTGACCGTGCGCTTGCAGAACGTCAATTAATTCCTGAGCAGATCTCAGAATTCGCCAGTATAGAAGCGATCAAGCAATGTGTGATTGCCGGCATCGGTGCTGCTTTACTACCGCAAATGACGATTCGCAAGGAACTTGAAGACGGTTTGATCTGTATTCTTCCCTGGATTGATGATTCGATCCAAATATTCTCAAAGCTTGTCTGGCGAAAAGATAAGTGGGTATCGCCTGCACTACATGCGTTTCTGCAGATGACGCAAAAGCTTTTAGGAACGTTTGAAGAAGAGGAGAGCAGATAAGGAGGGAGACCAGAAATGCAGAATCGATCCCATTCCAAGAAACACAAGCAATAATGACATGCTTTTTTAATAATATTAGAGAATGACTAACGGCCAACATTGGCTTGATCGCTATTTCTGCGAGAATATCAAAAAGGCAGGGGACAAGAATCCCCGAATCGTTGCATGCAGCGGCATCTTGACGGTGCTACGTCAGAAAGAACAAGCACAGGGAAAAAGACTTCTGATATAAAAATCAAGAATAAGTATAAAAGAATGTGGGTTCTGTATATGAAAACGATTAGTCCAGAAATTCAAAATTTGTCGATTAAATCCTTAGAATCAACTTTTAATAAACTTTCAAATGCTTATAAAAGCATGGCAGAAAAAGGCTCAAATATAACCTTGGTTGAAAAAAGAAGAAATGCAGTAAAAATTGGCGCAGCAAGCCTCAAAAGCACTTGGAAGGGAGAAGACTTTTGGTATGATGTAACAACTGTACTGACTTCTAAAGCAGTTTTACAAAGTATTGTCCCATCTATTGAAAAACAAATAGAAAAAGCAAAAGAAGGCAGTTCACAAAAAACATTGAATGAACGTCGCATACTTGCACTCAAATTGGCAATCGAATCCTTGGAAGAACGGCTTATTTGAGACAGTTCTCACACAAAAAGAGAGACTTCATTTATGTAACGCAAGATCTAGTGATATAATTTACACAAAGTGTAAAAGCGCTGTGTGCTCACGTCGTGTACCACTTTTGATACATTTTGGTTTCAAGAATACGTTCAGGACGCCACTTGACAAAGCACTCGAGCACATGGCAAAATATTCACAGACCATTTTCTGCCATAGGTTGGACTTGATTTTTCCGGAAAGTAGCTCAGCTTGGTAGAGCACATGGCTGGGGGCCATGTGGTCGCAGGTTCAAATCCTGTCTTTCCGATAAGACGTGTTACAAAGGGATTTTTAAGGAATAATTGAGAAAAAGCACCTGGCGTTCTCCGACAGACCGTGCTTGACTGTTTTTCTGACCTCTTAGTAAGTGTTACCGAGTAAACACTGCCGGGAGGTTCTTTTTTATTTGAAAATGCGTACTTTATTTTTTCCCAACGAGCAGTACACAGTACAGCATGCCCTAAAGTCCTGTTATTTTGGAGTACGGGGCATCATTCCATCGGCCTGATTTTCTCAAATTCAGGTGTATCAAGTTGCTTAACCACGTTTAAATCAGCAGTGCTCTCCATGCAAATCAGGATTCGAAAGAGTAAACAGAGAAATTTTCAGCGTACGTCCGGGAGCTGAAAAGTTCTCTGTTGAAGAAACGAGAGGGAAATGATCCTTTGATCTTCCCGGCTGGCATAATACCATTTCTCATCAGCCGACCACGCTCAGGTGAGATTCATGCCATAACGTCTGATTTTCCTTGTTGTCGTTTTTTCGAATTCCCTTTCAATAATTTCAAACATGCGGATGTGTTTATAGTCCGGCATTTTATTATTCACTTCTTCGACAATTGATTTGATCATTGCCTGTATTTCTTCTTTTGTGGGAAGATGACCGATGATTTTGGCCACACCCTCCAAATCAGGAAATATTTTTGCCTTCACACAAATGTCTCCGTGGCGGTCATTGCCGGTAAGAATAAGAGCCTCACTGATCGTCTCCTTTTCCAGAAGCCGTGCTTCCAGTTCCTCAGGATAAATGTTTTTTCCATTGGCTGTTACAATCACATTTTTCATGCGGCCTTTGATGTACAAAGCTCCATCCTTATCGATGAAGCCCAGATCACCTGTCCGGAAGTAACCGTTGCAGAAAGCATTAGCCGTGGCTTCCGGCGCGTTATAGTATCCGAGCATGATATTATCGCCTTTGGCAAGGATTTCGCCGACACCGGCCTCATTTGGATTGTCTATCATCAATTCTACGCCGGGAATAGCAACGCCGGTAGATTTGGCGTTGAAATAAAAATCGTTATTCCCTGCCAGAAGAGGGGCGGATTCAGTGAGTCCGTATCCTTGCAGAGCCCGGATGTCAAGTGCCAGGAAATCTTCTACTACAGCAGGAGAAAGATCTGCTCCGCCAACAATAAACGTGTGAATTCTGCCTCCGAGTGATTTCTTTACTTTTCTGCGAATGATCATCCTTACAAGCACAGGCAGAGTCTGAAGCATCATGCCGATGGAGGAGCCATTGAGTTTTGAGCGATATTTTGCCGGGCAATTTTTTAAAATGGCCGCGTGAATCCGCTGGTCTAAAAGCTGAAGCAGCGCGGGAACGACGATGAGAAGCGTCGGCCTGTATTCAAGAATGTTGCGGCGTATCGCATTCAGACTGTCTGCGTAGGCGATGCAGGCGCCACGCGACAGAATGAGCAGGCAGTTCAGTGTGCACTCATACGTATGGCAAAGAGGCAGGATTGAGAGTGTCTTGTCTCGGGGGGTGACCTTCACAATTTGTGAGGTTGAGAAAATATTCGCACAGATGTTTTTTTGAGAGAGGCATACACCCTTTGGATTTCCGGAAGTACCTGAAGTGAAGAGCAGAACGCTCATTGTATCCGCTGCAATAGGTAGCATATCCAGGCGCGTATCGTCGCGCGCAGGAATGAAGGGTCGGTCGTCCTGCAGGGACAGGAGCAATCGCTTGCTGCGAAGGATCGGTCTCAGCTGTTCAAGAATTTCACTGTCTGCACAAATGGCCGCACAGTCGGCACTGACAATAAACTGATAAATATCTTCAGGCGAGAGTTCACGATCAATTGGAACAGCTACACCGACTGTTGCAGCGCATGTATAGTGAAGCACCCAGTCATAGCTGTTTTTTCCAATGACTGCGATTCGTCTGCCATGCAGACCAAGATCAAGAAAATGCGTGCCCAGCGCTTTAAATTCTTCTTTAAACTGGGCATATGTTACATATCGGTAATTTCCGTCTTTCTTTTTTATCTGAAAGGCAGATTTCTTACCGAATTTCCTTGCACTCGCATAAATCATTTCACGAAAATCCGTGTACCGTGTAGCACTGTTCAATCGTTTTGTTTTCATATTCCTGCTCCTGCTCTTTGTGATCATTCATTATTTTTCCTGTGGCACAGCTTCACTCCATAGTAGAGCACGCATTCTGAAGCAACTAGAAATGCACAGATGCTTTACTTTTAGACATAGCAAGCTGACCATAATCGGAATGGACCTTCTGACATTCCCGCGCCAGAAAGAAGAGAATTCGTTTCCTGTATTCCTTTTAATTACGTTATTATTTGCGAATAGTTTCAGTGATCTGAGTGCTTTTGAAGAAGTGAATCGTGTGTCCGAATTCTCCGGTATGCGGCAGGACAGATCATCTTCCGGGATGCTATAACTAATTAAAGAGATACAGATTTACTCATAAAAAAACAACGTATTCGTTTTTTCAGAAAAACAATGTTCAAATTGCACTTTATTCGTTACAATTAGCTTTGTAGTTTCATTGATTTGCCTGAACCATTTGTTTATTCAGGTACAGGATTAAGGGATGAAAAATGGAGAATACAGAGCGCAAAAACACTGCACTACATACATATTTTGGCATTCTCTTTGCCATTGGCTGCGGCCATTTCTTTAATGATTCTATTCAGGCAGTTATTCCGGCTATGAATCCGATTCTTGAGCAGACATTGAATCTCACCTACGCCCAGCTTGGCTGGATTGCCTTTGTTGCCAATATGACCGCTTCAGTGATCCAGCCTTTTTTTGGCTATTATGCGGATATAAAGTCCAAACCGTTTTTGCTTCCGACGGGGATTCTGACCAGTCTGACCGGCCTTGTTCTCTTTGCATTTGCACCGACCTATATTTGGGCTCTGTTTGCCGTCTTTTTTATTGGGATCGGATCATCCATATTTCATCCGGAAGGATCGCGCGTCGCACATATGGCTGCGGGTAAGAAACGCGGTCTTGCGCAGTCGATTTATCAGGTTGGCGGCAATCTGGGTCAATCCATGGCACCGGTTCTTACGGCATTGCTTTTTGTTCCCTTTGGACAAAAGGGCGTGCTGTCTTTCTCAGCCTTTGCATTTATTGGCATGATCATCCTTCTATTTGTCTCCTTCTGGTACAGAGCGCATCAGCCGGAAAAACCGATACGTCTGAAGCAGCAGCGGCGCAAGCTGAACCATCGTGAAGTGTTCGTTCATAAGCGAGTCCTGATGGCGATGACCTTATTAGTTGCAATTATCTTTGCACGTTCCTGGTACTCTTCCTGCATTTCTAATTTTTATCAGTTTTATCTCATTCATGATTATGGACTTTCGATTCAGTTTGCACAGATCTTTATCTTTGTATTTATGATTTCTGGGGTGATCGGTACTTTTTTAGGCGGTCCGCTTGCAGATCGTTTTGGTCGTAAAACTGTGATTCTTGGTTCCTTCATTGGCGCGGCCCCATTGTCCCTGCTGCTTCCATATTTGCCGATCACTTTTATTGCACCCGTCTTTTTCCTGATTGGCCTGATCATTACTTCAAGCTTCAGTGTAACGGTTATCTATGCACAGGAACTGATGCCGGGAAGATTGGGGATGGTCTCCGGTCTGACGATTGGCTTTGCCTTTGGCATGGGCGCGATTGGCGCAGTTCTGTTCGGAAATTTAGCGGATTTACTTTCTATTCGATTTGTTATGATTCTCTGTAGCATATTTCCGATTGTCGGACTTCTTTCATTCGCGCTGCCTGGTGATTCAAAAATCAGGAGATGGACAAAGCTCCCGCATAAATAAGTTCATAGATTTTTATAAAAGGGACATATAGTAACCGTTTACACCGAATTTCTTGAAGGGCCATGCTGCATGTAGTATATGAGGAGTGAGTGCTGAGTGAACGCTGCTTTTTTGATTACACCGAAAAGCGATGTGAAATTTGTCTATGATCATTGGACGATCAGACAGGCACTGGAAAAGATGGAGCATTATCGCTACTCCGCGATTCCGGTGCTGAATAAAAAAGGTCTGTACGTAGGGACATTGACAGAAGGAGATATTCTATGGAGTCTCAAAAAAAATGAAAATCTGAATTTCAGGGATACAGAACATATTCTTTTAAATGAGGTGCCGCGTCATCGCGATATAAAAGCGATTTCCATTGATGTCGAGATTGAAGACATACTGGAAACTTCGCTGACGCAAAATTTTGTACCAATCGTGGATGACAGCCATGTCTTTATTGGCATGATCCGCAGACGTGAAATTATTGCTTATCTGCTGAAGCTGCGGTCAAATGGAGATAAATAACCTATGAAAGGAAAGTACAGGACCTCTGTTTGATGAACCGTTTTTAGAGAAAATGAATGAATCGATGAAGATACAAACCCGAGAATGCGCAGCAGTCTCTTATATTCTTGTAAAGGTTGTTTATGATACAATGATTTAATATGCAGAACTTCGAGGGAAGAATGCGGGTGAACAGTAAATTGAAAGCGAACGATGGGAAAGGCAGGAGAAGCAAGATCGTAACGATTATTGCAGTCGTCTGTGCCGTCGATATTCTTGCCACCTTAATCTACTATTATGTATCGGGAACGTTTAAATTTTGATGCAGGTATTAAGGATGGTTCTGAAACATATTTAGTATAAACCATGAAATCCATAAAAAATAACAATAACCGCTGTGTCAGTCGGACACAGCGGTTATTGTTATTTGAATTGATTAATTTTTCTTTATCTGGCTTCTGGCGATTCCTTGTGTCGATCAAAGACTTCGCTCATTATCGCTCACAACACTGTTTTCTTTTTTAGGCAGGAACGGCCACCAGTTTCCGCGCCCGAAAAATTTAACCATAACAGGCACGAAGAGTGGAATAATAATGGCTGCATAAAGAATCAGACCGATAATGACGACCGTAGCTATCTGGACAAGGGACAGCATTCCTGAAGGCATCATCGCGGCAAAAGTTCCGCTCAGAATCAGAACAGCCGAGAAAATCACGCTGCCCATATGCCAGAGCGTCAGCAGCATCCGTTTCTTAATCGCCAAATTCGCGTATTCATTGAAGCGCGTCATGACAAAAATTGAATAGTCAATGCCCAACGCAACCAGGACAATAAAGCCGAAGAATTGTGTCGTCCAGGTCAGACCGGAATAGTGGAACAGTTTCGTAAAGATCAGTTCCGCAAATCCCATCGATGAGAAATAAGTTAAGAGCAGTGAGGCCACCAGATAAATCGGCATACTGAGCGAACGCAGGATGATCACCAGCGCGATAAAGACACCGATAACGACAAAAGTGACCGCTCGTTGGTAGTCTGAACTTGACAGATGCTTAAGATCGCTGTTTGAGCTGGCGATACCGCTGATGCCGATATGCGCGTTTTCAAGTTTGGTTCCTTTCAGAATGGACGGAAGCTCTTTTTTCAGTGAGTTAAAACGAGCGATCCCCGCATTTGTATAAGGATCATCTTTCATCGTCACCTGAATCATGGTGATTTTTCCGTTATCACTCATGTACTGATCAAGGGAGTCTTTAAAGTCTTTATTGTCAAGAATTTCATCGGGGACATAAATACCTGACTGCCCATAAGAAACTTTGGACCATTTGTTAATAAACGCGTTTGCTGAATTGACACCGTCTTTGATCTGACCGGCACCATCCGCACCCTTAGCGAGTCCGCCTGACAGAGTTTTCATCTGATCCTGAACATCACTGAATCCATTTTTGAGCTGGTTCTGCCCGGATGCGATCTGAGCCAAGGCATCGGTGATTTGCGGTGTATTCTGTACGACCTGATCCTGTCCGTTTGCTGCCTGATTCAGTCCGTCTTCGAGTTGGCCAAGCCCGGCATCCAATTTCGACAGTCCTGACTGGAACGCGCTGAGGCCTGTGCTGATTTTAGCCGACTGATTATTCAGCTGGTTCATTGCATCTGCCAGTGCCTTGATGCCGCTGTTCAGCTGTTTGACTTGTGCCTGAGCACTTTGTGTCTGCTTGCTGATCTCCGTTTTGATCGATGTTTGCATGGCATTCATCTCGTCAGGGAGCTGCTGGAGACTGGCCACTAATTGCTGGAAATTTGGATCCTGCATCGCTTCAGGATGCGCAGCAAGATAGCCCTTCAGGCTGGTCTGGATCTGGCCCATTGTTTTTTCCAGCGCTGTTGTATCGATTGCCGGCTGCCCGCCTGACGCTGTCGAGAACTGATCAAGCTGTCGGGAAATGTTCTCCAGGTTCTGCTCGACTTTTTCATAGCCGCCTTGAATCTGTTTCTGTCCGGACTGTAATTTGGCTAACTGAGTCTTTGCCGTTTTCACATTATCTCTGATTTCTCCGGTACCGGCGGATCCGGATTTGATGCCGTCAGAGATTTGTGACAGTACGTCCTGCATTTTGAGTACACCGTTTTTTGTATCGTTCGTTCCGCTTTGCAGCTGATTAACGCCATTCAAGGCATCGTTCAGCTGAGGCTGAGATGCATCAATTTTTTTACTGGTGCTGTTCAGGTTTTTCTGAAGTGTGCCGATTCCGTCGGATGCTTTTGACAAACCGTCATGCACTGTATCTGCCTGCTTTGTTACATAAATATCGTCCAGCCGATCGCCAAGTGGGCGGGAAACACTCATGACTTTGTCGACATTCGGGTCTTTTTTCAAGTCAAGAGAGATGCGTTCAATCAGCGCCACGTAGTCAGTGGAACGCATATTGTCATCATTTTTCAGATAGATTGTAGCCGGAGACAGATTTCCGGCACCAAAGTCTTCTGAAATGATGTCAAAACCATGTTTGGAAGCATAGTGACTCGGCAGTTCTTCCGGTGAATTAAACGAAAGCTGACCATTATACGTAATAATCGAAGGTACCGTAAATAAAGCGACAACCAATAGTGTGAGGAGCGGACGGGCAAATGCAAATTTTCCCGATCCTGCCCAAAGTGCACTTTTCGGTTCTTTAATTTCTCCCCGCATTGGCCAGAAAAGCTGCTTGCCTAAGCTGACCATAAAGAGCGGCAGCAGCGTGAACAAGGCAAGAAGTAAAAAGATGACGCCGATGCCGACAGCAATTGCGCTGCGGTATAAATTAAACTGGACAAAGGAAAGCGACAGGAAAGCAATGAATACAGGAATGCCACTGTGCAGTACAGTGGTGCCTGCTGTCTTAAAAGTAGCAAGCGTTGCTTCAACACTATCTTTCCCCCTGGCCAGCTCTTCTTTAAAGCGGCTCATCAGCAGGATGCAGTAGTCCGTTCCGATACCGAACATCACGGCAACCATGAAAATCTGGGTGAAGTTGGACACTGGAAAATTAAAATATTTGATGAGAAAAGTGACGACAACCTGCGCGACAACATAACTGATTCCGACTGTGAACAGCGGAATGAAAGGAGCAATTAAGGAACGAAAGACGAGCAGAAGCACGATGAGAATAAAGACAACCGTAATGCCTTCCGTTCTGTGCAGACCAGTCTCCGCGGAGATGTTCATGTCATCGTTAATTAATTTTTCCCCCGTCAGATAGGTTTTAACACCGTTCGTTTTGATTTTATTGTCTATACTGGTGCGCAGCTGGTGAACAGTGTTCTGGTTGACGTTTTCAACCTGAAAAGCGGCCATCAGCGTTTTCTTATTATCTGAGAAAAGCTGATCTTTCAAATCTTTGTGGTCAAAACTGTCAATGATGCTTTCAATTTTAAGTTTCTTTTTATCGTCTTTAACTTTTTTCAGAGTTTTTTCGATCTTGTTCAAATCATTCTGTGTCAGCCCATTGTCAGAATGAAAGACTGCAATATAAGTGGTTGTATCCTTGTCACCGCTGAATTCCTTTTCAAGTTTCTGTGCCTGGCTTGTGGAATAATTGTCAGGCATGGCATAGCTGCCCTTGCTTCTTACAAGCTCATTCATATCCGGAGAAGTGAAAATAAGCGCAGCGAGTCCGACAATCCAGACACCGAGCAAAACCCATCTTAATGATATAATTTGCTTCATTTGTTTACCCTCTGCTTTTTAATAATTTCATTGATTTTCCAATAGATGCGAATAAATTCTTTGCTGTCCTCTTCACCAAGTTCTCTGATCCATTCCCCGACCAGTTCATGGATCTTTTGCTGTCCTTTCAAAAAGAGTTCTTTTCCGGCTTCAGTAGTATAGAGACCGTGACTGCGATTGTCGATCATTTTTTTTTCAATGTAGCCTTTATCGACGAGTCGGCCGATACGAATGCTGACACCGCTCTTGTTGATGTTAAAATAATCAGCGATCTGAATCGGGCTTGTTCCCGGTTTTAATTCCAATAAACGAAGCAAACAAAATTGTTCAAAAGTAATCCCGTACTTTTTTATCACTTTTTGAACAGCCTCTTGCACCTGATCAGTCGTATACACGGATAAATTTTCATAGGCAGAAATTATAGCGTGGATTGAATCTGATTCCAAAAATGGACCTCCTCTCCAAACAGGTAACTGTGTTAACTATTTGAGCGTAACAGTTTTTGTTAATACAGTCAACCAAAATGAATGTTTATTTTTTATAACTCGCACAGCAATGAAAATATTTTTTAATATCTGCAAGACTAAGGACAACACCTGATCATAAAAGCTTCAATAGATGTTCTTCATTGTATAATAAAGAATCATTTAGAATTTATGCGAGGAGGGGGGTATTATGATGAGTGAGTGGCAGACAAAAGAGGCACTGCGCGAATTGTTATGTGATTTAGTACGTGTCCCCAGTATTTCTGGTTCACTTGCGGAGAAAGCATTTCCTCAATTTTTGCTGCAAAAGCCGGGAGTGCTGAATTACTTCCGTGAGCATCCGGATGATCTAAATGAGGTGCTGACAGGAGACGGACGTTCATTTGTATCGGCATTTGTGCGTGCGCCAGCCAACAGATCAGACGGTCATCTTATTCAGCCATTTTGACGTAGCCGGGGTGGAATAATATGGAAAATGGAAGTATCTCGCATTTGATGTCAAACGACTGACTGAATGTTTTTATCAAGAGCAGGACAAGCTTCTCAAGGTGATTCGTGAGGATCTTCAATCTGGTCATTGGCTATTCGAAATAGGGACGATGGATATGAAATGCGGACTTGCACTTCATATGTCTTTGATTGAATCTGCCTGTGCGGTCGGATTTTCAGAGAATTTACTGCTTATATCGGTTCCCGATGAGGAGGCTAATTCGTCTTGCATGCGTGCCGCTTTGCCATTTCTTCTCCAGTTAAAGGAAAGTCAGGGTTTAAATTATTGCTTTGCACTCAATTCTGAGCCTATGTTTTCTCTTTTTCCAGGTGATGATAACCATTTCATCGAGCAGCACTATTTCAGCGGCATTTCGGATCTAAGCTATATCGGCATTCCGGAGAAAAATGCTTCCATGAATTCACTGAACCATTGAGATTAAATCGGATTCTGCTGCCTTTTTTCAATGTGAAAATCCGTCATCTTTATTAAGGATTTGATCCAGAGGCAAATCAATAGCAACAAGTTCATGAACTTCCTGAATGATTGCCTTGCCCATTGAATCTAAGTCGAGAACTTTACAGATTGAGAGTCCTTTATGGATTAATTTTGTTCCTTCATCTGGTTTTCCAAGTTTCATAAGTAAAAGGCCTTTTCTGGTATAGGCAACTGATAAGCCTTCGAATCTTTTGATTTTGATACATTCTTCAATAGCCTTATTTGCATATTCATAGGCTTCCTCGTATTTATTGTTTTTAAATAGCAGAATCGTTAAATTCAGTAAATAAGATGATTTCAATTCGTTACTTTTAATAATATAAGAAAAACGATCGATTTCTTTAAGGGCACGTTCAGCAATAGATATGCTTGTTTCAAGTGGAAAGTAAAAGAAGATATTATTTATTAGTTTTAACTCAATGGAATACCAGTTATCGAGTTTGGAAAGACGCTCCCAAACCTTATTTGCATACGGAAAAGCATGATCGAAAGTTTTTTCAAAATGTAAAGCTGTCATTGCTTCACAGACATAGTGTATATCTTGGACAACACTGTCTGAGTGGCATTTTAAATATTGTGTACACTTGGAATTTACAGCATAAACTTTTTCTATTTCTGCACTTGTTGTTAACTTAAAAAAGTCGTGAACGATTTCGTCCTTCCCATTCAGGCTATAAGAATTTTGAATATATGTTAATTCTTCATAAGATAAATCAAGTTTCTTTAATATATGCATGAATTTTCCAACGGTAGGCTGCATATCGCACGCTTCTATTTTTGCATAGGTTGCTCGTGACATCTGATCCCCGGCAATGTACTTTTGCGTATAGCGTTTTGATTGGCGAACTTTTTTTAAGACCTCTCCTAATTGATATTTCATTAGCATGACCCCCGATGTGAGTATATTATACATTCTAATATATTTTTGTCGAATCATGCTACGATAATTTCATTAAGAGGAGGTGTAGGCCATGTACAGTCCTGATATTCTATGGTTTATCTCAATTGAACGGTAGGCTGTCTTGCTCGGCTATTGTTGATGCTCCCCAAACGGTAGCCTTACTTTTCGGGCTGCATTGCAGTCTCTCAATGCAAATCTTCATTTCATCACGAAATTACATACTCAATAATAATGAAGAAAAAGCATTGTGTCAGTTGAGAATCAGATGTGGGCGGATGTGGCCCGATACGATTCCCAACTGTTTTTTTGTGTGATAAACATGATTTTTTAAGAAGGATAAACACGGATATTTTTTGGAAAATCTGGATTTCTTATTTAAGCATGACAGCTCCTTTCTTCTTTGCAATGAATGTCGTGATCAAATTCTGAAGTTAGTGTATAGTTTAATAAGAATCAAATTTTATACATAGGCATGGATATAGCTACAGTACAGATATCAGCCAAGGGAGGACTACTCTTGAAACGAACGGGGGAAATCACTTTAACGGTCATTGGCGGCTGCATTAATTTGCTGTTTTTGCTGATTGGCATTCGTTTATTAACCGTAGATTTCACAACATTCCAGATGCAGCTGGAAGCGGCCGGAGAAAAGCAGCAGTTAACGTCGCAGCAATTGACTGACCTTGCTTATTTTGCACAAATTGCCGGAATTTTTATTTTGATTTTTACCATTCTGATCTTTGCGTTGACAGCGATCGGCCTTTTTTTGCTGCTTAAATTGAAAAAAACAAGAGCAGCAGGTACGGTGTTGCTGATTGCCGGAATTTTGAGCCTGCCGGAGTTGTTCATTCCGGGCGTTTTATTGATCATTGCCGGTATTATGGTATTAGTGAGAAAGCCGCGTCAGATTGATAAATTTTGAAGGGTTTCTGTTTGCGTTTTACCCACAGTTTTATTAAAGGAGGGTGACTCAAAAGTCTATTTGGACAATGGGACACCCTCTTTTGCTGGATAAAAAAATATAGGATTTTGCACTTACCCGATTTTTCTTAGCTCAGCGAACTAAAGTCGATAAATAAAAAACAGCCAATCGGCTGTTTTGATGCGTATGCCTATTAAAAGGCATAGGGAAGAACAATTTTAATAAAGCAGATATATCCGGTGATTGTTCCAAGCATCATTCCGGCCAGCACATCTGAAGGATAATGAAGGCCAAGAAAAATTCGTGAGACCGCTACACTGAGTCCAACAGGCAAAAGTATGAGGCTCAGTGACGGATGGAATAATATAAGAGGTATAATAACTGAGAAAATCGCGGTTGTATGTCCTGATGGAAACGAATTGTCCTGCAATGCATTGACTGGATAATTCGCATCGTCAAGAATCAGGTAGGGACGCTTTCTCGGAAAACATTTCTTGAACACCTGAACGATGATATGGCTTGCAGTTAAAGAAATGGCACAGGCTACGGCGGTAAGACGCAAGTGACCGCGCGCAAAAATCAACAGGAGGAGAACAAGCAAAATCTCAAGGACAGCACCGCCAACATTCGTGACTGTGCGGAAATAAGCATTCCAGATCCTTCGCTCAAAATGTTGATTGATTTTTCGAAAAAGGCGACATTCCAGTTCATACAGTTCATTAAGAAGCAGCATTAGCTTCACCTCCCAGCTGCACGCATACGGATGTCCTGACACAAGAAAGCGAAAATACATGATTCGCAAATATATGTTCTTTTTTGATCATTACTGATGCACAGTTCAACTATATCGTAAATCTTTGCTGTTAAGAAAGTGTGAACCTTTGATTAAGTATAAGTGAATGTCCTGTACAAAAAGCGTAAATGATTGCTTGCTTGATTTATTATAAATGAAAAGAACATAACGCTTTAGAATGAGTCACAGTTTACAAGATTGCAGGTCAATAGTATACTCGATTCAACATATGCGATAACGTATACATAATTGATACATTGGAGGAAATGAGACGATGGATTCCAGGTTTGACGTGAGAAATGACCGAGATCTCACGATGCTGGTCGACTTTTATGAATTAACGATGGGAAACAGCTATCTTGAAGAAGGGGTCGGGGATCAGATTGTTTATTTCGATATGTATTTTCGCCGAGTTCCCGACGGTGGCGGTTACTGCATCATGGCTGGTGTAGATCAGCTGATTGAATATCTTGAAAATCTTCGTTTTACTGAAGATGATATAAATTACCTGCGTTCAACAAACACATTCTCAGAAAGGTTTCTTGAGTATCTGGCGACTTTTTCGTTTTCCTGCGATGTGTGGGCCATACCCGAGGGTTATCCGGTATTTCCGAATGAACCGCTGGTAACAGTTCGCGGACCGGCTATTCAGGCGCAGCTTCTTGAGACGATGATTCTGGTGACGATTAACCATCAGACCTTAATTGCGACCAAGGCGAATCGTATTTGCCGGGTGGCTGGCAACCGGCCGGTCATGGAGTTTGGATCACGGCGCGCGCAAGGATACGATGGGGCTATTTATGGTGCGCGTGCCGCAGTGATTGGTGGTTGTTCAGCAACCGCCAATACATTGGCGGGCATGATGTTCGACATTCCGGTATCCGGAACGATGGCGCACAGCTGGGTACAGCTGTTTGACAGTGAACTTGAGGCATTCCGTGCCTGGGCAAGAGCCTATCCGGATCAATGCCTGGTCCTGATCGATACATATAATGTGCTTAAATCCGGTTTGCCGAATGCTATTCAGGTCTTTAAGGAACTGCGGGAGCAGGGCCATGAACCGCTCGGTATTCGAATCGATTCCGGAGATATTACCTACCTGACTCGAAAAGTCAGAAGGGCGCTTGATGAAGCAGGATTTTCAAAAGCAATCATTGTGATTTCCAATTCTCTTGATGAGCACATTATCAAAGATGTGCTTGCCGAAGGTGCGCAGATTAATTCATTTGGTGTCGGGGAACGGCTGATCACTGCGCGTTCTGAACCTGTATTTGGCGGTGTGTATAAGCTTGTTGCTGTTGAGAAAGACGGCAAAATCATTCCGAGGATTAAAATCAGTGAGAACGAAGAGAAAATCACTAATCCAGGATTTAAAAAAATCTACCGTATCTATGACAAAGATGCGGATAAAGCCATTGCCGATCTGATCTGCGATGAATCGGAAACGATTGACGAATCTCAGCCGCTGACTTTATTTGATCCGGTTTTCACATGGAAGAAGAAGCGATTGAAACGGTATAAGGCAGAGCTGCTTCGCAAACAAATTTTCAAGGCCGGCCGGCTTTGTTACCAAAGTCCTTCTGTACGCGACATTCGCCAATTCGCCATGGAGCAGGTTCAGAGACAATGGGCAGAGGTGCTTCGCTTTGAGAACCCGCATCATTATTTTGTCGATCTTTCATGGAAAGTCTGGAATACAAAGCATGATTTGCTGAATAATTATTCAGAAGAGTTCAGCGGAAAGTAAAAAAGACAAGCGACCTCCGAAGACTTACCGTTTCATGGGATCGCTTGTTTTTTTGATTGAGTCAATCAAAGGTTGAAATGCTCTTTAATCATTGTTGCAACCTGTTCTGCACTTATAGTGGTGTTATTTATTCTTAAATAATTGCGTGCCCTGATCTCACCTGGCCGTGAGTTGAGCCGATCATATTCCGCGGATTCAAGAAGATTCTGCTCAGATTTGGCAATGTTTCGTTTTGTAGGCTTTTCCGCAAGACGGTTCGGTGTTCGGTTCCTTTTAAGACGTACGGCGGTATCTGCCTCAAGCTCGACAAAATAGACAGTGGCACCCACTGCGCGAAAGATGTTACACACCCTATTAACAAAAGACCAGTCCTCTGCGCGATTAAATGCCCATACCTTTGTAAAAATGATGCCATACTGACCGCTCCCTGCAAACGTTTTGAATGTCTCCGTACGAACAAGGTGGCACAGCCGCCACATTTGGGCGTAAAACCGAATAACGGCGCGAACAGGTCAATGGTCATATGATTATGAAATAATTTCAAGCTGGTAATCCTGGTGAGCTCCTGGCCTACCGTCATTTTTCCAACAGCCTGAGGACCAAAAAGAAGGACAAATTTCATCGCCAGACACCTCGTCTTTTATTCGGATTTATGTATGGGCATGCTCATGGATTGGGTTGTCTGATTTTTTTGCATCATTCGGATGGATCGGTAGAAAAAGAAAATTCCTGTGGCACTGAGTATCAGATAAAAAAACGCCATGCCGTATGCCGGCAGAAAGGCACCGACTAATACGCCAACTGTGCCCATGATCTTAGCTCCCTGAAAAACGAGTCCGTAGACAGCCATATAGGCGCCTCGCGAGTCCTCCTTCATCATTGCAGCAAGCAGTGACTGACAATGGGGCACATACATGAGCTCACCAAGCGAGGTAATCAGGATCATGAAAAAAAGCAGCACCCATTGATTGCTGAATGCCAGCACCACATATCCGGAACTGTAGAGTACAAGTCCTGTAAATAAAACGTGGTCAGGATGATAGTGCTTCATCCACTGATTGACGGAAAAAGTACAGAGTACGATGAGTACAGTGTTTTCAACACGCAGCCAGCTGAGCATTTTTAAACCGTCAACGATCTGATGGACAATTACGGCATGAAATTCATGTGACAGACGAATCGCGATAAAGTTGTTCATCTGAAATTCCAGTGACAGAATAAGCAAATGTGCGAGACAAAAGACGAGAAAACGGTGATCTGTCATCACGGTCCGGTAACTTTTGCCCATGTCGCCAATTATCTGCCGGACTGATGCAGATGGACTGTGAGGGAGCGGATGTAACTGATTTTCGTGCATGAAAAAAGCCAGCAATATAAAAACAAACACCGACGTGGCAGCAAGAAGTGAAAATAACCAAAAACGTTCACTGTTAAAATATAATCCTCCGATAATGGTTCCGGCTGCAATTGACAGATTTACAGACCAGTAATTGACACTGTACATAAATGGCCTGTTTTCCTTAGTACTTACGTCAATCAGCATGGCTTCGGCAGCAGGGTTCATGAAACCGCTGCTCACACTTTGCAGAAACATCATAAAAAACGTTGTTTTTGCGGACTGATACCAAGGTGAATTGGCAGCTGCCATGATGATGAACGCAGCAATCTGGATGGTCTGGGCCAAAATCATCATACGTTTTCTGCCAAACCGGTCAGAAGCATATCCGCCGAAAAAGCTTACCGTTAATGAAGCCAGAACATTGAACAGAAGCAGAATGCCCGCTGTTGCGGCGCCAAATTCCTGAGCAAAATAAATGGCCATAAACGGAAATACCATATTGCCGACAAATCGGGAAATAAAGGAAGTAAGCAGACGGACTTTTATATTGGTATGCAGGCTCATAAATGTTTTGATCATTCAGTTGTCCCCTTAAATTTTAAATGGTATTGTTATTTTCAATGAAAATAAACCGTGAAAAAAGTGTAGATTAAAAACATTTTTTTCCTCTTTTTTAGGTGAGCCCTTTTCTGCTGGTTTTTCGGGTTTTTTCAGCGAACAGGTGAATTTTTCACAAACAAACGGATATGGGCGACTACACTATTACCTGAACATAGCCATTTCCAATGAGATTCGCCAACAATAGGAATGAGAGGGAGACTCAAAGCCATGCATGCATTCGATTATTATACGGAGTTTTATTTGGCAAAAGTCCGTGATGCAAAGCAGCACGCTGATACAAGTGTCCGTGAATGCGCGGGCATCTTCTACTGCACGGAGCGCAATGCGAAGCTCATTATCCGAAAGCTTGTAAATCTGCACTGGATTTACTGGGAAGGCGGGAGAGGCCGCGGGCATAAATCACGGGTCACCTTTCTGAAAAGGCTGGATGCTCTGATCGATGAACAGATCAACGAGATCCTTCAAAAGCAGCAATTGGACAGAGCAATCAAGTTTATCCAGTCTCATGCACTACCTGAACAATTAAAATTGAAAAGCTATAATCGGATCAAAGAACAGTTTGGTTACCATACAGAAGCAAGCAGTGAAAATAAATGTGATATGCTTCGCATTCCGATGAAACGACGGCTGGCAACTTTAGATCCTGCTTTTTCGGCAATTACAAGCGAGTCGCATATTGCAAGACAGGTATTTGATTGCCTGGTTAACTATAATTTAGTGAACGACACTTATGAACCGCATCTCGCGCATGCCTGGGACGCTTCGGACCAGTGGCGGAACTGGACGTTCTATTTGCGCAAGGGTGTGCATTTTCATCATGGACGTGAACTGACTGCCGAGGATGTGCGTTTTACCGTTCAGCGTGTCTTTGATCCAATCGAACGGATTCCATGCCGGTGGTATTTCCGGACATTGCAACAGGTTAAGATACAGGACCGCTATACGATTACACTGACGTTCACTGAACCGACACCAGCCCTGCTTTTTTTCAGTGCGCTTAATTTAGCCATACTCCCTGCTGATATCGGGTTTAATCCTGAGCACATCATTGGTACCGGAGCCTTTCGAATTGTAAAATACAATAAGCAGCGGCTTGTTTTTGAACGCTTTTCCGATTATTTTCGTGAACGAGCGCTCCTGGACCGGATTGAACTGTATTTTGCCCCGGAATTTGCACGTACACAAAGGCTGTATGAAGTGCCAAATCAGGATGTAAAATCTGAACTACCCGTACATGAGAAAACATATGAAGAGATCGGCAGTAACTATCTCATCTTCAATTTTAATAAAAAGGGTCCTCTGAACGATTGGCATTTTAGAAACGTGTTTGATCTGCTCATTGACCGCAATCGTCTCATCCGCGAACTCGGTGAAAACCGTTTGCGTGTTTCGAACAGTTTTATTAATCATGATCACGCATTGAAACTGCGCCCGTCTGACAATATTGAGAAGACGATTAAGCGGCTTCTGTCAGAGAGTACATATACCGGAGAGACTTTACTGCTTGTTCACTTTGATCATCAGGCAGTGATCAGGGATGCAGAGTGGATACGGCAACGTGCATTGCAATTTGGCATTTGCATGAAGCTAATGCCGATGCCGATGAATCTTTTTTATGAAAAACAGCTGATTCATGATGCGGATCTGGTTCTTGGCGGCGAAGTACTTGAAGAAAATCTTGAACTCGGAATCCTGCAATTGTTTTGCAATGAGAGCAGTTTAATCCGGCGAATGATAAATTGTGAACAAGCGCGCCGCATTGACCTTTTTATGGGTGAATTTCTTCGAGCAGAGAGTCATCACGCCCGAATGAGTATCTTTCGGAAACTGGAACAATTTATTCAAAGTGAGCGTCTATTAATCTATTTATATCACAGCAAGCGGGAGATTACTTTTGACAGTGCACTCTCAGGAGTAAAGCTGAATGCCTTTGGCTGGGCCGACTTCAGCAAGCTGTGGATTAAACATACTACA